>JAXMCP010000022.1:0-173597 GCA_046349295.1 Reyranellaceae bacterium
CTTGGCGTACTCGTGGTCGAGATGCACCGCCGCCGGATTGTGCGTCAGCGCCGTGAACAGGATGTTGTCCATGTCGGTCACCGTGCGCCGTATGGCGTGCACGAACTTCTGACCGACGTAGAATTCCTCGAAATAGAGTCCTGGCAAGCGTTCCTCCTGTGCTCGAACACCACCTCACCCTGGGGAGCCCCGCGGAGCGTGGGGTCTCGAAGGGTGGGCGGCCCTTTGCTGTATCCCATCCTTCGAGGCGCACGCCTATGGCGTGCCCCTCAGGATGAGGTCCTTTTGTATTTTGGCGCCCATGGAAGGTGCCCTGATGGGCGTCGTGCCAAGAGCAACCTCATCCTGAAGGAGCCGCGCAGAGCGCGGCGTCTCGAAGGATGGGCCACACAGCAGGTCGTCGCCGGGCGGGCTCGAGCAGAGCGTCAGCCGCCTCGTCCTTCCAGCACCGTCGGCGCCTGGCGGCCGCGCTTGGAGCCCCATTGGTTGGCGACGTCGGGGAAGGAGCGTGTGACGTCGGCGCCCGACGGCAGGGCGGCCTGATGGTCGCCGATCCAGACGACGACGTCCTCGGCGACCTTGTCGCCTTCCTTGTCGCGCAGCAGCAGGTGGTAGCCGTTCTTGTAGAAGGCGAGCTTCGAATCGGGCCGTGGCGGCATGACCTCGATGGCGGTGCGCACCGGATCCTGCGGCACGATGCGATCGCCCATCCCGTGCAGCATGATGTAGGGCTTGTTGATGCGCTCCGACGCGGCCCGGGCCTCGTCCATCAGGTCGACCAGCCCGTAGCCCATGTCGAGCCGCACCTGGCGCAGCATCATCGGATCCTTGCGCAGCTTGTCCAGGGTCTTCGGATTGTCGGTCGGCTGGTAGTCGATCGAGGTCGGGCCCGATGGCATCCAGGGGATCGTGTGGGCGAAGAACCACAGGCCGGCGCTGGCGACCGGGCCGAACGTGTCACGCGACCGCAACGCCGGCGCCGACAGGATCAGGCCGTCGACGTCGGCGCCCCGATCGGCGGCGACCAGCGCGACCGCGCCGCCCATGCTCTCGCCGGCGAGATAGACCGGCACGCCGGGGTGCTTGGCCTTGACCAGCGCCAGCATGGCAAGCGCGTCGCCGACCAGCGCGTCCGTTCCCGGCCAGCGCGCGCGTGTCGGGCTCTCGCCGAAGCCGCGCTGGTCGTAAGCGTAGGTGGTGATGTCTTGCTTGGCCCAGATCGTCGCCGGCTCGTCCCACGCCATGCGATAGTCGCCGAACCCGTGCAGGCCCAGGATGACGGCCCTCGGGGCGCCTTTTGCCGCAGGCCAGGTGGCGACCGGCAGGGACGTGCCGTCGGCCGCGAGGTAGCGCTTTTCCGACAGGGACGGTGACCCCACCGTGCTGCCGGCCGGCGTGACGGTCGGCGCGCAGGCGGAAGGCATGACCAGAGCGGCAACCGCGGCTATCATCCGCCGGCGTGAAAGAGAGGAAGTCGTGACGGAACCGTTTGAAGTCATCACTGTCGAAACCGACCGCGTCGCCTGCGACGGCGGAAGCGGTGCGCTGGGCCATCCTAAAGTCTATCTCAACCTGGGCGAAGAGGGGCGAATCGAATGCCCCTATTGCAGCAGGCTCTACGTGTTGAGCGAAGGCGCCCGCTCCGGCCACGGCGCCGGCGCGCACGCCCATTGAGGGGACGACGGTGAAACAGCTGGGAGAGGGCTGGAACTGGCGCGACCTCGCGATCGGCGACCGCTTCAAGACCTACGGCCGCACGCTGTTCGAGGCCGACCTGCTCAATTTCGTCACCCTCTGTGGCTTTTCCGAGGAGTTGTTCACCAACCGGGAATACATCGCCCATCACGCACCCATGCGCGGCGGGCACCCCGTGCCCGGCGCCCTGGTCTTTTCCATGGCCGAAGGGCTGGTGATCCCGACGACCCTGCAAGGCTCGGGCCTCGCCTTCCTGTCGATGGGCTTCGACATCAAGGGCCCGACCTATGTCGGGGACACGATCCGGGTCGAGATCGAGGTCACCGAGATCAAGCCGACGTCGAAGGATCCGTCACGGGCGCTGGTGCGCACCTCGAACGTCGTGAAGAACCAGAAGGGCGACACCGTCCTGGTCTATACGCCGCTGCGCATGATGCAGGGGCGCTGATCGGGCTGGCAGGGGGAGGAAGGCCGCCATGGCCAAGGTAGCAGTCGACAAGCAGGGGGCCATTACCGTCGTATCGATCGATCGTTTTGCCGAGGCGCGCAATGCGGTCGACCCCGAGACGGCGATGCTCTTGCGCGAGGCCTTCCTCGCTTTCGACGCCGATGGGGCCCAGGCGGTGGCGATCCTGACCGGTCGCGGCGGCACGTTCTGCGCCGGCTACGACCTGAAGGTCGCGGCCAGCCGCGAAGGGGCCAGCCTGCACGATCCGGAAGGCCCCGGGCCGATGGGGCCGACACGCCATCTTCTGTCGAAACCGGTGATCGCCGCGGTCGAAGGCTATGCCGTCGCGGGCGGTCTCGAGCTGGCGTTGTGGTGCGACATGCGGGTCGCCTCGGAGACGGCGAAGTTCGGCGTGTTCTGCCGGCGCTGGGGCGTGCCCCTGATCGATGGCGGCACCGTCCGCCTGCCGCGCTTGATCGGCCATAGTCGCGCCCTCGACATGATCATGACCGGCCGCGAGGTCGGCGCGCGCGAGGCCTACGATTGGGGGCTCGCCAATCGCCTGGTGTCGGCGGGCCAGGCGCTCGACGAGGCCATCGCACTGGCCGAGCAGCTCACCAGGTTCCCGCAAACCTGCCTGCGCTCGGACCGCCGATCGTCCTACGAGCAATGGGGCCTCGATGTCGCCCAGGCGCTCGTCAATGAAGGGCGCCGTGGTGCACCGGCCCTGCAGGCCGAGGCGCGGTCCGGCGCGGCCCGCTTTGCCTCGGGCAAGGGCCGCGGCGGCAATTTCGGGAACATCTGATGGCTGACCTGCCGACCGACGAGGAGATCGCCCGCTATCGTGCCGATGGCGCGGTATGCCTGCGCAACGTCTTTTCGCAGGACTGGATCGAGCTGATACGCGCCGCGATCGACGCCGACATGGCCGATCCAGGGCCGATGATGCGGCTCAACACGCCGGCCGGCGCACCGGGCAAGTTCTTCGTCGATTTTCAGCTCTGGCAACGTCATGCCGCGGCGCGCGACTTCGTCTTCCAGTCGCCGGCGCGCGAGATCGCCGCCCGCCTGATGGGCTCGCGCGAGGTCGTCTACTACCACGATCATCTCCTGGTGAAGGAGCCGGGCACGCGCGAGCGCACGCCGTGGCACCATGACCAGCCCTACTATCCGATCGACGGCGAGCAGATCGTGTCGCTATGGCTGCCGCTCGATCCGGTCGATCGCGCGACCTGCGTGGAGTACGTCAAGGGCTCGCATCGCTGGGGCCGCTGGTTCCAGCCGAAATTCTTCCGCCAGGGCGGCGTCGACCTTGCCGTGCAGGACGCCCGCTTCGAGCCGCTGCCCGATCTCGACGCCGAGCGCGAGCAACACGAGTTCCTGGCGTGGGACATGGAGCCCGGGGACGTCATCGCCTTCCATGCGCTCACCCTGCACGGCGCCTCGGGCAATCTCTCGACGCAGCGCAGGCGGCGCGCCTGGGCGACGCGCTGGTGCGGTGACGATGCGCGCTACGCAGCGCGGGTCGGCCAGATCTCGCCGCCGATCGAGGGGCACGGCCTGGTGCCGGGCGATCGGCTGGCCTGCGCGACGTTTCCGAAAGTGCTCGGCTAGAGTTTGGCCGATGGGCTGACATCGGGCTGGGCGTCGAGCCATTTGCGCGCCGCGCCAACGGTACGGAAGATCTTGAGAGGCCGATCGACTTCGGCCAGCTGGGAGAACATGCGGGCCTGCCAGCGCGACTGCTCGCTTGCCACCACGATCGCCAACGGCCCCAAGCGGCCGAACGCGGGATAGGCTCTGATACGGGCGCCCAGCGCCATCATTTCGTCGTCACTGGTCTGAAACACCGCCTGTGTGACATCGAAGATCTTGCGATAGACCAAGGCGTCCGACGTCACGACATCGTCGAGATAATGCTCGATCTCCGCCGGGGTGAGGGTACCCTCGGCGGTGGCAATCACCAGGCGATCCGGATGCGAGATTTTCCACTCCAGCGACATGACGGCCTATGACATCAAGACGGCGTGGCGACAAGGTAGGTCATGGGCGGAGAGTCATGCCACCAGGACCGCCTTGCCGACAACCGTGCGCTGCTCGATCAGGCGGAAGGCGTCGACCCAGTCGGCGAGATCGTACGTGCCGGCGATGGTGGCCTTGAGCTTGTCTTCGGTGAACCAGTGCATCAGCTCCCGTTGTGCCTCGGCGACCAGCGCGCGACGGCGGGCAAGGCCCTCCGCTTCCTTCGGCGTCGGCGGCGCCTTGCCGCCCCAGCCATTATAATAGCCGTAGTAGAAGCCGATCACCGTCACATTCTTGACCAACAGGATGTTGGCTGGGATCTGCGGGATGGTGCCGCTGGCGAATCCCATGGGGATGAGCCGGCCTTCCGGTGCGATGCAGCGCAGCGAAACATCGAAGGCCGAGCCGCCCACCGGATCGTAGATCACGTCGGCGCCGCGCCCGTCGGTGAGCTCGAGGACGCGGGCACGCAGATCCTCCGTGCGATAGTCGATCAGATGATCGGCGCCGGCCGCCTTGGCGGCCGCGAGCTTGTCGCTGCCGGCGGCCGAGGCGATGACCATCGCCCCCATCGCCTTGCCGACCTCGATGGCGGTCAGGCCCGAGCCGCCACCCGCGCCATGCACCAGCAGCACTTCGCCGGGCTGCATGTCGGCTTTCCATTTCAGCGCGCCGTAGGCGGTGGGATAGAGCGTGGGAAAGTTCGTGGCCTGGGCATAAGGCATGATTTCCGGGATGGGGATCGCATTCTCCGCGATCGCCACGGCGTACTCGGCGAAGCCACCTTGGCTCACACCGGTGCAGATGCGCTGGCCGACGCTGATATTGGTGACGCCGGGGCCGAGCTTGGTCACGTGACCGGCCAGTTCGTTGCCTGGCACGTAGGGCAGGTTGGGCTTGTTCTGATGCTTGCCTTGCACACCCAGCATGGCGGCAAAGCTGACGCCTGCCGCCCCCACGCGCACCTGGATCTCACCCGCCCTGGGCTCGGGGACCGGTATGTCCTCGAGCTTCAGGGTGTCGATGGAACCGTAGGCATGACAGACGAGGGCGCGCATGGAACTTCCGTGGTGGCGGACGCAGATCGGGCCGCTGCGGGTTCCGTCGGCGGTCGCCACTGATGCTTGGCGCCCGGTCGCAACCAATCGAGCAACGGCACCAGCGGCGAGAGCAGGAACAGCGCCCACACCGGCCCTCCGTTGCGATACCAGACGAATTGCCAGATGAAGGCAAGGGCCGCGACCAGCGCGGCATAGATCCAGTGCATGCGCCGATCGTTGGGAGTCGTCATCGGATCGGTGATCATGAAGAAGGTGAAGAGCAGCAGGCCGCCGGAGCTCAACTGGTTCAGCAGCACGGCCCAGCGCTGGTCGAGCCACAGCAGACGGCCGACCAGCAGCAGGCCATAGCAGGCGAGGAATGCCCAGGCGATGTCGAAGCGCTTGGCCGACACCGTCACGGTGACGCCGAGCGCCACGAACCATAATGCTGCGATGAGGTCGGAACCCCACTGCCCAGGCGACAGCCAGGCGCCGGGCAGGAACAGCACGGCGATCATCACGCCTAGGTTGGCAGGATTGAAGATGTGCTTATTGCCGATGCGCACCGTGAATTTCGCGCTGATGGCGAGAGCGGCCACCAGCGGATGGACCCACAGCGAGTCGGCGCGCACCAGCACCGACAGCCCGATGCCGGTGACGATGGCGCTCAGGTAGCCGACGTTCTTGAGGCCGAGGAAGCGGATCCACGCCCATTGCGCGGCCAGCGCGCCGGCGAAGCACAGCGCTGATTGTTCCCAGCGCAGGGCGAAATCACGCCACAGAACGCCGAACAGCAGGAGCCCCCCCACGGCGCCGATCTGCAGCCAGCGGGCATCGAGCGTGCGGGGCAGGGCGACCATGTCACGGCACCATCATTGGCTTCGGCAGCGGCGTGGATCGCTGTGGCATCCGGGCGCGGATGTCGGTGAGGTTCCAGCCGGTCAGCTTGGCCAACGCACGGGCTTCCCTGTCCTCGCGCAGAGGGAGCTGCTCGAAATATGCCGCGGCAGCGCTGCACTGATACGCATTGCCCTTCCAGGGATGGCGCAGCACGTAGCGCGCCTGGAAGGTGGCGCGATCCGCCGTCTCCTGCAGCACCAGATCCTCGGGGAAGCTGTCGGGCGTGTAGCGCAGATGCAGGCGGGTCACGATGACGCCGGCGTCGCGCTGGCGCGTCCCCGCGCCGTCGACGATCCAGGACGCGCCCGCCGCGACGACCTCCTCGTCGCGCGGCGGCGGCGCCACGCAGGGATCGCACCAGCGCGAGTCCCAGGCGTATTCGGTAAAGACGGTGCGATAGCCGTCCGCCTCGGCGAGGCGGCTGAACATCGTCTTGTAGAAGTCCTTGAACACCGCGGGGTCACGCACATAGGTCGGCAGGTCCATGCCCGTCGGCATCTTGACCGTGCGGTAGTTCGAAGCCTCGACCCGGCCCTTGCGGGTCAGCGTGTAGACGATCAGGTCCTGCGGCCCCTTGGCATTCAGCATGCCGAGCCGCATGGGCAGCATGAACTTGTCGCTGGCGAAGCCGAATTGCAACGGGCTCAAATAGCGCGAGCCGCCTTTCGCCTGCTCCTTGAGATTGACCCTGGCGACGAAGAACTTCATGCCCTGGCGGACATAGGGCCGCAGGGCCGCGCTGGCGCCCTTGGGGATGTTGTAGCCGTTCTGGGTCAGCCAGGTTTCGAGCGCGTCCGACTCCTGCGCCGACAGGATGACGATGTCGTATTCGCCGACGGTGAAGAAGGCCTCGACCCGCACCTTTTGATCGGCCGAGCCACGCGGCGCTGACGCGGTCATGGGGGCCGGCACCGCGCCCATCATCGCCACCCGGTCACGCGGGGCGCATGGATCCTCGTCGTGATACTCCACCAGGCGCGGCGCCGTGTAGGAATCGAGCCGGTCGAAGATCTTGTGGTCGAGCACCTTCACGTCGTCCTTCTTGAGGACGACGGGCACGGGCACGACCAGCGCGAACTCGGTCAGCTCGCCGCGATAGTCGTTGCGCATGGAGATTGTCGTGCGCTGGCCATCGCGCGCGAGGATGACCTGGCTCGATTCGTTGAACAGCGAAGAGTCGGCCTTGCCGACATAGAAACCGCAGAAGGCCTGGGCATGAAGCGGAACGAAGGCAAGCACCATCACAGCCAGAATCCGCTTCAGCATGCCGTCTCTCCTCGGTTGCTGAGGCAACTGTCTCGCGTGAAGATGGCGGATGGTTGGCGAGACGCCAGCTATTTGGCGAATTTGCCGCCGCGTCCCTCGCCGCCGGCAAAGCGGGCAGCGCCCTTCTGCGATTCGAGTCGTCGCGCCGCCAGCGACAATTCCATCTCGCGCTGCACGGCGGCGGCCTGGTCGCGATCGAAGCTCTCGTAGGTCGATTGGCGATCTGAGATCATGGCGATCGGCGGGAAGCCGGCGATCTGCTGCGCCAGCGTCTCGGCCTCGCGCCGCGTCGTGCCGCGCGCGACCTTGCGGGTCGCGAGACCGATCGCAACAGCCTCCTCGGCGCCGACGGCGCGGCCGGTCAGCAGCATGTCGAGAGCGCGGCCTTGCCCCACGATGCGCGGCAGGCGCACCGTCGTGCCGTCGCTCATCGGCACGCCCCAGCGGCGCGAGAACACGCCGAACACCGCCGTGTCGTCGACGATGCGGATGTCGCAGAACAGCGCCACGCCCAGCCCGCCGGCGCAGGCATGGCCTTCGATGGCGGCGATGATCGGCTTGCCGAGCGGCGCCCGCAGCGGGCCTTCGGCGCTGCCGGCCCAGGGGAAGTAATCGGTGCCGGAGCCGAGCTCCTTCAGATCGGCGCCGGCGCAGAACGCGCCGCCGGCGCCGGTCAGCACGGCGACCTTGGCGTCGCTGTCCGCCTCGAAGGTCCTGAAGGCGGTGGCCAGTGCATGGGCCGCTTCGTTGTCGAGCGCGTTGCGCGCCTGCGGCCGGTTGATGACGATGGTCGTGACCGGACCGGTGGCCTCGACGAGGATTTTGGGTAGCATTTTCTCCCGTCTGTTCTGTCTCCTCTCCCCCGCTAGGGGGAGAGGCTGGGTGAGGGGGTTACAGGCGATGCGGCGGTCATCGAAGTCCCCTCACCCAACCTCTCCCGCTAGCGGGCCTAGCGGGAAAAGGAACATGAAATGGGAGCTTTCTCGGAGCGACCATGTCACCGCACCGTCGCGAGCTCGTCCTCGAGCTGGGCGTTGGAACTGCGCGGGGTGCGGAAGTACCACCAGTTCGATTGTGGCGTCCATCTCTCCTTGCGCGCGGTGCCCTTGCCCCACACACACTTCTTGAAGTCGCGCGTCGCGGCACGGAAGGCGGCGTCGGCCTGGTCGAGCTTCAGCGCGTGGTCGCCCATTTCCTCGCGGCTGAACATCGGCAGGGCCTCGAGGATCAGCTCTCGCACGTCGACGTCGTTCAACCAATTGTCGAGATCGAAGCTGTAGCCTTTCTCGAGATCGGCGGTGAACTCGGCCCACTGGTCGATCAGCTCGCAGAGGTCGGCGACCTTGGGTGGGCCGGGCGGTGGAGGTGGCTTCATTCTCCGCGCTCCGCTTGGCGGCGCCAGTAGCGCTCGCCGTCGTTGGGTTTGAAGAAGGTCCGGATGACGCCGTTGGGATTGAAGGCGATGAACGCGCCGGTCTGTCGATCGAACCGGGTGACGACGCCGTCGCGCCGCACGGCCTCGAGGATGGGATCGACCGGCCGGGCATCGCGCAGGAGCTGAGCCTGCTTCAGATAATCCTGCTTGGTGATGCGGCCGAACTCGGCGCCGTGCTTTTCGTAGTGCTCGTCGAGGCGGCGCTGATCGGCGAAGCCGACGGCCGATCCCCAGGATCGGGTGCCCGACACGTCACGCGCCTCGGCAGCGGGCAACCCTCCGCGCGCCGCATCGCGGGACCCGCGATCGGTGACGTGCGTCCAGTACGCAAAGATCGCAAGGGCCGCCAGCGCCGCCGTCAGCAGACGACGCCAGGGCAGGCCACCCGAGCGGACGTACATGGGCCTATTGTGCGCCGCCCTTGAACCATCGCGCAATCAGGCGTCGCTCGACATCGGTGATATGGGTGAGGTTGCCGGGCGGCATCACCCGGGTCACCCAGACCTGCTGGAAGATCATGCCGGCACGGGCGCGGATCTCCTCCGGTGTCTCCAGCACCACGCCCTTGGGCGGTGCGGCGAAGCCTTCCTGGGTCGGCTTGGTGGCATGGCACGGCTGGCAGCGCGCCTTGAAGATCGGTTGCACCTCGGCGAAGGAGGCGGGAGGGCCGACGTGCTCGGCCGGGCGCGGCAGGGAGAGGAGGGCGGTGATCAGCAGGACAATCAGGCCCGCCGCCAGCACCAGGGGATCCTGCCGGCCCTTGTGGCGCTGCACGAACCAGACGCGGACGAGGGCGCCGGCCACCGAGATCAGGATCAGCAGCACCCAGTTCCACTCGTGGCCGTAGAGGCCGGCGTAATGGTTGCTGATCATGGTGAACAGCACCGGCAGCGTGAAATAGGTGTTGTGCACCGAACGTTGCCGGCCCATGGCGCCGAACTTCGGATCCGGGATGCGGCCTTCCTCCTTGGCGCGCACCAGCTCGCGCTGGCCGGGGATGATCACGAAATAGACGTTCAGCACCATGATGGTGCCGAGCATGGCGCCGAAATGGAGATAGGCGCCGCGCCCGGAGAAGAGATGGCAGAGGGCCCAGGCGGCGATCACGCAGTAGACGAACAGCAGGCCACCCAGCAGCAGATCGTCCTCGCCGAACGCCGAGCGGCAGAGCCCGTCATAGACCAGCCAGCCCAGCACCAGGAAGCCGAGGCCGATGGCGATCGCCTCCCCTTTGTCGAGCGGCATGACCGAGGGATCGATCAGCGTGACCTCGGCACCGTAATAATAGACGAGGCAGAGCAGGAAGAAGCCGGTGATCAGCGTCGTGTAGGCTTCCCATTTGAACCAGTGCAGCTCGGGCGGCAGCTTCTCGGGCGCCAGGATGAACTTCTTCGCTGTGTAGAATCCGCCGCCATGCACGGCCCACACCTCGCCGCCGATGCCCTTGGCCTCGTCGGCCGGATCGAGCGGCTTGTGCAGGTGGTTGTCCAGCCAGATGAAGTAGAAGGACGCGCCGATCCAGGCGATGCCCACGATCATGTGGGCCCAGCGCAGCACGAGATTCAGCCATTCGACGACGAAAGCCGCGTCCATTCCTCTCCCCCGCAGCAACCGCCGTGCCAGGGTGCGGCTTCATGGCGTTTTCGTCGCTACGGGCTGGCACGGCGCTGCGCGAGGCAGTAAATCGCCCGTCCCACCTGAAAAGCAAGAGGAACGAAATGGCGTTGGACCTTCCCGAGGGCGTTGAAATCCATGGCGCGATCGAGCCCGGCTACGAGAAGATCCTGACGCCGGAGGCGGTCTCGTTCGTGGCCGACCTGCAGCGCCGCTTCAATCCCAGGCGCGAAGAGTTGCTGGCCGCGCGCGTCGAGCGCCAGAAGCGATTGGACGGCGGCGAGAAGCCCGATTTCCTCGCCGAGACTTCTGCCATCCGCGACGGAGACTGGACGGTGGCGCCGTTGCCGGCGGACATCCTCGACCGCCGCGTCGAGATCACCGGGCCGGTCGACCGCAAGATGATCATCAACGCGCTGAACTGCGGTGCCAACGTCTTCATGGCCGATTTCGAGGACGCCAGCACGCCCACCTGGGCCAACATGGTCGAGGGGCAGGGCAACCTTGCCGACGCCGTACGCCGTGCAATCGAGTTCGTCGATCCGGAGACGGGCCGCGAGTACAGGCTGAACGAGAGGACCGGCGTGCTGTTCGTCCGCCCGCGCGGCTGGCATTTGCCCGAGAAGCACATGACGGTCGACGGCCAGCCGATGGCGGGGTCGCTGTTCGATTTCGGCCTCTATTTCTTCCACAACGCCCGGGAAGCGCTGGCACGCGGCACGGGCCCCTACTTCTACCTGCCCAAGATCGAGAGCCATCTCGAGGCGCGGCTGTGGAACGACGTCTTCGTCCATGCCCAGGAGACGCTCGGCGTGCCGCAGGGCTCGATCAAGGCCACGGTGTTGATCGAGACCATCCTCGCCACGTTCGAGATGGACGAGATCCTGTGGGAGCTGCGCCAGCATTCCGCCGGGCTGAACTGCGGCCGCTGGGACTACATCTTCAGCTTCATCAAGAAGTTCCGCGAGCAGCCCTGGTCGGTGCTGCCCGACCGCGGCCAGGTGACGATGACGGCGCATTTCCTGCGCTGCTACAGCCAGCTCCTGATCAAGACCTGCCATCGACGCGAGGTCCATGCGATGGGCGGCATGGCGGCACAGATCCCGATCCGCAACGATGCGGCGGCCAACGAGACCGCCATGGAACGCGTGCGCGCCGACAAGAAGCGCGAGGCGGCCGACGGCCACGACGGAACCTGGGTGGCGCATCCCGGCCTGGTGGCCCTCGCCCGAGCCGAGTTCGACGCCATCATGAAGGGGCCGAACCAGATCGCGCGCAAGCGGCAGGACGTGCATGTCAGCGCCGCCGACCTGATCGCTGTGCCCGAGGGCACCAAGACCGAGGCCGGCCTGCGCCAGAACGTGGCGGTCGGCATCGGCTATATCGAGGCCTGGCTGCGCGGCGTGGGCTGCGTGCCGCTGTTCAATCTCATGGAGGACGCCGCGACTGCCGAGATCAGCCGCGCCCAGGTCTGGCAATGGCTGCGCCACGGCCAGGCGCTGGCCGACGGCCGTGTCATCAGCGGCGACCTGGTGCGCACCATCGTGCGCGAGGAGAACGAACGGGTGCGAATGGAGATTGGCGAGGAGGCCTACGCCCAAGCGCGCTACGAGGACGCTGCCCAGCTCATGCTCGACCTCGTGGAGAACGAAACCTTCGAAGAGTTCCTGACCCTCCCGGCCTACGAACGCATCGTGGCGCAAGAGAAACCGAGCCAGAAGGCGCACGGAGCGGCCCACGAGACCGCCCCGTCGCCCGATGTTCCTACTGTGTCTGGTGACGCTTCTCGCCACGGGGCCTGAGGGTAGGAGCAGGCGCCGGGGTCGTCTGGGCGGTCGCCTCCGCCGGCGGAATCGGAATCTGGGCGCGCTCGAGAGCGCTCTTCAGTGCCGCGACCCCCGCGGAGACCTTGCCTTTCTGGCAATCTTCCAGCGCCATCCTGGCGTCCAGCGGCTTGGCATAGCCGTCCGTATTGTGGCGCGACCACAGGCCGTAGAGCTGCTGGCAACGCGCCATCGTGTCCTCGGTCGCCGCCGGTGAAGGCGAATCGATCGCCGCGGGCGGCCTGGCACCGTTCGAGTCAGCCGCGGCCGATCCGGCATAGCCGACTCCAAGGATCGCGCCCGAGAGTATCGCCGCTACAGCGAGAAAGTGCGACCGCGAGACAGCCGCCTTCGGCATTGAAGGAGAGTACGTCGTCATTTTTGCCTGCACCCAAAGTTGGACTTCAGCCTCTGATTTGGGTGCGGGCCGTTGCAGGACGAGAAAAGAGATCTAGGCATCACATGCGAAAATCACGTGATGTTACGCGGAGTAGACCAGTCCTCTCCGCGGTAAGTCGATATCGCGTGCTGTCGATTCTGAAGGCCAGAACCGAGCGGGGTCAGCGGCCATCAGAACAGCCCGACGATCTTGCCGTCAGGGCCGAGGTCGATGCTGTTGGCGGCCGGCACCTTGGGCAGGCCGGGCATGGTCATGATGTCGCCGCACACGGCGACGACGAATTCGGCGCCGGCCGACAGGCGCACCTCGCGCACCGTCACGACATGGTCGGAGGGCGCGCCCTTGGCGTCGGGATTGGTCGAGAAGCTGTACTGCGTCTTGGCGATGCAGACGGGCACCTTGCCGAAGCCCATCGACTCGAACTGGGCAAGCTGGTCTTGGACCGGCTTGGCGATGGCGACGTCGCGGGCGCGGTAGATCTCCTTGGCGATGGTGCGGATCTTCTCCGCCAGCGGCATGTCGTCGGGATAGAGCAGCTTCAGATTGCTCTGGCCGCTCTCGACCGCCTTGACCACGGCGCGCGCCACGTCGGCGGCGCCCTTGCCGCCCTCGGCCCAGTGATCGGCCATGACCGCCTCGACGCCGAGCTTGGCGCAGGCCGACTTGACCAGCGCGATCTCGGCGTCGGTGTCGGCGCTGAAGCGGTTGATCGAGATCACCGGCACCAGGCCGAACTTGCGCACGTTCTCGACATGGCGCTGCAGGTTGGACATGCCGGCTTCCAGCGCCTTCAGGTTCTCGGCCTTGAGATCCTCGCGCTTGACGCCGCCATGCATCTTGAGTGCGCGGATGGTCGCAACCAGCACGACGGCGTCGGGAGCGAGGCCGGTCTTGCGGCACTTGATATCGAGGAACTTCTCGCCGCCGAGGTCGGCGCCGAAGCCCGCCTCGGTCACGACGTAGTCGGCGAGCTTGAGCGCCGTCGTCGTCGCCAGCACCGAGTTGCAGCCGTGCGCGATGTTGGCGAACGGTCCGCCGTGGATGAAGGCCGGCGTGCCCTCGAGCGTCTGTGCCAGATTGGGCGCCAGCGCGTCCTTCAGCAGGACCGCCATCGGGCCGTGCGCCTTGAGGTCGGCGGCGCGCACCGGCTTGCGCTCGCGGGTGTAGGCGACGATGATGTTGCCGAGCCGGGTCTTCAGGTCTTCCAGGTCCTTGGCCAGGCAGAAGATCGCCATGACCTCGGAGGCGACGGTGATGTCGAAGCCGTCCTCGCGCGGAAAGCCGTTGGCGACGCCACCCAGCGACGACACGATCTCGCGCAGGCTGCGGTCGTTCATGTCGATGGCGCGGCGCCAGGCGACGCGGCGGCCGTCGATGCCGAGCGTATTGCCCCAGTAGATGTGGTTGTCGATCAGCGCCGACAGCAGATTGTGTGCAGCGCCAATGGCGTGGAAGTCGCCGGTGAAATGCAGGTTGATGTCTTCCATCGGCACCACCTGGGCGTAGCCGCCGCCCGCCGCGCCGCCCTTCATGCCGAAGCTCGGGCCCAGCGAGGGTTCGCGCAGGCAGAGCATCGCCTTCTTGCCGATGTGGTTCAGCGCGTCGGTCAGGCCCACCGTCGTCGTCGTCTTGCCCTCGCCGGCCGGCGTCGGCGAGATCGCCGACACCAGGATCAGCTTGCCATTCGGCTTGTCCTGCAGCGACTTGATGTAGTCCATCGACACCTTGGCCTTGTAATGGCCGTAGGGTTCGAGGTTCTCGGGCGCGATGCCGAGCTTCTCGCGCGCCAGCTCCAGGATCGGCCGCTTGGTGGCCTCTTGGGCGATCTGGATGTCTGTCTTCGGATTTACATGCTGTGACGCGGGCATCGACGTTTCCTCTGGTTACTGAATCACCTCACCCCGAGGAGCCGCGCGAAGCGCGGCGTCTCGAAGGGTGGGCCGCAGTCTTGTTCTTTGCCCCCCTCGAGACGCGCCCTACGGGCGCTCCTCAGGGTGAGGTTTTGGTGCGTGCCGCCAAGGTGGGGAATTCCTCACCCCAGCCGTGCTCCCACGGCGAGCTTGCTGGCCGCTGCGAATTCGCCGGCGCCGACCTTGGGGCCGTCCGCCGGCTTCACGCGCAGCACCTTGATGCGGCCGTCGGCGCAGACGACGGTGAAGCCGTCGGCCGAGACCTCGACGATCTCGCCGAGCTTGCCGCCGATGCCCTTGGGATCGCGCGCCGGCAGCGGCTCGATGTCGAAGATCTGCAGGGTCTTGCCGTCTAGCATCGTCCACGCTCCCGGCGCGGGATTGCAGCCGCGGATCAAGGGATCGATCTGGCGCCACGACTTGCCCCAGTCGATGCGCGCGGTCTCGGGCGTGCAACGGCCTTCGTAGGTTGCGAGCGCATGATCCTGCTTGATGCGGGGCGCTTTGCCCGCCTTCACGAGGTCGATCGATTCCAGCATGGCCTCGACGCCCAAGGGGAACAGGCGGTCGAAATAGACGGTGCCCAGCGTGTCCTTGGGGCCGATCGGCGTCTTCTTCTGCAGCAGCACGTCGCCGGTATCGAGGCCGTTGTCGGGCCAGAAGATCGACAGGCCGGTCTCCTTCTCGCCGAGGATGATCGGCCAGTTGATCGCGCTGGCGCCGCGATAGGCGGGCAGCAGTGACGGGTGATACTGGATCGAGCCATGCGTCGGGATGTTCAGGAACTCCTCGGGCACGAACAGGGTGACGAAGGCCATGACCTGCAGGTCGGGCTTCAGCGCCTTGAATTCCTCCCAGACCTCGGGCTTGCGGTAGGAGGCCGGCTGGAACACTGGCAGCTTGGCCGCCAGCGCCGCCTCTTTCAGCGGATCGGGGCGCTGGCCGGGCTTCTCCGGCGCCACGTAGACGCCGACGATGTTCTCGCCGCGCTTGATGAGCGCCTCCAGCACGGCCTTGCCGAAGGCCTGCTGGCCATGGACGACGATACGCATGGTCCTACTCCGCCGCCATCTTGGCTTTCGGCGCCTCGCCGGTCGCGCCCGAGGCCTTGATCTCGGCGATCTCGGCCGCGGTGAACTTCAGCACCTTGGACAGGATCTCGTCGGTGTGCTCGCCCAGCAGCGGCGAGCGCTTGACCTCGGTGATGCTGTCGGAAAGCTTGATCGGATTGCCGACCGACAGGTACTTGCCGCGCGTCGGATGATCGATCTCGACGATGGTGCCCGACTCGCGCAGCGACTGCTCCTCGGCCAGCTCCTTCATCGACAGGATGGGGCCTACGGGGATGTCGACCGCATTGCAGGCATTCATGACCTCGAACTTGGTCAGGGTCATGGTCCACTGCTCGATCGTATCGAAGACGTGCTTGAGACGCGGCAGGCGGGCCGGCGGCTTGGCGTAGTCGGGATCGGTCTTCCATTCCGGCTTGCCGATCAGGTCGCAGATCTTCTCCCACACCGGGGCCTGGGTGATGAAATAGATGTAGGCGTTGGGATCGGTCTCCCAGCCCTTGCATTTCAGGATCCAGCCCGGCTGGCCGCCGCCGGAGTCGTTGCCGGCGCGCGGCGTGGCGTCGCCGAACGGGATGCCCTCGCCGTACTGGCTGTATTCCTTGAGCGGGCCGTGGGCGAGGCGCTGCTGGTCGCGCAGCTTGACGCGGCAGAGATTCAGCACGCCGTCCTGCATCGACGCCAGCACGCGCTGGCCTCGGCCGGTGCGGTTGCGCTGGAAGAGCGCGCAGGCGATGCCGAGCGCCAGGTGCAGGCCAGTGCCCGAATCGCCGATCTGCGCGCCGGTGACCAGCGGCGGGCCCTCGCGGAAGCCGGTGGTCGAGGCCGAGCCGCCGGCGCATTGCGCCACGTTCTCGTAGACCTTGCAGTCCTCGTAGGGGCCGGGGCCGAAGCCCTTGACCGAGGCCACGATCATGCGCGGGTTCCAGGTGTGGATGCGCTCCCAGGTGAGGCCCATGCGGTCGAGCGCGCCGGGGGCGAAGTTCTCGACCAGCACGTCGCAGGTCTTCACCAGCCGCTCGAGCACCCGCATGCCTTCCTTGCTCTTGGAATCGAGCGTGATCGAGCGCTTGTTGTGGTTGAGCATGGTGAAATAGAGGCTGTCGGCGTTGGGCACGTCCTGCAGCTGGCCGCGCGTGATGTCGCCGCTGCCGGGGCGCTCGACCTTGATCACGTCGGCGCCGAACCAGGCCAGCAACTGGGTGCAGGTCGGGCCCGACTGCACGTGCGTGAAGTCGAGGATGCGCACGCCGTCGAGCGCCTTGCCGTCCTGGCCCCATGGCTTCAGCGAGCGCTTTGGCATCTTGGTGGCGCTGGCGGCAGCCTTGGGCTTGGCCTTCGCCTTCACCTTTGCCGCGGGCTTGCTCGAGGCAAGCTTCACCACCTTCTGCGATGCAGCCTTGGCCTTGGGCTTGGCTGCGGTCTTCTTCTTCTTCATGGCCATCGTCGGTCCTCCAGATCAGCGGATAGGGGTCTATTTCTTGCGCAGCGCGCTTTGCGGATTGAGATTGCCGATGCGGCCGCTCTCGCTGCCCGCCGCCGGATCGATCACTGCATTGATGAGCGTCGGCTTGCCCGAATCCATCGCAGCGTTGACCGCGCGCTTCAGCTCGTCGGGCGTCGTCGCGTTGACGCCGTGGCCGCCGAACGCCTCGATCATCTTGTCGTAGCGCGCGCCCTTCACGAACACCGTCGTTGCCGGATCGGAGCCGGCCGAGTTGACGTCGACGCCGCGATAGATGCCATCGTTGTTGAAGATGACGACGCAGATCGGCAGGTTGTAGCGGCAGATCGTCTCGACCTCCATGCCGGAGAAGCCGAAGGCGCTGTCGCCTTCGATGCACAGCACAGGCTTGCCGGTCTCGACGGCAGCGGCGATCGCCGAGCCCATGCCGATGCCCATGACGCCCCACGTGCCGACATCGAGTCGCTTGCGCGGCTTGTAGATGTCGATGACACCGCGCGTCAGGTCGAGCGTGTTCGCACCCTCGTTGACCAGAATGGCGTCGGGCCGTTCGGCGATGATGGCGCGCAGCGCGCCCAACGCGCCGTGGTAATCCATCGGCGATTTGTTGTTCATCAGCCGCGGCGCCATCTTGGTGACGTTCTCGTCGCGCTTGGCCTTGACCGAGCCGGTCCACTCGGCCGGCGGATGAACCCAGGTGCTGCCCATGCCGTCGATCAGCGCGGCGACGCAGGAGCCGATGTCGCCGACCACGGGCGCGGCGATCTCGACGTTGCTGTCCATCTCCTTGGGCTCGATGTCGATCTGCACGAACTTCTTCGGCGCATCGCCCCAGGTCCGGCCCTTGCCGTGCGACAGCAGCCAGTTGAGGCGCGCGCCGATCATCACGACGACGTCGGAATCCTTCAGCACCGTCGAGCGCGCGGCTCCGGCGCACTGCGGATGGGTGTCGGGCAGCAGGCCCTTGGCCATGCTCATCGGCAGGAAGGGAACGCCGCTCTTCTCGACGAACGTGCGGACGGCGTCGTCGGCCTGGGCATAGGCCGCCCCCTTGCCGAGGATGATCAGCGGCCGCCTGGCGCCCTTCAGCACATCGAGCGCGCGCTTGACGGCGGCCGGCGCGGGAATCTGCGCCGGCGCGGGATCGATCACCTGGACCAGCGACCTCTTGCCGGCCTCGGCGTTCATCACCTGGCCGAACAGCTTGGCCGGCAGGTCGAGATAGACGCCGCCCGGTCGGCCCGACACGGCGGCGCGGATGGCGCGCGCGAAGCCGATACCGATGTCGGCGGCGTGCAGCACGCGATAGGCCGCCTTGCACAAGGGCTTGGCGATGGCAAGCTGGTCCATCTCCTCGTAGTCGCCCTGCTGCAGGTCGACGATCTCGCGCTCCGACGAGCCCGAGATCAGGATCATCGGGAAGCAGTTGGTGGTGGCGTGGGCGAGCGCCGTCAGGCCATTGAGAAAGCCGGGCGCCGAGACGGTGAGGCAGACACCGGGCTTCTTGGTCAGGAAGCCCGCGATCGCCGCGGCGTAGCCGGCGTTCTGCTCGTGGCGGAACGACAGCACGCGGATGCCCGCGGCCTGCGCCATGCGGCCGAGATCGGTGATCGGAATGCCGGGCACGCCGTAGATCGTATGGATGCCGTTCAGCTTCATCGCGTCGATGACGAGGTGAAATCCATCGGTCAGGTCCTGTACGTCTTCTGTCGCCGCTGGTGTCTTCACTGCTGCATCAGCCATCGTTCCCTCCCGGGTCAATCCAACTTGTGTTCAATCGAGATAATCAGCGTGCTTGTCGACGTGCTCGGCGAGGCCGAGCGCGTGCTGGCGCACCAGGTCCTCGGCGCGCTCGGTATCGCGCGCCTCCAGCGCCTGGATGATGTTCATGTGATCGCGGATCGAGCGGTCGACGCGATCGTCCTCGCCGATCGTGCGGCCGCGGATCATGCGCATGTGAGTGAACAGGTTCTCGGCCAGCTGGATCAGCGCCTGGTTGCCGCTGAGCTCGATCAGGGTCTGGTGGAAGGTGATATTCACCTCGGAGTATTCGTCGAGCTTGGCGTGCAGCGTGTTGCCCTCGAAGGTCGTGAACATGCGGCGCAGGCCGGCGATGTCGGCGTCGCTCGCCTGTTGGGTGATCAATCTCGCCGCCATGCTTTCCAGCGCCGCCCAGGCCTGGATCAGCTCGATCACCTCGCGCTTGGTCTTGCGCACGACATAGACGCCGCGGCGCGGCACGGACCGGACGAAGCCTTCGCGTTCGAGCTGCGCCATCGCCTCGCGCACCGGGGTGCGAGAGATGCCGAAATCCTGTGCGAGCTGGCGCTCGTCGAGCCTGATCTCGGTGCGGGTGCGGTAGATGTCCGACGACTCGATGACGTGGCGCAAGGCGGCATAGGCCTTGTCCTTGAACGTCTCGCGGTTGTCGATCGGCGCCACCACCAAGCGCACTTCGCTCATCGAACGGCATCCCCTCCGGACGGCGGCAAATTCTTTATACGGTATTCATAATACCAGGCGAACGAGGGTGTCCATCTCGACTTTCCCTCGACAGCGCCGTTGAAAGCCTATGAAGTCCCGGAAGCCAGAGGCGAACCGCTCAAGCCATCGCCGCAGAGGACTTACGCAGGCTTCCAGAGCCGCAGTGTCGAGCGATCGGCGATGCGGCTGAAATCGGCGTCAGTCGACAGCATCGTCAGGTCGTGACGGATGCAGAGCTGAGCCAGGAGAGCGTCGATTGTGCCGATCTGCACGCCGCCACGACGACAGCGGTTTCTCAACTCGGCCGCATCGACGTGATCCTCGCGGTCGGGTGCCAGCACTGGAACAGCGGAAAATCGATCGAGGATTTGATCACGGGCCTTCGGGCCTGAAAGTCCCTGCAGAAGTTCCTGGAGGACGAGGCCCGTCGTCACGAGAGTCTCGCCCGCCTCGATTGCCCTTATCAGCACGGCAACTTCTCGTGCCGGGTCGGGTGAATCGCGCCGAAGCGCCAGCGACCAGACGCTGGTGTCGACGAACAGGCTCAATCCCGGCTCCGTCCCGCTTTGTAGTCATACGAGGCATCCCACTCGAGCTTGCCGAACAGCTCGAGCAGTCGCTTTTGCTGCCGACGTGCGATGAATTCCTGCAACGCCTTTGTCACCGCCGCCTTCTTTGTCTTCTCGCCGCTCACCTCCAGCGCTCGCTCGATCAGCTCGGGATCGATTGACAGGTTGGTAGCCATGTGTGATCCTCCACACATATAGTCACACATTGATGTGCTGGCGGCAATACGTTCATCAGCGGAATCTGAGCCGGTGGCTCAGGGTACCTGTGCTTGCCGGAGGACAAACAGATGACCCTTGCCGTGAGGCATCTCGCCGCCGCCGATGTGGCGGAGGCGGACCGCCTGTTCCGTTTGGCCTTCGGGACCTTTCTCGGCCTGCCCGATCCGCAATCCTTCACAGGCGACGCCGACATCGTCGGAACACGCTTCCGGGCCAATCCTGCGCTGGCGCTGGGTGCCTATCGCGACGACGTGCTGGTGGGCTCGAGCTTTGCCACCTGCTGGGGCAGCTTCGGCTTTGTCGGTCCAGTCTCGGTCGATCCCGAGTTATGGGACAAGGGCGTTGCCAAGCTCCTGATGACTGCGACCGTTGGCGTGCTCGAGCAGGCAAAGGTGCGCCAATCGGCGCTGATCACCTTTTCCCACAGCGCCAAGCACATCGCGCTCTATCAGAAGTTCGACTTCTGGCCGCAATACCTGACGCCGGTCATGTCGAAGCCCGTGGCATCAGCCGGCAGCCTGGACCGCTGGCTTCGTTTCTCGTCGCTCGACGAAGCAGGACAGGCGGCACGCCTCTCCGGCTGCGCTCGTCTGACAGGTGCGCTTTTGCCCGGGCTCGACCTGGCGCCGGAGATCGACGCCATTGTGCGCCAGGGCTTGGGTGAGACGATCCTGCTCGAAGATGGCGACGGCATAGCCGCCTTCGCCACCTGCCACATCGGCAAGGGAAGCGAGGCTGGCTCGAATGTGCTGTTCGTGAAGTTCGCAGCGGTGCGGCCAGGCGCCGAGGCGCCGTCTCTCTTCGCCCGCCTGCTCGACGCTTGCGAAGCACTCGCCGCGCAGTCCGGCTGCCGGGACATCGCAGCGGGCGTCAACACGGCGCGTCACGAGGCCTACCGCCAGATGATCGGTCGTGGCTTCCGCGCCTTCATGGAAGGCATTGCGATGCTGCGGCCCAACCAGCCCGGCTACAACCGGCCCGACTGCTTCGTCATCGACGATCTGCGTTAGTCAGTTGGCCATCGGAATAACTCTGGAATCGCCGATGGTGAAATCCTTCCCTTCGACTTCGCTCGGGGCACGCGATGCGCTCAGAATGACGTGAGGGGTGGGCGCTCTGCCGGTTACCTCAGAGCAGGCTTCGAGATGCGGCCAACCAAGTTAGACAGGGCCGGCCAGAACAGCGCGATCAGGCCCAGCGCCATGATCGAGCCGACGAGACCGTTCGACCAGAACACGCCCAGGCTGCCTTGCGAGATCAGCAGGGACTGGCGGAAGGCCTCTTCCGCCTTGTCGCCCAGCACGATGGCCAGGACCAGCGGCGCCAGCGGGTAGTTGCACTTCTTCAGGAAGTAGCCGGCGATGCCGAACACCAGCATCATCACGACGTCGAAGGTGTTGTTGTGCACGGTGTAGGCGCCGATGGCGCAGATCACCAGGATCACCGGGGCGATGATGCCGAACGGCACGCGCAGGATGGCGGCGAACACGGGGACCATCGTGAGCACGACGGCGAGGCCGACGACATTGCCGAGATACATGCTGGCAATCAGGCCCCACACGAAGTCCTTCTGCTCGACGAACAGCAGTGGGCCAGGCTGCAGGCCCCAGATCAGCAGGCCGCCCAGCAGCACCGCGGCGGTCGGCGAGCCCGGCACGCCGAGCGACAGCATGGGCAGCAGCGCCGACGTGCCGGCGGCATGGGCGGCCGTCTCCGGGGCGATCACGCCCTCGATGTCGCCCTTGCCAAAATTTTCGCCGTTGCGCGAGGCGCGCTTGGCGATGCCATAGCTCATGAACGAGGCCGGCGTGGCGCCGGCCGGGGTGATGCCCATCCAGCAGCCGATCAGGCAGGAGCGCAGCGAGGTCATCCAGTAGCGCGGCAGCCCCTTCCAGGTCTGCAGCACCACGGCTGGATTGATGCCCGAGGCCTTGCCCTTGAAGCTCAGCCCTTCTTCCATGGTGAGCAGGATCTCGCCGATGCCGAACAGGCCGATCACGGCGATCAGGAAGTCGAAGCCGCCGAGCAACTCGGTCGAGCCGAAGGTGAGGCGAAGCTGGCCGGTCACGGTGTCGGTGCCCACGGCGGCCAGGGCGAAGCCCAGCATCATCGCCGCGACGGTCTTGGCCGGCGGCTCCTTGCCCATGCCGACGAAGCTGCAGAAGGCGAGGAAGAACACCGAGAATTTCTCGGCCGGACCGAACTGGAGAGCGAAGCTCGCGACCAGCGGCGCGGCGAGGGTGATGACGATGATGGCGAACAGCGCGCCCACGAACGACGAGGTGAAGGCAGCGGTCAGCGCCTCGCCCGCCTGGCCCTTCTGCGCCATCGGATGGCCGTCGAAGGTGGTCGCGACCGACCATGGCTCGCCCGGGATGTTGAACAGGATGGAGGTGATGGCGCCGCCGAACAGGGCGCCCCAGTAGATGCACGATAGCAGGATGATGGCGGAGGTCGGCGACATGCTGAAGGTGAGCGGCAGCAGGATGGCCACGCCGTTGGCACCGCCCAGGCCGGGCAGCACGCCGATGATCACGCCGAGCACGATCCCCACCAGCATGTAGAGGAGGTTCTGCCAGCTCAGCACCACGGCGAAACCGCCGAGCAAGTCGCCAATGCTTTCCATCGAGGCTCCGAATTCCCTTGGGTGGCGCGGGCCCTAGAGCCCGAGCATGTCCTCGAGCGGCCCCTTGGGCAGCGGCACGAGGAACCATTTCTCGAACGTCGTGTAGGTGAGGAGCTGCAGCCCCACGCTGATCGCCAGGGTGAGCGGCCAGCCGTAGCGGCCGAGCCAGCGCATGAAGCCCGCGGTCAGCAGGAAGGACGATACGTAGATGCCGAGCCAAGGCACGGCCGCGACGTAGAGCACCATCGGCCAGACGATCTTGAGGACCTGTCGGATCTGGCTCCATTCGGCGAACAGGGCGAGCGCCGGCTGGGCGAGCGCGCGCACCAGATTGACGACGCTCGAGACCACGATCAGCAGGCCGACCCAGAACGGAAAGAAACCCGATTGCGGGCCTTCGGCGCCCCAGCCGATGCCGACCTTGAGGCTGCCGAAGATGGTGATGGCGCCGAGCAGCAGGATGAAGGCGGCGACGCCCACCTCGACCTGGCGTTGCCCCGGCCCGGTCGAACGGGAGTCCTCCGGCTGATGTGACATATCCGTAATACCCGTTCCGTCGTCAGTTGCTGGCCAGGAAGCCTGCTTCCTTCATCAGCTCGCGATGGCGCTTTTCCTCGTTGTCGACCCAAGCCGCGTAGTCGGCGCCGGTCATGAACGACTGGTTGAAGGCACCCTCGGTCATGAGCTGCGCCCATTCCGGCGTCGCCCGCACCTTCTTGAACAGCTCGACATAGTAGTCGACCGCGTCCTTCGGCACGCCGGCCGGCATGAACACGCCGCGCAGCATCAGGTACTCGATGTCCAGCCCCTGCGACTTGCAGGTCGGGATGCTCGACCACGACAGGTCGCCCACGATCTTGTCCTGAACCGGCAGCGTCTTGCTGTCGAACACGCAGAGCGGACGGAGCTTGCCGGCGCGCCACTGGGCGACCGCCTCGATCGGGTTGTTGACCGTCGAATCGACATGCTTGCCGACCAGCTGCACGGCGACCTCGCCGCCGCCCTTGTACGGCACGTAGGTCATCTTGGCGCCGATCGCCTTCTCGATGGCGACGGTGATGATCTGGTCTTCCTGCTTGGAGCCAGTGCCGCCCATCTTGAACTGGCCGGGAGGGGCCGCTTTCACCGCCGCGATGTATTCCTGCACCGTCTTGTACGGCGAGTCGGCATTGACCCAGAGGACGAACTCGTCGAGCGAGAGCATCGCCACCGGAGTCATGTCTTTCCACGAGAAGGGGATGCCCGTCGCCAGCGGCGTGGTGAACAGGTTGGACAGGGTGATGATAAGCTTGTTCGGGTTGCCCTTGGAATTCTTGAGGTCGAGAAAGCCTTCGCCACCGGCGCCGCCCGCCTTGTTGACCACCACCATGGTCTGCTTCATCAGATTGTGCTTGGCGATGATGCCCTGGACCATACGGGCCATCTGGTCGGCACCGCCGCCGGTGCCGGCGGGGACAATGAACTCGACGTTGCGGGTCGGCTCCCAGGCCATCGCCGGCGCGGCCCATGCGATCGCAGAGGCCACAAGGCTCATGGCGACGACGGCAAGCGACCGCCGCCGCGGCAAATCGTTCACGGTCATGGTTCCTCCCTAAGGCGTCTTATTGCTGAACAGTCTTGTCGATGACTTTATTGTTTGCTTTCGATCAATCTTGGCCGTCGTGTTCTGCAGCGTCAAGGTTGCGCTGTTGCCGCAGGTGGCGTGCTAGAATGTTCGCGCTCCATGATTGATAAGCTTGAATTTCTCATCGCCCTTGCACGCGAGAAGAATTTCGGCCGGGCGGCCGAGCAATGCGGTGTCACGCAGCCGACCTTCTCGGCCGGCATCAAGCAGCTCGAGGCGACGCTGGGCGTGCTGCTGGTCCATCGCAAATCCCGCTTTGTCGGCTTCACCGCGGAAGGTGAGCGCGTGCTCGACTGGGCGCGCACCATCGTGGCCGACAGCCGGGCGATGCGCGACGAACTGCGCGCTCTCAAGCACGGCCTGGTCGGCCGGCTGAAGCTGGCGGCGATCCCGACCGCCCTGCCCATGGTGTCGGCGCTCACCACGCCCTACCGCGCCAAGCACGCAGATGTGACCTTCACTGTGCTGTCCCGCACCTCGATCGAGATTCTCTCGATGCTGGACAATCTCGAGATCGACGCCGGGCTGACCTACATCGACAACGAGCCGCTCGGCCGGGTGCGTGCCGTACCGCTTTATCTCGAGCAGTATCGGCTGCTCACGTCGGAAACCAGCCCGCTCGGCGATCGCGACCAGGTGACGTGGGCCGAGGTCGCGAAGATTCCTCTCTGCCTGCTGACGCCGGACATGCAGAACCGGCGCATCATCGACCAGCTCCTGCGCGCGGCCGGCGGCGTGCCCGACCCGACGCTCGAATCGAACTCGATGATCGTGCTGTTCTCGCACGTGCGAACGGGGCGATGGGCAAGCGTGATGCCGGAGAAGCTCGCCGATACACTCGGTCTGACTGAGCATCTGCGGTCGATCCCGATTGTCGAGCCCGAGGCGGTCCATGGCATCGGCCTGATCGTCGCCGACCGCGAGCCGTTGCCGCCGTTGGTTGCCGCCCTGGTTGCGGAAGCGAAGCTGCTGGCAGCCGCGCTCCGTTAGCACGTGAAATCAGATCAATTTGTTGGAGGACGATAGAGATCCTCTATCGCTTCACCCGACAGCTTTATTGCATGGCCCCCACGTCCCGCTGATCTTCCGCGCAAAGCGGAGAACGCGGATGCCGATTTCAGCGGCATGGGATCACTTCGAGGCGAAACGGATCATCGACCTGCACAAAGGGCGGGAAGGAGCATTGCTGCCTGTCCTCCACGACCTGCAGGCAACGTTCGGTTGCGTGCCTCCGGCGGCGGTCCGCCTGGTTGCCGACGCGTTCAACCTCAGCCGCGCCGAGGTTCATGGCGTCGTGAGCTTTTATCACGATTTTCGAGAGCAGCCGGCTGGTCGTCGCGTCCTGAAGCTGTGTCGGGCCGAAGCCTGCCAGGCAATGGGTGGCGAGGCGCTGGCCCGGCACGCCCTCGATCGCTTCGAGATCGACTGGGGCGACACCACCCCGGATGGCCAGCTGACGGTCGAGGCTGTTTATTGTCTCGGCTTGTGCGCCACGGCGCCCTCGGCGTTGCTCGATGGCGAGCCGATCGGGCGCCTGACGGCACAATCGGTCGAGGATATCGCGAAGGATGTCGGCCGATGACGATGCGCATCTTCGTGCCGCGCGATGCAGCCGCACGCGCCGTCGGCGCCGACAAGGTGGCCGCCGCGATCGCCGCCGAGGCCGCCCGTCGGGCGCTCGATATCGAGATCGTGCGCACCGGCTCGCGCGGCCTGTTCTGGCTGGAGCCGATGGTCGAGGTGGAGACACCGGGCGGGCGAATCGCGTTCGGGCCCGTGACGGCGCGTGACGTGCCCGGTCTGCTCGCGGGCAGCCTGCCGATCGAGTGGGGTCACCGCCTGTGTCTCGGCCGGCCGGAGGACATTCCCTTCCTCGCCCGGCAGACCCGCATCACCTTCGCGCGCTGCGGTGTCGTGGATCCCCTGTCGCTCGCCGACTACCGCGCCCATGGCGGCTATCGCGGACTGGAGCGGGCGCTGAGCCTCGGGCCGGCCGCCACGCTCGATGAAGTGACCAGGTCAGGCCTGCGCGGTCGCGGCGGCGCCGGTTTCCCGACCGGCATCAAGTGGAAAACGGTCGCCGATACGACGGCCGACCGCAAATACATCGTCTGCAACGCCGACGAGGGCGACTCGGGAACCTACGCCGACCGCATGATGCTGGAAGGCGATCCGTTCGCGCTGATCGAAGGCATGACCATCGCGGGCTTCGCGGTCGGCGCGACCAGGGGCTACGTCTACATCCGTTCCGAATATCCCGACGCGGTGCGCACGATGAGTGACGCGCTGGCGATCGCCCGCGCCGAGGGCCGCCTCGGCGCCGATGCCGCGGGGGCGGGCATCGCGTTCGACATCGAGGTTCGCGTCGGCGCCGGCGCCTATGTCTGCGGCGAGGAGACGTCGCTGCTGGAAAGCCTCGAAGGCAAGCGCGGCCAGGTGCGCGCCAAGCCGCCCCTGCCGGCGCACAAGGGCCTGTTCGGCCGGCCGACGGTGATCAACAACCTGCTGTCGCTCGCCACGGTGCCGGCGATCCTGGCCGACGGGCCGGCGCGCTATGCGGCACTGGGCATGGGCCGCTCGCGCGGCACCATGCCGATCCAGCTTGCCGGCAACGTCAGGCATGGCGGGCTGTTCGAGGCGGCTTTCGGCCTCACCCTGGGCGAGATCGTCGACGACATCGGCGGCGGCACGCTGAGCGGGCGGCCGGTGCGCGCCGTCCAGGTCGGCGGCCCGCTCGGCGCCTACTTTCCGCGCGAGCTCTTCGATACGCCGTTCGACTACGAAGCCTTCGCCGCCCTCGACGGGCTGATCGGTCACGGCGGGGTCGTGGTGTTCGACGACAGCGTCGACATGGCACGCCAGGCGCGCTTCGCCCTGGAATTCTGCGCCATCGAATCCTGCGGCAAGTGCACGCCCTGCCGCATCGGCTCGATCCGCGGCACCGAGACCATGGACAAGATCATCGCCGGCGAGAGGATCGAGGCCAACCTCGCGCTGGTCACAGATCTTTGCCAGACTTTGAAGTTCGGCTCGCTGTGTGCGCTGGGCGGCTTCACGCCCTACCCGGTGATGAGCGCGATCAAGCATTTCCCCGAGGATTTCACCCGTCCGCGCCTCAGCGCGGCGGCGGAGTAAGAAGGAGGGCGACATGCCGCTCGTTCAAGAAATCGACTACGGCACGCCGGCGAGCAAAGCCCAGGAGCAGGTGACGCTCACAATCGATGGCGCCGCGGTCACCGTGCCGGCGGGCACGTCGATCATGCGGGCGGCCATGGATGCCGGCATCCAGGTGCCCAAGCTCTGCGCCACCGACTCGGTCGATGCCTTCGGCTCCTGCCGACTCTGCCTGGTCGAGATCGCCGGACGACCCGGCACGCCGGCGTCGTGCACCACGCCGGTCGCGGCCGGCATGGCCGTCTCGACCCAGACCGAACGCCTGAAGCAGATCCGCAAGGGCGTGATGGAGCTCTACATCTCCGACCATCCGCTCGATTGTCTCACCTGCGCGGCCAACGGCGATTGCGAGCTGCAGGACATGGCAGGCGCCGTCGGCCTGCGCGAGGTCCGCTACGGATATCAGGGCGAGAATCATCTCAGTGCCCAGAAGGACGAGTCGAACCCGTATTTCACCTTCGACCCCGCCAAGTGCATCGTCTGCTCGCGCTGTGTGCGCGCCTGCGAGGAGGTCCAAGGCACCTTCGCCCTCACCATCCAGGCCCGCGGCTTCGACTCCAAGGTCTCGTCCGGGGCAGCGGAGAGCTTCATCGACTCCGAATGTGTATCCTGCGGCGCCTGCGTGCAGGCCTGCCCGACGGCGACCTTGATGGAGAAGACGGTCATCGCCACCGGCCAGCCCGAGCACTCGGTGGTCACGACCTGCGCCTATTGCGGCGTCGGCTGCAGCTTCAAGGCCGAGATGCGCGGCGAGGAGCTGGTGCGCATGCTGCCCTACAAGGAGGGCAAGGCGAATCACGGCCATTCCTGCGTCAAGGGCCGCTTTGCCTGGGGCTATGCCCAGCACCGCGAGCGTATCTTGAAGCCGATGATCCGCGAGAGCATCGACCAGCCGTGGCGCGAGGTGAGCTGGCAGGTCGCCATCGACCGCGTCGCCTCGGAATTCCGCCGCCTGCAGGACAAGCACGGCCGGCTGTCGGTCGGTGGCATCACCTCCTCGCGCTGCACCAACGAGGAGACCTACCTGGTGCAGAAGCTGATCCGCGGCGGTTTCGGCAACAACAACGTCGATACCTGCGCCCGCGTCTGCCATTCGCCGACCGGCTATGGGCTGAAGACGACCTTCGGCACCTCGGCCGGCACGCAGGATTTCGATTCAGTGGAGCAGAGCGACGTCATCATCGTGATCGGCGCCAACCCGACCGATGCCCATCCGGTGTTCGCCTCGCGCATGAAGAAGCGGCTGCGCCAGGGCGCGCGGCTGATCGTGATCGATCCGCGGCGCACCGACCTCGTGCGCACGCCGCATGTCGAGGCCGACTATCACCTGGCGCTGCGACCCGGCACCAATGCCGCGGTCCTGAACGCGCTTGCCCATGTCATCGTCACCGAAGGCCTGGTGAACGAGGCTTTCGTTCGTGAGTTCTGCGATCGCGACGCCTTCGAGCATTGGGCCGAGTTCGTCGCCGATCCGAGCAACAGTCCGGAGGCGGTCGGCCTGCTGAGCGGCGTGTCCGCGGACGCTATTCGCGGCGCCGCCCGCCTTTACGCGGCTGGTCCCAACAGCGCGGTCTACTATGGGCTCGGCGTCACCGAGCACAGCCAGGGCACGACCTCGGTCATGGCGATCGCCAACCTCGCCATGGCGACCGGCAATCTCGGCCGGCGCGGCGTCGGCGTGAACCCGCTGCGCGGTCAGAACAACGTCCAGGGCTCGTGCGACATGGGCTCCTTCCCGCACGAGCTTTCGGGCTACCGCCACATCTCCGATGATGCGACGCGCACGATGTTCGAGAAGCTGTGGGGCCGGCCGCTCGACGACGAGCCCGGCCTGCGCATCCCCAACATGTTCGATGCCGCGATCGACGGCACCTTCAAGGGGATCTACGTCCAGGGCGAGGACATCCTGCAGTCCGATCCCAACACGAAGCACGTCCAGGCGGCGCTGGCAGCGATGGAATGTGTCGTCGTGCAGGACCTGTTCCTGAACGAGACGGCGAACTACGCCCATGTCTTCCTGCCCGGCTCGACGTTCCTCGAGAAGGACGGCACCTTCACCAATGCCGAACGCCGCATCAACCGCGTGCGCCGGGTGATGAGCCCGAAGAACGGCATGGCCGATTGGGAGATCACGCTCGGCATCGCCAAGGCGATGGGCTTCGAGATGCCCTACAGCCATCCCTCCGAGATCATGGACGAGATCGCGCGGCTGACGCCGACCTTCGCCGGCGTGTCGTACGAGCTGCTCGACCGGGTCGGCTCGGTCCAGTGGCCGTGCAACGAGAAGGCACCGACCGGCACGCCGGTCATGCACGTCGGCGGCTTCGCCCGCGGCAAGGGCAACTTCATGATCACCGAGTACGTGCCGACCGACGAGCGCACCGGTCCGCGCTTCCCGCTGCTGCTCACCACCGGCCGGATCCTGAGCCAATACAATGTCGGGGCCCAGACGCGGCGCACCGACAACGTGGTCTGGCATCACGAGGATGTGCTGGAGATCCATCCCCACGATGCCGAGCAGCGCGGCGTGCGCGACGGTGACTGGGTGAAGCTCGAAAGCCGCGCCGGCGGGACGGCGCTCAGGGCCCGTATCACCGACCGGGTGGCGCCGGGCGTGGTCTACACGACTTTCCACCATCCGACGACGCAGGCCAACGTCGTCACGACCGAGTTCTCGGACTGGGCGACCAACTGCCCCGAATACAAGGTCACCGCCGTGCAGGTCTCGCCGTCCAACGGCCCGACCGAATGGCAGCGCGCGTACAACGAGCAAGCCGACCGCAGCCGACGCATCGCCAGGCTGGCGGCGGAGTAGGGACATGTCGTCGGCTGACAAGCTCGTAGTGATGGCCAACCAGATCGGCAGGTTCTTCACGCCGCAGCGCGGCGCCGATCCGGTTGCCGCGATCGCTGACCACTTGCAGAAGTTCTGGGATCCACGAATGCGCGCAGAGATCGTGGCGCATTTCGTGGGGGGCGGCGCCGGGCTCGATGCTCCGGTGCGCGAGGCCGTCGCTCGCCTGAGGGAGGCGAAGGGCCGTCTCGAGTCCGACAACTGATCGCCAGATCATGTCTGACCAGAACGGCGGCACCGATGTCCGGCATGCGCGCGATCGTCTTGGTTTGCCGCTTACGGGCTCAGTTGCCTTCGATAAGATAAGCCGATGAACAAAGCACATTGCGATGCGCCGCTCCCCCTGAGCGAGATGTCTGCTCCTCCTGAGCGAGATGTCTAGCGCACGCCCAGCTCGCGCAGCCTCTTGTCGAGCGCCAGCAAATCGATCCAGCTCTGGCGCTTGCTGGCCGGCGTGCGCAGCAGATAGGCAGGGTGGAAGGTCGGGAGCGCCGGGACGACGCTGCCGTCGTCGAGCTGGAGGTTCGTCCACTTGCCGCGCAGCCGCATGATGCCTTCGGTCGTGTCGAGGATGGCCTTGGCCGACGTGCCGCCGGCCAGCACCAGGACCTTGGGTCGGGCCAGCTCGATATGCCGGCGGGTGAAGGCGAGGCAGATCGCCTGCTCGGCCTGGGTCGGGGTGCGGTTGCCGGGCGGCCGCCAGAAGATGATGTTGGTGATGTAGAGGTCGCGCTCGCGGCTCATGCCGATGGCGTCGAACATGCGGTCCATGAGCTGGCCGCTTACGCCGACGAACGGCTTGCCGAGGCGGTCTTCGTCGGCACCCGGCGCTTCGCCGACCACCATCACCGGCGCGCTCGCCACGCCATCGGCGAACACCGTGTTCTTGGCGGTGCGCTTCAGCGCACAACCCTCGAAGGCGCGGATCGCGGCTTCGAGCTCGGCGACGCTCGTGCAGCGCCGCGCCAGCGCCCGTGCATCCTCGACGAGCTGTGGCGATTCCAGCGGCACCGGCGCGCGCGGCGCCAGCGGCGTTGGAGCGGGGCGGGCGGGGCCAACCGGGGTTGCAGCGGGCGCATCGCGCAAGGCCGCGCTCCCAGGCTGTGCAGCGACCACGGCGGGTGGGGCGGGCACCGGCAGGGCAAATCGGTCGACCGGGTCCTCGCCGATCGTCTCGTCGAGCCCCTGGTCGACGTACCAGCGCAGCAGGGCGCTGAGATCCTCGTGAGCGATCGCTTGCATCGATCAGTTCAGTCGCTTCAGGAACGCCCCCAGGATGGGCGCCCAGAGCGCAGCATCGGCATGGCTTGCCATGTGGCCCTTGTTGGTCGGCAGTTCGACATAGGTGACATCGATGCCGGCCTTGCGCATGTCGCTGACATAGCCCGGGCTCAAGGCGATATCGAACAGCTTGTCCGACGGCGACTGCACGTAGAGGACCTTGGTGTTCCTGAGCTTGGCGTACTCGCCGGTGATGTCGAACGTGCCGATCGCCTTGCGCAGCACGACCATCGAATGGCCGTCGTAGATCTGCGCCCAGGCCTTGGCGTTGGCGCGGATCGCCGCCTCGCGCGCCTTGGGGTCGGGCATGGTCTCGGCCAGGATCTCGTTCTGACCATAGGCCATCAGCGTCTCGAAGCGGATCTCCTCGAGCGTGCGGGCGATGCCACCCTTGTCGTAGTACCAGCCGCCGTTCCAGTTCGGATCGCTGGCCAGCCGATCCTGCAGCGTCTGCAGCCGATCGAGCCCGGCCGGCGACCGCGGCGCCGTCACCGATGGCACGACAGCCTTCATGAAGCCGGGGTAGGAGGCCGCCCACTGGAACGACTGGAAGCCGCCCATCGATGGCCCGATCACCGCCACCAGGCCAGGCAATCCCAGGGAATCGACCAGGAGCTTCTCGGCCGCCACGATGTCGCGCATGGTGATGTCCGGGAAGGTCGGGCCGTAGGGCTTGCCGGTGCGTGGATCGGTGCAGTTGGGTCCTGTGCTGCCATGCGCCGAGCCCAGTGCATTCACCGAGACGACAAAATAGCGATTGGTGTCGATGGACTTGCCTGGGCCGATCAGGCCGTCGAACCAGCCTGCGGCTCCTTCGGCGACGCCGCGCCCCTGCTTGCCCGGCGCATTGCGGCCGGCGGCGTGATGGCTCGACGTATAGCCGTGCACCATCAGGATGGCGTTGTCGCGGCTCGGCGTCAGCGTCCCGTAAGTCTCGTAAGCAAGCTCGAGGACGGGCAGGGATTGGCCCTTCTCCAGGCCAAAGTCACGGGCCGTGAAGAGCTTGCTCTCAATTCCTGTCAGCTCTGCCATGGGAATTCCCTTTTTCGGCGGGTGGCGATCCTGTCCCCGACAGGCTATCAAATGGCAGGATCGTCGCCGTCTGGCGGCGCGTCCATCTGGAAAAGGCATTGCACAGCGAGACTGCGATGGCACGCGAGTCGATGGAATACGACGTTGTGATCGTTGGTGGCGGCCCGGCCGGGCTGTCGGCGGCGATTCGTCTCAAGCAGCTCGCAGCCGAGCGCAATCACGAGCTGTCGGTCTGCCTGATCGAGAAGGGTTCGGAGATCGGCGCCCACATCCTGTCCGGTGCGGTGATCGATCCGATCGGCCTCAACGAGCTGATCCCGGACTGGAAGGACAAGGGCGCGCCGATCGAGACCCATGTGACCGACGACCAGTTCGTCTTCCTGACCAAGACCGGCTCCTTTCGTTTCCCCGGCTTCCTTATGCCGCGGCTGATGAACAACCACGGCAACTACATCGTCAGCCTGGGTGAGGTTTGCCGTTGGCTCGCCCAGCAGGCCGAGGCGCTCGGCGTCGAGATCTACCCGGGGTTCGCCGCCGCCGAGGTCCTGTACAACGAAGACGGATCGGTGCGCGGCGTCGCCACGGGCGACATGGGCATCGGCAAGGACGGCAAGCACAAGGACACCTACACCGAGGGCATGGAGCTGCTGGGCAAGTACACGCTGATCGCCGAAGGCGCGCGCGGCTCGCTCTCCAAGCAGCTCATGGCCAAGTTCGACCTGCGCGATGGTGTCGATCCACAGAAGTTCGGGATCGGCCTCAAGGAGCTGTGGCAGGTCGATCCGACCCGATTCAAGAAGGGACTGGTTGTTCATTCGATGGGCTGGCCGCTCGGCGAGAGCGGCGCCGACGGCGGCTCGTTCATGTACCATTTCGGTGACAACCTCGTCGCCATCGGCTTCGTGGTGCACCTGTCATACGAGAATCCCTACGTCTCCCCGTTCGACGAATTCCAGCGTTTCAAGACGCATCCCGAGGTCGCCAAGTACCTGCAAGGCGGCAAGCGGCTGAGCTACGGTGCGCGTGCCATCAACGAAGGCGGCCAGCAGTCGATTCCCAAGCTGATCTTCCCGGGTGGCGCGCTGATCGGCTGCTCCGCAGGGTTTGTGAACCTGCCGCGCATCAAGGGCAGCCACAACGCGATCAAGAGCGGCATGCTGGCGGCCGAGGCGGCCTTCGAGGCGCTGGCCGCCGGCAAGACAGGCGGAGACGAACTGATCGCCTACCCCGTAAAGCTCAAAGCGTCATGGCTCTGGAGGGATCTCGACAAGGTGCGGAACGTGAAGCCGGCCCTCCGTTGGGGTACCGCCCTGGGCACGCTTTACGGCGGCATGGACATGTGGCTGCACGATCTCGGCATCCGCGTTCCCTGGACCCTGCGGCACAAGAAGGCCGACCATGAAAGTCTGAGGCCGGCTTCCGAATTCCAGCCCATCCAGTATCCCAAGCCGGATGGTGTGCTGTCCTTCGACAAGCTTTCGTCGGTGTTCCTGTCGAGCACCAATCATGAGGAAGACCAGCCGGTCCATCTCAAGCTCCGCGACCCGTCGATCCCGATTGCCGTCAACCTGCCGCTCTACGCCGAACCGGCGCAACGCTATTGCCCGGCAGGCGTTTACGAGGTCGTCACGTCAGATAGCGGACAGCCGCGTTTCCAGATCAACGCGCAGAATTGCGTCCACTGCAAAACCTGCGACATCAAGGATCCGGCCCAAAACATCGACTGGTGCGTGCCCGAAGGGGGCGGTGGTCCCAACTATCCCAACATGTGAGCCGCATGCGACGTAAACCTCTCGCGCTGCTTTCGACAGCGCTGTTCCTCGCCCTTCCGGTCCTCGCCAGTGCCCAGCAGGGCGGCACGCCACAGCCCAGGCCGCCCGCCCAGCGGCCAACCCAGACATTGCCGCGCATGCCGCAACTGTCGCCGATCACGATGAGCGGCCGGTATCTGGCCGCGCGCGTCGCCGAGCAGGATCACGACTACGACGTCGCCGCCGACCAGTTCGACCAGGCGCTCGCCCTGTCACCGAACGATCCGGATCTGATCTACTCGGCATTCCGGCTGCGCCTCTACGCCGGCCGGATCGATGCCGCGGCCCAGCTCGCACCACAGGTTCTCGCCAAACGACCGAATGACGGATTTGGCAACCTGGTCATGGCCGTTCAGGCCGTGAGGAAGGGCGACTACAAGGCTGCCGAGCAGCAGCTCAGCCGGATGGGCGTCGAGAACCAGCTCGGGCCACTGCGCGAATACGTGATGGCGTGGCTCAAGGCCGGCGACAAGGACTTCGCCGCCGCCCGCGGCTTCCTCGCCAAGCTGAAGCCCGCGAGCGGCGAGCGCGCCGAGGCGCCCGCCTTGGTGATCGAGGCGCAGATCGACGAGATGGCGGGCGACAAGGCGGCGGCCGAAACGAAGTACCGTCGCGCCATCGAGCTCGACAAGAACTCGCTGCGCACGACCATCGCCGTCGCCGAGGGCTTGCGCCGCCTCGGCAAGGCGGAAGATGCCAACAAGATCCTCAAGACCTACGGCGAGAAATACAGCGACACCGTGGTCGTCGACGGTCTGGTGGGCCCCAACGCGCCGATGCCCAAGCCGCCGAGCGCCGCCGCCGGCATCGCCGACATCCTGTTCAATATCGGCGGCATCCTGGCCTCCGACCAGCGCAGCCAGAACAGCGACGTCGCCCTGATCTTCTACCAGATGGCCGCGACCTTGCAGCCGGAGCACGATTTCGCCTGGCTGATGATCGCGGGTCTGTACGAGCAGTTTCAGCTCATCCCCAAGGCAGTCGCAGGCCTCGCCAAGATCGGTCCGAACTCGCCGCTCTATTGGCAGGCCAAGCTGCGTGCCGCCGCACTCGATGCCCAGCAAGACAAGTTCGAGGAAGCGGTCGGCCGGCTGCGCACTCTGACCGCGGAGAAACCCGAACGCATCGATGCCGCGCTGACCTTGGCCGACCTGCTGCGCGGCAAGGAACGCTACGCCGAGGCCGTTCAGGCCTATGACACGGTGGTCGATCGCCTGCGCAACACCGACGAACGCCACTGGATGGTGTTCTTCAGCCGCGGCATCGCTTTCGAGCGGCTCAAGATGTGGCCCAAGGCCGAGCTCGACATGAAGAAGGCGCTCGAGCTTTCACCCGAGCAGCCCCATGTCCTGAACTACCTCGGCTACAGCTGGATCGACCAGGGCATGCATCTCGACGAAGGCATGAAGATGCTGGAGCGCGCCACCGAGCTGCGGCCCGACGACGGCGCGATCACCGATTCGGTCGGCTGGGCATTCTATCGCCTCGGCCAGTACGACAAGGCCGTCGAATGGCTCGAGCGCGCCACCGAGCAGAAGGGCGACGACGCCACCATCACCGAGCATCTCGGCGACGCCTACTGGCATGTCGGCCGCCGGCGCGAGGCGCGCTTCCAGTGGGAGCGGGCGCTCCATCAGAAGCCCGACAAGGACCGCTTGGCGGTGATCCGCGACAAGCTCGCCAACGGACTGAGCGCGGCCAACGACAAGCCGACCGTCTACGAGAAGGCGGCCGACGGCAAGCAGGGTGGCTGACGAGCCTGGCTCGCGCGACCATCCGGTGCGGCCGGCCTACGCCAAGGTCAACCTCTGGCTGAACGTCGTCGGCCGGCGGCCCGACGGCTACCATCTGCTCGACTCGCTGGTCGCCTTCGTCGATCTCGCCGATACCGTCGAGGCGCGACCCGCTGATCGGTTGTCGCTCGAGCTCGCGGGACCGCAAATGGGCGAGCTGGCCGGCGAGGCCGACAATCTCGTGCTGAAGGCCGCGCGCCTGCTCGCCGACCGGGCGGGCATCCCGCCGCTCGCCGCGCTGCGCCTCGTCAAGCACATCCCGGTCGCCGCCGGCCTGGGTGGCGGTTCGGCCGATGCCGCCGCCGCGTTGCGCGCGCTCGCCAATCTCTGGCGCGTTACCCTGCCCGACGGTGCCCTGTTCGACATCGCCGGCCGGCTCGGCGCCGATGTGCCGATGTGCCTGGCGGGCCGTACCGCCGTGGCGACCGGGATCGGCGATGGTCTTCAGCCGGCGCCGCCATTGCCACCGATGGCGATCCTGCTGGTCAATCCCGGCACGGGCTTGCCCACGCGCGACGTGTTCGCCGCGCGCCGCGGCTCGTTCTCGCCCGTCCATCCGGCACCGACTCGATGGCGAGATTTGCCGGAGCTCGTGGCCGCTCTCGCCGAGCGCGGCAACGACCTCGCCGACGCAGCCATGTCACTGCAACCCGCCGTTTCCGAGGTGCTCGACTTCCTGCGCCGGGCCGGCGAGGCGCGCTATGCGTCCATGAGCGGCAGCGGCGCCACCTGCTTTGCGCTTTTCGACTCGATCGCGGCGGCTCGCCGAGCGGCTGCGTCGGTCCCGGAACAATGGTGGCGTTACGCCGGCACGTTCGTGTCGCAGGCGACCTGAGCGCTGATCAGCGGCTCGCGGTGGTCAGCACGACTCCGACGCCGATGAAGGTGCCGCCGGTAGCCCGGTTGAACCACCGGCCGTGCCGGGCAAGCCAAGGCGCGATACGCTGCGCCATGCCGGCCAACAGCAGTTCGTAGGCGACTTCCACGACGACGAAGGTGCCGCCGAAGATCAGAAGTTGAAAGCCGAACGATTCTCCCGGCACGATGAACTGGGGAAGGAAGGCGGCAAAAAAGATCAGGCCCTTCGGGTTGGACACCGCCACCAGGAAGCCCTGGTTGAACATGCGCAGCCTGTTCGCGTGCTGCGGCCCGGCAACCAGTGGGCCCTGCAGTCCGGGCGCCGGTGAGCGCCACACCCGAATGCCGAGATAGATCAGGTAGCCGGCACCGATCCACTTGGCGATCGTGAAGGCATGCTCGGAGGCGGCGAGCAACGCCCCCATGCCGGCAAGGGAAGCTGCGATCAGGACGAAAAAGCCGAGCGCGCCGCCGAGTACCGTGTAGACGGTCGGCCGCAAGCCGAAGCAGGCACCGTGCGTCAGCGTCAGGAGACCGTTCGGCCCAGGCGTCAGGGACAGGCCGATGGCGGCGACGAGATAGACCAACCAGAGTTCGACGCTCATTCAATCTCCACCGGCGGATACGCAGCTGCAGGGGGTCTCATCTAGTCCGGCGAGACGACGGTCGACAAGTCGCTGCCGCACCTACTTTCCCAGGCTGGCTTTGATCGCCCCGGACTGATGGCGCCGCCGCCATCGCCCCTTCACCCCCGGATCAACGCCATCAGCGCCTCTTCATCGAGGGCGGCGGCTTGGTCCGTGCCGTCGAGGAAATCGGCGGACAAGGCGCGCTTGGTGGCGTGCAGGGCCAGGATCTTTTCCTCGATGCTGTCCTTGAGCACCAGGCGATAGACCGTGACGGGCATCGTCTGCCCGATACGGTGGGCACGGTCCGTGGCCTGATCCTCGACCGCAGGATTCCACCAGGGATCGAGATGGATGACGTAGTCCGCGCCCGTCAGGTTCAGACCGAAGCCGCCGGCCTTCAGGCTGATCAGGAAGAGGTCGCCTTCGCCCGCCTGAAACGCCGCGACGCGCCGGGCGCGCTCGTTGGCGGGCGTCGATCCGTCCAGGCGCAGCAGTCGCACCCCAGCTTCCCTGAGCGCCGCTTCCACCAGGTCCAAGTGCCCGGTGAACTGGCTGAACACGAGGGCGCGATGCCGGTTGGCGGTGAGCTCGGCGGTCAACTCGAGCAGGGCCGCGAGCTTGGCGCTCTCCACCTTGGTTGCCGCATCGATCAGCGCCGGATTGCAGGCCGCGCGCCTCAGGCGGGTGATCTCTGCCAGGATGCGAATGCGTGCCTGGTTCCCGGCACCTGTCGCTTTGGCGAGGTTGCCGAGGGCCTTGCGCCGCAGCGCTTCATGGAAGGCGCGCTCGCTGTCGCCCGGCTCGATCTCCAGGGTGATCTCGGTGCGCGACGGCAGCTCCGCCAGCACCGCCGCCTTGGTCCGTCGCAACAGGAACGGCCGCAGCAAGGTCTTCAGCGCCTGCCGCGCGTGGACGCCGGCATGGCCCTTCTCGATCGGGCCGGCAAAACGACGATGGAAGCTGTCGCGTGAGCCCAACAGACCCGGGACCACCGTGTCATACAGGCTCCACAGCTCCTCTAAGCGATTCTCCACCGGGGTGCCCGACAGGGCGAGGCGGAAGTCGGCGACGATGCGCTTGCTCGCCTGCGCGCGCCTCGTCTCGGCGTTCTTCAGGCTCTGCGCTTCATCGAACACGGCCACGGCGAAGCGGCGCGACGCCAGTGCCTCGGCCTCGGTGTGGAGCAAGCCGTAGCTCGCGACCAGCACGTCGCCGGCGGCCAAGCTCTCGATGAGCGCGGCACGATCGGTGGCGCCGGACAACAGGTGCACGCGCAGCCCGGGCGCGAAGCGGCCGGCTTCCAGCATCCAGTTGTGACAGACCGACGTGGGGGCAATGACGAGGCTCGGTCCTGCGGCCGCTTCGTTCATCAACAGGGCGAGAGTCTGCACAGTCTTGCCGAGCCCCATGTCGTCGGCGAGGCAGGCGCCCAATCCCAGTCGACTGAGCCGCGCCATCCAGACGAAGCCCTGCACCTGGTAGTCGCGCAGCTCGGCGCTGAATCCCTCCGGAAGCGCGGGCTCATGGCTCTGCGCAGCGGCAAGCTTGTCCAACAGCTCGCGCCAACGCCGGTCGGCTTTCACCGATCCGGCTGCATCGACCAGCTCCGCGACCGCACCGACACCCGCGGCCGCGATGCGGCGGTTGCCGCGAACCGTCTCGGTCACCGCGGCAAAGGCATCGAGACGGCGCCTCAGATCTTCGGTCAGTGCCAGATATCGCCCATCGTCCAGGGCGATGAATCGGCCTTGTCTTGTGCCCAGGCGGGACAGGATCTCGGCCATGTCCAGCACGAGGTCCTCGTCGACCCGGACCTCACCCTTCACTTCGAACCAGTCCCGTCCGGCGGAGATGTTCAGGGACAGCGCCCCGGTACCGACGGTGCGTGTCGGCTTGATCGCGGCACCCGCCGGCCACTCCAGGCGCAGGGGCCCTTTGAACTCATGAAGCTGCTGCAGCGATTCCAAGGCGGCGTCGAGCGTCTCGATCCGCCAAGCATGGTCGCTCTCACGCCATGACGACAAGGCGGGGCAGGCCGTCGCCACCGCTTCGAGCGCCGCCGTCTCGGCCTCGACATCCCGGTTGACGCGCTGATGCGCGCTGCCCGCCGGCACGAGCACGGAACGCGCACCGACGCCGGGGACATAGGACGGCCCGTCCTCGCCCAACGGTCGAACCACTGCGCGAACGGCAAAGCCGCTCTCCTGCGGGGCGATCTGAAGGATCGGCGTCGGATCGCCGTCCGCGGCCGCGCTGCCGGCGCCAGCCAGCTCGGACCGCACGGGCAGCCGCAAGCCATCGGTCGCAACCAGGGCGACGACGCGGTCGCGGGCTTGCTTTGGTGCCTCCAGGCCGCGCGGCCCCAGGATGGTGTTGAGCTCTACCATCGCCGGCGTGACCTCGGTGACGCGCCAGCGCGTCGGCGTTTCCCGCTCCACGAACACGCGCGGCTGGGTGGCGGGATGCGACAGTTCGATGCGCAGGTGATCGCCGCTCTCCCGGACGACCAGTTCTGCCGGATGACCGACGACCTCGATCCGGCGATCCGGCGCATCGGCGTCGAACACTCTTGGATGGCCGACCAGAGATACCGGTCCTCGGATTGGATCGAACTCGTAACCGGAAGCGTAGTAGCCGAGCTGAGTCGAAATCGCGCTCAGCACTTTGTCGTCTTCCGGTGTGAGATAGTCGAACTTGCCGTCGCGCTGGTGGAGGCGCTTGAGATTCACTGCTCGACCGGTGGTCCAGCCATCGCGCTTGGACATCTGCTCGAGGGGGACGATCGACAATGTGGTCGAATCGAACAGGAATATGAGGCGCCGGTCTCTTGCCGGTGTCTCGGTCTTGGCCGGGGCGGCCGGTGCAAGTAACGACTGCAGCTTGTCCAAAGCTCGATCCCATGCAGGTCGGATCGGAACAATGTCCATGAAGTCACGGGCGTAGCCGGTCCCGAATGCCGCCAGCGCGTCGCGCCACAGCCCCGGGTCGGGCAGGACGGCCGCATGAGCTTGCGCGATGATGCGCGCGGCGAGACGCGCGTGCCCGCCCCAGCGTTGGATGGCCCGCCAATCCCGATCCTCCCGCGCTGCCATCCTCGGAGCATCGATCACGGCGACCGCCATGGTCGCGACGGCGGCGTCGAGCGGCGCGTCCTCATGACGACTGGCAGCCGGCTGGCCGATAATGCGCTCGACCCATTTCCGAGCGAGGTCGTCGCGCGCCGCCTCCAGGTCCATGAACCCCGATACAGCCCAATCGACCAATGGTCGGGTCTGGCCGATGACGTCACGTTGCGTCGCGATCTGGCCGCGCAGGCCCGGGTTCCTGGCCGCAATCAGCGCCAGGACGTGATAAAGGCCGAACTCGCGAGGCAACGCTACCTTGGTTCGCCCGATCGACTTTCGGTGCTGGCTCAGCGCTGCACGAAACTGATGAAGGCTGTCTTCGGTGGTGCCTGCAAGGAATTCCAATGTCGCTTCGGCTGCCAGGGCCGCTACCGGGTCCGACGCGCGCACGCGCGCGATTCGTTCACGTGCGGCCTCGGGTCGCTCATCGATTATGTCGAGGCGCATGAGGGCCCGGTCGAGAAGCGGCGCCTTTGTCCAGTCGAGCTCGCGCGCGCGCAAGCCGTCGATCAGCGCGTCGTCCGGGCCGGCGAACACACCATGATCGATCGCCATTTCGACGTGGGCGGCGGCGACGCGATCGCCCAGGCGGGGGCTCAAGCCGTCGATGAAGCCCATGTCGCGCGGACAATGAGCCAGCAGCACAGGCGCCGTGCCGAAGCCGTCAGCGTGCTTCCTCTCGCCATCGGCTGCGAGGCCAACCAGCCGCTCGACCGTCGGCTCGTCGTTGGCGAGGACGGCCAACCGCACCGACCGTGCCAGGTCGATGTCCCCATAGGGGGACGATACCCAGTGCGAATATCCTCTCTGTTCATACCAGCTCTTGGGTGAGGCAATGCGGACGGCCGCCAGCAAGGCGGATCCACCAGGACGGCCAATCGCGCGCAGCGTCACGCGATCGCGCCACGCCGGGGCAATCGTGCCGTCTTTGCTCAGCACACGCTTGCGCGTCAATCGCGCGACGCTGTCCCCGACCTTCGACATCGACCAGGCTTTGCCGTCGGGCGCGCTGACGCGGACGGCGCGGAGGAGCGAAAAGAAGACGTGCTTGCTCAGGGGCTCGCCGACGAGAGCTTTCAACTCCGCGATGACGAGATCGACGGGTTCCAGGTCTGACAGAGCATCGGATGGTTCGGACAGGGACAACGGCTGGAAACGCGCTGATTGAAGGAGAGCTGAAGAGCATGCCGCGCCCATGCGTCGCCTTCAAATGAAGAACTGACGCTCCGGAGGTCGCATCGGCCGCGTTGCGAGCAGGTCCTAGTTCGCCTTGCGCCCCGTCAGGTTGCGCATCTCCCGCAGCGAATCGAACAGCGCTTTGCTCGTCTGGCCGGTCTCCTCGAGGCCGATGCTGCGCTGATAATCGATGATCGCCGCGCGGGTCTGCGGGCCCTGCAGGCCATCCGGCTCATCGCCACTGAAGTTGAGCTCGCGCAGCAACTGCTGGATCGCCTTGACCTGCTCCGTTTCGGTCGCCGGCCAGGCGTTCGGGTCGACCTTCGGCGGTTGCTGCGGCGTCGGATCGATCACGGCACCCGCTCTCGGGCCGGACGCCGGCGAGCTTCTCGCATCGCGGCGACCGACGGCATCCTGCAGAGCGGCGTAGACGTCCTTGGTCGGTTCGCCCGTTTCCGGCAGGTTGGCGGTGCGCTGGAAGGTGCGGATGGCGTTTCGGGTCGTCGGTCCGACGTCGCCGTCGGGCTTGTCGCGCAGGAGATCGAGATCGAGCAGGGCCTGCTGGATGGCCTTCACCTGATCGATCGTGGCCTGCGGCCAGCCCGGCGGATCGGATGTCGCTGGCGCGGCGCTCTTGGACGGTTCCGTCGCAGGCTTGCTGCCAGCCCGGCGTGCGTTCGCTTCCTGCAGGGCGGCATAGACGTCCCTGGTCGGCTCGCCGGTCTCGCGCAGGTTGGCGTCGCGCTGGAAAGCGCGGATCGCGTCGCGCGTGCCCGGTCCGACGTCGCCGTCGGGCTTGTTGCGCAGGAGACCGAGATCGAACAAGGCCTGCTGAATGGCTTTGACCTGTTCGACGGGGGCCTTGGGCCAGCCCGGCGGATCCGGCTCTGCCTTGCGGCGGGCGACCGCTTCCTGCAGCGCGGCATAGACATCCTTGGTCGGTTCGCCGGTTTCACGCAGGTTGGCGCTGCGCTGGAACGCACGGATGGCGTCGCGCGTGACCGGCCCGATGTCGCCGTCTGGCTTGTCGCGGGAGAGATTGAGATCGACCAGGGCCTGCTGGATTGCCTTCACCTGATCGATTGTGGCTTTGGGCCAACCCGGTGGATCGGCTGCGGTTGGAGGCTCTGGCTTGGCGGGCTCCGCTGCGGCGACGGCCGACGGCCTCGGCTCCTCGGCTTTGGCCGTGTCGGGCTTGGCGGGCTCTGCCGCAGTCTCGGGCTTGGCCTCCGCCTTGGCGAGTGCAGCCTTGAGGGCAGCGTAGACCTCCTTCGACGGTTCGCCGGTCTCGCGCAGGTTGGCGTTGCGCTGAAACGACCGAATGGCTGCCCGCGTCACCGGCCCGATCGTGCCATCGGGCTTGTCGCGCACGAGCTTGAGATCGAACAGGGCCTGTTGAACCGCGCGAACCTGGTCGGCCGTCGATCTCGGCCAGCCCGGCGGATCAGATTCGGGTGCGGTCGCTGGCGACGCTGGCGCCGTCTCGTTCGGGTTGGACAACGGCGCCGGTTTAGGCGGCTGCAGGGCCGCGACGATCTGCTTGAACTCGGCCTGGCCGTATTGCTGGGCACGCTCCAGTTCGCCCGGCAGCAGGATACGCTTCAGCGTCTGGGCGCGCTGTGCGGCCGTCCTGCCCAGCTGGCTGTCACCATCGCGGTTGGTCTGGCTCTCGAACTCGGCGGTGATCGCGAACCAGGCGAGCGCCATCGCCTGGTCCTTTGGTATCACATCGCCACGGTCGTAGATGTCGCCGAGCGTGAACATCGAGGCGCTCATGCCCTGGCGTGCCGCCGAGCGCAAAAGCTCGATCGCCTCGTTGCCGTCGCGCGGCGCGCCTTTGCCTTCGCGCAGCATCAGGGCCAGATTGTGCTTGGCCATCGCCAGGCCGGCGTCGGCAGCCTTGCGATACCATTCGATCGCGCGCGCCGAGTCCCGTTCGACGACGAAGCCGCGCTCGTACATCACACCGACGTTGAAGGCCGATTGCGCCGAACCGCGCTGCGCCGCGCGCAACATCCAGCCCGCGCCGGCCTGCTGGTCCTTCGGCACGCCGATGCCCTGGATCAGGCGGCGCGCGAACTCTTCCATCGCGGGAATGTCGTTGGCGTTGGCCTTCGCGCGCACCTGATCGATCGGCTGGGTCGTCCAATCGATTGCTGGCGCCGCCGGCGTCGCGGTGTCCTTCTCGGCTGCGGCGGCCGGCCGCCCGAAATCGGCCGATGTTGGCGCCGGCGGCGGCTCGGCGGCAGGGACCAAAGGATCGACGGTCGGCTGCGCGGCTGGCGGGGCGGTCTCTTGCGGCGGCTTGTCAGCGGGTTGCGACAGCGTCACGCCCGATGTGCCGCCGAGCGCGATGAGCACGCTGCCCACCAGTACGAAAGACTTCCTGGCGCTTACGCGCGATTTGGGACCGGCGGTCATGCTTCGACCATAGCCGAGACCGGGCTTTGTCGAGAAGCAGTCGAGCGGTGGCAAACGACGATCAGGAGAGTCAGCAGCACTACGGCACCGGCTTGGTGAGCCGTCGCGATTGCAACGTTGACTCCTGTCAGGATGGTGGCGATTCCAAGGCAGAACTGCAGCACAGCCATCGCGCCCACGGCCAAGGTTTCGATCCTCCGCACGCGCCAAGCCAGCAGCACGACGGCCAGCGCCAGCAGGGTGGCGAGCCAGCGATGGATGAACTGGATCGTCGTGCCATTCTCGAACGGATTGATCCACCAGGGCGACAACTCGAAGAGGCCGGGTGGGATCCAGTAGCCCGACATGGTCGGGAAGGTGTTGTGCGAGGTGCCGGCGCGCAGTCCTGCCATGAGCGCTCCCCAGATCAGCACGATTAAGAGCCAGGCGATCAGAACCGCCGACAGGCGCCGGGTCGCCGGGTCATTGCCGCGGGCCTTCTCTGATCCCAGTTCCAGGATCAGCCAGACCGTGTAGGCGTAGAGCGCGACGGCGAGGATCAGATGGGCGGCCAGCCGGTAGTGGCTGACCGCAGGACGATCGATCAGGCCGGATGCCACCATCGCCCAGCCCAGCGCGCCCTGCAGCCCACCCAGCACCAGCAGGGCCAGCAGCCGCGGTTTCAGCGCCGGTGTAAGACGGCCGCGCAGCCAGAACCAGGCGAGCGGCAGGGCGAAGGCGACCCCGATCAGGCGGCCCCACAATCGGTGGAGATACTCGAGCCAAAAGATCTGCTTGAATTCGTCGACGTTGAAGCCGCGATTGATCAATCTTCCCTGCGGCGAGGAAAGATATTTTTGCAGTTCGACCTGCCAGCCCGCATCCGACAGGGGTGGCAACCAGCCCGTGACCGGTCGCCATTCGACCATCGATAATCCCGATTCGGTCAGTCGCGTGAGCGCCCCGAGCACGATCATTAGGAAAATCATCGCGGCAACGACGATCAGCCAATTGCGCACGGGGGCGGAGGCGGCTTGCATGGCGGCGGGAACATGCGTGAAGCGGCGTGCCGCGTCATCTGCATTAATGTCGCGAAGCGGGCCGAAACCTTGCGCTTGCGGCCTGCCTTGTTTAAGCGGTTCGCGTACGAACGATCGACCTCCCTGCAGAAACCGGATACTCGGCAATGACCTCGCCTCCGCTGAGCCATGGTCTCAGCTTCAACGACCTGTACGACCGCGACGGTCTTGTCCGCCTGGACGCCGCCTTCGTCGACTGGCTGAAGGGAGCCAATGTCGAAGGACACGCGCGCCTGATGGCGGCGCGTGCGACGCCGGACCAACTCGCGGCGAAGGACGAGTCCAATCTCCTGATCGAGCTCGCCCGCCCGCTCGAGGATTTCATCGGCGCGCTGTTCGGCGTCGCCGAGCAGGCCACGGCACTGCGCCGGCATCACAATGTCCTGGCGCCGCTCTACGATTGCAAGCGCCTGTTCGTGCAGCGCTACGTCGCCCGGACGATCAAGCCCGATGCCGCGCGTGCGCTCGACGGCGATGCGCTGATGGCCGAGATCTCACTGGCCGCGAAGATCGAAGACGGGCTCGAAGCCTGGGAACTCGCGTTCGCGCTCGCCGTGCGCACCGAGACCGGCGCAGAGTTCAAGGTCGAGCAGCCGACGCCCCGCATCGAGGCCCTGACGCGCTACGCCGCGTGGGCGCTCCACCATCCCGAGGGCAAGAAGCGTCACCGCGACGGGCCGCTGTTCAAGGTCCCGCACAAGCTCGACTTCGAGCATCTCGTGCCGATCGAGACCGAGATCGTCGACGGCGTGACGCGCATGAAGCTGCCGCGGCCGATGCTGCGCCATCGCGACGGCTTCGGCCTGACCGACGAAGGCTTCGACTTGATGCGCGCGCTCGATCACGCGAACTACTGCATCTGGTGCCACAACCAGGGCAAGGACTCCTGCTCGCGCGGGCTGAAGGACCGCAAGACGGGCGCCTTCCAGAAGTCGCCGTTCGGCGTGACCCTGGCCGGCTGTCCGCTCGAGGAAAAGATCTCGGAGATGAACCTCCTCAAGAGCGAGGGCTTCTCCATCGGCGCGCTGGCGATGGCCGCCGTCGACAATCCGCTCGTGGCGGCGACCGGGCATCGCATCTGCAATGATTGCATGAAGGCCTGCATCTACCAGAAGCAGGAGCCGGTCGACATCCCTCAGATCGAGACGCGCACGCTGAAGGACGTGCTCGGCCTGCCCTGGGGGTTCGAGATCTATTCGCTGCTGACCCGCTGGAATCCGCTCAACCTTCGCCGGCCGATCCCGCGCCCCGCCACCGGCCGCACCGTGCTGGTGGTGGGGCTGGGGCCGGCGGGCTTCAATCTTGCGCACCATCTGATGAATGACGGCCACGCCGTCGTCGGCATCGACGGGCTCAAGATCGAGCCGCTGCCGGTCGCTCAATCCGGTGTGATGGCTGATGGAACGCGGCAGGCCTTTGCCGCCGTGCACGACGTCGCCACCTTGCGCGAGGATCTCGGCGAGCGTGCCATGGCGGGCTTCGGCGGCGTCGCCGAGTACGGCATCACGGTGCGCTGGGACAAGAACTTCCTCAAGATGGTGCGCCTGCTGCTCGAGCGGCGGTCCCAATTCTCGATGTTCGGCGGCGTGCGCTTCGGCGGCACGGTCACCGTCGAGAGCGCCTTCGCCATGGGCTTCGACCACATCGCGCTGTGTGCCGGCGCCGGCAAGCCCACCGTGCTCGACCTGCCCAACGGGCTGGCGCGCGGCGTGCGGGCGGCGTCCGACTTCCTGATGGCGCTGCAGCTCACCGGTGCCGCCAAGAAGGACTCGATCGCCAACCTGCAGATCCGCCTGCCGGTTGTGGTGATCGGTGGCGGCCTGACGGCGATCGATACCGCGACCGAATCGCTCGCCTACTATCCGCTGCAAGTCGAGAAGTTCCTGGCGCGTCACGAGGCGCTGGTCGCCGAGCGTGGCGAGGTGGCCGTGTTCGCGGCCATGAACGATGAGGAGCGCGGCATCGCCGCCGAGTTCATCGCCCATGGCAGGGCGATCCGCGCCGAGCGCGCGCTGGCGGCGCGCGAAGGGCGGGCGCCGGAGATCGCCAGGCTGGTCAATGGCTGGGGCGGCGTCACGATCGCCTATCGTCGCCGCCTGATCGATTCGCCGTCCTACACGCTGAACCACGAGGAAGTGCTGAAGGCCCTCGAAGAGGACATCCGCTTCGCCGAAGGCCTCTCGCCGGTCGCGGTCGAGGTCGACGCGAACGGCCATGCCTGCGCCCTGCGCGTGGACGGCGAGCAGAACGGCGCCAAGGTCGAAGCGACCTTGCCGGCGCGCTCCATCCTGGTTGCGGCGGGCACGCAGCCCAACACGGTGCTGGCGCGCGAGGACGCGAGCCACGCCTTCATCGACGGCAAGTACTTCCGTGCGCTCGACGAGCAGGGCAACCCGGCGACGCCCGAGCGCGTCGCCAAGCCCGCTGCCGTGCGCGTGCTGATGTATCGCGCCGTCGACGGCCGCTTCATGTCGTTCTTCGGCGATCTTCATCCGTCCTTTGCCGGCAATGTCGTGAAGGCGATGGGTGGCGCCAAGCAGGGCTACCCGGTGCTGACGCGCAGCATGGCGGCGCTGCCCGCTTCCCAGCATACGCCGGCCGAGATCCTGGGACGTGCCAACCGCGACTGGCGCGCCAAGGTGGTCCGGGTCGAAAGGCTGACACCCACCATCATCGAGGTCGTGGTCGAGGCGCATGCCGCGGCGCGCAACTTCGAGCCCGGGCAGTTCTATCGCCTGCAGAACTACGAGGCGCGCTCCCGCCACGTCGACGGGACGCTGCTCACCATGGAAGGGCTCGCTTTGACGGGCGCCTGGGTCGACAAGAGCAAGGGCCTGCTGTCACTGATCACGCTGGAGATGGGCGGGTCGTCCGACCTTTGCACCCTGCTCGAGCTGGGCGAGCCGGTGATCGTCATGGGGCCGACCGGGACGCCGACCGAGATCGAGCCGGGCGAGACGGTGGTGCTGGCCGGCGGCGGGCTCGGCAACGCCGTGCTGTTCTCGATCGGCCAGGCCTTCCGCAAGGCCGGCAGCAAGGTGCTCTACTTCGCCGGCTACAAGAAGGTGAGCGACCGCTACAAGATCGAGGAGATCGAGGCCGCGGCCGACGCCGTGGTGTGGTGCTGCGACGAGGAGCCGGGCTTTGCGCCGCGGCGGCCGCAGGACAAGGCGGTGGTCGCCAACATCGTCGAGGCGATGCGCCGCTACGCATCAGGCGAGATGGGCGAGCAGCCGATCCCGTTCACCGCCACCGACCGTATCGTCGCCATCGGCTCGGACGGCATGATGAATGCCGTGCGGCTGGCGCGGCACCAGGTGCTGAAGCCCTATCTGTCACCCGATCACGTGGCCCTGGGATCCATCAACTCGCCCATGCAATGCATGATGAAGGAGATCTGCGCCCAGTGCCTCCAGCTCCACAAGGATCCGGTGACCGGCAAGGAAACGGTGGTGTTCTCCTGCTTCAACCAGGACCAGGAGCTCGACCGGGTCGACTTCGCCTGCCTGCGCCAGCGCCTGCGCCAGAACGGCGTCCAGGAGAAGATCGGCGCCCTGTGGATCGATCGCTCCCTGCGCAAGCTCGGCAAGCGCGCCGCCTGACTTGCCGGCCGGGCCGGCAGCGGGCCATCATCATCTGCTGGACCGCGAGCAGCTCGCTCGCTGATGCCCCTTGGGCGAGCGAGCCGCTGGCGGTCCAGAGACGTTGAAGCGTTCCCGCAGGAGATCGCATGGCACCTCAGTTGCACACGCTCAAGGTCGGCAAGCTGGCCGAGTCCTCGCGCCTCGAGTTCGGCCCGCTGGCCTTCTACCATCCGCTCGTCGCCGACGGTGATACGCCGGTGCGAACGGGCATCCAGACATCGGCGCCCGGGTACGTGGCACCGATGCACTGGCATCCCTATGTAGAGCTGCTGTTCATCATCGAAGGCGAGGCCGATGTCTGGCTGCAGGGCGGCGAGACCAATCCCGTCCGGCTGACGGCGGGCGATTGCGTCGCCCTGCCGGCCGATACGCCGCACAGCTTCAGCACGGTCGGCGACAAGCCGATGCGGCTGCTCGGCATTCATGCCAATCCCGACCGCATCTCGACCTACGTCGATGGCAGGAAGGTGGTCGGCGGCTATCCGGCGGTCGAGCCCGCGGCGGCGAGTTGATGCTCTCCCGGAGCGAGACGCTCCGGGAGAACTTGATTTGCTGGTCTAGCCCGACCGTCCCGCTTCCTTGTCCATCTTGCGCGGGTCGCCGGCCTTGCCCTTCTCCTCGGCGATCTTCAACTCGGCCGCTTCGGCCGAGTCGACGGCGCGCTTGGCCTCCTTCGCGGCTTTCTCCACCTTGCCGTTCTTGACGAACTCGGCGGTCGCCTGGTTGTAGTCGCGGGTGCCGCTGTAGCTGCCTTCGCCTTCGAGACGGCTGTCGTTCTTCGGCTTGTCGTCCATGGAACGCTCCTTGGTTGTCAGCCGAGGAAAACGGGACGGCGAGGAGAAGGTTACGAGCGAATTTCCGATTCGAGGGACGCAACCGGGGCTAGGTTTTGCGCACGAACCGGAACAAGACCTTGTCCTGGCTGTAATAGCGCAATTGGTTGACGATCTTGGGGAAATAGGCGCTCCCTACCGTGACCGGCATGAAGGCATCGAGATCGAGCGGTCGCACCGCCACCGAAAAACCCGATTGCGTGAACGTCTTCGCCACGGCGTCCAATGAGTGATCGTAGATCGGGATCGACGACGTTTCCGAAATGAGCTGCTTCCAGCGCGGCCACACGCCGCTGTCGGTGTGACAACCCATGGCCGCCACATAAGCGCCACCGATGCCCAGGGCCGATCTCATGTCGTCGGCGTGCTGGGCGAGGTCGGGCAGCAGGTAGAGCACCTCGTGGCTGAAGGCGAAGTCGAAGGTGCGCCCCAGGCCGGCGGCGCTGTCGCCGACTTTGTACTCGATCGGTCGATGGGCCTTCAGCAGCTCCGCCCGCGCCACCGATTCACGGGCGATGTCGAGACCGACCGCCGATTTGAACGGCTGCCGGTCATACAGCAGGCGCAGGAACCCGCCCTGATTGCAGCCATAGTCGAGGATCGTCGAGCCGCTGAGATCGTGCGGCACCGAGACGTCGACCATGCGCCGCCAGATCGGCGCATGGGCGGCGCCCATCGCTTCTTCGTCAGCGGGGTTGCGGTTCCAGGTTGCGATCGTCGAGAGACGCTGCATGGCTTCCTCCCGTCACGGCCGAAAGCGTACCACGTCTGCGTTGCACTTTGGGTCCCCAGGGTTTCACCAGGAGCGGACCTGCGATCAGGCTGCCGAAGACGATCAGACCGACGGCGATCGCCGTGAACACGCCGTCGAGGCCAAGGTCGAGCTTTTCCACCGCCAGCCAGCCGCCCAGCGTCGCCACCGCCATCCGCGTGATGCCGGCGAAGAATGGCGCCTTCATGCGCCCCGCACCCTGGCTGGCGAAGCTCAGCGTCATCCCCAGGCCGAACAGGCAGTAGAACGGCGCCACGTGGGTGATATAGCCCACGGTGGCGGCGACGACCTGAGGATCGGCGCTGAACAGACGCGCCCATCCTTCGGGCACCAGGGCAACGATCCAGCCGAAGGCACCGATCAGGCCGAACGAGACCAGGCTGCCGAACCATGCGGCGCGCACCGCGCGCTTCCAGTCGTTGGCGCCGGCCGCCACGCCGACCAGGGTGGTGAGGCCCGACCCGATGCCGAAGGCGAGCGGCACCAGCATGAATTCGAGCCGCACGCCGATGCCATAGCCGGCCAGGGCCGCGACGCCGAAGCGGCCGACCAGCCCGGTGACCAGCATGGCGGTGAGATTGGCGGTGAGCGCCGAGAAGGAGGCGATCAAGCCGACCCTCAGGATCTCCCAGAACAGCCGGCCCTGCAGGGGAATGCCGCTGAGCGCCGGGGTGAAGCCGAGCTTGCCGCGCCACAGGGCGCGGGCCTGCAGCAGGGCGGCGCATGCCATCGTCGTCACCGACGACACGGCGGGGCCGGCCACGCCGAGGCCCGGCCAGTCGCCGATGCCCAGCGCCAGCAGGCCGGAGAGCGGGATCTGCACCAGGGAGGAGATCAGCATGTAGCGCCCCGGCGTCGCCGCATCGCCGCCGCCGCGCAACATGGCCGAGAAGAAGAAATTGGCCCACACCGCGATCGAGCCGCTGAACAGCACTTGGCTGTAGAGCTCGGCGTTGGCCAGCGCCGCGCCGCTGCCGCCCAGCATCCGGTAGAAGGTCGGCGCGATGGTCCAGGCCATCAGGGTGAACAGCAGGGCAAGGCCGAGACCCAGCACCAGGGCATGCAGCACGAGCGCCCGCGCGTCGTCGCGTCGGCCGGCGCCCAGCGCCCGCGCCGTCGCCGCGGCAACGCCGCCGCCCATGCCACCGGCGGCCATCATGGTCATCAGCATCATGAAGGGGAAAACCAGGGCGAAGCCGGCCAGGGCGTCGGTGCCGAGCCGGCCGAAGAAGTAGGTCTCGGCAATGGCGACAAAGGTCTGCGCCAGCATGACCGCGGTCGTGGGACCGGCGAGGCGCAGCAGGCTTTGTCCGAGGGGTGCCGTCAGAAGCGGATGGGACATCAGGGATACTCGATTGCGTGTATATGCACAGTATCAGGGCGCGCTCTCCTGTCACCTGACAAAAGGCCCGCGTCGCATTAGCTTTTTGTCATGAACGACCAACAGCGCCCCTTGGCGAAGCCGACCGTGCAGGTCGAGAACGAACGCGTGATCGTGACCGAATGGCGCTTCCCGCCGGGAGGCCATACCGGCTGGCATCGCCACAATCACGACTATGTCGTGGTCCCGGTGACGACCGGGGAGTTGCACATTTTTGACGGCAAGGCGACGGTGCCGGCGCCCTTGCGGGCCGGCGTCTCCTACGCCCGCCAGGTCGGGGTCGAGCACGACGTGATCAATCCCAACGACTTCGAGTTTGTGTTCGTCGAGATCGAGCTCAAGGCCTGAAGCCGATCGGGGTACTTTGTTGCGACCCCATCCCGCAGGAAGCCTGCATTGACTTGGCAAGTCGCAAGGATCATATGAAGGGCCGCAAGTGGTCCGGCCCATGCCTTGGGCCTTGATGAGACCGCTCCACAGTCCAGCGGAAAAATGGACTAAGTAACGGAAATTAAATGAGTTTTGAGAGTTTGGGGCTGAGCGCCCCGGTACTTCAGGCGGTTACCGAGAAGGGCTACACCGAGCCCACCCCGATCCAGGAAAAGGCAATTCCCATCGTTCTGATGGGACGTGACATCCTTGGATGCGCCCAGACGGGCACCGGCAAGACGGCCTCCTTCGTCCTCCCCATGATCGATATCCTGGCCGAGGGCCGCGCCAAGATGCGCATGCCGCGCTCGCTCATCCTGGAGCCGACGCGCGAACTGGCCGCCCAAGTGGCGGAAAATTTTGAAATCTACGGCAAGTACCACAAGCTCAACATGGCGCTGCTGATCGGTGGCGTGAGCTTCGATGATCAGGAACGTGCCCTGGAGCGCGGCGTCGATGTCCTGATCGCCACGCCGGGCCGCCTGCTCGACCACGTCGAGCGCGGCAAAGTACTGTTGAACGACGTCAAGGTACTGGTGATCGACGAAGCCGACCGCATGCTCGACATGGGGTTCATTCCCGATGTCGAGCGCATCGTCGGCCTGCTGCCGCCGCTGCGCCAGACGCTGTTTTTCTCGGCGACCCTGCCGCCCGAGATCAAGCGGCTGGCCGACCGGTTTTTGAGCAACCCCAAGGAAGTGGCCGTGTCGCCGTCGGCATCGGCCGGCACCAACATTGTCCAAGGGCTCGTCGTCGTGCCCGAGGAAGACAAGCGGGAAGCTTTGCGCGAGCTGATCCGCAGCCAGGACGTCAAGAACGCCATCGTGTTCTGCAATCGCAAGCGCGACGTCGCCATCCTGCAGGGCTCGCTCAAGAAGCACGGCTTCAACGCCGGCGCCCTGCACGGCGACATGAGCCAGCCGGCGCGCATGGAGACGCTCGATCGCTTCAAGCAGGGCGAGATCCAGATCCTGGTCGCCTCGGACGTGGCGGCGCGTGGCCTCGACATCGTCGACATGAGCCACGTCTTCAATTTCGACGTTCCCTTCTCACCGGAGGACTACGTCCATCGCATCGGCCGCACCGGCCGCGCCGGCAAGACCGGCCATTCGTTCACCTTGGCCTCGCCTTCCGAAGGCGATCTCGTCCAGGCGATCGAGAAGCTGATCGGCAATGCGATCCCGCGGATCGAGGTGCCCGGTGTCGAGGCTGTGGAGTTTGCCGAATCGGACGGCCGCCGTCGTGGCCGGGGTCGCGGTCGCGGCCGGACCGGCGAGCGCGAGCGGACGCGCACACCGCGCGAGCCGCGCCGGGAACGGGCGCCGCGCTCGGAAGAGCCGGGCCAGCACGCTGCCGAGCACACCCCGCGTACCGATGAGCGTGCCCATCAGTCAGAGGAGCGCGCTCACCGTTCGGAGGAGCGCCCCCATCGCGCAGACGGGCGTTCGCGACGTTCCGAGCGGGGTCAACGCACGGATGACCACGCGCCGCGGACCGAGGAGCGCAGCGAACACGCCAAGCGCGGCGATCGCCGCCATGACCGTCGCAGCGACCATCGCGGTCACGAATCGGAGGAACGGGCGCAGCGTGCCGAACGGCCGCAGCGCGAGCGTCCATCCGAGGGGCGTGACCATCGCGAGGACCGCCGCGAGCATCGCGAAGATCGCCGCGAGCGGAAGCCAGAGCAGCGCTCGGAGCGGAGGCACGAGCACCGGCGGGACCGCGATGAGCGGGCGCCGGTCGGGTTGGGCGATCACGTTCCGGCCTTCCTCGCCCGGCCGCCGCGCTAGACCGACTGCTGGGTAGGGGCCCATGCAGACCATCTTCATCATGGTGAAATGCGAGCTGGGCAAGTCCTACGCCGTCGCCGGTGACGCTTGCGCGGTCGAGCAGGTCTCGGAGGTCTATTCGACCTCCGGCGAGTACGACCTGTTGATGAAATGCTATCTCGACGACAAGAGCGACATTGGCCATTTCGTGACCAGCCGCATCCAGACGCTGCCCGGCGTGAAGGACACGTTCACCGTCATCACATTCAAAGCCTTTAGCTGACGATGGCCGAGGAGAAGACCGTCAGCCGGCGCGTCGAGCGGGGCATTGAATGGATCATCATGGCCAGCCGCTGGCTGCAGGCGCCGCTCTATATCGGGCTGGTGTTCGTGTTGGCAGTTGTCGTCGTCAAGTTTCCGTTCAAGCTGTGGGATCTCGTCCAGCGGGCGCTTACCGTCGATGAGAGCGACCTCGTGCTGGCCGTGCTGTCGCTGGTCGACCTCATCATGGTCGCCAACCTCGTGGTGATGGTGATCATCTCGGGCTACGAAAATTTCGTGAGCCACATCGACGCCACCAGCACGACCGAGAAGCTGAGCTGGTTCGGCAAGCTCGACGCCGGCTCGCTCAAGATCAAGCTGGCCAGCTCGATCGTGGCGATCTCCTCGATCCATCTCCTGCAGCGCTTCCTCGAGGCCAATTCGGTCAGCAACGACAAGCTCTATGTGCTGATGATCATGCACATGACGTTCGTCGTCTCGGCGTTGCTGCTGACCTGGATCGACCGCCTGTCGGTCGCCAAAAAGGTCGACAGCGGGCATTGAGCAGCCGCGGGTGTGGAGCAATGGCGTTGCCATGGAACGCATTGTTCGCCTGCATATCGAGAAGCTGCGGTATCGGGCCGGCTTGCAGGCTTCCGATACCGCGAAATAGCCCTGCGGCTACGCAAGCTTGCATTCGAATTCAAGAGGCACGCCGCTGGTCGTCACGAGATCTGGTTTCACCCGGAAACTCGCAAGTTCACGACCATTCCCAATCATCCCGGAGATATGCCGGAAGGAACGCTGCGCGCAATCCTCAGGCAGGCCAGGGTCGACGCCGAAGAGTTCCTGCGGTCGTAGCCGCCGACCTGGCTCCCCAGGCTGTCGATCCCCGATAGCAGAACGGCCGGACCTGTCGCCAGGCCCGGCCGTCCTCGATCCCCCGATCGTGGCTGTTTCTAGTTGACCAGCCCGTAGAACTTCCCGGCGTTCGTGCAGGTGATCATCTTGGTGACCTCCGGCGACACCTCGGCGAACTGCTCCTTGATGTACTGATCCGAGTTCGGCCACACGCCGTCGCCGTGCGGGTAGTCGGACCCCCACATCAGGCTCTCCGCGCCCATGTCGTCGATCAGCTTGGCGCCGATGCGGTCGAACTGGAAGGTCGCCTTGCACTGGCGCCGCCAATAGTCGGACGGCTTCATCTTGAGACCGAGGTCGGTGAAGCGGTCCTCCCATTCGAAATCCATGCGGTCGAGCGCATAGGGAATCCAGCCGCAGCCGCTCTCGCCGAAGGCGATGCGGATGTGCGGATAACGCTCCAGCACGTTGGCGCCCATGATCGCGGCCAGGATGTTCACCAGGTTCATCTGGAAGCCCGAGACGACGGTGAAGAACACCGAGCGGCCGACGCGTCCGCCATGCTTCTCGATCGTGTTGGGCGGCAGGGTCGGGAAGGTGTGGAAGTGCAACGGCAGCTGCACGTCATTGACGGCCTTCCAGAGCGGCTCCCACATGGGATGCCACATCGGCTCCATGTCCCACGAGCAGGAGAGCTCGAGGCCGCGCAGCCCGAGCTTGGCCACGCGATAGATCTCCTTCACTGCGGCGTCGATGTCGCCGTAGGGCAGGCAGGCCAGCCCGATATGCCGGTCGGGATAATGGCTGCAGAAATCCTTCAGCCAGTCGTTGTAGATGCGCAGCATCTCGTTCGAGGCGTCGCGGTCGTTGAGCCGGCTCGAGGCGCCCAGGATGCCGTAGATCACCTCGGCATCGACGCCGTCCCGGTCTAGGTCCTTGATACGCAGATGCGGGTCGGAGACCCGGCGGATATCCTTGGCGCCATCGCTGTAAAGGCCGGTCTCGGCCATGACGTCGACCCGGTGATGCTTGCCGGGAACGTACTTGGAGCCGGCCGGGCCGACGCCGTTCTTGTAGCCGAAGGTGGCGCCGTTCTTGGCCGTCCATTTCGGACCATCGTCGGTCTCGACGACGAAAGGCATGCGGTCCTTCATCTCGCTCGACGCCATGGACGTGAACAGATCAGGCGGCATCCAGGGCATGTCGAGATGGCAATCGGCGGAAATGCGCTTGTATTGCATGGCTTCGCTCCCGTATTGGCGCGATTGTGCGCGTTTGCCGACCGGTCCGGCAAGGGCCAGATTTCGACAGTCAGGGGGAGGCAGCCATGACGGCAGCGCCGAACGGCAGGATGACAGGGCGGGTGGCCATCGTCACCGGCGCGAGCCGAGGCATCGGCCAGGCGATCGCCGAGCTGCTGGCGCACGAGGGCGCCAAGGTGGTGGGCGTGGCCCGGACGGCCAACGAGGGCGACCATCGGCTCGCAGGCTCGCTCGCCAGCACGGTCGCGGCGATCAAATCTGCAGGCGGAGAGGCGACGGCGGTCGCCGCCGACATCTCGACCGAAGCCGAGTGCCTGAGGCTCGTCGAGGCAGCGCGTGCCGCCTATGGCCGGGTCGACACCCTGGTGAACAACGCCGCGCTCAACTACTACATCCCGACCGCCGAGTATCCGACCAGCCGCTGGATCAAGGCGTTCGCCATAAACGTCCACGCGCCCTTCATCCTGGCCAAGGCGGTCCTGCCGGACATGATCGCGGCGGGGCGCGGCGCCATCGTCAACATCAGCTCGGGCTCGGCCATCGGACCGGGACGCGGCCCCTATGCCGACCAGACGGTGCGCGGCGGCGTCATGTACGGCGCCAGCAAGGCCGCCCTCGAGCGTTTCACCCAGGGCCTGGCGCAAGAGGTGGCCCACCACGGCGGCATCGCCGTGAGCTGCGTGTCGCCCTCGCAGATCGTGCCGACGCCCGGCACGGTCTATCACAAGCTGGTCAAGGGCCTCGACGATCCCCGTGGTGAGCCGCCGTCGATGATGGCCAACGCCGCCCTCCTGCTGGCCAGCGAGCCGGCCGGGAAGGTGAATGGCCGAGTGACCTACAGCCAGGAGATCCTGAAGGAGCTCGGCTGGATCTCGACCGGGGCCGGTCGCGGTGTCGATGTGCGCGGCTCGGGCTACTCCCAGATCTGAAGGAGCCATCGTGGCGGTGACAGGCGCCGATTGTCCCGATCCTGTCGTTCAGGGAGGGAACGCAGCGGAGGCGCGATTGTGCGATAATATTTTCTGCGATTGGTGAGTGTAATGGATGCGATCCAGCTACCTCCACGAAAGGCGCTGACCGAGCTCTGCCAACGGTGGCAGATAGAGGAACTCTCTGTCTTCGGGTCGGTGGCACGCGGATCAGACCGTTCGGATAGTGATATCGATTTGCTGGTGACGTTTCGGCCCGATGCACCGTGGAGCACCTTGGATCTCGTCGATCTACGCGAGGACCTCTCAGGATTGCTTGGCCGCACTGGCGATCTCGTCGAAGAGAAGGCGATTCGCAATCCGTGGCGCAGGGCGTCGATCCTGCGCGACAAATCGGTCCTTTATGCCGTCTGACGAGCGCGACAAGGCACTGCTCTACGACAGGCTCGTGGCAGCGACCCATTTGCGCCGCATGTGGGAGGGTAGAGCACTCGATGATCTGCCTGGTGATCGCACGATGCAGTGGGCCACCGATCGTGGCTTTAATATCATTGGCGAGGCGGCCCGCCGGATATCCAGTACGACCAAGGATGCGCATCCGCGTATCGACTGGCGACGGATCGTCGGGCTTCGCAATATCGTGGTGCACGCCTACGACGAAGTGGATTACGCGAGGCATTGGCGCGTGATCCAGGAAGACCTGCCGAGCTAGATCGCTGAGTTGGAGACACTGGGTATCTCCCTGCACCGCGGCCCGTAGCGCTCGACCCTGTCGTACGAGGTCGTCGGGTGCGGGTCGGCCCACGCCGCTCCCCGCTGTTCACCATTGCCTACCCCCGGCGTCAGATCGCATCATCCTCGCCTGAGGAGTGTGGGACAATGGCCGGTGACGCCACCAGACTGGAAGGCGATTTCGACTACATCGTGATCGGCGCCGGCTCAGCCGGCTGCGTGGTCGCCAATCGGCTGTCGGCCGATGGGCGCTCGCGCGTGCTGGTGCTGGAAGCGGGCGGGCGCGACAACTGGATCTGGTTCCATATTCCGGTGGGCTACCTGTTCGCCATCGGCAATCCGCGCTCGGACTGGCTGTTCGAGACCGAGAAGGAACCGGGGCTGAACGGACGCAGCCTGAAGTATCCGCGCGGCAAGGTGATCGGCGGCTGCTCGGCGATCAACGCCATGATCTCGATGCGCGGCCAGGCGCAGGATTACGATCATTGGCGCCAGCTCGGCCTCCCGGGCTGGGGCTGGGACGACGTGCGCCCGGTCTTCAAGCGGCTGGACAACCACTTCCTGGGCGACACCGAGCATCATGGCGCCGGCGGCGAATGGCGGGTCGAGGAGCCGCGCGTGCGCTGGGATGTGCTCGACGCCGTGGCCAAGGCGGCGACTGAGATGGGCATCGCGCGCACCTCGGACTTCAACACCGGGGACAACACCGGCGTGGGCTACTTCCACGTCAATCAGAAGCGCGGCGTGCGCTGGTCGGCCGCCCGTGCCTTCCTGAAGCCGGCGCTCAGCCGGGCCAACCTGCGACTGGAGACCGGCGTGCTGGTCGAGAAGCTGGTGTTCGACGGCAAGCGCGCTGTCGGAGTGCAGTTCCGCCAGAACGGCCGCCTCGTCGAGGCACGAGCGAAGGGTGAGATCATCTTGTCGGCGGGCTCCATCGGTTCGCCGCAGATCCTGCAACTTTCAGGTGTTGGCCCGGCCGACCGGATCGCCGACCTCGGCATCCCGCTGGTATGCGACAAGCCCGGTGTCGGCGGCAACCTGCAGGACCATCTGCAGCAGCGCGCGATCTTCAAGGTGCATGGCGTCAAGACGCTGAACGAGACCTATCATTCGCTGATCGGCCGCGGCCTGATGGGGGCCGAGTACGCCCTGTTCCAGACCGGTCCGCTCACCATGGCGCCCTCGCAGCTCGGCATCTTCACGACCTCGTCGCCCGAGCACGAGCGGCCGAACATCCAGTTCCACGTGCAGCCCCTGTCGCTCGACAAGTTCGGCGATCCCCTGCACCGCTTCCCCGCCATCACGGCGAGCGCCTGCAATCTGCGTCCGACGTCGCGCGGCACGGTCCGCCTGCGCTCGCGCGATCCGTCGGCCAAGCCGGTCATCGCGCCGAACTACCTCGCGACCTACGAGGATCGCCATGTCGCCGCCGACGCGATCCGCGTCACGCGCCGCCTGATGCGCCAGCCGGCCCTGCAGGGCTATCGGCCGGAGGAATTCCTGCCGGGTCCAAGTGTCGGCGACGACGATGCCTCGCTTGCCAAAGCGGCGGGCGATATCGGCACCACCATCTTTCATCCCGTCGGCACGGCCAAGATGGGCATCGCCTCCGACCCGATGGCGGTGGTCGATGCGCGGCTACGGGTGAGCGGGCTGGATGGTCTTCGGGTGATCGACGCCTCGGTCATGCCGACCATCACCTCGGGCAACACCAACACCCCCACCATCATGATCGCGGAAAAGGCAGCGGCGATGGTCATCGAGGACCGCCGTGCTGCGGAGGCTCGCCATGTCTGATCGCGACGCGCGCATCGACCGGCTGTTGCTCGCCCAGGAAGGCATGATCTTCGCCCGGGATGTCGTGGCGGCCCTGGGCGGCTCGACAGCGGCCTGAGGAGCAGAAAGATCCCTCGCCAGAGCTCGGGATGACACCATTGCTGTCATCCCGAGCCTTGGCGAGGGATCCTTGCCTTCGTGCATGCGCCGCCCGAGGGCGCGCTCAGATTTTGAGTCGATAGAAGCGCGCCGCCGTGCCGGAGAACAGGTCGGTCTTCTCGGCCGCGCTCGCGCCCTGGGCGAGCCGCTTGCAGGCGTTCCAGAAGACGCCGTAGCCGTACGAGCCTTTGTCGACCGGGAAATTGCTCTCGAACATCGAGCGGTTGGCGCCGAACGCCGAGATGCAGGTCTCGACATAGGGGCGCCAGGCGGCGGCGAGCTGCTCGGAGCTCGGCGGCAGCTCGCCTTCGTGGAAGTCGAAGCCGAATACCTTCATGCCCAGGCCGCCCAGCTTGACGTGCACGTTGGGACACGCTGCCAGCTCGCGGATGCGCTTGCTCCAGTCGGCGAAGACGGCGTCGTGCTTGCCCTGGTAGCGGCCGAGCCCGATCGGGCCACCGACGTGATTGAGCACCATCGGCGTCTGCGGGAAGGCGCGCGCCAGATCGACGAGGTCGCCGAGCTGGGGATGGTACATGAAGGCATCGAAGGTGAGGCCGCGCGGCGCGAGCTGCCCGAACCCTTCGCGAACCTTCGGATTGAGAAGCAAGCCTTCGGGCCGGATGGCGGTGGCACCCCACTGGGGCTGATCCGGATCGCTGGCCGAGATGAACCGGATGCCGCGGAAGCGGTTGCCGCCGGCGACCATCATGGCGTCCAGGACATCGCCGACGCGCGCGCCGATGCCGAGATCGGCGTGGCCGACGATGCCGGCCGAGACGCGCGGCTTGCCGTAGCTGCCGCTGGCGCACATCGCCCCGACGCCGTTGGCGAACTCGATCTCGCCGACCGGCCGCATCTCCTCCGGGCCATCGGCGCGATACATCGACAGCCATTCCAGGTAGACCGTGGCGACGACGTTGTGACCGCCGCCGTTGATGTCATCGAGAAGATCGGGCAGCAGATAGCGCCCGCTTTCCGGCCGGTCGATCAGATGGTGATGCGGATCCACTATCGGGAGGTCAGGTTCGATTGCCGCCTCCCGCCGGCGGGCGAGCCAGTCCGGACGTACGGCAAGATGCGAGCTGATGGCGGTTGGCGACGTCGTCGACGGCATTCGTTCCTCCCCTGAGCGTGGCTCGCAAGACTGCGCCACGACGCGTCGCCGTTCCAGAGGCGCTCTTGCCAAGAGCTGCCACACGGTTTCACGATGCGGGCTCGGGGACAAGGAGGCGGAAAATGAGCAATCGAATACTGGCATTGCTGGTCGCCGGCGCGCTCGGCATGGCCGGAACGGCCGAGGCGCAGACGACCTTCAAGGTGGTCAACCATTCGGATCTGAAAATCCTCGATCCGATCTGGACCACCGCCTACATCGTGCGCAACCACGGCTACATGATCTACGACACGCTGTTCGCGCTGGACGGCAATCTCGAGGTCAAGCCGCAGATGGTCGACAAGTGGACGACCTCGGGCGACAAGCTCACCTGGACCTTCACCCTGCGCGACGGTCTCGAATTCCACGACGGCCAGCCCGTCACGTCGGACGACGTGGTGCCCTCGCTCAAGCGATGGGCGGTGCGCGATCCGCTGGGCCAGCTGCTGTGGACCAAGGTCGCCGAGGTCAAGGCACTCGATCCCAAGACCTTCCAGATCCAGCTCAAGGCACCGACCGGCATCATGCTGCAGGCGCTGGGCAAGCCGTCCGGCAATGCCTTCATCATGCCCAAGCGGGTTGCGGAGACCGATCCGTTCAAGCAGATCGACGACTACACGGGCTCCGGCCCCTTCATCTTCGTCAAGAACGAATGGAAGCCCGGCGACAAGACCGTCTACGTCAAGAATCCCAGATACAAGCCGCGCGCCGAGCCGGCCTCGGGACTGGCCGGCGGAAAGATCGCCAAGCTCGATCGCGTCGAATGGGTCGCCATCGCCGACCAGCAGACGGCAGTGAATGCGCTGCTGAAGGGCGAGATCGACATGATCGAATCGCCGCAGCACGACCTGTTCAAGGTCATGACCGCCGATCCCAACGTCAAGCTGGTCAACCTCAACAAGTGGGGCAACCAGTACATCTTCCGCTTCAATCAGCTCTTCAAGCCGTTCGACAATCCGAAGATCCGCCAGGCCGCGCTTTACGCCTTCAACCAGAAGGACTTCCTCGACGGCGTGATCGGCGATCCCAAGTGGTACAAGACCTGCAAGGCGATGTTCATGTGCGACACGCCCTACGCCAGCTTCAAGGGCTTCGAGGACAAGTTCGACTCGAACTTCAACAAGGCGAAGGAGCTTCTGAAAGAGGGTGGCTACGACGGCACGCCGGTGGTGCTGATGCACTCGACCGATCTGTACGTGCTGACCAATCTCGCCCCGGTCGCCAAGGCGCTGCTCGAGCGCGCCGGCATGAAGGTCGACATGCAATCGATGGACTGGCAGACCCTGGTCAGCCGCCGCGCCCGCAAGGACGCACCCGACAAGGGCGGCTGGAACGCGTTCCTCACGTCCTCAGCCTCGGTCGACATCGTCGATCCGCTGGCCAACACCTACATCAATGCGATCGGCGAGAACGCCTGGTTCGGCTGGCCGACCGACGAGACACTCGTGAAGCTCCGCGCCGCGTTTGCCGATGAGACCGACCAGGCCAAGCGCAAGGAGCTGGCCATCGCCATGCAGGAGCGGGTGGCCGTGAACCCGACCCACGCGTTCCTCGGCCAATGGTACGCGCCGGTCGCGCTCCGCAAGAACATCACCGGCAGCCTCGAATCGCCGGTGACCATCTTCTGGAACGTCGAGAAGAAGTAGAGGTCATTCTCTTCCCCAGCTCTTTCGCTGGGGAGACACCCAGCACGCCCGGTGCGCACCACGATGCTGTGAAAATGGGGCGGGTTGCCGCCCCATTTTCACAGGAGGAGAGAGATCAATTCCTCGCCTGGAAGTGGAACTCCGCGCCGGAGCGGATGCCGGTCGGCCAGCGGGCCGTAATCGTCTTGAGCTTGGTGTAGAAGCGCACGCCTTCCATGCCGTAGATGCCGTGGTCGCCGAAGATCGAGGCCTTCCAGCCGCCGAAGCTGTGGTAGGCGACCGGCACCGGGATCGGCACGTTGATGCCGACCATGCCGATCTTGACGCCATTGGCGAAGGCGCGCGCGGCGTCGCCGTCGCGGGTGAAGATCGCCGTGCCGTTGCCGTAGGCGTGGTCGTTCACCAGCCCGATCGCCTCGTCGAAGCTCTTCGAGCGCACCACCGACAGCACGGGGCCGAAGATCTCGTCCTTGTAGATCTTCATGTCGGGCTTGACGTTGTCGAACAGGCAGCCGCCCATGAAATTGCCGTTCTCGTAGCCCTGCAACTTGAGACTGCGGCCGTCGACCACCAGCTTGGCGCCTTCCTTCACGCCGAGATCGACATAGCCCATCACCTTGTCGCGATGCTGGCGCGTCACCAGCGGGCCCATTTCCGAAGCCGGGTCGAGGCCGGGCCCGATCTTGAGCGCCGACACGCGCGGCGCCAGCTTGTCGATCAGCCGGTCGGCCACGTCGCCTACCGCCACGGCGACCGAGATCGCCATGCAGCGCTCGCCCGCCGCGCCGTAGCCTGCGCCGATCAGCGCATCGGTCGCCTGGTCGAGGTCGGCGTCGGGCATGATCACCATGTGGTTCTTGGCGCCGCACAGCGCCTGCACGCGCTTATTGCGCTGCGTGCCCTGGTGATAGACGTACTCTCCGATCGCGGTCGAGCCGACGAACGAGATCGCCGGCACGTCGGGGTGCTGCAGCAGGGCATCGACCGCCACCTTGTCACCGTTCAGCACCTGGAAGATGCCCGCCGGCGCGCCGGCCTCGGCGAACAGCTCGGCCAGCAGCATCGGTGCGCTCGGATCCTTCTCCGACGGCTTCAGGATGAAGGCGTTGCCGCAGGCCACCGCCATGGCGCCCATCCAGCACGGGATCATGATCGGGAAGTTGAACGGCGTGATGCCGGCCACCACGCCGACCGGCTGGCGGATCGACCAGCTGTCCATCTCGGTGGCGACCTGCTCGGTGAAGTCGCCGCGCATGTGATGGGCGATGCCGCAGGAGAACTCCACCACCTCGAGTCCGCGCCCGACCTCTCCCTTGGCGTCGTCGAAGGTCTTGCCGTGCTCGAGGGTCATCAGGCGGGCGAGGTCGTCGGTGCGCTTCTCGACCAGGCTCTTGAGGTTGAACATGACGCGCTGGCGGCGCAGCGGCGGCGTCGCCGCCCAGGCGAGCTGTGCCTTCTTGGCAAGCTGCACGGCGGCATCGATCTCGCCCGTGGAGGCGAAGGCCACCCGCGCCGTCACCTCGCCGGTTGCCGGGTTGGTGACCTCGCCGCTGCGGCCGCTGGTGCCCGCCACACGCTTGTTCTCGACGTAATGCCCGATCTCGGCGACCATGATCCATCCTCCACTGGAGCTGGTCGCGTTCTAGCAGGCTGGTCCGGCGCAGGCGACTCCGCGCGTCACTTGAGCAGGCTTGCAGCCTTGTCGAGGCCGGCCTGGGCGCACGCCTCGTCCGTGTCGCCGCCGGGCCCGCCCGAAACCGCCACGCCGCCGATCACGTCGCCGTCGACGACGATCGGCAGGCCGCCTTGGGCGGCCATGACCTCTTCGAGATGCACCAGCTGGTCGCCGGGATCGCTGCGTACCCGCTTCTCGACCTCGCGCGACGGCTTGCGGTAGGTCAGCGCCGTATAGGCTCTGCGAAAGCTGTTCTCGATCGAATGCGGCGGCGAGCCGTCGCCGCGCAGTTGCACGATGATCTGCGCCTCACGTCCGACGACCGTCACCGTCACCTTGTAGCCGCTCGCGGTGCACTTGTCGGAAGCACCCGTCGCGATGGCAAGCGCTGCCGCCAGCGACAGGTCCTTGTGGGTGATGAGCTGGGCTTGGGCAGCGTTCGCCATGAAGGACAGTACAATGGCGAAACCTAAGGTCTTGCCGCAACGAGCAGGCAGGCAGGTCATTGTCGCGACCGTAGCAGGCCGCCGGGCAAGCGCCAATCGAGTCGGCTGACGAGGCATGCCCAGGGACCGCAGGACCTGTCCCGGCCGGACAGCGAACTCGTGCAGGCCCCGATCCCGATGGTGATCTGACGGATTTCAGGCGAGGGCGGCTACGGTCTTGCGATAACGCCGGCCGACGCGGTCGCGTGCAAAATGACGGCCATCCTGCACCGCGGCGACCCCGCGACAGTACACGGTCTTGATCGCCGAGCTGTCGGCCGCGAACAGCCAGGCGTCCAGCAGGCTGTCGTCGCGGGCTGCGGCAAGCGAAGGATGGCTCCGATCGAGAACGATGAGATCCGCTCGTTTTCCGATCGCGATACCGCCCAGCATCGTCCGATCCGTTGCCTGGGCGCCGCCGGCCAATGCAGCGTCGAACAGGCGCCGGCCGCTCGACCGCGTCGGCTCGGCAAGGACGTTGCGCTGCCGGTGAACGAGCCGCTGGCCGTACTCGAGGGTGCGCAGCTCGTCGGCGGCGGAGATGCGGATCAGCGAATCCGAGCCGACCCCTACGCGGCCACCCTGGGCAAGAAAGGTCGGCGCGTCGAACAAGCCGTCGCCAAGATTGGCTTCGGTGATCGGGCATAGCCCGGCCACCGCCTTGCTGTCCGACATGCGTTTGAGCTCGCCGGTGCTGGTGTGCGTGGCATGGACCAGGCACCAGCGGCTCGCATCGCCGTCGATCGTATCGAGAAGCAGGTCGACCGGACGCTTGTCGTGCGCCGCCAGGCAGTCCGCGACCTCGCGCTCCTGCTCGGCGACGTGAATGTGGGCGGGCCGGTCGGGCCAAGTGACCGCCGCCCAGCGCAGATCGTCCAGGGTGACGGCGCGCAGCGAATGCGGCGCGATGCCGATCGTGCCGCCGGGTACGGGGGCTTCCATCAGCCGCGCATAGGCATCGCGATCGCACAGGAAACGACGCTGCGCCGGGCCGGCCGGCTTGCCGAGGAAGCCGCCCTGGCGATAGAGCACCGGCAGCAGGGTGAGCCCGATGCCCACCGCATCGGCGGCGGCGACGATGCGCTGCGACATCTCGTTGACGGCGTCGTAAGGCCGGCCGTCGGGCTGATGATGCAAATAGTGGAATTCGGCCACTTGCGTGAAGCCGGCCTCGAGCATCTCCATGTAGGCAAAGGCCGCGATCGCCTCGAGATCGTCGGGGTCGAGCCGGTCGACGAAGTGGTACATCGCCTCGCGCCAGGTCCAGAATGAATCGGTTGCGTCGCCGCGGCGTCGCTCGGTGAGGCCCGCCATGGCGCGCTGGAAGGCGTGGCTGTGCAGATTGGGGAGGCCGGGCAGGGTGACGCCCGACACGCGCTCCGCTGCGCCGTCGCCCGGGTCCTCGACGCTCACGATGACGCCGTGGTCGATACCGACCACGACGTCGTGCCGCCAGCCGTCCGGCATCAGCGCCGTTTCGAGGTGCAATTTACTCGCCATGGCCGGGTTGTTACGCTATCCGACAGGTATTCGCACTGCATGACTTCGAGAGGGATTCTGGCGATGAGATTCGTCTGCCGCATGGCCGCCGCTGCGGCTTTCCTGGTGGGTTCCGGCGCTTCGGCGCAGCAGCTCGCGCCCAGCCCGACGCTCGACGCCATCAAGGCGCGCGGTCACATCGAATGCGGCGTCCATCTCGGCCTGCCGGGCTTCTCCTTCGCCAACGACAAGGGCGAGTGGACGGGCCTCGACGTCGATTATTGCCGGTCCCTGGCGGCGGCGGTGCTGGGCGATGCCGGCAAGGTGAAGTTCACGCCGACCTCCGTGCAGCAGCGCTGGCCGGTGCTGCAGTCCGGGCAGGTCGACCTGCTGTCGCGCAACACCACCATCACCTTCTCGCGCAACGCCACCCTGGGCGTGAACTTCCAGGGCATCAATTTCTACGAGGGCCAGACCTTCGTCGTGCGCACCAAGGCCAAGGTGGCGGCGGTCAAGGACCTGGCGGATGCGACGATCTGCGTCGCCGCCGGCTCGACCGAGGAGAAGACTGCCGCCGACTGGTTCCGCGAGCGCAACCTCAAGGTCACGATCATCAACTTCCAGAAGAACGACGATGCCATCGCAGCCTATGACCAGGGCCGGTGTGACGCCTACACCGCGGGCATCGGCGCGCTGGCCGGCCAGCGCATCAAGTTCAAGACCCCCGAGGAGCACCAGATCCTGACCGAGATCATCTCCAACGATCCGCAGGGTCCGGTGACGCGCTGGGGCGACGAGCGCTGGCAGCTCGTCGTGCGTTGGGTGCTGAACGGCACCATCGCTGCCGAGGCGTTGGGGGTGACCTCCAAGAATGTCGAGGAGATGAAGGCGAAGTCCCCCAGCGCCGAGGTTCGGCGCCTGCTCGGCGCCGAGGGCAAGTTCGGCCAGATGATGGGCCTCAGCGACGACTGGATGTTCAATGCCATCAAGCAAGTCGGCAATTATGGCGAGAGCTACGAGCGCACGGTCGGCATGGGCTCGCCGCTGAAGCTGAAGCGCGGCGCCAACGAGCTGTGGACCAAGGGCGGCCTGCTCTACTCACCGCCCTTCCAGTGAGGGTGTGCGCCGATTGTGCGCAGCGGAAAGATCCCTCGATATGCTCGGGATGACAATATTGCTGTCATCCCGAGCATAGCGAGGGATCTTTCGTCAGTCTGACTTGAAACTCCGCCAATGATGCGCTTCCTGCGCGACCGGAAGGTCCGCGACGTCCTGTGGCAGATCGCGGCCGCAGTCGTGCTTGTCGTGGTCGTCGTCTACTTCGTGCGCAATGCCGCCGACAACATGGTGAAAGCCGGCATCGCCTCGGGCTTCCAGTTCCTGTGGCGCGATTCGGGCATCGAGGTGCCGTTCGACATCACGGGCTACAAGCCCAGCTACAGCATCCTGGCGCTGCTGTGGACCGGCATCGTCAACACCTTGCTGGTCTCCGCCTTCGCCATCGTGGTCGCGACCGTGGTGGGCTTTGCCGTCGGCCTGATGCGGCTGTCGCGGAACTGGCTGCTGTCGACCCTGGCCGCCATCTACGTCGAGTTCGTCCGCAACATCCCGTTGCTGTTCTTCGTGCTGTTCTGGTACTTCGGCGTGCTGGCGGCTCTGCCGGCACCGCGCGAGAGCGTCGACTTCCTCGGCGTGGCCTTCCTCAACCGCCGCGGCCTGTCGATCCCCATTCCCAATGACGTCACGGGTTTCCGGCTTGCCCTGCTGGCGACGGTCATCCTGATCGTTGTGCAGATCGTCGTGGCGCGCTGGGCGCGCATCCGCCAGGCGCGGACCGGCCGCGATTTCCCGACCTGGATGGCGGGATTCGTGCTGTGCGGCGCGCTGCCGCTCGCCGCCCTGGTCGCGGCGGGGGCCGCCACGCGCTGGGACATCCCCGTGATGCGCGGCTTCAACTACCGCGGCGGCTTCGTGCTGATCCCCGAGTTCGTGGCGCTGTTCATGGCGCTGTCGACCTATACGGCGGGCTTCATTGCCGAGGCCGTACGCGGCGGCGTCCTCTCGGTGCGCCAGGGACAGACCGATGCGGCCCGCGCGCTTGGACTGACGCGGGGACGGGTCATCCGCCTGGTCGTGATCCCGCAGGCCATACCCGTAATCATCCCTCCGCTCACCAACCAGTACCTCAACCTGATCAAGAATTCGTCGTTCGGCGCGGCCATCGCCTATCCCGAGATCGTGGCGGTGTTCATGGGCTCGGCCCTGGTCGCCACGGGCCAGGCGATCGAGATCATCGCCATCACCCTCGGCATCTACCTCGCGCTCGGTCTCGCCGTATCGGCGTTCATGAACTGGTACAACGCCCGCCACCGCCTGGTGACGCGATGAAGGCGAGGCGGCCCGTTCCCGCTTGGCTCGAAGCGCTCAGGGTGCGGTTGTTCGCCAGCCCGGTCGACATCGCCGTGTCGCTGCTCTGCCTCTATGTCACGTGGCGCATCTCGGTACCCCTGGTCGACTGGTTGCTGGTCGAGGCCAGTTGGAAGGGCACGTCGCGCGACGATTGCACCAGCGCCGGCGCCTGCTGGGTGTTCATCCGCGCCCGCTTCACGCAGTTCATGTACGGCCAATACCCGATGTCGGAGCGCTGGCGCGCCGACCTTCTGGGCTGGCTGGCATTGGCCGTGGTCGTCGCCTTGTCGTGGCGAGGCCTGCCGCGGCGGCGCGACGCCGCGATCACGGCGCTGATCGTGCTGCCACCGATCGGTATCTGGCTGCTCTACGGCGGCCTCGGCTTGCGCATCGTCGAGACCCGCGAATGGGGCGGGCTGATGCTGACGATCTTCCTGGCGGTCTATGCCGGCCTGATCGCGATCCCGCTCGGCATTCTGCTGGCGCTCGGCCGCCAATCCCGGCTGCCGTTGATCCGCTTCGCCTCGATCGTGTTCATCGAGTTCTGGCGCGGCGTGCCGATCATCGCCGTGATCTTCCTCGCCTCGCTCCTGCTGCCGCTGATCATGCCGAGCGGCGTCAACATCGATCGCCTGGCGCGCGCGGTCCTCGGGCTCGCTTTCGTCATCGCCGCCTACATGGCCGAGGCGGCGCGTGGCGGCCTGCAGGCCTTGCCCGAGGGCCAGGTCGAGGCCGCCCAGGCGCTCGGCCTGGGCTACTGGCGCATCACGCGCCTGATCGTGCTGCCGCAGGCGCTCCGCATCGCCCTGCCGGCGATGACCAACGAGTTCATCGCTCTGTTCAAGAACACGACGCTGGTGCTGATCGTCTCGATATTCGACCTGCTGGGCATTGCGCAGGCGGCTCTCGCCGATCCCGCCTGGGTCGGCATGAACATGGAGGCCTATGTCTTCGCCGGCGCCATTTATTGGTTCACCTGCTTCGGTCTCTCGCAATGGAGTCGTTCGCGCGAGAAGCGCCTGCAGGCAGCCTACGGGCGGTAGAGCACATTGCGTTCGGCTGGAGCCGAACGCAATGTGCCCGTAACGCCGTTGCGCGATCGATCAGGCGATTCCGAGCGCCTTCAGGATGTCGAGTCGCCTGGCGGCGAACTGCTCGGCCAGCCCCGCAAGATGGGCGATGGCGTCCTCACGGCGGTCGATCGGCTTGCCGTCCTGCACGATCCAGCGGTCTCCCGCCTGCATGATCTCCCAGGCCGCGACGGCCTGCTCGGTCGGCGAGTCCTTTCCTTGGGCCAAGGCCAGCAGGAAGTGCTGCTCGATCCTGCTCACCGAGACACCGGCGCCGCTGACGGGCGAGGCCAGATTGCCGATTCGCGCATCGCTGCGTGACCTGGTGCAGATGTAGCGGTTGAGGGCCTGGCAGCGGGCCTGCGCGACCGCCGACGGCAGCCTGGCCGTGGAGACATGTCCCGCCCCCGTCAGGACGAGGATGGCCTCGCTGATGACGTCAAAGGGCAGTGACTGCAAACCGGGATGGCGCCAGATCCGGCGCAACGATTTGGGCTGGTGATTGTTCTCGGCGAGAGCCGCCAGCACGGGCCGGTAGATGTCTTCTCTCAGGGCCGCTTGTCCGGCCGAGCCGGCAACCTGAAGGACCACGTCGGCAGGCGGGGTGACGAGCACGAAGCCCTGCATCTGCAGTGCCTCGGCGCGCTCGAGGGGCGTCAGGGGCTGCGGTCCCTTGACGAAGATGTCGCGGCGGAACTGCTGGTTGACCAGGTAGTCGCGCACCGACTGCTTGAGGATGGGATGCTGGATCCCGGCCAGCAGCGCCTGCGCCTCGGCCGACAGGCTGATGTCATCGAAGTGATCGAGCAGGTTGGCCGTTGTGGCAAACGTCAGACCAGCCTGCTCAAGCATCCCCGCTACGTCGGAGAAGGCCATGATGTCCCAATCGTGGGCGAGATACTCGTGCGCGACATAGCTGCGGTCCAGGTCGCCGATCTTCTTGCTGCGCTCGGTGACGGTCGGGTTCGCCTTGAAGTAGAGGGCGTTCGCGGCGACGATCTCCTGGACGAATTGCAACGCGCCTTCGACCTTGTTGGCGGTGCTGCCGGTGTCGGACGCGACGAGCTCGGCATGCAGGCTCATCAGGTGCTTCAGCGGCTCCGCCGCCGCCCAGCCGGGGCGGCAGTTGTAGCTGACATAGAACAGCCCGCCGACGCGCAGATGGCGGCGGACCAGGTCGATGATGATCTGGCGATTGGCGGCCGACACCCAGGTCCAGATGCCGTGCGCGACGATGATGTCGAACTGTGGCAGATCCTCGCGCGCCGCCAGCTCGGCGAAGGACTCGTCGGACAACCGCGCCCCCGACCCGGACGCCGCGGCGAGTTGAATGGCTTCCGCGGCGTGGTTGGGGTTGAAGTCGGTACCCCAGAAGACGCCCGGGTTCGCGGCGGCGTGAATGTTGACGCTCAGGCCCTGTCCGAACCCCACCTCGAGATAGTTTTGCAGATCACCCGCTGGGACCGCGATGCCGGCACTGAGGCAGGCCAGCTTCAGCAGATCGGGCTGAAGGACGGGAAAATAGCCGTACGGATAGTCGACGTCGGTGATGTAGCCAGCGGTCCAATCCATGTCGGTTTCAGTCGTCCTGAAATGCCATCTGGCCGATCTTCCTTGAAGCCAAGGATCCCTCGCAGAGCTCGGGATGACGACAATACTGTCATCCCGAGCGCTGCGAGGGATCTTTCCTCACGCCTCAGTGCGGCGAGCCGTCCTTGCGCGTGAACACAGGTTCACCCTGAAGTTCGTCAGGCCCACATGGTCGCCCAGCTGGCCGCGACGCTACCGCCTCCGACGCTGGCTCGGCAGTGAGCCCAGTTCATGGCGCGAGGATTTCTCTTGCAGGCTCACGCTGCAAAGTCGCGGATCACCTCGCCCGGGCGGGACTTCGGATCGGCGCAGAAGCCCCGCTCGTCGGTCACCCTGAGGCCGTTGATCCAGACGCCGTGCAGGCCGACTGCAGAGCTCGTGAGCCGGGCGGCGCCGGCCGGCAGGTCGTGGACACGGCGCTTGGGACCGCGCGCCACCGTCGCGGGATCGAACAGCATCAGGTCGGCGGCGTTGCCTTCGCGCAGCACGCCGCGGTTCGCAATGCCGAACAGATCGGCCGGTTGGCCGGTCAGCCGGTGCACCGCCTGCGGCAGGTCGAGCACGCCGAGGTCGCGGCTCCAATGGCCCATCAGGTGCAGGCCGAAGCCCGCGTCGCAGAAGAAGGTGAGATGGGCGCCGGCATCCGACAGCGAGATGTGGGTGTTCGGGTCGGCAAGGATGCGGCCCACCGCCTTCTCGTCGTTGTGCAGGAGCTGGGCTACGAACATCGTGTCGAGGCCCTCCGACAGCGCGAAGTCGAGGATGAAGTCGAGCGGATCCTTGCCAGCCTGCTGGGCAAGCGACGCCAGCGTCGCGCCCTCGATCGACCTGTTCTCGGCCTTCGCCGTCTCGACGACGAACAGCTTGTCCCATTCGCTGTTGAACACCAGCCGGCCGCGCGCGGCGGCAAGCTCCTGGCGTACGGCGTCGCGCCAGGCTGGATCACGGTAGACCTTCTCGAGCTCCGCCACGCCGTGCGCCGCCATGGCCGGCTTCCACGCCTTCATGCTCTCGAACAGGTACGGGCTCTTGAAGGTGAAATCCATGCTGAGCGGGCAGCACGAGGTCTGTGCGACCAAGGCGTTGCCGCGCGCGCGCGCCTGGTTGACCTGATCGAGGGTGGTGAAGGCGGCGTTGGGATTGGTGTTGGAATGGAACAAGGCGGCGATCACGACCGGGCGCCCGGCCTCGATGGCAAGCTCCTCGAGATAGGGGATCGAGGTCTTGCTGCCCTTGGTCAGCATGTAGACGCCGCGTCCGCTGTCGCCCATGGCCTTCACCAGCGCGCGCAGCTCGCGGTCGTCGGCGAGGCGCGACGGCATCGGCGTGCCGCCTTCGCCGTTGTGCGCCTCGGCGGTCGAGGACGCGAAGCCGACGGCGCCCGCCGCCATGGCGTCGCGCACCTCGGCGACCATGCGGGCGATCTCCTCGTCGGTCGCGGCCCGCTCGGTTGCCTCCTCGCCCATGACGAAGGTGCGGATGGCGGAGTGCCCGGAGAAGCAGGCGACGTTGGGGCCGACACCGCGGCGCTCGAGCATGTCGAGATATTGCGGGAAGCTCTCGAATTCCCAATGGATGCCGGCGCGCAGGGCATCGAGCGACATGCCCTCGACGTGGGTCAGATGGCGCATGGTGAGATCGCGGTCCTTGGGCTTGCAGGGCGCGATCGTGAAGCCGCAATTGCCCAGCACCGCGGTGGTGACGCCGAGCGCCGGCGAGGGATCGATGAAGGGGTCCCAGGTGATCTGGGCATCATAATGGGTGTGGCCGTCGATGATGCCGGGGGCGAGGGCGAGGCCGTCGGCCTTCACCGTCTCCTTGGCCGCGCCCAGCGTGCCGCCCACGGCGGCAATCTGGCCGCCGATCACGCCGAGATCGCCGCGCACTGACGCAGCACCCGTGCCGTCGAAGATCTCCGCGTCCTTGATGACCAAATCGAACATTGCCCTGTCCTCCTGGCGCCATGTTGGCGAGGACGGGCGGCGATTTCCAGTCGGTCTGCCGATAGAGTGGGCCATGACCGATGCAAACGACGAAGCCCTGCTAGAGACCCTGGTCGCGGCTCTGGCCCCCGTCCCGGGCGTTGCCGCCATTGCGCTCGGTGGCTCCCGGGCCCGCGGCACGGCGACGCCGACGTCCGACTACGACATCGGCCTGTATTATCGCAGCGACCATCCGATCGACGTCGACGTGCTGGGCCGAGTCGCTGCCCGCCTGGACGATCGTGGGGGCGAGGCGTCGGTGACGCCGATCGGCGGATGGGGACCGTGGATCGACGGCGGCGGCTGGCTGCTGGTGCGCGGCGTCCATGTCGATCTGCTCTACCGCAGTCTCGACCAGGTCGCGGCGGCGATCGACGATGCCCATGCCGGCAAGGTCGAGCGCTACTACCAGCCCGGCCATCCCCATGCCTTCCTGCCGACGATCTACATGGGCGAGGTGGCCTGCGCCCGCATTCTGCACGATCCCGCCGGTGCCCTTGCCGACCTGCAGGCACGCACGATGCCCTATCCGGCCAAGCTTGCGGCGGCCGTGCGGGAGCGCTTCGAATGGGAGGCGACGTTTGCGCTGGCCAACGCCCGCAAGAGCCTCGACCGCGCCGACGTCTCCTATCTGGCCGGATGCGTGTTCCGGGCAGTTGCTTGTCTCTGCCAGACGTTGTTCGCGCGGAACAGCATGTATCTGCTGAACGAGAAAGGCGCCGTCGCGGCCGCAGATGGCTTCGCTCGATGCCCGACCGATTTCGCGCGCAGGGTCACCGGCCTCTACGCCGACCTCGGCGGGGGCGCGCACGCAGCGGCGTTGGATCAACTCGAAGGGTTGATCAGCGATACGCGAGGTTCATGAAGGGAAAGGTCCCTCCCTTCCAAGGGCGGGAATCATCCCCCGATGACGAGCTTCTCCTCGACGACGTAGCTCCTGATTTGCCCGATGAACTTCGCGCCGTCGGCGTGCAGGGCCTTCATCTCCGGCGTCTTGGCCGCCGCCTCGAGCGCCGCCTGATCGTCGAACCACAACTCGGCGATGCCGTCGATCGCGACTTTGGTGGCGGGGATGTCGGCGCGAGTGCGCTCGTCGGCAATATGGTTCTGCACGTAGCGGCGCAGGCCGGGCACGGCGTGGGCCAGTGGCGCGTGGATGTCGACCCAGTGCCTCATGAATTGCTCGTGGGTCCAGCCGTCCTTGCGGCTGAGGAGACCGATGGTCTTGATCATGTGCGGTGAATTCCTCCCTCTGCATCACTAGGCAGAACGTCAGTCGACGGTGATCTTGCTCACCTTGGCGATCTCACGCCACTGCTTGATCTCGAGGTTGATGATGGTGCGAAACTCGTCGGGACCGTCGTTGCCCGGTTCAATGCCGTCTTTTTCAAAGTGCGCCTGGGTTTCGGGCAGGGCGACGAAGCGCTTGATGGCTGCCGCAAGCTTGGTGATGACCGGATCGGGTGTCCCCGCCGGCGCGACCACGCCCATCCAAAGATAGCCTTCGAAGCCCGGCAGGGATTCGGCAACGGTCGGCACCTTGGGAAACTGCTTCAGCCGGGTCCCGCTGGTCACCGCGAGCAGGTTGAGCTTGCCTTGGGCGATGAGCTGCGCAGACTGCGTGTAGTTGTCGAGCTTCGCCTGCACCTGTCCCGCGACCAGGTCCTGCAGCGCCGGCATCGCTCCCCGGTAAGGAACGTTGGTCACCAGGAACTGCAGGCGCAGCATCATCAATTCCATGGTGATGTGCGGCAGCGTCCCGTTGCCGGCGTTGCTGACATTGATCTTGCCCGGGTTCTTCTTGGCGTGCTCGACGAACTCCTCGAAGGTCGTGACCGGCAGGCCGGGATTGCTGACCAGCAGCATGGGGACCTGGCCCACGATCGCAATCGGCCGGATATCCTTTTCCGTATCGTACGGCATCGACGCCCTGAAGGCGGCGTTGATCGTGTGGTTCGGCGTCGTGAGCAGCAGCGTGTAGCCGTCGGCCGGCGCCTTGGCGACGATATCCGTGGCGATCACGCCGCCGGCTCCCGTCTTGTTGTCGACGATGACCGGCTGACCGAAATCGGCGGCGAGCCGTTCGGCCAACTGGCGCGCCACGATGTCGGTGACGCCGCCAGGAGGGAACGGCACGATCAACCTGATCGGCTTTTCCGGATAGTCCGCCCGCGCCGTCGCAGCGAGCGACAGTACAAGGACAATCGCGAGGACAATGCGCTTCATGCGGGGAAGGATACTGCCCCGCCACTCGGCCTGTCATCACGACTACGATAGCGGTGTCACAAAGATGAAAGGTCTCTCGCGGCGCGCAACGCTGTCATCTCGAGGCGAGGGCGAGAGATCTTTGAGATTGCGGAAAGGTCCCTCGCTACGCCCGGGATACACTGTTGCCGGTAGCGAGGAATCTTCGTCATGCCGGCGCCAGCCCCATCTGCCGGCAGAGCAGCACCAAGGTCTCGTAGATCACGTGGGCGCAGAGATGCGCCGCCATGCCATTGACGTCCTGGGGCGGGCTCACCGTGCCGACGTCGACCGCGACGATGTTGAGATCGGTCAGGCAGCGCAGCAGGTCGATGCCTTCGCGTGCCGTCAGGCCGCCCCACGATGGCGTGCAGACCCCCGGTGCGACGGAGGGATCGAACACATCCATGTCGAAGCACAGGTAGACCGGCCGCTTGCCGACCTTGTCGCGGAACTCCGCCATGCGCTGGGCGAAGCCGCCCCGCACCAGCTCGTCGAGGGAGACGACCTTGTAGCCGAGGCTCATGGCGCGCGGCACGACCCCTTGCGCGTATGTCGTGCTGCGGATGCCGACATGCCAGGAGAATTCGGGATCGACCAGGCCCTCTTCGGCGACGTGGGTGAACTGGGTCGCGGAGTTGTACTTTTCGTCGGCGCCGTAGGGATAGGAGTCGGTGTGCGCGTCGATATGCAACGCCGCCATCCTCGGGTGCTTCTTGCCGACGGCGCGCGCCACCGGCACGGTCACCGAGCCGTCGCCGCCGATGGTGACCGGGATGGCGCCGGCTTCGACGATGCGGTCGACTGCCTGCTCGGTGCGCTCGAAGGCGTCGACGATCTTGCTGGGCGTCAACTTGACGTTGCCGCAATCGACCAGCCCGAGCGCGGCGACGGGATCGAAATCGGCGTGGGTCGGATTGTAGCGCCGCATCAACGCCGATTGCTGGCGGACCGAATCCGGGCCGCCACGGGCACCGATGCGCATGTTGGTCCCGCAGTCGAACGGGATGCCGAGGATCGCTGCCTTGTTGCCCGGGCCGGGACGGCCGTAGGGCGCCCCCATGAAGGTCATGGGCGAGGTGAAGAGGTCCTGGTCGGAAAGCCGGTCCATGGTCACTGTCCTGCTGACAAGAAGTCGAAGGCGACGAGGGTGTGGATCTTGGCGACCGCGACGAGCTCGTCCACCAGGACATATTCGTCGGCGCCGCCCATGTTGAAGGGGGTGAGGCCCAGAACGACGGTCGGCACGTCGTGCATGCGGTACCAGCGCGAGTCGGAGCCGCCGACCCGCATGTTCACCGCCGGTGCCTCGCCCAGCACCTCGGCGGCGACATCGGCAGTGCGTCGGACGATCTCGTGGTCGGGCGCGGTGAAGGACGGCTCGAAACGGCGGATCGCGCGCCAGGTCACGCCTTCCATTGGCTCGAGGCGAGCCTCCAGCTCGGTCGTCAGAATCTCGGTCGTGATCCCGACCGGCAGGCGGATGTCGGCGCGGGCGATGGCATGGGTCGGCACCAGGTTGGGCGAGGTGCCACCCTCGATCGTGCCGATATTCACCGTGACGCGCTGCAAGGTCTCCGACTCGCCGGCGCCCGACAGCGCTTCGGAGATCGGCTTGGCCCGCGCGATCGCGGCCGTGACCGACGGTGGCGCCTGGAACGCCACCTCTTCCAGTTCCTTGAGGCAGTCCAGCGCGGCGCGCAGGCGATCGATGGCATTGACGCCGCGATGGACGTGCGCGCCGTGCGCCGGCGAGCCGGTCGCCTCGACCTCGACCCACATCAGGCCCTTCTCGCCGAAGCGCACCACGCGCGGCGAGCCGACGTCGCCGCAGATATTGGCGTCGCCCTTGGCATGCGGCAGGTGCTCGAGAAGGTAGCCGGTGCCGAGCGAGCCCATGTTCTCCTCGTCGCCCGCCAGGGTCAGCACGATCTCGCCCGACCACGCCTCGCGGTGCTGCGCCAGCAGGGACGCCGCCAGAAGCGAGCAGGCAATTCCGCCCTTCATGTCGCACACGCCGCGGCCGTAGAGCTTGCCGTCCTTCATGACGCCGCCGAGCGGCGGCACTGTCCAGGGGAGCTGCTCGAGCAGCGGGAAGGTGTCGAGATGGCCGTTGAAGATCAGCCGCCGGCCAGGCCTTCCGCCCTTGAGACGGCCGACCAGGCTCACCACGCGCGATTCCGGCTCGATCCGCTCGATCTCCATGCCGGGGATCTCGCGCAACAGCGCTTCAGCGACCTTGGCCACCTCATAGGTGTCGCTGGGCGGATTGGGCGAGGCGACGGCGACCAGGCGCCGGGTGATGTCGACCAGGCGCTCGCGCGCCGCGTCGATGCTCGCTGTCAGCGCGTCGCGAAGCAACAGGCCGGTCATCAGCGGCTCTGCAGGCGCCGTTCCCACCAGCGGATCGTCATGGCGAGCGGCCAGCAGATCAGGAAGTAGACGACGGCGATGAAGGTGAATGTCTCGAGCGGGCGGAAATTGGTGGCCGAAAGCTCCATGCCGCGGCGCGTGATCTCGTTGACCGAGATCACCGCGCCGAGCGACGAGAACTTGATGAGTTGCACGAAGTTGGAGGCAAGCGGCGGCAGGGTCATCCGGATGGCCTGCGGCAGCACGATGCGGCCGAAGGACTGGAACGGTGTCAGGCCAAGCACGCGCGCCGCCTCGCGATGGCCGACCGGCACGCTCTGGATGCCCGAGCGGTAGACTTCCGAGATGAAGGACGCCTGGTAGAGCGCCAGGCCGATGATCAGGGCCATCAGCGCCTCGATGCGCACACCGAACACGATTGGCAGCACGTAGTAGACCCAGAGGAGCTGCACCAGGATCGGCGTGTTGCGCACGATCTCGCCGATCGTGACGCCAATCCAGCGCAGCAGGCGGTAGCGCGACATGTCGAGCAGGGCGATGACCAGACCGCCCAGCATCGCCAGCACCAGGGTGATGGCCGAGATGATCAGCGTCATCTGCAGCCCCGACATCAGGAAGTCGAAGCTGCCCCACACCGTGTCCCAGCGGAACTGGTACTTGAACATGAGGATGGCCCTTACTGGCTCATGCTCATGGCCGGGACCGCGCCACTCCGGTGGCGCCTCTTCGTGTGCTTCAAACGAAGAATGCGCCACTGGAGTGGCGCGGTCCCAGCCATGACGGTCACGGCGCGACGATCGGGTCGAGCTTGTGCTTCTTGGCGTACTTCATCAGCCGGCCGTCGAGCTTGATGGTGTCGACGAACAGGTTGACGTAATTCAGCCAGATCTGGTCGCCCGGCGGCACGACGTAGGCGTAGGGCGTCACCGCGAGCTTGTCGGCCGGCAGGATGTAGGTCGCCCAGTCGAACTCGTCGGTGACTTTGATCGCCGTCGGGAAGTCGGTGAGGATGGCGTCGACGCGGCCGGCGACCAGCTCGGCCTCGCGCGTGTTGGGCGGGGCGATCGACACGACCTCGGCGTTCTTGAGATAGTCCTTCATGAACACCTCGATGTAGCTGCCGAGCGAGGCGGCGGCCTTGATGCCCTTCTTGTCGAGGTCCTCCCACTTCTTGACCTTGCTGTCCTTGCGCGTCACCACGTAGATGTTGGTGATCAGGTAGGGCTTGGAGAATTCGACGGCCTGCGCGCGCTTCAAGGTCGCGCCGACGCCGAACATGCCGATCTCGCACTTGCCGGCCTGCAGGTCGGCGATGAAGGTGGCGAAGCTCGATTCGACGATCTCGAGCTTGGCATCGAGCTCCTTGGCCAGCTCCTTGGCGAGGTCGGCGTCGATGCCCTCGATCTCGCCCGACTTGGGATTGCGGAACGAGATCGAGTAGTAGAGCGGGAACTGGCAGACCCTGAGCTTCTTGCTCTTGGTGATGTCGTAGAGCCGCGAGTTCGTCTGCTGCGCACCGGCCTCCGGCGCCGCCGCGACAAGACCGGCCAGGCCGGCGAGGGCCAGCGCCCCCAATATCTTCCTCACACCCATGATGGACCTCCTCTGCTGATCTTCCCCGTCAATCCTCGAACTGCTGCAGGAAGCGCCTGGCGCGCTCGGTCTGCGGCGCGTCGAAGAACGCGGCGCCGGGCGCCTGCTCGACGATCTCGCCGTGATCCATGAACACGGTGCGCGTGCCGACATGGCGCGCAAATCCCATCTCATGGGTGACCACCAGCATGGTCATGCCTTCGCGAGCGAGCTGACGCATGACCATCAGCACCTCGCGTCGCAGCTCGGGATCGAGTGCGCTGGTCGCCTCGTCGAACAGCAGGACCTTGGGCGACATGGCGAGCGCGCGGGCGATCGCCACGCGCTGCTGCTGGCCGCCCGACAGCCGCGCCGGGTAGGCGTCGCGCTTGTCCGAGAGGTCGACCTTGGCCAGCAGCGATTCGCCGATGGCGATCGCCTGGTCGCGCGGCAGGCGCTTCACCCGAAGCGGTGCCTCGATCAGGTTTTCCAGCACCGACATGTGCGGCCACAGGTTGAAGTGCTGGAACACCATGCCGATGTCGGAGCGCACGGCGCGTTGCGCCGCCTTGGTCTGGCGATCGAGACTCGGCGTCGAGATCACGGCGCCTTGCATCACGATGCGGCCTTCGCTCGGGGCCTCCAGCAGGGCGAAGCAGCGCAGCAGGGTGGTCTTGCCCGAGCCGCTGGGGCCGACCACGCAAACCACGTCGCGCTCCATGACCGGCAGCGTGACGCGGGTCAGCACCTGGTGCGCGCCGAACCGCTTGGTCACTTCTTCCGCCACGATGATCGGCGCCGCCGCCATGAAGTCCGCTCCTCCCCCGATCGAAGGTTACTCGCCTTGCGGACATAAGCAATTCCTATGCCTGGCTTCTTTCCACTCCTGCTTTGGCAAATGCTTTGCTACAAACACCGTTACCATGGGCAAGATAGCCGATAACGGGTGTTTATAGCGTGATGGATGTCAAGCTGCTCGAAGCGTTCCGGGCCGTCGTCGACCACGGCTCGGTCACGGCGGCGGCCAACGTGCTTGGGGTTACCCAGCCTGCCGTCAGCACGCAGATCGCGCGTCTCGAGGAGACCATCGGCTTCGCCCTCTTCGAACGGTCGGGTGGCCGGCTCAAGACTACGCCTGAAGGATTGTTGTTCTATGCCGAAGCCAATCGCGTGTTGAGCGAAGTCGATCGTCTGGCCACGACGACGGCGCAGATCCGGGAGGGGCAGGCCGGGCGCCTGGTGATCGCCAGCCATCCCTCCGCCGCCATCTCGCTGCTGCCGCCTTTGGTAGCCGATTTCCTGCAGTCCCGGCCCGGTGTCTCCGTCCGCCTGGTGTCGCGCCATTCCGACGTCGTGAGCCAGCTTCTGCCGAGCGAGAGCTTCGACATCGGCATCGCCGAGCTGCCGATCGACGAGAGCGCGGTCAAGCTCGAGAAATTTCGCATGCGCTGTGTTGCAATCCTGCCGCCCCGCCATCCATTGGTGTCACGCAAGGTGCTGACCCCCGCGCTCGTCGCCGAGCACCCGATGGTGCTGCCGGTGCGCTCGCAGCAGGTGCCGACCCGCATCCTCGCCGCCTTCGCGGCGGCCGGCGCCTCGTTGAACGTCGTGGCCGAAGCCGAGTTCTTCGCCACCCTTTGCGCCCTGGTGGCGGCAGGGGCGGGCTGGTCGCTGGTCGATCGCCTGTCGGCGGAGAGCTTCTCTCATCTCGGCCTGGTCATCCGGCCGTTCGAGCCGGCCATCGTCTACGAGATCGGCGTCTTCCATCGCGCCGATCGCGAGCCGTCGGTGCTGGCGGCGTCGTTCCTCGAGTTGCTGGAGGGCAAGCTCGGTGGCTGATCCGACTTCGCTCAAGCTCGATCCCGCGATCTCGGCCGAGCTGCTGGCCGATCCCGGCCTGTGGCGCGACTTCAACGACATCTGCGACTGCGGCGGCCGGTTGGCCGGAACGGAGAGCGAGAGGCGGGCCTTCGCACTGCTGCGGGAACGTGTGCGGGCAGAATCGCCGGCCAACGCCGGTCGATCAATTCCGGTAGCCTATGGAGGCTGGCGCGCGAAGCGGGCGAGCCTGCGCCTGCCCGACGGCGGATCGGCGCCGTGCCATCCGCTGGTGCGCACGATCGCGACGCCGCCGCAGGGTCTCACCGCAGAGGTGATCGATCTCGGACGTGGCACGCCGGAGGAATTCGACGCGCACTCGGCCGAGATCAAAGGGCGCATCGTGCTGGTGCGTCATGAGCTGATGTTCGCCGCCGGCACCATCCATCGCCGCCGCAAGTACGACGCCGCGCGTGCCCATGGTGCGGCCGGCTTCCTGATCGCCGGCCCCTTGCTCGGCCACGTCGTCGCCGGATCCTCGGGCCGGCAAGGGGGCGATGGCATCCCTGCGCTCGGCATCGCACCCGAAACGGCGGCGCGTCTCGCTCGACACGCAACCGGATTCCCCGTCGTCACCATGACGATCGAGACGGACGAGGGGCCGGCCGAGACCGAGACATTGCTCTACGAGTATCCCGGCAAGACCGGCGAATGGGTCGTGCTGAGCGCCCATGTCGATGGCCACGACCTCGCTGAAAGCGCCATGGACAACGGCACCGGCCTCGCGTCGGTTCTCGCCGTGACGCGGGCGCTGGCGCCGCGCGTGGCAGGCTTCCGACGTGGCCTGCGGGTGATGTTCTTCAGCGTCGAGGAATGGGCGCTGACCGGCTCGGCGCAGTATGTCGAGGCGCTCGGCGCGGAGGAGCGCCGCAGGATCGCGCTCAATGTGAACCTCGATTCGGTGGCGGGCAGCCCCAACCTCGCTGCCCTGACGAGTGGCTTCGGCGCTGTCGAGCCCTTCGTGCTGGGAGTCGCCGAGGCCAACGGGCTCGACGTGCGCACGGTGCGCCCCTTGATGACCAATTCGGACCACGCGAACTTCGCCCAGGCCGGCATTCCCGCCTTGCGCCTGGTCGCCGGCTTCGACGACCCGGCCGCCAACCTGCGCTTGGTGCTCACTCCCGCCGACACGCGCGACAAGATCGGCCAGGGCGAGCTGCGCACCGCCACGATCCTCACCGCTGCCCTGGTCACAGCCGCCTGCAACGCCGACTCGGTGGAAGTGGCACGCTGGCGCTCGTGAGTCTCTTCCGGCCCGCGCGCTCATGAGCGCGGGGAGACGCGCGCGGTCTGGAAGAGGAAGAGACTGACTATCCCGATGCCTTCAGAAACTGCAGCAGCAGGCGGTTGACCTCGTCTGCTTGCTCCTGCTGGACCCAGTGGCCGGCGCCTTCGATGAGGTGGATCTCCCTCATCCTGGTGCACGCCGTCTTCTGCATGCGATCGATGGCGCCGGGGTTCTGGTAGATTCCCCAGTCGCTGCGGCCGGAGATGAAGGTCGCGGGCACGTCGACAGTGCGGCCGGTATAGACTTCGAGCTCGGCGCCGAACCTGCCGGTGGTGCGTACGCGATAGGCGTTGAGGCCGCCCTGGAAGCCGGTGCGGGAGTACTCGTCGCTATAGACCTCGAGCTCCCGATCGGGCAGCCAGGTGTTGCCGGCGATCTCGGCCGCAGAAGGCATCTCCTTGGCCACGGTCTCGGCCATGCCCTCGGCGAGATCCATGATGTAGTAGGTCGGCATCTTGGCCAGCTCTTCGGCGATCCAGCCCTTCAAGGGGAACGGCTTGTTGTCTTTCCAGTCGGCGCTCTTGTGATGGTAGTAGGCGCGCAGGAAATCATGCACGCCCTGCTTGGCGTGCCAGATGTTCTCGTTGGCCGGACGCGTCGAGTAGTACCACTGGTAGTGCTTGCGCGGGCGCGGCAGCGCCGCCATCGCAGCGTGGACGTCCGGCCCCGTTGCGGCCGGTACCGCCGGCGGTCCGCCGAACGGCGCGCTCATCAACACCATGCGCTTGAAGATGTCGGGCCGAACCAGCGCAGCATACGTTGCGATCGAGGCGCCGAAATCGTGGCCGATCACCGCCTCCGCCGTTCGATGGCCTGTGGCGAACAGCACGCCGATTGCGTCGCGCAACAGGTTGGTCATGCGAAAGCTCGCGAGGTCGCCGTCGTAGTCGGCATCCCAGCCGGTCGTGCGGCCATAGCCGCGATGGTCGGGGGCGATGGCGTGATAACCGGCGGCGGCAAGCGCCGGCAGCACCTTGCGCCAGCTGTAGGCCAGCTCGGGAAAGCCGTGCAGCAGCATCACCGCTGGCCGGCCCTCCGACTCGAACCCCGCTTCGAGCACGTGGATGTCGAGGCCGTTGATGCCGGGCAGGATGCGCGCCCGCACGCCGGCGGGAAGGACGGAGGAGGGAAGGGCTTCCATTGGCCTGGGTCCGTTGTGTCGGTTGATCACTGCCACGATGGCCGTCCGAGCTTACACGGTTTCACACCGCTTCGACGCGCACTGAACGGTCGAGCCGCTCACTTGCCTCGGGCGCCCTGTTCGATCATCTCGATGGTACGCGAGAGGTCCTGCTGGGCTCTGCCTTGAAAGACACCGTGCTTCAACACCAGGCGCGTGGCCTGGCAGACCCACATGGGGACACCGAGATCCTCGCCCTGCTCGATGGCGAGATCGACATCCTTCATCAGGATTTCGAGGGTGGCGCCGAACTCGAAGGTGCCCGGGAGCACGGCTTGCGGGAACAGGGCCATCGTCGAGAAGTTGCGGCCGGTGCTGTTGTTCAAGACGTGCAGCATCGACTCTGGCGAAATGCCGCCCTTGCGGGCGAGAGTCATGGCCTCCGAAGTCGCGACCAACGAAACCGCGAAGAGCATGTTGTTGGTGAGCTTCATGATCTGGGCCGCGCCGGGCTTGTCACCGGCGTTGACGACGGTCGGTCCCCAGAGGTGGAAGAGGGGGCCCAGCTCCTCGGCCTTCGTGCGATCGCCGGAGACCATCGTGGTCAAGGTGCCGGCCTTTGCGCCGGCCACGCCGCCACTGATCGGCGCATCGATGAGGACGATGCCCTTCGAGGCGCAGGCTTCTTCGATCTCCCTGATGAAGGATCCGCCGACCGTGCAGGTGTTTACGAGGGTCTTGATCGCCTTGCCGGACAGAAGCCCGGAGGCGATCACGGCGTCGCGAAAGACCGCAAGTGTAGGCAGCGAGACGATCACCGTCTCGCAGGTGCCGCCCAGCGCCGCCGGCGACTCGGCGCGACGAGCCTGCCGTTCCAGCAAGGGCCCCATCGCCTCCTCGCGAACGTCGAAGATCCAGAGCTCGTGACCGCCATCGAGAAGCTTTCCCGCCATGGGTTGGCCCATGTTGCCGACACCGAGGTAACCAATACGCATGAGCCGCTCCGGGTTGTTGGGCCGTCAGATCGCTGCCGATGGTTTACCATTCATCTCGGTGCCTGCTTAAGAGCGGCGGCGAGGCGTTTCTGGCGCGGGCCGAGAGCAACAAGCCCCGCTCGCACGCGGCTTTGCATGCGCTGGGACCACGCCACTCCCGTGGCGCTTCTTCGTCTCTTGCAAGAAGAATGCGCCACGGGAGCGGCGCGGTCCCCGTAGGTGAGGCTCAGCGCCCGACAGCATAGCTTGGTATGAGGTGCTTCCAGCGCCGACCGATGTGTGGAAAGCTCGCGATCGCATTTCAGCAGGACAGGACAGGCAATGCACGACATCGTCATCCGAGGCGGGAGGATCGTCGACGGTACGGGCGCACCGGCGTCCCACGGGGACGTTGCCATCGACGGCGACCGGATCGTCCAGGTCGGCGGCAAGGCGGGCCCGGGCCGGCGTGAGGTAAAGGCCGAGGGGCGCATCGTCACGCCGGGATGGGTCGACGTGCACACGCACTATGACGGCCAGGCGACGTGGGATCCCGTCCTCGCGCCATCCTCTTGGCACGGCGCCACGACCATCGTGTTCGGGAACTGCGGTGTGGGCTTCGCCCCGGTTCGTCCCGCCCATCACAAGGCGCTGATCGATCTGATGGAAGGAGTGGAGGACATCCCCGGCATCACGCTGGCGGAGGGACTCAAATGGGACTGGGAGAGCTTCCCGGATTATCTCGACGCCCTCTCGCGGCTGCCGCGCACCATCGACGTCGCGGCTCAGCTCGCCCATCACCCGCTGCGGGTCTATGTCATGGGCGAGCGTGCCATCGCCCGCGAGCACGCGACGGCTGACGATATCGCGGCCATGGCCCGGCTTGCCGAGGAAGCCCTGAGGGCGGGCGCCGTCGGCTTCACCACCAGCCGTACCGACCAGCACAAGACCTTGGACGGCGACCTGGTGCCCGGACGCTATGCCGAGCATGAGGAACTGCTCGCCATCGGCAGGGCGATGGGCCGCGCCGGGCGCGGCGCGTTCGGCATGCTCTCCGACTTCGAGGACGAGGCGGCCGAGTTCGGCTGGATGCGCCAGGTGGCGAAGGACAGCGGGCGGCCGGTGTGGTTCCTGCTGACCGACCGCAGCTACGATCCCGAGCGCTGGCGCCGCCTGATGGACGGCGTGCGCGCCGCCCGCGCCGACAACCTGCCGCTTTCGGCCCAGGTCGCGGGACGCCCGGTCGGGCTCACCTTGGGCCTCGGCACCTCGCTCAATCCTTTCGCGCTGCGCGAGGCCTTCGCGGCACTCGCCAAGCTGCCGCCAGCGGAGATGCTGGCCCGGCTGCGCGACCCCGAAATGCGCCGCACGATCCTGGCACAGGAGGCCTCGCCGCGGCTGCTCGACATCCTGCCGCCGCTGTCCCGCCAGATCGCGACGCGCTGGGACCGCATGTACCTGCTGGGCGATCCGCCGGACTACGAGCCGCCGCCGGAGAGCAGCATCGCCGCCATGGCGGCGCGCGCCGGCGTCGGCCCGGCCGAGTTCTGCTACGACTACCTGGTCGCCGGCGATGGCGGGCGGATGGTGTATTTCCCCGTCACCAACTACGTGCATGGCGACCTCGAGGTGGTGCGCGAGCTGATCGAGGACCCGCATACCTTGCTCGGCTTGTCGGATGGCGGGGCGCATTGCGGGGTGATCTGCGATGCCTCGCTCAACACGACGATGCTGTGCCACTGGGTGCGCGATCGGACGCGCGGCCCGCGCCTGCCGCTCGAGTATGTGGTGAAGGCGCAGACCAGCGAGACGGCGGATTTCTTCGGCTTCAAGGATCGCGGCCGGCTCCAGCCGGGCCTGAAGGCCGACGTGAACGTCATCGACTTCGACGGGCTGCGCCTGCATGCCCCGCAGATGATCTTCGACCTCCCGGCCGGCGGCCGACGTCTGGTCCAGCATGTCGACGGCTACGACATGACGATCTGTGCGGGCGTGCCGATCTTCGAGAAAGGTGAAGAGACCGGTGCCAGGCCCGGCAAGCTGGTTCGCTCGAGCGGGTGAACGAGCCGACGAAGCGACAGTCGAGCGACAAGCCTGTCCGGCCTGTGCGCTTCGCGAGGAACCACCGAGCGCGCGGAGCCAGCGCGCTCTATGACTTTTTCACGGGACCGGGTCGGTCGAGCCCGACGCCGGTCAGGTGCCCGAACGAGGCATGCAGCCGCTCGATGATCGGCGGCGCCAACGGCGGACGGAGGATCGAGGCGATGTTGTCCTCGACGTGAGCCTTGTTGCCGGTGCCGAAGAGGATGACGTCGGCGCCCTGCTCGTGGCGGGCGTAGCGATACGCCGCGTCCGTGATGCTCTCCGCCGCGCCGTCAGCGGTCAGGAACGCCAGTGGATCGCCGTCGGCCAGGATCGACGCATCGAGATGACCTTCCTCGACCAGGCCGGCGAAGATGTCGCGCCGATAGGTGGCGTTGCTGAACAGATTGCGGACGACGAACATCAGCAGCGTGCCGATCCCGCGACGCTGAGTTAACGGAAAGATCCGTTGGCGTGCGCCCTGGTTCATCAGGCTGTAGGCGAGCATGACGACTTCCCAGGGCGCTTCCTGGGCCGCGCGGGTCAGCATCTTCTGCTCGGGATCGTTGGGGCTCGTCTCGGTAATGCCGACATGGCGCACCTTGCCCTGCTCCTTGAGCTTCACGAGGGCGGGCGCCAGCGCATCGTGATGAAAGTCATAGGCCGTCGGGTGGACCGCGTGGAAATGGAAGACGTCGAGGTAGTCGAGGCCGAGCCGCCGCAGCGCCCCCTCGACGCGGCGGGTCACGGTTTCCGCCGTATCCATCCCAGACCGGAAGATCGCCTTGGTCGAGATCACCAGCTTGTCGCGGTCATAGGATTTGGTGGCGGCACCGACGATCTCCTCGGTTCCATAGGCCTCGCCGGTGTCGAGGAAGTTGACGCCGAGATCGACTGCCGTCCGCACGACTGCAACACACTCGTCGAAGCTGGCGCCGCGACCGAGACCCAGGCGGCTGTTGCCGCCGCAGCCAAGCCCCGCGACGCTTACCGTCAGGCCGGTGTTTCCCAGTGGCCTGTATTCCATCAGCCGCTCCTTCTCGTCCCGCCGGTCTCTGGCATCGACGCGACTATACACAAATCGACCCATTGCGGTTCCATCGCGCAGGCGACCTGGTCGATCCGCTGTGGGGCCTCCTCGACATGACGCCCGAAGGGCGCGGCGACTTTTTCCCCAAGGTCAACTACGATTGGCAAGCCGCAGAGAGTGGGGACAAGGTGAAGATGGTGGTTTCCGTCGTGGCCGGCATCGGGATGGGTGCGGCCGCTGCCCAGGTTCTTCATGCGCAGGCCAAGGCGGTCGGTGACAAGTATGCGAAGTTCCGCACCTAAGCCGTGGAAGCCATGACGCCGTGGGGCCATGCTGAAAATCGGCAAGGTCGAGGTTCTTTTGGTACGCGGCTGAGGGACGTGACGTTGGCCCGGGTCGCACCTCAATGAGCAAATCTCCTGGCATCCTGGCGATCGGAGGGCTGCTGGCGATGGCTTCGGCCGTCGGCATCGGTCGCTTTGTCTACACGCCGATCCTGCCTCCGATGGTCGACGCGCTGCATCTCACCAAGAGCCAGGCCGGCATCATCGCCTCGGCGAACTTCGTCGGCTATCTCGCCGGCGCCTTGCTCGCCGCACTCGATCTGCCGGGCGCGCAGCGTGCGTGGCTGCTGGCGGCCCTGACCGTCAACGTGGTCTGCCTCGGCGCGATGGGGCTCGCGACCGACCTCGTGCCGTTCATCGCCCTGCGCGCCATCGCCGGCCTGGCCAGCGCGTTCGCCCTGGTTTTCAGCTCCGCCCTGGTGCTCAACCGGTTGGCGTTGGCAGGGCGGGGCGGCTTGTCGGCGGTGCATTTCGCGGGAGTCGGCAGCGGCATCGCGGCGTCGGCGATCCTTGTCGCGACCATGAGCGATTGGCGCGTGATGTGGTTCGCCAGCGCGGCGCTGGCCGCCGTCGCAGGGATCGCGGTCGCCGTCATGGTGCCAGCGGAGGGTTCGGGTACCGTCCAGCGCCTTCCTGCCAAGGCGCCACTCGCGTCCGGCTTCTGGTTCCTGCTCGTGGCCTATGGCCTGTTCGGCTTCGGCTACATCATTACGGCCACTTTCATCGTGGCGATGGTGCGCGGCTCGCGGGAGATCGCGGGCCTCGAGCCGTACATCTGGGTGATGTTCGGCCTCAGCGCCGTGCCCTCGGTCGCGCTGTGGACCGGGTTGGGCGCGAGGCTCGGAATCCTGCGGGCCTTCGCCATCGCGGCCCTCGTCGAGGCCATCGGCATCACGGTAAGCGCCCTGCTTCTCGGCCCGGCCACGGTCATCCTCACCTCCCTTCTGGTCGGAGGCACCTTCATGGGCCTGACCGCCTTGGGCGTGATGGGCGCCCGCGAAGGCGGCGGTGATCCACGCGGCCGCATCGCGCTCGTGACGGCTTCGTTCAGTTTCGGCCAGATCCTCGGGCCGAGTTTCGCGGGCTACGTTTATGACGCCACGGGGAGCCTGGCCGTGCCGTCCCTCGTGGCAGCTGCAGCGCTGGTCATCGCCGCCGTCCTCTCGCTTCGAGGCCGCCCATAGGGGAACTCCTCGAGCCGTCTTGCGGCTGATGAACGACCCGCTCTGCTTCTCGACCTCGAGCAAGCCATTTCCCTGCTCGAATGCCCGGTCGCTCGCTCCGCGCTATGGCGCGAGGCTCCAGATGCCCCTGGCGGCCTTGACGAGGCCAAGCCGCGATGCCTGCTCGGCATCGACCATCGTCACATCGACGCCTTGGCCTGTGAGCGCCGCCTCGTACAGTCGGCCGAGGGCGCCGGCGCCGATCAACCGCACTGTCCGCAGCGATCCATGTCGATGGAGCGCGTCGGCGAGCTCGCTGCCGATCAACAGGCCCGATAGGCGCGCCGCGCCGTCCGCGCGCTGCTCGAAGCCGAGGAGTTGCGATGCCCGCAATCGAAACAGGGAAGACGTCAATGCGGTCGGCTCTTTCAGCGCCGTGGCAAGGCCATCGCGAAACGAGGGGCTGTCGATGGGAAGCGGGCCCGCCGTCTCGACGGCGTGGGTGAGGATGCTGTGCCGGGAGATCACCGAGAACAGCTCGCCGGTCATGTAGGTCGAGAATTCGACGATGGTGCCAGCGTCGATCCTGACCCATTTGCTGTGGGTTCCCGGGATGCAGACCAGCCCGGTGAAGTCGGGCTCGGTCACGCCCAGAAGCTGCGTCTCTTCCCCGCGCATGACGTCGGGCCGGTCGGAGTGGGCCTGGGCAATGCCGGGGAGGATGCGGATGTCGCCGGGCGTGTCGACCCGGATGGCGCCCTCGTGCAAGGCGTCGAGGCGTGTCGGCACCTCGAGATAGGGGGCTTCGGTCCAACCCTGTCGCGCACCCGCCATGCCGCTGATCAGGACGGGGGCTCCCGCCGGTGCACCGAGCCGGGCGAGATGATCGTGCAGCACCGGGGCAAAGCCCGAGCCGACACAATGCAGCATGCCCTCGCCGCTGCGGCTTTCCGCCTGTGCCTCGCCATCGGTCGACATGAGCCAGCCGCGAAAGCTGCTGGTGCCCCAGTCGACCACCACGAAGGCACCGCGCTCGTCGTTCATAACATCATGATACGTGCGGATCGTTGCGCGACGCTATCGCATTCACGGCCTTCACGGCGCGAGCGAGCGTGCGACGCGAAAGCCAATGACGATGCTGCCGGGATCGGCCGTGACGCCAAAGCGGGCGGCGGCACGAAGCGAGGAGGGATCGTTGTCCCAGTTGCCGCCGCGCAGCACGCGCCGCGTGCAATCCCCGGTGCTGCGCGCGCTGCCGTCAGCCGGATTGCCGATGTTGCTGTCGTGCCAGCAGTCCTGTGTCCATTCGTCGACATTGCCGTGCACCTGATAGAGGCCCCACGGATTGGCCTTGAAGTTCTGGATCGGCAACGTGCGATGGTTGCTGTCGGCCGCTGTACTGCCGCCGGCATAGGATCTGGTCCGGTCGTAGTTGGCCTGTTCCGGCGCGATCTCGCGTCCCCACCAGAACGGTGTCGCGGTGCCGGCTCGCGTGACGTATTCGCGCTCGGCCTCGGATGGCAGTCGATAGGTCTTGCCAGTTTGGGCCGACAGCCAGGCCACGTAAGCCTTGGCGTCGTGCCAGCTTACGTTGATGACAGGCCGCGTGCCGCGCAGCCATCTGGCATCGTCGGGCTTGTAGCCATTGCAGCCTCCGTCGGCGACACAGGCATCCCACTCGTCGAAGGTCACGGAGAATTTGGCGACGGCGAACGGTCGCGCTATGGAAACGGTGACCTGTGTCTCGCCCCTGTCACGCTCAGGCTCGTCCTGCGGTGACCCCATGGTGAAGTTGCCGGCGGGAACAACCACCATCTCCGGGCATGAAGGACAGCGATCGCCGTTCGCCTTCCGATCGCGAAAGCTCTGGCCGGAACCGGCCATCGCCGTCAGCGCTGCATCGCCTTTGCCCGCTTGAGGCGTACCGAGTGGCGAGCCGCCGAGCCAGGCGATTGCAACGACGGCGCAACCGGTCGCGATGAGAGAGGCAACGGCGACGCGAACGTCCATGGGTCTCGCGACCATCGTGCAGCCATGGTTGCGAGGCATTGTGGCGAATTGCAGGTGCAGCAACCCTGCGGGACGGCCCGTGACGTCATTCCTCTTCAATCACCCGGCTCCGATCCTCGCGATCATGGCCGTGGGCTCCGGTGTCTTGGGAACCTATGCCGAGGGTCCTGGGTTCGGGAAGGCTCCAGATCCTGGACTCTACATGATGCTGACGGGCGTCTGGTTCGGCCTCGTCGTCGGATTTGCGGTCTGGCGATGGGGAACGCGAAGCCGGATCGCGGCTGCGACGGCCTTTGTTGCGACCTGGATCGGCTGGCAAGGGGCAATCAATGTAGCACTCCTGTTCGAGCGGCCTTGGCTCGCGTCTTCCGGCTTCCCCGACGGGCTGAGGACTTGCGTCAGCGGACCCGCCGCCGGCGTGGTTGGCGCATTCGCAACGTGGCTCGGAGCAGCGCTGTTCGTGCCTGGACTGCGGCAAGCCGCGTTCCGGATCGGCATGCCGGCAGTCGGCGGGCTGCTCGGCTTGCTGCTTGCGTTGACGAGCAACTACGACAATGGCGCCGTTCTGCTCGTGCCCTGGCAAGCGGCCGTAGCCGTGACGCTCGGACTTGGCCTGGCGTCCGAGCGGGGCCGTCGTTGATCGCCCGATTTCTCACAATGCATTCGATTTGGACAAACATTCGCCGGACATCCGGTCTATCGAATGCCGGCGTGGCATGGAGCCACTGTCGGTGGCAGAGGAGACGGGTATGCACTTCGCCTGGTCACGTCGATCACGAGCGACCCTGTTGATTGTCTCCCTGGGCGCGGTTCTCTCCAACACTACGCTGGCCGCTGAAGGCGACGGCATGGCCATCGAAGGGCGATGGGAGTCGACCCGCAAGGACCTCGTGCTCGACGTTGCCCGATGTGGCGACGGCTATTGCGGTCAGCTCGTGAAGCCCGACAAAGGCTGCGATCGCACGGTCCTGACGGTTGCCCTCAAGACGACGTCGCCCGATCTGAATTGGGTGCAGTTCTCCGGCGACCTCGCTTTGCCCAACGCGGGCCGTATCAACTACAAGGTGCGGGTCAGCCTCACGATGGCGACCGACGCCAAGCCCGCCAGCATGCTGATCGTCGGCGACCGGGTGGATCCTGATCCCATGCGGCGATCATTTCCCTACCGCTCGATACTGGCGCGTATTGGAGAAGCGACCTGCCGTCCCCGCATCACGAGCTGAGATGACGACCCGACCGGAGCGCGGATTCGCAGCAGCCGGCATCGGGCTTGCCGCGGTGATCGGTATCGCCGCACTCGGCTCTGCAATCGGCCTGCCGGCTCTCCCCGAACCGCTCGCCCTGCTCGACGAGCGCCTGCCCGGCATCTTCGGGGCGCACATGCTGGCTTCGGGCCTGGGGTTGATCCTGCTGCCGTGGATCCTGCTCGTGCGGCACCGACCGTCCCTGCATCGCGTGCTGGGACGCATCGCCGCCGGTCTGCTCCTCGTTGGTGCCGCGACATCATTGCCGAGTGCGCTGCAAAGCGAGGCCGTGCCTCTGGCGCGACTCGGCTTTTTCACGCAAGGGACCTTGTGCCTGGTGTTTCTGATTGAAGGCGTGAGAGCGATCAGGGCGCAAAATGCACGGCGTCATGGGCAGCTCATGGTGCGGGTTGCAGCGCTGGTGTCCGGCGCTATCGTCCTGCGTGTCTTGCTGGCCGCGGCGATGAGCCTGGGCTGGTCGTTCGACGCGGCCTACGCGGCGCTCGCCTGGCTGTCGTGGGCGCTTCCGCTGGCCATGGTCGGGCTCTGGCAGATGCGGCGGCTGCGGTCCGCTATTCGAGCTTGATGTTGGCGCGGGCGATGATGTCGCCCCATTGCCTCGCTTCGCGTTGCACGAGCTCGGCGAAAGCCTGCGGCGGCAAGCCGCCGGGCTCGACGCCCCTGGCGGCGAAGCGTTCCTTCACGCCGTCGCGCTCGATTGCTTCCTCCCTCGACTCGGTCGACGCATCGGCCGACTTTTTCGCATGCCACCGGCTCGCGGCATACGGTATGCATGGGCCATACTGCGGCCAACGTTGAATCACAGGTGGAAGCGACCATGACCAAGATCACCAGGCGCCTGTTGCTGGCAGGAACAACCGCCGCGCCGTTCGCCGGCTGGGTACGCATCGCCGACGCCGCCGCTCCGAAGGACACCGCGGTGTTCGCCAAGCAGATCGACGACATCATTACCCTCGACCCCGGCGAGTGCTACGAGCTGTCCGGCATCGAGATGTGCACGAACATCTACGATCGGCTGCTGCGTTACGAAGCGGAGGACCTGACCAAGCTGGTCGGCGGCGTGGCCGAATCGTGGACCGTGTCGCCTGATGGCAAGACCTTTGCCTTCAAGATCCGCCCCAATCTCAAGTTCCAGTCCGGCGCCCCGGTGACCGCGGAGGACGTGGAGTTTTCCCTGCAGCGTGTTGTGCTGATGGACAAGACGTCGGCCTTCCTGCTGACTCAGCTCGGCTGGTCGAAGACCACCGTCAAGGACCTCGTGAAGGGAAGCGGCGATACGCTGACTTGCAAGATCACCGAGGATTTCGCACCTTCCCTGGTGCTGAACCTGATGACTTCCATCGTCGCCTCGGTGGTCGAGAAGAAAGTGGCGCTGGCCAACGAGAAGAACGGCGACCTGGGCAATGGCTGGCTGAAGACGAGCTCGGCGGCCTCCGGCGCTTTCAAGCTGATCTCTTGGAAGGCCAACGAGAGCGTCAGCCTCGAAGCCAATCCCGGTTTCCGCATGGGTGCGCCATCGCTCAAGCGCGTGGTCGTCCGCCACGTGCCGGAGCCCGCCTCGCAGCGTCTGCTGCTCGAGAAGGCGGACGCCGACTTCGCCCGCGACCTGACGCCTGATCAGATCAAGCCGCTGGCCAGCAATGCCGACATCAAGGTCGAGTCCTTCAAGGCCGCCAACACCTTCTACATGGGCCTGAACATGGGCTACGAGCCGCTGGCCAATCCCAAGGTACGGCAGGCGATGAAGATGCTGGTGGACTACGACGGCATGGTGAACAGTTTCCTGGCCGGTCGCTTCTTCGTTCAGCAGAGCTTCCTGCCGATCGGTTTTTTTGGCGCGATCGCCTACACGCCCTTCAAGCTGGACGTGGCGAAGGCCAAGGCGCTGTTGGCCGAGGCCGGCTACAAGGATGGCTTCGCGGTGAAGATGTCCGCCCCCAACGTCCCGCCATGGACCGAGATCTCGCAATCCGTGCAACAGACGATGGGGCAGGCCGGCATCAAGGTGTCGATCGAGCCCATGGAGCTGAAGGCGGTGATCAGCCAGTACCGCGGGCGCGGACATCAGATCGCCATGCTCTCCTGGGGGCCGGACTATTTCGACCCGCACACCAACGCCGACACCTTCGTGCACAACGACGACAACTCGGACACCGCGAAGAGCAAGCCGCTCGCCTGGCGCAACAAGTGGTTCATTCCCGAGATCACCAAGGAGATGCTGGCTGCGGCGAAAGAGCTGGACGCCAAGAAGCGCGCCGAGCAATACGCGGCGCTGCAGAAGAAGGCGACGGACGAGGGCCCGTTCATCCTCATGTTCCAGAACACCAACCAGGTGGCGCGGCGCGTGACGGCGACCGGATTCAATCCTGGTATCACCGAGGACCTGAACTTCTATCGCACCATCAAGAAGTCCTGACGCGTTGGGTGCCTCGGCCTCTCCGGGAGCGGCATCGGCCGCTCCCGCCGGTTCCCGTGGCGGACACCGCGTCTGGAACCTGATCAACCGGGCCGCGCGCACGCTTCTCTCGGTCGCGCTGACCTTCCTCGGGCTCACCTGTGTCACCTTCTTCATCGGCCGGGTCATCCCGATCGATCCGGTGCTGGCCATCGTCGGCGACAAGGCGTCAGCCGAGACCTATGCGCGGGTGCGGGCGGAGATCGGGCTCGATCTGCCGATTCCCGTGCAGTATTGGCGCTATCTGATGAAGGTGCTGCACGGTGATTTCGGAAATTCCGTCATCACCTCGCACCCCGTGCTGCAGGACCTGCTCCAGGTCTTTCCGGCGACGCTCGAGCTGTCGCTGCTCGCCCTGATCATCGGCGTCGTCGTCGGCGTGCCGATGGGCGTGTTGGCCGCAACCCATCGCGGCCGCTGGCAGGACCAAATAATCCGATTCCTGTCTCTGCTCGGTTATTCGATGCCGGTGTTCTGGCTGGGGCTGGTCGGCCTGCTGCTGTTCTACGCCAGGCTCGGTTGGGTCGAGGGGCCGGGCCGGCTGGACGTTGCGTACGACGACATCGTCGCCCCGTTCACCGGCATGATCACCATCGACAGCCTGCTGGCCGGCGAATACGAGGTTTTCTGGAACGCGTTCTTGCACTTGGCTCTGCCGGCCTCGATCCTCGGCTACCTGTCTCTCGCCTACGTGGCGCGCATGACGCGCAGCTTCATGCTGGCGCAGTTGCGGCAGGAGTATGTGCTGGCCACCCTGGCCAAAGGCCTCTCGCCCTGGCGGGTCGTCTGGGTGCATGCGCTGGGCAATGTCTGGGTGCAGCTCGTCACGGTCATTGCGCTCACCTTCGGCAACCTGTTGGAGGGGGCGGTCCTGACCGAGACGGTGTTCGCCTGGCCGGGTCTCGGCCTCTACATGAAGAACTCCCTGTTCAACGCCGACCTCAACGCCGTGCTGGGCGGCACGATGCTGGTGGGCGTGGTCTATATCGGGCTGAACATGATGTCCGACCTGATCTACCCGCTCGTCGACCCGCGCGCGCGAGATCAGTGATGGCCACCGCTCCGGTCCCCGGCTCGCCGCGCGCCTGGCTGCTGAGCCCGGCGCCCGCCAGCCGCCGCCAGGCCCGCCTCGGCCGCTGGTTCCGCGCCTGGCTCGCGTTCCGCCGCAATCCGCTGGCGATGAGCGGCCTGATCATCGTTCTGCTGCTCGCCCTGACGGCGCTCTTTGCGCCACTGATCGTCGACCGGCAGGCCGCCATCCTGCAGGTGCTGGCCGATCGGCTGCAGCCGGCAAGCTGGCAGCATCCGTTCGGCACCGACGAGCTGGGCCGGGACATCTTCGCCCGCGTGGTGTTCGGCTCGCGCATCACGCTCACCATCGTCGTCATGGTCGGGGTGATCGTGGTGCCCGTGGGCCTCGCCATCGGCCTGCCTGCCGGCTATTTCGGCGGCATGGTGGACACGGTGCTGATGCGCATCACCGACATCTTCCTGGCGTTTCCGCGCCTGGTGCTCGCCCTGGCCTTCGCCGCTGCCCTGGGCCCGGGAATCGAGAACGCCGTGATCGCCATCGCGCTGACCGCCTGGCCGCCCTATGCGCGTCTTGCCCGTGCCGAGACGTTGACCCGCCGGCGCGCCGAGTTCATCCAGGCGGCGGAGCTGCAGGGCGCATCGCATGTCCGCATCATCGCCACCCAGATCGTGCCGCTCTGCCTGCCCAGCGTGATCATCCGCCTGACCTTGGACATGGCCGGCATCATCCTCACCGCCGCGGGCCTCGGCTTTCTCGGCCTCGGCGCGCAGCCGCCGGCGCCGGAATGGGGAGCGATGGTCTCCTCCGGCCGGCAGGTGCTGCTCGACCAGTGGTGGGTCGCGACCATCCCGGGACTCGCCATCTTCATTGTCAGCCTGGGCTTCAACCTGCTGGGCGACGGGCTGCGCGACGTGGCCGACTCGAGGTCATGACCGATCGCCTGCTCACCGTTCGCAACCTCAGCGTCACCTATCCCGGCGACGACGGCGACGTTCGCGCCGTGCGCAACGTCAGCTTCACCTTGGGCCGCGAGCGCCTGGGCATCGTGGGCGAAAGCGGCTCCGGCAAATCCACGACCGGACGCGCCATCATGGGCCTCGTCGGCCAGCCCGGCCGCGTCGAGGCGGACGAGTTGCGGCTGGGCGAAACCGATTTGCGCGGCCTTTCCGAACGCGGCTTTCGCAAGCTTCGTGGCCAGCGCATCGCCATGGTGCTGCAGGATCCGAAATATTCGCTCGATCCGGTAATGACGGTCGGCCGGCAGATCGCCGAGACGCATCGCACCCACCTGCGCAGCACGGCCGGCGAGGCCCGACGCGCCGCGCTCGAGATGCTCGAGGCCGTGCACATCCGCGAACCCGAGCGCGTCTACAGCATGTATCCGCACCAGGTTTCCGGGGGCATGGGGCAGCGGGTGATGATCGCCATGATGCTGATCGCGGACCCGGATATCCTGATCGCCGACGAACCGACGTCGGCGCTGGACGTGACCGTGCAGACCCAGGTGCTGGCCATCATGGACGACCTGGTGCGCGACCGTGGCATGGGGCTGATCCTGATCAGCCACAACCTGCACCTGGTCTCCTCGTTCTGCGACCGCGTGCTGGTGATGTACGCCGGCCAGGTGGTGGAGACCTGCGAGGCCGCGAGGCTCTCCGAGGCGAAGCATCCCTACACGCGCGGCCTGCTTGCCGCCCTGCCGCAGCTCGGCAACCGTCGCGCCGAGCTGCCGCAACTGCAGCGCGATCCGGCCTGGATGGCCGATCTGTCATGATCACCCTCGACGGTGTCACCATCGCCTACGGCATCGGCGCGCGCGCCGTGGTGGCCGTCCGTGATCTCACGCTCAGCGTGCCCGAGGGCGAGGCGGTCGGCCTGGTCGGCGAATCCGGGTCGGGAAAATCCACGGTGCTGCGGGCCATCGCCGGGCTGCTTCCCTGTGCGACCGGAGAGATCACGCTGGCAGGGCTGCGCGTGGGCCGGCGTCGCACCACGGCGCAGCGCAAGATGGCGCAGATGGTCTTCCAGGATCCGTACGGCTCGCTGCATCCGAACCAGACGGTCGACCAGATCCTCGCCATGCCGATCGCCATCCACCGGCTCGACCGCGGCGAAGCGCGCATCGCCCGGATGCTTGGCGAGGTCGGATTAGGCCGTGAGCACCGCTATCGCTACCCGCATCAGCTGTCCGGTGGCCAGCGCCAGCGCGTGGCCATCGCCCGGGCGCTGATCCTGGAACCGCGCATCCTGCTGCTGGACGAGCCGACCAGCGCCCTGGACGTATCGGTGCAGGCGGAAATCCTCAACCTGCTCTCCCGGCTGCGCCGCGACCATGGATTGACCCTGCTGATGGTCAGCCACGATCTCGCGGTCATCGCCCATCTCTGCGAACGCATCGGCGTGATGAGCCGCGGTGAGCTCGTGGAGATCACCACCGCGACGGCGATGGCGCGCAACCAGGTGACCCACGACTACACGCGCCAGCTCCTGCGCTCCAACGCCGGCTTCGATCGCAGCAGCGTCTCCAGCGGCGAGCTGGACGTCGCGGCAGGGTAGGGACGCGCGTCAGCCGAGCGCCTCGCTCAGCGCCTTGCGCGCAGCAACGACGCCGGGCAGCGCGGCGCGCGGATCACGGTCGGGCGGGGCGATGAGGTTGATGTGGGTCACGCCACCGGCTGCCAGCTTGCGCGCCCTCTCGACGGTTGCCTTCATGTCGTCGCCGACGACAAGCGGTCCGCGCACTTTCAGCTGCGATGGATCGCGCCCCGCCTCGCGCATGAATTGCTGAATGCGCGGGATGTCGGGGAGGGGATCGCCGAGCGACATCCAGCCGTCGGCGATGCGCGCCACGCGGCGAAGAGCTTTCTCCCCTGATTCGGTTCCCATCCAGATCGGGATCGGTGGGATGCTGGGGCGATTGAGACCGAGCTTGTCGAGCTTGTGATAGCGCCCTTCGAACGTGACGTAAGGCTGCGACCAGAGCAGCTTCAGCACGGTGATCTGCTCCTCGATTCGCGCCCCGCGGCCGTGGATGTCCTGCCCCAGGGCGCGATACTCGGCGGCGTTCCAGCTCAAGCCGACACCAAGCTCGAAGCGCCCACGGCTCAGGATCGCGAGCTCGGCAGATTGCTTGGCCGCCAGCGCGGTCGGCCAGGCCGGCAGGATCAGGATGGCCGTGACGAAGTGGAGGCGGCGCGTGATCCCCGCGAGAAAGGAGAAGGTGACCATGGGGTCGTAGAACGGCCCGACATATTGGCGGTCCGGCCGTTGCGGATTGGTGCCGGACGGCTGCCCGAGGACATGGCCGGCGGTCGAGGTGAAGTCGAAGCCTTCGCCGTCGAGGGTCTGGACGTAGTCCTTGACCGCATCGAAATCAGGGAATGCTGTAATCGGGATCGGGCTGCCGTAGTGCATGTGCTGGTCTCCAGTGCTCTCGACTATAGGGCCGGACGCTGGGAGAACAGCATGACGAATAGGCATGAGACTCATGATTCTTTTGGCCGTTTCGCCTCCTCCGTCTCGACGCTAGCCTGATCAGACGAGAACACCAGAAGACGAGCGGAGGAGCCCGTGCAGCACGTCGTTCAAATCGATCTCAGCACCTTCCCGGAGGGCTTCCACAGCCGGCGCCTCGCGACGTCGGCAACGGGCATCGATTCGTGCATGGTCCTCTATTCCCGCGTGCCGCCGGGTCATCACGGCCCCAAGCTTCACACCCATCCCGTCGACCAGATCTACTTCGTGGTCAGCGGGTCGATGAAGGTGCAGCTCGGCACGGACGTGTTCACGGTGACGCCCGGAACGCTGGTGCTGATTCCCGCCGGCACGCCGCACTGCAATTGGAACGACGGCACCGAGGACGAGCTTCATCTCGAGATCCTGGCGCCGGCGCCACCCGAGACCATCCTCGCGCCGGCCGAGCTGCGCGGCATTCCCAACGCCGCCGACCTGGTCCGCAAGGTGCGTGCCGACGGCTACCGCACCAGCTCGCCCGGCTTTACGCTGCAGCAACTCGCCGAACGCGCGACGGGCTCGCCGCACGTGCGTCTCTATATTGCCGAGCTGGAGCCGGCCTCGGGTGGCCCCAAGATGCATTTCCACGACTTCGATCAATTCTACTTCGTGCTCGACGGTTCGCTCGAGATCCAGGTCGGCAACAAGAAGATGACGGCCGGGCCGAAGAGCCTTGTCGTCCTTCCGGCCGGGACGCTCCATGCCAACTTCAATCCTGGCCCCGGGATCGAGCGTCACATCGCGTTGCTCGTGCCCGAACCGGCCGACGGTCAACGGCTGGACTATGGCGTCGAGATCGTTCCCGAGCATTACCGCCCGTCCTGAGGGGTCGCTTATTCCAGGCGCGCCGCAGCACGGCCGAGAAAGGATCGGATTGGGTGGAAATCGTCGCGACTTCGGCTGGGCGGGATTGACGTTGCGAAAATCTCGCCTAGCGTGTCAGAGGCTGGCGACGAGACGTTACCGGCGACTGCGCGGCATCAAGGAGGATGGATCATGCGCAAGCCTGCGGTCATGGCCGATGGGGAGCCGCTCGACGAAGAGACATTCAGCCGGCTGCGCCAAAGGGCGTGCTGCCTGCCGCGCCATGGGATCGCGGTGTCATTCACGCGTGTCGGCGGCGGCGCGCGGTTCATCCGCCTCGTCGCGGCGCTGCTGACGATGGCCGACGCAACGCCTGCCGTGGGGAGATTTGCGTCAGCGCCAAGTCCTTGAACTCGAAGGATAATGACGCTGTGACGCTACTGACGCAAAAATCCGGCCGCCAATTTCTCCGCGGTACATCATCCATGCGGCACACCCGGCTCAGGGTTGACGTGGTGTGGGCGAGCGAGCGGTTGCGGCTGCTCGGGAAAGCGGACACGTTTCGAGCAAGCGGGCGGGCACGGCCTGCAGGGCATGGGAGGAAGAATGAGACCGAGCCGGCGACAATTCCTGGGCGCTTCAGTCGCGACCGCGGCGACGGCATCTCTCTGGCCGGGAGCCCAGGCGCAGGATGCCGGGACCATGACGTTCGCGGCGTCCGCGCGCAGCCCCAACTCGCTCGAGCCGGCCTTCGTCGTCCAAGGGGCCGACAACTGGGTGACGATGCAGCTCTTCGACACCCTGGTGCGGCCCGAGGACGGCACCTTCGCGGTGACGCCGGGCGATTTCAAGCCGTCGCTGGCCGAGAGCTGGACCTCGTCCGCCGACGCCCGCACCTGGACGTTCCAGCTTCGCAAGGGCGTCAAGTTCCATGGCGGCTACGGCGAGGTCACGTCGGACGACGTCAAGTTCACCTTCGAACGGCTGCTCGACCCGAAGAAGCCGGTCGATCGCCAGCCGCTGTACGCCGGAACCATGGAGAGCATCACGGCGGAAGGGCCGGGCACCGTCGTCTTCAAGCTCAAGCGGCCCGATCCGCTGTTCTGCGGCAGCATCCTCTATACCAGGGGCGGATGCATCGTCTCGCGCAAGGCCCTGGCCGAGCGAGGCGACAAGCATGCCACCAATCCGATCGGTACCGGCGCCTATCAGTTCGATCGCATCGATCCGGCCAAGGGCGTCTACCTGAAGGCCTTCGCCGAGCATTGGGAGGGCCCGCCCGGCGTGCCCGAGCTGCGCTTCTTCTACATCCTCGATACGACAGCGCGGACACTGGCGCTGCTCTCGGGGCAGGTCGACATGATCGAGGCGGTGCGGGCGCCGGGCTGGATCCCCTCGATCCAGGCCCGCAAGAAGGACCTGCTGTTCGACATGACCACGCCGGGCAGCATCAACACCTTGCACATCAACATGACGCGCAAGCCGTTCGACGACATCCGCGTCCGCCAGGCGCTGCGCTATGCGATCGACAAGGAGGCGCTGGCCAAGAGTCTCGCACCCATGGGCAAGCCGATGGTCGGGCTGATGGCGCCGTCCTACGCCGGTGCGGTGACCGAGGCCGAGCTGCCGCCGGAGCTGCGCTACAAGCATGATCCCGATCGCGCGAAGAAGCTCTTGGCCGAGGCCGGCTTCGCCTCGGGCCTGTCGTTCCCGAACTACATGAGCACGCGCGAGGACTACAGCTCGAACATGCTCATCGTGCAGGAGCAGCTGCGCAAGGTCGGCATGAACATGGAAATGTCCATGATCGATCACACGACCTATCACCTGAACAACCGCAAGAACCTGAACACGCTGGTCCTGTTCTCGTCGAGCTATCCGCCGGTGCCGACCCAGATCTTCATCGACCAGGCGTCCAAGGAGTCGGAGGTCAAGGCCGACGGCACCGGCGGCATCAATTTCAGCCATTACGGCGCGGTCATGCCCGGCATCGACAGCACCCTGGCGGCGCTCGACAACGAGGCGAGCTTCGACGCCACCGTCAAGGCGGTGAAGCAGATGGAGATCCAGATCCTGCGCGATCTGCCGATCATCTCCCTGGGCTCGCTGTCCTTCGTCATCGCTCGCAATCCGCGGATCGACCTCGGCTACAAGGTCCGGTCGGGCTATGCCTACTGGCCGTTCAAGCACGCCCGCATCGTGAAGGCCTAGGCGCGTACGACGCCATGTGGCGCCTGGTGGCATCCCGCGTGTTGGACGCGATCCCGACGACCCTGCTCGTCCTCACGCTGGTGTTCGTGGCGATGCGTCTGCTGCCGGGCGATCCCGCGGTCACCCTGCTGGGCGATCATGCGACGCCGGCGCAGATCGAGGCGATGCGCGCCCGCCTCGGGCTCGATATCCCGCTGTGGCAGCAGTACCTGGTGTTCCTGCGGAACGCACTCACCTTCGATTTCGGCAAGTCGTTCGTGAATTCGCAGTCCGTCGCGGCGATGGTCGCGCTCAACCTGCCCTACACGATCGAGCTCACGATCGTCTCGACGATCATCGGCACGATCGCCGCCATCCCGCTCGGAGTCGTGGCCGCCACTCATCGCGGCAGGCTGCCGGACTACGTGACCCGGCTGTTCTCGCTGGCCGGCTTCGCCATTCCCGACTTCTATCTGGGCGCGCTGCTGCTGATCACCTTCTCCCTGAACCTGGGCTGGTTCCCGATCAATGGTGGCGGCACGGGCTTCGTCGATCGCATGTACCACGTGTTCCTGCCGGCGATTGCGCTCGCCTTCATCAAGGCCGCCTTCGTCAGCCGGCTGACGCGTTCATCGCTGCTCGAAGTCCTCAACAAGGACTTCATCCGCACGGCCAGAGCCAAGGGCGGCCGCGAGCCGCGGGTGATCTACCGTCACGGCCTGCGCAACGCGCTCCTTCCGGTGGTCACGGGCCTGGGGCTCAGCATCCTGTCGACACTGTCGGGGTCGGTCGCCATCGAGTTCATCTTCGGCCGGCCGGGCATCGGCAGCATGCTGATCACCGCCATCGAGACGCGCGACTACCCGGTGGTCCAGGCCGGGATCGTGGTCTTCGCGATCTTCGTCGTGCTCGTGAACCTGGTGATGGACGTCCTCTACGTGTTCATCGATCCGCGGGTGGGGGCGGTGAGATGACGCCGGCCGCGGAAGCCTTGGCGACCCCGTCGGAGCGCGGGGTGCTGGCGCAGATTGCCGTCAGCATCGTGCGCGATCGCGTGTCGTTGTTCTTCTTCGTCCTGCTGCTCGCCATCGTCCTGGTGGCGGTGTTCGCCGATCAGATCGCGCCCTACGACCCGATCGCGCAGAGCCTGCTCAGCATCAACCTGCCGCCGTCGCCGGAGCACTGGCTGGGGACGGACCAGTTCGGCCGCGACGTGCTGTCCCGCATCATCTATGGCGCCCGTACGTCGCTGCTGCTGGGTGTGATCGCGCCGGCGCTTGCCGCCGTCATCGGGACGGCGTTCGGTGTCACCGCCGGTTATTTCGGCGGCTGGATCGACCGCATCATCGGCCGGTTCCTCGACATTTTCCTGGCGTTCCCGGCTCTGCTGCTCGGCATCCTGATCGCCGCGGCGCTGGGCGCCGGCTTCTGGAACATGGTGGTGGTGCTGACCATCGCCTTCGCGCCACGCTTCGCCCGCATCGCCAGAGCCTCGACCATGAGCATCCGGTCCGAGGCGTTCATCGAGGCCGCGATCGCCAGCGGCACGCGGACACCGGCGATCATGTTGCACCACATGCTGCCCAATATCGCCGGCTCGATCGTCGTGGTGCTGACGCTGTGGGTGGCGACGGCGGTGCGCCTGGAAGCCACGCTGAGCTTCCTTGGCCTCGGCACCCAGCCCCCCAAGGCGAGCTGGGGCAACATCATCCGCGACGGGCTCGGCAACCTGTTCGGCTCACCCTGGCCGATCGTCGCCGCGGGCCTCGCCATCACGGTGACGGTGCTGGCCTTCAACATGCTGGGCGACGCCGTGCGCGACATCCTCGACCCCGAGGCACGGGACGAATGAGCCCCTCGCTGCTCAAGGTCCGCGACCTGTCGGTCGAGTTCAGCGGCGTACGGGTGCTCGATCGCGTCGGCTTCGATATGACGGCGGGCGATTGCGTCGGCATCGTGGGCGAATCGGGATCGGGCAAGAGCGTGATGTCGCTTTCGCTCCTGCGGCTGATCCCGGAGCCGCCGGGCAGGATCGTCGAAGGCGCAGTCGAGTTCGACGGCGTGGATCTGCTGGCCCTGCCGGCGGCCCGCATGCCGGATGTTCGAGGCAAGGACATTGCCATGATATTCCAGGAGCCGATGAGCGCCCTCAATCCGGTGATGACGGTGGGCGAGCAGATCTCGGAGGCGATCTTCCTGCACGAGAAGATCGGCGCGGCGGCGCGCCGTGCCCGCGTGCTGGAGATGCTCCAGCTCGTCGGCATCCCCGACGCCGGGAAGCGCTCCGCCTGCTATCCGCACGAGTTTTCCGGCGGCATGCGCCAGCGCGTCATGATCGCCATGGCGCTGGCCTGCAATCCGAAGCTCCTGATCGCCGACGAGCCGACGACGGCATTGGATGTCACGATCCAGGCCCAGGTGCTGGAGCTGATGAAGCGGCTGCGCGCGCGCTACCGGACGTCGATCCTGCTGATCTCGCACGATCTCGGGGTGATCGCCGACGTGGCCGATCGGGTGATCGTCATGTATTGCGGCCGCATCGTCGAGACGGCGGCGATCGGCGATCTGTTCGACCGGCCGGCGCATCCCTACACCGAAGGCCTGCTGAACTCGATCCCCAGCCGCTCGATCGGGCAGGACAGGCTCTACCAGATCCCGGGCGCGCCGCCCGCGCCCTCGGAGCGAGGATCGGGCTGCTCCTTCTATCCGCGCTGTCCCAAGCGGATGGATGTGTGTCTCGAGCGGTCGCCGCCACTCTTCAAGGTCAGCGAGACCCAGCGGGCCGCCTGCTTTGCCCTGCCGGCGGCGCGCCCATGACGGCCCTCCTCAGCGTCCAGGGGCTGGCGAAGGTCTTCGCCGAGCGCGGACGCTGGAGCGCGTTCGTCGGCGGCAAGTCCGATGTGCGCGCGGTCGACGATCTGTCGATCGAGATCGCCGAGTCCGAGACCCTGGCGCTGGTAGGCGAATCGGGCTGCGGCAAGTCCACCACCGGACGCCTGGTGATGCGCCTGATCGAGCCGACGGCTGGTCGCATCGTCTTCGAAGGCACCGATATCACCGCCGCGTCCGGCGCCGGGCTGCGGCGGGCGCGCCGGCGCATGCAGATGGTGTTCCAGGACCCGCGCAGCTCGCTCAGCCCGCGCCGCACGGTCCTGCAGACCGTCGCCGAGCCGCTCGACTCCAACGGCCTGATCCGATCGCCGGTGCATCGTCGTGAGGTCGTGGCAGGGCTGCTGACCAGCGTCGGCCTGTCGCCGTCGGTCATGGGCCGCTTTCCCCATCAGTTTTCCGGTGGACAGCGACAGCGCATCGGCATCGCGCGCGCGATCGCGCTCGGCCCCAGCCTCGTCGTGGCGGATGAGCCGGTGTCGGCCCTCGACGTGTCGGTTCAGGCGCAGATCATCAATCTGATGCAGGATCTGCAGAAGGAGCGGCGGCTCTCCTACCTGTTCATCTCGCACGATCTCGCCGTCGTGCGTCACATCGCCGACCGGGTGGCGGTGATGTATCTCGGGCGCATCGTCGAGGCCGGCCCGAAGACCGAGATCTTCCGGGCGCCGCACCATCCCTATACCCAGGCGTTGCTCTCGGCGGCGCCCGCGGCGCGGCCCTCGCGGTCGCAGAAGCGGATCGTGCTCACGGGCGACGTTCCCAGCCCTTCGGCGATCCCATCAGGCTGCGGCTTTCGCACCCGTTGCCCGATCGCCCAGGACATCTGTGCGCGCGAGCGACCGGCGCTCGGCGGTGTCGCTTCAGGTCATTCGTCGGCCTGTCATTTTGCCAAGCCAAATCCGCTCGGAACGACGGGCGAAACTGCGAGGTCCTCATGAAGATCACGAAGGTCGAGACGTTTCTGGTGCGTTGGGGTGACGTCTCCCGCCCGGTCGAGCCAATCCCCAGCGCGGCGACCGCCGTTGTCGCCGTTCACGCCGATGGCATGGTGGGCTTCGGCGAAGCGTCACCCATGCAGGGCGGCGTCGCGTCGCTCCAGGTCATCGCGCGCGACATGGTGCCCGCCCTGATCGGCGCCGACGCGCTCGACCATGCCGTGATCCTCGATCGCCTGCTGCACAAGCTGATCAAGCTCGGCCCGGACGGGATCGTCACAGGCGCCTACGCTGCGCTCGACATCGCCCTGTGGGACCTCAAGGGCAAGGCGTTCGGCCAGCCGGTTCACAAGCTGCTGGGCGGCGCCTGGCGCACACGCATCCCGTTCTACGCCTCGATCGGCGGCAACGCCGCCCGCGACGTCGACGGCGTGCTGAGAACGGTCGAGGCCAGGTTCAAGGCCGAGCAGCCGTCGGCGATCAAGATCCGATGGGACGGCACCCGATCGGAGATCGACCGCGACGTCGCCGGCGACATCGCCAAGGCGAGGGCCGTGCGCAAGCTGGTGGGCAACGACTTCCCGTTGGCCTTCGACGCCAACAACCGTTACTCGGTCGGCGCGGCAATCCGGGTCGGACGCGTGCTCGAAGAGCTCGGCTACGTGTGGTTCGAGGAGCCCGTCGAGTACTACCACGTCAAGGCGATGGGCGAGGTCGCGCAGCGGCTGGATATCACGGTGTCGGCCGGCGAGCAGTCCTACACGCTGCAGTCGGTGGCGGCGCTGATCGAAAGCGGCGTGCGCATGGTCCAGCCGGACATCGTGAAGATGGGGGGCATCACCGGCCTGATGCAGTGCGCCGCGCTCTGCCACGCCCATGGCGCCGAGTTCGTGCCGCACCAGACCCAGCCCGCCATCGGCAATGCCGCCAATCTGCATGTGCTCTCGACCGTCATGCACGCGACCAAGCCTGCCGAGCTTGCCGACGGCTGGCAGAGGGCCGCCGACACGTTCGTCAATGCCCCCAAGCCCGATGGCGGCTGCATGGTCGTGCCAGGCGGACCGGGACTCGGTCTCGCGATCGACGAGGCGATGCTGGCGCGCCGCCGGATCGACGTGAAAGGGTAAGGGGCGTCTGCCCTTCTGCGTCAGCGCGAGCCGGCACTCAGGTTGCGGACATGGACCGGCCCGTCCGTCGTCGTCGGCAGCTCGGCGATCGATGCGTTGTGGGGCAGGGTCGGCAGGAAGCTCAGCGCGTGCTTGCACCGCCCCGAGGTCCTGCGCGGTGGCGGGCACGCCATCGGCAGCCCGCCATCGACGATCGGCTGATCACGTCATCCCAGCCTGAGCGGCGCGCGGCTGTGGGCGTTGCCGGCGCTGACAAGATGCCCGAGGGCCTTGATGAATCTCGTGCGTGCACTGGGCGTCAGGGCATCAATCGTGCGGTCATGGGCCCGGCGTGCGGGTCCTTCCATTCGGATGAGCAGCCGCGTGCAGGCCGCAGTCGGGAAGACATGCTTCAGCCTGCGGTCCTGCCTGCCCTGGAGGCGCCGCACCAGGCCGCGGCGGGCCAGGCGCGCCACGACGTTGGCGAGCGTTGCCCGATCGACGCCGACTTCCTGGGCAAGGGCGGCCTGCTCCAGGCCCGGCCGCGCCGCGACCGCAGTCAGGATGCTGTATTGCACGGGCGTGACGTCGAAGTCGGCGCACTCCTCGGCGAACAGGGAAAGATGGATCTGGTGCAGCCGACGGATCAGGAAGCCGGGCCGCGACGCCAGGGGGAAAGACGTTTCATTGCTCATGGGCCTTGATAGCAGGCTCGCCCCTCTCGGACATCGTCAGTATGCTGACGACATGCATATCCTGGTTTCCCTGGCCGCCCATGGCTGGCATCCGGCGGCTTGGCGCGTGACCGGCGCAGCCGGCTTCGAGGATGTCGTGCCGTACAAGGCGATGGTGCGAACGGTCGAACGCGCCGGACTCGATGCGGTGCTGCTGGGACTGCCCGCGACGCCGCTCGCATTGCGGGGCGGCGGCAAGGTCGACAGCCTTCATCTCGATCCGCTGACGTTGCTGGGTGCCCTGATCGGCGCCAGCGAGAGGATCGGGCTCTGCGCCTACTGGCCGTGCGATATCGCCGAGCCCTATCACGTCGCCCGCGTGTTCGCGACGCTGGACCATCTGGCGGGCGGCCGCGCGGGCTGGATCGCAGGTCTCGCCGGTCCACAGGAGCTTCGCCGGCGCTTCCAGAGTCCGACCCTGCCGACCAGCGAGCCCGATGCTTCGGCGCGGATGATCGAGCTGGTCGACGTCGCCCGTCAGCTCTGGGACAGCTGGGAGGATGGTTCCTTCGTGGTCGACCAGGCCACCGGCACGTTCGTCGAGCCCGCGAAGGTGCATCCGATCAACCACGAAGGCCGCTTCTTCACGGTGCGCGGGCCGCTCAACGTGCCGCGGCCGGTGCAAGGGCAGCCGGTGATCCTCTATCGCGACCGGCCGTCCGATCCAGCACGCGCCGGCATGGCGGGAAGTGCAGAGATCGTGCTCGCCGACTGTGCCAGCCGCCGGGAGGCAAAGGCACGCCGCGTCGAGTGGCGCACTCTCGCGGCAAGGCAGGGCGGGATGCCGGAGTCGCTGCGCCTCGTGGTGCGGGTCATGCCGATCCTGGCCGACACGGAAGAGGCGGCGAAGAAGCGCACGGCGGCGCTCGATGGCCTGTTGCCGCAAGGCGAGGAGTCGACCCTGCGCTTCGTCGGCACGCCGCACGGGTTCGCCGCCTGGATGGCGGCGTGGCACGAGGACCAGGCCTGTGACGGCTTCGACCTTCTGCCGGCGGTGTCGGCGACGGATATCGAGCTGATCGCCGACGCCGTCGTCCCTGAGCTCAGTCGTCTCGGGCTTCGCGCCGGCGACGATCGCGGTCCGACCCTGCGGGAGCGGCTTGGGTTGCGCCAATCTCCAAGCCGCTTTGCGGCGTAGAGGAAGACAGCCCATGCGCAAGCGGCAGCTCCATCTCGGCATCTTCACCTATCCCGGCGGCCATCATATCGGCGGATGGCGGCATGGCTCCGTCGATCCGACGAAGATCCTCGGCTACGACTACTATCGCCGGACGGCCGAGATTGCCGAGCGCGGCAAGTTCGATCTCCTGTTCGTGGGCGACATGCTGGCGGCGCGCGAGAAGGACGGCCGGGTCATCGCCCAGGGGGCATTGAACAACATCGATTCGATCTCGATCACCTCGGCGATTGCCGGTGCCACGGATCACCTCGGCCTGGTCGCAACCCTGTCGACGACCTACAACGAGCCATACGCCATCGCCGAGCGCTTCGCCTCCCTGGACCATATCAGTGGTGGCCGGGCGGGCTGGAACATCATCACGACCGCGAACGACGACGCGGCGCTGAACTTCAGCCGCAAGTCGCACATGGAAAAGACCATGCGCTATCAGCGGGCCAAGGAGTTCGTCGATGTCTGCAAGGACCTGTGGGACGGCTGGGGGCCCGGCGCGTTGCCGGCCGATGCCCGTAGCGGCCTGTTCATCGACCGGACGAAGGTCCGCGAGATCGATCATCGCGGCCAGTTCTTCGCAGTGCAAGGAGCGCTCGACCTGCCGCGTTCGCCGCAGGGCTGGCCGGTGCTGGTGCAAGCGGGCGGCTCGCCGGCGGGGCTCGAATTCGCCGCCATGGTGGGCGAGCTGATCTTCGCCGCCCAAAGCAGGCGGGATGAGGCGATACGCTTCCGCGCCGCCGTGAAGGAGCGGATGCCCAGATACGGACGCGACCCGGACCTCTTGCGGGTGCTGCCCGGCCTGCTGCCGATCTTCGGCTCGACCGAGAAGGAAGCGCTCGAGAAGGAGCAGATGCTGAACGAGTTGCTGCATCCGGCGGTCGGCATCTGGATGCTGAGCGAGCAGATGAATTTCCGCCTCTACGACTACCCGCAGGACGGCGAGTTGCCGACTGCCGACATCCGGGCGAGCGGCGGCAACTTCACGCCACGCGTCGTCTCGCTGATGGAGCGCGCCGATCGCGAAGGTCTCTCGATCCGCGACTGCGGCATCCTCGTCGCGGCAAGCCGCTCGCATGGCTCGGTCGTCGGCACGCCCGAGCAGGTCGTCGACCACATGCAGCTCTGGCTGGAGGAGGGCGCTTGCGACGGCTTCAACGTCATGCCCGCGTACTTCCAGGACGAGCTCGAGCTGTTCGTCGACCAGATCGTGCCGCTGCTGCAACGCCGTGGCCTGTTCCGGCGGGACTACGAGGGCCGCACGCTGCGCGACCATCTCGGCCTCCCGGTGCCGTCCGCGGACCGATTGGCCGTCTAGCCGGCGGGCGGCGGCGCGTTCTCGACCTTGAAGAGCCCGGCGTAACCGTTCTGCGGTGGAAAGCCGTCGGCCAGGGGACGGCGCTGGTCCATGGTGAGCCACAGGCGGATCATGTGACGCCGCCGTTCCGCCTCGGGGAAATCGACGTAGCTCGTGCGCGAGTGCAGCGTGACGTAGTTGTTGCAGAACTGGATGTCGCCTGCCTGCAGGTCCATGTCGAGATGGATGCCGGGGTCCTGGGCGAGCGCGTCGAACAGGTCGAGCGCGGCCTTTTCGATCGGCTCCAGGGGGATGCCGGTCTTGGTGCAGGCCGCGTTGATCTGGTTGCGGATGAGACGAACGCTGATCAGGCCATCGCGGGCGCCGAACACCGGGAGCCGATAAGGCGTGACACCGCTGTCGCTGAGCGCGGCTTCGCGGCGGATGTAGTGGAAGCCGCGATAGAGCGGCGCCAGGTACTCCGGATGGCGCTTCAGGATCTCGTTGTGGATGGTGACGGCGCTGACCACGCTCGACAGGCCGCCGCTCGCCGCCGCGCGCAGGCACAGCAGGCCGACGACGTCGCCCGAATCGGTATGGAACGGCAGATGTGCGTTGGTCTCGTAGCCGCGCACGTCGAGGTCGCCGTAGCGCCGGCCGTGATCGTAGACGTGTCCCAGAAGATCGCCCTTCGGATTCTGCGTCACCGCCGTGCCGAGATGGAGGCCCATGCCCCAGAAGATCGTGCCGACGTCTTCGTCGGAATAGTCGGAAACATTGAGGCCGCGCACCACGACGAAGCCGCGGCCGGTGGTGACATTGGCCAGCCAGTCCCGCAGCTGCGGCGCCAGGGTCGGCAGCGGGAAGGCGCTCTTGTCCAGCGCAGCGAAGGAAAGGCCGCGTGCCTTGACCGACGCGAGGGCGCCGGCGATCTCCGCGAGATGGCGCGGTGCGAGCTGCACGATCCACGACCGATCGGTGGCGAGGTCCTTGCCGTACCAGGCCGAAGGATGGCGTACGAGCTCGTTGACGATTCCGGCCATGGAGAGGACTCCTAGAAATCCCGAAACTTCAGGGCGCGCGCACCGGGCCGGCGCATGCGGCGCCGGGCGGTGTCCGTGCCGACGGCGAAGTCTGCGCCAGCAAAGGTATGGACGTCCATGATTTCCTCGATGGGGACGGGAAAGCTCTCGATCTGTCGCCAGATCCAGCGAATGGCGGTCTGAAAGGCCTGGAGTCCCTCGAACATCGGCTCGTCCTCCCTCCGGCCGACGATGCAAACGACATGCCGGAGGTGAGGCGACGTATATCGTCAGTATACTGACGAATGGATGGAGGTAGCCTTGCAAATTGCGAGGCGCGGCCGCTAAATGGCGGGACTGCGGAGGCCATGAATGACGAGTTCTTCGAGGAGGAATGATGCAACTCGCGCCCTATGATCTCGTCCTGCGAGGTGGCCGCGTCATCGATCCGGCGCAAGGCCTCGATGGTCCCCTCGATGTCGCCGTCAGGGGCGGGCGGATCGTCGCCGTGGGCGAGGCCCTGCCCGGACCATCGCGCGAGACGATCGATGTCCGCGGCAAGCTGGTATTGCCCGGCCTGATCGATACCCATGCCCATGTCTATCGCTACGTCAGCGGCCGCTTTGGGCTCGACGCCGACACGGTGGGGGTGCACTCGGGGGTCACCACGGTGGTCGATCAGGGCGGGCCTTCGGTGCTCACCTTTCCGGGGTTCCGCGAATATGTGGTGAAACCCGCCAGCACCCGCGTGCTGGCCTTCATCTCGGCCTACATGGTGGGTGGCCTGGAGGGCCACTACTATCCGGAGCTCTATCGGCCGGACTGCATCGCGGTGGACGACACGATCCGATCGGGCCGCGAGAACGCCGACCTGGTGCGCGGCGTGAAAGGGCATGCCGAGATCGGCGGCTTCACGCGCTGGGGCAGCGAGGCGATGCGCCGGGCGTCCGAGATCGGACGCGGCCTCGATCTGCCGCTCTATATCCATTTCGGCCAGCTCTGGCCGTTGCCGGACGACCGACATCCCTATGATCCGGACGCGATCCTGCCCGAGATGCTGGAGATCCTCCGTCCGGGCGACATCCTGGCGCATCCGTTCACGCGCCATCCCGGCGGCTTCGTCGACCATCACGGCCGGCTGCATCCGGTGGTGCGCGAGGCGCTGGCGGGCGGGCTCAAGACCGATGTCGGCCACGGCTCGCACTTCTCCTTCAAGATGGCGCGGCTGGTGCTCGACGCCGGCGTCGTGCCGGACACGCTGGGCGCCGACATGCACGGCTACAACACCGCAGTACCGAAGCCGCAGGGCACGCCGGAAAGCCATCCCGACAAGGAGGAGATGCACCTGTTCGCCGGAGCGCAGAACTTCTCGCTCGCCTCCGCGATGACCAGCATGCTGGCGTTGGGGCTCACGCTCGAGCAGGTCGTGCCGATGGTGACCAGCAATTGCGCGGCGATGCTGGGGATGCAGGACGAGATCGGCACGCTGCGGCCGGGCGTCGAGGCCGACGTCTCGGTGCTCGACGACATCACCGGGCGCTTCGTGCTCAAGGACAACGAGGACACGCAGGTCGTCGCCGAGCGCCTGCTGCGTCCTGACTTCTGCCTGCGCGCCGGCAAGCGCTTCGATGCCGATGCCGCGATCCTGCCCAAGGCGGTGATGGCCGAGGCGGCATGACGGCCGCGGCGAAGGGACTGGGCGTCGGCGCCTCCCTTCGGCGCAAGGAGGATGCGCGATTCTTGAATGGGCAGGGCCGTTATGTCGGCGACATCACCCGGCCTGGCATGCTCGAGGTGGCGTTCCTGCGCAGCCCCGTCGCCCACGCCCGACTGCGCGGCGTGACCAAGCCCGATGGTGCGATGGACTCGGTCTTCACGATCGAGGATCTGCCTGACGTTCGCACCATTCGCGCCAGCTCGGCGCTGCCGGGCTTTCGCGTGTCCGAGCAACCCGTGCTGGCCAAGGGCAAGGTGCGCCATGTCGGCGAGGCGATCGCCGCCTGTGTCGCGGCCAGCCGCGCCTCGGCGGAAGATCTCGCGGCGGCCTGCGTGATCGATTACGAAACGCTGCCGGCGGTCGCGGACATGACGACGGCGGCTCTCCCGGGCTCGCCGCTGCTGCACGACGACTGGTCGATGAATGCGTTCCTCGAGACCAACCGTAACGACGACGTGTCCGGTCTCGACGCCGTCGCTGCCGCGAAGGTGACGCGGACGCTGCGCACCTCGCGCCAGTGCATGGCGCCGATCGAAGGACGGGGCGTGCTGGCGGAATGGGATCCGCGGCTCGACCAGATGATCGTCACGACATCGACCCAGATGCCGCACGTGACCAAGAGCGGCCTGGCCGATTGCCTCGGCCTCGACGAAGGCCAGGTGCGCATCATCTCGCCCGATGTCGGCGGCGGCTTCGGCTACAAGGGCATCCTGCTGCCGGAGGAAGTCGTGTGCGCGGCCCTGGCGATGCGCCTCGGCCGGCCGGTGCGCTGGCTGGAGGACCGTTTCGAGCAGCTCAGCGCGAGCGCGAACTGCCGTGAGCATCACTACGTCGTCACCGCCTGGGCCGATCGGGCAGGCAAGCTGCTGGGGATGGACTGCGAGGCCATCGTCGATGCCGGCGCCTATTCGTCTTACCCGTTTGGCGCCTGTCTCGAGGCGGCGCAGGTCGGCTCGATCCTGCCCGGCCCCTACGTTCTGCCGCTGCTGCGCTGCCATACGGTTTCTGCCTGCACCAACAAGCCGCCGATTCTTCCCTACCGCGGCGTGGCGCGGACCGGCGTGTGCTACGCCATGGAAACGACCCTCGACGCGCTGGCGCGCCAGCTCGGGATCACCCCGCAGGCGATTCGGCTCGCCAACCTGGTGCCGCCGGAGGCGATGCCCTATCGCAACCTGGTCGGCAAGGTGTTCGACAGCGGCGACTACGCGGAGTCGTTGCGCCGGGCGGTGGCGGCGATCGATCTCGACAAGGTGCGCGCCCGACAAGCGGCAGGCGAGACGGTGGGTTTCGGCCTCGCCACCTTCTGCGAGCAGGGCGCGCACGGCACGTCGGTCTATCACGCCTGGGGCATTCCCTTCGTTCCCGGCTTCGAGCAGGCGCATGTGCGGCTGAGTCCCGATGGCGTGCTGGAAGTGCGCGTCGGCGTTCACAGTCACGGCCAGGGCATGGAAACGAGCCTGGCCCAGGTCGCGCACGAGGTCCTCGGCATTCATCCCGACAAGGTGCGCGTCGTTCATGGCGACACGGCGCTCACCCCCTACTCGACGGGCACCTGGGGCAGCCGCGCTGCCGTGATGGCCGGCGGCGCCGTGGCGGAAGCCTGCCGGCAGCTCGCCGACCGAATTGCCGTGATCGGCGCCGCGCTGCTGCAGGTCGCGCGCCTCGATGTCGTGGTTGCGGATGGAGAGGTGCGGCGCCGCGAGGGTGACGGTTCCGTCGGCATCGCCGACGTGGCGCGCACCTGGTATCGAGCGCCGCAGAATCTGCCGCCCGGCGTCGACAAGGGCGGGCTGGAGATCACGGCGGGCTACCGGCCTGATCCGGATACCGGTACGCACTCCTATGCCTGCCATGCCGTCGTGGTGCGGGTCGATGTCGAGACGGGCGCCGTTGTCCTGGAGGATTACGTGGTCGTCGAGGATGGCGGGACGCTGCTCAATCCGCTGATCGTCGATGGCCAGGTGCTGGGTGGGTTGGCGCAGGGAATCGGCACGGCGCTTTACGAGGAGATGCCTTTCGACCCCGCTGGCCAGCCGCTTGCCGCGACCCTTGCCGACTATCTGCTGCCGGGGACCACGGAGGTACCCGACGTGCGTCTCGAGCACATGGAAACGCCGAGCCCGTGGACGACCTTCGGCCAGAAGGGCATTGGCGAAAGCGGTGCCATCGGTCCGCCGGCCGCGATCGTGAACGCGATCAATGATGCGCTGGCGGGTCTCGGTGCCGAGGTGATGGACCTGCCGGCAAGCCCGTCACGCGTGCTCGCGGCGATCCAGGCGGCGCGGGGTCGCAAGCCATGAAGCCCGCCGCGTTCGGCTATGTCCGGCCGCAGAGCTGGCCCGAAGCAGTACAACTCGTCGCCGGCGGGGCACGGCCCGGCGCGGGAACACAGTCGCTTGGCCCGTTGCTCAACCTCCGCCTCGCTCAGCCCGACACGATCGCCGATCTGCGCCATCTGCCGGGCTACGCCGGTGTTACGCACACCGACCATGTCGTGCGCATCGGCGCCGGCACGACGCATGCTGCGATCGAGGATGGGGTCGTGCCGGGTCGCGCCGGCGAGATCATGGCCGCTGTCGCCCGGCGCATCGCTTATCGGCCGGTGCGCAATCGAGGCACGATCGGCGGCAGCCTGGCGCATGCCGATCCGGCGGCGGACTGGGTCGCCGTGCTGCCGGCGCTGGGTGGTACGGCCATTGCCCTGGGGCCGAGCGGCGAACGGCGCATGCCCTTGGCGAGATTCGTCACGGGCATCTTCGAGACTGCGTTGGCCTCAGACGAGATTCTGTGCGCCATCGAGCTGCCGGCGCTGCCTGCGAGCGCGCGCTGGGGCCACTGGAAGTTCTGCCGCAAGATCGGCGAGTTCTCCAAGGCTACGGCCGCGGTTCTCAGCGTGCCGGGTGCGCCACCGCGCGCCGTGCTGGCCGCCCTCGATCGTCCACCGCTGGTCGTCGAGGACGCCGCTGCGCTGCTTGCCGATCCGGTCGGGGAGGGGGAGCGGATCGTCGCCGGCTTTGCCGACCTGGGGCCCTGGCGCGCCGCCCTGGCGCGGACGGCGTTGCGTCATGCCATTGCGGCGGCGAGCACCTCATGAAGCGCATCGCCATCTCGCTCACCGTCAACGGCAAGCGGGCCGAGCTCCTCGCCGAGCCACGCGAGCATCTCGCCGACCTGTTGCGTGGCGCGTTGACGCTGACCGGCACCCATATCGGCTGCGAGCATGGTGTCTGCGGCGCCTGCACCGTCGAGGTCGACGGCGTGCCGGCGCGCGCTTGCATCACTCACGCCGGAAGCTGCGATGGCGCCTCGGTGCGCACCATCGAGGGCTTCGCCGGCGACGCGGTGATGGCGAGCCTGCGCGAGGCTTTCTCGCGCGAACATGCCTTGCAGTGCGGCTACTGCACCCCCGGCATGCTGGTCGCCGCGCGCGATGTCGTGCTGCGCATCCCCGAAGCAGACGAGGCACGCGTGCGCGAGGAGCTGGCCGGAAATCTCTGTCGCTGCACAGGCTATCGCGGCATCGTTCGCGCCGTGTTGAGCGTGCTGGCTGATCGCCGCGCGCTCACTTCGCCTCACTCTTAGTCAGATTGCCCTCCCGGGCGAATCGGGCCGGGGTGGAAAAGAGCGTAGCCCTGGACCCGGGAACAAGCTCGGCGTCGGAGAAATCGTCAGTGTACTGATGAATTTCTCGGCGGCAGCCAGACGATCTGGAAAACCCGCAGCTGGCCGCGGAAATCCTGGCTCGATAGTTGCGTTGTCTCTGTCATGATTGTCGGAGCATCCCATTGAGTGACAGGCGCGCCGCGATCCTTGGAACCGGCACTTCTCCGTGGGCTCTGATGACTCACCGGGGTTGGCTTCCCGCATGCATCTTCGTGCTCCTGATGGGACTCTGGGAAGGCGCGGCGAGGGCAGGATTGGTCGACCCCATGGTCCTGCCGGCACCGAGCGATGTCGTCGCCAACCTGATCGGCGGCCTTCGCAGCGGCCTCTACCTGACGCATCTCGAGGTGACGCTGTTCCAGGCCGCCTCCGGTTTCGCCCTGGCCTGCGTGCTGGGCATCGGCTTCGGCTCGCTCACCACGCTCTCCGAACGATTCAGCCGCGCCCTGCAGCCCATCCTGATCGCCGTCGAATCGACGCCCAAGATCGCGCTCGCGCCCCTGATCATCGTCTGGTTCGGCTACGGTCCTGGCTCGAAGATCGTTCTCGCCGGCGCCATTGCCTTCTTTCCGGTGTTCGTAAGCACGGTCGCCGGACTGCGTGCGGCCGAGCCGGGACGACTCGATGTCCTGCGCGCGCTCGGTGCCGGCCGCGGCCAACTGTTCCGGCTGGTCGCGCTGCCTGGGGCGCTGCCGCACATCTTCGCCGGCATCAACGTCGCCGTCGTGCTGGCGCTGCTCGGCACGATCGTCGGTGAGTTCATGGGAGCCAAGCAGGGGATGGGCACGCTGATCCTCTACGCCAACGGCAATCTCGACACCGCGCAGGTCTTTTCGATCCTGCTGGTGCTGGCGGCGATCGGACTCTCCCTGCACTGGCTGATCGGCGGGTTGCGTCGCCGCCTGCTGCACTGGGATGGCGCGCGCACCGATGCCTATGCCGGGGCAGGCAGCTGATGCTCTTTCTCAACAGATTGACAACGTGAAGGGAACCCCAATGCAGGACATGCTCGAACCGGAAAATCTCTTCGACCCGCGGCTCTATGACAGCGTGCGCCGACGGTTCGACGTCGCCGAGACGCTGCCCGCCTGGTGCTACACCTCCAAGCGCTTCTACGATCGCGAACGCGATCGCATCTTCTTCAAGTTCTGGAACTGCATCGGCCATCAAAGCCGTCTTCCCGCCGCCGGCAGCTACATCACCCTGAATTTCTGCGGCGTGCCGCTGATCGTGGTGAAGGGCCAGGATCTCGAGATTCGTGCCTTCATCAACTCGTGCCCGCATCGTGGCTCGGAGATCATGGAAGGCGAAGGCACCTGCCGCGTGCTGAAGTGCCCGTATCACGCCTGGGCCTTCTCGCTGACCGGCGAGCTGGTGGCGACGCCGCTGTTCGAGGAGTCCGCCACCTTCAAGAATGCCGACCACGGCCTGAAACAGGTCAAGCTCGAGCTGTGGGCAGGCCTGATGTGGATCAATCTCGATCCCGACGCCCAGGACCTCAAGAGCTACCTCGGCGATCTGCCGGAGCGCACCGCGCCTTGGGCGGCCGACGACATGGTCTGCGTTTCTCGCCGGGAGTATCCGGTCGCCGCCAACTGGAAGCTCTACATGGAGAACTTCAGCGACGGCTATCACGTGCCGTTCGTCCATCAGCACACGCTGAACTTCAAGAAGGTCTCGAAGCGCGACTTCCACGATCCCAGCATCTATCTGGGCAACTACCTGATGCACTACACCTACTTCGATGGCACGCGAGGCGTGCGCGACCATCAGAAGAAGCTTCCCGAGCTCGACCTGGCGCCCGAGCTGAAGATCGGGACGTTCTTCCCCGTGGTTCACGCCAACACCATGATGAGCTTCTCCATCGACATGGTGTCGGCGACCGAGGTCTATCCCGACGGGCCGGACAAGTGCACCCTGGTGACGTCCAACCTGGTGCCGAAGAGCACGGCGGAGCTGCCGGACTTCGAGGAGATCTTCGCCCAGTACATCGCCAATGGAAACGTCGTGCGCAACGAGGACGTGATCGCGGCGGAGCGCCAGCAGAAGGGCCTGAGCTCGCGCTTCAACGGGCGCGGCTGCTTCACGCCGCAGGACAAGCTCGTCCACGACTACAATCTGTGGATCCTCGATCGCGTGATCGGCAACGCCGCACCCTGAGGGCCGATCAGCGATGGGCAAGCTGCAGCGCTTCCTCGACGACGGGACCGGGCCGGCCTCGCCGGGTGCGGCGATCACGGCGCGTGGCCTCAGCAAGGCCTATGCGACAAATGCCGGGGAGCCGATCCAGGCGCTGATCCAGGTCAACTTCGACGTCGCCGTCGGCGAGTTCGTCTCGATCGTCGGCCCGTCGGGCTGCGGCAAGACGACGGTGCTGCGCATCCTGGCCGGGCTCATCGACGGCTATACCGGCTCGGTGAGCGTCGGCGGCCGGACCGTGCACGGTCCGACCGCGGAGATCGGTGTCGTCTTCCAGGACGCCAACCTGATGCCGTGGCGTACCGTGCTGGCCAACGTCACGTTGCCTGGCCAGGTGCTGCGCCTCGATCCCAAGGCCTGCAAGGAGCGCGCCCGCCAGTTGCTGGCGCTGGTTGGTCTCGCCGGCTTCGAGACGAAGCTGCCTGGCGAGCTCTCCGGCGGCATGCGACAGCGGGCGGCGATCGCGCGTGCCTTGCTGCACGATCCCAGGATCCTGCTGCTCGACGAGCCGTTCGGCGCGCTCGATGCGATGACTCGCGATACCATGAATGTCGAGCTGGCGCGGATCGCCGCCCAGGCCGGCAAGACCGTGTTCCTGATCACCCATTCGATCGCCGAGTCGGTGTTCCTGTCGGACAGGGTACTGGTGATGTCGAGCCGGCCGGGTCGCATCATCGAGGAGATCGCGATCGACCTGCCGCGGCCGCGCAGCCTCGATGTCGTCGCCGATCCGCAGTTCGCCAACACGGTGCTGCATATCCGCCGGCTGCTCGAGAGCACCGGCGGCAACCCACGTGTCACCTTGGCCCATTGATGACCAGCACCCATATCGCCGACACGAGTGCGCTCCCGCCAAAGCCGCTTCTCACCAAGGCGCAGCGACGGGTGGTCTCGGATCTCGCTCTGACCGTCGCGCTGTGCGTCGCGGGGATCGTTGCCTGGCAGGGCCTGGTCTCGGCGGGCATCGTCAGCCGGCACGTGTTGCCGCTGCCGTCGAGCATCCCCGAGGCATTCGTCACGCTGATCTACAGCGGCGAGCTGCTTCCAAACCTCCTGACGACGCTCGGCGAAGCCGCCGTCGGGTTCGCCATCGCTGCCGCCATCGGTCTGGCGCTGGGCGGGATGATCGCGGAATTCCGCGTCGTCGAGCGTGTCGTCTATCCCTACCTGATCGCGCTGCAGACCATGCCCAAGATCGCCCTCGCGCCGGTGCTGCTGGTCTGGTTCGGCTTCGGCCTTGGTTCGAAGATCGCCGTGGCGGCCGTGATCTCGTTGTTCCCGATCCTCGTGAATACGGTGGCGGGCCTCAAGAGCTGCGATCCGGGCCGGCTCGACGTGCTGCGTGCGCTGGGCGCCGGCCGCTGGGATTGCTTTCGCCTGGTCAAGCTGCCCAATGCCCTGCCGTTCGTCTTCGCCGGCCTCAGCACCGCGGTGATGTTCGCGCTGACCGGCGCCCTGGTCGGCGAATTCGTCGGCTCCACCCAAGGGCTGGGCTACCTGATTGTCCAGGCGAACAACCTGATGGACATTCCGCGCGTCTTCGCCGTGCTCGCCGTCCTGTGCGCCATGGGGACCGCGATCTTTGGTGCCATGCAATTCGTCCGCCGCAAGGCCCTCTATTGGGCGAAGGAGGAGTAGTTCCGTCATGATCAATCGTCGCGATTTCCTCTCCGGCGCCGCCATCGTCTCGCTGGCCTCGGGTGGGGCTTTGCCCGGTCGCGCCCAGGCAGCGCTGATCAAGACCAGCATGGGGCCCACGACCGTCGACATCTCGACCGGTCATGCCGGCCATTCCTCGCTGCCGGTCGCGCTCGGCTACTGGAAGGAGGAGGGGCTCGACGTGAACGTGTTCGGTGTCGCGGGCGACACCGCGGGCGTCCAGCTGGTCTCCGGATCCAAGATGGATTTCATCAGCCTGGGAGGCGATCCGCTGCTCGCCTCACGTGCCAAGGACGTGCCGCTCAAGGCGGTCTACATGCACGCTCGCATGCCGATCGGCCGCTTCGTGGTGCCGAAATCCGCCGGCATAACCAAGGTCTCCGACCTCAAGGGCAAGACGCTCGGCATGCCGGTGATCAATCGCGGCACCTATGTCGAGGCGATCTTCAAGGAAGCCGGCCTCGACATGGCCAAGGATACCAAGTTCGTGGCGACCGGCACGGGCGCGCCGGCCCTGCTGGCGCTGAAGCGTGGCGACATCGCGGGCTGGATGTCCTGGGATACCGCGGTGGCCGAGCTCGAAAATCGCGGCATGGAATTCATCGAGTTCCGGCCGAGCACCTTCGACAGCCAGTTCGGCAACTGCGTCGTGACTCGTGAGGACGTGATCCGCGACAATCCCAAGCTGATCGTCGGCCTGTGCCGGGGAATCGCCAAGGCGGTGCATTTCGGGCTGCACAATCCGGACGCCGCCATCCAGATGCACTGGAAGCTCTACCCGCAGAGCAAGCCGCAGGTCACCGACGAGGCCAAGCTGATGGCCGATTCGCGCCGGGTCTTCATGGCGCGCTTTTCCAGCTACGAGCTGCGCGGCACCAGCAAGTACGGCGAGAGCCTGCCGGCGCAATGGCAATACGCCGCCGACCTGATGAAGAAGCAGGGCTATCTGCCCGACGCCTTCGACGTCAGCCAAGCCTACACCAACGAGTTGATCGCCCAGATCAACGACTGGGACCGCGCCGCCGTCGAAGCTCAGGCGAAGGGCTGGCGGCCGGCTTAGACGAGCTGTCGCTCAGGCCGCGGGAAGCGCTACACTTCCCGCCCATGTCCGAAGTACCAACGCCCGCCCGCATCGTCGATGCCCACCATCACATCTGGCGGCGGGCCGACTTGGCTTGGCTCCAGGGGCCGATGCGGCCCCGCATCTTCGGGCCGTACGAGGCCATCCGGCGCGACTATCCGATCGAGGAATATCTCTCCGACATCAGGTCGTGCGGCGTCGCGAAGTCGGTCTATGTCCAGACAAACTGGCCTCCGGGCGGCGAACTCGCCGAGGCCGCCTGGGTCCAGCAAGTCGCGGACCGGCATGGCTTCCCGCATGCCTTCGTGGGGTACGCCGACCTTCAGTCGGATACGCTCGCCGCGACGCTCGATGCCATGCGGCGCCATGGCGGCCTGCGCGGCATCCGCCAGCAAGTTCACTGGCATGCCAACCCCGCCTATCGGTTCGCCGCGCAGCCCGCGCTGGTGAACGATGCCGGATGGCGGCGCGGCCTTCGTGCGGTCGCGGAACGCGGCCTGCTGTTCGAGCTGCAGGTGTTCGCGAGCCAGATGGCGGACGCGGCGCGGCTCGCCGGCGACTTTGCCGATCTCACCTTCGTGCTGCTGCACGCCGGCATGCTGGAGGATGCGAGCGAGCAGGGCTGGATCGCATGGCGCGACGGCATGCGGCGTCTCGCCGACCGTCCGAACGTCGTGGTGAAGCTCTCGGGGCTCGGCACGTTCATCCATCGCTGCGATGCTGCTGCGTGGTCGCCGGTGATTCGCGAGACGGTCGCGATGTTCGGACCTGAGCGTTGCCTGTTCGGCAGCAATTTCCCGATCGAGAAACTGTGGACCGGCTACAGCTCGATCGTCGAAGCCGTCGCCGGCGCTCTCGGCGAGCGCACGGCCGGCGAGCGCGAGGCGATCTTCTATGCCAACGCCGTCAGGATCTATCGGCTCTGAGGGGCGACAGCCTCCGCCGCCGGCGCTCGATCTTGGCCTTAGGTCGACGGGCAGACGCTCGAGAAACCGGCGGCTGAGGGCGATGCTGTGCATCGGATCAGGCGCCTCGTCCTGCTCGACATACAGATGTCGCACGCCGGCGGCGAGCGCTGTCCGCACGATCTACTCGAAATCCAGGACGCCGGCGCCCAGCTCCGCCGTGGAGCCGTCGCGTGCCAGATCCTTCAAAACTGGAGATTCACACAAGATGATTCGCTACGAAGTGCAAGGCGCGGTCGCGCAGGTCCTGCTGGACAATCCGCCAGTGAACGGGATCAGCCATGCGCTGCTCGACGCGCTGATGGCCGGGTTGCGGGAAGCAGGCAGCGATGCAGGTGTCCGAGCCATCGTCATCGGCAGCGCCGTGCCGGGACGCTTCTGTGGCGGGCTCGATCTCGGCGCGTTCCGCAAGAGCTCGCCCTCGGAGGCGCACGCGATCGCCCACAAGCTCTACTTCGAGCTGCTCGAATTGCAGTCGAGCCTGCCCAAGCCCGTCATTGCTGCGATCACCGGCGCGGCCCGCGGCGGCGGCATGTCGATCGCCATCACCTGCGACATGCTCGTGGCTGCGGACGACTCGACCTTCGGCTACCCGGAAATGGACGTAGGCTTGCTGCCGTCGATCCATTTCAATCATCTGCATCGCATCGTCGGCCGCTATCGCGCCTTCGACCTGTTGTTCACCGGCCGGGTCTTCAGCGCGCAGGAAGCGATGGCTCTCGGCCTGGTCAGCCGCCTGGCACCGAAGGAGGACGTGCTCACGGAGGCGGGCAAGCTCGGCGCCGTGCTTGCCGGCAAGTCACCCGAGCTGATGCGGCTGGGCAAGGCAGCGTTCACGCGTGCCATCGACAACGGCTATCGCCAGGGAGCAGCGGCGGCGGTCGATCTGGTATCGACTGTCTTCGGGACGCGGGACTGCGCCGAAGGGTTGGCGGCCTTCGTCGAAAAGCGCAAGCCACAGTGGGGCGGGACCTGAGGTCGTGTCACTGTCTCGCGTTCAGCTTTCATGTTGCATCGGGCGACGGCGCGCTCATCCTCATCGTCGCGCTGCGGGCGATGGTGCGGACATCGCTCTGGACCCGGTGGCAGGCAAGCTCCTGGAATGAAGCAAGGGCAGCACGGACGTGACGGGCTGGCTCAGCCCGCTGCGTCGCCCTGGTGGAAGCAGATGAAGTCGCCCAGGAGCACCATCGTCCATCGATCGATCGGGTAGTCGCTGAGAGACTTCAGGATGACAGCGGCCTTGCCATTGGCCATCAGTCGCCTCGGAAGGAATATGTAGAGTTCAGGCACTCGGCCTTTGAAGGTTCTCTCCTGCAGAGTGGCAAGGCTTTCGAAATCCGCATGGTTCGACCAGGCGCGTGCCTGCTGGAACTCGATGGTGATCTCGGGCGACGGCACGAGAACCAGGGGACGCCGGCCGTTCCGGTCGACGACGTCGATCCTGTTGAGAAAGGCGAGGGCCTCGGCATGGAACGTTCTCAACCTGACGCCACGGGCCCCTATCGGACTCTCCAGGCTGGCCGCGGCGCGAACCGTGAATGAGGCGATCCCGTAGGCCGATGCCGCGCCCACGACGAGCAGGAAGGCGGCCCGGACGAGCCAGCGGGGCGCATCGAGAAAAACGTGCACAATGCCGACAAGCAGGAGCAGCGACGGAACCCGCAGGTGTCTTTCCTCGAAGCTGATCGTGCTGGCGCGTAGCCAGAGGAGCACGAGGAGACCCGCCATGGCGGCAAAAATCAGGAGACTGAACCGGAGATACTCGCCATGGCTTCGACGAAGGTGCCAGCATGTCGTGCCGACGATGACCAGCGCGACCGGCATGAGCGCATAATAGACCGCATCGATCGAGGTCGCGACGGGCCGTGCGGGATGGATCAGGATGTAGCTTGCCAGATCGCCCAGCGAGAGGCTGGCGCTCCAGAGAGAGCCGACGACAAAGGCAATAAAGAAGGGAAGGCCGGTCTCGTGCGGCTCGACGACAATCTCCGCCGCCGTCTGACCATGCACTTGCCACACGAGCCGGAAGAGAATGCCGATCGCGCCAACCGCTACGGCCGCGACCACCCCCTTGCGGATCGTCTCGCGGTTGAGCCCGGCGCCGTCCGCCGAAAGCACCCTGGCGCCGATCGCCGCTCCGGCGACAATGATTCCCGTGAGCTTGGCGAACAGCAGAACGACGGCCCCGGCGACGAGCGGCGGCACCGTCCGCCATCCGAGGTCCCTCGACGACCACACCAACAGCAGGAACCAGGGGGCTAGACCGAAAAGAAGCACCTCGCCGCCGTTGTAGATCAGGAACGGGAGGTTGAAGAATCGGCTGCATGCGATGACGGCCAGCGCGACCATCGTCGTCTGCAAGGGGAAGCCGAACGCCCTGTACAACGCGTGCCAGCCCACAAGGCCGAGCACGGAGAATACCGAGGTGACGACTGTGAGCGCCGAGCCCAAGCTGATGCCGGCCTTCTCCAGCAGTCCGGGCAAGACGTATTGGCCGGGCGTCCAAACCGTCAGGAATACCGTGACGTCCCGTGAGATGTCCTCGGGATCCGGCTGGAAGAGGCTGTTGAAGGGCGCGCCGCGGACCATCGAGTCCCAAGCCAGAAATCCCCAGCCACTGTCGGAGAACATGGCGGGGCCGACAAGAAAGCTGACGGCGATGAAGGCGAAGGTGAGGGACGATATCAGGGCGAGGCAGATCACCGTTGCCGACGGTGTCCCGCTGGCGCGCCACGCAATTCTCCTCATGCTCCCATCCCACACGAGGTAGACCCTCCCGGTTGCGCCGCAACTCGTCAAGAGTCTCGGCCGGCGTGCGGTCCCTCAACCAGTCATATGCATCCAATGTGCAGTCGCCCTGGAATTGTCCACCGTCTGGAGGGCCGCCTTTTGACGATGAAAGGTTCTTCATGATCTTCCGGACCGTGCACGAGACGCGCGTGGTCGGGAAGACAAAGGCCTGCCCGTTGCTTGCTGGTGGCGCGCTCCCAGCCATGAGGTGTCCGGAAAGCGGAATCCCCGCTTGCTGCCATCCCAGCTTCGCATATTCCGGGCGCTATTCCCGCGGCGACACCGGGTTTGCCGATTCTCCGTTGGTGCCGGAGGCGACCGGCCGCAGCTTTTCCTTCAGGGCGTTGAACGCAGCGATGTTCGCCGCGATCAGCGCGGCGACAGGGCGGCCGCGCCCGCCGTGGTGCGCACCGCCTTGGCAGGCTCGCTCCACATGCTCCTGGTCGATCACGAGGACAGCTTCGTCCATACGCTGGAGCCCAGGTCAAAGGCAGTCTGTATGCCGTTGCGACTCAGGGGCGACGCACTGCCGGTCGGCGTGTCGGTCGCAATCAGAAGGTGGCGCTCCGTTTGATGTGGCATCAGGCGATGGCACGTCTATGCTGCACCCTGACGTCGACGCCTCGAGGAACGACCTGAGCATCCTGACGACCCTCTCGCGCGAAAGCTACAGCACGACGGCGTTCGACGCCTTTGCGCCGGCGAAGGAGTTCAGCCTCGGGATGGCCCACGCACTGGCGTGGATGTGCCAGCTCGCCTACGAGACCGCCGACCCGGACAAGACGCGCGGAATTCTTGGCGATTGGGGCATGAACCTCGTCGACGGCGGCGTGCTTCTCGGCACCGCTCGCACGGTGCTGCCGATCGCCAGCACCCACGGTGTCGTGACCTCTGGGCGGGGCGCCACGATCGTGGCCTTCGCTGGGACCGATCCCCTGTCGCTTGCCAATTGGATCACCAATTTCAACGCCCGTGTCGGCCCGGCCGGCGTGGCCGACGGCTTCAGACGGGCGCTCTCGGCGGTGCTGCCGACGGTTCGTACCCTCGTCCGATCACCCGTCGCGGCGGGCCGGCCGCTCTTCCTGACGGGCCACAGCCTGGGAGGCGCCTTGGCGGTCCTTGCAGCCTACGAGCTGCAGGCCAATGGCATCGACGTCGCCGGCGTCTACACCTTTGGCATGCCGCGTCCCGGAAATGAGGAGTTCGCCGGCACGGCCTATCGGCCACTGCTCGGCGCACGCACGTACCGGTTGGTCTATGGCGCCGACATCGTTCCCACCGTAGCGCCCTCGTGGATGGGCTTTCGCCATGTCGGGCGCCTTCTGCTGTGCCCAGGGGGGGGCCGGTTCGACACGGCTGCCCTTTCCGACAGCGTCGATCTCGACGATCCACAGTTCATGCCGCGGCTGTCGAAGAAGCTCGGGTCGCTGACGGAAAAAGGATCCTCGCCGGCGGAGACCTTCTCGGATCGAGCCGTTTTGGCGGCAAAGATTGCGCGCGGGAAAGTAGCGGCTCGTCAGGAATCCGACCTGGTTGCCGCGGCGATCGAGTTGCTGCCGCCGGAGCTGCGCGATCATCTGCCTGATCGCTACATCGGTGCGCTCGCGCCCAGCCCGCAGCGAGCGGGGGCCTGACGGTTCACCTGGCTCAATGCTCGAGGATCTGCCGCGCCGACGCGGGCTGGTCCTCCAGGCGGCGGAAGTAGAGATGACCGGCGACACCCATGATCAGCAGCAGCAGGCCGAGGTAGAATTCGGTGTGGGTCGGGCCGATCAGGTCGAACAACGGCGTGGCGCCGAGATTGAACACCAGCATCGACGCCGCCATGATCGCAAGACGCAGGCGGAAGACGCGGGCGATCTCGACACCGCGATAGACGGTCTGCATGCGCGTGATCATCGGGATGAAGTAGAACGGCCCGCCGAAGCCCGAGATCAGGGCAGCGGCCATCATGGCCGGCAGCTTGAACGGGTTATCGAGGCCGAAGGCGGCGAGCGCCAGCAGGACGAAGCCCGTCCCCATGGCGACGTAGCCCAGGAACATGGTCTGCAACGGCTTCCTGAACCGGACACTGCCGGCGACCAGGTTGCCGACCACGTCGCCGACGCCGCAGGTGCCGATGATCAGGCCGAGCGCGGCGAGGCCATGGAAGCCGAACAGATGCGGGTCGTGCTCGCGCACGATCAGCGCGATGCAGAGCTGCAGGGCGACGCTCCACGGCCCGTTGGCGAAGGCGTTGACCAGCAGCAGGGCGCCGGTCACCGGCTCGCGCAGCATCAGGCGCGCGCCATCGAGCAGGGCATCCCAGGCGCCACGCCAGCCGGCGCGTGACGGGCGCGGCGGCACGTTCGGATCGTATGTCCGGTCGCGCACCGCCCACACGGCGACGGCGGACAGGACGAAGCCCACCGCCGTGACCGACAGGAAATGGATCACCGGCAGGAGCGTATTCAGCACAGCGGCGAGCATAGGCCCGACCAGCCGCGCCAGCCGCCAGGTGGCGTCGAACAGGCCGTTGATCGCCTGCATCTGCTCGCGATCGGGGACCAGCACCGGCACCGCCGATTGCAGCGCCGGCGTGAACACCATGCGGAGCGCGGCGAGCCCCATCACCGACAGGATCAGGAGCGGGATCGAGATGCCCCAGACGTAGTAGCCGGCGACCGGCACGAGGGCGAGCACGGCGCTGGCGTACTTGGCGCCCATCATGGCGCGGTCGGCGCGCCAGCGGTCGAACACCGAGGCACCGATCAGGCCGACCACCAGCATGGCGCCGTATTGCGCGGCGTTGACGTAACCCGCGGCGTTGCCGATGTGCTCGGCGGCGATCCAGACGACGGCGACCCGGAACAGGTCCTCGCCGATGGTCGAGGCAGCGAGCCCCGACCAGATGGTGGCGATGCCGGAGTCCTTGAGCGGACGAAGGACGGCGATCATCGGTTCAGCGGATCCACACCCCGCCATCCTTGTTTCGATAGCCGAGCGAGAGATACGTAGCGTCGACCAGTGACTGGCCGCGCTTGTTCATCAGGATGCCGGGCCCCATCTGATTCATCGTGTAGCCGAACGACAGGCCGGCTGCCGGATCGGCGAAGCCCAGCGAGCCGCCGGCGCCGACATGGCCGAAGGCCGCGCTGCCCATGATGACGCTGTCGACATCCTCGCCGAACAGCCTGGCGCCGATGCTGCGTTTGCGATTGTCCATCGACTTCATGAAGCCCAGCGCAAACCGCGTCGGGATGCGCAAGGTGGCGTCGTCGTGCGTCGCCATCGACACTTCGCCCATGCGCGCGAGCGCGGTGGAATCGACCAGCGTGCCGCCGCCATTGGCCAGCGGCATGTACATGCCGGCCAGCCCGCGCGCATTGGTGACGCCATTGGCAGCACCGATCTCGGCAGCGCGGCCGGCCCGCGAGTTGGCGCCGCCGGCCCGCCACGCGCCGACGTTCATATAGAAGAGGAACGGGATCGATTGCTTGTCGGTCGCGAGATCGCGCAGGAACGGTGTCTTGGCATCCTCGGCCTTGAGTGGATGGGCCAGGATCGGCGCCACCCGAGGCTCGATCTGCTCCGGCAGGCCGATCCAGAAATCGAGGCCGAGGGGCTCGGCGATCTCCTCGCGGAAGAACGTGCCGAGCGACTTGCCGCTCGCCCGCCGCACCATCTCGCCGACCGTCCAGCCAAAGGTGAAACCATGATAGCCGTTACGGGTGCCGGGCTGCCAGAACGGCTGCTCGGCGGCCAGCAGGCCGGTCATGTAGTCCCATTCGAAGGGACCGCTATCCTTGACGCGCGGGCGCAGCGCCGGCACGCCGGCCGAATGGTCGAGCATCATGCGCGTGGTCACATGCTCCTTGCCGTTCTGGCCGAACTCGGGCCACAGCTCGACGACAGGCGCGTCGAGATCGAGCTGGCCGCGGCTCGCCAGCACGTGGGCGCACAGGGCGGTCGCGCCCTTGGTGCAGGAGAACACCACCCCTACCGTGTCGGCTTCCCACGCCGCGCCGGTCTTGGGATCGGCGACACCACCCCACAGATCGACGACCGTCTCGCCGTCGACCGTGACGCACACCGAGGCGCCGACCTCGCCGTTGTTCTGCAGGTTCTCGACAAAGGCTTCGGCGACACGCTCCAAGCCCGGTTTGCAAATTTCCTGGGTCATTGGGTTCGTCTCTTGGACTCATGTTCCTCTAACCCGCCCTCATGAGCGCGTTCGGCTTTGCCGAGCCGCACAGAAGGGGGAGAGGAGTTCGAATTTGAAAGATGCACACATCGACTCATCCCGGCATCGGCAGCTTGAAGGCTTCGAGCAGGAAGCGGGCGGCATTGGAGAGCGCTGTCTCGTCGATGCCATGTCCGACGCCAGGCGAAATGTGTACGCCCACGCGCAGGCCGTTCTGCTCCAGCGCCTCGGCAGCCCGCTCAGTCAGCGTATGCGGCAGCATGTCGTCGCTGTCGCCATGCGCCAGCAGGATCGGCGGCCGTGATTTCAACTCGCCCTTCAGGATCTCCGCCCCGGCCAGCATGCCGGAGAAGCCGACGATGCCGGCCAGCCTGTTGTGCCGTCGCAGCCCGACATGCAGCGCCATCATCGTACCTTGAGAGAAGCCGACCAGGCAGGTCTTGCTCTCGTCGAGCCCATGCTCGGCGAGCCTCTCGTCGATGAAGGCGTCGACGAACGGCGCGGCGTGCCGCACGCCGGCCAGCGTTGCCGCTGGATCGAGACGGGTGATCGGGAACCATTGGTAGCCGTAGGGATTGCCGTCGCACGGATAGGGCGCGTTGGGCGCGTGGAACACCACGTCGGGCATCAGCGGCCCGAGCACCGGTGCCAGCCCGATCAGGTCCTTGCCGTCGGCGCCATAGCCGTGCAGCAGGATCACGAGATGACCGGGTTTGCCGCCGCCGTGCGGGCCGTGGCTGGGGCCGTCGAGCTTGAGATCGGTCATTTCTTTTTCGCCTTCTTCTTGGCTTTCTTCTTCGTCGCCGTCTTCTTGCGCACCGCGGCCTTCGGTGCAGCTCTGCTCGACGCCGCCTGGGTGGCCTTGGGCTCGCGCGCGCTCCAGTCCGGCATGTTGCGGCGATAGTGCCAGAGCAGCAGCGCCGCGGCACTGCGCCAGGGGCGCCACTGCTCTGCGATTTTGACCAAGCGCTTGGCGTCCGGCCGCTTGCGCAACTTCTTGAGATGCTGGGCGGCGATCACAAGGCCCAGATCGAGGCCGGGCATGATGTCGGGCCTGCCATGGGCGAACATCAGGTAGATCTCCGCCGTCCAGCGGCCGATCCCCTTGGCCTGGGTCAGCATGGCGATGGCCGCTTCGTCGTCGAGCTCGCCGAGGGCGGCGAAATCGATGCGACCTTCGGCGATGTCGGTGGCGAGGCTGCGGCCGTAGCGCATCTTGGCGCCGGACAGGCCGACCGCGCGCAACTGCTCGTCGCCGAGCGCCAGGAAATCGGCCGGCTCCATGCTCGGCACGGCTTCTTCCAGCCTGAGCCAAATGCTGCGCGCGGCATGGACGGAGACCTGCTGGCCGACGATGGCGCGCATCAAGCCGCTGAAGCCTTGCGGCACTTCGCGCAGCTCGGGATGTCCGACCTCGGCGATCGCACGCGCGAAGTCGGCATCGATCTCGGCCAGATGCTGCATGGCCGTCGCCAGGTTGGAGGCGTCGAGGATCACTTGAGCCATGTCTCGGGCATAGCACGGCGATGGAAGCGCCTGTAACGTCAGATGATGCCCCTGGTCACGCGTTTTGCCCCCAGCCCGACAGGCGAGCTGCATCTCGGCTCGGCCTATTCGGCCTGGACCGGCTGGCATCGCGCGCGCGAGGCCGGCGGCACCTTCCTGGTCCGCATCGAGGATATCGACATCAGGCGCTGCAAGCGGCAGTTCGAGACGGCGATCTTGGCCGACCTCGAATGGCTGGGCTTCGCCTGGGACGGCGAAGTGCGCCGCCAGTCCGATCATTTCGCCGACTACGGGAAGGTGCTGGATGCGCTCGACGCAGACGGCCTGATCTATCCTTGCTTCTGCTCGCGGGCCGACATCGCGGCGTCGGCCGGCGCGCCACACGGGCCGGACGGGCCGCTGTATCCCGGTACATGCCGGCATCTCACACCCGAACAGCGGCGCGAGCGCCTGCGGGCCGGCCGCGAGCATTGCCTGCGGCTCGATGCCGGGCGGGCGGCGGCGCAGGCTGGACCCTATCGCTTCTTCGACGAGACGAGAGGCTGGATCGAAGGCACCCCGCTGCTGCTGGGCGACTTCGTCATCGCCCGCAAGGATACGCCGACCAGCTACCATCTCTCGGTCGTCGTCGACGACCATCTCCAGGGCGTCACCCTGGTGACGCGCGGCGAGGACGTGCTGCCCTCGACCCATGTCCATGGCTTGCTGCAGACGCTGCTGGGCTACGCGCCGCCGCGCTATGCCCATCACAAGCTTCTGACCGATGCCACCGGCCGGCGTTTCGCCAAGCGCGACCGCGACATGACCATTCGCGCCATGCGCGAGCAGGGGATGAGCCCCGACCAGGTCGTCGCCCGCGCCCTGGCCGCGGCAGGTGTGAAAGGAACTCATGTCCTTCTCCCCCTGGCGGGGGAGAGGGGCTCGAAGTAAGAATTCGTGCATGCAAAGACTGCAAGAACTGGCCGTCGGGAGGCGGCTGCTCGGCCACATCGATGGCCGCACCACCGATCTCGCGGCCGACATGTTCCGCAATCGCGTCGCGGCCTATTCGTGCCGCGAGCGCGCCAGCCTCGAGCGCGACAAGCTGTTTCGCGAGCGCCCGATCTTCATGGGGCTCGCCACGCGGCTCGCCAAGCCGGGCGATTATCTCGCCGAAGATGTCACCGGCATGCCGGTGCTTCTGACGCGTGGCGCGGACGGCGAGGTGAGGGCGTTCGCCAACATCTGCCGTCATCGCGGCGCGCCGGTGGCGCAGGGCTGCGGCAACGCTCGTGCCTTCGTCTGCCCCTATCATGGCTGGACCTACGACCTCGCGGGCAAGCTTCTGGGCACCACCGACAAGGTCGGCTTCGCCGGGCTCGATCTCGCCGGGCACGGGCTCGCCCGCCTGCCGGCGGCGGAGAAGCACGGCATGATCTATGTGCGGCCACGCCCGATCGCGCCTGGCGAGGACGTGGCGATCGACATCGATCGCGAGCTCGGCGGCTTCGCGGCCGACCTGGCGGCGCTCAGGCTCGACACCTATCCGCTCTACTCGATCGATCGCATCACGCCGCGCCTCAACTGGAAGTTCGCCATCGACACGTTCCTCGAGGGCTATCACATCCCGCATCTGCATCGGAAAACCATCGCGCCGTACTTCATCGGCAATTGCGGCACCTTCGACGATGCGGGCCTGCACGGCCGCATGTGCGTCGCGCGGACCTCGATCGACAAGGTGCGTGACCTGCCCGAGGGCGAGCGCGACTACCGCCCGCATGTCATCTCGGTCTACCAGCTCTTTCCCAACACCATCCTGATCTGGCAGGTCGACCATATCGAGATCTGGCGCGCCTTCCCCGGCCGCGACGATGCCAGCCACTGCGACGTCGAGATGACGATCTACAAGCCGGCCGACACCGAGCGGCCGGACGCCTACTGGGAGAAGAACCGCGACATCGCCATCCGCACAGTGATGGAGGAGGATTTCCCGCTGGGCGAGCGCATGCAGATCGGCTTCGAATCCGGCGGCACCGAGGAAGTCGTCTACGGGCGCAACGAACCGTGCCTGGTCCATTTCCACAGCTCGATCCGCAGCGCCCTGGGAGTGGCGGCCTGATGCGACGAACCAAAGCTCCGTTCCGCGCCGATCAGGTCGGCAGTCTGCTGCGCACTGGGCCGATCAAGGAGGCACGCACCAGGCGCCTCGCCGGCGAGATCAGCGTGGCCGATTTGACGGCGGTCGAGGACGCCGAGATCAAGAAGCTCGTCGCCCGCCAGGAGGCGATCGGCCTGCAGGCGGTGACCGACGGCGAGTTCCGCCGCTCGTGGTGGCACTATGACTTTCTCAGCCATCTCGACGGCGTCGAGCTGGTGAGCGTCACCCAGGGGCTGCAGTTCAAGGGAACGCAGACCAAGGCGGAGGGCCTGCACGTTCACGGCCGCATCGACTTCTCCCCAAGCCATCCGATGCTCGATCATTTCCGCTACCTGAAGTCGGTGGCCAAGGCAGTTCCGAAGATGACCATCCCATCGCCTACGGCACTGCATTATCGCGGCGGCCGTCAGGCGATCGAGACATCGGTCTACCCCGAGATGGCGCCGTTCTTCGCCGATCTCGGCCGCGCCTACGGCAAGGCGGTGCACGCCTTCGGCGAGGCCGGCTGCACCTACCTGCAGCTCGACGAGGTGTTCGTCGCCTATCTGTGCGACGAGCAGCAGCGCGAGTATCTGCGCGGCCGTGGCGATGATCCCGACAGGCTGCTGCACGTCTACGCCGACCTCGTGAACGCGGCCTGCGCCGGTCGCACCCCCGGCATGACCATCTCGATGCATCTCTGCCGCGGCAACTTCCGCTCGACCTGGATGGCGCAGGGCGGCTACGAGCGGGTCGCAGACATCCTGTTCAACCAGATGGGCGTCGACGCCTATTTCATGGAGTACGACACCGACCGTGCCGGCGGCTTCGAGCCGTTGCGGTTCCTGCCCAAGGGCAAGCAGGTTGTGCTGGGTGTCATGACCTCCAAGACCGGTGCGCTCGAGAGCAAGGACGAGCTCAAGCGCCGCATCGAGGAGGCGGCGAAGTTCGCTCCGCTCGACCAGCTTTGCCTCTCCCCGCAATGCGGTTTCGCCAGCACGGAGGAAGGCAATCTGCTGGCCGAGGACGAGCAGTGGGCCAAGCTCGCCCGCTGCGTCGAGGTCGCACGCGAGGTTTGGGGCTGAGGTCATGCGCTGGGACCGCGCCACTGCGAAAATTGGTGGCCAACAAGGAGAGCGCCACGGGCGTGGCGCGGTCCCAGCAATCAGATCACCGCCCCTCGAGCAGCTCGTTCACCCAGACCTGCACGGTGTTGGTCTCGAGGAAATTGTGCGCCGCCTTGAGCGTCTTGGAGTCGTCGACCGGACCGACGACGATGGCGACGACGAGGTCGCATTTGTAGGAAACGGCGATCGCCTCGGCGAGGCGGGGGCCATCGCGCGTCTTCAGGCGGTAGAGGCGGGCGCGGCCGACCAGGTCGGTGATGCGAATGCGGTTGCCGGCCTGCACCGGCACGAACTGTGGATCGAGCAGATCGATGTCGGTGACGCGATCGACCTCCGAGTCTTCGACCACGCCGGTATCGCAATTGCCGCAGAAGCCGAGCTTCAGCCGAACATAGACCTCGAGCTCGAGGCCGCGGTTGCGCCATGCCTTGCCGGTTGGCCAGGCGTCGCGCGGAAAGGGCCAGGGCATCGACTTCCAGCCCGGGCCGAACTCGGCCATCCAGGCCTTGTACCAATGACCGACCTCGGAAAACCCGGCGAGGCCCGCGATCAGGCCCCCCGCCAACGACGCCTGGATGACGGTGCGCCGCTTGAGCATCGCTCCTACTTGAGATCCGCGACCTGTCGCGCCGCGCCGTCGAGCTCCAGGATGTGCAGCCCTGTGTTGGCGCGATCGACGATGTAGATGTAACCGCGCGGATCGGTCTCGACGTTGTTGGTCTGGATCGCGACCTTGCAGCGTTCGGCGCCCAGCACCTTTACGCAGCGCTTGTCGGTGTTCCCGGTGATCGACGGGATGAAGTAGCCGACCTCCTTCGGATGATAGGGGTCGCGGATGTCGAGCGCGCGCACGCCGGCATTGAAGAAGGCGATGAAGGCCATCTTCTTGTAGTAGACCGGCGCCATGCTCTCGTTCGACGAGTGCGACCCGAAGCGGCCGCCGCGCTGGCAGAAATCGCCGCTCGCCTCGGGCACGGTCCAGCTCGAGATCACCATCGGCCTGTTCTCGATCGACACGTCGGCGAACCACACCATCTGCCGCGGCTCGTTGCACTCGTTCAGGATCGATTCGTTCACGATCATGACGATGTCGCGCAGCCCGCCTTCCTTGTCCTTGGCGAACTCGGCGATCGGCATCCTCGGCATCGGGAAGGTGGTATGCGCACCGGTCCATGGCGACAGCAGGAAACGGGTGATCTCGGGCGCGCGCAGGTTCTCAGGCGTCGGCTCGGCCGGTCCCTTCAGGAGCTTCTCGCGGTCGACGATCTGCAGGACGCCACCCTTGTTGGTGCCGTAGCCGAAATAGACCCGGTTGCCGGCTGGTCCGGTCGAGATCGGCCCGTGCAGGTCGGTCGGCACCGCGCCGCTCGATCCCGGTTCCTGGCCGGGCAGGCCGAAATCGCGGATCTTCTTGGGCTTGGCGGGATCGCCGAGGTCGTAGACCTGGGTCATCCGCTTGGTCCGCCAATCGGGCGCGCCGGAGACCAGGAAGGCGATGCCGGTGTCGCATTCCCACCAGCTCTTGTGCGTGTCCTTGAGCCCGTCGAGCCGCGTCACCAGCACGGGGTTGGCCGGATCGGCGACGTTCCAGATCTCATGCGCCTCGCCGCCGAAGCTGCGCAGCATGTAGACGGCCGACTTGTCGGCGCGGGGCAGGGTGCTGCCGTCGCACACCCGGACCATCTGGGCGCCGCCCGCCTCGTAGGTGCCGGGCTGGCCGGGCAGGTGACGCAGGTATTTCGGGCTCGCAGGGTTGGTGACGTCGACGATCGAGGTGCCGTTGGGCTCGGGCTTGCCGGTCATCGGGTTGACCGGGGTGGGAATCTCGTCGGTGCCGCCGTGATGGCCGATGTAGGCGATCCAGCGCTCGCCCTGGCGATGGATGGTCGGCTGATAAGCGCTGCGCGCCTGCAGGTCGCTGCTGCCGACCAGCCGCATGTTCGAGGCTTCAGGCGGCGCGCCGATCTTCTGCTGTTGCTGGGCGGCGGCGGCGCTTGCCACTGCCAGGAGACCTGCGACCAACAGTCCGCATCGCGTCATGGCTTCCTCCGGATTTTTGCCGAGTATATACCGTCTGGCCGATGAGCGTCGAAAACCTGTTCCTCTACTTCCTGGCGTGCGGCGCGGCGACGTTTCCGCTCGGGATCATGCTGGTGCGCTGGATCGTCTCCTTCGCACCCAACACGACCTTGTCGCGCCGGATCGAGCGGTCGTACGAACCGGCGCTCAGCCTGTCGCTCGTGATCTGGATCATCGGGGCGATGATCTTCTACGTGATTGCACTTCACATCGAGCGCAAGAAGCCCTGCATCGACCAGCACACCAATCAGCTCACCACCCAGTGCAAGGCCGAGCTCGGCGCCATCGATCGGTGATGGCCGGAAATTCCTGCTGCTGATCGGGCAGCGGACGGCCTTGACGGTCAGGATCGTGAGCGACGGCAAGGCGCGCAAGGTATGGACGGCCGACGAGCTGAAGGCGATCGAGCTCAAGACGCCGGCACAGTATTCGCTGATCGGCCAGTCGATGCCGCAGGTCGACGTGCCGCCCAAGATCAACGGCACGGCCAAGCACGGAATCGGCGCCGCCGTCCCCGGCATGGTCTACGGCAAGCCGGTGACGCCGCCGGTGCGCTACGGCGCTACCGTGACGGCGATCGACGATTCGGCCGCCAAGAAGGTCAAGGGCTTCGTCAAGGCTGTGAAGCTCGACGACAAGACGGCGACGACCTCGGGCTGGGGTCGCGGTGGCGACGACCTGCGAAGGCGCCAAGAAGGCGGCCGAAGCACCCAAGATCACCTATGACAAGGGCCCGTACGCCAAGGTCTCCGACCAGACGCTGATCGACGAGGCCAAGCGGCTGCAGAAGGCCGACGGATCGGGCCAGCTCTTCGTCAAGAAGGGCGACCATTCGGCTGCGATCCGAAAGCATGATCGACGAGCTCGCCCATTCCGTCGGCAAGGATCCGGTCGGGGCATGCCGCTGGCGCTGTTCGAGAAGGCGCCGCTGGCGAGCGGCGCACTGCAGTCCCCTCCGGCCCTCCGGGCCACCTCCCCCGATTACGGCGATTACGGGGGAGGGACTCTAAATCTGGTGCGCCATCGGCGGCGCGGGGATCGGGCGGACGCGTTCGTAGGCGGCGGCAGCGCGCAGGACCAGCGCGTCGCGGGCGTGGCCGGAGACGATCTGCAGGCCGATCGGCAGGCCCTCGCGGTCGAGGCCACAGGGGATCGTCGCCGCCGGTTGGCGCGTCAGGTTGAAAGTGAGGGTGAAGGGCGTCCAGCCGATGTCGACGCCGTCGCCGCCCCAGGCGCCGTTCTCGTTCACGGCGAAGGCCGTCATCGGCATGGTGGGCGTCAGCAGCAGGTCGTACTTGGCCATGAACTGGTTCATGATCACGCCGAGCTGCTGGCGCTGATGGATTGCCGTCACCACCGTCTCCTGGCCGAGATTGGCGCCGACCTCGGCCGCCTTGACCAGGCCGGGATCCATCAGGGCGCGCTTCTCCGGCGGGAAGCCTCGCACCAGGATGGCGACGTTGGACTGCCAGTGCGCGTTCAAGATGCGGCGCGGATCGAGTCCCATGAGATCGGGCGAGTCCTCGACCACGCGGGCGCCCAAGGTCTTGAACACCTTCGCCGCGCTCTCGACGGCCACGGCGACGTCGCGATCGATCTTCTCGCGCTCGACGAATCCCAGATTGGGCGAGTAGGCGATGCGCAGGCCTTTCACGCCCTTGTCGAAGCCCTTCAGATAATTCTCCTCGTCGTCGGGCCGGCCGTAGAGGTCGCGAGGGTCGGGGCGGGCGATCACGTTCATCATCATCGCCGCATCGCGCACCGTGCGTGTCATCGGTCCGACATGCGACAGTGTGCCTTGCGCCGACGGCGGGTAGATCGGCACGCGGGCCTGCGTCGCCTTCAACCCGAACAGGCCGGAGAAGGCGCAGGGAATGCGGATCGAGCCCGCGCCGTCGGAGCCGATGGCGAGGTTGCCCATGCCGACCGCTTCGGCGGCGACGCCGCCACCCGACGAGCCGCCCGGCGTACGGCCGATCTTCCACGGATTGTGGGTGGCGCCGAACAGCGGCGAATCGGTAACGCCCTTCCAGCCATATTCCGGCGACGTCGTCTTGCCGAGCAGCACCGTGCCGGCAGCGCGCAGATGCGCTGCCGCGGGAGCGTCCACCGTCCACGGGCCGTCGGCGTCGGTCGCCATGCTGCCCATGCGCGTCGGCAAGCCCTTGGTCAGCACCATGTCCTTGATGGTGATCGGCACGCCGTCGATGTCGGACAGCCGCTTGCCGCCTTTCTTCCAGCGCTTCTCCGACGCTCGCGCCGCGCGCAGCGCACCGTCGGGGTCGAGATGCTGGAAGGCATTGAGCTCGGGGTTGAACGCCTCGACGCGGGCCAGCGCGGCCCTGGTCGCCTCGACCGGCGAGGCCTTGCGCGCTTTGTAGAGCTTCACCAGCTCGTGGGCCGGCATCATCGCAAGATCGGCGGTCATCGCTTGGTCTCCGGAAGATCTGGGAACGTGAGAGGATGGGCCTCGGTGTAGCGGGCCGCGGCGCGCAGCACGAGCGCATCGCGATAGTGGCCGGCCACGATGTGCAGGCCGACCGGCAGACCATCGCGGCTGAGGCCGCACGGCACCGAGGCCGCGGGATGGCGAGTCATGTTGAATGTCGCGGTATAGGGCGACCACAGGAAGTTGCCCTTGCCGTCGGGCCCTTGCGGCAAGTTCTTGCCCGCCTCGAACGGTTGCACTGCGACAGTCGGTGTCAGCAGCAGGTCGTACCTGGCGAAGAACTGGTTCCAGGCGATGGCGACGTCGCGCCGCGTCACCTGCGCATTTACAACGTCCTGGACGCTGTAGCGCAGGCCAGCCTTGGCGGAGGCCAGCAGGTTGGGATCGAATTCGCCGTGCCGGGCACCGGGAAAGAGCTGCAGCAGGCGCTGCAGGGCGGAGAGCCAGTGGACGACGAAGGCGCGGCTGGCGTCGGCATAGGGGAAGGGCATCTCCGCTTCCTCCACCTTGCATCCCAGCCGGGCGAACTCCTTGGCGGCCTTGGTGACCAGGGACGCGACCTCGATGTCGACCGGATGATCGTCGAAGCGCAGGATGAAGCCGACCTTGAGCTTCTTCAGATCGCCGTCGAGCTTCTTGGTGTAGTTGGTGTCGTCGGCCGGCAGGCCGTAGGCGTCGCGCGCATCGGGCCGGGTGATGACGTTCATCATCAGCGCACAGTCCTGCGCGGTGCGGCACATCGGCCCGGTGTTGGAGAGATCGCCGGTCATCGACGGCGGCCAGGCGGGTACGCGGCCGAATGTGGCCTTGATCCCGATCAGACCGTTGAAGCTCGACGGGATGCGCACCGAGCCGCCGCCGTCGGTGCCGAGCGCGATCGGCCCCAGGCCGGCCGCGACGGCCGCGCCGGCGCCGCCCGACGAGCCGCCCGGCGTCCGTTCGAGGTTCCACGGATTGCGGGTGATGCCGTTCAGCGGCGAATCGGTCACGCCCTTGTGGCCGTACTCCGAGCTGGTGCTCTGGGCGAACACGACGGCGCCGGCCTCGCGCAGGCGGGCGACGGCCGGCGCGTCCTCCTCTACCGGACTCTTGTCGGTGAGCTTGCTGCCCATGCTGGCCGCCCAGCCCTTGACGCGCACCAGCTCCTTGATCGAAACCGGCACGCCGTCGAGCGGCGACAGCGGCTCGCCTTTCTTCCAGCGCCGCTCGGATGCGCGCGCCGCCTTGAGCGCAGCATCGGCATCGACATGGCGAAAGGCGTTGATCGCCGGATTGAGCTTGTCGGTGCGCTTCAGCACCGCCTTCATCGCATCGACTGGCGAGGCCTTGCCCTTGCGATAGAGCGCGGAGAGGCTGGCGGCCGTCAGTTGAGTGAGATCATCGGTCATGCCGGGCCCTCTGTACGGTACTGCCGAGCGAGCTGATCGGCCTGGAAATCGGCGAACATCGCCCGCTCGGTGCGGCCAACCCGGCGATAGAGATCGCCGAGCGAGCGCTTGGTCCATGGAATGGTCGGCCGCTCCCGCTCGTCGGCCTGCAGGATGGCGATGGCGGCGTCGTTCCAGCCGGACCGCATCAGGGAGTCGAGATGGATGGCGCCGAACAGCGCGCGTTGGGCGATGCTGCCGCCGATCGACTGCAGATGCGGCATGGCCGTTCCGAGCAAGCGGGCGGCTTGAGCGTGATCGCCCACGGCATGGGCGGCCAGCCCATGCGCCATCGGCACTGTGCAATCGGCCCAGGCCTCGCGTTCGAATGGCCTGGCTGTTTCGGCCCGCTCCTCGATGCTCGCCAGCATCTCGGTGACGGCGCTGCGCTCGCCGGCGCGCGCCAGGCCGTAGAGATACTGCACGTCGAGGAAGGGCGAGAAATGCTCGTGCAGGCGCGGCTTCAAGAAGACGGCGAGATCGGTCCAGCGCTGGCCGACGTCGAGACCGCGCAACTCGAGCCGCGCCAGCAGCGAGACGGCGTTGATCTGGTCCTCGCAGAATTCCTTCCACACGCCCCAGACCCGTTGGTCGTAGAGCGCCAGCGCCTCCTCGGCGCGGTCGAGATCGATCAGGAAGAGCGCGAGATGCCACCAATTGTGGGTGTACATGAAGGAGTTGCAGCGCTCCCAGGTGTCCGACATCTGGTTGAGGAAGGTCACGCCATCGATCAGCCGGCCGCGCGCCTCGAGACAGTGAGCGACCACGTGATGCGCCCACGGATCATGCCGGTCGAGCGAGATGGCGTACTGCGCGATGCCTTCCGCCTCGTCGAGACGATGGTTCTCCACCAGGCCGAAGGCATACATGGCATGGACGAAGCGGTTGTCACGGCCGGAATCGAACAGCCGCTCGCCGAAGCGCAGCAAGGCCTGCGAATCGCCGCGATTGAAGGCGTGCAGCTGGCCGAGCTTGCCGGCCAGCAGATCGCGCGGCCAATGGATCGTGAGCTGGTCGTGGATGCGCAGGCAGCGCTCGGTGTCGCCGTCGATCCAGGCCTCGGTGGCGGCCAGCCAGGCGCGCTCGCGGTCGTTGGCGTCGGCGCCGTCGCGCGACAGCGCCTTGGCGCGGGTGAGGTACTGCCGGGCGGCACGATGGCCGTCGTCGGAATACATCGACAGAACGAGGTTGGCCGCCATCAGCGGCAGCAGGGTCGAGCGCTCCTCGCGATCAGCGGCGGCGACGAACTCGGGCAGTCGATTGCCGAAGGCGAGCCACTCTGCGGTCAGGAAGTCGAGGGCCGCGATCGCCTCGCCATCGGCATTGCTCACCTCCAACCCCTGACCGTCCTGCGCCAAGCCCGCCCCCGCTTTCCGTTGGCCGAGCTTCGCACGGCATGGCAGCTTGGGCAAAAGCCAGGGAGGAAAAATGAATCGCCGGCATCTTCTGGGCGCGACGGCGCTCAGCCTTCTTCCGCGCCAGGGGATGAGCCAGTCCTTTCCGGAACGTCCATTGCGCTTCGTCGTGCCCTATGCGCCGGGCGGCTCGACCGACACCTCGGCGCGCATCGTCGCCGAGAAGCTCGCCGTGATCCTTGGCCAGCCGGTGATCGTCGAGAACAAGCCGGGCGGCGGCACCATCATCGGCACCGAGCTCGTGACCAAGGCCAAGCCCGACGGCCATACCGTCCTGCTGACGCCCGCCGCCATGATTGCGAATGCCGCATTCGGCGTCAGCGTGCCCTACGACATCGACAAGGATCTCGTGCCGGTCGTGGGCTTCGTCGACCTGCCGATGCTGCTGGCGGCCAGCAACAGTGCGCCGTTCAAGTCGGTCGCCGAGCTGCTTGCGTGGTCGAAGCAGCCGGGCCGGACGGTGAGCTACGCCTCGGCCGGTATCGGCAGTCTCACGCATCTGTGGGGCGAGTACGTCAAGGCGCGCACCGGCATGCCGCTGGAGCATGTCGGCTACAAGGGGAGCGCAGAAGCCTTGCGCGATGTCATCGCCGGTCACGTGCCTCTGTTCGCCGACGTGCTGGTGCCGACGGCAACCGCGATCAAGGCCGGCCAGGTGCGCGGGCTCGCGGTCGCGACTGCGACGCGCTCCGTGCTGCTGCCTGACGTGCCAACTGTGGGCGAGGCGGGCCTGCCTGGCATGGAAGGAACGGTGCCGTTCGGCATCTCGGCACCGGCCGGCACGTCCGAGTCGGTGGTCATGCGGCTCAACGCGGCATTCAACGAAGCGCTGAACGACCCGCCGACACGCGCCAAGCTTCTCGAGCTCGGCTTCGTTCCTGTCGGCGGCGCGCCGCAGGCCTATGCCGGCGTGCTCACGAGCGAGATCGCGAAATGGCGCAAGGTGATCAAGGACTCGAACATCCCGCCGCCCAACTGACCTACGATTTCGGCGAGCCGCCGAGGAAACAGTAGATCATGCCGCTGCGACTGGCGCAGATGTGGCTGTTGCCGTCGGGCGCGAGCTGCTGCAGAACAACCCTGGGCGGCACCGGCACCCAGCGCCCATTGATCAGCGCGCGCCATGTTCCATCGTCGGCCTGATAGGCTCGTGTTGGCCGGCAATCGCCCTCGACGCCATTGATGGTGCCATTGCAGCAGGAATACCCGGTACCGGGTTGCTTGAGCTGCTGGTACCAGTCGTGGTTTTCAGCGTGGCCCTTGCCACGATGGCCGTCTTGTGAGGCCACCGGCCCGATCGAGAGACCGAGCAGGCCGACTGTCAACGCAACAGAATACGCACGTCGAGGCATGGGGGATGCCGTCTCATCGCAGCCAGTCGAGCCAGCGACGTATTCCAAGCGACGCGCCATTCGCTCGGCCGATTCCGTTGCCGACATGCTACCTCAACATCGTTTCCAAGACGACCGTGAATTGAGCATGATTTGTCCGGCGTGAGCGCAAGCGGAGACATGAGCAGGCTACTCCCTCACGTCTTGCAACGTCATTATGCTCCCACGGGTTGCATTGCTCTTAGTTCACTCACGATGCGGACGAAATCGGGATCGTCGGCCTCGAACAATCCATGCCGGACGAAGAAGTCGATCAGCACGAGATTGCAGTTGTACTTGAACTCGGAGGTGTCGCGGACCGTCTCGAACACACGCTGCACCGGCCACAGCTCGAAGGAATGCACCTCCCCGTCATTTGTGCGAGGTGTGAAGTCGTCCGGCAGCTCGAGGTCGAAGCAGACCATGATATCGGGCTTGAGCTGCGCGCCCGACTGGTTCCAATAGCTTATGTAGCCGACGGCGCGTGCCTGCTCGGCGAGATGGCGCGGAATCGACGCCTCCTCTGCACATTCCTTGATCAGATTGTCATGCAGGCCGATGCCCGCTGGTTGTCCACCGGCCACCGTATTGTCGAGCTGACCGGGAAAGGTGGGCTTGGTGTAGGACCGGCGCGGCACCCAGATATGCAGGCCATCATGCCGTCGTACATAGCCGGTCATGTGGGGGCCGAAGGCACGGATGCCGAACCAAGGTGCGGCGGCGCGCTCGATTTCCATCAGCGGCGGCCGTCCCCAGTGCCAGGTGACGGGATAGGGTTCCTCGCGCCACAGCCCCTTGAAGTAACCGCGTGCGCGCAGGTCGAGGAGGAATGCGCGCACCGCGGCCGTTCGCGTTGCCGGGGTATCGAGCGACGCGTCGAGGTGCCATGCGTCCTCGAGATGGACGAACAGGTCGGGCCGGCCGGCGAGCTCGGGTGCGAAATCGCGATGGATGAAGCCAGCGCGCTCGCCGCCGATGAACCACGGCTCGAACTCGTCGAGGCGCGCGTTGTTGCAACGGTCGATGTGATCGAAGAAGGACATTGCCGAAGGAGATAGCCCGGCGCCGCCGCTTCTGTCATCCGGCTGGGTGACTCAGGTCGGGTGCTCTGCGACAGTCGCGGCGATGACCGAAGCGGAACTGCAAGAGAACCTCGACGCGCACCTCGCCGCGCCGGAGCGCCATGACGTGTTCGTCGAGGAATGCGACGGCCAGGACGTTCGCCTGCGCTTTTCGCTGGCGCCCGGTGAACGATGGACCAGTGCCGCCTTGCTATCGCTGGTCGACACGTCCCTGCGCGCGGCGGCGGGACTCGCGCTCGCGCTCTCTCATCTCACTGTCACAATGTTGCGGCCCGGGCACGATGCCGACGTGATCGCGCTCTCGCGTGTGATCCGCCGCGACGGCGCCGTCGTCCACGCCGAAGCCTGGCTCTTCAGTCACGCCGTGGTCGAGCCCATGATGCACGCGACGGCGAGCTTCAAGGTCGTTTAGGAGCTGAAACTCACTTCAAGCACTTCCGGACCGCGCGCATCTAGCGCTCGGTCCGGAAGATGATGACTGCTAAGCAGCTTCTTTCCAGGCACTGTCGACGACTGTGACGATGTCGCGCATGATCTGCGTCAGGTCGAAATCCTTGGGCGTGTAGACGCGGGTCACCCCCGCCTCGACGAGGGCCTCGGCGTCGGCCGGCGGGATGATGCCGCCGACCACGACCGGCACGTCGCCGATGCCGGCGTTGCGCATTCCCTCCAGCACCTCGCCGACCAGCGAGACGTGGCCGCCCGACAGGATCGACAGGCCGACGACATGGACGCTCTCCTCGAGGGCGGCATTGACGATGCGCTCGGGTGTCAGCCGGATGCCCTCGTACACCACCTCGATGCCGCAGTCGCGAGCGCGCACGGCGATCTGCTCGGCGCCATTGGAATGGCCGTCGAGGCCGGGCTTGCCGACCAGCATCTTGATGCGCCGGCCGAGGCGGCCGGACACGGCTTCGACCTCGCGGCGCACGGTCTCCAGCCGGCCGTCGCTCACGCCGGCGGCCCGCGCCACGCCGGTCGGCGCACGGTATTCGCCGAACACCGAGCGCAGGGTGTCGGTCCATTCGCCGGTCGTGATGCCCGCCTTGGCGCAGGCGATCGAGGACGGCATGACGTTGCGGTCTTCGCGCGCTGCCGATGCCAGCTCGGCCAGCGCCTTGGTCACCGCCGCACCGTCGCGCGCACTGCGCCACGCCTTCAGCCGCTCGACCTGCTCACGCTCGACCGAGGCGTCGACGGTCAGGATCGCGCCTTCGCCACTTGCTGACAGGGGCGAGGGCTCGGCCTCGGTGTAGGCGTTGACGCCGACCACCGTCTGCTCGCCCGCCTCGATGGCGGCGAGCCGGCGCAGGTTCGACTCGACCAGGCGCTGCTTCATGTAAGCCGCCTCGATCGCCTCGACCGCGCCGCCCATGTCGGCGATGCGCGCCATCTCGGCGGTCGCCTCGGCCTTGAGCTGGTCGACCTTGCGGGCGATCTCGCTGCTGCCGTCGAAGATGTCGCCGTACTCGAGCAGATCGGTCTCGAAGGCCACGATCTGCTGCAGGCGGAGCGACCACTGCTGGTCCCACGGCCGCGGCAGGCCGAGCGCCTCGTTCCACGCCGGAAGCTGGACCGAGCGGGCGCGCGCATTCTTGCTCATCACCACGGCCAGCATCTCGAGCAGGATCCGGTAGACGTTGTTCTCGGGCTGCTGCTCGGTGAGGCCGAGCGAGTTCACCTGCACGCCGTAGCGGAACAGCCGCTGCTTGGCGTCGCTCACTCCGTAGCGGTCACGCGTGAGATCGTCCCACAGCTCGGCGAACGCCCGCATCTTGCACATCTCGGTGACGAAGCGGATGCCGGCATTGACGAAGAAGGAGATGCGGCCGACGACTTGCGGGAAGTCCGCCTCGGGCACCTGCCCGCGCGCGCGCACCGCGTCGAGCACGGCGATGGCGTTGGCGAGGGAGAAGGCGAGCTCCTGCACCGGCGTGGCACCGGCTTCCTGCAGGTGGTAGCTGCAGACGTTCATGGGGTTCCACTTGGGAACCTCGCGATAGGTGAAGCCGATCGTGTCGGCGGTCAGCCGGAGTGACGGCTCGGGCGGGAAGATGTAGGTCCCGCGCGACAGATATTCCTTGATGATGTCGTTCTGGGTCGTGCCCTGCAGCTTGGCGCGGTCGACACCCTGCGCCTCGGCGGCCGCGATATAGAGCGAGAGCAGCCACGCCGCCGGCGCATTGATCGTCATCGACGTATTCATGCGGTCGAGCGGGATGCCGTCGAACAGGGTGCGCATGTCGCCGAGATGGCTGATCGGCACGCCGACCTTGCCGACCTCGCCCTTGGCCAGCGGATGATCGGAATCGTAGCCGGTCTGGGTCGGCAGGTCGAAGGCGACCGACAGGCCGGTCTGACCGCGCGCCAGGTTGGTGCGGTAGAGCTCGTTCGACTTGGCGGCAGTCGAATGCCCGGCATAGGTACGGATGAGCCAGGGCCGATCGCGCTGGGGCTTGGAGGAGGGCTGGGCGGTCATGGTGGCGGGCATTGAAATGGTTGCGTAAACTTCCCTACATCATTCGATGCTGCATTGCAGCATCATTCATTTTGCAATGCAAATGGGTAGAACCGGCGACCCGTGAGCCATCCATCCCCTCCCTGGCAGCAGCAGCAGCCCGTTGCCCAGACCGCGTCCGTTGCCCACGCTGCCCAGTCCGTGCCGGTCGCCCCGGACCTGACCCCCAGCCGCCCGATCTATGACGGTCGGCTGGGTGAGCTCTATGCCATCTATCTGCGCCACGTCGTGCTGATGCTGCTGACGCTCGGCTGGTCGCGCTTCTGGGGTCGCACGCGGCTGCGCCGCTATCTGTGGAGCCATTTCGCCATCCTGGGCGATCGCTTCGAGTATCGCGGGCGCGGCCGCGAGCTGCTGATCGGCTTCCTGCTCGCCCTGGTCCTGCTGGCCGCCTGGGGCGGGCTGATGTGGCTGGTCTGGATCTACGTCTTCCACGAAAAGCCGATTGCGAGCTTCGGCGCCTTCGACATCTTCTCGCTGTCGGTGGCGCTGATCGGTTTTCCGCTCGCCTTTGTCGGCCACTACGCCGGGCTGCGCTATCGGCTGTCGCGCACCCGCTGGCGCGGCATCCGCTGCTGGCTGGTCGGCTCGGCCTGGTCGTACGGCGTGTCGGCGACCTTTCTCACCTTCGCCAACGCAATGACCGGGCAGCTCCTGACGCCGGTCGTGTCGGTCAACCTCGCGCGGCCGCGCATCGCCAACGTGCGGCTGGGGACGCTGCCGTTCGTGTTCGCCGGCAACGCCAGCGACATCTACGGCCGCTACATCGGCTTCTACTTCCTCAACATCCTGGCCTGGATCGTGGCGGGCGTCATCGTCTTTGCCGCGATCGGCGGCACAGTGAGCGAGCTCGACATGAAGTCGGACGATTTCGGCGACCTGCTCACCCATCCCGACGCGCGCACCATCCTGATCATCGTCGCCTTCGCCTTCGGCGCCTACATCGTCTTTGGATTGCTGATCCTGCCGCTGCGCTGCTGGTGGCAGGCCTACCTGTTCCGCTACCTGGTCGCGCGCAGCCGCGCCGGCGACGTCTTGTTCGCCACGGCGATCTCGACCAGGCAGATGTGGGGCTTCCTGGTCCTCAACTACCTGATCGTCCTGCTGACGGTGGGGCTGGGCTGGCCGTGGGTGATGCACCGTACGCTGCGCCTGATCGCCAAGGAGCTGTGGATCTACGGTGCCCCCGAGGGCGCCACGATCGGCCAGCCGACCGACCGCGGACCGGGCTTCGGCGAGGGCCTGCTCGACATGTTCGACGTCACCGGCATCTGACGATGGCGCTGCCACCCGCCGCACCGCGCGCGCGCTTCTACGACGGTGTCACTGCCCAGGTGCATGCCGTCGACGTCCGCGCCACCACGGCCGAGCTGGTGATCATCCGGCTCGCCGATTCGGCTGTCCTGGCACGCTGGCCGATCGTCGACGTGGTCGTGCTGGGCGATGTCGAGCACGAGGCGGTGCCGCCTGTCGCCTGCAAGGGATCGGATGCGCGCCTGGTGGCCGACGATCTCGAGCTGCGCCGGCAGCTCGCCCAGCTCGTGCCCCAGCTCGCCAAGCTGGCGGCGCCGCCGCCCGCCGCCGGTCTCCGGATGGCGACGTTCGGGGCCTCGCTCGTGGCGCTGCTCGGGGTGTTCTGGTTTGCGGTCGACTACGGCAGCGAGTACGCGGCGCCCCTGCTGCCCTACAGCCTGCAGGCCAAGCTGGGTGAAAGCGTCTACGAGGAGATCACGGCCGACAAGGACGAGTGCCACGGCAAGGCGGGTCTCGCGGCGATCAATGGCCTCGCCAACCGGCTGGCCAAGGCGGCCGACTACGAGCATGAGATCACCGTGCATGTCATCGCCGGCGGCCCGGTCAACGCCTTCACCCTGCCGGGCGGCATCCTGGTGTTCTTCTCCGACCTGATCGACCAGGCCAAGGACAGCTCCCAGGTGGCAGGCGTGCTGGCGCACGAGATCGGCCATGCCGTGCACTATCATCCGACCAAGGGCCTGGCCCGCCAGTACGGCATAGAGCTGATGGTGAAGCTGGTGAGCGGCGGCTATTCGGACGTTCTCAACACGCTGACCTCGGGCGGCAATCTTCTGCTGGCGCTGCGCAACGGGCGGGCCTTCGAGCGCGACGCCGACGCCACCGGCGTGTCCCTGCTCGAGAAGCTCGAGATCAGGGCCGACGGCATCGCGAGCTTTTTCGAGCAGATGCTGGAGAAGGAAACGTCCGACGCGGCGGCTTCTGCCGGCATCTGGTCGAGCCATCCGCCGACCGCCGAGCGTATCGCCGCGACCAAGCGCCCCGCGACCGGTCGACCGGCGTTCACCGACGCTGAATGGCGGGCGCTCCGCAACGTCTGCAAGTGAGCTTGGCGAGCACTGTCATGCCTTGAAGCGTTGGCCGCCCTTGCGGAAGTCCTTGAGGATCTCGGGCCGGAAGGCGAGCCCGTGACCGGGCCGTTCGGGCGGGCTCATCGTGCCGTCCTTCGCCGGCAGCACCGGCTCGATCCAGAGATCGTCGTTCCAGTCCATGTATTCGAGATAGTTGGCGTTGGGGATCGACGCCAGCAGGTGGACCATCGTCTCGTGGAACAGGTGCGGCGCGATGCGGATGCCCCACGGCTCGGCGGCGGCGGCGATCTTGCGCAGCTCGGAGTAGCCGCCACGCATCGGGTCGGGCTGCAGGATGGGTACGCACGGCGTCTCGAAGAAGGGGCGCAGGTCGTTCCGGGTGAAATGGCTCTCGCCACCAACGATCCGGGTCTTGAGCGCGGCGGCGATTCGCCGGTAGCCTGCGAAATCCTCGGCGATCACCGGTTCTTCCAGCCAGTAAGGATCGAACTCGTCGATGCGATGGCCGGCCTGAATGGCGGTGTCGGCGTCCCAGCCCATGTTGACGTCGATCATGATCTCGACGCCGTCGCCCATCTGTTCGCGCATGGCGCGCACATTCTGCACGTCCTCGCGCCATGGCCTGATATGGGCGACCTGCATCTTGATCGCCTTCAGCCCTTGCGCGGTGAATTCCTTGGCGCGCGCGATCATGCCGTCGCGCCCGAGCCCGCGGAAGCAGCCCGAGCCGTAGGCCGGCACCGCCGTGCGCGCCGCCCCCCACAGGCGGAACAGCGGCAGCCCGGCCCGCTTGCCCAGGATGTCCCATAACGCCATGTCGACGGCGCTCTGGGCGAACACCGTGACGCCCATGCGCCCCAGCCAGAAATTGCTGCGGTAGAGCACCTGCCAGATCGCCTCGATCTCGGTGGCATCGCGGCCGATCACGTGGGGCGCGATCAGCTCCTTCATGCAGGCATCGAGCGTGTCGAGGCCGCCGCGCAGCGGCATCAGGTAGCTCATGCCGACCAGGCCGCCCTGGGTTTCGATCTCCAGCACATAAAGATCGCGGAGCGGCGCCGACAGGATGCCGGCGGCCGGCGGCTTGCCACGCCACGGCACCTGCAGGAGCGTGGAACGCAGCTCGACGATGGTGGTGGCCGTGGTCATGAGCGGTATCTCCCGGGGCGACGCGCCACTATGATGCGGCCCGCATGAGCCAGTCCAACCGCATCTATCTCTTCGACACCACCCTGCGAGACGGCGCCCAGACCCAGGGCGTCGATTTCACCGTGGCCGACAAGGCCGCCATTGCGCGCGAGCTCGATCTGCTCGGCATCGACTATATCGAGGGCGGCTGGCCGGGCGCCAATCCAACCGACGACCGCTTCTTCGCCGAGCCGCCCGCATTCCAGAATGCCAAGTTCGTGGCCTTCGGCATGACGCGGCGTGCTGGCCGCAGCGCCGCCAACGATCCCGGGCTGGCCGCCATCCTGCAGACCAAGGCGCGCAACGTCTGCATGGTCGGCAAGACGTGGGACTTCCATGTCGACGTGGCGCTCGACGTCGACCGCGCCGAGTACCTCGAGATGATCTCCGATTCGCTCGCCTATGCGAAGACCCGCATGGAAGAGGTCATGTTCGACGCCGAACATTTCTTCGACGGCTACAAAGCCAACCCGGACTACGCGATGGCCTGCCTCGCCGCGGCGGAGAAGGCAGGCGCGCGATGGCTGGTGCTGTGCGACACCAACGGCGGCACGCTGCCGCACGAGGTCGAGCGCATCGTCGGCGAGGTGACGAAGAGGATCCCGGGCGATCGCATCGGCATCCACACCCACAACGACACCGAGAACGCCGTCGCCAACACCCTGGCGGCGGTGCGCGCCGGCGCCCGCCAGGTGCAGGGCACGATCAACGGGCTGGGCGAGCGCTGCGGCAACGCCAACATGATCGCGCTGATCCCCAACCTCGTGCTCAAGATGGGCTTCGACACCGGTCTGAAGCCGAACGCGATGCAGCGGCTCACCCATCTGTCGCGGCTGCTCGACGATCGGCTGAATGTCCTCCCCAACCGCAGCGCGGCCTATGTCGGCACCCGCGCCTTCGCCCATAAAGGCGGCCTGCACGTCTCGGCGGTCGAGAAGGACCCGCGGACCTACGAGCATGTCGACCCGGAGGTTGTCGGCAACCAGCGCATCATCGTGGTCAGCGACCAGGCCGGCCGTTCCAACATCATGGCGCGGTTCCGCCAGATCGGGCTGGAGGTCGACCCGAAGGACCCGGGGGTCGCCCGCCTGCTCGAGATCGTCAAGGAGCGCGAGGCGGAGGGCTATGCCTATGACGGCGCCGATGCCTCGTTCGAGCTGCTGGCGCGGCACGAGCTGCACACGGTGCCCGACTATTTTGCGTTGCAGAGCTTTCGCGTGCTGGCCGAGCGTCGGGTCAATGCCCGCGGACAGCTCATCGCGCTCTCCGAAGCGACGGTGAAGCTCGATGTCGCCGGGCGTCGGGCGATGGAAGTGGGCGAGGGCAACGGCCCGGTCAATGCGCTCGACGCTGCGCTGCGAAAGGCGCTGATCCCGGTCTATCCCGAGCTCGAGGACATGCGCCTGGTCGATTTCAAGGTGCGGATCCTGGACTCGGCCGGAGGCACCGCCGCGACGACCCGGGTCATGATCGAAAGCGCCGATGCCAAGGGCCGGCGCTGGTCGACCATCGGCGTCTCGCCCAACATAGTCGACGCCTCCTACAACGCCCTCTACGACGCCATCACCTACAAGCTGTTCCGTGACGGTGCCACGCCGGCGCAGCCGGCTTAGCCGACACGTCCACGCCACCTAGCTGCCATGCCGTGGGGTTAGTTGACGGTCCCAGCGGCGCAGCAGACCATATGTAGCGTGGACGGTGAGATCCAGATACCGACGACGCAGCTGCCGATTTCGGTGGGTGCAGTACGTCGTCAGAGGTGGGGCAGATTGCTATGGCGGACCGTCATGTGGTCGCTGCCGCTCGTCGCCATCGCCGTCGCCTTGTTCGCCTGGCTGAGCGGTGGCCGCTTCGTCGAGACCGACAACGCCTATGTGAAGGGCGACCGGGTCTATGTCGCCACCGAGATCGCCGGTCCCATCGTCGAGGTGGCGGTACGAGAGAACCAGAGCGTGTCGCGCGGCCAGCTCCTGTTTCGCCTCGACGACCAGCCCTACCGCAGCGCCCTGGCCAAGATCGACGCGGAGATCGAGATCCAGCGCGCCGAGATCCGCGGCTTGCGTGCCCAGTGGCGCACCAAGCGCGAGGACATCAAGGCGGCGCAAAGCCAGCAGAACTACGCCCAGTCCGACTACGACCGTCAGAAGGATCTCGCCGACCGCAAGTTCGCACCGGCGGCGAAGATGGAAGAGGCGCGCATGGCCCTCGAGGTAGCGCGCCAGCGCATCGCCTCGCTGGAGGAGGATCTGCAGCGCATCGAGGCGGCGCTCGCCGGCGATCCAAAGATCAGGGTCGACGATCACCCCAAGGTCAAGCAGATGATGGCCGCGCGCGACGAGGCCCTGCACAATCTGCGCCGCACCATGATCGAGGCGCCGATCGACGGAATCGTCTCCAAGGTCCTGGTGCCGGGCAGCTACGCCATCATGGGCGTGCCGTCGATCGCCGTCGTCGCCGACCGCGACCTCTGGATCGAGGCCAATTTCAAGGAAACCGAGCTCACGCGCGTGCGCGTCGGCCAGCCGGTCACGATCTCTGTCGATACCTATCCCGACATGAAATGCAGCGGGAAGGTGACATCGCTCGCGCAGTCGACCGGTGCGGAGTTCGCCGTGCTGCCGCCGCAGAATGCCACCGGCAATTGGGTCAAGGTGGTGCAGCGCATCCCGGTCCGCACCTCCGTAGTTTGCAAGGAAGGCGATCCGCCGCTGCGCGTCGGCATGAGCGTGACCATCGAGATCGACACCGGCCACCGCCGTACCCTCGGCGAGCTGCTGAAGAGCGTCGGCCTGTGATCTTTTTCGGGGCATGACGGGCTGATGGATCCCGACGCGCTTCGCCGTCGTCGCTGGCTCACCGTCGTGGTGATGATGGCCACGATCATGCAGGCGCTCGACGGCACCATCGCCAACGTGGCGCTCCCCAGCATCCAGGGATCGCTGTCGGCGACGCAGGAGCAGGTCGCCTGGGTGATCACCTCCTTCATCGTATCGGCGGCCATCGCCACGCCGCTCGCCGGCTTCTGCGCCGTCCGCTTCGGCGTGCGGCGCATCCTGGTGAGCTCGGTGATAGGCTTCACCATCGCCTCCATGATGTGCGGCGCTGCCCAGACGCTGCCGCAGCTCGTCGCCTTCCGCACCTTGCAGGGCATCTGCGGCGCCGCGCTGGTGCCGCTCAGCCAGACGTTGATGATGGAGGCCTATCCGCGCGAGGAGCAAGGCAAGGCCATGGCGATGTGGGGAGTCGGCACCATGCTGGGCCCCATCTCGGGTCCGACGCTCGGCGGCTGGCTGACCGACGAATACACATGGCGCTGGGTGTTCTACATCAACCTGCCGGTCGGCATCCTTTGTACCGTCGGCCTGATGATCCTGGTCAAGAACAAGGCGAGCGACACGCCGCGGCCGTTCGATCTCCTGGGCTTTTCGCTGCTGGCGATCGCCATCGGCACGTTCCAGCTCATGCTCGACCGCGGCGAGCAGCTCGACTGGTTCGGCTCCCGGGAGATCATCGTCGAAGCAGTAGTGGCCGGCGTCGCTGCCGCCATGTTCGTGATTCACATGCTGTCGAGCGACCATCCGTTCCTGCCGCGCGACCTGTTCCGCGACCGCAACCTGGTGCTCGGCATCATTTTCACAGCCGTCACCGGCCTCCTGATGATCGTGACCGCGACCTTGCTGCCACCCTTTCTGCAGCAGTTGAAGGGTTATCCGGTCTTCACCACGGGCGTCGTCATGGCGCCGCGCGGCATCGGAACGATGATTTCGATGTTCTTGGTGTCACGCATGATCGGCAGGGTCGACGCGCGATGGTTGATCGCGATCGGGCTGAGCCTGTGCGGCGTCTCGTTGTACGACATGACGCAGTTCTCGATCGACGTCAGCGAAGGACAGGTGATCTGGAACGGCTTCATGCAGGGAACGGGGCTCGGCCTGGTGTTTCCGCCGCTCACGACGCTGGCCTTCGCCACCGTCCCGGCCCGTATCCGCACTGAGGGTGCCGCGATGAACGCCCTGATGCGAAATCTGGGCGCCTCGATCGGTGTGGCCGTGCTGGTGGCGATGCTGGGCCGCAACACCCAGATCAACCGCTCGGCGTTTGCCGAGTACCTCACTCCATTCAACCCGCTGTGGCGGTACGGCACCACGCCGATCGAGAACGGCATGCCGGTCGACCGCTCCAGGATCACCACGCACATGACGCCGTTCGGCGGTGGCTGGCCGTACGGTTCCGTGCCCGTCGACGATCCTTCAAGGCTGATCGGAATGTGGAGCGAGGAGCTCAACCGCCAGGCGGCGATGATCGCCTACCTCAACGATTTCCGGGTGCTCGCGCTCGCGGCGGTGATCTGCATCCCGCTGCTCTTCTTCATGCGCCGTCAAGCGCAGTATGCGCGGCCGTCGCGCCGCTGAAAGGTCGTCCGTCGCGGACCGTCGACCATTCGTTGAAGCCGGGAGCAGCACGACACCGCCCGCGGCTTGACCGCTTGCGGTGCGCACAACATGATCCGATGCAACCTCGGCAAGAGGGCGTTTGCATCAACGCGAGGAGGAAGCATGGCTCGCACTTCTTTTGCGGCGCTGATCGGCGCCGCCATCCTGGCCGGCATGGCAGCGCTCAGCGCAGCGGCGCAGGCACAAGTGGTCGGCGTGAGCTGGTCGAACTTCCAGGAAGAGCGCTGGAAGATCGATGAAGCGGCGATCAAGGCGGCGATCGCGGCGGCGGGCGGCACCTATATTTCAGCCGATGCGCAGAGCAACGCCGCCAAGCAGCTCACCGACATCGAAGGACTGATCGCGCGCGGCGCCAAGGCCCTGATCGTGCTGGCGCAGGACGCCAACGCCATCCGGCCGGCGGTCGAGAAAGCGATCAACGAGGGCATCCCGGTGATCGGCTACGACCGGCTGATCGAGATGAAGGACGTGCTCTACATCACCTTCGACAACAAGGAGGTCGGGCGCATCCAGGCGCGCGAAGTCTTCAAGGTGAAGCCGGAAGGCAACTACGTCTTCATCAAGGGCTCGTCGTCCGATCCCAACGCCGATTTCCTCTATTCGGGCCAGATCGAAGTCCTGGGTGACGCGATCAAGGCCGGCAAGATCAAGAAGGTCGGCGAGGCCTATACCGACGGCTGGCTGCCGGCCAACGCGCAGCGCAACATGGAGCAATTCCTGACCGCCAACAGCAACAAGGTCGACGCTGTGGTGGCGTCGAACGATGGCACCGCCGGTGGCGCCGTCGCGGCGCTGACGGCGCAGGGCCTGGCCGGCACCGTGCCGGTATCGGGTCAGGACGGCGACCAGGCGGCGCTGAATCGCGTTGCGCTCGGCACTCAGACCGTGAGCGTGTGGAAGGATGCGCGCCTGCTGGGGCGGACGGCAGGCGAGCAGGCGATGACGATGGCCAAGGGAACCAAGCTCACCGCGCTGCAAGGCACCAAGACCTGGGCCGACGGTCCGCGCAAGGTGCCGATGACCTCGATCCTGCTGACGCCGGTGCCGATCACCAAGGACAACCTCGAAGTCGTCATTCAGGCCAACTGGGTGCCGAAGGACGTGGTCTGCCGCGGTGTGAAGGCCGGCACCGTCAAGGCCTGCAACTGAGCTGGTGAGAGAATCTTCATGCTCCTCTCCTCGGCTGGGGGCGCTAGGGAGAGGGTCGGGTGAGGGGGGTGTAGGTGACCTTCCAGCCTTCGAAGCCCCCTAACCTAGCCTCTCCCCCTTCCGTGCGGCTCGGCGAAGCCAAACGCGCTCATGAGGGCAGGGGAGAGGAACATGAGAGGGCGCGTATCGATCTCGTCGGCATGTTCCGCGCAACCGAGATCGACGCGCGCCTGGTCGGCATGCTGGGCGCGCTGGCGCTGATCTGGATCGGTGTCGATCTGATGTCCGGCGGCGCCTTCCTGACGCCGCGGAACCTGTGGAACCTTTCGGTCCAGACCGCGTCGGTCGCCGTCATGGCGTGCGGCATGGTGCTGGTCATCGTTGCCCGACACATCGATCTGTCGGTCGGCTCCATCCTGGGGGTCGTCGGCATGATCATGGGCGTGACCCAGACGGAGCTCCTGCCGCGCTATATCGGCTACGAGAGCGCGCTGATCTGGATCGTCGCCCTGGCTGTCGGGCTGGTCGTCGGCGCGGCAATCGGCCTGCTGCAGGGCGCGATCGTCGCTTATCTCGGCGTGCCGGCTTTCATCGTGACCCTGGGCGGCTTGCTGGTCTGGCGCGGGGCGGCCTGGTGGATCACCTCCGGCCGTACGGTGGCGCCGATGGACGATGCCTTCCGCCGCATGGGCGGCGGTATCGAGGGTGCGATCGGCTCGACCTGGAGCTGGGCGGTGGCCGTGCTCGCCTTCGCCGGCATCGTCTGGCGGACGCTCCACGCCCGCCGGCGACGCCACAAGGTCGGCTTCGCGCTGCGGCCGGTGTGGGCGGAGGTGACGGTCGCCGGGCTGGCCTGCCTCGCCGTGCTTGCGGTCGTGCTGGTGGTCAACAGCTACAACCTGCCGCCCCGGGTCGCCGAGCGGCTGGCCGCGGCGCGAGGCCTTGTCGTGCCGCCGGAAGGCCTGTCGATCGCGCACGGCCTCGCCGTGCCCGTGCTGATCGCCGTCGGCGTGGCCCTCGTCGTCACTTTCCTCGCCCAGCGAACGCGCTTTGGCCGCTACGTCTTCGCGCTCGGCGGCAATCCCGAGGCGGCCGAGCTGTCGGGCGTCGACACCAAGCGCGTCACCGTTCTGGTCTTCGTGCTGATGGGCACGTTGTGCGCCATTGCGGCCGCCATATCGACGGCGCGCCTCAACGCCGCGACCAATGCGCAAGGCACCCTAGACGAGCTCTATGTCATCGCCGCGACCGTGATCGGCGGCACGTCGCTGGGCGGTGGACTGGGCACCGTCGCCGGCGCCGTGCTCGGTGCGCTGATCATGCAGAGCTTGCAGTCGGGCATGGTGCTGATGGGTCTCGACACGCCTCTTCAGAACATCGTCGTCGGCGTGGTGCTGGTTGTCGCCGTGTGGCTCGACCGGCTCTATCGCTCGCGTGCCTTGAAGGGGAGTGCGGTATGAGCGACGCCGGCTCTCCGCTGGTCGAGCTGCGCGGCATGCGCATCAGCTTCGGCGGCGTGCATGCGGTCGATGATGTCTCGCTCGATCTGCATGGCGGCGAGGTCGTCGGCCTCCTGGGGCACAACGGCGCCGGCAAGTCGACGCTGATCAAGATGCTGTCGGGCGCCTATCGCGCCGATTCGGGCGAGATCCGCATCGACGGCCGGCCGGTCGCGATCCAGAGTCCGCGCGATGCGAGGCGGCACGGCATCGAGACGATCTACCAGACCCTGGCGCTGGCCGAGAATCTCGACGCCGCGGCCAATCTGTTCCTGGGGCGCGAGCTGCGCACCGGCTGGGGCACGCTCGACGACGTCGCCATGGAGGCCGAGACGCGCACGGTGATGGCGCGCCTCAATCCGCATTTCAGGAAGTTCAAGGAGCCGGTGCGCGCGCTGTCGGGCGGCCAGCGCCAGGCCGTCGCCATTGCGCGTGCGATCCATTTCAACGCCCGCGTCCTGATCATGGACGAGCCGACCGCGGCGTTGGGCCCGCAGGAGACGCAGCAGGTCGCCGACCTCATCGTTCAGCTCAAGAAGGAGGGCATCGGCATCTTCCTGATCAGTCACGACATCCACGACGTGTTCGACCTGGCCGATCGCGTGGCGGTGATGAAGAACGGCAAGCTGGTCGGCACTGCGCCGACGCGCGCCGTGACCAAGGACGAGGTGCTCGGCATGATCATTCTCGGCACCTGTCCGGCCGGCGCCACGCCCGGGCCGGGCGCGGTCATCCCCGGCTTTGCCTGACGCGTGTCACCGTCTTCGTGAGGACAATATGCGGTAGCTTCCGGTAAAAGAGCCGCGCTATGGGACGACCCTCGAAAGGCCGCGCGACCACCTCCGACTCGCCTATCGTCATCCTGGTGCGTCCGCAACTCGGCGAGAACATCGGCATGGCCGCACGCGCCATGCTGAATTGCGGCTTGTCGCGGCTTCGGCTGGTCGCGCCGCGCGACGGCTGGCCCAATGACAAGGCGCAGCGCGCCGCGTCGGGCGCCGACATCGTGCTGGAGGGCACGACGGTGTTCGAGACTGTCGCCGAGGCAGTGGCCGATCTGCAGCACGTGGTCGCGACCACCGCGCGCAATCGCGAGCTCAGCCAGCGCATCGTCACGCCGCGCCATGCCGCCGGCGAGATGCAGGGCTGGATCGGCCGCGGCGAAGGAGTCGGCATCCTGTTCGGGCCGGAGCGTACCGGCCTCACCAACGACGACATGGTGCTGGCCGATACCGCGCTGTCGATCCCGCTCAATCCGCAGTTCTCGTCGTTGAACATCGCGCAGGCCGTCCTGTTGGTGGCCTACGAATGGGCCATGGGGGCGGCGTTGGAAGCGACGCCCGCCGAACGCATGTCGGAGTACGCGATCCGTCCGGCGACCAAGGACGAGATGCAGAACCTTTTCGACCACCTGGAGCGGGCGCTCGACCAGTCGGGCTTCCTGCGCAACAAGGCGGCGAAGCCCGCGATGGTGCAGAACCTGCGCGCCTTCCTGCAGCGCGCCGTGATGACCGAGCAGGAAGTACGCACGTTTCACGGCGTCATAAAGTATCTCGGAAAAGGCAAGCACAGCGAGGAGTGAGCATGTCCACCACCGCCAAGGTCTCCTGGGTCGACGGCGCCCTGTTCGTCGCCGAAGGCGGCAGCGGCCACACCCTCACCATGGATGGCGCGGCCGATGTCGGCGGGCGCGACCTCGCATCGCGACCGATGGAGGTCGTGCTGATGGGCATGGGCGGCTGCACGGCCATCGACGTGGTGGCGATGCTGAAGAAGCAGCGCCAGGAGATCGAAGGGGTCGAAGTCTCGCTGGTGGCCGAGCGGGCCGACGAGCCGCCAAAGGTCTTCACCTCGGTCAAGGTCGTCTACACCGTGCGCGGCCGCAAGCTGAACCGGGCCCTGATCGAACGGGCGGTGAGCCTGTCGGAGGACAAATACTGCTCGGCGACCGCCATGATCCGGAAGTCGGCCGAGGTCAGCCACGAGGTCGTGCTGGTCGAGGTGTGACCTAAGTGCCTGATCCGACAGCAGGAATGGCTGCTTGACAGGCGCGCTTTCGAAAGTATCTTCCGCCGTCCTCCGGAGAACGTGGTCGTGACGCCCTGTGTGGTGCTGCGTCCCGCCCCGACCGATGTGTCGGACCCAGGCCTATCCGGACAATAGCGTCACCGATTGGGACGCATAACGATGGAGCTGCCGCGTGAGCAAGCGCGAGAATTCGAAGTACAAGATCGACCGCCGCCTGCGGGTCAATCTGTGGGGGCGGCCGAAGAGCCCGATCAACAAGCGTGAATATGGTCCCGGCCAGCACGGCCAGGGCCGCCAGAAGCCGACCGACTACCGGTTGCAGCTCATGGCCAAGCAGAGGCTCAAGGGCTATTACGGCTCGGTCTCCGAGCGCCAGTTGCGCCGCTATTATCTCGAAGCGGTCCGCCGCAAGGGCGATACCGGCGAGAACCTGGTCGAGTTGCTGGAGCGCCGGTTGGACGCCGTCGTCTACCGCATGAAATTCGCCATCACCGTGTTCGCCAGCCGCCAGCTGGTGAGCCATGGTCACGTCAAAGTGAACGGCCGGCGCGTCAACATCGCGTCCTACCTGGTGAAGGACAACGACGTGATCGAGCTGACGGCCAAGGCCAAGGAGATGGCGCTGGTCCTGGAAGCTTCGCAGACGGCCGAGCGCGATGTCCCCGAGTACGTGACCGTCGACCACAAGGACATGAAGGGCACCTACGTGCGCGGCCCCAAGCTGTCCGACGTGCCCTATCCGGTGCAGATGGAGCCGTCGCTGGTGGTCGAGTACTACAGCCGCTGAGTCGAGGCTTCAGTAACGAATATGACGAAAACCCGCCCTCTAGTGGCGGGTTTTTTGCTTGAGAGGAGCCCATCAGTGGCCGGTTCCACTGTCCGTATGGACGGGGACCGCCTATAATTGACGTTGGGGTAGGGGTTCTGGAGAGTCTGGGATGCGGATTGTCCGTCTCGCTGTTTTGGGCGCGCTCGCTGTCGCGGTTGGCGGAGCCGGCTACTTTTATCGCGATGAAGTGGCCCACCGGCTGGGTCTTGGCACTGCAGCCAACGCGGCGGAAAAGGGGGGCGCCAGCCCTGCCGCGAGCGCCCAGCCACAGGGACGGCGCGGTCGCGCCAATCCGGGCGGTCCGGTTCCGGTCGTCGTTACCAAGGTCGACAAGAAGCCCATGCCGATCGTCATCGAGGCGGTCGGCACCGTCCAGGCCATCGCCTCGATCCAGATCAAGGCGCGTCTCGACAGCCAGATCATGAAGGTCCACGTGGAGGAAGGCGCCCTGGTGAAGGAAGGCGATCTTCTGTTCGAGCTCGACTCCCGGACGCTCAAGGCGCAGCTCGGCCAGATCGAGGCGCAGATCCGCAAGGACCAGGCGCAGGTCCAGCAGGCGAAGCGCGACCTGCAGCGCTTCGAGGATCTGCTGGCCAAGAATGCCGGCACGGTCGTCAATCGCGACACAGGGTTTACGCTGCTGAAGGCGGCGGAAGCGCAACTCGAGGCCGACGAAGCGGCGAAGGCGAGCGTGCAGACTTCGCTCACATACACGGAGATCAAGGCGCCGGTCTCCGGCCGCATCGGCTCGATTTCGAGCAAGGCCGGCACAGTCGTGCGCATCGGCGACAACACCGCCACATCCGCGCTCGCCACGATCAACCAGGTCGACCCGATTTATGTCACCTTCGCCATCCCGCAGGTCTTCCTGGGGGATGTACGCGCGGCCATGGCCAAGGGTGGGGTGAAGGTCGACGCGCTCCTGGAAAATGGCCGCCGGCAGTCCGGCACCTTGGCATTTCTCGAGAACCAGGTCGACCCGCTTACGGGTACGGTGACGGCGAAGGCGCGGATTGGAAACGCCAACGAGGTGCTGTGGCCGGGTCAGTTCGTGAAGGTCGAGGTGACTTTGGGCGTCGAGCCGGATGCCATCGCCGTTCCCGCGCCGGCCATCCAGCTTGGCCCGCAGGGCCCCTACCTTTTCGTGGTGAAGGATGGAATCGCTGACCTTCGCCAAGTGGTCGTCAAGCGGACCCAGAACGGCGAATCGGTGATCGGCAAGGGATTGGAGGGCGGCGAGCAGGTGGTGGTCGACGGCCAGCTTCGGCTGGTCAACGGCGCAGCAGTCGCCATCAGGCCGCCGACGCCGCAAACACCCCCCGCCACGGCGTCACCGCCGGCGCCGGCGACGGCGCAGACACCGCCACCGCGCGGCTGAGACAGACGGGGACCAAGGCATGCTTTCCGCCCTTTGTATTCGCCGCCCCGTCATGATCATCCTGGTGATGGCATCCTTCGTCATCGCCGGTCTCTTTTCCTTCAAGCAGTTGCCCGTCGCGGCGGTGCCGCGCGTCGACTTCCCGACCATCCAGGTCCAGGCGCAGCTCCCCGGTGCCAGCCCGGAGACGATGGCGGCCTCGGTTGCATCGATTCTCGAGCGGCAGTTCTCGACGATCGCCGGCGTCACCTCGATGACCTCGACGTCATCGCTCGGCAATACCTCGATCGTCCTGCAGTTCGATCTCAACCGCAGCATCGACGGCGCAGCGCTCGACGTGCAGTCGGCGATCTCCTCCGCGATGCGCCGCCTGCCGGTCGAGCTGCCGACGCCGCCCAGCTTCCGCAAGGTCAACCCGGCCGATTTCCCGGTGATGTTCCTGGCGCTCAAGTCGAGCCAGGTGCGATTGTCCGATGTCGACGCCTTCTCGAACCGGGCGATTCTACCGCGCATCTCCACCTTGCCCGGCATCGCCCAGGTGCTGATTTTCGGCTCTCAGAAGTATGCCGTGCGCGTGCGCGCCAATCTCGATCAACTCGCGGTGCGCGGGCTCACCTTGCAGGAGCTGCAGACCGCCATCGTCAACGCCAATTCGAGCAAGCCGATCGGCGCCATCGCGGATCAGCGCCAGAGCTCGATCCTCGATGCGACCGGCCCGATCAACAAGGCGGCCGACTATATGCCGGTGATCGTAACCTGGCAGAACGGCGCGCCGGTGCGCATCTCCGATGTCGCGACCGCCATCGACAGCGTCGAGAACGACAAGGTGGCGAGTTGGCTCGACGGAACCCGCGCCATCATTCTGGCAGTCTATCGCCAGCCCGACGCCAATACGGTGGAGGTGGTCGATCGGGTCAAGGCGATGCTGCCACAGATCCAGGCCGAGTTGCCGACTGGGGTCGAGATCGCCGTCCTGAACGATCGGTCGATCTCGATCCGCGACGCCATCGAGGACGTCGAATTCACGCTCATGCTGGCCGGCATTCTGGTCGTCATCGCCATCTATTTCTTCCTGCGCAGCTTCCGCGCCACCCTGATTCCTGCCATCGCATTGCCGATCTCGGTCGTCGGCACCTTTGCCGGCATGTATGTGTGCGGCCATTCGATCGACAATATTTCGCTGCTGGCCCTCACTCTGGCCGTGGGCTTCGTGGTCGACGACGCCATCGTCATGCTGGAGAACATCGTCCGCCATATCGAGGCGGGCGAGAAGCCGATGGACGCCGCCTTCAAGGGCTCGAAGGAAGTCGGCTTCACCATCGTCTCGATGACGCTGTCGCTTGTCGCGGTGTTCATCCCGGTGTTGTTCATGGGCGGCGTTGTCGGCCGCATGTTCAACGAGTTCGGCCTGGTCATCAGCTTCGCCATTCTGATCTCGGGCATCGTGTCACTGACCCTGACGCCGATGTTGTGCTCGCGGCTCCTGAAGCCGATCGACCATCACGAGAAGCACAATTTCCTCCTGCGGAGCTTCGAATGGAGCTTCAATCGGCTGACTGCCGGCTACTCCTGGGCGCTCAAGCGGACGGTCAAGCTGCCGCGTCTCGTGCTCCTCGTCACCATCGGCACCTTCGTCGCGACGGCCGTCCTGTTCCAGGCGATCCCCAAGGGCTTCTTCCCGTCGGAGGATATCGGCCAGATCACCGGCTCGACGGTCGGCCCTGACGATGCGTCGTTCGATGCCATGGTGGCCCGCCAGTCGGTGCTGGCCGAGGTCATCCGGCGCGATCCCGATGTCGTCTCCGTGATGTCGACGGTGGGCGGCGGAAATGCCGCCAGCACGGTCAATTCGGGTCGCATATTCGTCACCCTGCGCGAGAAGCCCGAACGCAAGGACAGTGCGCTCCAGGTGATCGCCCGACTGCGCCGCGCGACCGCGTCGGTGCCCGGTATCAACGTCTTCTTCCAGCCCATCCAGTCGATCAACATCGCGACGACGCAAACCCGAGCGCAGTACCAGTTCGGCATGCGCTCGAGCAATCTCACCCAGCTGCGCGAATACGCGCCGTTGATGGAAGAGCGCATGAGGCGCATTCCGACAATTCTCGACGTCAACTCCGACCTGCAGGTGCGCGCTCGCTCGACCGTGATCGATGTCGATCGCGACATCGCCTCGCGGCTCGGATTGTCGGTCGACCAGATCCGACTGCTTCTCTACTCGGCGTTCGGCACGCGCCAGGTTTCGACCATCTACGCGCCGGACGACACCTACCAGGTCATTCTCGAGGCCGACCCCAAGTACGCCGACACCAACGAAGTGTTGCGTCGCATCCAGGTGCGCACGCCGAGCGGGGCCCTGGTGCCGCTCGACACGGTCGCCAAGCGCAACGACAAGCCGACCTCGCTGACGGTCAATCACATCGCCCAGCTTCCTTCCGTCATCATCTCCTTCAACCTTGCTCCGGGCATTGCCCTGGGCGAGGCAGTGCGTGACATCCAGATGGTGGCGGCAGAAGTAGGGGTGCCAGCCTCGATTGCGATGAGCTTCGAAGGCAGCGCCCAGGTCTTCCAGCAGGCCGTAGCCAACCAGGGGATGCTGCTGTTTGCCGCCGTTCTGGTGATCTACATCATCCTCGGCATCCTCTACGAAAATTTCATCCATCCGCTGACCATCCTGTCGGGTCTGCCATCGGCCGGTATCGGCGCGCTGCTGACCTTGATGCTGTTCGGCATGGATCTCAGCGTCATCGCCATGATCGGCGTCGTCATGCTGATCGGCATCGTGAAGAAGAACGCCATCATGATGGTCGACTTTGCGATCGAACGGCGCAGTCAGGGAGCCTCCGCTGAGCAGGCGATCGTCGAAGCGGCGCAACTGCGCTTCCGTCCCATCATGATGACGACGACCTGCGCGCTGCTCGGTTCATTGCCGATCGCGATCGGCGCCGGCGCCGGCGCCGAGTTGCGCCAGCCGCTCGGCGTGACGGTGGTGGGCGGGCTGATGCTGTCGCAGCTCCTGACGCTGTTCATCACGCCGGTCGTCTATATCTGGTTCGACAAGCTCACCAACATGAAGTTGAGCTTCGGGCGCAGCAGAAGACGGAGCAGCGCGCCGGCAGCTCCCGCCGAATAGCCCGGGCGTCCGACCATGACCGACGATATCGCCGCCTTCGTGCCCGGCCCGCGCGTGCGCTTCCCGGGCCGCGCCGGCGGCCCGCTCTCGGGCCTGAGCTTTGCCGCCAAGGATCTGTTCGATGTGGCCGGTGTCCCGACCGGCGGCGGCAACCATGACTGGCCGACCGGTCGGCCGGTGCCGGCGCGCCACGCCTGGGCGGTGCAGACCCTGCTCGATGCAGGCGCCGACCTGATCGGCAAGACGATCACCGACGAGGTCTCGCTCGGCATCCTGGGCGAGAACGCCTTCGACGGTACGCCGGTCAACGTGCGGGCCCGCGATCGGGTGCCCGGCGGCTCGTCGTCGGGCTCGGCCGCCGCCGTGGCAGCCGGCCTGTGCGATACCGCGCTGGGCACCGACACCGGCGGCTCGGTGCGTGTCCCCGCGAGCTTCTGCGGCCTCTACGGCATCAGGCCGACGCACGGCCGCATCGACGTGACCGGCATGCTGCCGCAGGCACCGACCTCCGACACCACGGGCTGGTTCGCGCGCGACGCAGCGACCTTCGCCCGCGTCTCCGCCGTCATGCTGGGCGAGGCGATCTCCTCTGCGCTGCCGACCAGGCTGGTCATCGCGGTCGACACGTTCGGCTTCGCCGACGCAAGTGTCTCAACGGCCCTGCAGCCGATGGTGAAGAATCTCGCCGCGCTGATTGGCTCCAGCCGCGAGGAAGTGATGGCGCCGCCCGGCTTGTCGGTGTGGGCACGGGCGCAGCGCGCGCTGCAGCCCCGCGAGGCGCTCGCGACGTTCAGGAACTGGCTGGACGAGCGCAATCCGCGCATGGCCTTCTCGGTCGCCCGTGGCCTGGTGATGGCGGCGATGATCCCCGACAGCGAGCACGCCTGGGCGAATCTCATGCGACAGGAGGCGCGCGGCCGGATGGCCCATCTGCTGCCCCCGGGCACGATCCTCTGTCTGCCGACGACGCCGTTCCCGGCGCCGTTGCGCGGCCAGGCTCTGTCGGTGCTCGACCCGATGCGCGATCGCATCACCTGCCTGTGTGCCCAGGGCGGCCTCGCCGGCCATCCGCAGGTCAACCTGCCGGGTGCCACGGTCGACGGCCTGCCGGTCGGCCTGTCGATCATCGGCCCGCGCGGCAGCGACGCTACGCTGGTGGCAGTTGCCGAGGCCATGGAGCGGAGCGCGACCTGATGGACCTCGTGCCCAACATCCCGGAGGTCGTCGACGAGGTCCGCGCGCTCTTCGAGCGTTACGAGCAGGCGCTGATCGACAAGAACGTCGACGTGCTCGATGCCACCTTCTGGCAAAGCCCGCACACGATCCGCTATGCCATGCACGAGAATGGCTACGGCTTCGACGAGATCCACGCCCATCGCGTCGCCCGCCCGCCCGGGCCCGGCATCAAGGAGCGGCGCATCCGGCTGGAGATCCTTACCCTGGGCCGCGACATCGCCACGGTGAATCTCGAGTTCAAGATTCGCGGCAAGGACCTGGTCGGTCGCCAGAGCCAGACCTGGGTACGCTTCCCGGGCCAGGGCTGGAAGGTGATCGCCGCCCACGTCTCGACGATGGACGGCAAGCCGTTGTGGTGACGGCAGCTAGAAGTTCATCCTGAGTCCGACCATGCCGGAATGCGTCGAGTAGCTTTGTGCCAGGTTGCCGTCGTAACTGACGAAGGCTTGGCCGAGGCGCAGAGCGAGGTTGAGGGTGGCCCCGATCGCCACCGCATTGCGGTCGGGAGTCGGGCCGATCACCGTGAAGCTGGTGTCGGGCTTGCCGAGGAAGTTGGCCGTGAGTGCGCCCGAAAGGTCGGCATAGTCGTGCGCCCAGCCGGCGCGGACTGCGAGCCAAAGGTCCTGCGGCTCCACGACTGTCGTGCTGCCCGAGAGCTGCAGGCCGAGGATGGTGCGGACGCCGGTCGTGGTTTGTGCGGCGGCGGTGAGGCTGATCGCACCCGCCCCGGTCTCGGCGAAGGCATTCTGCGTCGAGGTCGTCACCTCGAAACGGCCAAACGGGGTCAGTGCGGTATGCGGGTTGAGCGGGAAGGCGACACCCGATTCGACGGAGCCCAGGATCTGGTTGGCCGAGGGATTGCCCTGGGCGGTGCGGAACACGCCGGGGAAGACGATCGTGCGGGTCAGGCTGCTCCAATTGTACGCGTAGCCGAAGGCTGCATCGATGTACCAGGGATCGGGCGCGTAGCTGGCGTAGCCGGCGACCGAGACGGCCTCGTTGGTCCCGTAGTTGGATGGGATGCTCGTCGAGAAGGCGTTGCTGGAATAGCTGAGGCTCAGGCCGAGCAGGAAGTTGTCGGCGACGGTGAGATCGCCGCCGACCGCGAAGCCATGCAGACCGTAGGTCGTGCTGTGCGTCGTGCTGTCGCCATAGACGGCGCCGGCCGATCCGTAGGGCGCGAACCAGACGCCGCCGCTCTCGGTGCGACGCTGACCGCCGGCCGCCATCTGCCGCTTGAGCCCGTCGGCGAGATCGCTGACGAGCGGCGCCGGCTCGGTCAGGTTGAGCGGCGCCTCGGCGGTTTCGGCAATGCCGGAGGCGGCGGGAGGGGCGCGGCGCGCGCGCGTGCCACGCATCTGCTGATGCATGACGTCGAGGAACACGCGCGCCGACTGCATGCGCATGAAGCCGAAGTCGGCATAGGATTCGCCGTCGAGCTGCTTCAGCGCCGCCTGCAGCCCCGCGGGCGAGCCGTAGTTCAGGATGTCGAGCGCGTTGTAGATGTTGTCCATGTCGCTGAACTGGGCCGGGAAGGCGCCGACATCGAGCGCAGCGGCGACGGCATAGGTGTTGCCGACGCCGGCATTCGGCCGGTAGGCCAGCGCATTGCCTTGGATCAACTGTCGATTGAAAAAATTCTCTTGTGGAAGGAACGCGGCATTCTGGCAGGTTGGATCGGAGGTGGGTCCGATCAGGGATACCTGCAGGACACCGCCATTGCCCCATGGTCCGGGCGTGGGGATGGCGTGGGGCGGTCCTTTGGGTGCGAAGGTGCCGGTGATGGGCGCTGCGTTTCCGAAGAGGACGCAGGTGCCGGCCGGCACGTTCACGAGAGTGAGCGAATCGGGCAGGTACGGCAATGCCAGCACGTCGCGCACTTGCTGCGGGGTCAGCCCGCGAATGGAGTTCGAGGCCGCGATGAATCCACCCACCGGCCTGGTGACGTCCAGCGTATAGGCACGCACATAGAGCGTGGGCACGCTGGTGAGCACCACGGTTGCCGGCAGGTTGTTCGTGAAGGATTGGGTGGGCGGCACGCTGTCGATGAACCGGTTGGCGTCGGCGCCTGTCCTGATCGTCATGAACTGTTGAATGTCGCGCGAAAAGACTGGCCCGGTAATGACCTGGCCGTTGGGCACAATCATGCCGTCGACCACCTGCTGCGCCTCGGCGGCGGCGTCGAAGGCGGCGCAGGCTACAAGCAACGTCGCGACACGACGCATCAGCCAGTGTAGCTCGGGACGTTGGAAGCTGGCCTCGCGGCCTGCAACAGCCACTTTCGTCATTCATCTACTCCCCACGCTACTAAATTCTATGTCCACCGACACGAGTGTCGGTTGACCTGGATCAACCTGGCCTGGACATCGAGACACCATCCGTGGACCAAGCACCCGACATCGCGCTACACGATGTCTCGTGGCAATCGGATGCAGGGAGGAGACGATGAACACCCCAACACCGCCCAGGCTGGGCAACGTCATTCCGGTCGACCTGGCCTGGGTCGCCAAGGTCTCGGAGGACGCGCTCGAGCCTGCGCTGCCGATCGTCGATCCGCATCATCATCTCTGGCAGCGCGCCGACAACGACTACATGTTCCACGACCTGCTGGCCGACACGCGGACCGGCCACAACGTCGTCGCCACGGTGTTCGTCGATTGCCACTCGATGTACCGCAAGGAAGGTGCGGCCGAGCTGCGCTGCATCGGCGAGACCGAGTTCGCCAACGGCGTGGCGGCGATGAGCGCGAGCGGGATCTACGGCGATCTGCGTGCCTGCGCCAAGATCGTCAGCCACGTCGACTTGCGCCTGGGTGCGAAGGCGGGCGCGGTGTTCGATGCCCAGATCGCCGCCGGCAACGGCCGCTTCATCGGCATCCGCTACCAGACCGGCCTCGACAAGGATCCCGGCATCCGCGCGACCCGCACCAACCCGACCCCCGGCCTGATGGCCGACGCGACCTGGCGCGACGGCTTCCGCGAGCTGGCGCGCCGCGATCTCACCTTCGATGCGTGGGCCTATCATCCGCAGCTCGCCGAAGTGGGCGACCTCGCGGCGGCATTTCCCAACACACAGATCATCCTCGACCACATCGGTGGCCCGCTCGGCTACGCCTCCTATGCGAGCCGGCACGCCGAGGTCTTCGCGACCTGGAAGACGTCGATGGCCGAGCTGGCGCGCCGACCCAATGTCAGCGTCAAGGTGGGCGGGCTCGGCATGGCGATGGGCTGGTTCGATTTCTACCAGCGGCCGACGCCGCCCACGTCGCAGATGCTGGCGGCCGCCTTCAAGCCTTGGGTCGAAACCTGCATCGAGCTGTTCGGCGCCGAGCGTTGCATGTTCGAGAGCAACTTTCCGGTCGACAAGATCACCTCGGGCTACGGCGTGTTGTGGAATGCCTTCAAGCGGCTCGCCGCGAGGGCCTCGCCGCCGGAGAAGACGGCCCTGTTTTCGGGCACCGCCGCGCGGGTCTACAGAATCGGCCTGTCATAGGGTCCGAGAACGCCGTAGTCTCGAAGCTTCCTGCGTTCGCAAGCTTTTGGGGGCAAACATGCAGCGCATCATTCTCGCCATCGTCAGCGGGCTCGCCGCCCTTGCGGCATCCGTCGCGTCGGCGCAAACCCTGCGCGTCGTCATGCACTCGGATCTCAAGGTGCTCGATCCGATCTGGAGCGGCGCCTACATCGTGCGCGACTACGGCTACATGATCTACGACACGCTGTTTGCGATGGACGAGAACTACCAGATCAAGCCGCAGATGGTCGACAGCTGGACCGCGAGCGACGACGGCATGACCTGGACCTTCAAGCTGCGCGACGGGCTGGAATGGCACGACGGCACGCCGGTCACTGCCGAGGATTGCGTCGCCTCGCTCAAGCGTTGGGCGGTGCGCGATTCGATGGGGCTCAAGCTTTCGCAGGCGCTGCAGGAGTACAAGGTCGTCGACCCCAAGACATTCCAGCTCGTGCTCAAGAGCAAGTTCGGCGCGGTGCTCGAATCGCTCGGCAAGCCGTCGGTGGTCGTGCCGTTCATGATGCCCAAGCGCGTTGCCGAGACAGACCCCTATAAGCAGATCGAGGATTACGTCGGCTCGGGCCCCTTCATCTTCAAGAAGGACGAATGGAAGGCCGGCGAGAAGACCGTCTATGTGAAGAACCCCAAGTACAAGCCGCGCGCCGAGCCGATGTCGGGCCTGGCCGGCGGCAAGGTGGTCGGCGTCGACCGCGTCGAATGGGTCTGGATCCCCGATACGGAGACCCAGGTCAACGCCTTGCAGCGCGGCGAGATCGACATGATCGAAAGCGTCAACTACGACTCGCTGCCGATCCTCGAGAAGGACAAGAACGTCCGCATCATCGCCGGCAGGACGCCGTTCCAGTACGTCTTCCGCATGAACTGGCTGATCCCGCCGTTCAACAATGTGAAGATCCGCCAGGCCGCGATGGTGGCGCTCTCGCAAGAGGAGTTCCTGCAGGCCAATATCGGCGACAAGCGCTTCTACCGGACCTGCAAGGCGCTGTTCACGTGCGGCACGCCGCTCGCCTCCGAGGTCGCGATGGAGGACGTGCTGAACGGCAATGCCCAGAAAGCGCGCGAGATGCTGAAGGAAGCTGGCTACGACGGCACCGTGGTCGTGCTGTTGCAGCCCACCGATCTCAACGTCCTGAAGCAGCTCCCGATCGTCGCCAAGGCGCAGCTCGAGCGCGCCGGCTTCAAGGTCGAGATCCAGTCGTCCGACTGGACGACCATGGTCAATCGTCTGGTGACCAAGAAGGGCCTGCCCTCGGAGGGCGGCTGGGTGGCGTTCGCCACCGCCTGGACGCAAGTCGACATCCTCGACCCGCTGATGACGCCCTACCTGGCGGCGACCTGCGACAAGGCGCGCGCCGGCTGGCCGTGCGACGAGACCATGGAGAAGCTGCGTGACGCTTACGCGCTGGCGGCGACGCCCGAGGAGAGGAAGAAGGCGGCGGAGGAAGTGCAGCGCCATTTCGCGGCGATCGTGACGCACGTCCCGCTCGGCGAATGGTTCGGCGTTTCGGCCGTGCGCAACAACATCGGCACCAGGCCGGTGCCGCCACCGGTCACCGTGTTCTGGGGCATGACCAAGAAATAGTCACAGAATCGCGCCGTCGGCCCTGAGCTTCTCGCGCAGGGTCGCCGGGTCGAGGGCTGCTGTGGGCTGGTTGGTCGAAGCCAGCAGGGCGGCGGCGGTGCCTACGGCATGCGCCACTGCCATGGCGCTCGGCATCACCCGGATGGCGCCGTGCGCCTCGTGGGTCGCCGACAGGCCGCGGCCTGCGACCAGCGCATTGTCGAGTCCTTGAGGCACGGCGATGCGATAGGGCAGGGCATAGACGTGGTCGGCGCCCAGCTCCTCGAAGGTGATGGCGGCGTCACCGGGATGATGGACGTCGATCGGATAGGCGCCGAGCGCCATCGTGTCGATGAACTCCGCCCCGTTGCGCAGATCGTCCGCCGTAAGTGTCGCGAGACCGGCGATGCGCCGCGTCTCGCGGATGCCGAGCTGAGGGGCGAACGAGACCAGCCGCGCGCGGCCGCAGCCCGGCACATTGGCAGCGATGAAGCGCGCCGCCGCCAGGGCCTGGCGCCTGCCTTCGCGCTCGCCGTCCGACAGGGCGAACGGGTCGCTGGCGTCGATCGCGATCCGCGTGACGTTGAACCATCCATCGTCGCTGCCCGGCACGCGGCTGCAATGCAGCGCCGCCCGCGGCAGCGCGCCCTCGGCGACGCCGCGCGCCGACAGCGCCGCCTTGGTCCGGAGGCTCATGCCGTCGAACTGGGTGAAGTCGATCGGGCCCAGGCGGAACATCATGGTCGCGGGCTGCAAGCTTTCGCCGGCCGCGAGCCCGAGGAACGGCGCTCCGGCGCGCGCCATGAGATCGAGATCGCCCGAAGTGTCGATGAACAGCCGTGCGCGCACATCGAGCAGGCCGCCCTTGGTGAGCAAGGTGGCCGAATTGATCGTCCGGCCGCGCCGGCTCACCTGGGCGAGCTGGCTGTGCAGCAACACGCGCACGCCGGCTTCATGGACGATCTCGTCGAGCACGACCTTCAGGATCTCGGTGTCGTACTCGACCCGGTCCATGCGATGGCCGGTCGACATGATGAAATGATCGTGGCCGCCACTGCCCCCGGCCTGCTGCAGGCGCTCGACGATCTCCTCGGCGATGCCCGCGATCACGCGCCGGCCGGCTTGGGTCTCCCAGCCCACGAACTGCCCGACGGCGCCCGCCGTGGCGGCGCCGCCCAGGAAGCCGTGGCGCTCGAACAGCACGGTGCGTGCACCGCGTCGCGCCGCCGCGACGGCGGCCACGGTGCCCGCCATGCCGCCGCCGCTGGCCAGGACGTCGCATTCGATGGGATTCATG
>JAXMCP010000023.1:0-144631 GCA_046349295.1 Reyranellaceae bacterium
GCCACACGGACCGCAGCCGGCAGCGTCCATGGTAGTGTCGCCAGGATGAAGCGATTTTCAGACGACCGCGTGGCGGCGATCTTCGAGGCCTATCCGCCCGCCCTGCGCCGGCGGCTGGTGGCCCTGCGCGACCTGGTGTTCAAGACCGCCGAGGCGACGGATGGGGTCGGCCGGCTCACGGAGACGGTGAAGTGGGGGCAGCCAAGCTATCTCACGGAAGAGACCGGCAGCGGCACCACCGTACGCATCGATCGGGTGAAGACGAGCAACGGCTACGCGATCTTCTTCCACTGCCAGAGCGGCCTGGTCGACGAGTTCCGCCAGCTCTATCCCGATACTTTCCAGTTCCAGGGCAATCGCGCCATCGTGTTCGATCTCGGCGAGTCGCCACGACTGGGATGATTGCAAGTACGAGCATCCCGGTCTCATCCTTGGTGTGTCCCCACCAAATGGAGATGCAGCCAGCCAGAATAATGAGCCAGCCGACGACCTGACCGACTCTCCGATTCTTCCTTGCAAATACCCGAGCTGTCGCGCGGAGCGCGCGCCGCTGAGCGTGCGACGATTAATGCTCCCCAATCGGGTCCGGTTTCGCGGCCATCCGGACCGCCTTCAGTTGACGCCGCGAATATCTGTCCTATTCAGAAAGGTCACTGAGAGCTGATGGACAGGATGCGATGACCAGAGATGCGCTGCTCGCCCGACCGCAAGACGCCACCCCCGACCGCAACGAACCTGGCGAACGGATTCTTGCGGTCGGCCTAACCCCTTGATTCAAAACGGACCGACCGCACCGACCGCACCGACCGCAAGAAAAAGGGGGACATGCTATTTCATGATTCTTGCTGCTGCCCGTCACCACAAAGCCAACCTCATCCTGAGGAGCCGCGCGGAGCGCGGCGTCTCGAAGGATGGGCAACAGAGACCGCGCGATTGGTTTCCATCCTTCGAGACGCGCCCTATGGGGCGCTCCTCAGGATGAGGTTACCGTTGTTGCACGCACCCTTCGTTGGTGTGTCGCCCTTCACTGTTAGCATGATCCCGCAGTTCCCAAGGAAGGCGCATCGTCTGAAATGAGCACCACCGTCTACTCCGCCCGTCGTATCCTCACGATGAATCCCGACCGACCTTCCGTCAGCCACGTCGCCGTGCGCGACGGGCGCATCCTGGGCGCGGGGACGCTGGAGGAGCTCCGCGGATGGGGCAAGCTCGAGCTCGACGAACGCTTCGCCGACAAGGTGATCCTGCCCGGCTTCGTCGAGGGCCATAGCCACGCCTACGAAGGCGGCGTGTGGAAGTTCCCCTATGTCGGCTACTTCGATCGCGTCAGTCCCGACGGCACGCGCTCGAAGGGCTTGAAGAACATCGAGGAGGTCGTGGCGGCCCTGAGCGCGGTCGAGAAGAGCCTGCCCAAGGGCGCGCCGCTGCTCGCCTGGGGCTTCGATCCGATCTATTTCGGCGGCCGGCGCATGGACCTCAGCGACACCGACAAGATCTCGACCGATCGGCCCGTCGTCATCATCCATTCCAACTTCCACGTCGCCAACGCCAACACGGCCGTGTTGGCCAAGGCGGGCATCACGCGCAGCACCAACGTCCACGGCATCGTCAAGGACGCGAAGGGCGAGCCGACCGGCGAGCTGCAGGAGATGGCCGCCAAGTACATGGCCTATCGCGCCGCCGGCGTGGAGCTGGCGGCGGTCCTGTCCGACGAGCAGGCAGTGTGGCGCTTCGCCCGGGTCGCCCAGCTCGCCGGCGTCACCACGGCTACCGACCTGCACAACGAGCTGCCCGACAGCACGGTCGAGGGATACCTGAAGGCGAGCGCATCGGAGGACTTCCCGCTGCGCCTGTTGCCGGCCTTTGCCGCCGCCTCGGTGCCGCCCGAGCAGGGCATTGCCCGCCTGCAGTCCCTGATGAAGCGCAACAATGACCGGTTGCGCTTCCAGCTCGTCAAGATCGTGACCGACGGCTCGATCCAGGGGCTGTCGGCGCGCATGCGCTGGCCCGGCTACTACGACGGCACGCCGAACGGCGTGTGGAACGTCGGGCCGGACGAGATCGATCGCATCCTGCTCGCCTACCATCGCGCCGGCTTCCAGGTGCACATCCACACCAATGGCGACGAGGCCTCCGAGGTCGCGATCGAGGCGGTCGAGCGTGCGCTGGCGGCGGCCCCGCGGTGGGACCATCGCCACACCTTGCAGCATGCGCAGATGGCCGACGCCGGCCAGTTCCGCCGCATGAAGGCGCTCGGCATGTGCGCCAACCTGTTCGCCAATCACCTGTTCTATTGGGGCGACATCCACTACGCCAGGACGCTGGGTCCGGAGCGCGCCGAGCGCATGGACGCCTGCGGCACGGCGCTGGCGACCGGCGTGCCGTTCGCCATCCATTGCGATGCGCCGGTGACGCCGATCGGCCCGCTGTTCACGGCGTGGTGCGCGGTCAACCGGCTGACGGCGTCGGGCCGCACCTTGGGCGAGGCCGAGAAGATCTCCGTCGCCGATGCGCTGCGCGCCATCACCCTGGGGGCCGCCTACACGCTGAAGCTCGACGAGGAGCTGGGCAGCATCGATGTCGGCAAGCGCGCCGACTTCGCCATCCTCGACGACGATCCGCTGACGGTCGCCCCGGACAAGCTCAAGGACATCGGCGTGTGGGGCACGGTGCTGGGCGGCCGGATCTTCCAAGCGCGCAAGGCGTGAGCGCGCCGATCCCCTTCACCGTCATCGGCGGCTTTCTGGGCGCCGGCAAGACGACCTTGCTCAACCGCCTGCTGCGCGGGGCGCCGGGCCGGCGGTACGCGGTGCTGGTCAACGATTTCGGCGCCCTCGATATCGACGGCCGGCTGGTCGCCGAGCATGCCGGCGACACGATCGCACTCGCCAATGGCTGCCTGTGCTGCACCATCGGCGATTCGCTGGTGACGACTCTCCTGTCGCTGCTCGACGGCGCGCGGCGCTTCGACCACATCGTCGTCGAGGCGTCGGGCGTGGCCGATCCCGGCCGCATCGCCGATCTCGCGGTGCTCGAGCCGCGCCTGCAGCGCGACGGCGTGATCGTGATGGTCGATGCCGGCGAGGTGCGCCAGCGTGCCGCCGACCGCCGCGTCGGCGACACCATCACCCGCCAGCTCGCCGCCGCCGATCTCCTGGTGCTGAACAAGACCGACCTCGCCGCAGACGTCGAGTCGCTGCGTGGCTGGTTGTCGACGCATTCGCCGGCGCCCGTGCTCGAGGCGCGGCACGCCGACGTGCCGATCGATCTGTTGTTCGGGCTGGAACGGCACGGAGCGACGGCAGGCAGCGATCCGGCCGATGATTTCGCGAGCTGGTCCTACGAATGGGCCGACCCGGTCGATCGCGAGAGCGTCCTTGCGATGCTGCGCGACGCGCAGGGCCTGCTGCGCGCCAAGGGCATCCTGCGTTTCGCCGACGCGCCCGATCGTCGCGCCGTGGTGCACCTGGTCGGGCGGAGATTGGACGTGACGGACGACGGTCCGTGGCCCGACGGGACCGCTTCACGACTGGTCCTGCTGGGCTTGAAGGCGAGCCCGATGGCTTCGCTCATTCTCCTCCCCAAGCGTAGCTTGGGGAGGAGCGTCTGATCGGTGATGCTGAGTTGGACTGGATTGGGGTTGGGAGGGCTTGCGGCTCTCGTTTCACGGGCTAGTGTGAATCGCGAGCGACGTCTCGCTCGGGCGGCGCAGCAGTCGGTTTGTGCAACTCCAGACGTCAATCGTTCTGCGGGAGGGATCAACGTGGTTGTCGATTCCGTTGTCGTGATGCAGAGGCCGACACAAGAAGGTCCGCCGACGCAAGCTGACGCAAAGGCGATCGCGAGCAGTTGCCGGCAAGTCCTTGATTTCAAAGAGATGCTGACGCACTGACGCAACTGACGCAAGATTCCGATGTGAATCTCCGCGGCCTTGCAGCAATGCACCGTCGGGCAAATCGAACCAGGGTCGCTACAAGGCGAGGAGCGTCGTATGGCGGGCGGTAGGTTGAAGGACAGAGTCGCGATCGTGGTCGGAGCGGGATCGATCGGGCCGGGCTGGGGCAATGGCAAGTGCACGGCTGTCACCTTCGCTCGCGAGGGCGCCAAGGTGTTTTGCGTCGATCGCAAGCGCGCGGCGGCCGAGGAGACGGTCGGGCTGATCGCCAAGGAAGGCGGCGAGGCGGTGGCCTTCGAGGCAGATGCGTCGAAGAACGACGACGTCAAGGCGATGGTCGAGGCGTGTCTCGCCAAATGGGGCCGTGTCGACGTGCTCGACAACAATGTCGGCATAGCCACGACGGGCGGGCCGGTCGAGCTCAGCGAGGACGACTGGGACCACGTGTTCGACGTCAATGTGAAGAGCTTCTTCCTCACCGCCAAGCACGTGCTGCCAATCATGGAGAAACAGGGCAAAGGCGCCATCGTGAACGTGAGCTCGGTCGCTTCGATCCGCAGCCCCAAGGGCATCACCTACGTCGCCTACAATGCGAGCAAAGGCGCGGTGAACGCGCTTACCCTGGCGATCGCCTCGCAGTACGCCGACAAGGGCATTCGCTGCAACGCCATCCTGCCCGGCCTGATGCACACGCCGCTGATCGATATCCTGGTCGACCAGTACGCGCGCGGCGAGAAGGACCACAATCAGGCCCACGACAAGATGGTCGCCATCCGCGATCGCGCGTCTCCGACCGGCAAGATGGGCACCGGCTGGGATACCGCCAACGCTGCGCTGTACCTCGCGTCGGACGAGTCGGCCTACGTCAACGGCCACCTGCTGGTGGTCGATGGCGGACTTACCGCCCGCGCGTGATGCCGAAGCGGAACACGAAGGGCGCGGTCAGGATGATCAGGAACAGCCGGAACAGGTGATGGGTCGCCACCATGGCGATCTCGATGCCGAGCGCCAGCCCGATCAGGCTCATCTCGGCGAAGCCGCCCGGCGCGTAGCTCAGCACCGTGGCATCGAGGTTGAGGCCGGTGATGGCGACGGTGAACTTGGCGAACACGACGGCGCAGACGATCAGGATGACCGCGGCGCCGATCGAGGCGGCCATCTCCTTGTGCAGCTTGTCGATCGCGGCGCCGACGAAGCGGCAGCCGATGCCGGTGCCCATGACGATCTGGGCCGCGGCGACCAGCTCGCCGGGCGGCTTGGAATCGGTCATGCCGGAAAGATGGACGATGGCGCTCAGGATCATCGGGCCCATCATGAAGCTCGCCGGCAGGCGCAGCAGCCGGCCGAGCACGGCGCCGACGATGCCGCAGGCCGTGAGGATGGCGTAGTCCTTCCAGTCGTAGCTGGACGGGCCGTGCGTCATGGTGAGCACGCTGGTCTGTGCCCCGTTCACCAGCCGGTACCACACCGGGATGGTGAGCACGACGGTCAGGATGCGCAGTGCATGGGCGAGGGCGATGGCGCGCTCCTCGCCGCCCATGGCGCCGCCCATGATGGTCATGTCGTTCAGCCCGCCCGGCATGGCGGCGAAGTAGCAGGTCGGCTTGTCCCAGTCGGTGAAGCGCCGGAACCAGAGATAGCCCAAGGTCGCCGCGGTCATGGTCATGCCGGTGAGCACGCAGAGACTCACCGCCCACTGGCCGAGCCGCTGCACCAGGTCGGGCGTGAAGCCCGCGCCCAGCAGCACGCCCATGATGATGATCATGCCCTGGCGCAGCCGCACGCGCATGCCGATGCGCAAGCCGGCGAAGGCGGCGACGGTCGAGAACACGCAGGCGCCCAGCATCCAGGCCAGTGGCATGCGCAGGTAGTTGAAGACGAAGCCGCCGATCGTGCCGATCACCAGCGCGAGCGCCAGCGGCTTCAGGCCCTCGTGGCCGATGATGCGCTTGCGCTCGGGCTTGAAGGGGAGCGACTGGCCGCTCAAGGGTCGAACTGTTCCTTGAGGATGCGCTCCTCGAGATCGTGCTCGGGATCGAACAGCAGGGTGAGCTCGATGTCGGTGGCCTCGGTCACCGTGACCTTGGCGACGTGGGCGATCTCGACGGAGTCGGCGGTGGCCGCGACGGGGCGCTTGCGCGGGTCGAGCACGGTGAGCTCGACCTTGGAATCGCGCGGCAGCAGGGCGCCGCGCCAGCGCCGCGGCCGGAAGGCGTTGATCGGCGTCAGGGCGAGCAGGCCCGCGCCCAGCGGCAGGATGGGACCGTGAGCAGAGAGGTTGTAGGCGGTCGAGCCGGCCGGCGTCGCCACCAGGATGCCGTCGCAGTAGAGATCGGGCAGGCGCTTGCGGCCGTCGACCGAGACGGCGACGCGCGCGGTCTGTCGGCTCGAGCGCAGCAGCGAGACCTCGTTGATCGCCATCGCCTCGGTCGTCCGGCCGCGGCTGTCGGTGGCCACCATGCGCAGCGGCGTCAGGCTGACCCGGCGGGCCGTCTTGAGGCGCTGAAGCAGGCCGGGCTCCTTGTAGGTGTTGAGCAGGAAGCCGATGGTGCCGAGATTCATGCCGTAGATCGGCGTGCTGCGGCCGATGTTGCTGTGCAGGGCCTGCAGCATCAGGCCATCGCCGCCGAGCGCCACGATGATATCGGCCTTGGCCGGGCTCACCGCGCCGTAGCGCTTGATCAACCGGGCGCGGGCGTCCCGGGCGGTCGACGTCGCGGCGGAGATGAAGGCAAGGCGCGGAGCGGTCGGGGAGGGGGACGCCATCGGGATGTCTGCAATGCCACCTATGCAAGAGTCGTACTATAGTGGCCAGTTGTCGCGTGGCGATAAAATGCGGTCAGAAATAGTGGGAAGGAGGAGCGCAATGGAACTGGTTCCGCTGGGTCCGGGATTCGGGGTCGAGGTCAAGGGCGTGAGCATGCTCGACGTCGCGACCGACGCGGAGGCCTACAAGGCGGTGCGGGCCGCTTTCGAGACCCATTCCCTGTTGCTGTTCCGCAACCAGGAGATCGCCGACGACATCCAGGTCGCCTACAGCCGCGCCTTCGGGCCGCTCGAGCTCACCAAGGCGGCCTCGCTCGGCGCCAACAGCTTCTACTCGCGCCTGACCAATATCGGCGAGAAGGGCGAGATCGTGCCACCCGACCATCGCCAGGTGCTGGTCGCCCAGGCCAACGCGCTATGGCATACCGATTCCTCGTTCAAGAAGACGCCCGCGCTGGCGTCGGTGCTGACCGCCCGCGTGCTGCCCGGCGCCGATGGCGATACCGAGTTCACCTCGACGCGGCTCGCCTGGGATCGCCTGCCGGCCGATCTGCAGAACAAGCTCAAGAACGCCGTCGCCACCCATTCCTACGCCAACAGCCGCGACCAGATTCATCCCGACCTGGCCAATGCCGAGGAGCGCAAGGCCCTGCCGCCGGTGCGCTGGCGTCTCAACTGGCGAAACCCGAGCAACGACCGGAGGGCGCTCTATGTCGCGAGCCACGCCTATGCGATCGACGGCATGGACGATCGCGATGCCCGGCAGCTCCTGGCCGAGCTGCTCGACGAGGCGACGCGGCGCGAGTTCGTCTATGTCCACAAGTGGCGCACGGGTGATGCCGTGATGTGGGACAACCGCGCGATGCTCCATCGCGGCCGGCCGTGGGACTACAGCAAGGAACGCTCGATGATCCGCACGACGATCTCGGCGACCGACGCCGACGGCCTCGCCGAGGTCAAGCCACCAGTGGTGCACTGACTCTCTTCGCGGGGACCGCGCCACTCCATTGGCGCTCATTGGTTGGGTGATCGACAAGAAGAGCGCCACTGGAGTGGCGCGGTCCCGGCGAGGATCAGACCGAGATGCCGCGCAGGCCGAAGACTTCCTGCGGCGCGTCGATGCCCTTCAAGGCGTAGCGGCCGATCGCGTCGACGGTGTGTGACGGCAGCAGCTCCGCCATGGCGGCCGAGAGGATCAACGGCCGGCCGAGATCGGCGCACAGCTTCTCCAGCCGCGAGGCGTAGTTGACGGCGGGGCCGATCACCGTGAAGTCGAGGCGCTTGCTGGCGCCGATATTGCCGAACATGACCTCGCCGATATGCAGGGCGAGGCCGAAGCGCACGTCGGGCTCGCCGACCGCGGCGCGGCCGACATTCAAGGCGGCGATGGTTTCGGTCGCGGCCGCGGCGGCCCACAGGGCTCTGGCCGCCGTCTCCGCCCGCTCGGCCGCCGTGGCGACGGGAAACATCGCCAGCATGCCGTCGCCCATGAATTTCAGGATCTCGCCGCCGGCCGCGGTCACGGCCTCGCCGGTGGCGCCGAAATAGTCGTTGAGCAGGTCGATGACGGCGTTGCGCGGCAGCGAGTCGGAGGCCCGCGTGAAGCCGCGCAGGTCGCTGTACCAGATCACCGCCTCGATCGTCTGGCCGTCGCCGCGCTTGACCTCGCCGGCGAGGATGCGCTGGCCGGCGGCGCGGCCGACATAGGCATCGAGCAGGTTCACCGCGGTGTCGCGCAGGGAATGGGTCTCGACGATGCGCGTGAAGGCGAACTGCAGCAGGAACATGCGCTCGAGGTCGGCGCTCGAGAAGCCGGTCGGGCCGTCGGAGACGACGCTCAGCGCATCGACGTGGCCGGTCGTGAACAGCAGCGGCAGGGCCACGTAGTCGGTGGCGCCCTCGCTCTTCAGCTGCTTCAGGATGGGCTGTCGAGGCTCGACCTCGGCGAGGCGGACACGGAGCGCCTTGCGCTGGTCTTGCACCTGCGCGATGGGGTTGTCGAGATACTCCCTGCGCTGGCGCAATCCCGGCGCTGCGGACTCAACGCCCACGCCGCGGCCGCGGCGCCAGAAATAGGCCTTGCCGTCGAATTCCGGGTGCAGCGTGAACTGGAAGTAGGCGAGCCGCCACAGCGGGATCCCGGCCGCGACCAGCCGTTCGCCGGCGGCGCCGACCAGCTCACCGGTGTCGGCAATGCGATAGGCCTCGGTGACGAACCAGTGCGCCAGCGGGTCGCGATACACGCTGTTCGGGGCGTCGTCGTCCATGGCATGAGCATAGCGCCGCCAGGCGGCGCAGCAGTGGTTATTCTGCGGCTTCCAGGCGCTGGACGTTCGCCGCGGCGGCGACCTTGGCGCGCGCCAGATCCTCGCCGCGCCGCTTGCTGAGCGCCGCGCCGCCGCCCGCCGTGTCGGCGAACAAGGCGAGCTTGTCGAGATCCTCCTCGACCACCGGCGACAGCGCGAGATCCATGTACTCGTGGCGCTTGGGATCGTTCCTGACCTTCTGGCCGATGCGCCAGCCCTGCCAGGCCAGTCGGCCGTAGATCTTGATCTTCTTCCAGGACTCCAGCGCCAGCTTCCAGTGGAACACGCCGACCGGCTCGATCGGCATGCCGTAGCGCCGGTCGCGGCGATACTTCATGCGCACGATGCCGCCCTCGAGCGGATGGACGCCCTCGGCCTCGAACATGATCTTGAACATGGTCATGAACTGGGCCGGCTCGGCGGGATTGCGGCCGGGGATCGAGCCGTGGCGGCGCGCCACCGTCTCGATGTGCTCGGGCGTGTAGTAGGTCCGCCAGGCATCGCGGTAGGTCTGCTCGTACTCGGCGTCGCTCATCTTGGGATGATGGACGACGCGATGATGCAGGTCGTACTTGTTGAGATCGGGATCCATCCACACGCCCTGCTTCCAGAGCTTCTGATGGTCCTCCGAGCCGGGCAGCGGGGTGAGCATGAACAGCTCGAGGATGTCGAGCGGCAGCTCCTTCTTGATGATCTCCATGTCGCGCAGGATCGATTCGCGCGTATCCCCGGGGAATCCCAGGATGTAGCCTGCCCAGGTCGAGGCGCCGCTGGTGTGCCACGCCTGCAGCATCTTGCGGTACTCGGTGATCTTGTTCTGGCGCTTCTTGGCGGCCAGCAGGTTGTCCGGGTTGACGTTCTCCAGCCCGATGAAGACGCGATAGACGCCGGCCCAGCGTGCCTTCTCGATGAAGCGCGGGATGCGATGGCACTGGGTGTCGACCTGGATGATCAGGGAGACCGCGATGCCTTCGTTCTCCTTGAGCTCGATCAGCCGATCGAAGAAGTCCTCCCAATGCTTGTTGCGGGCCATGTTGTCGTCGGTGATGAAGAACGACGTGATGCCCTGCTTGTAGTTCTCGCGGACGATGTCCTCGAGGTCGTCGGCATTGCGGAAGCGGCTCTTGCGGCCTTGCACGTTGATGATGGTGCAGAACGAGCACTGGAAGGGGCAGCCGCGGCCGAGGTCGAAGCTCGACTTGCGGCCCTCGTTGCGCGCCAGCGCCGCCGGCGGCAGGCGCGGTGTCGGCGCGCGCTCGATGCCCGGCAGGTCGTTCATGTAGTTGTAGAGCGGCTTCAGCGTGCCGTTCCAGGCATGCAGCAGAATCTCGTCGAGCCGGCCTTCCTCGGCCTCGCCGGCGAAGATCGTGACGCCCATGTCCATGGCCGCCTGGATCTCGGGCGGAATGACCGGCAGCATCGACAGGCAGCCGGCGGCATGAAAGCCGCCCATCGCCACCGGCAGGCCGGCCGCGATGAACTGGCGGGCGAGGTCGACGGCGCGCGGGAACTGGTTGGACTGCACCCCGACCAGGCAGATCAGCGCCTTGCCACCACTGCGCCTGACGTCGGCAACGATGCGGTCCGCGCGAACCCGGGTGTTGGTTTCGTCATATGGCTTGAGGACGATGTCGACGTCCGGTCCCAGCACCTGACGGGTCCGGCAATCCTCGCCCAGCCCGTACAGGGCGGCCAAGGTGTTGGACGGAATGTGGGATCTCAGCCACGTGATGGGATAGCCGTCGTCGTCATAGTGCGTCGGCTTTATCATCACCAATTGAAAGGTGGTCTTCGTCACGGCACCGCCCATTGCGGATGACTCTCCAAGGCGAACAACCCGCGTGCGGCACGTCTCGTGCGTATCTCACCGCTTAACGGCATCCCCCAGCCACAATGCTCTGAGAGCGCCTGCAACGCAACTGCAAGGAATCGAATCCGTCCAGGATTCAATAGGGTTACGAAGCGTAGGGCTATCGGCCCTCGAGCCCCGCAATTCGCGGGAATGCGACATGATCAGGAGATAATTGCAGTCCGCGTCGTAAACGCGCACCGTGCCGGCGGCCCCGAGACGCTGCAGAAAAGTGCCCGGGGGAGGAACGAACAAGACTTGAGTCTCACTTCGCGCGTCCCTGCGTTTGCTCCCTTCAAGGTGGCGAGCTTTCGCTACCAATGGCCCGCCGACCTGCTCACCTCGTGGGCGTTCGAGATGGAGGGCGTCATCCTCGGCTGGTTCGTGCTGGTGTCGACCGGCTCGGTGCTGGCCTTGGCCGTCTTCGGCTCGCTGCAGTTCCTCGGCACCCTGATCTCGCCGCTGTTCGGCATGGCCGGCGACCGGATCGGCAATCGCAACCTGCTCTGCCTGATGCGCGCCACCTACGCCGTCCTAGCGGCGGGCCTGATGACCCTGTTCATGACCGGCCTGGCGGCCCCGATACCGGTGTTCGTCCTGGCCACCATCATGGGCCTGGTGCGCCCGTCCGACATCACCATGCGCAACCTGCTGGTCGGCGAGACCATGCCGGCCGACTTCCTGATGCGCGCCATGGGCGTGTCGCGAACGACTGCCGATTCGGCGCGCGTCGTCGGCGCGCTCTCGGGGGCCGGCCTGGTCGCGGCTCTTGGACCGGGCCTCGCCTATGCCGTGGTCTGCGCGACCTATCTCGCGAGCGTCGCGCTCACCCTCAATGTCGGCATTCGGAGGCTGCGGGTGGTCGGCGACCAGACCGCGCCCGTCTCGGCCTTGCGGGCGCTCGGCCAGGCCTTCGCCTATGTCTGGTCGACGCCCGACATGCGCGCGCTGATGCTGCTCGCCTTCCTGGTGAACTTTGCCGGCTTCCCTCTGGTCGGCTCGCTGCTCGCCTACGTCGCCAAGGAAATCTACGGGCTCGATCAGACCGGATTGGGCTGGCTGATCGCCTGCTTTGCCGGCGGCGCCCTGACCGGATCGATCACGATATCGGTGGTCGGCCCGCGCATCCGCGCCGGCCGCACGATGCTGGCCTGCGCCATCGGCTGGTTCGTCCTGAACCTGGCCTTCTCCTGGATCGAGGTCGCGCTGTGGGGCGAGTTCGTCCTGTTCGTCGCCGGCCTGGTTCAGAGCTTCTGCATGATCCCGATGGCGGTGCTGCTGCTGCGCAGCGCCGACCCGGCGTTCCGCGGCCGCGTCATGGGCGTGCGCATGCTGGCGGTCTACGGCATGGCGATCGGCCTGCTGCTGTCGGGTCCCCTGGTCGAGCATGTCGGATTTGCGCTCACCGGCTCGATCTTCAGCGTCGTGGGGATCGTCTTCACGCTGCTGATCGCGCTGTCGTGGCGGCGGCACCTCTGGCACCGCTCGGCGGCCGCGAACCAGCGTTGAAGCGGATTAAAGCCGCCGGACCGAAGATCGCTTCGGCCCGGCAGGCGCACGGCCTTCGTCAGCCGAGGTTCTTCTCGGCGAACGACCAGTTGGCGAGCTTGTCGAGCCACGCCTGGATGTGGTCGGGGCGGCGGTTCTGGTAGTCGAGGTAGTAGGCGTGCTCCCACACGTCGGCGACCAGCAGGGGCTTCCTGCCATGCGCCAGCGGCGTGTCGGCATTGGCGCTCGTCTCGATGGCGAGCTTGCCATCCTTGGCGACCACCCAGGCCCAGCCGCTGCCGAACTGGCCCACCGCGGCTGTCTTGAAGGCGGCCTTGAAGGCGTCGAGGCTGCCGAAGCTCTCGTCCACCAGCTTCTTCATCTTGCCGTCGGGCGTGCCGCCCTTGGGCGCCATGCTGTTCCAGTAGAATTCATGATTCCACGACTGGGCGGCGTTGTTGAAGATGCCTTTGGCTTTGTCGTCCTTGGCCGACTTCTTGATGATGTCCTCGAGCGACAGGTCGGCATAAGGCGTGCCGGCGATCAGATTGTTGAGGTTGTCGATGTATGCCTTGTGATGCTTGCCATAGTGGAACGAGAAGGTCTGGGCGGAGATGACGGGCGCCAGGGCATCCTCCGCGTACGGAAGCTTCGGAAGGGTAAAGGGCATTGCTCTAGGTCCTCGAGCTGGCTCGGCCCGATGGCCGAGCGGGCAGTGGTGACAACAAAATGCCGAACCCGCCGACGATGCCGGCGGGCGCGACGGGGCAACCTTGGCAGAAATGAAGCGCCAAAGGGACAGCTTCTTTCTGCCGCGGAACGCAGAGTCCCGCGTGCCTCGCGCAACGGCCCAAAGGCACAAAGGTTGCGTGGATTTGCGTCCTGTCCCCGGGCCTTTTCTCACCGGCTCGGATTTCCGGGCGAACGATTCTCACTCGCTTACTCTTCGGTTGCACGCGTGTGAACGTGGAGTATCTCTACGCGGGTATCGCGAGGAGAGCTGTAAATGAAGGGAAATCCACAGATCATCGCCGAGCTGAACAAGCTCCTGAAGAACGAGCTTACCGCGATCAACCAGTACTTCCTGCACGCGCGCATGTTGAAGCACTGGGGCTTCGAGCGTCTGGGCAAGAAGGTCTACGACGAGTCGATCGGCGAGATGAAGCACGCCGACAAGCTGATCCAGCGCATCCTCGTGCTGGACGGCCTGCCCAACCTGCAGGATCTCGGCAAGCTCGCCGTCGGCGAGACCGTCGTCGAGTGCCTCGAGGCCGATCTCAAGCTCGAGTCTGCGGCTCGCACGGCGCTGGTGGCTGCCGTCACCGACTGCGAATCGGCCAAGGACTATGTCAGCCGCGAGCTCGTCGTCCACATCCTCGAGGACGCCGAGTCGCACATCGACTTCCTCGAGACTGAGCTCAGCCTGGTCGGCAAGGTCGGCGAGCAGAACTACCTGCAGACGCAGATCGGAGAGAGCAAGGAGTCCTAGAGCACATCCGGCCCGGCTGGAACAGCCGGGCTGGATGTGCCCCGTTGCAACAGCTAGCTCGGTGCGCGCTCTAGTCGGCCGCCAGCAAAGACGGCCGCATCGCCTGCTCGCGGGCGGCCGTTTCGGCGATGCGCTCACGCATGTCGCAGGCGCAGCTTCCGCACTGGGGGCTCTTGCCGCAGGCGCGGAAGACGTCGGCTGGTCGGCGGGCGCCGGCGCGGACGGCGGCGTCCACTTCGCGATCCCGAATGGCCCGGCAAATGCAGATATACATACCTGTGCGCCCGTCCTAGCCTGAAGATGCGACTTACTCGCAGGCGCAAAACGTAGTGGGCCGGCCCGGGGCGGTCAAGAGGCCCTAAAAGCCCGGGAGGGCGTATTTTTGCAGCTCCGCTCGCAGCGCGGCATCGATCGGATGGGGCGTCTTGCCGTGCAGCCTGACCACGGTCATCTCGGCCGCGACGATGCAGACGCCGTCCTTGAAGGCGGCCGATCCGACCGTGATCGAGCTGGTCCCGATGCGCATCACGCCGGTGCCCAGATCGACCCGGCCCGGCCAATGCGATTCGGCCAGGAAGCTCACGATCATGCCGGCGGAGATGCCGCGCACCCCATCCTCGCGCCCTGCCATCAGCCTCATGTCGCGCATGAAGGTGAGGCGGGCGGTTTCCATGTAGGCGCACAGGGCCACGTTGTTGACGTGGCCGGCCGCATCCTGGTCGGAGAAGCGCACCGTATCGGTGCACCAGTGGGGATAGATCGAGCGATCCTGCAGGCGTTTGTCGCGTGACATCGGCGGAGTGTAGCATTTCGCCACCATGTCCCATCCGATCTTCACCGAAGAGCACGACCTCATCCGCAGCCAGCTCCGTCGCTTCGTCGACGAGGAGGTGAGGCCGAACGGCCCGCAATGGGAGGAGGCGGGCTTCGTGCCGCGAGCCGTGCTGAAGCAGATGGGCGAGCTCGGCCTCTTTTCGCTGCGCGTGCCCGAGGCGCTGGGCGGCGCCGGGCTCGATGCCCGCGCCTCGGTCGTGCTGGCCGAGGAGGTCGGCCGGTCGACCCATGGCGGGTTCGCGATCACCGTGCTGGTCCATACCGACATGGCCAGTCCGCACCTGGTGCGGTTCGGCACCAAGCGTCAGCTCGAAAAGTACCTGCCGGGCGTGCTGGCCGGCACCACCATCACCGCCGTCGGCGTCACCGAGCCCGGCGCCGGCTCCGACGTGGCCGGCGTGCGCACCCGGGCGGTGCGCGACGGGGCCAACTACGTGCTGAACGGCGCCAAGATGTTCATCACCAACGGCGTGCACGGCGATCTTTACTTCATCGCCGCGCGCACCGACCCCGAGGCCAAGGGCAGCCGGGCGATCACCATGTTCATCGTCGAGAAGGGCACGCCGGGCTTCCGCGTCGGCCGGGCGCTCGACAAGACCGGCTGGCGGAGTTCCGACACCGCCGAGCTGATCTTCGAGGATTGCCGGATCCCGGCGGAGAACGTGCTGGGCGAGCCCAATCGCGGCTTCTACTCGATCATGGCCAACTTCCAGACCGAGCGGCTGGTGATCGGCGCCATGGCCATGGCGGAGGCGCGGGAGGCGATCCGGCTCACCTTCGAGCACGTCAACCAGCGCGTCGCCTTCGGCAAGCCGCTGTGGGACAAGCAGGCGATCCGCCAGCGCCTGTCGCGCCGTCTCGCCGAGGTCGAAGCGGCACGCCAGCTCGTGCACTACACGGCCTGGCTCGACGCCCAGGGCACCGATTGCGTCGCCCAGGTCTCGATGGTTAAGGCGCTGGCCGGCGACCTGGTCAACCAGGTGCTCTACGACTGCGTCCAGTTCCACGGCGGCATGGGCTTCGTGCGCGAGACCGCCGTCGAGCGCATGGCGCGCGATGCCCGCGTGCAGGCGATCGGCGGCGGCGCGTCCGAGGTCATGCTGGAGGAAGTCGCCAAGCGCTTCGGCGCGGCGCTGGCGGATTAGTCCGGTGGTCGGCTGGCTAATGTCTGCCTCGGTCCTGCAAGTGGCCGCGGCGGGGCGCCAGCCGCATCGCCTATTCGATCAGCTCATCGGCGCGCGCAACGAGCACCGATGGGAGGATCAAGCCGAGCGATTTGGCTGTTCAAAAGGGCGACCCGCTTCGAGGTGATGTCCGTCGCCATATTGGCAATGCCTGTCACATTGCCTTCGGGCCGTGCGATGCTGCCCACAATGCCCAACAAGACGGGGTCGGCAACCATTGCAGACACGATTGGGATCTTGTTGGTGGCCGCAATGGCGGCTCGGGTGCCCGGCGTGTTCACGGCCACGATCACATCGGGTGCACTGACGACGAGCTCTTTCGCCAGAGCCGGCAACCGTTCGAGGTGGTTCTCGCCGGAAACAGCTTCGATCGTCGAATTGATGCCTTCGCGATAGCCGAGCTCGCTCAACGCATCGCGAAACGTTCGCGGTTGCCATTGCAAGTGCGATGGCGTGAGGACGGCGACACGCTGCATTTGCTTGGCGAGGCCGTGGAGCGGCCATGCCGCGGCCACACCCGCTGCGGCGCCCAAGATCTTCCGGCGTTTCATGCCCAGACCGCCTCTACTTCGGCGCGACGAGGAACGGCCCGACGGCGGCCACGGCGCATTCGGTGCCGCCGGCCTGGGCGCATTCGCGGAGCGCGTCGTTCACGGCATCGGTCTCGCTCGGGCGGCGGACCGCCATTCCCATGCGACCGTTGCGGGCGATCGCGATCGCCCGCCAGTCGTCGGCGACGAGGTAGCGGTCGACGGCTTCCTGCTGGCTGGCATTGAGGTCGGCGAGGTCCGGTGCCGTCAGGATGTCGACGATGCGATAGCGCTGCGGCGTGCGGACGACCACCTGCATGTCGACCGCGTACACGACGCAGGGACGACCGGTGACATGGCCGCAGACCTGCAGGTTGCGCTTGATCGCATCGGCCTCGGTCTCGCTCGGCGACCACCAGTCGATCCGACCGCGGCCGAGCACGAGGGCCCTCCTGCGTTCCGACTTGACGTAGTGCTCGGAGAGATTGAGCCGGCCGGGTTCGCGAAGCAGCGGGACGACGGTCGGATCGAGGGTGATCGGCGGGTTGGGCCGGTTGGGCGGAAGATAGGGCGGCGGCGGCAGGGGCGGCTGGCGGAACGACCATACGACCTCGTTGCCGATGGCGTAGATCATGCAGCGCTCGGTATCGCGCGCCGACGGCGCCTCGCGCTGCACCGCCCTGTTGCACTCCTCGAGCGCGACCCGGCGCGCCGCCGCGTCGTCGATGCGGCGCGTCGCGATGGCGAGATTGCCGCGGACCGTTATCGCCATCGCCTTGGAGCCCTCTGCCCGCGCATAGTTTTCCAGCGCCCGCCGGCGAAAATCACCGACGAACGGCACGTCGGCCGCAACGTAGGGGCGGGATGCGGCGGCGGGGGCGGCGGGTGATGGCGCCGCCGGTGCCGGCGGGGCACTGGCAGCGGGCGTGCTTGGCGCCGGTGGTGTCACCGGCGGTACAGGAGGGGACGGCGGATTGTCGGCGACCGCCGCCGTCGATGTCGGGGGTGGTGGTGCAGGCGATGGCGGCGCGGCCGGTTGCTGGGCGACCGGCGTGGGCATCGCTTCCATCCGGTCATGCATCAACCAGGCGCCGATGCCGACGGCGATCGCCACGACGACAGCCGCACCGCTGGCCATGACGAGGCGAGAGGCGCCTTTGCGGGCCGTCGGCTTCTCGACGGGTTGGATCGGCGCCACCCCACCGAGCGTCAGCCGGTAAGCATGAATCGGGCGCGGGATGTTCTTGACGTGCTGCTCGCCCATATCCTCGGCGCCCAGCGTGAGCTTGCCGATGATCTGCTCGTAGATCGAAGACGAGACGCAGATGCCGCCGTGGGGAGCGATCGATTCCAGCCGCACCGCGACGTTGACCGCGTCGCCCATCAGGTCGTCGCCGCTTTCGACCACGTCGCCGAGATTGACCCCTATGCGCAGGATGAGCTGGTCGTCGGGCCGCGCCGAGGCGTTGGCCGAGCGCATGGCCTCCTGGGTCTCGAGGGCGGCGCGAACCGCCTCGACCGGGCTGGCGAACTCCGCGAGCAGGCCGTCGCCGGTGGCCTTGAAGACGCGGCCGCGATGGTGCTTCACGACCGACTCGGTGAGGCCCATCCGGTTGCCGAGCAGCTCGAGGGCGTGCTCCTCGTCGCGTGCCGACATGGTGCTGAAGCCGACGACGTCGACGGCAACGATCGTGGTCAGGCGTCTGACCAGGTTGGGTTCGTTCATCTGCCGCAGGTCCTAGGCTCAGCCTAGCCGACTGTCGCTCTGCGGGCCATAGACGCGCTTGCGGGACTGCCCATGCTCTGCGAAGAGCGATGCCATGCAGTCCAAAGACCCGCGCTACTGGGAAGACTACGAGATCGGCATGAAGTTCGCACTCGGCTCGGCGTCCTTCACGGCGGAGGAAATCGTCACCTTCGCCCGCCAGTTCGACCCGCAGAGCTTCCACATCGACGCCGACGCCGCCCGCCAGTCGATGTTCGGCGGGCTGATCGCCTCGGGCTGGCATGTCACGTCCAAGCTCATGCGGCTGTTCGTCGACAACTACATCGACAATCGGACGGCGCTCGGCTCGCCGGGGCTCGACCAGGTGCGCTGGCTGAAGCCGGTGCGGCCGGGCGACACGCTCACGGCCTGGGTCGAGTGCGCCGACAAGGTGCCATCCAAGAGCCGGCCCGAGATGGGCGTCATCCACGAGCACTGGGGCGCCACCAACCAGAAGGGCGAGCTGGTGCTGACCGTCAAGGGGATCAACATGGTGCGACGGAGGCCGGCATGACTCGCGCCGTCAAGGGGCTCGACCACGTGGTCGTCATGGTCGACGGCATCGATGCCGCCGAGGCGGCCTATCGGCGGCTGGGCTTCCAGGTCCAGCCGCGCGGCTTCCACCAGAAGCTCGGCACCGCCAATCATCTCATGATCTTCGACGAGGATTATTTCGAGATCCTGGGCATCGTCGAGGACACCGTCTTCAACGCCGAGCGGCGGGAATGGCTGAAGGGTGGCGGCGGGCTCGCCAACGTGGCGCTGGCCACCGATGGGGCCGACATCGCCTTCGACGCTTTTGCCGCATCGGGCCTGCAGCCCGACGCGCCGCTGTTCTTCGACCGGGCGGTCGAGGTTGCCGGCAAGACCGAGCGCGCCCAGTTTCGCACGGTGCGCATCCCGAAGGCCCATATGCCCGTGGTCGGGTTCTTCGTCTGCGAGCATCTGACACCGCAATTCGTCTATCGCGCCGAATGGGCACGGCACCCCAACGGTGCGCGGGGGATCCTGGGCGTCACGGTGATCGCCGAGCAGCCGGCGCAATGGGGGGCCGAGCTGGAGAAGTATTTCGGCGACGGATCGGTCCGCAGCGACGGCGACGGCCTGTTGGTCGAGACCGGCACGCAGCCGATCCGTTACCTCACGCGCGCGGCCTATGGCCGGCGCTATCCCGGCGTCACGCCCGTGCGGCCAGGCGATCATCCGGCGCTGCTGTCTTTGAGGGTCGACTCGCTCGCCGCCTGCGCAAGCCTGCTCGACGCCAACGGTGTCGAGACCATCAAGCCGGATGCCGAGCGGCTGATCGTGCCGCCATCGCAGGCCGCGCATCTCACCATCGAATTCAGGGAACGCTGATCTCGTGACGCTCGATCTGGCCGACCGGCGGATCTACGGATTCGCGACGGAAGAGCATTTGCGTTTCGCCGACGTCGACGCCAACGGCCACGTCAACAACGGCGCCTTCCTGCAGCTCCTGGAAAATGCCCGCGTCTCCTACATGCGCGCGGTCGTGCGGTCCGGCCTGCCGCGCTTTCGCGTCGTGGTCGGCCGGCTCGAGGTCGATTTCAAGCGTCAGATGTTCTATCCCGGCCGTGCCACCGCCTGCGCCCGCCTGCTCGAGGTGCGCGAGCGCAAATGCGTGATCGGGCACGGGCTGTTCGACGGCGAGGGCCACTGCACGGCCGTGCTCAAGGCGATCATGGTGTCGCTCAACGAACAAACCCATCGCAGTGTGCCCTTCGAGCCGACTGTGCGTGCTGCTCTGGAAAGATTCGCGGCTTCCGAAGACGGATTGGCGACATGACCGATACGCGCGTTCCCGAAGGCTTCCGGCAGCTCGATGTCTTCGACCAGTTCGTCGACCTGATCGGCCCGCTCTGGTTCAAGAGCGAAGGCGAGAAGCTGCGGGTCGGCCTGCCGCTCGAGCCGCGCCACGGCAATCCGCTGGGTTGGGCGCATGGCGGGCTGCTGGTCACCGTGGCCGACATGGTGATGGGCGTGGGCTCCGGCCACGCGACCGGCATCCGCTGGCCCCATCCGACGGTCTCGCTCAGCACCGAGTTCGTGCGCGGCGCGCGGCTCGGCCAATGGCTCGAAGGCAGCGCGCGCATCGCCCGGCGCACGCTCAATTTCTGCTTCTGCAGTTGCGACCTCGTGTGCGGCGGCGAGATCGTGCTGGTCGCCTCCGGGGTCTTCAAGATTCCCGACATCGACAAGATCCCCGAAGACCAGCGCGTCAAGGTGATGGGCAAGTGGGGCGAGTGATGCCTCGTTCTCCTCCCAGAGAAGCTGGGGAGGAGGATGAGATCACTTCTTCTTCCGCCGGTAGATCCTGTAGCGGTCGAAATCCATCAGGTGGTCGTAGTTCTCGAAGGCGTCGGCGAAGACGCGGTTCTGCATGAAGTATTCGAGGTAGTCGAACTCGCGGCCTTGGCAGCGCGGGATGCCGGCGATGCGGTCGACGATCAGCAGGTCGGGCTGCTCGCGGGCGAAATCCTCGCTCACGGCATCGAATACGAACTTCTCCGAATCGCCCATCGTGTCGGGTGGATTGTAGAGCGCCGGAAAATCGTCGCAGGTCGCGTACACACCCTGCAGCACCCACATGGTGAGAAAGCGCATCGCCATGCGGCCGCCGATGTAGTTGATCAGCGGCCACAGCGGATAGATGCCGGGCGACAGGGCCAGGATCGTATGGTGCGGCGCGTTCTGCTCGATGATGTGCTGCAGGCGCCCGCCGATCGATTCGTCGAACTGGCGCTGCTTGTAGAAGGGCGGTGTGTAGAGGGCGGCCTGGAAGTAGAGCAGGACCATCAGGGTAGCCGAGATCACCGCGACCGGCAGGTGGTGGCCGCTGCGGCTGATCGGCAGGTAGCGGTCGACGGTCTGCGACACGGTGAGGGCGGCCAGCAGGATGGCCGCCGACAGCGCGGGCAGCACATGGTAGGGCCAGCCCTTGGCCTGGGCGATGGCCGAGATCGCGGCACCGATGCCGAACACGACCAGCACGCGCGCCGACACGGTCTTGGTGAAGACCACGGCGATCGCCCCGAAGATCAGAAGGGCGATCAGGGTCGGTCCCAGCACGTTGCTGGTCAGCACGGTGCGCCAGCCGGCATCGCCAATCGGGGCATAGGCCTCGACGGCAAGCGGCATCACGAACGTGCCGAATTCGGCAAAGATCGTGTACATGGCGATGAAATGCGCCACGGCCACGAGGCCGATCGCCCATGGGATCGGGTCGAAGAGCGTCGCCCGCCAGCCGCGTCGGATCAGCAGGTAGAGCTCGACCGCGGCCGGGATGGCGAGATAGTGCGGCTTCATGGCCAAGGCCACGCCGGCGACCAGGCCGATCGCAATGGCGGCGAAACGCGTCAACGACACACCTTCGGCCCGCGCCATCGACGCGATCATGTACGGTGCGCAGGCCACGAACATGATGTGCTCGCGCTGCCCGAAATGTTCGTTCGGCAGCACGGTGAACAGGAACAGCAGCACCGGCGGCAGCAGCGCCTCGGTCAGCGCATGGTCGGCCGAGGGCACGAGGCGGACCAGGCGCCGGCAGGCCCAGAACGAGGCGAAGATGCCGGCCACCACCCAGGCGGTGAACCAGAACGTGGGGGCGCCCGGCAGGATCTTCGCCGTCAGGACCGGCAGGGCGTGGACGACGAAGGTGAGCGGCAGGTTCTCGTCGATGATCTCGACATAGAGCTTCTCGCCGCCGACCCAGCGCGCCGAAACGTCGATGATCGCCGCGACGTCGTGATTGATCGGTGGAAAGAAATACCCGGCCAGCCAGACGATCGGCAGGACGACCAGCGGGACCAGCAGCAGCCGCTCGATACGGGGGGGAATGGTCGGTGGTTTGGTCGAGGCGGTTGGCAAGGCAGGGCGAAGATATCATAAGCGGGCAATGAGACGACACTCGCGGGAGGTCAGCACGAGGTGGAGCGGGTCGAGTACGAGCGCATGCATCGGGTCGAGGACCGCATGTGGTGGTACCGCGGCCTGCGCAGGCTCGCCGCGCAGTTGCTCGGCAGCGCCCTTGCCGGTGCCGCGCCGCGGGGCCCGCTGCTCGATGCGGGCTGCGGTACCGGCGGCATGCTGCTGACTCTCGGGCCGGCCCTGGCCGGACATGCCACGCTGGGGCTGGAATACGACCCGATCGCCGCCGGCTTGGCTGCCTCGAAGGCCGGCCGGCCCGTCGTCGCAGGTTCGGTCAACGAAATGCCGATCGGCGATGGGCTGCTGGGCGGCTATCTGTCGCTCGACGTGCTCTGCCATGGCGGGGTCGATCCTGCACGCGCCCTGAAAGAGGCGCATCGCTGCCTCGCGCCGGGCGCGATCGCGGTCTTCAACCTGCCGGCTTACGGCTGGCTGTTGTCGGCGCATGACAGGCGCGTGCACAATGTCCGCCGCTTTGCTGGCGGCGAGGTGCGTCGACTGCTCGATCGTCACGGCTTTCGCGTCCTGAGGTCGAGCTATTGGAACACGCTGTTGTTTCCCCTGATGCTGCTTCATCGCCTGCTCGAGCGTGACGATGCCGAAAGCGACGTGCGCGACTATCCGCGCTGGCTCGATCGCCTGGCCTCGGCCGCCCTGGCCGTCGAGCGCGGCGTCATCGGGCTCGGCATCGGCCTGCCGTTCGGCGGTTCCCTGATCGTGGTGGCGGCACGGGATGGCTGACGCTGCGATGCCCGCTCCGGCGCTGTCGATCGTCGTGCCGGTCTACAACGGCGCTGCCACGGTCGGCGAGCTCGTGCGCGCGCTGCGCGGGCTCGACATCGAAGGCGGGCTCGAGATCGTGCTGGTGGTCGATTGCAGCCCGGACAACAGCCTCGCCGTCTGCAAGAGCTTGATCGTCGAGCCCGGTGCGCCGGTGACGGTGCTGAGCCTCAGCCGTAATTTCGGAGAGCACAATGCGGTGATGGCGGGACTGTCGCGTGCCCGCGGCGCCTACGTGATCACCATGGACGACGATCTGCAGAATCCGCCTGAGGAGGTGACGCGCCTGTTCGAGCATGCGCGCGACGGCAACTACGACGCGGTCTACACCTACTATGCCGAGAAGAAGCACGCCGCGTGGCGCAACATCGGCAGCCGCTTCACCAACTGGTGCGCCGATCACCTGATCGACAAGCCGCCCGGCCTGTATTTGTCGAGCTTCCGCTGCCTGTCGGCGTTCGTGCGCGAGCGCATCGTAGCGGGCTACGAAGGGCCGTTCCCCTATGTCGACGGGTTGGTGTTCCAGGTGACGCAGAATGTCGGCCGCCTGCAGGTCGACCATCTGCCGCGCGTCGAAGGCCGATCGAATTACACGCTGCGCCGGCTTGTTCGGCTGTGGCTGGCGATGTTCCTCAATTTCTCGGTGATGCCGCTCAGGCTCGCGACCCTGTTCGGGCTGGGCTTCGGCGCGCTCGGCGCCCTGGGGGCGGTGATCGTCGTCGTCGAGGCGATCGTCTCGGACAAGCCGCCGCAGGGCTGGGCATCGCTGATGGTGGCGGTGCTGGTCCTGGCAGGCGTGCAGCTCGTGCTGGTCGGACTGATCGGCGAGTATCTCGGCCGCATGTTCCTGGCGGTCAATCGCAAGCCGCAATATCTCGTGCGCGAGGTCTTCCACCGCGCGCCCGAGGACGGTGCGCGGGGGATCGCCGTCGAGCACCCGAAAGTCGATACGCGGGCTGCTGGCCAGCCTCATCGTGAACCCAGCCGAGAGGAGCCCGGGCGATGACGGTCTACTACGTCGCGTTGGCGACCGGCATCCTGGCCGGAATCGGCGGCCAGGTGCTGCTGAAGATGGCTGCCGATGCACCCGACTTCGTGAGCCAGGTGCTGCGGCCCTCGAGCCTGGTCGGCCTCGCGCTCTACGGCTCGGCCGCCTTCCTCTACATGGTGGCGATACGCAAGCTTCCGTTGTCGGTCGCCTTCCCGAGCGTGTCACTGTCCTATGCGATCGTGGCGGTGCTCGGTCACTATCTTTTCGGCGAGCCGTTCGGCATGAAGCAGGTCGGCGGCATCGTCCTCATCGTGAGCGGCGTGGTGCTGATCAATCAGACGTGAGGAGCGGGGCGTGGAATACGAACAGATCAAGTATGCAGCCAAGGACGGCATCCTCACCATCACCCTGAACCGGCCCGACAAGCTCAATGCCTTCACCGGCAAGATGCTGTCCGAGCTGCTCGACGCCATGGACCGCGCCGACCGCGACGACGATGTGCGTGCCGTCGTGTTCACCGGCGCCGGGCGCGGCTTCTGCGCCGGCGCCGACCTCTCAGGTGGTGCCAACACGTTCAACGCGGAGAATCGCGGCCCGGTCGACCCCGGGCTGGACGGCCATCGCGACGGCGGCGGGTTGCTGACGCTCAGGCTGTACGACTCGTTGAAGCCCACGATCGCCGCCTGCAATGGGCCGGCCGTCGGCGTCGGCGTCACCATGCAATTGGCGATGGACCTGCGCCTTGCCTCGGAGGCGGCGCGCTACGGCTTCGTCTTCACCCGCCGCGCCATCGTCATGGAGGCGTGCTCGAGCTGGTTCCTGCCGCGGCTTGTCGGTCCGCAGCAGGCGCTGGAATGGGTCATGACCGGCCGCGTCTTCTCCGCCGAGGAGGCGCTGCGCGGCCGCCTGGTGCGCTCGATCCATGCTCCGCACGATCTGTTGCCCGCGGCCTACGCGCTGGCCCGCGAGATCGCCGACAACACGGCCCCGGTGTCGGTGGCGCTGAACCGCCAGATGCTCTGGAAGATGCTGGGCGCCGATCATCCGATGGAAGCACACAAGGTCGATTCCAAGGGCATCTATGCACGAGGCAAGTCGGCCGACGTGAAGGAGGGCGTGACTGCGTTCCTGGAGAAGCGGCCGGCCAGGTTCCCCATGAAGGTGAGCGACGGCATGCCGAGCTATTATCCGTGGTGGCCAGAACGCACCTTCAAGTAAGGTTCCCAGGCTTCAAGGGACTAGGGTTGGAAACTCAGGAGTGATGAATGAGCAAGCTGCAGATGCGGCGGCGCGCCGTCCTGGCCGCGGCGCCGATGCTGATAGCCGCCCCGCACGTCGCGCGGGCGCAGGGCAAGCCGGAGAAGTCCAAGATCGTGCTGGCGGTCGGCGGTAAGTCGGCGCTGTACTACCTGTCAGTCACCATCGCCGAGACCAAGGGCTTCTTCAAGGACGCCGGCCTCGACGTCGAGATCAACGATTTCCAGGGCGGCGCCAAGTCGCTCGAAGCGCTGATGGGCGGCAGTGCCGACGTGGTGGCCGGCGCCTACGAGCATACGATCCGCATGCAGCAGCGCGGCCAGGCCATCAAGGGCTTCGCCCTGATCGGCCGCGGCATGCAGCTCGCGATCGGCGTGCGCAACGACCTCGCCGACAAGGTGAAAGGACCGGGCGATATCAAGGGCATGAAGTTCGGGGTCACCGCACCGGGCTCGCAGACCCAGATGCTGGTGACCTACTGGGCGGCCAAGGGCGGCCTCAAGGCGAGCGACATCGTGGCGATCGGCGTCGGCGCCGGTGCATCCGTGGTGGCCGCGATCGAGAACAAGTCGGTCGACGGCATCTCGCAGTCCGATCCTGCGCTGACGATCCTGCAGGAAAAGAACCTGATCAAGATCGTGGTCGACACGCGGACCATGAAGGGCAACCAGGAGCTGTTCGGCGGCTCGATGCCGGCGGCCTGCCTCTATGCCCAGCCGGCGCTGCTCACCAAGACGCCGAACACCGCCCAGGCGCTGGCCACGGCGATCGTGCGTGCCGACGAATGGCTGCAGACGGCGAAGCCGTCCGAGGTGGCGGCCGCCGTGCCTGCCGCCTACCTGCTGGGCGACAAGGCGATCTACGAACGCGCCTTCGCCAACGTGCGCGAGACGATCTCGCCCGACGGCATCATGCCGGCGGACGGTCCCGCCAACTGCCTGAAGTTCCTGGCCGACGGCGATCCCAAGATCGAGCCGGCCAGGATCAAGCTCGCGGACACCTGGACCAACGAGTTCGCCGAGCGCGCCAAGAAGCGCAGCTAGCCGATCGTGCCGACCGCCGAGGTGCCGGCGCTGGCGCTGGCCGACATCACCTGCCGCTTCGCTGCGCGCGACGGCGACAGCGAGGCCTACACCGCCGTCGCCAACGCGACGCTCACCATCGCGCGCGGCGAGTTCGTGTCGGTGGTCGGCCCGACCGGGTGCGGCAAGTCGACCTTGCTGAACGTCGCGGCGGGCCTGCTCGAGCCATCGTCCGGCAGCGTCGAGGTGTTCGGCGAGCGCCTCGATGTCGCCAACGGCGTCAACCGGCGCGCCGGCTACATGTTCCAGGCCGACGCACTGATGCCGTGGCGCACCGGCATCGGCAACGTGATGGCCGGGCTGGAGTTTCGTGGCGTCGCGCCCGGCGAGGCGAAGGCGCGGGGCGAGGAATGGCTGCGCCGGGTCGGGCTGGCGGGTTTCGGCGATCGCTATCCGCATCAGATGTCGGGCGGAATGCGCAAGCGGCTCGCCCTGGCGCAAACGCTGATCCTCAGCCCCGACATCCTGCTGATGGACGAGCCGTTCTCGGCGCTCGACGTGCAGACCCGCCAGTTGATGGAGAACGAGCTCCTGGCGTTGTGGGCCGAAGACAGGAAATCGGTCCTGTTCATCACCCACGACCTCGAGGAGGCGATCGCCTTGTCGGATCGCGTCGTGGTCCTGTCGGCCGGACCCGCCACCCATCCGATCGGCGACTTCAAGGTCGATCTCGCGCGCCCGCGCGATGTCTCGGAGATCCGCATGACGCCGGCCTTCCTCGATCTCCATCGCGAGATCTGGTCGGTCATGAAGGCGGAGGTCCTCAAGGCCTATGAGCGGCAGAAGGCGGCCTGACATGCGCCTGCGCCTTCTCCAGATCTCGATCCTCGCCCTGCTGATCGCGGCCTGGTACGTGCTGACCGCGCCCGGCCTGGTCCCGCCGTTCTATTTCGAGCAGGACAACCGGGCGGCCTTCTTCTTCGGCGAGCCTCAAAAGGTCTTCTGGGTCATCGTCGACTGGTTCGTGACCGGCGACATCTTCATCCATCTCGGCGTCACCCTGCTCGAGACGGCGCTGGGCTTCGTCATCGGCTCGGCCTTCGGCCTCGCCATCGGCCTGTGGCTTGCGTTGTCGCCGACCGCGTCGGCGGTGATGGATCCCTACATCAAGGGCCTGAACTCGATGCCGCGCGTGGTGCTGGCGCCGATCTTCGCGGTGTGGTTCGGCCTCGGCATCTGGTCCAAGGTGGCACTGGGCGTCACGCTGGTCTTCTTCGTGGTGTTCTTCAACGTCTACCAGGGCGTGCGCGAGGTCAGCCCCAACCTGATCGCCAATGCGCGCATGCTGGGCGCCTCGCCGCGCCAACTGCTGCGCTCGATCTACCTGCCGTCGGCCATGAGCTGGGTGTTCGCCAGCCTGCACAATGCCGTCGGCCTCGCCTTCGTCGGCGCCGTGGTCGGCGAGTATCTCGGTTCGGCGCGCGGTGTCGGCTACCTGATTTTGCAGGCCGAAGGCACGTTCGACATCAACACCGTGTTCGCCGGTATCCTGATCCTGACCGCCTTCGCCCTGGTGCTCGACGCCCTGATCGGGCGCGCCGAGCGCCGCCTGATGACCTGGCAACCGCGCGCCGGCGAGACCGAGAAGGTGTGACGCTACCTGCCCGTGAAGCGCGCCGCGCGCTTCTCGACGAAGTGGGCGACGCCCTCCTTGAAGTCGGCCGTGTGGAAGGAGAGCTCCATCTCGTGGTTCGCCTGGGTGGTGGCCTCGGCCAGGGTCTGGAATTCCGACTCCCAGATCTGCCGCTTCATCACCGCGACCGAGCGCGGCGACACCGTGTCGGCCAGCAGCCGGGCATAGGCGCGCGTCTCGGCCATCAGCTTGTCGTCGGCGATGACCCGGTTCACCAGGCCGAGCGACAGGGCCTCCGGGGCACGAATCTTGCGGGCCGAGCAGAGCAGGTCGAGGGCCGTCGACAGGCCGACGAGGCGGGGCAACAGCCAGCTCACCCCGTGTTCGGCGATCAGGCCGCGCTGGGCGAACGAGGTGGTGAAGACGGCTGATTCGGCGGCGAACCGCAGGTCGGCGTAGAGCGAAATGATGAAGCCCAGCCCGGCGGCGGGTCCATTGATGGCGGCGATGATGAACTTGGGGATCGAGGGAAAGTACGAGTAGGGCATCCTGAACTCGGCCAGCGTGCTGCCGCCCGGCAGGCCGGGCTGGGTTTTGGTCGCGCGTCCAGGGTTGGCGCCGGCGCCAATCGCCTGGAGATTGCCCATGTCGGCCCCGGCGCAGAAGCCGCGGCCCGCCCCGGTCAGGATGATCGCCCGCACCTCCGGATCGGCGCCGGCCCGGTACATGGCGTCCTTGAGCTCGTCGTGCATCTGGCCGGTCCAGGCATTGAGCCGTTCCGGGCGGTTGAGGGTGAGAGTGCAAATACTTTCATCGACGTCGCAGAGGACGGTCTGACTCGCCATTTCGGGGTCTCCACATGTGCATTCTTGTTGATGGCATGATGGGCAAAAGCAAGCGACCATACAAATTCGACTGATCCGACAGGCTGAGGGGAGCGAATAGCGGCTGTGCGGTAACGTTTTCATGGTAGGTTGCAGTCGGCAGGCAGAAAGAAGCAGTAGAGGTAGGAAATGGCGAAGCGGGAATTCTCCCATCCCAACGAAATGCACAAATATGTTGGTCAGGAAATCGGGGTCAGTGACTGGGTCGAAGTCTCGCAGGATCGGATCAATCAGTTCGCCGATGCGACCGGCGATCACCAGTGGATCCATGTCGATGTCGAGCGCGCCAAGAAGGAGATGCCGGGCGGCAAGACGATCGCCCATGGCTTCCTGACGCTCTCCCTCATTCCGATGCTCAACAGCCAGATCTCACACATCAACAACGTCAAGCGCGGCATCAACTACGGCTGCAACAAGGTGCGCTTCACCAGTCCCGTGCCGGCCGGTGCCAAGGTGCGGGCCCGCGCCAAGCTGATCGCGGCTGAGCCGATGGATGGCGGCGGGGTGCGACTCACCAACCAGGTGACCGTCGAGATCGAAGGCCAGGAACGGCCGGCCTGCGTGGCCGAGACCATGGCGATCGTGTACGGCGTCTGAGAGGTCCGGCCTTGTTGACACGTGAGGATTTGAGTACCGAGCGCGTCGATCAGCTGGTCGCTGATGCCCGCAAGGCCGGATACCACTTCTTCCTGTCGGCCGAGCAGCGCGAGGCGAGCCTCAAGGAGGCATTGGCATCCATTCCGCCCGATCAGGACGTGTGGGTCTTCGCATACGGCTCGCTGATGTGGAATCCGGCAATCGAATTCACCGATTCGCAGGCCTGTACGGTCGACGGCTGGCGGCGGTCGTTCTGCTTCTGGATGCCGATGGGACGCGGCACACCCGAGCTGCCGGGCCTGATGCTGGCGCTGGAGCAGGGCGGAACCTGCGAGGGCATCGCCTATCGGCTCTCGCCCGAGCAAGTGCGCAGCGAGCTCGGCCTCCTGTGGAATCGGGAGATGCTGGCGGGCGTCTACCAACCGGCCTGGGTGCCAACCAAGCTGCGGGACGGCCGCACCGTGACCGCCGTCACCTTCGCCATCGACACCAGCCATTGCCAGTATTGCGGCGACCTGTCGATGGAACGCACCGCCCACCACATCGCCTACGCCGAGGGCCGGCGCGGTGCCTGCCGCGACTATCTGGCCAACACGGCCGCCCATGCGCGGGCGCTCGACATCCACGACCCCTATATCGAGGAGCTGGTGCAGCGGGTTGCCGGCCTGCGCCATGAATACGTTGTGCCGACGGTGCGGTTGAACGGCGAGGGGGTCGGCGAGGCCTGATCTCCGCGGCACGGGTCGACCGAACCGATGAACGACCGGCCTATCCACAGGCGTGCTTAATTTCACTCGCCATGACATAGTGGCGAGGTGTCTGCCTTCGTCGACCGCTGGCTTGCGCTGTCGCCAAACCTGCGGGGCATTCTCTGGGTCGCCGTGTCAGGGGTGCTGTTCGCGCTCCTCAATGTCTTCACGCTGATTCCGGCGGAGCATCTCAACTCCTATGTGATGGCGTTCCTGCGCTACGTCTTCGGCGCGCTGTTCCTGCTGCCCATCATCGTGCGGCTGGGCGTCTATCGATCGTTTCATTCGCGGCGCATGCCGCTCCATATCTTCCGCGGCGCCCTGCACACCTCGGGCATGATGCTGTGGTTCATCGCCCTGCCGCTCACCACCTTGGCGGAAATCACCGCGCTGGGCTTCACCGGCCCGATCTTCGTCACCATCGGGGCCGCCCTGTTCCTCGGCGAGGATGTCCGCCTGCGGCGCTGGATCGCCGTCATGGTGGGCTTCGCCGGCGCCATGATCATCATTCGGCCGGGCTTCGGCGTGATCGGCATCGGCGCGCTGTGTGTGCTGGCCAGCACACCGATCTTCTCGGCCTCCAACCTGATGTCCAAGGCGCTGGCACGCACCGATTCGGCCAACACCATCGTGATCTGGCAGAACACGGTGATCGTGGTCTGCGCGGCGCCCTTCGCCATCGCCTTCTGGCAGATGCCGTACTGGACCGATCTGCTGTGGTTCATGGCGGCGGGGCTGTGCGGCACGCTCGGCCACATCTGCCAGCAGCGGGGCTACCAGCTCGCCGACATCACGCTGCTGCAGCCGATCGGCTTCATGTCGCTGATCTGGAACACCCTGCTGGGCTTCTTCCTGTTCACCCAGCAGCCCGACATCTGGACCTTCATCGGCGCCGCCGTGATCTTCAGCAGCGCGATGTACATCTCTCATCGCGAAGCGGTGCGCCGTGCCAAGGCACGGTCAGCCGGCACGCAGTCAGGTCCGTCGGCTTGATTCATGCTCCACCCCAGCTTCGCTGAGGAGGAGAATGGAGAGAGCGCGTATCACCCGCCGGTGACGCTCATGTGCCGCGGGACCGCGGCCTTGCTGTGACGACGGTCGATGATGAAGTCGTGGCCCTTGGGCTTGCGCGCGATCGCCTCGGTGATGGCGCGGTCGAGCGCCTCGTCGCTATCCGCAGCGCGCAAGGGTGCGCGCAGATCGGCCGCATCCTCCTGGCCCAGGCACATGTACAATGTGCCGGTGCAGGTCAGGCGGACGCGATTGCAGCTTTCGCAGAAATTGTGCGTGAGCGGCGTGATGAAGCCCAGTCGCCCGCCGGTCTCCTCGACGCGGAAATAGCGCGCCGGCCCGCCGGTGCGATAGTCGGTCTCGGTCAGGGTGAAGTGCTTGGCAATGCCGGCGCGCGCCAGCGACAGGGGCAGGTACTGGTCGAGCCGCGCTTCCTCGCCGATCTCGCCCATCGGCATGACCTCGATCAGCACCAGATCCATGCCGCGGCCGTGGCTCCAGCGGATCAGCTCGTCGAACTCCATGTCGTTGACGCCGCGCAGCGCCACCGCGTTGATCTTGATGTGCAGCCCGGCCCGTTGCGCGGCATCGAGGCCGCGCATCACCTGGTCGAGGTCACCCCACCGGGTGAGCTCGCGGAACTTGTCCTTGTCGAGCGTATCCAGCGACACGTTGAGGCGCCGCACGCCGATCGCGGCCAGATCCTGGGCGTACTTGGCGAGCTGGCTGCCATTGGTCGTGAGCGTGAGCTCGTCGAGTGCGCCGCTGTCGAGATGGCGGCCCAAGCCGCGGATCAGCGACATCACGTTCTTGCGCACCAGCGGCTCACCCCCGGTCAGCCGCAGCTTGCGCACGCCACGCCGCACGAAGGCCGTGCACAGCCGCTCCAGCTCCTCCAGCGACAGCACCTCCGCCTTGGGCAGGAAGGTCATGTCCTCGGCCATGCAATAGACGCAGCGGAAATCGCAGCGGTCCGTCACCGAGACGCGCAGATAGGTGATGTGCCGGCCGAACGGGTCGATCATGCCCGGCAATGTAGGGCGCTTTTCCTGCTTTTTCGACCCCAAACGAGCGAATAGCCGCGGGATGGCGATGACCGTTGAGTTGGTAGGGATATAACGGCCGGAACTCTCCGTTTGGGCCTCAGGCGAGCTCCAACCAGAGTGCCAAGGAGCGTCCGATCCGCGCCATGGTTTCGCGGTCAAGAACGCCGATTTTTACGCCCAGCCGCTCTCGCCGGACGCTGACGACCTTGTCCGTCATGATCTGTGAAACGCTACGCAATCCATTCGCGGCCGACGGTTCCACGGTAATGCGAAACAGGGGCGCGGGTTCGATCGTGCTCGTGATTGGAACAATTGAGATCGTCGCGTGCGTGGCGTTAAAGGTGTCGGACTGGACGATCACCGCCGGGCGAGGTTTCCCGAATTCTCCCTGGAGCGCGACGGTTACGACATCACCGCGGTTCAAGCCGTCCAACCATCGATGTCGCCCAGGCTTTGATCCAGCAGCCGCTCGAGATCCGCCGCCGCATCAGACTTCGAAACCAGAAGTGACTGTCGACGACATTCCCGAACGAAGGCCGGTGAACTGCGGTCATAGACCCACAGACTTACCTGCCGCAGCCCCTCGGAACGCATGCGCTCCCGATAACGTCGCGCGCTCGCTCGATGACTTGAAGATGTTCCCTTCATAATGGTCCTCATATCACTAGTGATATTGTCGGTCACCGCGGGAATTCAAGGTTCATTGCTCTTTGGCGCCGCTAGTCGCAACAGGCTGTCCACCGTGTCGGCCTCGGCGGCCGGTTTGTCCGTTCGGATGCGGTTGATGCGCGGGAAGCGCATCGCTACCCCCGATTTGTGCCGGGTCGAACGGGCGACGCCGTCGAAGGCGATCTCCAGGACCAGTTCGGGCGTCACCTCGCGGACCGGGCCGAAGCGGTTGGTCGTGTGGTCGCGCACCCATTTGTCGAGCCAGCGCAGCTCCTCGTCGGTGAAGCCGAAATAGGCCTTGCCGACCGGCGCCAGCTCGCGCTGGCCGGCGACCTCGCGCCAGCAGCCGAAGGTGAAGTCGGAATAGAAGGAACTGCGCTTGCCATGGCCGCGCTGGGCATACATCAGCACGCAGTCGACCAGCATCGGATCGCGTTTCCATTTGAACCACGGACCCTTCGGGCGGCCGGCCAGATAGGCACTGTCGGCCCGCTTCAGCATCAGGCCTTCGATGCCATCGCTGGTCATGCCCTCGCGCAGCTCGGCGAGATGGGCCCAGTCGCGGAAGGTCACCAGTGGCGAGAGGTCGAAACGCTGGCGCGGCTTCAGGGCCATCCAGGCTTCCAGGCGGGCACGGCGCTGGTCGAAGGGCAGGGCGCGCAGGTCGTCGCCTTCGAGCCACAGCACGTCGTAAAGCCGCACGTGCGCCGGGTGGTCGGCCAGCATCCTGGGCGTCACGGTCTTGCGGTTGAGCCGCTGCTGCAGGTCGTTGAACGGCGCCACGGTCTCCTCGCGGCGGACCAGCAGCTCGCCATCGAACACGCCGTCGAAGTCGATCGCCTCCACGATGTCGGGGAAGGCGCCCGACACGTCCTCGCCGGCGCGGCTGTAGAGCCGCTTCACGCCGCCCGACGCGGCGACCTGCACGCGAATGCCGTCCCATTTCCATTCGGCGCGGAAATGCCCGGGATCGAGCGTCACGAGCTCGCTCTGCTCGATCGGATTGGCCAGCATGGGCGGCAGGAAGGCGCCGCCGGCACTGCTGCTGGGCCTGGGCGCGTCGTGCAGCAGCCAGTCGAACAATGGCCGGTAGGGCGGCGAAAGGCCGTGCCAGATCTCCTCCACGGCGTCGACCGGCTGGTTGCCGATGTTGGCGACGGCCTGCTTGGCCAGCCGCGCCGACACGCCGACGCGCAGCGCGCCGGTCAACAGTTTGAGCAGGGCCCAGCGGCCCGTCGAATCGAGCGCATCGAGCCAGCGCTTCAGGATGCCGGGTGTCTCGCTGCGGCTGGCGCGCTGCAGCGTCTCGACGATCTCGCCGAGCGTCGGCGGCGGCCCGGCCCTGGCGTCGGTCTCCCAGATCAGCGCCAGCGTCTCGGCGAGGTCGCCGACATAGTCGTAGGAGAGATGGAACAGCTCGGGGCCGATCTTGTCCTCGCCGAAGCCGCGCAGCAGCGCAGGCTTGGCCGCCGGAAAGTCGAGCCCGCCGGTCAGGGCCGCCAACCCCCAGCCGCGGTCCGGATCGGGCACCTCGCGCAGATAGGTCTCGATCAGCCTGAGCTTGGCGTTACGCGCCGGCTGGAACGACAACGCATCGAGCAGGTCAGCGAAGGCCTGCACTCAGCCGTCCTCCTCGTCGCGGCCACTCAAATGCAATGCCTCCGCCTCGATGCCGAGCGAACGCGCGTGGAAAACCAGTGCCTCTTCGCGACCGTGCGTGACCCACACCTTGGGCGCGCCGACATCCTTCAGAGTCTGGCTGAGCTCGGGCCAGTCGGCATGATCGGAGATCACCAGCGGCAGCTCGGCGCCGCGCTGGCGGGCGCGGGCACGCACCCCCATCCAGCCCGAGCAGACCGCCGAGATCGGCTCGGCGAAGCGGCGCGACCAGCGGTCGGCAATGGCGCCGGGCGGGCAGAGCACGATGGCGCCGCGGAACGTCTCTAGGATGGCGTCGGAGGCCGGCGCCACGTCACCGAGGTCGATGCCATGGTCCTGGTAGAGCTTGCACAACGACAGGAGCGCGCCATGCAGCCAGATGCGCTTGTCGTAGCCCGCGGCGCGCAGCAACCTGATCACGCGCTGGCACTTGCCGAGGGCGTAGACGCCCACCAGATGGGAGCGCTCGGGAAAGGTGGCGACGGAGCGCAGCAGCTTGCCGATCTCGCCGGCATCAGGGGGATGATGGAACACCGGCAGCGCGAAGGTCGCCTCGGTGATGAAGACGTCGCACGGCACCGGCTCGAACGGCGGGCAGGTCGGGTCGGGGCGACGCTTGAAGTCGCCCGACACGACGATGCGCTGGTCCTTGTAGGTCAGCACGGCCTGAGCCGAGCCCAGGATATGACCCGCCGGCGCCAGCCGCACGTCGACCTCGCCGAGACGGATCGTCTCGCCGTACGTCAGGGCTTGCTGCGCCGTGTCGGGCATGCCGTCGAAACGGGCGCGCATGATCGCCAGGGTTTCGGCCGTGGCGAGCGCGGCGCGATGGCCCGGCCGGGCATGATCGCCATGCCCATGCGTGATCAGGGCGCGGTCGACGGCGACGGCCGGGTCGACATAGAAGCCGCCCGGCTCGCAGTAGAGGCCGCGCGGCGTCGGGTAGAGCCAGGATCGGGGGTTCAGTGTGCCGGTTGCCATTGAGCGTGCTGCATCCTACCCAAGAGATATGGGGCTGCCCGGGCAATATGCGACATCCCCGATGGTGCCATTCAGTGACGAAAGGTCCATTTCTATTGGGCTTTGCCGGGTTGCCAATCCACTCTAGTCACGCCTCGTGACGGGCTGTTATCGCTGGTCCGGTGCCAATCCCGGTGCCAGTTGCGTGCGCAGGGTGGAGGCGCCGGCAGGGGAAGGAAGCACCGGCATGAGAGAAGTGATGCCTAGCCAGGTTGTGGCGGTGATTGACCGTGACTTTCCGTTCGCAGCCCTGGATCGAGAACGGGGGTCGCTGATCTCGGCGAGCGAGGCTCCCAGTCTTCGGGCGGTGGTGGACCTGATCGATAGCGTTCCAGACAATCTTATGACCTGTTCGCCAGAGCAGTATGCCGACGTAGTCCATGCACGAGCAGTGATCCTCAGCACCTTAGAACGATGGAGGGTGCGCGAAGTGGAGCCGATGCCAATGGCTCGGGACGGCAAAGATACAGTGACCGTCCTTCGGTCGAGCTTGGCCGCGTGCCGCGATGAAAATCCGCCTGCCGTTCATGCAAATCTGCTCTTTATTTCCGACGCCGGTCTCCGCGACAGTATTAGGCTCGACGTAGGCGGCGCGCATCGCGCACTCGCCAACTCCGAGTGGAAGGCGGCGACCGTGCTGGCAGGTTCAGCAATCGAAGCCTTGTTGTATTGGCGTCTGTCGCTCTGTTCCGACGTTGAGCGTGCGGGCGGGATCGCGGTCGGGAGGTCGCGCGGGCTGTCGAGCAAGCCGGATAGTGCCAGCTTGGATCGCTGGATTTTGAATGAGTACGTCCACGTCGCTTGGGCGCTCGACTATATAAAAGATGTTACCGCGGGCGTTGTCTTCCATGCGAAAGACTATCGCAACTTGATTCATCCAGGCGCAGCGATCCGGGTGAAGGCGCAATGCGGCAGGGCATCCTCGCACGTAGCTATAGGTGCTATGGAGGGTGTGATTGCCGATCTGACGCCGTAGAAGATCCGGCCGAGGTGCCGGCCGGGCTCGTCATCGCGCCGCTCAGCATCCGAGAAATCGGCCAACGACAGCAGGGGGGAGCGGCCCGCCCCGTGGAGTGTGGGTTTCGGGGCGGGCCTGGGAGCCGCAAAGCGTTTGTTTGGGGAACGACGCTCGTATCAACTCGTGATCGTTCAACGTCGCGCCCGGTGCTACGGTCTCCGCGTCGCCCGAAATTCCCTTTCCCGGCGACAGGTCAGAGCACGCAGGTGGCGCCCGTGGGCCTTCGCAGCCCGGCGGGCGTCATTTTGAGCGGTCAACGTTGTGGATATTCGCGACGTGTGGCTAGCAAATTTCGAGTGCTATTGTTGGCGCGTCGTCGATGGTTCTCAACACTCGACGGCACCCCGACGCCCGCCAGATCCCAAGCCTTTGGCGGGCGTCTCCCTGTTTGCAGTCAGCCCTTGAGGTTGACCGCGGCCAGCTTGCCGCGCTCTTCCTGCACGTCGTAGGTGACCTTCTGGCCCTCGTCGAGTCCGTTCAGGCCCGCGCGCTCGACCGCGCTGATATGGACGAAGACATCCTTGCCGCCGCTGTCGGGTTGGATGAAGCCGAAGCCCTTCGTTGGGTTGAACCACTTCACTGTGCCTGTAGCCATTAGTCGTATTCCTTCGCGAGCGCGATTGTGCGCGGGCCGCAGTGTAGCGGCTCCGACATTGAAAAGCCCGACCGCTGGCGTTGCCGGCCGGGCTCGTCATCGCAACGTAAGGGCGAAATTGCGGCAGAGGAAGCCTTCGAGCAAGGCTTCTATGGCGGGGTATTTGCGAAGTGTGACCGCCTCGGCGTGGATCTCGTCATCATGCAGTTGGCCTCAGGAGAAATCCCTTCCCATGAGCGCACGCATGCCTACGAATGGCTTCGCCGCAAGCACGCAATCCGGCATCGGCGGGAGTCTTTGCGGAACAACGTCAGTCTTGCTCTGTCAATCATTGCCGTGGTCATTGCCGCCGGCACGTTCTTCCTGAAGACGCTGTAGGGCATACGCGCGAACATCGGGCGGCTCGCCACAAGGTCCGCCCGATCTCGCCGCGACGGGGAAGTGGACGTCGCGTGGTCCTACCGATGACTGGCGAGAACAATTCTAGCCATCAGCAAATCTTGGCCGACGAAGGAACGACTCGTTCGGTCGGACGAATGTACCGGGGCAAAGGCTGCGCTGTTCTCAGTTTGAATACGGGGGAAGCTGATGACGGCGGCCAAAAGGACGCTCGCGGCGACAAGCACTTGGCCTAAAGTATGCCGTATGGTTGCTGGGCGTCGCACGACAGCGACACCAACCGGTAAGACTGTCATTTCAATGTTCCTTGCGCAGTTGCCTGCGACGTTTTGGGAGGGGAGCAGCGATTCTACGCTAGAAGGTCCCCGTTCAATCGACGACCAATTGTTTCAATTGTTTCGACGATTTTACCGGCGGCCTCTCGCTAGAATCGCTCACCAGCATCGCCACCGCCTCGGCGAGCTTCTCGACGGCTTGCACCAAATGCGGATCGGCATGCCGACCGGCGCGAACGTGCGCGATCGTCGTCTTCGCGCTGATAGCCCAGCGTCGTCTTCCAGCGCGGCACTTGCCAGATTTCATCGCTTGTCGGATTGCCGGTCTGGCTACCGACGTCGTATGAAGCCATCGGCGACGATCCTGGCGGCCGACAGGTAGCCGAGCTGCAAGGAGCCGGTGAGGTCGACGAACCAGTAGCCGAGACAGCCGGCCATCACTTCGGACAGCGCGGCAGCCTTCGTGATCTGGCTGTCCCAGCAATAGCCGCAGTCTGCGGTCTTCGCTGCGTTCAGCGCCGTGAGCGCCGAGCTGTTGGCCTGGCCAGCGCTGAGCGCCGTTCCCGAGCGGGTCACGATGCGCTTCGCGATGTCGCCGCGCTTCAGGTAGGGCGTGCCGCCGTTCGTGTCGCCGACGAAGTCGACCGTGATCGGCAAGGACGGCGAGGCGGTGACCATCAGCAAACGGCTCGGCCACGCCAATCCGGCCATCACGCTGAAGATCTACGCGCATCCATTCGAGAACGACGACGGGGCGGCAGCCGACGCAAATCAATCTGGCGTTCGGTGCCAACTCGGTGCCAAAAGCAGGCTGAAATGCCCGAAAGCACTGGTTCCGGAATGGGGCTGCCCGACCTCTTTTCACGCTGGTTCGAGAGCCGGGGCTGGCAGCCGCGGCCGCACCAGCTCGAGCTGATCGAGCTGGCGCTGCAGGGCAAGAGCGCGCTTCTGATCGCGCCGACCGGCGGCGGCAAGACGCTTGCGGGTTTTCTGCCGTCGCTGATCGAATTGACCGAGCGCCGCCAGCACGGCGAGGACCTCGCGCACAAGAAGGGCAAGGGCGAGCTGCATACGCTCTACATCTCGCCCTTGAAGGCGCTGGCCACCGACATCAGGCGCAATCTCGAGATGCCGATCGCCGAGATGAACCTGCCGGTTCGTGCCGAGAGCCGCACCGGCGACACGCCGCAGAGCCGGCGCCAGCGCCAGCGCGAACGGCCGCCGGACCTCCTGATGACCACGCCGGAATCGATGGCGCTGCTGCTGAGCTACCCCGACGCGGCGCAGTTCTTCGCCACCCTGAAATGCGTTGTCGTCGACGAGCTGCACGCCTTCGCGACCAGCAAGCGCGGCCATCACCTGGCGCTCTGCCTCGCCCGCGTCGCCACCCTGGCGCCGCATGTGCGCTTCGTCGGCCTGTCGGCGACCGTGGCCGATCCGCCCGACCTGGCCGAGTTCCTGGCGGTCAAGGACGAGGTCGAGATCGTGCAGGGCGAGCCTGGTGCTGCGCCCGACGTGAAGATCATCGATGCCCACGAGCGTTTGCCGTGGGGCGGCCATATGGGCCGCCACGCCATCCCCGAGATCTACAACATCATCCGCCATCACAAGACCTCGATCGTGTTCGTCAACACCCGTGCCCAGGCCGAGCTGGCGTTCGACGGGCTGTGGCGCATCAACGAGGACAATCTGGCGATCGGCCTCCACCATGGCTCGCTGGCGGTCGAGCAGCGGCGCAAGGTCGAGGCGGCGATGGCGGCCGGCCGGCTGCGTGCCGTGGTGGCGACGTCGTCGCTCGATCTCGGCATCGACTGGGGCGACGTCGACCTGGTGATCCAGATGGGCGCGCCCAAGGGCGTGAGCCGCCTGATGCAGCGCATCGGGCGTGCCAACCATCGGCTCGACGAGCCGAGCCGCGCCATGATCGCGCCGGCCAACCGCTTCGAGGTGCTGGAATCGCTCGCCGCGCTGGAGGCCGTCGAGGCGCGCGAGCTCGATGGCGATCCGCCGCGACCGGCCTGCCTCGACGTGCTGGCCCAGCACATCGTCGGCACCGCCTGCGCCCAGCCGATCGATCGCGAGGCCTTCTACGAGGAGGTGCGCACGGCGCTGCCCTACCGCGACCTGTCGCGCCAGGATTTCGACGACACCTTCGATTTCGTCGCGTCGGGCGGCTATGCGCTGGCCGCCTACGATCATTGGCATCGCCTGAAGCAGTTGCCCGACGGCCGCTGGATGCTCGCCTCGCCCATGGTGGCGCGGCAGTACCGCATGAATGTCGGCACTATCGTCGAGCTTCCCCTGATCAAGGTGAAGATGCGGCGCGGCCCGGTGCTGGGCGAGGTCGAGGAATCGTTCATCCAGGGCCTGGTGGCGGGCGATACGTTCGTCTTTGCCGGCCGCCTGCTGCGCTTCGAAGGCGTCAAGGAGCTGGTGGCGCAATGCTCGCCGGCGACCGGCGGCGATCCCAAGGTGCCGGCCTATGGCGGCGGCCGCCTGCCGCTGTCGACCTTTTTAGCCGACCGCGTGCGCGGCATCCTGCAGGACCCGTCGCGCCATCCCAAGCTGCCGCACGAGGTGCGCGAATGGCTGCGCATCCAGCGCGTCCGCTCGACCCTGCCGAAAGGCGACCGGCTGCTGATCGAGGGGTTCCCGCGCGGCGGCAAGCAGTTCATCGTCGCCTACTGCTTCGAAGGCCGGAACGCCCATCAGACCCTGGGCATGCTGCTGACGCGGCGCATGGAGCGCATGGGCCTGCGCCCGCTCGGCTTCGTCGCCACCGACTACGTGCTCGGCCTGTGGGGGCTGCGGCCGCCGACCAAGGCGCAGCTCGACCAGCTGTTCGACGAGGACATGCTGGGCGACGACCTCGAATCGTGGATGGACGAATCGACGATGCTGCGCCGGTCGTTCCGCAATGTCGCGGTGATCGCCGGCCTGATCGAGCGACGCTTCCCCGGCGAGGAGAAGTCGCGCCGCCAGGTGACCTTCAGCTCCGACCTGATCTACGACACGCTGCGCAAGCACGAGCCCGGCCACATCCTGCTGCGCGCCACCCGCCAGGACGCCGCCTGGCAGCTCGCCGACCTCAAGCGCCTGGGCGACCTGCTGCGCCGCGCCAAGGGCCGCATCGAGTACCGTCGCCTCGACCGCATCTCGCCGCTCGCCGTGCCGGTGCTGCTCGAGATCGGCCGCGAACGCATCCTCGACGGCACCGCCGAGGACGAGCTTCTGGACATCGCGGCCCAGGAGCTGATTGACGAGGCGACGCGGCTGTAACCCGCGGCGGGATTGACTTCCCGGCTCTGATCATTAGATCATTACGTATATCATTATTCATGGTGCCTCATGGCCAGAGTCGTGACCATCAATCGCCCCGATGTCGTCGCCCTCATTGAAAAGGCGGCCGACCAGATCACAGGCGGGAACAAGACCGAGCTGGTGGCAACCGCCGTCCGCCGCCTTCTCGCCGACACCGCCCGTCGCGGGACTCTGTTCGGCGCCCATCGCGGTTCGGGTCGCGTGAAGCCCGGGGTGGATCTCACAAGACCGGTCTTGGAGGAAGATACGGACGCAGAGAGTGGGCGCGAGATTGATCGATGACCGACCTGCTGCTGGATACCCACATCGCGCTATGGCTGGATTGGGGAGACGATCGTCTGGGGGAAGATACGCGACGTACGATCGACAATGCCTGGAAGGACGGTGGTCGGATATTTCTGAGTGCGATCAGTGTCTGGGAGATCGCTGCTCTGGTGGACAAGGGGGCAATCGAATTGGACCTCCCCGTGGAAGATTGGGTGGAACATTTCGTCAATCAGCCTGGGCTGGAGGCAGTGGCACTCGATCACGCAGCGGCAGCACGCGCCTATCGTTTGCAAGGGTTGGAGCATCGCGATCCCGCCGACCGGCTGCTTGTTGCCAGCGCCATTGAGCTGGGTTGTCCGCTCGTCACCTACGACGACCGGATTCGGAGATTCGCCAGGACACGTGGCCGGCAGCACAGGTTCGTTGTCGCCTGACGGTTCGGCATTCAATGGAAGTCGCGTGAAGCGATCTTGATCTTGGGGCGGTCGAGGGCGATGCGGCTGCGGTCGTAGCCCGTGCTCTGCTGGCCCTTGCTGACGCGATGGCGCGTGGCGTTGGCTTCCGGCACGGGAACGGGCGAGCGGAGCCGATGGTCGGGGGAGTCGGTGCGGACCTGGTCGCCGCGGCCGTGATCGAGATGGAAGGCGTCGATCTCGGAAATCGAATCGAGCTCGGCCGACCAGTCCCATAGCTGCTCGGCGACGAGATGGATCACCAGCCCCTCGCGCTGCACACGGCCTCGCACGCCGAGCAGGCGCGAGCCCATGACGATGCGGCGATGGTCTTCGAAGACCCTGGGCCAGACGACGAGATTGGCAATGCCATGCTCGTCCTCGATGGTGACGAACACCACGCCAGAAGCCGTGCCCGGCCGCTGGCGCACCAGCACCAGCCCGGCGAGGGTGAAGCGGTCGTCGTTCTGCGACGCCGACAGGACGGCAGTGGGTGAGACGTCGCGATCGGAGAAGAGCGGCCTCAGCAGCGCCATCGGATGGGAACGCAACGACATCGAGATGGCGGCGTAATCGTCGACCACCTGCTCGCCCAGGGTGAGCGCCGGCAGGCTGACGGCGGGTTCGAGATCGCGCACCCGGGGTGACGTGTCGAGCAATGGCAAAGGGGCATCCGAGAGGCCTCGCACCGCCCACAGCACGTCGCGCCGCGACAGCCTGAGCGAGGCGAAAGCGTCGGCGCGGGCCAGCGCCAGGATCTGGCGCCTGGTCAGGCCCGACCGGCGCCACAGGTCGACCGGATCGCGATAGGGTTCGGTGCGGCGTTCGACCAGCCGCCTGCCTTCGTCCTCGCCGAAGCCGGTGACCTGGCGCAGGCCGAGACGCAGGGCACAGCGATTGTCGGTACCCGGCTCCAGCGTGCAATCCCAGTCGCTGGCGTTGATGTCGGGTGGCCGCACCTCGACGCCGTGCTCGCGGGCGTCGCGCACGAGCTGGGCCGGTGCATAGAAGCCCATCGGCTGGGAGTTGAGCAGGGCGGCGGCGAAGACCTCGGGGTAGTAGTGCTTAACCCAGGAGGAATCGTAGACCAGGATGGCGAAGCTCGCGGCATGGCTCTCGGGGAAGCCATACTCGCCGAACCCTTCGATCTGCTTGAAGCAGCGTTCGGCGAAGGCGCGTTCGTAGCCCTTGCCGACCATGCCCTCGATGAAGTCGTCCTTGAGCTTGTGGATGGTGCCGGACCGGCGGAACGTCGCCATGGCGCGGCGCAGCTTGTCGGCCTTGGCAGGCGAGAAGCCGGCGGCATCGATGGCGATCTGCATCGCCTGTTCCTGGAACAGCGGCACGCCGCAGGTGCGCTCCAGGATCTTCTTCAGCATCCCTGGATAGTCGATGTCGTCGGGATTCCTTTCCCGGTTCTTCAGGTAGGGATGGACCATGCCGCCCTGGATCGGGCCGGGCCGCACGATCGCCACCTCGACGACGAGATCGTAGTAGGTCCGCGGCTTGAGGCGCGGCAGCATCGACATCTGCGCCCGGCTCTCGACCTGGAACACGCCGACCGAATCGGCCTTGCACAGCATGTCGAAAACGGCGGGATCGTCGGCATCCATGCCGATCGTCAATTGCCGGCCATAGTGCCTGTCGATCAGCTCGAAGCTCTTGCGCAGGCAGGTCAGCATGCCGAGCCCCAGCACGTCGACCTTGTAGATCTTCAGGACGTCGAGATCGTCCTTGTCCCATTCGATGACGGTGCGCTCCTCCATGGCCGCGTTCTGGATCGGCACCAGCTCGTCGAGACGGTCTTCGGTCAGGACGAAGCCGCCGACATGCTGCGACAGATGACGGGGAAAGCCGCACAGCGCCGCCGACAGCTCGAGCGCCAGCCTGAGGCGCGGATCGGTGGGATCGAGGCCCGCCTCGCGCACGTGGCCGACATCGACGCCGCTCGATCCCATGCCCCACACCGTGTCGGCCATCGCGCCCACCGTATCGGGCGACAGGCCGAGCGCCTTGCCGACCTCGCGGATGGCGCTGCGACTGCGATAGGAGATCACGGTGGCCGCCAGCGCGGCGCGCGAACGTCCCTTGTTGTTGTAGATCCACTGGATCACGTCCTCGCGGCGCTCGTGCTCGAAATCGACGTCGATGTCGGGCGGCTCGTCGCGTTCGTTGGACAGGAAACGCTCGAACAGGACGGTGACTTTCTCAGGGTTCACCGAGGTGATGCCGAGGCAGAAGCAGACGGCCGAATTGGCGGCCGAGCCGCGGCCCTGGCAGAGGATTCCCATCCTGCGGGCCTGCCATACGATCTCGTGCACGGTCAGGAAGTAGGGCGCGATCTTCTTGTGATCGATGAGCTCGAATTCGTGCCGGATCGTCTCGGCGACGTCGGGAGGAACGCCGTCGGGATAGCGCCAGGCCGCGCCCTCCCAGGTCAGGCGGACGAGCTTGTCCTGCGGGGTCTCGCCGCCTTCGTACATCACCGGATACTGGTAGGTGAGCTGGTCGAGGGAGAAGCGGCAGCGGCTGGCGATCTCCTGGGTGCGTTCGATGGCGCGCGGATGTCGGCGGAACAGGCGCGCCATTTCTGCAGGGTCCTTGAGATGCCGTTCGGCGCTGGCAAAGCGGCGGAAGCCCAGCTCGTCCACCGTGCAGCCGAGGCGAATGGCGGTCACCACGTCCTGCAGCGCCCGCCGTTCGGGGACGTGGTAGTGCACGTCGTTGGTGGCGACCAGGCCGACGCCCGTCTCGGCGGCGAGATTGTCGAGCAATGCCAGGCGGCGCGCGTCGGTGCCGCGGAACAGCATGGTGCCGGCGAGATAGCAGCGATCGCCGAACAGGTCGGCGAGCCTGCGCAGGCGATTGCGGAAAGCCGGATCGTCGGGACGGCGCGGCGGCAGGACGATGGCCAGCAGGCCTTCGGCATGAGTCGCCAGGTCCTCGAAGCCGAAATCGCAGGCACCCTTGGCGGTACGGCGATTGCCGAGCGTCAGCAGGCGCGACAGGCGCTTGTAGGCGTCGAGGTCGGTCGGATAGGCGACCAGCGAATAGCCGTCGCGCGACTCGAGGCGGGCGCCGACCAGCAGGCGACAGCGCTGGTCTGCCGGGATGTCGGGGAACTCCTCGTAGTATTCCTTGATCGCCGCATAGGCGCGCACCACGCCGGCCAGGGTGTTGCGATCGGCGATGCCGATGGCGCTATGACCGAGCGCGATCGCCTGCAGCGCGAGCTCGCCCGGATGCGAGCCGCTGCGCAGGAAGCTGTAATTGGTGGTGACTTGCAGCTCGGCGTACATTTTTCCTGCCCCTCCCCCGATTACGGGGGAGGAAAATTCGTCACGCGCAGAATCCGTGGAGGAACCAGCGGGCGGTCGGCTGGCCGTTGGCGGGGGCGTTGTAAGGGCCGTCGCGGAACAGCCAGAAGCGGGTGCCGTCATTGTCCTCGACCCGGTAGTAGTCGCGGAACAGAGGGACCGTGTTGGCGGGCGGCCGGCTGCCGTCGGAGCGCGGCCGCCACCATTCGTCGGCCAGCCGCTCCGGCCCTTCGGCACGCACGATGCGATGGGCATGGCGGCGCCATTGGAAGGTCATCGGCGGATCGTCGGGCACGAACGCCGTGACCTCGATCGGCTCGGGCCGCTGCAGCAGGCGAGTCGGCCGCGCGCCCTTGAGGTCGGCGACACGCCGCCAGGCGCCGGCCGGCGCGGGCTTGATCGAAACGCCTGAGGTGGTCTGCACCCGTTCGGGCAGATGGCTGTCGCGCGGCATCAACCGCACCACGTTCTCCTCGCCCAGCCGCAGGGCCAACCGATCGGCAAGATCGATCGTGCCGTCTTCCAGGAGCGAGGTCGGCAGGACCCCGGACTCGGGCAGCGTATCCTGCGTGCCGGTCCAGGCTTCGACCTCGGGCGCGGCCAGCAGCATCAGCTCGACGCCGAAGCCGGGATCGAGCTCGCCGAGCTTCTCCTGGAACAGCTTCATCAGCTTGGGATTGTCGCGATTGGGCCGGCTGGTGCCGATCGAGGTGCGGTCGACCGAGCCGTCGACCCGGTAGAGGGCGATCTCGAGCGTGCGCGCCCCGACGCCCGCCTGCTCGAATTGCCGGCACATGGCGGCGAGCAGGCGGCTGGTCGCGGCGGCGATGTCCTCGGGCCTGCTGATCGGTTCGGCAAAAGCGAGCCGCGTGCGGAAGGCCGGTGGCGGCCGGCGCGGCTCGAGCGGTTCGTCGAGCGCCCCCAGGGCCTGGTCGAGGCGGGCGACCGGCTGCTCGCCGAAGCGCCGCACCAGCGGCGCGCGCGGCAGGGGATAGAGATCGCCGATGCGACGCAGGCCGAGCTTCAGGAAAGTCTCGAGGATCGGTGCATCGACGCGCAGCCCTTCGATCGGCAGCGCCGCCAGGGCGGCCCGCTGACCGTGGCGCGGACAGAACAGATCGGCTTGGCGTTCGGCGTAACGGGCCAGCGCCCAGGCCGCCCCCGCGGTGTCGGCCATCGCCGCCCGGCAGGTGAAATCGTGGCCCGACAGGCGTTCCACCAGGTCGGCCAGCAGGGCGCGTTCACCCACCTCGTCCGGACCAAAGAGATGTCCGCAGCCGGTGACGTCGAGCAGCAGGCCGGCATCGCCGCCGAATCCGCCGGCGCTGCAGGCCTCCATCCCCTCCTCGGCGATGGCGCCGCCCAGAGGATCGATCGCCACCCAGGGCGTGTAGCGGTCGCACCAGCCGGCGATGATCTCGATCAGGCGGCGGTCGGCCTGCGGCTCGCCTGCCGTGGTGATCAGGTCGGGCACCAGCGCTCGTGCATCGGCCAGCCGCATGAGAGGCCGCAGGCCAGCGGTGCGGGCGTGCGGATTGACGGCGGCGAGGCGCGGGCAGCCGTCGCGCCAGACGACGGTGGCGGCCGCCCTAGCCGACCAGTCGCGCGGGGACCAATCGCGCAGGGTCGGGGCCTGTTCGGCCTGTTGCGGTCTGGGGCGGGCCAGCCGATCCGTAGACAGTTTGGGGAACCACAGCGAGACGATGCGTTTCATCGTTCCACTCCACGAGCCAGGAAGGAAATTCATCGGCCGACGGCGTGCCGAAGCGGTTGCGCCGAAGCTCGAGGCGCCAGCGCGGGGCGCCGATGTCGGACAGGCCAGGCGTCGAGTGCGACGGCGCCGAGGCGATACGCCAGCGCGTCGTGCAGACGCTTTGCGGCGGCGCCGGCTGGGGCCGCAGCAGCAGGGCCGGCACGCCGCTCTTCTCGGCGGCGAGCGACAGGCGCCGGCCGGCGGTGGGGTCGGCCGCCCGCGTCTCGCCCAGCACGGCAGCGATGCCGGGGCAGCGCAGGCCCTCCTCCATGGCCCAGAACAGATCCTCGTCGCGCCGTGCCGTCACCATCAGCAGGCGGGCCGGATCGAACCAGGTCGCGAGCGAGACGGCGTAGGGCGGCGCATCGAACGCGCCGAAGGGATGACGGCACCACAGCAAGGTCCCCGGCCCGAAACGGCCCATCAGATGGGCGGCAAAGCCCAGGGCCGCCCCATCATGGGAGGCCACCCGGCCGGACGGGGCGGGGCCGGCCTCGATCTCGTGCAGGGCGCCTTTCAGCAGGCCGCCTTCCGGCAGCAGGGCATCGATCGCCGGGACGCCGAGCGGCACGGCAGAGCGGCCGGCCCGCTGGGCGCTATGGGCTCGCTCCAGCCGGCGCACGCGTTCGCGCAGATCGGCCGCGATCGGGGCTGCCGCATCGTTGGCGGCGGGGGGAGCAAGGGCATTCGGGGAAATGACGGGCATCGCCCCCTCGAAGTGAGGAAATATGCGTTGAAAGAAATCGTTCTTCTTTTGTTCTATTTATTCTCGAGGAAAAAGTCAACGACGCCCGGAGGCGGCGTTTGGTCGGCCGAGGCCGCCGATGTTAGCGTTCGAAAACGAAGGAAAAGGCCCGCTTCACGTACTGGCGCTGAAAAGGATGACGAAGCTTCCAGATGCCGGCATCGATGATGAAGTGAGACATGACGACGCCCAGCGCCGCGCCGAACGCCAGCCTGCCCAGCCAGTGCGTATGGACCACATGATTGGTCATGTAGGTCAGCAGCAGCCCGCCCAGGACGCCGGCCACGAGAATCGTTGCCAGGGCAATCACGCGACGCGGCCGGCTCATGCCGACGAAGTACATGAAAACCAAGTACTGCAGGCCGTGACCCAGGGCGTAGCCCAGAACGGCAGCGGCCGGATCGCTGAAAATGAAGCTCGGCACGAAGAAGGCCGAGAACGCCACCAGCCCGATCGACCGCAACCGATTGGCGATGATGGTCGGCGTGGCCAGGAAGGCCGCGACGACCAGCACCGGAACACACAGGTAGATGTACTGGGCGACCTGGAAGATCTGCCCGGTGAAGGGCTCGAGCAGCGTCCCGCGGCCGAGGTCGAAGAGCTTGATCAGGCTGAGCATCCCCGCGATCGCCGCGACTTCCAGCGACAGCCGCTCGAGTCGGGAGAGCGGGACCCGATCGGTGCCGGCGGCGAAAAAGCTCAGCACCCCGACATTCTGGCGCTGGTAGTGATGGGTCTGCCACAGGAAGTAGAACAGCAGGATGTAGCGAGCGTGCGGCTCGGGCACGAGCATGTAGGCAATGCCGGTGCCCGCGATCGTCAGGGCCGGGGCGAGCAGATAGCGAAACCTGTGCGCCGCGAAATGCCGGCGCATCTCGGGGTCCGAGTAGAAGAATGCCGTCGCCGAGACATGGGCGTGGCCGCCGACGAAGCTCAGCAGGCTGGCCATCAGCACGAGCACCTCGACATTGCTGCCGTAATGGACCGCGGCCGGCATCACCAGGTAGGGGCAGATCGTCGTGACCGCGATCAAGCCGATGAACAGCGACCACTGGGATCTCGACCGACCGGCTGCGCGGGGCCGCGCGACATCCTCATCGGGAAGCAGGGAGGCCGACGCTCCCGAAAGCGGGGCATGACTCATGAAATGAACGCTACCGCTTCAAAATTTTGGCCGAGGGCATCCAACGAACGCCGAGCCGTCTCAGCCTGTCGATCATGATCCGGCCTGGCATGACACTCTTGCGACAGTTCCTGCTTGTTCTTGGACTGACGATCGCGGCAATCGAGGGGGCCGGTCTCATCATCGGCAACAATGGATATTTCTGGAACGCGAGGCAACTGTACTTATCGACCGGTGCGCTGAGGCCGATCGGTCCGGACGGGTTGTGGACCTACGCGCCCGACCGCGAGATCGTTTCAGCGGCGACCTACCGGCTCTCCGCCATCGAGGGTTGGGTCGAGTACTATTGCCGCTTCCGCACCAACAAGTTCGGCCTGCTCGACACCAACTACGATGCCGACCGTCACGCCGCAGTCGATTATCTGGTCCTGGGCGATTCCTTCCTCGAAGGTCAGGGCGGATGCCCATGGTTGGTCCGAGAGGCATTGCCTGAGAACCTTCCGATTGTGATCAACGCGGGCCTTCAGGGCGCGAGCATTCGGGGAATGGAGGTTCTCGAGGACTGGCTCGGCTCCCAGGTCGCCATCCGCAACATTGCGATGCTGGTGATCAGCAACGACTTCAAGCGGACTCCGATTCCAGGAATCTGGACGAGCCGACCGGGCTGTCTCCTCGAAGGGAAGTGCGAACCCGGGCTCGACTATGTCTGGGCCATCCCGCCCGACGTCACGCAACCGCGCCTCGCGGGGTTGTCGGTCCACATTCCCGATGCGTCCAACCGGGGCCTATGGGCCCAGATCGTCTCGACGCTCGCCTACCATTCCTTTTCCTTCGACATCATCCGTCGGCTTGCCGGCATCGCCGGCGTCGGCAGCCACAGGCTCACGGACGATGAGGAGAAGGCGTTCGCGATCAATTTCGCGGCATTGCGCCGGCTGCACGCGAAGTTTCCTGCCATGAAGCTCGTGCTGGTCCCGCAACGCGACGAGGTCGGCTTCTTCGGCGTCGAGAATCGCGATACCGCGCGGGTCAGGCAGTTCCTGGCCGATCAAGGGATCGCCTATCAGCTCTGCCCCCTCGGTCTCGCCGACTACATGCCGATCGACGGTCACCCGAACCGGGGCGGCTATGCCAAGCTGTACGCCTGCCTGGAACGCGCGCTGCGCTGACCACGCCCGGCACGATGCTTGCGAAGCAGCGCAAGTCCGCCGCATCATGCGGCCAAAGGAGGTCCGATGACCTTTCGGGTATCGCTGCTCTCGCTGCTGGCCACCGCCTTCGCCCTGGTCGCCGGGCCGGCCCTGGCGCGCTGCTCGCAGAACCTCGTCGAACGCGCCTGGCCCGAGGTGCAGGTGGCGTCGCTCGACGGGTTGCCGCTCGCGGCCGGCAGCTCGCCGAGCCGCGCCGTCATCAGCTTCGTCGGCCATTCCAGCTATCAGATCGACTCGCCGCAGGGCGTGCGGGCGATCACCGACTACAATGGCTACAACGGGTTCGGCCGCAAGCCGGACATCGTCACGATGAACAACGCCCATTCGACGCATTTCACCGACGATCCCGAGGACGGCATCACCTATGTGCTGCGCGGCTGGCCCAGCAAGCCCGGCGAGACCGAGGCCAAGCACGACGTCGCCCTCAAGGACATGAAGGTGTGGAACGTGCCGACCAACGCCCGCGACTGGGGTGGCAGCTCGGCGCGCATCAACGGCAACTCGATCTTCGTCTTCGCCATCGCCGATCTCTGCATCGCCCACCTCGGCCATCTGCATCACCGCCTGACCAAGGAGCATCTGGAAGAGCTCGGCCGCATCGACGTGCTGATGGTGCCGATCGACGGCTCCTATACGATGGGCCAGCCCCTGATGGTCGACGTGATCAAGCAGATCCAGCCCAAGATCGTGCTGCCCATGCACTACTGGGGGCGCTCCCAGGTCGAGCGCTTCCAGGGCCTGATGCAGCCGCTCGAAGCCGAGTTCCTGTGGCCCGATCAGCGCTCCATCGAGGTCGTGCGCGAGGAACTGCCGGAGAAGCTGACCGTCATGGTGGTCGGCGGCAACGGCGGGGATTGACGCCGGACGATCTCGGATCCTGAGGGTGGTGCGCGCCAGGTCGATCAGTCGGGGTAGCCCTGCCGTCCATCACGGCCTTGACCAGGAAGATGTCGGACATTGACCGCCTGGTCGAAGGGGATGGGTCGCCTGGTTAGCGGCGGCGGCCCGCCTCGAAGCCGGACAGGAACTGGACGAGATTGTAGCCGAGATCGTCGCTGAGGTAGCCGCCCTCCTGCACCAGCACGGTCGGCAGGCCGAGTCCGGCGATGTTGCCGGCCATGGCATGGAAGCCCGCGCCGGTGACCTTGAGCCCTTGCAGCGGATCGCTCGCGGCGGCGTCGAGGCCGAGCGCCACGACCAGCGCAGTCGGCGCGAAGGTGCGGATGCGGGCCAGCGCCTTGTCGCCGGCCTCGAGCCAGGGTGCGTCGGGCGATCCCAGCGGCAGCGGCAGGTTGAGATTGTAGCCATGCCCCCTGCCGGTTCCGGTCTCGTGCGCGTGTCCCCAGAAGTAAGGGTAGTAGGTGCTGGGATCGGCGTGGATCGACACCGTGAGCACATCGTCACGTTCGAAGAAGATGCCCTGTGTGCCGTTGCCGTGATGGACGTCGACGTCGAGCACGGCGACGCGGGCATGGTCGCGGCGCAGGTGCTGGGCGGCGATCGCCGAGTTGTTCAGGAAGCAGAAGCCGCCGGCCATGTCGGCGAAGGCGTGATGCCCGGGCGGGCGACACAGCGCGTAGACCTCGCGCGTGCCCGACAGCACCAGATCGGCCGCGGTGACGGCCGTCTCGGACGCCGCCAGTGCTGCATCCCAGGTGTGCGGGCCGATCGGGCAGCCCGTGTCGGCCTGGTGCCAGCCGGCGCGTCCGACCAGCCCTTTCGGGTACGTTGCGGGGTAGCGCGCGGGATGGACATTGGGCACGACTTCCGGCCCGGCGCCTGGCAGATTCCCCCATTCGCGCGCCGCGACCTGCAGGAAGTCGAGATATTCCGGCGTATGCACGGCCTGCGCCGGCGCGATGCCGACAGGCCTGGGCGCCGTGACGTCGTGGCCGGCGGCGGTCGCGGCCGCGAGCAGGCGGGTCGCGCGCTCCGGTTGCTCGGCGTTGCGCTGGATGACGCCGCGGACCAGGAAGGTCTGCGGGTCGTGCTGGGCGTGCCGCTCCGAGTAGATGATCTTCATGGCTGGGCGACCGCGATGGCCTTGGCATCTCGCAAGGCGGCGATCTCGCCATCGCTGTAGCCGACCTCGCGCATGATCTCCGCCGTGTGCTCTCCGACCATCGGCGATTTTCGCCGCGTGTCGACCGGTGCGTCGGAGAGCTTTATCGGGTTGGCGGCCGACTTCACCGGCCCCAGCCCCGGATAGGAGATCTCGAGCACGCTGCCGCGCGCCTTGGCATGGTCGCTGTCCATCACGTCGCTCACCCGATAGGCGGCCGCGCATGCCATGCCGGCAGGAATCAGCTTGTCGAGCAGCTCCTCGGCGGTGTGCTTCGCGAAATGCGCTTCGATCATCGGCTCGAGGATGGCGCGATGGGCGATGCGGCCTTCGTTCGTCGCGAAGCGCTTGTCGTCGCGCCAGTCCTGCCGGCCGAGCGCCGTGCAGAACAGGCGCCAGAACGCGTCGTTGGTGCCGGCGATGAAGACGCCGCGCGTCTTGGTGTCGAACACGCGCAACGGGAAGAGCAGGGAGTTCGACGTGCCCATGCGCACCGGGTTCTCGCCCGTCAGGCCGTGATTGGTGATCCAGTGGCTCATCATGTGCATGCCGACATCGAACAGCGACAGGTCGAGGCGCTGGCCGCGCCCGGTCTTGTGGCGGCCGAGCAGGGCGAAGGCGATGCCGGCGGCGCAGAACGAGCCGGTGCAGTAGTCGATCGAGGCAGTGCCGACGCGGCACATCTCGCCGTTCTCCGGCCCCGTGGCATCCATCAGGCCGATCTCGGCCTGGATGCAGGGGTCGTAGCCGGCGCGCGATGAGTAGGGACCGGTCTGGCCGTAGCCCGAGATCGAGGCATAGACCAGGCGCGGGTTCTCGGCCGACACCGTCTCCCAGCCGAAGCCGAGCTTGTCCATGACGCCCGGCACGAAGGCCTCCATGAACACGTCGGCCTTGCGGACCAGCCGCATCAGCACGTCGCGGCCGCCCGCGGTGCGCAGGTCGAGCGCCAGCCCGCGCTTGTTGCGGTTCATCGACGGCACCCAGGCGCCGCCGAAATGCGGCCGGAAATGCTCGCCGTGGATGGGCTCGACCTTGATCACGTCGGCGCCCATGTCGCCCAGGATCTGGCCGGCCGTGGGTCCGGCGATGACTTGCGTGAGGTCGAGAACGAGAGTGTCGGACAGAGGAAGCATGCTCCTCTGATAGCGTCGGCGGCTTGTTTCGGCCAGCCCGGGCCTAGGCGCCCAGGAGACGTCTGGCCAGCAACCCCCGCATATCGCGCCGCCCGTCGGCGATCACGAGGATGACGACTTGACGCTCGTACACGCGATAAACGATCCGATAGGGCTTGTAGTGCACTTCTCCGAAGGTGCGATTGCCAATTTCAAGAAGCTCGGGGGGATGGGCACCGCGGTTGGGCATGTCCGCAAGGGACGAGAAGGTCTGTTCTATTCGTTGAGTGACTTGCTCCGCCCGGACCGGCGAATCGTGAGTGCCAAGGTAATCGGCGATATCTTCCAGGTCCGCGAGCGCCTGCCTGCCCAAGCGGACTTCATAGCGCCTCATTTGCCGGGCTGTCTGGCCTTGATGCGCTCTCGAACACGTTTCATCGCGTCGGCAACGGGAACGGTCTTGCCCTCTTGGACGTCCTTTTCGCCCAGCGCCAGGATTTTCAGCAGCGCCAGGGTCTCCTGGGTCTTTTCGTAGGAGACGATGTCCTGGACGATGGCCTTGGCCTCGCCGTTCTGGGTGATGATCATGGGCTCGCCGACCTCGCCCAGCTCCTGGATGATCTCGGCGGCATGGGCCTTGAAATAGCTGATGGGCTTGATTCGGGAGGCGCGCGGCATGGTAGGCTCCTGAGTGCTGGAACAAATATAGTCCGATAACGGTCCGACGACAACGGAGTGAACATGACGGCCACCGCCGACCGACCCAATCTGCGCATCGACGGCGACCGGCTGTGGTCGAGCCTGATGGAGCTGGCGCGTATCGGCGCCACCGACAAGGGCGGCGTCTGTCGCATTGCTCTTACCGACCTCGATCGGCAGGGCCGCGATCTGTTCGTGCGCTGGGCGAAGGAAGCGGGGTGCTCGATCCGGATCGACAAGGTCGGCAACATCTTCGCCCGCCGCGAGGGGCGGGATCCGGCAAAGCCGCCGGTCATGACCGGCTCTCACCTCGACACCCAGCCCACGGGCGGCAAGTTCGACGGTGCCTATGGTGTGATGGCCGGCCTCGAGGTCGTGCGCGCCCTGAACGATTCCGGCTACCTCACCGAGGCGCCGATCGAGGTCGCGGTATGGACCAACGAGGAGGGCTGCCGCTTCGCCCCGGCCATGGTGGCGTCGGGTGTGTTCGGCGGCGCCTTCGATCTCGACTATGCGCTGTCGCGCACCGATCGCGACGGCACGAGCTTCGGCGAGGCGCTGAAGGCGATCGGTTACGACGGCAGCGAGCCGGTCGGCGGCCGCAAGGTCGGCGCGTTCTTCGAGGCGCATATCGAGCAGGGGCCCATCCTCGAGCGCGAGGCCAAGACGATCGGCGTCGTGACCGGCGCGCAGGGCCAGCGCTGGTACGAGATCGCGTGGACCGGCATGGAGAGCCATGCCGGCACCACGCCGATGGAGGGCCGCCGCGACGCGCTGGTCGGCGCGGCCGAGCTGGTCGTGGCGCTGCGCCGGATCGGCGAGCGGCCGAACGGACGCTCGACGGTGGGCGTAATCGAAAGCCAGCCGCAATCGCGCAACACCATTCCGGGCCGTGTGTTCATGACCGTCGACCTGCGTCATCCCGACAATGACGAGCTCGGCCGGATGGACGCCGAGCTGCGCGCCGCCGCGGCCGAGGTCGCCGCGCGCCATCGGCTCGAGGTCGCGATCGAGCAGATCTGGCATTTCCCGGCCTCGCCCTTCGCCAGGGAACTGGTCGAATCGGTGCGGCGCGGTGCGGTGCAGGCGGGCTACGCGCACATGGATATCGTGAGCGGCGCGGGGCACGACGCCTGCTACGTCTCGCGCGTCGCGCCGACGGCGATGATCTTCGTGCCGTGCAAGGGCGGCATCAGCCACAACGAGATCGAGGACGCGACCCGGGATGACGCGGCCGCCGGCTGCCAGATCCTGCTGCAGGCCATGGTCGAACGCGCGAACGGGTGAGGCATCGGCGTGAAGTCGGGTTGGGTTTCCGTCGCGACCGCGGCGCTGGTGGCGACGGTCGCGGGCGTTGGCGGCACCCTGGCCGTGATCCTGTCAGCGGCGCAGGCGGTCGGCGCGACGCCGACCCAGGCGAGCTCCTGGGTGTCCGGCCTCGCCATCGCCACGGCGGTGGGCGCGCTGGTGCTCAGCCTGCGCTATCGCATGCCGATCATCACCGCATGGTCGACCCCGGGGGCGGCCCTGATCGCCTCGACATCAGGCGTTCCTGGAATCCGCGCCGCGGTCGGGGCCTTCGTGCTCGCCGCCGTGCTGATCTTGCTGACGGCCGCGGTGCGACCCCTGGGCCGGCTGATCGAACGCATCCCCGCCAGCATTGCCGCCGCCATGCTGGCCGGCATCCTGCTCCGACTCGTCGTGGCGATGGTCGAGCACGTGCCCGGCGCGCCGCTGCTCGTGCTGCCGTTGATCGTGCTGTTCCTGGTCGCCCGCCGGTTGGTGCCGACCCTCGCCTCGCTGATCGTGCTGGCCGCCGGCGGCGTGCTCGCCTGGTCGTTGGGCATGGTGAAGCCTCTGCCGCCGATAGCGACCTCCAATCTCGAGCTGCTCATCCCGACCTGGGATATGGCCACCCTGATCGGCGTCGGCGTGCCGCTCTATCTCGTGACCATGGCATCGCAGAACCTGCCGGGTTTCGCCGTGCTGCGCGCCTCGGGCTATCATCCGCCGACCCAGCCGGTGCTCGCGGTGACCGGCGCGCTGTCGCTTGCGACCGCCTTCGTCGGCGCCCACACCTCGAACCTGGCGGCGATCTCCGCGGCCTTGTGCACGGGGCCCGACGCCCATCCAGATCCGGCGCAGCGCTGGAAGACGGGGCCGTTCTACGCCCTGTGGTGGGCGATCATCGCCTTGTTCGGCGCCTCGCTGGTCGGCCTGTTCGGCGCCCTGCCGCCGGCACTGCTCGTCACCGTGGCGGGCACGGCGCTGCTCGGCTCGATGGCCAGCGCCATGGGCGTTGCCCTGGCGAATGATCACGAGCGCTTTGCGGCGGCCGGCACGCTCGCCGTCACGGCGTCGGGCGTGACGCTGGTCGGCGTCGGCTCGGCGTTCTGGGGACTCTGCTTCGGCTTGCTGGTCCTCGCGCTCGATCGCCTCGTCGACCGTTGAGCATGGCGGCTCATCCGAAGATCGTCGTCGTCGGTGCCGGCATCATCGGCGCCTCGATCGCCTGGCATATGGCGCGCCGTGGAACCTCCGTCACCATGACGGCAGGCCTGGATCTGCCGATCGACGATCCGGCCGCTCTCCTGGTCGGCACGCGTCCTCATGCCCTCATGCTGCGCGGCCTCGTCATGACGCCGCAGTTGCAGCTCCGGCAGGCGAGGGATGGTCGTTTCGTGGTTGCCGCGGGCCTGGAGGACACAGATCTGGCCAACGCGGACAGCCGAACGTTCAACGCGCTCGCCGACCTGTTTCGTCCACCTCTCTCCGTCGCGCCCGACTTCCAGCTCATCGGCCGGCGCCCGATTCCCGGCGATGGCCTGCCGCTCGTCGGCCGCGCCGACGAGGTGCCCGGCCTCTATGTCGCCGTCACCCATTCGGGGGTCACCCTGGCGCCGATCATCGATCGCCTGGTCGCCGACGAGATCATGTCGGATCGTCGCGACGGGCTGCTCGTGCCGTTCGGCCTCGGGCGCACACGAAGAAGTTAGTCGCGCCGGTCGGTGGCGACAGGCACGGTTCCCGTCAATTCGACGGGGAGACTCTGCATGAGACAGCTCATCCTGACGGCCGTCGCCGTGCTCGCCGTGTCATTGCCCGAAGCCGTGCAAGCACAGGCGCCGGTGACGCCGTCGGCGCAGAACCCGGTGCGCGAGATCACCAAGATTGCGGGCGAGGTCCATCGCTTCCGCAATAGCTTCCACTATTCGGTGTTCGCCGTGACGCCGGCCGGCATCATCGCCACCGATCCGTCAACGCCGCGGCGGCGACCTGGCTCAAGGACGAGCTGAAGAAGCGCTGGCCCGACAAGCCAATCAAGTTCGTGGTCTACAGCCACGACCACGCCGACCAGTCTTCGGGACCGCGGGCGTCTCGTCCGCTCATGAATCTGAACGCGCGAGACGCCCGCGGTCCGGAAGCGGGAAGCGCGCGCCGTAGCTCTCGAGCGGCAGGTCCAGCCCGACGCAAAGGAAGCTGATTGTGTGGTAGTAGCCGACCAGCACGATGGCTTCGAGGATCTGGGCTTCGTCGAAGTGCGCTGCGAGTGCGCTCCACGTCGGTTCTGTCAAGGCGCGCCGGTCGACCAGGTCGTCGACAAGCGCCAGCAGCGCCTGCTCGTCCGGCGGCCAGCAGGAGGCATCGGCCGCGCCGGCCACCGTCGAAGCCACCTGCTCGGCCGAGAAGCCGACACGCTCGGCGAAGAAGGTGACGTGGACGCCCCATTCGTATTCGCAGCCCAACCGTGCCGTGGTGCGATCGATGACGATCTCGCGCTGGCGGAGGCTCAGCGGTCCTTTGTCCAGAAGCCCGCCCGCGAACATCTTGGTGAACACCCGCGGGCTTCTCGCCATGGTGCGGAACAGAATCAGAGGCGGTGTGCCGGGCGGCATGATGCGCTCGAGCTGGGTTGCGATGGACGGTTCATAAGGCGATTCGGCGGGGGCGATGCGGGCCATGGTCGGGGTCCTTTGCGGATGCTACAATTTTCGTAGCGCATTGCACGGAGTGACGCTACAGAAAGTGTAGTAACGGAGTGAAATAGATGGTGAAGCGCGTTCGCGGCTCGCGAACCGGCCGGCCAATCATGGCGCTGCTCGATCTGCTGGGCCGGCGCTGGGCTCTGCGCATCGTGTGGGAGCTGCGTGAGGACGCGCTGCGCTTTCGCGAGTTGCAGGACCTCATCGGTGCCAGCCCGACCATCGTCAACACGCGGCTCGCCGAATTGCGCGAGGCCAGGCTCGTCGAGCTCGACGAGGCCACCGGCTATCGACTTACCGGCTTGGGCCGGGAGCTGCTGCAGCTCTTCTTGCCCCTGCACCTCTGGTCGGAGAAGTGGGCGAAGTCCCTGTGAGGGAGCACCAACACGCCGGTAGTGCACCCAGTCGGTGGCCTTCATGCTCTTCCGGACCGCGCGCGTCTCGCGCGGTCCGGAAGAGAACGAGGTCTACTTGAGGAACGGGTTGTCGGCGCCACGGCCGCGGCGGCGCGGCGGAAACTGCTCGCTGAGATAGTCGAGGATCTCCGTCCGCTCGGCCGTCTTGACCGGCGGCATGCGGTGCTTCTCCAGCATCAGGTCGAACGTCGAGTCCCAGAGATCGCGCGTCAGGCCCTGCGCCTTGATCAGCGCCACGCCATGGCAGGCCGTGCAGGTATAGAAGGTGACCTCGCGGCCCTTGCCCTCGGGAAGGTCCTCGACCTTGTCGTTGTGCGGCGGCGGCTTGCCCTTGTCGCTGTCGATCGCGGCGGGAGCAGGCGTCGCCGCCTGCTTGGCGGGCGGCGTGTACGGCGGCTGGCGACGGCCCATCTCGCCGGACCGGTCGAGGGCGAGCAGCAGGAAGGTCGCCGCCAGGGTGACGACGACGACCGGGGTGACGGTGAGCCGGCTCAAGATTCCACGAGGACTCGGATGCGGTTGAGCGGGTTGGCGCCGTAGCCCTGCGGGTTCCAATTGGCGGCAGTGAAAGGCTGGGTCATGCCCTTGCTGTCGGTTGCCTTGGCCCACACCTCGTAGTAGCCCGCGCTCGGCAAGTCGATCGAGCCGGCGAAGCGCTGCCAGGCGAACTTGTTCGCCGGCGCATCGACCTTGGTGCTCTTCCAGGTGACGCCGTAGTCGATCGAGATGTCGACCGTCTTGATGTCCCAGTCGCCCGCCCAGGCGTGCCCGCGCAGGTCGAGCTTGCGCGTGCCGGCGGCGAGCTTCGTGCCGTCGGCCGGGAAGGTGATGACCGAACGCACAGGCATCGATTCCAGGATCGCCATGTCCTTGTCGTCGCCCTTGCTGCCCGGCACGATCGGCTTCCTGGGCGTGCGATAGGAGAAGCCGCCCATGCCCGGGCCGTCATGCTCCTTGTCGCGCACCCAGATGCGCTGCAGCCACTTGGTCGATAGCGATCCCGCCCAGCCCGGAACGACCAGCCGCACCGGCGCGCCGTGGATCAGCGGCAGGTCCTTGCCGTTGATCTTGAAGGCGATCAGCGTGTGCTCCTCCATCGCCTTGGCGATCGGCATGCCGCGCGAGATGGTGGGCTTGTCGGTTTCGCCGGCGAGCGTCGGATCGGTGCCGTAATGTCCGGTGTAGACGGCCGACGATTTGAGGCCGGCCGCCTTCAGCACGTCGGCCAGGCGCACGCCGGTCCATTGCGGGCAGCCCGCGCCGCCGTTGGTCCACTGGTTGCCGCGCGCCTCGGGCGTGAAGAACGAACGGCCGTTGCCGCCGCATTCCAGCATGAGCTGGTAGGTGACGTTGGGGAACCGGCTCATCAGGTCGCCGAGCGTCAGCTCGAGCGGCGTGTTGACCTCGCCGTCGACCTTGATCTTCCACGCCTTGGGATCGGCGGTGAGCTCGGGGACCTGGCCGTTGTTGCGCACGAACAGCTTGTCGGTCGGCGTCACGTCGTCGTCCATCAGCTCGGCCTGGGTCTCGGCGACCAGGGGCTTGTCGCCCAGCACGGCGAGCCTGGCCTTGCCTTCCATCTCGAGGAGCTTGGGGCCCTTGGCCGCAGGGGTGCCCTGGGCGAGGGCGGCGGCGCCGGGCGGCAGCGTGGCGCCAATGGCCGCGAGTCCCACTCCCGTCAGCACGGCACGCCGCGACGTGTCGTTGGTTCCCGAGCTTTTCATTGGTCCTCCCTTTGACCTCAGTTCTTAGCCTATGCCCGGCGTCGCGTCAGCCAGCCCGATACAGCGAGAAGGCTCGCCGCCAGGCCGACGATGATGGTTGCCAGCACGTTGATCTGCGGATCGACGCCCAGGCGGACGCTGGAGTAGACCCGCATGGGCAGGGTCTGCGACTGCGCGCCGGCGACGAACTGGGTGAGAATCAGGTCGTCGAGCGACAGGGTGAAGGCGAGCAGCCAGCCCGAGCCGACCGCCGGCGCGATCAGCGGCAAGGTGACGGTGAGGAAGGTGACCCAGGGCGTGGCGCCGAGATCCATCGCCGCCTCCTCGAGCGAACGATCGAAATCGGCCAGCCGAGCCTGCACGACGATGGCGACGAAGGCGATCGAGAAGGTGGTGTGGGCAATGGCGATGGTCAGGAAGCCGCGCTCAGGGCCGCCCAGCAGCCGATCGCTGCCGACAAACAGCAGCAGCATGGAAATGCCCATCACGACCTCGGGCATGACCATGGGGCCGATGACCAGGCTGCCGAACAGCGTGCGACCGGGGAAGGTCGGCGCGCGCGCCAGCACGTAGCCTGCCGCCAGCCCGATCAGCGCCGCCGCCGAGGCGCTGACCACGGCGACGCGGAGCGACAGCCAGGCGGCCGACAGCATCGCCTCGTTGGCGAACAGCACGCTCCACCATTTCAACGAGAAGCCGCCCCACACGGTGACCAGGCGCGAGTCGTTGAACGAGTAGAGGATCACCACGCCGATCGGCAAGTAGAGGAAGGCGTAGCCGAACACCAGGGCGGAGATGGCGAACAGTCTGCGCCGCGTCACGGACGACGCTCCAGGCTCTTCGCCTGCTGGCGCTGGAACAGCGCGATCGGGCCGACCAGCAGCACCAGCAGGCAGATCGCCACCGCCGAGGCGAGCGGCCAGTCGGAGTTGGTGAAGAACTCGTCCCACAGGACCTTGCCGATCATGAGTGTTTCGGTCCCGCCCAGCAGGTCGGGGATCACGAACTCGCCGACTGCCGGGATGAACACCAGCAGGCAGCCGGCGACTATGCCCGGCAAGGATAGCGGCAGGGTGATGGTGAGGAAGGCCGCGATAGGCCGCGCCCCCAGGTCGGCCGCGGCCTCGAGCAGGCCGAGATCGAGCTTCTCGAGCGCCGCGTAGAGCGGCAGCACCATGAAAGGGAGGTAGGCGTAGACGATGCCGATCTGGACGGCCCATTCGGTGCCGAGGAGGGTGACGGGTTCGCTGAACAGGCCGGTCCATTGCAGGACGTGGTCGAGCGGGCCGTTGCTGGCGAGCAGTCCCATCCAGGCGTAGACGCGAATCAGGAACGAGGTCCAGAACGGCAGCACGACCAGCATGAGCAGCAGGGGCCGCCGGCGCGGCTCGGCGCGGGCGATGGCGTACGCCATCGGATAGCCGAGCAGCAGGGTGATCACGGTGGCGATGGCGGCGATGCGCAGAGATGACAGCCAGGCCGCGAGGTAGAGGTCATCGCTGAACAGCAGCGCAAAATTCTTCAAGCTGAGGCCTAGTGCGACCGGCGGCGCCGAATCCGGATCATTGGTCCCGAGCGCGATCGCCATCACCAGGGCAAACGGCAACAGGAAGAAGACGGCCAGCCAAGCGTAGGGCAGAGCAATGACGAAGCGCATGGCCTTGGGGTGATGTCCTGCAAAACGATCGCGCTGACGCTACACGTCGCTACGGCGAATCGCTAGTGTAGTGTCTCTAAAATATCTGGATATTCCATGAGTTGCAAGATATAGTATGGAATGTCTCGGACGGTACCCCAGGCGAAGTTGACGTCGAGCGATCGAGCGGAGATCGAGCATTGGCTAGTTGCGCACGGCACGCCGCAGCAGGTTGCCTTGCGCAGTCGGATCGTGTTGGCGAGCGCGGAAGGCAAGAATGACAGCGTGGTGGCGCGCGAACTTGGGATCAATCGCAAGACGGTGACGTTGTGGCGGAGCCGGTTCCTGGCGGAAGGACTTGAGAGCTTGTGGGAGATTGCGCCGGGGCGCGGTCGCAAGCCGAAGTACAGCGCGGCGAAGATCGAGGCGATCATCGATGCGACGCTGCATAGCAAACCGAAGGGCATGACGCACTGGAGCTGCCGCACGATGGCCGAGCGGCAAGGCGTGAGCAAGGCGACGGTCAATCGCATCTGGATCAGCCACGGGCTGAAGCCCCATCTCAGCGAGACGTTCAAACTGTCGCGCGATGTCCGCTTCCTGGAGAAGCTGACCGACGTGGTTGGGCTTTATCTCAACCCGCCGCACAAGGCGCTGGTGCTGTGCGTCGACGAGAAGAGCCAGATTCAGGCTTTGGATCGTACACAGCCTGGACTGCCGTTGAAGAAGGGTCGTTGCGCGACGATGACGCACGACTACAAGCGCAACGGCACGACGACGTTGTTCGCGGCGTTGGAGGTACTACATGGCCGTGTCGTCGGTCAGTGCTTCCAGCGTCATCGGCACCAGGAGTTCCTGCGCTTCCTGCGCAAGCTCGATCAGGAGTTTCCGGCACCGACGTCTTTGCATCTGGTGCTCGACAACTATGGCACCCACAAGCATCCGAAGGTGAAGGCCTGGTTTGACCGACATCCTCGCTTCGTCGCGCACTTCATCCCGACCAGCTCGAGCTGGCTCAACATGGTCGAGCGTTGGTTTGCTTACCTCAGCACAAAGGCCATTCGCCGTGGCAGCTTTACCAGCACTTCCGATCTCAAGTGCGCCATCGAAGACTTCCTCGAGACCTGGAACGACAAGCCGCGGCCCTTTGTGTGGACTGCCACCGTCGATCAGATCTGTACAAAACTCTCGCGCTGCCGGCAGACGCTCGAACAGATCATTCCAGGATGTACTGCGCCTCGAAGACGTAGGAAGCGAATGACCAGTTAATTGACAGACACTACACTAGGCGCAATGATCATGCTCTTCTCAGCGAAGCTGGGGAGGAGGACATGATCACGCCTAAAGTCCGACGTTCCTTTCGAACAGCTCGAAGCCGTTCCGGTTCGCATACATCTTGAACTCCCGGCGTCGGACGAGAGCATTCATCAGGGTGCCCGGTTTGCTGCCTATGACCTGCCGTCGGCCGCGGTACGTCTTGATGAAGAAATCGGTCATCGCCGAACCCAGGCCCAGCCCGCGATACATCGGTGCGACGCTCACATAGTGCAGCTCGCGGTCGTCGGGGTTCTTCTCGCCCAGGCCGCACACGAACATGTAGGCGGCGATCTTGCCGTTGATCTCGGCGACCCAGTAATCGGCCGGCACGGTCGCCCGGCCGCCGGTCCAGACGTCGCGCAGGCCGACACCGTTGGACAGGACCTGCTGCACCGCCTTGCCGTAGGCTTCCCTCATCTTGGGATCCAGGAGCGCCGGCATGAACAGGCCCGCCTTCACGTCATGGGTGAGAATGTCCAGCAGGTCGTCGACATCGGAAGGGACGGCACGCCGAAAACCCCTGACAAGGCGATGCTTGGCCTTCTGGCTGCGATAGGCGCGCAGAAGCAGCGAGTTGTACTTCAGCAGCCGGCGATTGAGCTTGGTGTAAGCCACGACCCCGAGACCGGTGCCGACGAAGATCAGAAGCGCGAGCGCCGCGTCGGACACGAGAGGCCAAAGTTCGTTCGTCGGACTGCTCAGATGAAGGGCATAGATGCGCACGAGTGCTATCAGGGCGGCGATCAGCGCAGTCTGCCGCGCGCGATACTTCAGGCCGGCGAGCACGACGGCGAGCAGATAGTAAGGTCCGTGGGCACCTTCGGTCGGGGTCTCGATATCGAACGCGAAGATGGCCGCGGTCAACAGCGCCACCAGGGCCAGCCAGGCGGCGGAGCTGCAGGTGCTGCTGAGGCGATCCAGGCTGCCGGTGGCTTGACCGAACGATCGCGCAAATATCCGAGCGGACCTGGATAGCGGCAAATCCATCGAACCGACCTCCCGTTGGAACGACGCTGGAACACTCCTCTCTGGCTCGGATGTTCGCCTCAGACGGCCGCGATGGCCAACCTCAAAGTTTCATAGCCGCCTGGAGCAATCTGCAGTGCGCCGTCAGGCCGGCTCGCAGATATCGAGGATCGTCAGCATGTAGATGCGCACCATGTCGAGATAGTCGGCGATGTCGACGCGCTCGTCGGGCATTGTGTTGTAGCGCCCGCCCGGCCCGCACACGACGCCTTCCATGCCGAGCTCGCGATGAAAATGGCCGGCGTCGGTGCCGTAGAAGCAAGGCGGTGCGATGGCGCCGGTCGGCTGCGGCTCGCCGCGCACCTGCTGGTAGGCGGCGTTCAAGGTTCGCACGATGCGGGCGTCGCGCGGCACCTCGAACGACGGCATGACTGGCCGACCGGTCGCACGCTCCGACGTCACCGTCGCCTTGAGGCCGGGAAAGCGCCGCTCGTGCGCATCGAGCTCGCGTCGCAGATCGGCGAATGCCTGCTGCTCGGTCTGACCCGGCGCATAGCGCACCGAGCCCTTGAGCCGGGCGACGTCGGCCACCTGGGGCGGCCGCCATTCCGCCAGCTCGCGGCCGAGGGCGGCATGAACGACGCCGACATGGCAGCGGTTGATCGAACGATGCTCCTCGCTCCTGGCGCCGCTGAAGGTGAGCGCGTTCAGGCGTGGAACGAGATCGCAGGCCGCCACAAGCGCATCGACCGCCTGCTCGCGCTTGGACAGATGGCGGGTGTCGCCGACCAGCTCGATGATGAAGGTCGCCGCCTCGGCGTGCATGGTGAGCGCCTGCAGGTCGGTCGGCTCGCTGTTGATGAAATAGTCCGCCTTCACGCCCTGATGGATCGCTGCCAGAGTGCCGACGCCGCCCTGCAGCTCGCCGACCACGAAGGTCAGCACGACGTCGCCCCGGAGCCGCACGCCGGCATCGATCAGCGTCTTCACCGCGCAGTAATAGGCCGCATCGCCCGATTTCATGTTGGAAACGCCGATGCCGTAGATGAACTTGTCGTCGACCAGCCCGCCCCACGGATCGACGGTCCAGCCCTCGGTCACCGGATTGGTGTCGAGATGGCCGTTGAACAACAGGCTCTTGCCGCCGCCCAGGCCCTTCCAGCGGCCGATCGCATTCACCCGTGTGCCCTCGACCGGCTGCAGCTCGGCCTCGAGGCCCAGCCCGCGCATGCTGCCGGCCATGAACTCGGCCAGCTTGCGCTCGCCTTCAGTCTGCGAATAGCTCTTGTGCTGGACCATCGTCGAGAGGAACTTCAGGCACGCCTGCTCGTCGAGGCGTGCGAGGATGGCGTTGCGATCAATGCGGGTCATGAGCGTACTCCCGGGGTGGTGTGACTGCGTCCATCAGAGCGCGCGTATAGGGATGAGCGGGGCCGCTGCTGGCGAGCTCGTCGATGCCGATCAGCTCGACCAGCTCGCCGCGATACATCACGGCGATGCGATGGGCGAGCTGGCGCACGAGATTGAGATCGTGGGTTATGAAGAGATAGGCCGTGCCGTTGCGCCGCTGCAGGTCGACCAGCAGCTCGACCACGGCCGATTGCACGGACACGTCGAGCGACGAGGTGATCTCGTCGCAGATCACCATCCTCGGCCGGCTGGCGAAGGCGCGGGCGATGGCCACGCGCTGCTTCTCGCCGCCCGAGAGCTGGTGCGGATAGCGATCGGCGAATCCTGCCGGAAGGCGGACCTGCTCGAGCAACGCTTCGATGCGTTCCTGCCCGCCATAGAGCGCCAGCGGCCGAGACAGGATCTCGCGCACGCGGTGGCGCGGATTGAGCGACGAATCCGGATGCTGGAAGATGATCTGCACGTCGCGCCGGTAGGGGCGATCCATGTCGGTCGCGCCGGCGATGCGCCTGCCGTCGAAGCGCACCGCGCCGTCGAAGCGGTTGATGCCGGTGAGCGCCCGTGCCAGGGTCGACTTGCCCGAGCCCGATTCTCCCACGATACCCAGGATCTCGCCGGGCTGGACCGACAGGCTGACCTCGCGATTGCCGGCCACCCGGTCGGTCTTGCGGCCGGCCAGCGCCGCCAGCAGGCCGGTCCGCCCGTAGTTGACGCTGAGGCGCTCGACCTCGATCAGTGGCCGCGCCTCGGCCGTCGGGTTGCCGCTCGCCAGCCGGCGGTCGGGCCTCGGCACCGCCGCCAGCAACCGGCGGGTATAGTCGTCGCGCGGCGCGCCGAACACGGAGTCGACCGGGCCCTTCTCGACCACGCGGCCGCGATGAAGCACCGCGATGTGATCGGCCACGCGGGACACCAGCGCCAGGTCATGCGAGATGTAGAGAGAGGCGACCGACGTCTCGGCCTGCAGGTCAGCGAACAGGTCGAGAATCTGCCGCGCCGTGATGACATCGAGCGCCGTGGTCGGCTCGTCGAACAGGATGCATTCGGGCTGGCAGGCGAAGGCGGTGGCGATGACGACGCGCTGCTTCTCGCCGCCCGAGGCCTCGTGCGGATAGCGCTGCATCATCGCCGCCGGCCGCGCCAGGCCGACGCGCGCCAGCATTGCCTCGCCCTCGCTCCAGGCCTGTCTGTTGGTAAGGCCACGATGGCGCACCAGCACCTCGCTGAGCTGCCGGCCCAGGGTGAGGGTCGGGTTGAGCGACGTGCTGGGATCCTGGAAGACCATGCCGATCCGCCGGCCGCGAATGGCGCCGATCTCGGTCTCACTGGCGTCCATCAAAGATTGGCCGGCCAGATGGATCGCACCGGATTCCCGCGCGTCGGCGGGCAGATGGCGCATGATCGCCCAGGCGAGGGAGGTCTTGCCCGAGCCGGATTCGCCCACCAGCCCTAGCACCTCGCCGCGCTCGATCGCGAGATCGATCGACTCGAGCGCGCGCACGATGCCCGCCGGCGTGGCGTAGTCGAGCGTGTAGCCCTTGATGTCGAGGACCGTCATCGCTTCAGGTCCTGGGGTTGAGGGCATCGCGCAGCCCGTCGCCCAGCAGGTTGAAGCCGATCGCCACCAGCGCCACGGCGAGGCTCGGCCACAGGATCATCCAGGGGCTGAGATGCATGAAGCGGCGTGCCTCGGCCACCATCAGCCCCCATTCGGAAGCCGGCGGCTGGGCGCCCAGCCCGAGGAAGCTCAGGGTCGCGAACAGCATGACGGCGAAGGCGACGCGGATGGTCATCTCGACGACGATCGGCGCCACCACATTGGGCAGCATCTCGCGCAGCACGATGTAGAGGCCGCGCTCGCCGCGCGCGACGGCGGCATTGATGTAGTCCTGCTTGCGCACCGCCAGGGCCACGCTGCGCGTCACCCGTGCCATGCCCGGCGTGAAGGCGATGCCTATCGCCATCACGGCGCTGAAGCTGCTCTTGCCCAGGAGGTTCACGATCAGCAGGGCGAACAGCAGCGAGGGGATCGACATGATGGCGTCGATGGTGCGCATGATCGCCTCGTCGGCGCGGCCGCCGAGAAAGGCCGAGGTCGTGCCGATCACCGCGCCGGCCGTCGTGCCGAAGCCGGTCGCCAGGCAGGCCAGGATCACGGTGGCGCGCGCCCCGTAGAGCAGGCGGCTCAGGATGTCGCGGCCGTATTGATCCGTGCCGAGCAGGAATTCCGCGCTCGGTCCGCGATAACGCAGGCGCGGCGCCATGGTGTCGGGTCCGTAGGGCGCGAGCCACGGCCCGCACACCACGATCAGCAGGATGAAGGCGACGATCGCGAAGCCCAGCATGCCCTGGGGCGAGCGCAGCAGGCGGCGCAGCAGCTCAGCCATACTGGATCCTCTTGTCGATCCAGGCATAGGCGAGGTCGGCGAGGAAATTCACCACCGAGTAGGTCGCCGCCATGATCAGCGCGCCGGCCTGGATGGACGGCAGGTCGCGCGCCTGGATGGCGACGATCAGATGGCGGCCGATGCCAGGCAGGGCGAAGATTTCCTCGACCACGATGACGCCGCCCAGCAGGTAGCCGATATCGAGCGCCACGACGGTGATGGTCGGCAGCAGAGCGTTGGGCAGCGCATGACGGAACAGCACGGCGCGCCGCGACAGGCCCTTGAGCCGCGCCGCGCGCACGTAGTCGGCATGCAGCACGTCGACCAGCTCGGAGCGCACCATGCGCGAGACATGGGCGATCAGGATCACCGACACTGTCAGCACCGGCAGCGCCAAGTGCGCGAGCCCGTCCCAGAAATTCCCGGTCAGCGGCACGTAGCCGGTTGCCGGCAGGAGCTTCAGCCAGTCGGCCAGCACCAGCACGATCACGGTGGCGGTCACGAACTCGGGAAGCGAGACGCCGACATAGGACACGATGCTGACGGCGAGGTCGGCCAGCCGGCCGCGCCGAATGGCGGCCAGGATGCCGAGCGGCACCGCCAGCATCAGCATCAGACCGATCGACAGCACCGCCAGGAGCAGCGAGCGGCTCAACGCTTCGAGCATGACCGGTGCCACCGGCTGGCCGGTGCGCAGCGAGATTCCAAAGTCGCCATGCACGACGCCACCAAGCCAGCGCCCATATTGCTGCCAGATCGGCTGATCGAGCCCGAGCCTGTCGCGGATCGCCGCAAGCGCATCGGGCGTCGCGTTCTCGCCCAGCAGCATCACCGCGGCATCGGCTGGCAGGATCTGCGTGATGGCGAACACGACCAGCGACACCACGAACAGCGTGTAGACGATCAGCGCCAGGCGCTTGAGGAGGTAGCCGGGCGACACTTAACTGACCCTCCTCCCCAAGCTCCGCTTGGGGAGGTGTCGCCGTCTGACGGCGACGGAGGGGTCATGAGTCATGGGATGGTTCCTTGCCATGACTCGTGACCCCTCCGTCCGCGAAGACGCGGACACCTCCCCACGCATAGCGTGGGGAGGAGATGAGCACTACCTCACCCACGTCGGGGCGCACCCTCGGCGAGCGAGACGGAGTCGAGGCGGAAGACGGCTCCGCGCGGGTGCAGTTGATAGCCCTCGACCCATTTGCGCTGCGCCGCCAGCAGGTCGAAGAACACCGGGATGAGCGACGGTACGTCCTGGTTCATCAGCCGTTGCGCCTCGGCATAAAGCTCGCGGCGCTTGGCCTCGTCGATCGTGGTGCGCGCCTCGCCCACCGCCTTGTCGAAGGCGGCGTTGTTCCAGCGCGTCTCGTTCCACGCAGCATTCGACGCATAGAGCAGGCTGAAGATCGCATCGGCGGTCGGCTGCATGTTGTACAGGCCGACATAGAACGGACCCTTCTTCCACACCTGGTCGAGGTAGGTCGCGTGCGGCATGGTCTGCACGTCGATGGTGAAGCCGGCGGGCTTGGCCATCTCGCGCAATGCCACCGCGAGCTGGGTGCGGGTGGCCGGCCGATCCGACGCGATCAAGGTCGCGGTAAGGCCCTTGGGGTAGCCTGCCTCGGCGAGCAGCGCCTTGGCCTTGGCGATGTCGGGTTTCTTGAGCGGCAGCTCGCTATAGAAGCGATAGGCCGCATTGAGCGGCGTGTCGTTGCCCGGCGTGCCGTAGCCTTCGGCGATCAGGTCGACCATCGCCGCGCGATCGACGCAGAGCGCCAGCGCCTGGCGCACGCGCACGTCGTTGAACGGCTTCTGGTCGCAGCCCATGTTGACGTTGCAGAATTGGCCCGATGGCACGCGCAGCGCCTGCACGCCGGTCGCCTTCGCCAAGCGGGCATATTCGGTCGGTTGAACCGCCGCCTGGAGGTCGGTGTCGCCGGCGATCAGGGCCGAGCCTTCCGCCGTCGGGTCGGGATAGACCCTGACCTCGACCCGGGCGAGATAGGGACGCTCCTTGTCGTAGTAGGCGTCGTTGCGCGTCACCACGATCAGTCGCTCGGGTTCGAACGACACCAGCTTGAAGGGGCCGGTGCCGACCGCCTCGCGATCGAGGCGGGCAAGGCCCGAGCTCACGATCGCCGCCGGCACGATCTTGGCGCAGGTGTTGGCCAGCATCACCGGCATGTCGGCGTAGGGGGCCGACAGGGAGAACACCACGGTGGCGTCGTCCTTGGCCGCCACCTTGGCGATCGGGCCGATATATTGCCGCGCCGGAGACGCGGTCTTGGGATCCAGGATGGCGGTGAAGGTGGCGACGACGTCGGCCGAGGTGCAGGGGCTGCCGTCGTGGAAGACGACGCCCTTGCGCAGCACGAACGTCCATTCGGTGAGGTCGGGCGAGCTTGTCCACGATTCGGCAAGATCGGGCTCGGGCGACATGTCGAGCTTGAGTCGCGTCAGGGCGGAGTAGAGCAGCTCGGCCACGAGGTATTCCGGATTGACCCGTGTCAGCAGCGGATTGAGCTTGGACACCGCCTGGTCGATGCTGACCCGCAAGGTGCCGCCGCGCTTGGGCGGGTTGGCGGCGCGTGCCGACGGGCCGAGCAGCCCAGGGGCGCCCAGGGCGAGGCCGCCCGTTGCGCCAAGAATCAGCCGCCGTGTCAGTTGGGTCATGCGAGACTCCTGTCGGGATTGAGGTCGGCGGCAAAATCGGCCGCCAGATATGCAAGCACGCTTCGCGCCAGAGCCACGATGTCGTGGACTGTCGTGTGCTCGTCCGGCCCGTGGATGTTGCGCTCGGGCCGCGCCAGCCCGCCCAGCAACACCTCGCGCATGCCGGTGCGCTGGACATAGCCGAAATCCGAGCAACTCGCCGCGCCCCACTTGCGGAAGTCGCTCCAGGCGTAGCCGAAGCCCAGGGCGAGCGCTTGCTGCCAGCGCGGCCAATGCGGCCCGGTCGGATCCTCGGTCGGGATCAGATGGCCGATCACGCTGGTCTCGACCGTGAGCCCACCCGCCGTCCGCACGGCGGCGCGCACCGTGTCGTCGATCTCGGCGAGCGCATCCTCGAAGCGCTCTTCCGGCGGATAGCGCCGGTTGACGACAATCTCGAACAGGGCCGGGATCTGCCCACCGCTGCCGCCGCCATGGGCGCTGGCAATGGTGAGCTGGGCGGTTAGCGGTCCGTTGGCCTGCGGCGGTGGCGGCAGGCTGGACCGTCGCTGAGCGACGATCGGCTTCAGATCACGCAAGGCGCCGAGCAGCGGAAGCGCCTGCTCGATGGCGTTGATGCCGGCACCCGCGCCGGCGTGGACCGCCTCGCCGCGAATGCGGATCATGAGATTGAACAGGCCGAAGCAGCCCGCCCAGATGCGTGGCGCAGCGCTGCCGTTGAAATTGATTATGTGGCCTTCGAGCAGGCCCTGCTCCGCCAAGTATCGGACGCCAGGATAGAGGCCGCCTTCCTCGTCGGTGCAGAACAGCAGCATCGGGTCGTAGGCGAGGGCGACCCCGCACTCCGCGGCGGCGCGCAGCGCCAGCAGAGCAGCGGCGATCGTGCCTTTCATGTCGGCCGCGCCCAAGCCGTAGAGCCGCTGATCCTCGCGCACGAGGCGCAGCGGATCGCGCCGCCAGCCCGGCGCCGCAGGCACCGTGTCGACATGGAAGTAGAGGCCGCAGGCCGGCTTGCCGGTGCGGCGCGTGGCCAGGAGATTGATCCGCGGGCCGCCCGGCGGGCCGTCGGTCCCGCGCCACAACGCCTCGGGCACGACGACGCGACGATGGGCGAAACCCAGCGGTGCGGTGATCTCCTGCATCAGGTCGGCGAAGGCGGCGTAGCCGTCGCCCGGCGGGAATGACGTATCGACCGCGATCAGGCGCGCCAGCTCGTCGACCGCGTCGTCGGCCCCGCGCGCGATCGCCGCCAGGGCCCGCGCCATCGTCGCGCCGGCCGCTGGGTCAGCCTGAAGCAGGGCCTTTGTCTCGCGGATCATTTCCTATAAACTTTATAGTAATAGAAGAGGTCCGATGCGTGCGAGTCAACGGCAAAGCGCGAAAGGCGCCGGCGGTGCCCGCCGGCCCGGCTTTTGCGCCCCTCGGCGAGGCGACGGGCGCGCCGCTGCATGAGGTGGTGAAGCGGCGCGTTTCGGAGGCGATCCTGGTCGGGGAATGGCGCCCCGGCACGGTGCTGCCCAGCGAGGTGGCGCTGGCGGCGATGTTCGGGGTCGCCGTCGGCACCGCGCGGCGTGCGCTGACAGACCTCACGGCCGAAGGCATGCTGAGCCGGCGGCGCAAGACCGGGACCGTCGTCACCGGTCGCACGCCGCATCACAGCCTGCGCTTCTTCTTCCACTATTTCCGTCTGCACGACCGCGAAGGCGGGCTGGTGCGCTCGACCGCCAAGGTCCTGTCGGTAGGCATGGCTTCGGCCAACGATGCCGAACGCTGCGGTCTTCGGCTGGGCCGAGGGGTGGAAGTCGTGCGGGTCGACCGACTGCGCCTGGTCGCCGGCAAGCCGGTGATGCGCGATCGCCTGTCGCTGCCTGCCACCCTGGTGCCGGAATTCCCGACCACGCCGGCCCACGTGCCGGAGCTGCTTTTCCTCCATCTCGTCGAGCGCTACGGCATCCGCATCTCGGCGGTGCGCGAGCAGATCACCGCAACGGTGGCCGATGCCGAGGATCTCCGCCTGCTGAAGCTGCGCCGGCCGGCCGCCCTTCTCGTGATCGACGAGGTGGCCTACGACCAATCGGGCACACCCGTCCTGCTCGGCGCCCATCGCGCGGTGACCAAGGAGCATTGCTACGTCAACGAGGTGCGGTGACGAGCATCGGCACGCTTTCTCGATGAGTGAGAGCGGGAGCAGCGCGGCGCTTGCAGCGTCGACGAATCCGGCTGAGCATCGTGCCATTGGTCGGGCACGTCAGCAGTACCTCCCCCGCATCGGGGGAGGTGCCCCGGCATACGGGGCGGAGAGGGAAAAGCCTCAGTCGGGATGTATGAGATTCCGATGTCGGAACTTCATGGATCTCACGTGAGGCTCTCCCCCTCCGGCCCTTCGGGCCACCTCCCCCTGACTACGGGGGAGGCATGGAAGAAATCGACGCTCAAGTGTTGGAGGACAAGTGAGTCTCTACCGCAACTTCCTCAGCCAGGAGGAAATCGATGCCAACTACCGGACGGATATCGGCCTCGATCTGCCGGGCCTGATGCGGCATTACACGACCGAGAGTGCGCGCGTTCGCAAGGAGCTGCCGTGCCGGCCCGGATTGAAGTACGGTCCGACCCGCGCGGAAAGCCTGGATTTCTTTCCCGGCCGCCCTGGCGCACCCGTCCTGATGTTCATCCATGGCGGGTATTGGCGGCTCGGCGCGGCAGGCGACTTCAGCGTGCTGGCAGCCGGTCCCGCGGCGCACGGCATCGCCGTCGCCGTGACCAACTATGCCCTGTGCCCGGCCGTGACGATCGACGAGATCACCCGCCAGAACCGCGCTGCCCTGGCCTGGCTGTGGCACAACGCCGGCGAGCTCGGGATCGATCGCGAGCGCATTTTCATCGCCGGGCATTCGGCGGGCGGCCAGCAGGTCGGCATGATGCTGGCGACCGACTGGTCGGGCCAGTACGACCTGCCGGCCGACGTGGTGAAGGGAGCGCTCGCAGTGAGCGGCGTCTTCGATCTCCGGCCGCTGCGCCACAGCTGGCTGCAGCCCAAGCTCCAGCTCACCGCCGACACGATCGAACGCCAGAGCCCGCTCTTCCACGTGCCCGCCACGGCACCGCCGCTGGTCGTCACCTGCGGCGGCGCCGAGCCGGCGGAGTTCATCCGCCAGAGCCACGAGTATTTGGCCGCCTGGCAGCATGCCGGCCTCACCGGCCGCTTCGTCGAGCAGCCCGGCGCGAATCACTTCGTCGCGGTCGAGAGCCTGGCCGATGCCGACGGGCTGCTGACGAAGGTGACTCGGGAACTGATCGCCGAGGCGTCCGGCTGACATTCATTGTCGGGAGCGTGGCACACCCGTGGCGCCAGCCTATGCTCCCCAACGAGGTTGGAGAGGTGCGCGGTCTCACGGCGGCGGAGGAGGCATGAATTCATGCAGGACGCCCCCTTGTCCGCATCGAGATGAGAATCTCACGCCTCGAGTTCATGACCGGCGTCGGCGGCCCAGCCGAGCCAGACTTCCTGCTCGCGCTGCAAAGGCGCGGCCGAGCGGCCAATGTTGGTGGCGGACACCAGCAGGACGGCGGCGTCGCGAGTGACGACTCGGTAGAGTGAGCGGTCGCCTTCGTAGGCGATGTCGATGATCCGTCCCGCCACGGCATGCGCCGTCAACGGCCGGTCGATCGAGAGCTGGATCTTCTCCGGCCGCAGCGCGAACCAGCGGCGACCGTCGGCGATCGGCAGGATGTTGGCGATGCCGATGAAGTCGGCGACGAAGCGGTTCGAGGGCCGCTCGTACACCTCGTGCGGCGTGCCGACCTGGACGATCTGGCCGCCATTCATCACCGCCAGCCGGCTCGCCATCGACATCGCCTCTTCCTGGTCGTGCGTCACCATCACGAAGGTCAGGCCGAGCTGCTCCTGCAGGCGCACCAGCTCGAAGCGCGTGCCCTCGCGCAGCTTGCGATCGAGGGCGGCGAGCGGCTCGTCGAGCAGCAGGAGCTTGGGCCGCTTGACCAGTGCGCGCGCCAGCGCGACGCGCTGGCGCTGACCGCCGGAAAGCTGTGCCGGCCGGCGCGTCGCGAAATCCGAGAGTTGCACCAGCGCCAGCACCTCGGCGACACGGGACGCGATCTCCGACTTCGGCAAGCCTTCGCGGCGCAGGCCGTAGCCGACGTTCCGCGCCACGTCCATGTGCGGGAACAGGGCATAGGACTGGAACATCATGTTGACCGGCCGCAGATGCGGCGGCACGCCGGTCATGTCCTGGCCGTCGATCACCACGCGTCCGCTGTCGGGCGTCTCGAACCCGGCGAGCATGCGCAGCAGGGTGGTCTTGCCGCAGCCCGAGCCGCCCAGCAGGGCGAACAGCTCGCCGCGCTCGACCTCGAGATCGACTCCGGCGACGGCCGTGACGGTGCCGAAGCGCTTGCCGACGCCCTCGAGGCGGGCGATTGGCACGACGCTCGCCACGCTAGTGCACGCGCGCCAGCAGGCGACCGGGCTCGCTCATCCAGTCGCCGGTCCAGTAGATCGTATCGACGTGGCCGATCACGCCGGCTGCCGGGACGTAACCGAATTGCTCGAAACGGCTGTCCAGGCTGTTCTCGCGATTGTCGCCCAGGACGAAGAGGCTGCCCGGCGGTACCTTGAACGCCTCGGTCGTCTGCGACGGCCCGTCCGGGGTCTGGATGATGCGGTAGGAATGACCGTTGGGCAGGGTCTCGCGATACTCCGTGAAGGTGGAGCCGGTGGGGGGCGTGCGGAAAGACACCGATCCCGAGGTTTCGCGGGGGACCGGCTTGTCGTTCAGGTAGAGCACGCCCTTGCGCATCTGCACGAGGTCGCCAGGCAATCCGATGACGCGCTTGACGTACACCACCCTGGGAGAGCGGGGCATCGCGAACACGATGACATCGCCGTAGGTCGGCAGCGCGCCCGGATCGCGGACGTCGGCCAGGAAATAGTCGCTCGCCAGCAGTGTCGGCATGTTCGATTCCGACGCCGCGTGGAAGCTGCGCCAGCCCGGCTGGAAATTCGCCGCTGCGATCGACTGGGTGCCGAAAGTGACGGTGATGACGACGACCGCGGCGAGCCAGGTCGCCCGATACCAGGGCCTTGGGCCCGCTACCCATCGTGTGCGAATGCGGTGAACTGTGTCGAAGGCGACGAGGAGGCGGGGAATCACGACGATGCCGATGCCGACGGCGACGGCTGCGGGGATCGGCGGAGCGAGCCATGTCAGGCTGAGCAGCGAGGCATCGAGGACCGTGAAAATCACGAACAAGACGATCCCCAGTCGCCACCAGCCGGCGTAGATGTGCCCAAGCCCAGGCCACAGCAGCGACAGCAAGCCGCCCCACAGGGCGCGAAGCCAGCCTTTTGGCGCGGCCGCCGTCTCGTCGCTCATCGTCCGGTCTTGATCGAGGTCCACAGCCGCGTGCGCTCGCGCACCTGATCGGCGGTGCCGGCGGTGACGGTGTAGAAGCGCGCCCGCACCGACGCCGGCGGGTAGATCAGTGGATTACCCGAGATGTCCTTGGGCAGCAGCGCTGTCGCCGGCGTGTTGGCGTTGGCGTAGCCGGTGAGCTCGCTCGACGCCGCCGCGACCTTGGGCTCGAGCATGAAGTCGAGGAAGCGCAGGGCCTCGGCCGGATCGGGCGCGTCCTTGGGGATGGCCGCCACGTCGATCCAGAGCAGGGAGCCTTCGTTGGGGATGGCGTAGGCGATGTCCTGCTTGTCCTTGGCCTTGGCGGCGCGATCGCGCGCCTGGAAGATGTCGCCGCTGTAACCGAGCACGAGGCAGATGCTGCCGCCGGCCAGCGCGTTGATGTACTCGGAGGAGTGAAACTTGCGAATGAAGGGGCGTACCGCCTTGATGACGTCCGCCGCCTTGGCCAGATCCTCGGGCTTCTTCGAGTCCGGATCGAGGCCGAGATAGTTGAGCGCCGCCGGCAGCACGTCGGTCGCGCTGTCGAGCATCATGACGCCGCAATCCTTGAACTTCGCGACAACAGCCGGATCGAAGATGATCTTCAGCGAATCGACGGGCGCATCGGGCATGCGCTTCTTGATCTCGGCGACGTTGTAGCCGATGCCCGTGGTGCCCCACATCCAGGGAATGGCGTGGGCATTGCCGGGATCGTACCTGGCCAAGGCCGCCATGAGCTCGGGATCGAGGTTGCGCCAGTTCTTGAGCTTGGTCTTGTCGATCGGCAGGAACAGCCCGGCCGCGAGCTGGCGCACGAAGAACGGCGAGGCCGTCGGCACCACGACGTCGTAGCCCGAACGTCCGGTCTTCAGCTTGGCGTCGAGGATCTCGTTGGAATCATAGGTCGTGTAGTTGACCTTGATGCCGGTGTCCTTCTCGAAGATCTTGAGCTGGTCCTCGGCGATATAGTCGGACCAGTTGTAGACGTTGACCTTGCCCTGGCCGAACGCCGGCGCTGTCACCAGGGCGAGGGCGGCGGCGAGAAACGCAGAGAAGAGGTTGGAGGGGCGCATCGCGGCTCCGAAAGATCAGACGCCAAGATACCGATGCTGCAAGGCGCTGTCGCGGGCCAGGGCTTGCGACGTGCCGGTCCAAACGACGCGGCCTTTTTCGACGATATAGTGGCGGTCGGCGAGCCCCACCAAGGCGGCGACGTTCTTGTCGATCACCAGGATGGCCTGGCCCTCGCGCTTCAGGCGATCGAGGCAGTTCCAGATCTCCTGGCGGATCAGCGGCGCCAGGCCTTCCGTCGCCTCGTCGAGGATCAGGAGCTTTGGATTCGTCATCAGCGCCCGCCCGATCGCCAGCATCTGCTGCTCGCCGCCGGAAAGCTGGTTGCCCATGTTGCGCTGCCGCTCGCCGAGCCGCGGGAAGAAGTCGAAGACGAGGGCCAGCGTCCAGGGGTTCTTGCGCGCCGTACGGTTGGCGGCGGCGGCGACCAGGTTCTCGCGCACCGACAGGTTGGGGAAGATCTGGCGACCCTCGGGCACCAAGCCGAGGCCCAGCCGGGCGATGCGAAAGGCGGGCAGGGTGTCGAGGCGCCTGCCCTCGAACTCCACCGAGCCGCTGCGCGCCGCCAGCAGGCCCATGACGGAATTCACCGTCGTGGTCTTGCCCATGCCGTTGCGGCCCATCAGGGTCACGACCTCGCCGGCGTCGACGGCGAACTCCATGCCGAACAGTGCCTGGCTCGCGCCGTAGAAGGCGACGAGCTCGTGGACGCGCAGCATCACGCCGCCTCCTCGCCCAGATAGGCCTGGCGCACGTCGGGATTGGCGCGGATCTCGGCCGGCGTGCCGCTGGCAATGGCGCGGCCATAGACCAGCACGGTGATGCGGTCTGCGAGCTGGAACACCGCGTCCATGTCGTGCTCGATCAGCAGCATCGCCCGCTTGCCCTTGAAGCCCTGCAGGAAGCCGATCATGCGTTGCGATTCCTCGACGCCCATGCCGGCCATCGGCTCGTCGAGCAGCAGCAGGCGCGGATCGCCTGCCAGCGCCATGGCGATCTCGAGCTGGCGTTGCTCGCCGTGGCTCAGGATGGCGGCCGGCGTGTCGGCGCGCTCGGCGAGTCCGACGTCGGCCAGGCCCTGGCGCGCCGGTCCGAGCAGGCTTTCGTCGCGGCGGGCATTGGCCAGGAAGCGGAAGGAATGGCCGGCATGCGCCTGGACCGCCAGCGCCACGTTTTCGAGGGCGGAGAACTCGCGCAGCACCGAGGTGATCTGGAACGAGCGCGCGAGGCCCAGCCGCACGCGCGCATGCATGGGCAGGCGCGTGACGTCGCGGCCGGCGAAGTGGATCGTGCCCGAGTCGGGCCGCAGGTTGCCGGTGAGCTGGCCGATCAAGGTGGTCTTGCCGGCGCCGTTGGGGCCGATCAAGGCGTGGATCTCGCCGGGGCGGACGTCGATCGACACCGTGTCGGTGGCGACCAGGCCGCCGAAGCGCTTGATCAGGCGATCGGTGGAGAGCAACGTTTCAGCCACGGCGGCGCCCCATCAGCGAATCGATGCCGCCCCGGGCGTAGAGCGCGATCAGCACCAGCATCGGTCCGAACACGATCTGCCAGTACTCGCCCCAACCCTTGTGAAGCAGGTCGAGCAGCGGCTTCAGCGATTCCTCGAGCAGGAAGAACGCGATAGTGCCATAGAGCGGGCCGAACAGCGTGCCCATGCCGCCCAGCACGACGATGACGATCAGGTCACCCGACTTCACCCACGACATCATCGCCGGCGATATGTAGGCGCCTTCGTTGGCGAGCAGGACGCCGGACAGGCCGCCGAAGGCGCCGGACAGGACGAACGCGGCGAGGCGGTAGCGGAACACCGGGAAACCAAGCGCGGCCATGCGCAGCTCGTTGGACTTCGCGCCGCGGATCACCAGGCCGAAGCGCGAGTTGGCGAAGCGGCTGCAGAACCACAGGGTGGCGCACAGCAGGACGAAGCAGAGCCAGTAGAACGAGCCCTTGTCGCGCAGGTCGATCAGGCCGGCGAAGCGGCTGCGACTGATGTTGAGCCCGTCGTCGGCGCCATAGGCCTCAAGCCCGACGCCGACATAATAGACGAGCTGGGCGAAGGCGAGGGTGATCATGATGAAGTAGAGGCCGCGGGTGCGCAGCGACAGTGCGCCGATCAGCAGAGCCCACAGGGCCGAGGCGGCAATGCCGACCGGCCACTGGATCCAGCCGCTCATGATGCCGTGATGGGCCAGGATGCCGACGGCATAGCCGCCGGTGCCGAAGAACACCGCATGCCCGAAGCTCACCATCCCGCCATAGCCCAGGATCAGGTTGAGGCTGACCGCGGCGATTGCCCAGATCAGCACCCGGGTGCCGACCGACAGCAGGTAGCGCTGGTCGAGCGCTTGGGTGAGCAGCGGCAGGACCGCGAGCAGCACCAACAGCAGCAGGGTAACGATCCCGCGTGGCGTCCGAAGAGCGGCGGCGAGGTCGCTCATCTGCCCGGGCGTACCAAAAACAACCTCATCCTGAGGAGCCGCGCAAAGCGCGGCGTCTCGAAGGATGGGCAGCAATCGTCTTGTATCCCACCCTTCGAGACACGCCTCTGCGGGGCGTTCCTCAGGGTGAGGTCTTTGTGGATTGCAGCCACGATCACGCCCGCTGCCCGAACAAACCGGTCGGGCGCCACACCAGCACGCCGGCCATGACGACGTAGATCAGGACCTGCGAGATCGCCGGTGCTGCGCTCGAGGCGGCGGCGGAGCTCAGGAAGGTCTTCAGGAAGTCAGGCAGGAAGGCGCGACCGACGATGTCGATCTGGCCGACCACCATGGCGGCGACGAAGGCGCCCTTGATCGAGCCGATGCCGCCGATGACGATGATGACGAAGGCCAGGATCAGAATGTCGTCGCCCATGCCGATCTTCACCGAGGTGATCGGGGCGGCCATCAGCCCGGCCAGACCGGCGAAACCCGCGCCCAGGCCGAACACCAGCGTGAACAGCAGCTCGATGTCGACGCCGAGCGCACCGATCATGCGCCGGTTGGATGCGCCGGCGCGGATCAGCATGCCGAGCCGCGTGCGCGCCACCAGCCAGGCCAGCAGCACCGCGACAACCGCGCCGACCACGATGATGGCGAAGCGGTAGGCGGGGTAGGGCAGGCCCGGCAGGATTTCGATAGTGTGATTGAGAAAGGCGGGAGCCGGCAGGCTCTTGCCGGCTGGCCCCCAGATCACGCGGACGAGCTCGTTGAAGAACAGGATCAGGCCGAATGTCGCCAGCACCTGGTCGAGATGGTCACGGGCATAGAGTCGCCGCGCCACCACCATTTCGACCACGACGCCCAGCAGGAAGGTCGCCGGCAGAGCAAGCAGGGCGCCGAGCACGAAGGAGTCGGTCCAAGCGACGAACGTCCAAGCGATGTAAGCGCCCATCATGTAGAGCGAGCCATGCGCCAGGTTGACCAGATCCATGATGCCGAAGGTCAAGGTCAGACCGGCGGCGAGCAGGAACATCAGCAGGCCGAGCTGCACGCCGTTCAGCACCTGGAGCAGCAGATAGTCCATGTCATCCTTTGGGAACCCTCCCCCGTAATCGGGGGAGGTGCCCCCGCAGGGGGCGGAGGGGGAAAGCCTCAGTCAAGATCCCTGAATTTCCGACGTCGAACTTGGAAGGAGATTCTTTTTGGCCTTCCCCCTCCGGCCCTGCGGGCCACCTCCCCCGATTACGGGGGAGGCAAGATTACGACAGCGGCGCGGGCGCGCCGCTGTCACTTCATCGGACACTTTTCGTAATAGGAATCCTTGCCGTCCTTCACCGCGGTGGCGATGGTCTTCACCGTCATCATGCCGTCGGCGTCCTTGACCGCTTCCTGGATGTAGAAGTTCTGGATCGGGAACTGGTTGGTATTGTACTTGAAGCCGCCGCGCAGCGACTTGAAGTCGGCCTTCTTCATCTCGGCGCGAACCTTGTCCTTGTTCGACAGGTCGCCCTTCAGGGCCTCGGCCGCCGAGGCGATCAGCATGATCGAATCGTAGCTCTGGGCGCCGTAGTAGGACGGATAGACGCCGTGCTTCTTCTTGAAGTCGGCGACGTAGCGCTTGTTCTGATCGTTGGGCAGGTCGTTGACCCATTCCTGGGCGCCGAGCGTGCCGAGCGCCAGCTCCTTCTGCTGCGGCAGGGTGATCGCGTCGATCGAGAACACCTGGTAGAGCGGGATCTGGCCCTTTAGCCCGGCCTGGGCGTACTGGGTCAGGAACTGAACGCCGTGAGCGCCAGGATAGAAGATGAAGATGCCGTCCGGCTTGGCGGCGCGGATCTTGGCGAGCTCGGCGGAGAAGTCGAGCTGATCGGGCCACTTGGTGAGGTCCTCGCCGATGATCTGGCCCTTGAAGGTGCGCTTGACGCCGGCCAGCATGTCCTTGCCGGCGGCGTAGTTGCCGGCCATCAGGTAGAGGCTCTTCACGCCCTTGCCCTGCAGATAGTCGCCCATCGCCATCGGCGTCTGGTCGTTCTGCCACGACGTCGAGAAGAAGTTCTTGTTGCAGAGCTCGCCCGCGATCTGCGACGGCCCGGCGTTGCTCGAAATCAGGATCGTATCGCCCTCGTCGGTCACGCTCTTCAGCGAGGCCAGCAGCACGTTCGACCAGATGTAACCGGCGATGAAGTTCACCTTGTCCTGCTGGACGAGCTTCTCCGAGCGCTGCTTGCCGACATCGGGCTTGAACTGGTCGTCCTCGTAGATGATCTCGAAGGGTCGGCCGCCCATCTTGCCGCCGAGGTGTTCCTTGGCGAGCTCCACGGAGCGGCGCATGTCCTCGCCGATCGCGGCCTGCGGGCCCGAGAACGTGCTGACGAAACCGATCTTGATCGGCGCCTGGGCCATTGCCGGCTGCAGCCCGAACGCCAGCGCCGCGATTGTTGCGGCACCAAACAATTTGCCTCTCATGATACGCCTCCCTGTCTTGTTCCCCGTCCCTGATCGGGCGCTATAACAGCCGAATATTGCGGCGGCAACAATGGACAACCCGGTCGCGCCGGGACCTACGCACGCAGCTTGAAACGCTGGATCTTGCCGGTCGCGGTCTTGGGCAATTCGGTCACGTACTCGACCCAGCGCGGGTACTTGTAGGGCGCCAGCGACTTGCGGCAGAGCAGCATCAGCTCCTCGGTCAGGGCCGGCCCGCCGTCGCCGGCCTGCTTCAGGACCACGTAGGCCTTGGGCTTGATCAGCTCGTGCTCGTCGGCGTGGCCAACGATGGCTGCCTCCAGGACGGCGTTGTGGCCGATCAGGCAGCTCTCGATCTCGACCGGCGAGCACCAGATGCCGCCGACCTTGAGCATGTCGTCGCTGCGGCCGTCGTAGATGAGGTACCCCTCGTCGTCCTGGCGGTAGGTGTCGCCGGTGTTGAGCCAGCCATCGACCATGGTCTCGGCGGTCTTCTCGGGCTTGTTCCAGTAGTACTTGGCGGCCGACTCGCCGCGGATCCACAGCCGCCCGCTCTCGCCCGCCGGCACCGGCTTGCCGGCCTCGTCGAGGACCCGCACGTCGTAGCCCGGCACTGGCCGGCCGCTGGTGCCCGGCTTGTAGTCGCCGAGGCTGTTGCCGATGAAGATGTGCAGCGCTTCGGTCGACCCGATGCCGTCGAGGATGATCGTGCCCGTACGCTCCTTCCAGCGCCGGAAAATCTCGGCCGGCAGCGCCTCGCCCGCCGACACGCAGGCCCGCACCGATGACAGGTCGCGGCCGCCTTTTTCCAGCGCCGCGAGCTGGGCAGCGTAGAGTGCGGGCACGCCATAGTAGAGCGTCGGCTTGAAGCGCTCGATCATCTCGAAGGTCGTGTCCGGCGTCGGCCTACGATCGTCGAGGACCGCCGTGCTGCCGGTCCACAGCGGGAAGGTCATGCCGTTGCCGAGGCCGTAGGCGAAGAACAGCTTGGCGGCGGAGAACGAGATGTCGGACTCGGCGACGCCGAGGACGCGCACGCCGTAGAGTTCGCTGCTCACCACCATGTCGCGCTGCCGGTGCACGGCTCCCTTGGGCCGCCCGGTCGAGCCCGAGGAATAGAGCCAGAAGCAGTCGTCGCCGGGGTGGGCGAGGCGGGCGTCGAGCGTCGCTGACGCCTTGGCCATCTTGCCCAGGAAGGCATCGACCGTCAGCGCCTCGACGGGCGCCTGGGCCAGCGCCGGCTCGATCTCGCCGGCGAACTCGCTCGAATAGACCACGAGCTTGCAGCCCGAATCCTCGAACATGTAGGCGTAGTCGGGCGCGCGCAGCAGGGTGTTGGGCGGGATCGGCACGATGCCGGCCTTGATGGCGCCCCAGAACAGATAGAAGAAGGCCGGGCAGTCCTTCACCACCATCAGCACCCGGTCGCCCGGCGCCAGCCCTATCGCCAGCAAGGCGTCGCCGGCGCGGTTCACGCGCTCGGCGAGCTCGGCGTAGGTGACGTCCTCGGTCGTCGTCCTGATGGCGAGCTTGGCGCCACGGCCTTCGCCGACATGCCGATCGATGAAGGGTATGGCGACGTTGAACCTCTCGGGCAGGGACACCCGGAGGTCCGAGCTGAAAGAGATGCCAGGAGGAAGTGCCATGGTCGAGCCCGGAGCAAATGGTGATGCTTCTTCGTGTAACCCAAGCCGTCGTCTGATGGCAGCGGGATCACGACGAAGGTCGAGAAAGACGACGACATGGACCGCGCTCGGCGTCTGCCGATAGAAGACGCCCAGCGACCATTTGGGAACCAACGCGCGACGCAGCTCACCGTCGTAGCGCTCATGGAGCTCGGGGAACTCCCCAATAAGATCCAAGAGGGAAATGACGGCATCTTCAAGCATGCCAGCTGATTTCGGATGGCTCCGCCCAACGAGGGCGAGCTGCTCTTGCAGCTCGCTCGCCGCGACGCGATCGATGATGACTCGGAACGTCACCCGTACTTTTTCTTCAGCTCGTCGCGTATCACCTCCCAGGGGATGCCACGCGACGGATCTCGCTCGAGCTCGTCGGCTCGACGGTGCAGTTCGGCGAGCACCTCCGGCTCGAGTGGCCTGTCGAGGTCCATCACTTCCTGGGCGCGCTTATCGCCACGGCTGGCATCGACGACAATGCTGAGCCAGAGCTTGTCGATGAGGTCGAGACGCTGTTCGACGCTCAGCGTTCCAGGATCGATATCCACTGCAGGCATATGCAAAGTTTACAGCCATGCGTGGCTGCCCTCCAGCTACCTTCAGTTGAGCTTGGCCCCCGACGCCTTGACCGGTGCCTGAAAAGCTTGCACCTGGTCGGCGACGAAGGCGGTGAATTCGGCGGTCGTCATGGGCTTGGTGACGAAGCCCAGCTCGCCCAGCCGTTCGACGATCTTCGGATCGGCCAGCACGTCGGCGGCCGCCTTGTGCAGCCTGGCCTGCGCCGCCGGCGGAAATCCGGCTGGCGCGGAGAGGCCGACGAAGTTCTCGGCCACGAGCTTCGGGTATCCGAGCTCGGTGACCAGCGGCACGTCGGGCGCCGACGGCGCCTTCTGCGTCGAGGTGAGGGCGATCATGCGCAGCTTGCCGTCCTTGGCGAGCGGCAGCACCTCGGTGAGCGTGACGACGGCGAAATCGAGCTGACCTGCCATCATGTCCTGGAACATCGGTGCTGCACCGCGGTAGCCGATATGCTCCATGTCGAGGCCGAGCTCGGCCTTGAACATCTCGCCGATGATGTGGCCGATCGAGCCCTGTCCACCCGAGCCGAAGGGCACCGTCTTGCCCTGTCCCTTGATCCAGGCGATCAGCTCCTTCATGTCCTTGGCCGGCACGGCAGGCCTCACCACGAAGGCGTTCGCCACCGAGCCGATATAGGCGACGTGCACGAAGTCCTTGAGCGGATCGTAGGGCGGCTTGTCGAACAGGTAGGGCGCGATCGAGATCGGTGCCGAGTTCGACAACATCAGCGTGTGAAAGTCGTCCTTGGCCTGGAGCACGAAGTTGGCGCCGATCGTGGTCCCACCGCCCGGCTTGTTGTCGACGATCACGGTCTGGCCGAGCTTCTCCTGCAGGGGGCCCGAGATCACGCGGGCGGCGGCGTCGGACGCGCCACCGGGCGGGAAGGTAACGATGATCTTGACCGGCCGCGACGGCCACGGGGCTTGCGCCGAGGCGCTGCGGCCCAGGGTCAAGGCGGCGGCCGAGGCCAGAAGCGTTCTGCGAGCGATCATGGGTCCCCCTTTTTTGATCGCTCAAGCAGTAGCAAGGGCCATGCCTCGGGTCATGCACCCCCACGAAAGAGTGAAAAACCCCAGGGCGTCATCTTGAGCGGCAGATGATAGTGCTGCGCGAGATCAGCGATCCCGAAGCGATAGGGCACCGCCTCGAGGAAGGCGGGGGTGGGTACGGCGACGCCCTGGGCGCGGTACCAATCGCCGACGTGGAACGTTGCCTCGTACAGGCCGGTGGCCGGAACGTCAGCGAGTTCGAGCACGCCGCGCGAATCGACCGTTCCATCCAGCAGCGTCCGGCCATCAGGCCCCTTCACCTCGACGCGCAGGCCCGCAGCGGCAATGCCGCGCGAGACGTCGTAGGCGTGGATGGAAAGCCCGCCCGCCATCGTCAGTTGAACCGCACGTACTCGAAGTCGATCGGCTGGCCGTTGATGCCGCGGGCCGGCGGGGCGATCCAGTTGGCGTACTTGCCGGGCTCGATCACGGCGCCGCCCATCAGGGAGATGACGAAGGCGCGGTCCTCGTCGGTCGGCAGCCACCTGGCCTCGTTGGCCTGCCAGTCGGCCTCGCTCAGCACCTTGCCGTCGGGCGAGACGCGCAGGCCGGCGAAGGCGCCGATGCGGCGGTTGAAGGCGCGGTGCGGCAGCTTCATCTCGAAATCGATGCCGGCCTTCTCGATGATCTTGTTCCAGCGCGCCACGCCGCGCGCGCAATCCTCGATGTAGTCCTGGCGCAGCCGCTCGTTCAGCGCCTGCAGCGCCGGCACGGTCTTCTTGACGATGCGGCCGTCGTCGACGCTGTCGATCTCGAAGGTCGCGTTGGTCAGCAGGTGATCGTCGTCGATGCGGGTCTCGAGGAAGCGGCCCTTGACGCCCATCGTGTAGTAGTTGGCCGCGTTGGTCGACGCCTCCTGGCCGAACAGGTCGAGCGACACCGAGTAGTGGAAGTCGAGGTACTTCTGGATGGTCGCGAGATCGATGCCGCCCAGGCTGCGGACGTCGTCGGTCTTGTTCTCCTTCATGAGCTCGCAGGTGCGCTGGATGATGCGGCCGACGCCGCTTTCGCCCACGAACATGTGGTGCGCCTCCTCGGTCAGCATGAAGCGGCAGGAGCGCGACAGCGGATCGAAGCCTGATTCTGCGAGCGAGGCGAGCTGGTACTTGCCGTCGCGGTCGGTGAAGTAGGTGAACATGAAGAACGACAGCCAGTCCGGCGTCTTCTCGTTGAAGGCACCCAGGATGCGCGGCTTGTCGGGATCGCCCGAATGGCGCTCCAGCATCGCCTCCGCCTCCTCGCGGCCGTCGCGGCCGAAATAGGCATGCAGCAGGTAGACCATCGCCCACAGGTGGCGGCCTTCCTCGACATTGACCTGGAAGAGGTTGCGCAAATCGTAGAGCGATGGCGCGGTCTTGCCGAGCAGGCGCTGCTGCTCGACCGAGGCGGGCTCGGTGTCGCCCTGGGTCACGATCAGGCGGCGCAAGGTCGAGCGCAGCTCGCCCGGCACGTCCTGCCATGCCGGCTTGCCCTTGTTGTCGCCGTAGGCGATCTGCCGGCCGCGCTCCTGCTCGGCCAGGAAGATGCCCCAGCGATACTCGGGCATCTTCACGTAGCCGAAATTGGCCCAGCCGTTGGCGTCGGTCGACACTGCGGTGCGCAGGTAGACGTCGAAGGCGTTGGTGCCGTCCGGCCCCATGTCCTTCCACCAGTCGAGGAAGCGCGGCTGCCAGTTCTCCAGCGCGCGCTGCAGGCGGCGGTCGCTCGCGAGGTCGACGTTGTTGGGAATCAGCTGGCTGTAATCGATGGCCATGGTTGCCTCCTCAGGCCCGCTTGCGGTCGAATTTGCTCTGCTTGCCGGTGCCGTAAAGCTTCAGCGCGCCCTCCGCACCGGTGGCGTTGGGGCGCTGGAAGATCCAATTCTGCCACGCCGACAGGCGGGCGAAGATCTTGGTTTCCATCGTCTCGGGACCGGCGAAGCGCAGGTTGGCTTCCATGCCGATCAGCCCATCCGGCGAGAAGCCGGCGCGCTCCTCGATGGCGAGCCGCACCTCGTCCTCCCAGTCGATATCGTCGGGCGTGAAGGTGACCAGGCCCAGTTCGTCTGCCGACTCGGCGTCGATGGCCTCGCCGATCTCGTCCTCGAGCTCATCGACGTGCATGGGTTCGGCGAGGAAGCGGGTCGCCAGCCGGGTCAGGCCGTTGCCCATGGGGTAGGGGCCGAAATTCATCGCCGTCAGGGAGACGGTTGCGGCAGGCAGGTTGGAGCCGTCGAATTGGCCGTCGAGCATGTAGGAGCGGTCGGCCGCCAGCACCAGCTCGAACAGCGTGCCGGCGAAGCACGAACCCGGCTCGACCAGCGCGATCAGGCTGCGCGAGCTGACGTCGAGGCGCTTCAGGGTGCGCTTCCAGTACAGCACGATCTCGCGCACCAGCCAGTTGGCGCCCTCGCGCGCCAGCAGGTCGTCGTAGGCTTCGACCAGCGCGGCATCGCCCTGGCTCTGCAGCACCCAGGTGCCGATCTCCGTCTCGTTGAGACGCAGATGCATCATCGCATCGTCGAGATCGCGGGCGAGCGCGAGCGGCCAGAAGCCGGCGCCCTGCGCGTGGATCGCGGCGGCGTCTGGCGGCGGCGCGGCGGCTGGGCCGTTGACGCGCAGGCGCGCGGCGCGGCGCTCGCGGTCGATCTCGACGGTGAGCGTGCCGTAGCGGATCGTGTCGCCATCGATGCGGCGCTCGATCGGTGTCAGGACGATGCCCTTGGCGTCCGATGGCCTCCGCGACTTGGCCGCGACATCCTCGGCGATCTTGCGGGTTTCGTCCGCGAGCTTGCTGGGCGGGATCAGTCTGTCGACCAGGCGCCAGTCTTTGGCCCGCTTGCCACGCACGCCCTCGGCCGTGGTGCAGAAGAAGTCGGCGTGGTCGCGGCGCACCAGCCGCTTGTCGACCAGCCGCGTGAGGCCGCCGGTGCCGGGCAGCACGGCGAGGAGAGGGAGCTCGGGCAGCGACACTGCGCTCGAGCCGTCGTCGGCCAGCAGGATGTGCTCGCAGGCCAGCGCCAGCTCGTAGCCGCCGCCGGCGGCGATGCCATTGATCGAGCAGATGTAGGGCTGGCCGGAATGCTCGGTGGCATCCTCGATGGCGAGCCGCGTCTCGTTGGTGAACTTGCAGAAGTTCACCTTGTGATCGTGGCTGCTGAGACCCAGCATGTTGATGTTGGCGCCGGAGCAGAAGATGCGGTCGCGCTGCGAGCGGATCACCACGGCGCCGATCTCGGGATGCTCGAAGCGAAGCCGCTGCACGGCGTCGGCCAGCTCGATGTCGACGCTGAGATCGTAGGAATTGAGCTTGAGCTTGTAGCCCGGCCGCAGCCCGCCATCCTCGTTCACGTCCATCGTGAGGTACGCCACGCCATTCTCGAGGGCGAGCTTCCAGTGCCGGTAGCGGTCGGGCGACGTGCGGAAATCGACAGGTGACTCGGCCATGAGGTCCTTATATCCGTAATTCGGTACGGAAATACCTATTTACTTTTCCACGCGCAAGCTCATTCTTGAACGGCGATGTCTCCCCTCGGCCCACCGATCCGCCCCGCCGAACCGGTCGACCTGCCGGCCATTTCGGCGCTCGATGCCCGCCTCACCGGCGAAGCCAAGGCGGCCTACTGGCAATCAATGCTCGAACGCTACGCCGGCGGCCCGCCGGACCGGCATTTTTTGGTGGCCGAGAGCGAGCGGGGGGCACTGGCCGGGTTCATCGTCGGCGAGGTCCGGGCCTGGGAGTTCGGCCAGCCGGCCGCCGGCTGGGTGTTCGCCATCCAGGTCGATCCCAAGCTGCGCCTCAAGGGCACCGGGAGCGCCCTGTTCGATTCCCTGGTCAGCCGCTTCAGGGCCCAGGGTGTGACACGGGTGCGCACGCTGGTCGACCGTCGGGACAATCTCATCCTGTCGTTCTTCCGCGCCCAGGGCATGGTGGCGGGCCCTTCCCTGCAGCTCGACATGGAGCTCACATGAGCGAGCTCATGAGGGAGCTTACATGAGGCAGCGGGCGTGAAGCTGCAGACGGCGACGCGGCTCGGCCTCTACGCCACCCTCGAGCTCGCCAGCGAGCCCGACCGCATGCTGTCCGCCGCCGATCTTGCGGAGCGCTTCGGCGTGTCGGCCCATCACCTCGCCAAGGTGCTGCGCACCCTGGCGACGGCGGGCCTGGTGCGCGCCGAGCGCGGCGCCGCCGGCGGCTACCGCTTCATTGGCAATCGGCGCCGCACCACCCTGATGGACATCGTCGCCTTGTTCGAGCCGGCGCCCGGGCAACGTGCCAGCGAGCCGGGCGAGGAAACCGATATCGGCCGCGCCCTGCAACGCGTTCTGGTCGAGATCGACGAGATCGCCGAGGCCACCTTGCGCTCGATCAGCCTGGAGACCATGCTGAAGCCGAGGCGGTGATGCGCATCCTCGCGTGCTGGTTGACGGTGGTTGGAAGCCTGCTGGCGTCGGCGGCAGCGGCGCAGATGGCCTGCGCGCCGAGCGATCGTCCGATCGATCCCTACTACGAGAAGGATGCTGCCGACGAATGGCCGCAGGAGGCGCAGCGCTTCAAGGCCAACGAGCAGATGGTGGCGCGCGAGCGCGACCGTCTGCGATTGGCGCTCGATGGCGGCAAGTCGATCGAGCTGGTCGACTGCCCCTACGGCGACGCTGGCTACCATTATCTCTTCGAGCGCTACGACCAGGCGGCCCGGTTCTACGTCGTGCGCAAGGTGGCGCCCGACGAGCTCTCCTACATGCTGGTGATGATGCCGACCGGCCGTCTGTTCGCGGTCTCCGGTGCGCCGATCTGGACCTCGGAGAAGTCGAGGTTCCTCACCGTCGGCTGCTCGCTCCAGCCGCCGCGCGGCGCCCTGGTCATCCACGCGCCGGACGGCGCGGAGCTTGCGAAAGAGGCGGAGTTCGAGCTGCCCTGCGACAGCGAGAGCTGCGCGGCGCGCTGGGATCACCAGTCCTGGATCTCGGTCACCTGCACGCCGCGCGACGGCGGCGGGAAGAAGGGCAAGGAGTTCGTTCTGATGCGCTCCAACGACGGCAAGTGGAACAGGTATGGGCGATGAAGCCCCCAGGCTCCTTCTCGCCGGACTGCCGGCAGCCGCGCAGACCTCGGGCAGCATCGAGATTTTCGACATCATGGCGCCGGGCGAACGCCGGCGCGTGACGCCCGGCTGGGGCGATCAAGGCCCAGCCGTCGGGGTCGAAGGGTAATCCGGTGCGGACATACGAGCCGACCGGGCAACGCGCCTACCTGCAGAGCCTGGTCTGCACCGATGGGCCGCCGAATCATGTGCCCTTGGTGGACCAACCATCCCGCGTCTGTGGCAGCTTCTTCTTCAACAGCGCGCCCGCCACCACGTTGCGCAGCACCTCGGCCGTGCCGCCGCCGATGGTGAACATGCGGACGTCGCGCGCCATGCGCTCGAGCGGCAGCTCGCGCGAATAGCCGCGGGCGCCGAAGAACTGCAGGGCATCGTTGACGATTTGGATCGCGCTTTCCGAGGTGAACACCTTGGCCTGGGCGGCGAGCAGCATGTCGGGGAAGCCGCCTTCGCCCGAGCGTGCGGCGCCGTAGACCAGCGCCTGCGCCGCCGCGAGCTTGATCGACATGTCGGCGAGCTTCCATTGCAGGCCCTGGAACTCGTTGATCGGCCGGCCGAACTGGTGCCGCTCTTCCGACCACTCCAAGGCGAGCTTGTAGGCGCCCTCCGCGATGCCGAGCGCCACGGTCGCGGCGCCGACGCGCTGGCTGTTGTAGGCGGTCATCAGGTCGGCGAAGCCCTTCTTCAGGCCACGCGGCGGGATCACGAGCGCCGACGGCGGCAGCTCCATGTCCTCGAAGTCGATCACCGCCTCGGGAATGCCGCGCAGGCCCATGGTCGGCTCGCGCTTGGTGATCTTCAGCCCCTGTGTCTCGTCGCGGATCGCGAGAAAGCCGCCGATGCCCTCTTCATTGCCCTTCTCGTCGTAGACCTTGGCGAAGATCAGGTGCAGGCGCGAGACGCCGCCGCCGGTGATCCAGTGCTTGCGGCCGTTGACGACGTAGCGATTGCCCTTCTTGTCGGCCCGCGTGGTCATGCCGTTGGCGTCCGAGCCGGCGTCGGGCTCGGTGATGCAGATCGCGGGCTTGTCGCCCGCCAGCACCATGTCGGCGGCAAGCTTCTTCTGCTCCTCCGAGCCGTAGGCCATGACCGCGCTGATCGCGCCCATGTTGGTCTCGACGGCGATGCGGCCGGTGACGGCGCAGGCCGCGGACAGCGCCTCGATCACCAGCACGGCGTCGAGCCAGGTCCTGCCCTGGCCGCCATACTGGCGCGGGATCGTCATGCCGATCAGCTTGGCATCTTTCAGCAGCTCGACATTGTCCCACGGATACTGCTCGGTGCGGTCGACCTCGGCGGCGCGCTTGGTCACCGGTCCTGATGCGAGCGCGCGGGCGCGCGCCTGTAGGTCGACTTGGTCTGCGGTCAATCCTGATGCATTCATGAGCTCTTGTCCTGGCCGTGAGGGTCGATGCTGAAGACGGTGACGGGGTCGCTGCGGCCGCGCACCGCGACCTTGCCGAGGGGGGTGAAGGTGAAATCGTCGCCGCAGGCCTCGCGCGTGCCTTGCTCGACGAGGATGCGCGTGCCCCGCTTCTTGTTCAACTCCTCGAGCCGGGCGGCGAGGTTCACGGTGTCGCCCAGCAGGGTGTAGCTCATGCGCTGGCCCGCGCCGACCGAGCCGCCGACCACGCTGCCGGTCGCGATGCCGATGCGGGTGGCGAAGGCGACGCCGGGGTCGCCGAAGGTCCGGTTGCCGACGGCGCGCTGGATGTCGATGGCGGCGCGCACCGCGCAGGCGGCGTGGCCCTCGCAGGCGAGCGGCATGTTGAACGAGGCGAACAGGCCGTCGCCGATGAAAGTGTTGACGATCCCGCCGTGCGCCCGGATCGGCTCGAGCACGGTGGTCAGGTACTCGTTCAGCGCCGAGACCAGCTCGTTTGGCGCCAGGTATTCGGCGATGGTGGTGAAGCCTGCGATGTCGGTGAACAGGATGGTCGCGACGCCGGTCTCGCCCGCCAGCACGCCTTCGCCCTGGCGGCGCAGGATGGTCGACGCCACGCTCTCGTCGACGTAGCGGCCGAAGGTCTCGCGGATCTGCTCGCGCTCGCGCAGGCCTTCGACCATCCGGTTGAACTGGCCGGTGAGCTCGCCGATCTCGTCGTTGGAAGTGACCGGCGCGCGCACGCTGAGATTGCCGTTAGCCACCTTGCCCATGGCCAAGGTCAGGATGCGGATCGGCCGCAGCAGCGAGCGGCCGATGAACAGCGACGACACGGCGATGCCCATCGCTGCCACCAGGGCATCGTTGATGATCTCGAGGCGCAGGCGCTCGCCTTCATAGGAGAACAAATCGACCACGATTGCCGCCAAGGGCGCGATCGCGATCACGACCAGGGCGACCACCAGCTTGGCGGCGTACCTGCCGAAGAACAGCTCGAGATTGCGGCCGTGATGGCGGTAGATGAAGGCGCACAGCCCGGCCAGGTAGTCGCTGATGATGAAGTAGGTGTAGGTGAAATAGAACACCGGCAGGATGATGCAGAGCGACACCAGGTCGGCGATCGTGATCGGCGGCAGATCGGGGTTGAGATTTCCCGTGCCGAGGCGGAAGGCGATCAGCACGGCCGCCAGGATGGCGACGTTGCGGGCGGTGAGGAGAGGTAGCTGGGTGAGGCGCTGCTGCGTCTCCTCGAAGGTGGCGCCGCCCCGGAGAAAGCGTTCGATCGGCGCGAACAGGCGGCTCGACAGAAGCCAGTTCAGAGCGAAGAAGACCAGCAGCCCGCCAATGAGCGAGCGCGGCGCGGCGTTCCAGGCGCCGTTCAGGGTATAGAAGACCAGCGAGAAGGCGAGGTCGATGGCGGCGCACGACGTCGCCATCAGGAGATAGCGGCGGCGCATGGAGACGATCGCCTTGGCGTGGGCCGGTTCGCGTCTGGTCTGCTCGCTCATGGCAGGGCGTTCACCTCGTAGAGCACGACGATACCCTGGTGACCGCGGATTTCCACTTCGCCCAGGCGCTTCCAGAGGGCGGCAGCACCGGCCGCCCGCACCGTGCTCTCGGTGGCGAGGATCAGGGTGCCGAACCGCTTGTTGAGCTGCTCCACGCGCGCCGCGACATTCACCGTGTCGCCGAGCAGCGTATAGCTCATGCGCTTGTCGGTGCCGACCGTGACGCCGATCGCGGCGCCGGTGTTGAGACCGATGCGGGTGCGCAGGGTGACCCCGGGCAGGAATTGCGCCTCGGCCAGGGCGCGCTGGATGTCGAGAGCGGCGTGCACGGCGGCCGCGGCATGGCCGGGCTGGGCGAGCGGCAGGTTGAACGAGGCGAACAGGCCGTCGCCGATGAAGCTGTTGACCACCCCGCCATGGTGCTGGATCGGCGGCACCACCGTGGCCAGGTAGGCGTTGAGCAGGTGCGCGACCTCGGCCGGCGCCAGGCGCTCGGAGAGGCTGGTGAAGCCTTCGATGTCGGTGAACATCACCGTCGCCTCGGCGGCGGCGTCGATCGCCCGGCCGGTGCGCCGGTCGTTGCCCAGGATCGCCGCGGCGACGCTTTCGCTCACGTACTTGCCGAACGTGTCGCGCAGATACTCGCGGTCGGAGAGGTCCTGGACCATCTCGTTGAAGCGGGCGACGGCGTGGCCCATCTCGTCGTCGGACGTGACCGGCAGGCGCACCGTGAAGTCGTCGGCGGCGACGCGGCGCATGCCGTGGTCGAGCCGATCGATCGGCCGGGTCAGCGCTCGGGTGACCCAGTAGTAGATGATCGACGCTCCGGTCACTGAGGCGGCAACATCGACCGTGGCTTCGCGCAGCAGGCGGTCGCCGTCATAGCTCAGGATGTCGCCGCCCAGCAGGATCATGGCGGCGAACGATACGAAGATCAGCGCGAAGCCGACCTTCCGCCGATAGCGCCCGTGGAACACGCCGAGATTGACGCCGCGGGTGGCGAACAGATGCTCGCACAACCGGTCGAGGTAGGCGCTGACGATGAAGAATGTCAGCACGACGGTGAAGCCGGTGCCGACCACCGAGGAGGTGATGATGTCGATCGATTCCTCGTCCTCGACCAGCGCGCCGAGATCGAAGTCGAAACGGCGCGATGTCAGGCGCAGCACGACCAGCGGCCCATAGAACAGCCCGGCGACAACAGCCGAGTTGCGCGGCAGGTTGGCCAGGTGATGCTCGATGGCGGCGAACGGCACGTCGCCGGCGGCGAAGCGCACGACGGGCTGGATCAGGAAATAGGCGCAGACGCCGATTCCGATCAGCTCGAAGACGATCGCCAGGCCGACCGACGGCAACAGGGTCTCCGGCGCCCGGTTGGCGATGGCATAGGCGAGCAACGCGACCAGATCGATCAGGAACGGCGCCGCCATCGCCAGGTAATAGCGGCGCAGGATGCCGGTGGAGTCCACCGGTGGGGCTTGGGCCGCTCTCAGGACGTCAGTTCGCGCGCCGTGATGCGGTACTTGAACTTGTCGGGGTCGAGCGAATCGAGGAAGCCGCTCTTGTTCTCGCCCTGCGGGTACATCAGGAAGGCGATCGCCGCTTCCTTGGAGCCCGGCAGCTTGATGTCGTGGCCGGCGTTGAAGGCGAGCCAGTTGCCCTCCCAGGCGCCGAACAGGGCCTTGCGCGCCGCGACCACCTTCGGATCGGTCAGGTCGAGCTTGCCCGGTGGTTCCTCGAGCACGACCTTGCGCACGTCGGCCGGATCGACCGGCGTCCAGCCGCTGCCCGACAGCCACACCTCGGCGCGGCAATGCTGCGCCTTGGTGACGTTTTCCGAGCCCGCGCCCAATGCCTTGAAGCCGAACTGCGAGGGCACCACGCGGATGCCGTAGACGTCGCGCGCCGGCAGGCCGACCGAGCGTGCCATGCCGACGAACAGCGCGTTCAGGTCGGCACATTTGCCGTTCAGGTTGCCGGTCCTGATCATGGTGGTGATGTCGCCGACGCCGCAGCCCAAGGTCGCGGGATTGCGGAACGTATTGTCGACCACCCATTCATAGAGCGCGCGCGCCTTGCCGAGATCGTCCTTCTGGCCCTTGACGATGCCCTCGGCGGTTTCCTTCACCAGCCCGTCGGTCGGCAGCAGCTCGGTGGCGGCCAGGTTGAGTCGGCGCTCGGCATCGCCGAGAGGGGCGGCATTGCCCTGGCCGGGCTGCACGGAACGGTCCTGCGCCTGGACCTGGGCCACCACTTCGATCAGCGGCGATTGCTGATCGGTTGCCCATTCGACGCGCAGCAGCTCGACGCCGTACTTCGGATCGCGGACACGCTCGGCGATCGTAGCGTTGCCCGTCCAGGAGACGTTGCCCGGCTTCTGCCAGTCGGTCGCCTCGAAGGTCGGCAGCGGGATCCATACGCGGGTGGCGCCGCCCGCCGGCTCGACCCGCGTGGTCAACTGATAGGTGCGCCAACCCTTCGGCACTGGTGTGTAGGTGACCTGCGCCGATGCCAGGCGTGGCGCAAGGCCAAGAGCGCCGGCTGCCAGGCCGGCCTTCAACATGTCGCGACGAATCATTGTTCTTCCTTCCACACCGGGAAGACGGGCAATCCCGCCGACGGGAACGCCCGGCCTTACCGGACCAAGATCGCACCGCACGCGGCAGCAGCCCTTCCGTGAATGCGCGTAGACTTGCAGCCGGGAAGCGACGCCGTCAACCGTTCGCCGGCCCCGGGGCTTGTTTCCCACGCAGGATTGAAACAGGGTCTAATCGAACATGGCGAAGACGATTCTGGTCACAGGGTTCGAGGCCTTCGGCCATACGCCCGTCAATCCGGCCGAACAGGTGGCCCGGCATCTCGATGGCTGGGACGCGGGCGACGCGAAGGTCGTGTCGCGCATCGTTCCGAATTCTTTCTTCAAGTGCATCGATGTCGTTCAGGCGGCCATCAAAGAGGTGCAGCCCGAAGCGGTCGTGATGATGGGCGAATATGGCGGCCGCGCAATGGTCACCGTGGAGCGGATTGCGCAAAACCTGAACGATGGCGCCCGCTATGCGCTCCAGGATAACGCCGGTCGTACGATCCAGGGCGAGCTCACGGCGGCTGACGGTCCGGTCGCGTACTATGCGACCCTTCCGATACGGGCGATGGTTCGGGCCATGCGCAACGCCGGAATCCCGGCCGATATCTCCGATGTCGGCGGCACCTTCTGCTGCAACCATCTGATGTACGGCATCCTGCATCACATCGCGGTGAGCAAGCTGGCCGTCCGCGCCGGCTGGATCCATCTGCCCTACCTTCCCGAGGTTGCCGCCCTCGAGGCCAACCTCGGCGCACCGAGCATGTCGGTGGAGACCGCTGCGGCGGGTGTCCGCGCCGCAATCGCGGCGATCTGCACGCATCCGGTGGACAGCACCGACTCTATCGTTTCCCGGCTGCAGATTTGATCTCCTCCCCATCGTAGATGGGGAGGTGTCGGCGTCTTACGCCGACGGAGGGGTCATGGGCCACGGGCGTACCGCCCGCTAATGATTCATGAAGAACATGATGATTGGCAGGCGGGATGCCCTCGGCCTATGACCCCTCCGTCGGCGTAAGACGCCGACACCTCCCCAACAGAGTTGGGGAGGAGGGCTACTCAAAGCCCGAGATACGCCTGCCGCACGCGGTCGTTGCCTAAAAGCTCGGCGCCGCTGCCGCCGAGCTCGATGCGGCCGTTCTCCAGGACGTAGCCGCGGGTGGCGAGCTTGAGCGAGGCCATGACGTTCTGCTCGACCAGCAGGATGGTGATGCCCTCGTCGTTGAGCAGGCGGATGATGCGGAAGACCTCCTGCACGATCGCCGGCGCGAGGCCGAGCGAGGGCTCGTCGAACAGGATGAGGCGCGGCTGGCCCATCAGGCAGCGGCCGATCGCCAGCATCTGCTGCTCGCCGCCCGACAAGGTGCCGGCGGCCTGCCGGCGGCGCTCGGCGAGGCGGGGGAAGAGCTCGAACACGCGCGCCAGGGTCTGCCTCTCGGCCGAGCGTGCGCGGCGCGGCGTGGCGCCCATCTCGAGATTGTCGAGCACCGAGAGATTGGGAAACACTTGCCGGCCCTCTGCAACGTGGCCGATGCCTGCTTCACAGACGCGGTAGGACGGCCAACCCGTGATATCGACGCCGTCGAACCGCACCGTGCCGCGCGCCGGCGTCTCGATGCCGTGGATGGCGCGAATGAGGGAACTCTTGCCCGCGCCGTTGGCGCCGACGATGGCCACGATCTCGCCATCCGCGATGTCGAGCGACACGCCGCTCAGCGCCTGGGCATCGCCGTAGAAGAGATCGAGGTCGTGGACCTCGAGCAGCGGGGTGCTCATGACGCCTCCGGCTCGCCGAGATAGACGTCGAGCACGGCACGATGGCGGGTGATCTCCTGCGGCGTGCCTTGGGCGATCATCTCGCCCGAGCTCACCACGACGACCTCGGTGGCGAGCGCCATGACCGCGCGCATGACATGCTCGATCAGCAGGATGGTGAGGCCGGTCCTGGCGTTGAGCTCGCGCAGGAACGCCACCATGACGTCGATCTCGGTCGGGCGCAGGCCGGCCATGACCTCGTCGAGCAGCAGCAGCTTGGGCTCCGTGGCCAGAGCACGCGCCACCTCGAGCCGCTTGCGATCGGGCAGGGTCAGGCTCTCGGCGAGCTGATGGCGACGCGCGTAGAGACCGAGCCGGTCGAGGATGCGTCCGGCATTGTCGCGCGCCTCGGCGAGAGCGGGCTGGCGATGCAGCGCGCCGATCGTCACGTTCTCCAGGACGCTCAGGCCCTTGAACGGCTTCACGAGCTGGAAAGTGCGGCCGACGCCGGCATCGCAGACATGGTCGGGACGCAGGCCGGAGATCGTGCGGCCGTCGAGCCGGACGGCGCCCGCATCGGGGGCGAAGACGCCGGCGATCATGTTGAAGATCGTCGTCTTGCCGGCGCCGTTGGGTCCGATCAGCGCATGGATGGCGCCCGTAGGCACGGCGAAGCTCACCTCGTGCACCGCGCGCAGGCCGCGGAAACGCTTGCCGATCCGATCGAGCTCGAGGCGGGCGCCGGTCATGAGCGCCGCTCCGCGATGCCGAGCTTGGCCGCCAGCCACGGCCACACGCCGGCCGGGCGGTACATCACGATCACCAGCAGGGCCAGGCCATAGAAGATCTGCTTGATGCCGGGCACGCCCAGCACCTCGCCGAGATCGGTGAAGGCCTCGCCCAGCCCGGTCAGCACCACCGCGCCGACGATCGGCCCGAACAGCGTGCCCAGCCCGCCGATGATCGGCGCCAGGGTGATCTCGATCGAGCGGCCCATCGAGAAGGCGGTCTCGGGAAACAGGTTGTTGTAGTAGAAGGCGTTCCATACGCCGGCCAGCGCCGTCAGCGCGGCCGAGATCACGATGGCGATCATCTTGCAACGCAGGACCGGCACGCCGACCGCCTGGGCCGCCTCGGCATCCTCGCGGATCGCCAGCCAGTAGCGGCCGAGCCGGCTTTCGAGCAGGGCGCGGCAGAGCACGAAGGCGCCGACGCTGAGTGCCAGGATCACGTAGTAGAACAGCACCGGCCCGCCGCGCAGGTTCACGATGTCGGTGCCGGCCTCGACCTTGAGGAACAGGCCGCCCGAGCCGCCGGCCCACGGCCAATGATCGAAGGCGATGCGGGTGAACTCGCTGAAGGCGATGGTCAGCAGGGCGAAGTAGACTCCGGCCAGCGAGAAGCGGAAGCCGAGATAGCCCACGATCGCGCCGGCCAGCGCCGCCGCGGCGACGCCGGCGAACAATCCCAGCCATGGTCCGACGCCATAATGGAAGAACAGCCCGGCGGCGACGTAGCCGCCGAGCCCGGCATAGAGGGCATGGCCGAGCGAGAGCTGGCCGGCGAATCCCATCAAGATGTTCCACGCCTGGCCCACATAGGCGAAGTACAGGATCAGGATCAGCACCGAGAGCCAGTACTTGCCGAGCATCGCCGGTGCGAGGAGGAGGGCCAGCAACAGTGCGGAGAGGCTCCACAGGGCGCGCGGTTGGGCGTCGCCGGCGAGGCGGCGCAGCAGCTTCACGGGCCGGTCCTGCCGAACAGGCCCTGCGGCCGCAGCAGCAGCACCAGGATCAGCAGGCCGAAGCTCACCATGCTCTTCAGCGAGGGCTGCACCAGCAGGCCGGCAACGGCCTCGCTGACGCCGATCAGCAGGCCGCCCAGCAGCGCGCCCGTCATGCTGCCGAGGCCACCCACGATCACGATGACGAAGGCGAGCAGCGTGTACTCGGCGGCGAGGAAGGGCGTCACCGGGATGATGGTGATCATGAGCGCGCCGGCCGCGCCGACGCAGGCGGCGCCGACGCCGAAGGTGAAGGCGTAGAGCCGGCGCACGTCGAGGCCGACCACCAGCGCGCCCATGTGGTTGTCGGCGGCCGCGCGGATCGACTTGCCGGTGCGCGTGCGGGTGAAGAACAGCCACAGCAGGAGGGCGATGGCGACGGCGATCAGGGCGGCATGCAGGCGCACCGCGTCGAACACCAGCGGCCCCAGCTCGTAGGAATCGAACTGCGAATCCATCTGCACGCCGCGCGAGTCGGGACCGGCGATGGCCAGGCAGCCATTGACCAGCAGGATGGCGACGGCGAGCAGCAGCAGGAACTGCTGATGCTCCGGCCGGCCGATGAAGGGCGATATGAGCCCGCGCTGCAGGACGTAGCCCGCCGCGAAGAACACGGCGGCGATTACGGGTAGGCTCAGCACCGGCGAGACCTCGAGATACTCGAAGCCCATCCAGGCGAGATACATGCCGACCACCATCATCTCGCCATGGGCGAAATTGACCACCCGCATCACGCCGAAGATCACCGACAGGCCGAGCGCCATCAGCCCGTACACCATGCCGGTGAGCAGCCCCTTGGTGACGGCCTGCGCGAGTGCCAGGAGGAAGTCGGAGGTCATCTCTTCACCTTCCTCCCCTGTAATCGGGGGAGGTGGCCCGAAGGGCCGGAGGAGGAGAGCCGCAGTCGAGATCAATCCGATTCCGACGGCGGGCTGTCATGAATCTCGAGTGAGGCCTTCCCCCTCCGCCCCGTATGACGGGGCACCTCCCCCGTAAGAAGGGGGAGGAAAATGAGAGGGGTCTCACGTCCGGCGCTTGTCGTTCCAGCCGGGCATCGGGAAGACGAGAGGCGCGGCGGCGGAGTTGAGGGGCAGCACGACGGTCGGCTTGCGCTTCAGGTTCTCGACGGCGGCGGCCTTGATGTCGACGTTCTGGCCCTTGTCGTCGAACTGGATCGGGCCGCCGACCATGACGTGCTGCTCGATCCTGGTCTTGCGCAGCGCCTCCATCAGCTCGCCGGGCTTGGTCGACTTGGCGGTGAGCCAGGCCTGCGCCGCGATCAGCACGCCCTCGAAGGTGAAGCCGCCGTTGATGTCGAGCTGGTCGTTGGGGAACTTGGCCTGATGGCGCTTCTCCAGCGCCTTGGTCATCTCGGTCCGGGGGTCGAGCCACGGCACGTTGGAGATCAGGAAATCGCCGTACTTGCCCATGGTCTTGAGGAAGTCCTGCTCGTAGAGGCCGGGGGCGCCGGGGTTCATCACGCCCATCGGCTCCCAGCGCTGCTTCACCATCTCCTGCACCAGGAGCTTGGCGTCGTTCAGCCGGCTGACCGGCAGCAGCAGCTCGGCCTTGGTCGCCTTGGCCTTGGCGACCTCGACTGAGAGGTCCTTGGCGGCCGGATCGTAGGTGATGGTGTCGAGCAGCTCGTAGGGCATGTCGAGCTTGGGGAACAGCGCCTTGATGCCGTTCACCATCGCCGTGCCGAAGGTGTCGTTGACGCTCATCAGCACGGCCGTCTTGGGTGTCACGCCGGAGGTCTTGAACACTTCCTTGTGCAGCGCCAGCGCGCCGGTGATCAGCATCGGCGCGGTCGGGAAGTTGCGCACGACGAACTTGTAGCCCTGCTCGGTGATCTGCGGCGCCGCGGCGATGTTGACGATCAGCGGAATGCCGCGCTGCTCGGCGACCTGGGCAATGGCGATGGTCTGGCCGGAATCGAAGGCGCCGACCAGCAGGTTGGCGCCGGCATCGATCGCCTTCTCGGCCTGGGTGCGCGCGACGTCGGGCTTGGTCTCGGTGTCGTAGTTCACGATGTCGAGCTTCACGCCCATCTTCAGATCGGCGAACACGTCGTTGGCGACGTCGGCGCCGCGCCGGCAGGCCTGGCCGATCTGCGCCTGCAGGCCTGAGGTCGGCAGCAGCAGCGCGACCTTGAGATTGGCCGGCGCCTGCGCCATCGCGTGGCGCAGCGGCAGGGGCGCACCGAGCAGCGTGGCGCTGGCGAGTGCGGCCTTGCCGAGACGGCGGCGGGTGAAGCGATCGCGGCGAGTCATGGGGGACCTCCCTGAAAAACCGGCCGGACTATAGAGACGGCGCCCCCGCCGTGCTAGGTCGGCCGCCATGACGCATACGTTGAGTGACCTGAATGGGATGGAGGCGGCGGCCTTCGGCGCCGCAATCGGCGACACCTTCGAGCATGCGCCGTGGGTCGCCGAAGCGGCCGCGACCAAACGTCCTTTCGCCACGGTGACCAGCCTGCACGAGGCGATGATGGGCGCCGTGCGCGCCGCAGCACGGCCGCAGCTTCTTGCCTTCCTGAACGGCCATCCCGATCTCGCGGGAAAGGCGGCGCGCGCCGGCGCGATCACCGACGATTCGCGGAGCGAGCAGGCGAGCGTCGGCCTCGACACGCTGAGCGACGAGGAGTTCGAGCGTTTCCACCGGTTGAACGACGCCTACAAGGCCAAGTTCGACTTCCCCTTCATGATCTGCGTGCGCCGCCACACCCGCGATTCGATCCTGGCGCAATTCGAGCGTCGGCTGGCCAACGATGTCGCCGGCGAATTCGCCGCCGCCCTGCAGGAAGTGTTCTTCATCACGCGGCTTCGGATCGCGGCCAAGGTCACGGGCGAGGGCATGCCGCAGGTCAATGGCCGGCTCAGCACCCACGTGCTCGACACTCATGCCGGCCGGCCGGCCGCGGGCATCGCCGTCGAGCTCCACGAATTCGCCGGCGAGCGCGCCCATCGCATCGCGACCGCGATCACCAATGCGGATGGCCGCACCGACAGTCCCTTGATCGGCGGCCGTCCGTTGCCAATTGGGCGGTATGAGCTGCGCTTTGCGATCGGCAACCACTTCCGCAGCAGGGGCATCGAGGCCGGCGATCCGCCGTTCCTCGACATCGTCCCTTTGCGCTTTTCCGTCGCCGAGCCGGAGGGGCATTATCATGTGCCGCTGCTTTGCACGCCCTGGAGCTACTCGACCTATCGCGGTAGCTGAGGGCAACGATCCCTGGAGGAGAAGGAGAGTTCCATGACCTATAGCGATGTCTCGCTGATGATCGACGGCGCCTGGACCAAGGGCGCCAACGGCCGGACGATTCCGGTGATCAATCCGGCGACCGAGGAGGTGATCGGCCAGGTGGCGCATGCCGAGAAGAGCGATCTCGATCGCGCGCTCGCCGCCGCCGACAAGGGCTTCCAGCAATGGCGCAAGGTCTCGGCCTACGAGCGCTACAAGATCATGCGCAAGGCGGCCGACCTGATGCGCCAGCGCCTCGACGATATCGCCACCATGATGACGATGGAGCAGGGCAAGCCGCTCTACGAGGCCAAGATCGAGACCAACCTCGCCGCCGACATCATCGACTGGATGGCCGAGGAAGGCCGCCGCACCTACGGCCGCCTCGTGCCGGCGCGCGCCGAGAATGTGTACCAGATGGTGATCAAGGAACCGGTCGGCCCGGTCGCCGCCTTCACGCCGTGGAACTTCCCGATCAACCAGGTGGTGCGCAAGGCTTCGGCGGCGCTCGCCACCGGCTGCTCGATCATCATCAAGGGGCCGGAGGACACGCCGGGCTCGTGCGCCCAGCTCATCAAGGCCTTCGTCGATGCCGGCGTGCCGGCCGGTGTCATCCAGCTGGTCTATGGCGTGCCGTCGGAGATCAGCGAGTACCTGATCCCTCATCCGGTCATCAAGAAGGTGACCTTCACCGGCTCGACTCCGGTCGGCAAGCAGCTCGCGGCGCTGGCCGGCGCGCACATGAAGCGCGTCACCATGGAGCTGGGCGGCCACGCACCGGCCATCGTGTTCGAGGACGCCGACCTCGAGCAGGCGGTCAACGTGCTGGGCGCCAACAAATTCCGCAACGCCGGCCAGGTCTGCGTCGCGCCGACGCGCTTCCTGGTGCACGAGAAGGTCTATCCCGAGTTCGTCGAGCGCTTCACCGCCTATGCCAAGAACATGAAGGTCGGCAACGGCTTGGAGGCCGACACCAAGATGGGCCCGCTGGTCGCCGAACGCCGCCTGCACGCGATGGACGCGATCGTCAGCGACGCCATCGCCAAGGGCGCCAAGATCCAGACCGGCGGCCAGCGCAAGGGCAACAAGGGCTACTTCTACGAGCCGACCGTCATGACCGACGTGCCGCTCAGTGCCAAGATCATGAACGAGGAGCCGTTCGGCCCGCTGGCGCCGATCACGCCGTTCAAGGATTTCGATGGCGTGGTCAAGGAGGCCAACCGCCTGGCCTGGGGCCTCGCCGCTTACGCCTACACCAGGAACACCAAGACCGCGGCGCAGATCGGCGCGGCCTTCGAAAGCGGCATGGTGTCGATCAACCACCACGGCCTCGCGTTGCCCGAGGTGCCGTTCGGCGGCGTCAAGGATTCGGGCTACGGGTCTGAAGGCGGCCTCGAGGCGCTGGAGGCCTACCTCAATACGAAGTTCGTCAGCCAGCTGGGCATGTGACGAGCAGCGCAGCCGCTCGTCATCCTGAGCGCAGCGAACGATCCTTCATGCTCCTCCCCACTCCGTGGGGAGGAGCATGACCTCAATCCACCCGCGCCCCCGACGCCTTGATGATCGGCGCGAGCATCGCTTCCTCGGACCGGCGGAACGTCGCGGCCTCCGCCGCAGTCTTGTAGAACGGCGTCGCGCCTTGGGCGAGGAAGGCGGTCTCGAGCGCCTTGCTCTCGAGCGCCTGCTTCACGAGGGCGGAGGCCTTCTCGACCATTGCCGGCGGCAGGCCGGCCGGTCCGCACAGGCCGCCCCACGACGTTATCTGGAAGCCGGGCATGTATTCCGACATGGTCGGCACCTCGGGCGCGATCGGGCTGCGTTCCGGCGTGGTCACGGCGAGCGGCCGCACCTTGCCGGCGCGTACCTGGACGATCGGGCCGGGGATGTTGTCGAACATCATGTCGACCTCGCCCGCCAGCATGTGCTGCAACGCCGGCGCGCCGCCGCGATAGGGCACGTGGAACATGTCGAGGCCGGCGCGCTGCTTGAACATCTCGCCGCAGATGTGCGGGCTGGTCCCCGAGCCGCCCGACGCGAACGAGAATTTGCCGGGATTGGCCTTCACCAGCCCAATCAACTCGGGAACCGTGGTCGCCGGGATGTCGAGCTTCACGACCAGCAGGTTCGGCACCGACCAGAACATCGCGATCGGCGTGAAATCCTTCTCGGAATCAAACGGCAGCCTGGCATAGAGCGTGGGCGCGATGGCGTGTGGCGCGATGCTGAACAGGCCGACCGTGTAGCCGTCGGGCGCCGACTTGGCGATCGCGTCGGCGCCGGCATTGCCGCCGGAGCCGCCCTTGTTGTCGACGATGAACTGCTGGCCGGTGAGCACGGTCAGCTCCTGGCAGACGATGCGCGACATGACCTCGGTGGCGCCGCCGGCGGGAAACAGATTGATGAAGCGCACCGACTTGGTGGGCCAGTTCGCCTGCGCGCGGGCGACGCCCGACGCGATCATCGGACTGGCAAGCACGCCCGCCAGACCAGCGAGCGTGCGACGCCGAGGCAAGATGAGCCTATCCACAACAGATCCTCCCAAACATCTTGTTTTGATTGGCGGCATTTTAGGGCGTCGGTGTCCGTCCTTGCCAGATCGCAATTGCTGTTCTTTGCCCTCGTTTTGCCGCGCTTGATCGCGGCACGGCGAATCGCGAGACTTGATCCGCAACGCCAGTAGAAGGGATCGATCATGCCGGATCGTGACGACCTCGGTTCGGCCTGGAAGGTGCCGCCCAGCCGCTACCTCTCGAGCCGCCCCGCCGAGCATCAGGTGCCGACGCCGAGCTCGGTGTACGTGACCATGCCGGACGGCTGCCGGCTCGCCGTCGACGTTCACCTGCCCGATGGCAATGCGTCGAAGCGCTGGCCGACGGTGCTGATCCTCACGCCTTATGTGCGGCGCTTCGCCGTGACGGCCGGCAGCAACGTCGAGCCGTCACCCAACAGCTTCAAGTATCGCGACATGTTCGTGCCGCGCGGCTATGCGGTCGTGGTGGTCGATGCGCGCGGCACGGGTGCCAGCTTCGGCACGCGAGATTCGTTCCGCTCGCCGCGCGAGCGTGCCGACTACCGCGCCATCGCCGACTGGATCGTGGCCCAGGGTTGGAGCGACGGCCGGATCGGCGCCACCGGCATCTCCTATCTCGGCGCAGCCTGCGACTTCCTCGCCAGCACCGGCCATCCCGCCGTGAAGGCGATCGCACCGCTGTTCGCCGTATGGGATACCTGGGCCGACAACTATTATCCTGGCGGCATGCTGATCAAGCGCCTGGCGCTGGTCTATGACGAGCTGATGCTGGCGCTCGATCACGATCGACGCGACCTGCGTGCCAGGTTCGGCTACTTCGCCGACCCCGCGCTGCTCGGGCCGATGCCGGTCGATGCCGACACCGACGGCGCGTTGGCGCGCGAGGCGGTGAAAGGGCATCTTGCGAACTTCCGCATGCCCGACTTCATCGGCGAGTTCAAATTCCGCGACGATACGTTGCCTTACGACCCCGGCTTCAACGGCACCTCGTTCAGCCCGTGCACCTATCTCGACGAAATTCCCAAGGACGTCGCGGTGTATGCGATCTCGGGCTGGATGGACGGCGCGGGCTACGCCAACGGCACGCTGTCCCGTTACCTGACGCTGTCCAATGCCGAGCGGCGCGTCATGCTGGGGCCGTGGGACCACGGCGCGCGAACCAACGTCTCGCCGTGGCGCGCGCGCGTCGAGCCCGAGCTGCCGGTGTTGGGCGAGGTGCTGCGCTTCTTCGACCAGCATCTCGCCGGGCGCGAGACCGGGCTCGCGGCCGAGGATCCGATTCACTATTTCACGCTGCACGCCGAGCAATGGCGATCCGCCAAGGCCTGGCCGCCGGTCGATGGCAGTCGCCGGCTGTTCACCGCGCCAGACCGGCAGCTTGTCGCCGACCGGCCGGCGCAAGCCGCGATGGAGAAGATCCAAGCCGACTATTCGTTGGGCACCGGCGCCGAGACCCGCTACGAGCGCATCGCCGGCATCGAGGCGACGTCCTACTATTCCGACTGGACCGAGCGCGAGGGCAAGCTCACCGGCTTCACCAGTGCGCCCTTGGCCTCGCCGCTCGAGATCGTGGGGCATCCGGTGGTGACGCTATGGCTCGCCTCGAGCGAGCCCGATGCCGCGCTGTTCGTCTATCTCACCGAGGTCGAGGCCGACGGCACGTCGCGCTATGTCACCGAGGGCGTGCTGCGCGCGATTCATCGCGCCGAGCAGCCGGCGCCGCGCAACTATCGCACCACCTGGCCGTGGCGCAGCTACGCCCGCAAGGATGCCAAGCCGATGCCGATCGGCGAGCCGCAGCAGGTGCGCTTCGCCTTGCTGCCGACCGCCTGGAGCTTCGCGCAAGGCAGTCGTATCCGCTTGTCGATCGCCGGCAGCGACGCCGACCATTTCGTCCAGACCCCGCACGGCCGCCCGCCGCTGCTCACGGTGTTGAGCGGCGGCGACCGCGCGACGATGCTCGAGCTGCCGACGGGTGATTCTGCTCCCTGGTCGCCGATGACGGGGAAGGGCTGATCAAGCTGAACGGCATCGCCACGCTCGCGCCGCCGGTCGGGCTGGTGGTGTTGTGGTCAACGGCGTGCAGCCCGACATCTCGGTCGGCGACATCTTCCGGGGCATCTGGCCGTTCGTCTTCGCCGACCTGATCACCAGCGGATTCCTGACTGCCTTCCCCGAGATCGTCACCTTCATCCTCGATACAGCGGGCTAAGCAGGAACGAGACTCGCCCTGAATTCGCGCGAGATATGCGGGCGGATTTTCTTGTCTTTTCCTGGAAGATGAGATTGGAATGAGCTTGATTGAGGCAACGGTCAGGCGCGCGGGTGGCACGGGACATCGACAAGAAACTGCGCCTGACGGCCGCCCTGCTGGGGGCGGTGACCTGCAAGGACCTGGCGGCAACGTTCCGGAACATCAACAAGTCGACGTCGTTCGACGTCGACCGGGCCTACAAGTGGCTGCAGGGACGGGCGCGTCCGCGCGAGCGTCAGGTCTACGAGGATTGGGCGAAGGTGCTCGACCTCGACCGGCCGGGCGACTGGATCGCAGAATGCGATACCGACGCTTTTCTGGAGCAGATCTCGGCGCGCCACCAGCGCGACCCCGAGGCGCTGCGCCGCCGCGCCGAGGCATCGATCGTGATCGCGGGCGACCAGGAGCAGCCTGACGCGGCGGTCACCGGCCTTTATGCCTGCTATTCGCACGCCTGGTCGCCCTACTTCCAGGGGCGGCTGATCCGCGGCGAGCTGTCGATCACGCTTGCATCGAACCCGCGGCGGCTGTTCGCGACCTATGCCGAACGCCTGCCCACCGGGCGCATGCAGCTCGAAGGCCCGGTCAGCATCGGTAAGCGCCTGATGAGCCTGGAGGTGCGGGAGCGGGGCGGTGATTCCTTGCTGTTCCTGGCGCTCTTTCCACCCAGCTCGCCGGTCAGCGTGCTCGGCGGGCTGTTGACCGGCGCGACGATGATCGGTCCCGATTCCCAGCCTTCCGTGTCGCGCATCGCCCTCATCCGGCTTCCGCCAGCGAGCGCGGGGCTGCTGCGCGAGCACGAAGCCTATCTGCCGGCGCACGCCTCGATCGCCCAGGATCTCGCACGACTCGGCCTGCCGATCGCCGATCCTGCCACCGTCGACCAGCGCCTCCAGGCCTTCCTGGCCGGCGGCGGCGGCGGCCTCGACCAGATCGCGCTCACGACCTACGGCGCCCTGGTCGAGCTGTTCGATCGCACGTGGCTCACGCACCTGGCGACAGCGGCGGCGTAGAGTCCTTTTCTCCCCAGCTTCGCTGGGGAGATGTCGGCGTCTTACGCCGACGGAGGGGCCAAAAGCCCCCACTGTGATTCCTGGCCCCTCCGCCGCCGAAGACGGCGACACCTCCCCCAACGGGGGTGGGGAGGAACATGAATTACGATTTCGGCGGCGAGTCCGTCTCGGTCAGCAGGAAGTTCAGCAGCTCGAGGCCGGGGATGCCGCGTCTCGACATTTTGGGGGCCCGACGCGCGGCTTGCCCCAGGGCGCCGAGCTTCCAACTTGATTCCGGTCCTTCGACGATCGTCGTCTGGGCGAACGCCGTGCTCGACCATGCAGCGAAGCCAGCATCCATCGCCATGGCGATGGCCCCTTGCGGGACCGCGCATGACTTCCTCCTGAGATTTCCTGCCGAAACACACCTCGTCTCGATTGGCCGTCTGCGGGCCGATGGAATGGCAATACCGGCCGCCGGCTGGACGGAGAAGGAGAACGTGGCGGCGTGCCGCCCCCTCGACTAGACTGGTACGATAGGGGGCAACCCAGCCGATGACCGATCTCTCACGACGTTCGACGCTCGCGGGATTGCTTGCCCTGGCAGCCGCCGCAAGCGAGTCCACCGAGGCGTGGGGCGGCGACTGGCCCGACCGTCCGCTTACGATGATCGTTCCGTTCCCGGCGGGCGGTGGGTCCGACCTGTTCGCCCGCCCGATCGCTGCGCGGATGTCGGGCGCGCTCGGCCAGACGATCGTGATCGACAATCGCAGCGGAGCCGGCGGGACGATCGGCACGGCCGTGGCGGCCCGCGCCGCACCCGACGGCTACACGCTGCTGGAGGGCGACACCGGGCTGGTCTACGCGCCGACGATCTACCCGCAGGCGGGGTTCGATTTCACACGCGACTTCGCCCCCATCGCTGCGCTCGCCCGCGTTCCCTATGTGCTGGCCGTCAACCCGGCCAAGCTCGGCGTCGCCACCCTCGCCGCCTTCATCGCCGAGGCGAAGAAGAACCCCGGCGCGATCGATGTCGGCTCGGTCGGGCTCGGCACCATCACGCATCTCGCGATCGGCCTGTTCGAGGAGCGCGCCGGCGTGCGCCTCAATCACGTTCCCTATCGTGGCGGCTCGCCGATGCTCCAGGATCTCCTGGCCGGCCAGATCTCGGCGGCGTTCGTTCTGGCCGGCGTGCTGGCGCCGCACGTCGGGGAAGGGAAGCTGCGCGCGCTTGCCATCGCCAATCGGAGGCGCGAGCCGATTCTCGCGGACGTTCCCACCATGCAGGAAGCCGGCATCAAGGAGTTCCGCGCCGTCACCTGGTTCGGGTTGTTCGCGCCGGCCGGCACCCCCGATGCCATCCTCGATCGCCTGCACGCCGCCACCCAGGCCGCGCTGCGCGACCCGGAGGTGAAGCGCCTGTGGGCCGAGCAGGGCGCGCGCCTCGAGCTCGAGAGCCGTGCCGAGTTCGCCAGCTTCGTCGCCCGCGAGGCCGAGCGCTGGAGCCGTATCGCCAAGGCCGCGAATGTTCGACTGGAGTAACCCATGATCCTTTCGCGACGCGCCATCATCGGTGGACTTCCGGCAGCTGGAATCGTTGCGACAGCGCGCGCCGCGGACTGGCGGCCCGACCGGCCGATGACCTGGATCGTGCCGTTCCCGCCCGGCGGGTCGAACGACATTTTCGCGCGCCCTGTGGCAGCCCAGGTCGGCCAGAGCCTTGGCCAGCCCGTGGTGATCGACAATCGCGGCGGCGCCGGCGGCACCTTGGGAGGCATGATCGCGGCCCGCGCCGCGCCGGACGGCTGCACCCTGCTGGTCGGCAACACCGGCCTCACCTTTGCGCAGGTGGTCTACGACGAGGGCGGCTTCGACCTGGTGCGCGACTTCGCGCCGGTGAGCCTGCTGGCCCGCGTGCCGGTCGCCCTGGTGGTCAATCCGTCGACCGTGCCGGCCACGGATCTCGTCTCGTTCCTCGCTCTCGCCAAAGCCTCGCCGGGCAGGCTCACCGTGGGCTCGTCGGGACTCGGCACGATCCCGCATCTTGCGATCGAGCTCCTGCAGCAGCGCGCCGGAGTGAGGTTCACCCACGTGCCCTATCGCGGCGGCGGCCAGGCGCTGCAGGACGTTACATCGGGCACGGTCGATGCGCTGATGACGCCGCTCAGCACGGTGGTATCCTACGTCCAGTCGGGCCGCTTGCGCGCGCTTGCCGTCGCCTCGGTCAGCCGCCAGCAGATCCTGCCCAATGTCCCGAGCTTCGCCGAGGCAGGCCTCGCCGATTTCCGCGTCGGCACCTGGTACGGCCTGTTCGCCCCCAAGGCGACGCCGGCGCTGGTGCTCGATGCCTTGAACGTCGCAGTCCAGGCCGCGCTGGGCTCGGCCGAGGTCGCCCGCGTCTGGGCCGACCAGGGAGCGCAGCTCATCCCGGAAAGCCGCCTCGCCTTCACCGCCTTTGTGACCAGCGAAACGGAGCGCTGGAGCACGCTTGCCAAGAAGATCGGCATTCCGAAAGAGTAGGCGTCGTCACAGTATCCGAGGAGAGAAGAATGAACGCCGATGCGAAGAAGACCGTCCTGCGCATGATCCCTTACGGGATCTATGTCCTGACCGCCGACGACGGCAAGGGCAATGTGTCGGCGGCGACCGTGAACTGGGTGACGCAGAGCGCGTTCGCGCCGCCGTTGGTCGTGGTCGGCGTGAAGACCGACTCGGGCGCCTACCAGACGATCAAGTCGGCCGGCACGTTTGCGCTCAACATGCTGGGCAAGGACCACAAGGGACTGGCCTTCACCTTCTTCAAGCCGGCCGTGCTGGCCGACGGCAAGCTGAGCGGCCAGAGCTTCAGGAAGGGCTCGACCGGCGCGCCGATCCTCGATGTCGCGCCGGGCGCCGTGGAGTGCAAGGTCACCTCGATCGTCGAGCAGGGTGACCACCATGTCGTCGTCGGCGAGGTCATCGAGGCCCATCTGCCCAAGCCGCTGGTCGGCCGCGCCGACGCCGCCATCCTCGAGATGAAGGACCTCGGCGACAACGTCTTCTACGGCGGATGAGGTTCAGTCTTCCTCCCCAGCGAAGCTGGGGAGGAATCTGAGAAGAGCTACGTCTCCGCGCCGCCGTTCACCGCGATCATCTGGCCGTTGATGTAGGCGCCTGCCTCCGACGCGAGCAGGCGTGCGGCGGCGGCGACTTCGACCGGCGTGCCCATGCGGCCGACCGGTACGCGTGCCACGGTCTGCTGGCGCTGCGCCGACGAATATTCCTTCTGGTTGACGTCATCGGCGGCGATCGGGCCGGGCGAGATGGCGTTGACGGTGACGCCCTGGGCGCCGAACTCCTTGGCCAGCGACTTGGTGAGGCCCCACACGCCATGCTTGGCGACCGACACCGAAGCGCGGCCGCCGTGGCCGGCCATGGCGTTCATGCCGGTGAAGTTGATGATGCGACCCCAGCCCTTGTGCAGCATGCCTGGCAGGCAGGCGCGCGCCAGCCAGACGGCAGCATCGAGATCGACCGACATGACGCGCCGCCATTCGTCCTCGCTGGCCTCGAGGAACGGCTTGCCGGGCCGCACGGCAGCGTTGTTGATCAGCACGTCGACCGTGCCGAACGCAGCGATCGCGGCCTCGGCGATGCGCTTGCAGTCCTCCGGCTTGCCGACATCTCCCATGACGACCAGCGTGCGCGCTCCGAGCTCGGCGGCCTCGGCCGCTACCTTTTCGGCAGCAGCAAGGTCGCTCGAGCCGTTGATCGCGACGTCGAAGCCGTCTTTCGCCAGGCCGAGCGCGCAGGCGCGGCCGATGTTTCTTCCGGCGCCGGTGATCAGCGCTGCCCTTCTCGCCGCCGCCATCAGATCACTCCCGCTGACTTCAGCGAATCGATCGCCTTGCGATCGTAGCCCAGGCTGGCCAGCACCTCCTCGGTGTGCTCGCCGAGGTCGGGCGTCGGGCGCAGCTCGGCGGGCTGCGGGTTGTCGGACATGTTGATCGGCTGGCCGACCACCTTGATGTCGCCGAGCTTGGGATGCTTGACCGACCGCGCGATGCCGAGATGCTTGACCTGCGGCTCGGCGAAGGTCTGGTCGACCGTGTTGATCGGACCGCACGGCACGCCGGCCTTGTTGAGCGCGGCGATCCAGTGCGCGCTTGTGTTGGTGCGCGTGATCGCCGCCAGTCGCTCGTTCACGGCCTTGCGGTTCTGCGAGCGCAGCGCCCCGGTCAGGTGCTCGGGGTGGTCGATCAGCTCGGGCGCGCCGAGGGCGGTGGCGCAACGCTTCCACAAATTCTGACCCGACGCGGCGATGTTGATGTGGCCGTCGCTGGTCGGGAACACGCCGGTCGGGATGCCGGTCGGATGATCGTTGCCGGCCTGCTTCGGCACCTCGCCCTTGATCAGCCAGCGCGACGCCTGGAAGTCGAGCATGAAGATCTGCGCCTCGATCAGCGAGGTGTGCACCCACTGGCCCTTGCCGGTGCGCTCGCGATTGTAGAGCGCCAGGATGATCGCCTGCGCGAGCAGCAGCCCGGAGGTCAGGTCGGCGATCGGAATGCCGACCCGCATCGGGCCGCGGCCCGGCTCGCCGGTGATCGACATAAGGCCGCCCATGCCCTGGGCGATCTGGTCGACGCCGGGACGTGCCGCATCGGGTCCGCTCTGGCCGAAGCCCGCGATCGAGCCGTAGACGATGCGCGGGTTGATCTTGGCCACCGTGTCGTAGTCGACCTTGAGGCGATGCTTCACGTCGGAGCGGTAGTTCTCGACGATGACGTCGGCCTTCTCGGCGAGCTTCATGAAGATCGCATGGCCTTCGGGGCTCTTGAGGTTGAGCGTCATCGCCTTCTTGTTGCGATGCAGATTCTGGAAGTCGAAGCCGTGGCGCGTGCCGCCCGTGGCGTCGGTGCCCTCGCTGGCCGGCGCCTCGATCTTGATGACATGGGCGCCCCAGTCGGCGAGCTGGCGCACCGCGGTCGGCCCGGCGCGGTGCGCCGTGAGGTCGAGCACGGAGATGTGGGAGAGCGGCAGGTTGGTCATGGTGTTTCCTCTGGTGGTGAAAATCACGTTCCTCTCCCCCCCGCTGGGGGGAGAGGCTAGGTGAGGGGGCTTCGAAGGCTCGACATCACCTGCAACCCCCTCACCCAGCCTCTCCCCCTAGCGGGGGAGAGGAGTCCGAATGGGAAGGTCATCGGCCCTGGAAGGCAGGCTTGCGCTTTTCCATGAAGGCGCGGCGGCCTTCCTTGAAGTCCTCGCTGTCGAAGCAGGCCGCTGCGAGCTTTTCGAGGCGGGCATGGTCCTGCTGTGATTCCGGCTTGGCGATCTCGCGCGCCGCGGCCTTGGCGAGGCCGATGGTGAGCGGCGCGTTCTGGGCGATCGCCGAGGTGATGCCGTCGACCATGGCATCGAGGCCGTCGGTCGGCGCCACGCCGTGCACCAGACCCATGTCGAGCGCGTCCTGCGATGAGTACTGCTTGGCGGTGAACAGGAATTCCATGGCGCGCGGCAGGCCGACGATGCGCGACAGGCGCTCGATGCGCAGGAAGCCGTAGCCCAGGCCGAGCCGGGCGGCCGGCACGCCGAAACGCGCCCCGTCGTTGCAGTAGCGCAGGTCGCAGCAGGCGGCGAGGTTCATGCCGCCGCCGATGCAATAGCCGGTGATCTTGGCGATGGTCGGCTTGGAAAACTCGTAGAGCGCTTCGTAGCCGCGCTTGGAGATCGATTCGTAGCGTGCCTGGGCCTCGGCATTGGCGCGCTCGCTCTCGAACTTGGAGATGTCGGCGCCCGAGACGAAGGCCTTGCCGCCGGCGCCGCTCACCACCACGCAGCGGATGGTCGGGTCCTTCTCGTAATCCTCGAGGATGCCGACGAAGCCGTCCCACATGTCGAGCGACACCGCGTTGAGCTTGGCCGGATTGTTGAACACGAGATGGCCCACGGCGCCCTCGCGCCGACCATAGATTTTCTGTTCCTGCATCATGATGACCTTTCCGAACTGGCCGGCAATATAGCGCGCGTGCCGCCTTTGCCATAATGTGGCCGGGCAGGGAGGAGATGTGGCCTCAGTTGAACTGAAGGGCCTCGGCAAGCGCTACGGGGAAGCCGTCGCGGTCGATGGCGTGTCGCTGCATATCGAGCATGGCAAGCTGGTCTGCCTGCTCGGGCCCTCGGGCTGCGGCAAGACCACGACCTTGCGCCTGGTTGCCGGTTTCATCGAGCCTTCGGCAGGCGAAATCGTGGTCGGCGGCAAGGTGCTCTCCTCGCCGGCGCGCACGGTACCGCCGGAAAGCCGCAACATGTCGATGATCTTCCAGAGCTATGCGCTGTGGCCGCACATGACGGTTGCCGAGAACGTGGGCTACGGGCTGAAGATCCGCCGGCTCGACAAGGCCACCATCGACAGCAAGCTCGCCGCCATCCTGTCGACAGCGCGTCTGGAGGCGCTGGCCGACCGCTATCCCGGCGAGCTGTCGGGCGGCCAGCAGCAGCGCGTGTCGCTGGCGCGGGCCCTGGTGGTCGAGCCCGAGACGCTGCTGCTCGACGAGCCGCTCAGCAACCTCGACGCCAACCTGCGCGAGGAGATGCGCTTCGAGATCCGCCGCCTGCACGATCGCTACCGCTACACCACGATCTACGTGACCCACGACCAGGCCGAAGCCATGACCACGGCGGACCTGATCGCCGTCATGAACCACGGCAAGGTCGAGCAGCTCGGGCCGCCGGAGGAGATCTACGGCCAACCGCGCTCGGAGTTCGTGGCCCGCTTCATCGGTGGCGCCAACATCCTGCGCGGCCCCGCGGTCGACGAGGCGCGCGTGTCGATCGCCGGCACGGCGCTGCGCACGACGGGGCGCCGGCTCGGTGCGGCCAGGCCGGTGGCGCTGTCGGTGCGCCAGCACGAGATCGAGATCATTCGGGCGGCGGCCCAGCCCGTCGGCGACAACCACCTTGCGGCCACGATCGTGCGGCAGGTCTTCCTCGGCGCGGCGCGCGACTACACGGTGGCGCTCGACGACAAGACCGAGCTGCGCGTGACGGCGCCGCCGGGCCATAACATCGCCTCGGGCGAGCGGGTCTGGCTGCATTTGCCCCCGGAGCAGGTCAGGGCATTGGCGGAGGAATGACATGGCGAGAAGACTGACTCGGCGCGAAGCGTTGGCGGGCGGCGCGGCCTTGGCCGGCTCCTTCTCGTTCGTGACGTCGGTCAGGGCCGGACCGGAAGCGCAGAAGCTCACGCCCGACCTGGTCGAGGCGGCGAAGAAGGAGGGCAAGGTCGCCTGGTACACCTCGGTCGATCTGCCGGTCGCCGAGAAGATCGCCAAGGCGTTCGAGGCGGCCTATCCCGGCATCTCGGTCAAGGTCGAGCGCTCGGGCGCAGAGCGCATCTTCCAGCGCATCGGCCAGGAGTATCAGAGCAAGATCCATGTCTGCGACGTCGTGAACAGCTCCGACGCGGCGCATCTCATCGTCTGGAAGCGCGCGTCGATGCTGGCGCCGTATCTCCCCGAGGAGGTCGCGCAGCACTATCCCAAGGCGCACTGGGATCCCGACGGCATGTACGCCTCGTGGCGCGTCACCCTGGCGCCAGTCGCCTACAACACCAACCTGGTGAAACCGGAAGACGCGCCGAAGGGTTTCATGGATCTGCTCGACGCCAAGTGGACGGGCAAGATCGTCAAGGCGCATCCCGGCTATTCGGGCACCATCATGACGGCGACCCAGCAGCTCTCGCGCGATCTGGGCTGGGGCTACTTCGAGAAGCTCGCCAAGCAGAAGGTGATGCAGGTCCAGTCGGCGGCCGATCCGCCGAAGAAGCTGGCGCTGGGCGAACGCGCGGTGATGGCCGACGGCACCGAGTACCTCGTCACCATGCTGAAGGCGAAGAACGATCCGATCGAGGAGGTCTACGCCGTCGAGGGCACGCCGCTGATCACCGGCCCTTCGGCGGTGATGGCGCGCGCCGCCAATCCCAACGCCGCCCGGCTGTTCTATGCCTGGTCGATGACGGCCCAGGCGCAGCAGCTCAATGTCGATGTCGGCGCCCTGCGCTCGGCCCATCCGCTGGTCAAGGACCGCAGCGATCGCAAGAAGCTCTCCGAGATAAAGCTCCTGCGCGAGGATGCCGCCGCGGTCGCCGACCAGGCCGACGACATCAAGGCGCGCTACACCAAGCTGTTCAAGGTGTGATCATGCATCGTCGAACGATCCTCAAGGCGGCAGCTCTTCTGCCATTGGGCGCCCGCGTCGTGTCGGCCGCGCCGCCCGCGGAGTCGATCACGCCGGCGCTGATCGAGGCGGCCAAGAAGGAAGGCAAGGTCTCGTACTACACGGCGATGGACCTCAGCGTCGCCGAGCCGATGGCCAAGGCCTTCGAGGCCAAGTTCGCCGGCATCAAGGTCGCCGTCGAGCGCACCGGCGCGGAGCGGCTGTTCAATCGCCTTGCCCAGGAGACGGCGAGCAACATCAAGCGCTGCGACGTGGTCAATAGCTCGGACGCCGCGCACTTCATCACCTGGAAGCGCCAGGACTGGCTCGCGCCCTACGTCACCGTCGACATGGCCGAGAACGTGCCGGCCGACCAGCGTGATGCCGACGGCACCTTCGTCAACCAGCGCACGCACCTCTGCACGATTGCCTACAACAGCAGCCTGCTGAAGGCCGAGGATGCTCCGAAGAGCTTTGCCGACCTGCTCGATTCGAAATTCACCGGCAAGCTCGTGAAGGCTCATCCCGGCTACTCCGGCACCATCATGACGGCGACGCAGCAGGTCGTGCGCGAGCTGGGCTGGGGCTATTTCGAGAAGCTTGCCAAGCAGAAGGTGCTGCAGGTCCAGTCGGCCACCGAGCCGCCCAAGAAGATCGAGGCCGGCGAACGCGCGGTAGCCATCGACGGCAGCGACTACCAGTTCTGGATGGCCAGGGAGCGCGGCGCGCCGATCACGGTGGTCTATCCCACCGAGGGCACGCCGCAGATCTCCAATCCCATGGCCGTGTTCAAGGGAGCACCCAACCCCAACGCGGCGCGCCTGATGGTCGCCTGGATCATGTCGGCGGAAGGCCAGGCCTTCATCGTCGATCTCAGCGGCCAGTACCCGGCCAACAAGCTGGTCAAGGCCAAGCCGGGCCGCCCGCCGATCGCCAGCATCAAGACGCTGCGCGAGGACCCGGCCGAGGTCGAGAAGATGGCCGACGAGATCAAGACCAAGTACCAGCGGATCTTCAAGGTATGAGCTGCGCTCGAGTGCTGGGGGGCATTGTTGTCGGCATTTCCAGCAAAATCCTCATCCTGAGGAGGCCGCGTAGCGGCCGTCTCGAAGGATGGGCTGCAGACAACAAGATCGCGGAAGAGGTCGGGTCGCAGCAGCAGCTGCGTTGCCGACCCTTCGAGACGCGGCCCTGCGAGCCACTCCTCAGGGCGAGGTCAACTCGAAGTCAGCGCCCATGAAAGACGCCTCGACGAGGCTCATGGTCGATCGCCGTCCGGACGACAGCGCTGGACTCCGGCTGCCAGACCCATCTCGCCCCATACTGATCGCCGTCACCGCCTTGCTCGCGGTCATGATCGTCCTGCCGATGGGATGGCTGGTCGCCTACAGCCTGAGCGACAAGTCGGGCCATCCGGCCCTGTCGAACTTCGTCGCGCTGTTCACCGATCCGACGTTCGTCGATCCGCTGATCACGACCCTGATCATCGCCTTCTCGGTGAGCGCGCTGTGCTGCCTGGTCGCGGCACCTCTGGGCTGGCTGGTGGCGCGCAGCGACATGCCGATCCGGCGCGCCGTGCGCACGCTGGTGATGGCCTCGCTGGTCACGCCGCCGTTCGTCGGCGCGATCGCCTGGGAGATGCTGGCGGCGCCCAACTCGGGCCTGATCAACCAGCTCTGGCGCGGCCTCACCGGCATGCCGCAGGACGAGGCACTGGTCGACATCTACAATCTGACCGGCCTGATCTTCGTCATCGCCTGCTACACCTTTCCTTATGTCTTCATCCTGGTCGCCAATGCGCTCGACCGCATGCCGGGCGAGCTCGAGGACGCCTCCTCGATGCTGGGCGCCGGGACGTGGCAGACGGCGCGGCGCATCACCGTGCCGCTCGCCTTGCCGACCCTGCTGGCCGGCGCGCTGGTCGCCTTCCTGCAGGCGCTCAACCTGTTCGGCTCGCCGGCCATCCTCGCCATTCCAGCCGGCTTCCACACGCTGACCACGCGCATCTGGAGCTTGTTCCAATTCCCGCCCAAGCCCGAGCTGGCGGCGGCCGCCTCGCTGCCGTTGCTGGTCCTCACCATCGCGCTGCTGCGCGCGCAATCGCTCGCCCTGGGCCGGCGCGGCTATGCCGTGCTGGGCGGCAAGTACGGCGAGCCGCGGCTGGTGCGGCTCGGCCGGCTGCGCTGGCCGGCGGCGGCGCTGGCGCTGCTCGTGCTCGCCATGCCGCTCTTCCTGCCCTACGCGGCGTTGTTCAACTCGGCCTTCTCGCGCGTCGCCTCCAAGATCGTCACCCTGGAGACGATCACCCTGCACAACGTACGCTTCGCTTTTCTCGAGCTCAGCTCGACCATGCCGGCACTCGAGAACACGTTCCTGCTGGCCACGGCATCGGCGACGCTCGGCGCCGTGCTGGCCTTGTTGATCGCCTACATCGTCGCCCGCCGCGCCGTGCCCGGCCATCGCATCCTGTCGTTCCTCGCCACCGCGCCGCTGGCGATCCCCGGCATCGTGCTGGGCGTCGGCCTGTTCCTCGCCTACACGCGGCCGCCGCTCACGCTCTACGGCACCTTGTGGATCCTGCTGATCGCCTTCGTCACCATCGAGCTGCCGGCTGCCTACCAGCAGCTCTCCTCGGCCTTCCACGCCGTGCATCCCGAGCTCGAGGAGGCCGGCCGCATGCTGGGCGCCACGCGGCTGCGCACCCTGGCCGACATCACCGCGCCGCTCTTGCGGTCGGCGGTGATCGCGACCTGGTGCTTCGTGTTCGTCGCCGTGATCCGCGAGCTGTCGGCCGCGGTGATCCTGTTCACATCGGAGACCAAGGTCCTGTCGGTCCTGATCTTCGACCTCAAGGAAAGCGGCGACGTCGGCGCCATCGCCGTCCTGAGCCTCGCCATGGTCGCCATCACGACTGTGGTCATCGTGCTCGCCAACAGGCTGGGCGGCAGCCGCATCCAGACCAGGATGTCCGGTTAGCAGGGCCGACCGTTGCGCGCCCCGCTTTTCGGGCAGAGTCGCATGGAACAGCGCTCTGCATTGCCGTCATTGGGGGAACAGCCCGGGGCTTCGCGCCTGGTGCGGGCTTGCTTCACGGGTGTCGATGCGAGAAGTCCGATCGCGAGACGTCACGCTTCAGCGAACCGGGCTGATCCTTTCCGAGGACCATGGAAAATTGAGGTAGTTGTCGCGCGTATCGTAACAGATGTTACCATACAGCCGGAGATAGCTTGCGCGGCGTGTTGGATCCCGCCAGACGCGGCCCGGGTCCGCGAGGTCGGATTCGTATTGCGCTATGTTGGTCAGTGAAATCGCGCTTGGCAGAATGTCCATGGCCTGTGGCACGTTGCGGCCTGACATCCAGTCGGCGCCATGCTGCCCCAGCGCGTAGCCGAACATGGGCGAGTTGAGGCTGATGCTGGCCTTGTAGGGACCGCCCGCCTTGATTTCCGCCACCGCCTCGGGCTCGCCGTCGATGCCGCCCAGGAATTGATCGGGACGCGCTTTGCCTGCGGCGCGCAGTGTCGCAAGTGCGCCAAGGACCACAGTGTCCGCTCCCAGCACAACGTCGACCGAGGAGTGTGCCAGAAGGACCGTGCGCATGGCGGCGGCGCCGCCTTGCTTATCCACCGTCGCCGGCGAGAGGTCTGCGATCACGGACACGCCGGGCAAGACCTTGAGCGCGTCGCGCATCGCAACGAAGCGCGGCGCAAGAAACTGTAGGCTGTCGTGTGTCAACAGCACTACATTGGCCCGGCCCCGCAGGTGGTCGCGGATGTACGCGGCAGCGGCATCGCCGAGAGCCCTGCCAGTAAGGTACTGTGGTGCGTTCAAGATTTCCGTCGCCGGCGGAGGTACGACGGCGCCGACGAAGGCGCCGGACCAAATAAGCTGCTGCAAGTGGGGTGCCAGAGCGATGGCATCGACCGGGGCGGACACCAGCGCCCCAACGTGTGACGCGCGAAACTGTTGGACCTGCTCGATCTGCCGCTTGGCATCGCTCCCGGCCTGGGCGACGCGGAACTGCATCCCTCGGTCGCTGGCGGCCGCTGCCAGACCGCGCCTCACGCCGTTCATGAACTCGCGCTCGTTGTCCTGGGCAAAGCCCAGCACTCGGGTCAGCCCCGAGGGGGGCGTGCAGAGCGGCCTGTCCGCATCGAAGAGAGGCAAGATGGTCGGCTTGGTGATGCCGGCTGGCCCGGTCTGAGCGAACGATGGTAGGGGGGCGAACAGACAGGAAAGCAGCAAGAGCGCGCTTCGAATGATGGCGATCATGGCCCATTACACCTGCTCTCGACAATCAAGTCGATGCGTCAACCGGCGGCAATGGAAACATGAGGATTGCTGTCGTCCCGGGATCGCCGGGCCTGTAGTCGACCTCCGCCCCCATGGTCGCGGCGATCCCTTTCACGATGCGCGTGCCAAGACCGCTTCCCCTGGCAGGATTTCCTTCCGTCCGACCGACGCCGTCGTCGGCTACCACCAGCTCGGCGCAACCGTCGCCTAGCCGCTTCAGCCGCACGCGCACGTCGCCAGAGTGCTGAGGATAGGCGTACTTGAATGCGTTGGTGACCCATTCCGTGACCACGACCCCGAGATTCACGCTGGCGTCCGTACTGAGCGTCAGTGGCTCGAGCTCGTGGCGGATCGACACGCCGCGATGACCTTCCGCCCGCATAGACGCCTCGAGATGGTCGAGCAGCGTCGAGAGATACTCGTCCAGGTCGACGAATCGCACGTCACCCGATGTGTACAGACGCTTGTGGACAAGGGAAATGGCGAGGATGCGCGCCTGCGTCTCCTCCAGGGCATCCTTCGCAGCCACATCGGCAAGGGCATTGGCCTGCAGGCGCACCAGGGACGCCACGAGCGTCAGGCTGTTGGCTACCCGATGATTGACCTCGGCCAGCAGCACTTCCGCCCTATCCCGCGCCTTCGCCAGATCTGCGGTTCGGCGAGCTACTCGCTCCTCCAGGCCTGCATTTAGGGCCCGTACCTCATCGCGTGCCTGGCGGATTTCGCGAGTGTAGCGTGCGGCCGTTACAATGACGCCACTAACCACTAGGACGATCATGACAGCGCCCACGGTCGATGCCAGGCGCAGAAAACCTGCATTGGCCCGCTGTTCTCCGACCCCTTCCGTCAACCGCTCGTCGGCGGCTCGCACGATGCCGGAGAGGAAGACGTTCGCCTCATCCATCATCGCCTTGCCGCGATTGGTCCGAAGCATGGCCTGGATATCGTCCTCGCGCCGGTCGGCCTTGAGGGCGATCATCTGGTCCATCTCGGCAATCTTCTCGCGGGTCAGGACATCCAGCCGTAGCAACATCGGCCGGGCGGAAGGGTTTCCGGCGAGCATCTCGTTCAGCGCGCCCAGTTGACGCGCCGCCAGGGTCTTGGCGCTGTCGTACGGCGAGAGGTAGATCTCGTTGCCGGTGAGGACGAATCCGCGCTGACTCGATTCTGCGGCTTGGAGGGCCAAACGCAACTCGACTGCGGCAACCCGGATATCCCGCGCCTCGACTACTTCCTGGAAGTACAGCTGTGCCCGCTCGTTCAACCAAATCGTCAACCCGACGATCACCAGCAACGTCGCGAGGCCGATGCTCAGCAGGAAGATCGTGGACTGAACCAGGAAACGACTGGAAACGGACATTCGGCGACTGCGCTATCGATGGCCGAACTGAGCGCCGGTGTCCACCTCCAGAAATGGACCGGCCAGGCGCGTGCTCACGAGCACGCCGCCCGTCTCAGCTATCCTGCCGGCATTCCCCGGCGCGGCGGGGACGGGCCGGGCGGTCCATCGCTTCCGGTCACGCAGCCTCGCCAACGCTGAAATCATCGTTGACATGGGTCGCCTTCCAACAGGGGAGCTGCTCGACCCGTTGCGTCATCCAACGCACGAGATTTGGATGTTCCGTCAAAGGCAACCGTGCCAACACATGCAAGTGCATTGGCGCTGCGACCGCGATATCCGCGATCGATGGACCATCACCGGTCAGCCAAGGGCTGCGGCTGAGTCGGTCGTCGAGGATGCCTGCCAGCTTGTGAAAGCGCTCCGCTTCGCCGGCCAGCACCGCTGGATCAGGGGTGCCACCCAGCAGCGGCTTCACGCAATTCTCGACGAGATAGACGTAGCACGATGGGAACCATGCCGATGCCTCCCAAAGCAACCACCGGTTCACGTCGGCTCGCTTGGCGGGATCTGCCGGATAGAACTCGGTCTTGCCGCCCTTGTCGGCCGCGTACTGCAGAATGGCGTTGGACTCCCAAAGCACCAGCTCGCCATCCCGCATGGCCGGCAGCGCGGCGTTCGGATTGATGGCCTTGAACGCGTCGCTCTTCTGTTCGCCCTTGAAGTAGTCGACCTTGGTCAATGTGTAGTCCGAGCCCATCAGCTTGAGACCGGCGACAACCTTCCGACAGTTGACCGTGATGGGATCAGCAAAGAGTTCCATGGTGCATCCTCCTGGTGGCAACTGCAGATCAGTCACGTTTCATTTTTGCTTTCGCTGCACTCCTGCTGTCGCAGCTGACGATGATGGTACACCTGGACCTCCCAACCGACTATGCTCAACGGCGATGGATCGGAAGAATAGGCGGCGATCATGGCATCAATGGCTGACGCTCGAGTGCCGGAGGTCCGGACCGGCTTGTTCAACTACATGGCCGACGCAGCCCGACCCTCACTCTACCGCAACGGCAGGGTCCTGACGCGCCGCAACGTCGACGGAAGCGACTCACGCTGGGAGGGCGTCGACTTAAGAGAACGGCGGATGCCCGTTGCCAATGCGCGCGCCCTGGCAGCCCAGTCGCCCTGCACCCTGGCCGCGAGCGGTTTCGAGGTTCGGCCGCATCCCCTGGCACGGCAAGACATCAATTTCCTCGACCACGACCAGGTCGTGCGCCGTTACTATCCCGAGTGCGCCGAGATCGTGCTCGAAGCGAGCGGGGCCAGTTTCGTGGCGGCCTTCGACCACAACGTCCGCTCGGCGGCCGGCAAGCGCAGCGGTCAGCGGATCGAGGGCGGCCAGCAGGTCCAGGGGCCCGCCCGGGTGGTTCATGGCGACTACACGCTGACCAGCGCACCTCAGCGGCTTCGCGACCTGGCGCGCCCGCCGACTGGCAATGACACCCTTCGGACGGTATTGGCCGATGGCCACTCGTTGCTTGACGCGGACGCGGTGGAGCGAGCGCTGGGAGGTGGCCGTTTCGCCATCATCAATGTCTGGCGCAACATCGCCGCCGAACCGGTCGCGACCCAACCGCTGGCGCTGTGCGATGCGGCGAGCGTGCGGCCCGAACATCTCGTGGTCTTCGAGATCCACTACGCCGACCGCATCGGCGAGAACTATTTTGCGAAGCACCACGAAGGACATCGATGGTGCTTCTACCCGGGGCTGACGCGCGATGAAGCCTTGTTGATCAAGCAGTGGGATTCGGCTGGTCGGCTGGCCCGCACCAAGGGTGCCCAGCCGGACTCCGAAGCGGCAAGCGGTGAGCCCTGCACCTTCAGCTTCCACAGTGCCTTCGAGGATCCTGATACACCGCCGGACGCTCCGGAACGCTGGAGCATCGAGGTGCGGTGCGTGGCTCTGTACGGCTAGACGGCGGCGAGAGGAGAAGCGTCGGGAAATGCTCGCACCCGAAGGAAGGGTCGTCATGGTGTCCGGCGCGAACCGAGGCATCGGTCGCGCCATCGCGGAGACCCTGTATCGAGCCGGATACTCGTTGAGCTTGGGCGCCCGCGATCCGGCCTCGCTGGAACCGGTAACCATGAAGTGGGCTGAAGACCGGGTGATCGTCGAACGCTACGACGCCGAGGACCGGGCGACGCACCGGCAGTGGGTCGATGCGACGGCAGCGCGCTTCGGACGCATCGATGGCCTGGTGAACAACGCCGGCATGGTCGTCAGGGTGCGAATCGAAGACGAAAAGGACACTGAACTCGACCGCATGTGGGCGGTGAACGTGAAGGCGCCCATGTCGATGATCCGCACGGCGTTGCCGTTTCTGAGGCGTTCCGGCGCGGGAAGAATCGTGAACGTGGTCTCGATCGCCGGGAAGGCCGTCTATAATGACAATGCCGGCTACGCCATGACCAAGTTCGCCGCTGTAGCCCTGTCGCACGCGGCGCGTCGCGCCGGATGGAACGACGGTGTGCGGTGCACGGCTCTCTGTCCGGGCTTCGTCGCGACCGATATGACAGCCGATGTCGCGACCTTCCCGCACGAGCAAATGATGGCGCCCGGCGACATTGCCGACGTCGTCCTGACGGTCCTGGGACTCTCGAACAATGCTTCAATCGCCGAGCTGGTGATCAACTGTCGCGACGACGTGACGATGTAGCAAGGAGCATTGACCATCGGTACAGGATACTTGCTGGGTTTGGTTTGACGGAGGACATCGTGGCAAAACGAATCGTTCAGAGCCCGCAGGCGATGAAGGCGCTGGTCGGCCAGGAGCTGGGTGTCAGCGACTGGCTGGTGATGACACAGGAACGCATCAACACGTTTGCCGAAGCAAGCGGCGACCATCAATGGATCCATGTCGATGTCGAGCGCTGCAAGACGGACATGCCGGACGGGAAGACCATCGCGCACGGCAATCTTACGCTGGCCGTGATCGCTACCTTCGGGCGGGATGTCCTCAAGATCGACAATGTGCGGAACGGCATCAACTACGGCTCGAACAAGGTGCGTTTCACCAGCCCCGTGCAGGTTGGTGCGCGCATCCGCGGCCGCCAGAAGCTGCTCGCCGCCGACGACATGCCGAACGGCGGCATTCGCATGACATACCAATGGACCGTCGAGATCGAGGGCAAGGAGCGTCCGGCCTGTGTTGCCGAGACCATGAGCATCGCCTACCCTAAGACATGAGCGATCTCGCCATGTGTGGCAGCTCTCGCCGCCCGGCCCGCTTTGCCGACTCGCGACGCAGTCCTGTGAGGACGATCAAGCGCCCCAAAGAAGTCCACCGTCTACGGCTATGTCCGCGCCGGTGATGTAGTCTGAAGCGCTGCTCGCAAGGAAAGCTGCGATGCCGGAGAAATCATCTGGCGTCCCGATGCGCTTGGCCGCGATCCTACGCATTGCGCCGTGCATGAACTCGGGGTCGCTTTGCAAGCGCTTGGTCATCGCCGTATCTATCAGACCGGGCAGGATCGTGTTGACCTGAATGTTGTCCTGCGCCCACGCGGAGGCGCAGTTCTTGCTCAGCTGCACGATACCTGCCTTGGCCGGGCCATAAGCCGTCCAGCGCGTGCCGCCAATGTAAGATGCCATCGATCCGATGTTGATGATCTTGCCGCCTCCCGCCTTCTTGAGCTCGGGATAGGCGATCTGGCTTAGCAGGAAGGTTGCCGTCAAATTGGTGTCGATCACCCGGTGCCAGTCAGCCATTGCCATCTGGTCTGGGGGCGCCGGATCTCCAACGCCGGCGTTGTTCACCAGGATGTCGAGCCGTCCGTGCAAGCGAACGGTGTCGGCGACAGCCGAGCGGCACTGTCGCTCGTCGGTCACGTCGAGGATCAGGGCGCTGACCGGCGGCCCGATCGTGCTCAGTGCCACCACGGCCGCTGCGTTCTTCTCGGCATTGCGGCCGGCGATGACCACCGCCCCTCCGCATTCCAGCAAGCCGCGAGCGATGCCTGCACCAATGCCGCCATTGCCGCCAGTGACCAGCGCCACCTTGCCCGTGAGATCGAAGCGCCGCATGGCCGTCTACGCTGGCCCCTTGGGGAGCTGCTGCGTATCCGCCAAGTGTGGCACCCAGGCTTGGGCGCTGTCGCAGTAGATTTCCATCCCCGGCTTGAGCCAGCTCGTGTCGTCCAGGGTGCCGGCTTTGAGGAAGGTGAGGGTTGGCATCACCTCGACATCGGTGACGATCGGCGATCCGCACGCCGGACAGAACCGTCGGTGGACAGCCTTGCCACTGTCGCCGGTATCGTGGAAGGTCTTGATTGGCCCGGTGATCGACAGACTGCCCGCCGCCAGGCCGACGATGACCGACGACGCCGTGCCGGTCTGTTTCTGGCAGTTCCGGCAATGGCACACCGCCGTGAAGACAGGATCGGTTTCTGCCGAATAGCGGATCGCGCCGCATAGGCAGCTGCCTGAGATGCGCTGCATGGTCTCTCCCTTGCTGCGAGCCAAGCATGCCCTACTTCGGCCGGGGAGACTTGTCGGAACTCTTGGCTTACCTTTGGGAAGCAACTGTTTCCGGGGAGGGAGCTCTGCTGTTCCGCATCGACGACCGGGTCGTCGACCTGGCTCGGCGCGAGGTCCGACACAACGACCGACGGCTCGAGGTCGAGCCCAGGGCCTTCGACCTGCTGGCCTACCTGATTTCAAACCGCGACCGGCTGGTGACGAAGGATGACCTGATTGCAGGCGTGTGGCGCGGCCGCATCGTCTCGGATTCGGCCTTGGCGAGCGCGCTCAACGCCGCGCGCACTGCAATCGGCGACAATGGCCAGGAACAGCGCCTGATCCGCACCAGTGCCCGCCAGGGCTTTCGCTTCGTGGCGACCGTACACGTCGCGGAGGAGCCGGTGCCGGAAAGCCCCTCTGTGCCACCGTCGGTCGTGGTCATGCCATTTCTCAACCTCAGTGGCGAGCCGGATCAAGACTACTTCGTCGACGGTCTGGTCGAGGATATCATAGGTGCGCTGGCGCGTTTCAAGTTGCTCCGGGTAGTTCCGCGTAGTGCCAGCTTCGCTTGGAAGGGCAAGTCCTACGAACCGGCGCAGGTCGGCCGCCTGCTCGACGCTCGCTACCTGCTCGAGGGGAGCGTCCGCAAAGCCGGGGGTACTTTGCGCATCGTTTGCCAATTGATCGATGGCACGAAGGGAGGCCACCTGTGGGTCGACCGTTTCGACGGCGCGCCGGAGGAGGTCTTCGAGCTGCAGGACCGTGTTGCAGCCGCTGTGGTCGGCGCGATCGTGCCGGCGCTGACCCGAGCGGAGACGGAGCGGGCGAAGCGCAAGCCCATCGCCAGCCTCGACGCCTACGACAATTTCCTGCGCGGTGTGGCGTTGTCACGCCAATTCCGGCCGGAGACGCACCGGCAGGCGCAGTTGCACTTCTACCGGGCCATGGCGCTGGCGCCCGATTTCTCGACACCTTTCGGGTTCGCGACTCACTGCTATTCGACCAGCCGACTGCAGGGCTGGGACTTCGATCCCTCGTTTGCCGAGGGCGAGGTCCGGAGGCTGGCGGAGCAGGTCGCGATCGTCGGCCCGGACGATGCCTGGGCACATGCGACGGCCGGCTTCTCGCTGGCTTGGGTATGCCGCGACTACGGCGCTGCAGCGGCCTTCGGCGACACCGCACTCTCACTCAATCCAAATCTCGCATCAGCCTGGATCATGCGCGGCGCGATTAGCACGTTCTGCGGCGATCAGGCGCGCGCAATCGAACAGCTGTGCCGTGCCAGCACAATCAGCCCGATCGGCGCCGAGCTTTGCCTGTCACAGGGCTACCTCGCTTTCGCTTTTCTGTTCGCTGGACGCCTGGAGGAGGCGGCGCATTCGGCCGGCCATGCCGCAGCGCACATGCCGAACTGGCTGGCTGGTCATCTTGCCGGCGCTGCAGCGCACGCCTTGCTCGGGAACGACGCCAGGGCGCGCCAGAGCCTCGCCACCGTACGGTTGCTAAACCCAAGCCTGCGTTGCTGGTACCTGCGTGACAGCTTCAGCTATCGACGACGCGAAGACGGCCGAATGTTGGCTGACGCCCTTCGCAAGGCCGGACTTCCGGATTGACGAGAGAGACGTCTGCCTAACGCTGCCCGAACACTCGCGGTGTGCAGGTGCATCGCGCGTCGATCTCGAACCTCGGCACTTGCTACTCAGTGCAAATGGCTACTCTTCACCTCAGCGAGCTCACGACGGCGGCAGATCGCCCGCCACCTCGTCGGGCGTCACCGGTCGCTGCAGCAGGCCGAGCTGGGCGAGCTGCTGGATGGTCGCCTGCCAGCCCTGGCGCGTCTGCTGACCGAGCGGCTGCTGCCCGAGCTGGCGCACGATCACCGACATGGCTTGCGACAGATAGGGCCGCGGGAAGGCCGGATAGAGCGGCGCGAAAGAGGCGATGGCGGCGGCGGGGGCGAATTGAAGCCGGCTGTAGGCCTCCTGCACCGCCTCGACGACCCGCGTCGCGATGCTGCGCTTCTCGGCCGATTCCCAGGCCTCCTCGCGGGCGATGATGTTGAGGCTGTAGAGCTGCACCCCGGCATCGGCCAGGCGCAGGATCGCTATCTGCTGGCCGTCGGCGCGCAGCTCGGACGGCAGGTTCTCCTCGTAGTCGATCAGGGCATCGACCCGGCCGTCGAGCAATGGCGCCGCCGTCCAGTCGACGGCGACGGTCGTGATGCGCGATCGATCGAGATGCTGGGCGGCCATGAAGCCCGCGAACTCCTCGATCGTGACGCTGCCGGGCACCAGCCCGACGCGCTTGCCGTGGAGATCGGTCGGCACGACGATGCCGCGCTCGGCGCGCGAGAAGATGACCGACGGCGTCTTGCGGTAGAGCACGCTCAGGCTCTTGATGGGCAGCCCCTGGGAGCGGCCGATCGCCGAGGCGACGCCGCTCGACACGCCGATCCAGTACTCCGCGCTCTCCGCCACGATCTGGGTCGAGACGACGGCGCCGCGGCCCTCGTACAGCGCGACCTGCAGGCCGCGCTGCGCGAACAGCCCCCATTCGCGTGCCAGGAAGAAGCCGGCATAGGTCGGCATCGGCTTCCAGTCGAGCAGCAGGCTGACCGGTTGCAGACCGGACTGACCGCGCACGATGGCAGGTGCTGCCAGGGGAATGGCCGTTGCGGCAGCGAGCAGGGCACGGCGGGAGACGGGACGTCGGCTCATTTGAAAGGCAACCCGGGCCGATCCTAGGGTCGCGGCGAACGGCTGAGCAGGGTCCAGCTGCGCGTGTCCTCGACCTTGGGATAGTTCTTCGACAGGTGCTCGGTGTAGGCCTTCAGGGTCCGCTCGGTCCAGGCGGCGTCGGTCGAAAACTTGGGGATCAGCACATAGTCGGCGTCGGCGAAGACATCGGCCGCCGGCCGTACCGGCGCGCCCGAGGCGGACCAGAGATTGCTGCCGCGCGTCGGGACCCAGCCCAGCATGAACGGGAAGGGGTTCACCTGGTCGAGCACCACGACTCCGCCGGGACGATGCTGGCCATCGGCCAGCAGGTCGGCCGCCTCCATGATCGTGTCGATATACTCGGTGGCGGTCAGCTCGACGGCGGGCTGCAAGGTGCGCGACAAGTTGAGCAAAGTGTGGCTGGTCTTGCCGGCGGCGAAGGCATCGAGCAGGCCGCTGCGCTCGATCGGCACGGCGAGGCCCTTGAGATTGGTCCGTTCGACGATCTGCAGATCGGCGGTTTTGGTGGCCCGCGCGTGATAGGCCCAGATGCTGAGCGCAGACGCGCCCACCACCACCAGCGGGAAGATCATCAGGACCGGTGCGGCCGACGCCATGGTGGCGGTCTGGCGGCGCAGATGATCGTACAGCACGAAGGCGATGACGATCGCCGCCGGCAGGCCGTGGGTCTGATGGTTTTGCGACAGCACGAACAAGGCGACGGCGACGATGCCGGCGACCGCCAGCGGCAGCCGCACGCTGGCGAGGCCACGCCACCACAGCCAGGCGGAGAAGGCGATCGCTGTCAGGAAGGCGGCGTTGCCCTCGCCATTGGTGAGGTAGTTGTTGACGTGGAAGGTGAGCTTGCTGCGCACCGCGCCGGCGTCCATGGCCTCGAAGATGTCCGCCAGGTAGGCATGGTTCCATGGCGCCACGGCGTTGAGAATGATCAGCCCCACCACGATCAGCGGGATTGCCGGCCGTTCGCGGATGTGCGGCGAGACGATCGCGGCCAGCGCCGCCAGGGCGAGGCCGCCGCCGAAATACGTGATCTTGAGATAGAACATCGCCGTCAGGAGCAGGCCGGCGACGGCGATGTCGAGCAGGGCCAGGCGGCGCTCGTCCCGCGGCGGGACGAACAGGATCAGCGTCAGGATGGCGAGCAGGCACCAGCCGTAGCGATTGTACGACATGGCAAACGTGTAGGCGGTCAGGCTCTCGCCGACATTGGCCGGTCGCAAGGCGAGCAGGCTCGCGAACATGACGAACAGCACGGCGGGCAGCAGCGTCAGCCGGCGCATCGCCATGAGCGCCGCTGTCACAAAGGCGACCGCGGAGATCAGGCAGGCTCCGACCAGAAACGCGGCGGGCGTCGGCCCGATCAGCTTGAAGCCGAGCATCGTCGGCAGGATGCTCAGGACGCCGAGCGGATCGTGAAAATCGACGTGGGCGATCTGTCCGTTCCACAGATGCCAGGCGCCGGAAAGATTGTAGGCGAAGTCCCAGGTCATGTCGTTCGACACGACGACAGCGGGACTGAGCATCGCCCACATCGCCAGCCCCACGGGAGGACCAGCCAGCAGGACGAGCAGCGCGAGCGAGGTGCGAACGGCGATTGGGACGGCTGTGTCCGTGCTATCGCGCGCCGGTGTGTATCGCCATTTCGGGAGCCGTCGAAGCAACCCGTCGTGATTCGTCATCCAGGACAAGTGCCGAGTGCCTGCATGGCGAATCTCCGCTCCCAGGCGACGATGCCCAACACCATGCTTTCCCCTTCCCGACTTGTAATATAGTTGAAAGGTGGGGCTCTTGGCCAGACAACTGCACGCCATGGTGGCGGACCGGGCACAACTCGTGTTCTTCTCACCCTTTCCCCTCCCTGCGCTTCGCGCAGGGAGGGCCGCTCCGGTCGATTGAACTCGCGCCGGCGATGGCGCAATACCATGCCGTTCATGAGGATCATCGCCCGGGCGCTGCTCGCCCTTCTGTTGCTCGCCGCGCCCGCCATCGCCCAGTCGTCGCTCGAGGCCGACATGCGGGCCGCGGCGGCGGCCTACGAACGCAAGGACATGGCGACCGCCGTCCGGCTGTGGAAGATTTGGGCGGGCAAGGGCAATGCCGAGGCCCGCACCTTGCTCGGGGCCATGTATTGGAGCGGCGAGGGCGTGCCGCGCGATCACAGGGAGGCGGCGCGACTCTATCTGCTGGCCGCCAACCAGGGCTACGCCCGGGCCCAGAACGACATCGGGTTCATGCTGGGCTTCGGCGAGGGGATTCCGCCGCACGACGACGTCGAAGCCTACAAATGGATCGCGCTCGGCATCAAGAATTACACGGCAAAAAACCAGGAACGGCTCGATCAGGCCAAAAAGGACCTCGCCACCCTCGCCAAACGCATGACGCCTGCGCAAATCGCCGAGGCGGAGCGCCGGGTCAAGGGGTGGAAACCGGTGCCCTGATTGGCTAGACTGCGTTTTCTAGCCTGGGTCGAGCGCTTGCGTCGGCGCTCGCCTCGATATCGATGCTGCCGAAGGAGTCATGAAGAGAGCTTCGCTCGCTGCGGCGCTTGTCGCCTTGTTGGGTATCGGGTCGGCGACAGCCGGTCAGGCCGACGATGAAGTGCAAGCCGCGGAGGCTCGCGCTGTCGAGGAACGCCTGCTCGGCAGCGGCGACGACGCGGCGCGCCTCACCGGCTACCAGATTTTCACCCGCGAGATCGGCGTCGACGGCATCGTGATCGCATCCTTCGACTCGACCGCCGCCGCCATGGGAGTCGAGGCGGCGACGATGCTCGAGGCGCGACAGGCCTTCGCCAGCGCGCTCGATATGGATGCCGACCTGCAGCCAGGCGATCGGTTGTACGTGCGCTACGAGCAGGCTTTCACTGCCGAGGGCGTGCCGGTCGATGTCGGCCGCGTCCTGTGGGCGGAGCTGCGCACCAAGGCCAAGGGGACGATCGCCATCCACCGCTTCCGCACGCGTGATCACGGCGAGCGCTTCTGGCTCACCAACGGCCAGGCGGCCACGATCGCCTCGATGCGCATGCCGCTCGACGTCATCTCGATATCGTCGGGCTTTGGCCTCAGGTCCGATCCGTTCGAGCAGCCGCGGCCGCTCGCGGCGACCGGCAAGCCGGCACCGATGGGCGGCCCCAAGCGGTCAGGCTCGGCCCTGCCGCCCGGCTTGCCCACGGGCGCCGTGGGTTACGGCGCGGCGCCCGTGCCGCCGGTTGGCGCGGTGCCGATCTACATGATGCCGGACGGCAGCTGGAAGTCGTCGATGACCGGAGCGCCCAAGCGCAGCAGCGGTGCACCGGCCCTTTTCATGCACGAGGGAGTCGACCTGGTGGCGCCGATCGGCACGCCGATCCATGCCGCGGCGGATGGCGTCGTCGTGGGCGTCGGGCCCAACGGCCGCTACGGCAACTGGATCCAGATCGATCATGGCGGCAAGCTGGCGACCGTCTATGGCCATCTGTCGAGCTTTGCGATCGGCCTCGAGGCGGGTAAGGCGGTGTCGCGCGGCGAGCTCATCGGCTTCGTCGGCAGCACCGGCCGCTCGACCGGCGCGCATCTGCATTTCGAGTTGCAAAGCGAAGGCAAGGCGGTCAACCCCACGACTCATCCCGAATTCAAGGCGGTGTCGTTGCGTGGCCCCGACCTTGAACGCTTCCGCAAGCAGGTCGCGCGTTCGCTCGAAGAGCGCGAGCGCGAAGCCAAGGCCGCGGCGTCAGCCCGGCTCTGACATCAGACAAATCGGACAGGACTTAGAACGATCGATTCCGATCCGACAGCAGCACGCGCACGTGTTGCTATCGGGGAACCTTCACTGTCGGTTCGCGAGTAATCCGCAAGAAGAGTGCCACTGGAGTGGCGTGGTCCCAGTGATGAAAGCTTGAAGCGCCGCTCAGTCCCACGCCGCGTCGATGATGCGGCCGTCTTCCGAGAGCACCAGGGAGAGCCGGTTGGGATCGAGGGTGTAGCTCGCGATGCCGTCGGTCGGCTTGATGATGCGCAGCGTGTACGGCAGGTCGGCCTCGCGCACCGAGTTCTCGGCCGTGGCACCCGGCGGCGGGTTGGCGCCCTTGGCGATGAAGTACTTGCCCAGGCACTTCGCGCAATCTTCCTTGGGCGGCGCCGTCTCGGCGTAGCCAGGCAGGGTCTTGAGCGCGACCACGTTGTTGCCGGCGCGCACGCGCACGCCCTTGTAGGGATGGCCCTGGTCGACCGGCAGGATCGCCTCGACCGGCATGAACGGCCCGAGCGGCGAGGCGCCGCCCGGCGCCTCGGACTGGAACAAGAGATCGAGCACGCCGTCGATCGGTTGGCCCTGGGTGATCGGCAGCAGATGCGCCGGGCCCCAGCCGCCCGACGTCACCAGGCCGCGGGCACGTACGACGTCCAGACCACCGCTGCGCTCGGAGCGAAGAACCTCGACGCTGGTCACGAGGATCACTGGCGCCGCGGGACCGCTTCCCGGAGGGGCGCCCGAAGGGGGGCTGGTGTAGCCAGCCGGCGGGCCGCCCTGCTGGCCCGGCGGCGGACCACCTTGCTGGCCTTGTGGCGGAGCGGACTGCTGCGGCTGCTGGGCATGGGACGCAGCGCTCAGCATGGTTGCGGCCATCAGGCCGGCCACGCACAGGATCTTCGTACGGTTCATGGCATCCTCGACGATTGGTTGGCGGCCGCGCCGGCCGTTGGGGAACTCGTTGACGGAACGGGATCGGCGCCGCGCTCGGCCCAGTTCTCCTCGAGGCGGTCATAGGCCTCGAGGATCAGGTCCGTCGGCACCATCTGGGTCAGCGTGCAGAACGACGTCGTCGTGCCGGTGAACGAGCCGTTCTCGAACAGCTTGTTGACCGGCGCGCCGGCGCCGCAGACGGGAAAATATTCGCAGCTCGCCCGGCAGGCCTCGACGCCGATCGTGATGTCGCGATACAGCGCCGAGCGCACGCACGCCTCGTGGATCTCGGCCAGGGAGTTGATCTTGATGTTGCCCAGCAGGAAGTCACCGTAGTCCTTGCTCTTCATGCCGAGCAGCTCAGGCGAGAAGCTCGACACGTTGCCATAGCTGTCGACGTTGATCATGGCGAGCGGCTCGGCCTGAATGTTGCGCGCCGGCGCGCCGTCGGGCCGGAAGATGCGGGGCAGGGTATGGTCGATCTCGCGCAGGAATTGGACCTTGCCGCTCGCCCGCGCCTGGTGCCAGAAGCGGCGCAGGAAGGTCGCGAAGCGGGCGCGCAGATCGGGGCCTTCGCGTTCGTCGGTGAACAGGTCGGAGACGTAGTCACCCTCCGATTCCTCCACATTGAAGCAGATCTTGTCGATGCCTTCGCCGACGTAGAAGGCGAGCAGCTCGTCGGGCATCTCGAGCGTCTTGCCCGACACCACGGACAGCACGTGGAACGGCACGCCGTTCCTCTGCATGCAGTGGATGCCGGCCAGCGTCTTGTCGAACGTGCCCTTGCCGCTGCGCGTCTTGCGCTTGGCGTCGTGCAACTCGCGCGGTCCGTCGATGCTGATGCCGATGCCGACGTCGCACTCGACGAAGAACCGGCACCAATCGTCGTTGATCAGCGTGCCATTGGTCTGGAACGAATGCTTGACGATCACCTCTGGCGGCCGCAGCCGCTCGATCGTGGCGAACGCCTCGCGATAGAACGAGATCGGCGCGGCCAGCGGTTCGCCGGCATGCCACAGCACGATCATCTGGGAGTCCGACCAGCCCGAGCCGAACACCTCGCCGAACAGCTTGGTGATCGTCGATTGCTCGATGATGTGCTTGTCGGTGCGGTCGGGCAGGTAGCAATAGGTGCAGTCGATATTGCAGAAGCCGGTCGGCTGCACCACGACCATGCTGATCTCGGGCTGACCGGGCACTTGCGTCACGGCCCTACCAATTGTGCCAGCCGTTGTGCCAATTGCCCCACCCGCCATTGTGCCATCCGCCGTTGCCCCAACCGCCGTTGTGCCAGCCACCGTTGCCCCAGCCGCCATTGTGCCAGCCACCGTTGTGCCAGCCCCATCCGCCATGCCATCCCCAGCCGCCGTGCCAGCCATTGCCCCACCAGGCAAGCTGGGTCTCGGGATCGACGGCGACGAACGGTGCGCCATCGCGGCTGTATTGCTCCATTGCATCGGAGACCGAGCCGCGGATCGTTTCCAGCCGCTTGGCCACGTCGCCCGGCTTCCTGGCCTTGGGTTCGCTGGACGACAACGACGCAGCGGCGTCGACCGAGGCCAAGCTGACCGAAAGGCCGAGGGCTCCGGCCGGAAGCAACGCTGCCAGATGGCGGGTCGAACCACGATCGCGAGCCATGCATTTTCCTCCCGATGGGATTACGTTACCTGTACTCGCGAGAGGCTCGCAAACGAAAACAACGCGTGAGAGGGGCGCGTGAAGGCAGCGCGCGACGGGAGGACGATCAAATGCCCGATGTGCAAGCGTTACACTTCGACGACGACGGCGAGACTCCGAACAATCCGCGCCTGCCGCTTCTGCTCTACCGCGCCGCCGTGAAGGTCGCCGGCGAGCGCGATCCGGCACTACCCTTCGAACGGGCTTTCGCCAAGAACGGGTGGCCCGATGGCTGGCGCAACGGCATCCATCCTTTCGTGCACTTCCACACCACGGCGCACGAGGCCCTGGGCATCGCGCGCGGCAACGCGACGGTGCAGTTCGGCGGTACGGGCGGGAAGACGCTTACCGTCGAGGCGGGCGATGTCGTCGTGCTGCCCGCCGGCACGGGCCATCAGCGCCTGAGCTCGAGCGCCGATCTCCTGGTCGTCGGCGCCTACCCGAAGAACGCCCGGGTCGATCAGCACCGGCCGGGCGGCATCGATCATGCCGTGGCGGTGGCCAACATTGCCAAGGTTCCGGTCCCCGGCTGTGATCCGGTGCACGGCCCGGACGGACCGCTCGTGGCGTTGTGGGCGAAGTGACGACTCGTTCTCCTCCCCAAGCTTCGCTTGGGGAGGTGTCGCCGTCCATGCGCTTTCGAGCGAAGCGCGAAAGTCGCACCGGCGGCGGAGGGGTGATGAGTCATCAGAAGGAGCCTTCCCATGACGCATGACCCCTCAGTCCGCGATTGCGCGGACACCTCCCCACGCGTGACGTGGGGAGGAGATGAAATGTGCCTCAACTGAAGCCGCGATAGACCACGGTCGCGAACATGCCGGCTTGCAGGTGGTAGAGGTTGTGGCAGTGGAACGCCCACATGCCCGGATTGTCGGCGTCGAAGGCGACCTTGATGGTGGCCTCCGGCGGCACCAGGACGGTGTCACGGATCGCGCCTGACAGGCGCTGGCCGTCGATCTCGACCACCTGGAAGGAATGGCCGTGCAGGTGCATGGGATGCGACATCATGGTGGTGTTGCGCATCACCAGCTCGACGCGCTCGCCCTTCTCCACCGTGACCGGCATGGCCTCCTGGCCGTGCACCCCTATGCCCCAGATGTAGACCGCCATGTTGCCGGTGAGATCGATCGGCACCGACCGGTCGACCGGCCGGTTGGCCAGCGGCTCGCTCGCGCGAAGCTGCTTCTCGAGGGCCGAGCCGACCGCAGGCGCGGCCATGTCACCGTTGGCCGGGACCTTCTTCACGACGGCGCCGGGCTGGCGCAGGATCACGCCGGTCTGCAACGTGCGGCCTTCGCAGCGCGCCACGACTGGTATGGCCCGGCCGTCGTCCGGCATGCGGATCATGACGTCGGCGCGCTGGGCGATCGCGATCGGCAGGCTGCGCAGCTTGAGCGGCAGGACTGGATTGCCGTCGACCGTCAGCAACGTGACCTCGACACCGTCGAACTCGACCACGAAGTTCGACGAGGCCGCGCCATTGATCAGGCGCAGTCGCACGTTGGCGCGTTGCTCGACATCGAATACCTCGGGATCGGCAAAAGTGTGATCGTTGGCGAGAAAGGCGTCATAGGTGACGTCGTTGAGGTCGGGCTTTGCGTCGGCCATGGCGCCGCCCGAGGCCATGTTGGAGCCGCCGCCACGTGCCATGCTCATTGTGCCGCCGGACATTCCCCCTCCGGACATCGACATGGCCGGCTTCGGCTTGCGCAGGTCGGCGAAGATCTGCTCGGGCTGCCGCCACGAGAAATCCTCGAACATCACCACGACTTCCTGGATGCCGCTCTTGATTGCCTCGGTCTCGCGGATGATCAGCGGCGCCGCCGCCAGATTCTGCTCCTGCAAGCCGAAGTGCGAATGCATCCAGCGCGTGCCGACGGGCTTGGCGGGAAAGCTGTAATCGACGAACTTGCCAGGCGCGATCGGCGGCGCCGAAAGATAGGGCACGCCATCCTGCCGCCACGGCGGATCGAGGCCATGCCAGTGCAGTCCGGATAGCACATCCAGATTGTTCTCCAGGCGAACGTCGAAGGTGTCGCCCTGCTGCAGGGTGAGACCCCACTCGCCGGAGGGCTGGGACACGCGGTAGCGCCTGGCCGGCTTTCCATCGACCTCGATGGTGCGGTAGTGCAGCCGCAGCACCTTGCGGTCTGCCGCTCGGGCCATCTGGCCGGACGCGGCAAGAGCCGCCGCGCCAACCAGCAAAGATCGCCGGGTCGGGTGCATGGTGGTATCTCCTCAAAGCGACGCTGATTAGCCCCGATGACGGATCACTCGTGGGCGTTGGGCGGATTGCCCTTGAGCCGGTAGACGACGCCGGTCTTGGTGGCGCCGAGCTTGATCCAGTCGCGCGCCTCCTGCTGCAGGGCGAGGAAGAAGGCCTCGGCCCGCGCCAGCGCTTCGTCGGTCAATTCCTCACGTCGCCGGAACTTGAGCTGGAAGGCGAACTCGCCGATCAGCGGGCTGTGGTCGCCGCGACTGCGCCATAGCGCCACGTTGGACACGGCGCTGATGCCATTGCCGAAATCGAGCTCGCCCACGTCCTGCAGCACTTCCTCGACGATCATGCCGTTCACCAGGTCGAGCTTCTCGTGGTGACCGTGCTTCAGGGTCTCGAGGGCGGGAAGGATATGGACCATGTTGTCCAGCGAGAGGCGCTCGCCGGCGGCGAGTGACGACAGCTGGAACTCGACATTGTGCGAATAGAGAACGCGAATGCCGCCAAGCCCGTCCTTGAGCGGCAGGGCCTCCGCCTTGAACTTGATGCGATAGTCGCTGTCGACGTGCGGCCGGACGTCCATCTCTGCCGCCTTCTGCAGGTCGGGATGGCGATACTTGAAGACGATCTCGGGAGCGCCGACCGGGAAGCCGTCCTTGTAGGGAATGCGCCGGCGCAAGATGAAGGCGTTGTTGTAGAGCCGGTAGTCGTGCGTATCGACGAACAGCACTTCGCGGATCTGCAGAGGCTCGAGATCGTAGCCCGATGGATCGAAGCGCACGCCGGTCTGCTTCGCCGGCCGCTTCATCACCTTGGCGAAGTCGAACAGGCACTGGCGCGACGTGAAATGGTTGGGCTTGAGGATCAGCTTGCATTCGAGATAGCGGATCTCGTCCAGCGGCATGCCGTCGCTGTACTTGCCGGGCTTGATCTCGGGCCAATGTCTCACCCTCATCGTGGGTTGGGTCTTGGTCTTTGTTGCCATTGAACGAAGCTCCCCCGATTCTTGCCTTGGCCCTCGTCACTATAGTCCACGACCGTGCCGAGGGGGAACGTCCCACGGTGACATTGGCCCCCCTCGAGATTGGAACGCCGATTGCAACCCCGGCGCCGGCAGCGCGGCGGGACGGGCCTTGTCGAGGCGCAAAGCCCGCTGGCATGATGGGGAAGGGCATCGACATGGCGAGCACGAGGACCTGAAATGGCTGCACTTCTGCAGGCCCTGACGCTCGACCGGGTAAGCAAGTCCTATGGCACGACCAAGGCCCTCGACGAGGTCTCCCTGACCATTGCCCGCGGCGAGTTCCTGACGCTGCTGGGTCCGTCGGGCTCGGGCAAGACGACGATGCTGATGTCGATCGCGGGCTTCGTCGCCCCGACCAGCGGCGAAATCCGGCTCGACGGCGCGCCGATCCAGCACCTGCCGCCTGAGCGGCGCAATTTCGGCATGGTTTTCCAGGGCTACGCGCTGTTTCCCCATCTCACTGTGGCGCGCAACATCGCCTTCCCGCTCGAGGTCCGCGGCGTGCCGCGCGACGAGATCGCCCGCAAGGTGCGGGAAGCGGTCGAGCTGGTGCAGCTCGACGGCCTGGTCGAGCGCCTGCCGCGCCAGCTTTCCGGCGGCCAGCAGCAGCGGGTGGCGCTCGCCCGCGCGCTGGTCTTCTCGCCTCACCTGTTGCTGCTCGACGAGCCGTTGAGCGCGCTCGATCGCAAGCTGCGCGCCGACATGCAGGTCGAGCTGAAGGAATTCCATCGCCGCGTCGGCCTGACCTTCATCTACGTGACGCACGACCAGGAGGAGGCGCTGTCGATGTCCGACCGCGTCGCCATTCTCAATCACGGCCGCCTGCTCCAGCTCGGCGCGCCGGCCGAGCTCTACGAACGGCCGGCGACGCGCTTCGTCGCCGAGTTCCTGGGCAAGAGCAACTTCCTCGCCGGCACCGTCGAGCAGAGCGGGCCCGGCGGCTTCACCTTGCGCTCGGGCGGCGCGCTGTTCCTGCAGACCGGGCAGGGGCCGGTGGCGGCGCTCGGCGAGAAGATTCTGCTGGCCCTGCGGCCGGAGCGGATCGCCATCGTGGGCGACGGGCCGCTTCCGGCCAACGTCATCGACGGCACCATCGCGAGCTGGAGCTATCTCGGCACCTCGTTCCATCTGCTGGTGGATACGAAGGACGCCGGACGGTTTGCCGTGACCGTGCCGACCTGGCGCCACGGCACGCCGCCGGCCGTCGGTGGCGTCATCAGATTGGGCTGGGACCCGGATGCATCCATCCGGGTGGAGGACGACGAAGGGAGTGCGACATGAGTGAAGTTCAGACATTTGCCGAAGACCGCGCCGAGGTCCTGCGCCTCACGCGACGCGGCGTTCTGGCAGGTGCCGCCGCAATGGGCACTGCCGCGATGGGGCTGGCCGGCGCGGCGCGCGCCCAGGCGGCCAAGGAGGTCGTGCTGGCCAATTTCGGCGGCGACGCGGTGAAGGCCATGACCGAGGCCTTCGTCGCGCCCTACGAGAAGAAGACCGGGGGCAAGATGGTGATCGACGGGTCCGGTCCCTCGAACGGCAAGATCAAGACCATGGTGCAGGCCAGGAACGTCACCTGGGACATCGTCGATTCCGGCCTCGGCGGCACCGGCGAGCTGGGGCCGCTCGGCCTCCTGGAAGAGATCGACTACTCGGTCGTCGACAAGAGCAAGGTGACAGCGGGCTTTGCCTACAAATACGGCGTCTGCAACTACATGTTCAGCACCGTGCAGGCGTGGGACAGCTCGAAGATCAAGGACAAGCCCACACTGGCCGATTTCTTCGACTTCAAGAAGTATCCGGGCAAGCGGCTGATGCGCAAGGACAGCCAGGCGATGTACGAGCTGGCGCTGATGGCCGACGGGGTGCCGAAGGACAAGCTCTATCCGCTCGACACGGCGCGGGCGCTGAAGAAGATCGCCGCCATCAAGAAGGACTTGCTGTTCTGGAGCTCGGGCGCGGAGAGCCAGACCATGCTGCGCGAGGGCGAGGTGGTGATGGGCTGGCTGTGGCACACCCGGGCCAACCTGCTGCGCCGCGACACCAACAAGAAGATCACCTTCAGCTTCGACGGCGGCCTGCTGCAACCCGGCCTGTGGGTGGTGCCCAAGGGCAATCCGGCCGGCAAGCAGGCCATGGTCGCCATCGCCTCGATGCAGGACCCCGAAGGCCAGGTGAAGCTGCTCGGCTCGATGGGCAACGGGCCGGCCAACCCGGCCTCGGCGCCAATGGTGCCTGCCGAGCTCAAGGAGGTCGATCCCGGCGCGCCGGCCAACGCGGCGGTGCAGGCCAAGATCGACGCCGACTGGTACGAGAAGAACTACAGCAGGGCGAGGCAGGACTTCCTCGACATGATCGCGTCGTGATGCGAGCGCGCCTCTCACATCCCTCCCCCGTGATCGGGCACGCGTCTTGGCCGCGTTGCGGCCAAAATCGCTCGGGTGGCCCGAAGGGCCGGAGGGGGAAGGCCGCAGTCGAGGGCTCTCCGATTCCGACGTCGGAATGCAAGGCATCTCGACTGATGCTTTCCCCCTCCGCCCCGTGTGACGGGGCACCTCCCCCGATCACGGGGGAGGGATGTGAAGTGCGATCGTCGCTCGAAGTCATTTGATGAGCGAACGTCAAAAAGCCTGGCTGTTCATCCTGCCGGCACTGGTGCTGGTGGTCGTGTTCTACTTCACGCCGCTGGTGCGGGTGTTGTGGGTGAGCGTGTCGGAGCCGGCGCTGGGCCTCGACAACTACGCCCTGCTGTTCACCTCGGCGCCGATCCAGCGCGTGCTGATGACCACGGCGCGCATCTGTGTCTTCACCACGGCGATCACGCTCGTGCTGGCCTACCTGGTGGCCTACGTGCTGACGCACGCCTCGCCGGCCGGCCAGCGGCTGATGATGATCGGCGTCCTGCTGCCGCTCTGGATGTCCGTGCTGGTGCGCGCCTTCGCCTGGGTGACGCTGCTGCGGCGCGAGGGGCTGATCAACAAGTCCTTGCTCTCGCTCGGGCTGATCGACGAACCGTTGGGCCTGATGTGGAACGAGGTCGGGGTGACCATCGGCATGGTCCATTACATGCTGCCGCTCGGCATCCTGCCGCTGTGGGCCGCCATGCGCTCGATCGACAACAGGCTGCTCGCCGCGTCGCGCGGGCTGGGGGCGGGATCGCTGCAGACCTTCGTGCGCGTGTTCCTGCCGCTCAGCCTGCCTGGCCTGATCGGGTCTGGCGTGCTGGTGTTCATCTTCTCGCTCGGCTTCTTCATCACGCCCGCCATCCTGGGTGGCGGCAAGACGGTCATGGTGGCCGAATACATCAATCACACCGTCCACGAATCGCTGCGCTGGGGCGTCGGCACCATGCTGGCCACCACGCTGATCGCCGTCATCTTCCTGATGCTGTTCGGCCTGAGCCGCATCGTCGACCTGCGCACGCTGTTCGGAGCCAAGTGATGGAAGGCGCCATCCGTCCCACCGGCCCGACCCGCGCCCTGGGCTGGATCGTGATCTGCTTCCTGGTGCTGCCGATCACCATCGTGTTCCCGGTGTCACTGACCGACCGGCGCTATCTCTCGCTACCGCAGGACGCGATCTCGTTCGAGCACTACGCCAACCTGTTCACCAGCCGCGACTGGCTCACGAGCATCGGTCAGAGCCTCTATATCGGCATCGTCGCGACGGCGATCGCAGTCGCCGCCGGCACACTCTGCGCCATCGGCTGCTGGCGACTGTCGTCGCGCGCGTCGGAGTTCGTGCGCGCGCTGATGCTGGTGCCGATCATCGTGCCGACCATCGTCTACGCCCTGGGCATCTATCGCTTCTGGGTCGATTTCCGCCTGCTCGACACCTACACCGGCGTGATCGTCGTGCATGCCGTGACCGGCATCCCCTACGTCGTCATCACGGTGTCCACCGCCCTGGCAGGCTTCGACGCGCGGCTCGAGCAGGCGGCGCGCAGTCTCGGCGCCTCGACCTGGCAGACGCTGTGGCGTGTGCTGCTGCCCGGCATCCTGCCCGGCCTGGTGTCGGGCGCGATCTTCGCCTTCATCCACAGCTGGGACGAGCTGGTGGTCGTGCTGTTCATCGCCAGCCGCGCCGTGTTCACCCTGCCTCGGCGCATCTGGGACGGCATCAACGAGCATCTCGATCCGACCATGGCGGCGGTGGCCGTGATCCTGGTGCTGCTCACCGTCGTGCTGCTTACCGTCGATCTCAGGGTGCGGCGCAAGGAAAGCCGGTGAATCCCTCCCTGGGATTGGTTACCGTCGGCACCAGCCACGATACCAACCGGGAAAGGAACGGATGATGGGCATCATCAGCGAGCCTGAATACCGCTACAACATGCTGATCAAGACCTTCGCCTCGCGGCCCGAGCCGCCGTTCGAGGCCGAGTCCGAGCAGACCGAGGTGTGGGGCCGGGCGTGGGGTTGCAACAGCGACGTCGGCAACCTGCGCACGGTGCTGATGCACCGTCCGGGCGACGAGCTGAAGATCGTCGATCCGGCCAAGAAGCTGCCCGAGATCGGTGCCTACGGCGATCCCGAGACCGGCTGGTACTGGCGCGGCGACACGGTGCCCGACCTCGCCGCGATGCAGGAACAGCATGACGGGCTGGTCGAGGCGCTGCGCGAGGAGCAGGTCGAGGTCGTGTCCTTGGACGAATGCGCCCCGGGCAGGATGAAGTCGGTCTACACCCGCGACAGCGTCATCGCCGTCAATGGCGGCGCCATCGTCACCCGCATGGGCCCGCCAATCCGCCGCGGCGAGGAGCTGCCGGTCACTCGCACGCTCGCCAAGATGGGCATGCCGATCCTGCGCACCATCCACGGCACCGGCATCATGGAAGGCGGCTCGTTCGCCTTCATCAACCCCAAGACCGCTGTCGTGGGCATCTCCAGCCGGGTCAACGAGGAGGGCGCCCGCCAGCTCGAGGAAGTCCTGAAGGTGCAGGGCATCGAGCTGATCCGTGTCCATCTCACGGGCTACCGGCTGCACATCGACGGCAATTTCGTGATGATCGACGTCGACACCGCCCTGATCAATCCGACGCAGCTGCCGTTCACGTTCCTGGAGCGGCTGAAGGAGCTCAAGATTCGCACCATCGAGGTCTGTCCCGACGATCCGGTGTGGACCATCAATTGCCTGGCGGTGCGGCCCGGTCGTATCCTGATCGCCGATCAGGTTTCCGACCGCACGCTGGACAAGCTGAACGATGCCGGCATCTCGATCCGGCTGGTGCCTTATGACAAGGTCTATCTCGGCGGTGGCGGCATCCACTGCTCGACCGGCCCACTGGTGAGGGATCCCATCTGATGAGCACTCTGCGTAACGTCGATTCCCGCGAATGGGAGCTGCGCTGCGATCTCGCGGCGGCCTATCGCCTGCTGGCCCGCTTCGGCATGGACGACCTGATCTACACCCACCTGTCGGTGCGCCTGCCGGGCGAGGAGCACCGCTTCCTGCTCAATCCATACGGCCTGATGTTCGACGAGATCACTGCATCGAGCCTGGTCGAGGTCGATCCCGACGGCCATGCGATCGAGAAGGAGGAGGAGTCGAAGATCAACAACGCGGGCTTCACCATCCACTCCGCGGTGCACATGGCGCGCGACGACGCGCAGTGCGTCATGCACACCCACACGACGGCCGGCATGGCGGTGGCGGCGCAGGAGCAAGGCCTGCTGCCGCTCAACCAGATGTCGATGGAGTTCTACGGCCGCACCAGCTACCACGACTACGAGGGCGTCGCGCTCGATCTCGACGAGCGCGATCGGCTGGTGCGCGACCTCGGCAGCAACAGCGCCATGATCCTGCGCCATCACGGCCTGCTGACGACGGGCAAGACGGTCGCCGAGGCCTTCCACTACATGTACTACCTGGAGCAGGCCTGCCGCATCCAGATCGCCGCGACCCAGGGCGGCCAGAAGGTGACGGTGCCGCCGCCCGAGGTCGCCGCGCA
>JAXMCP010000024.1:0-136791 GCA_046349295.1 Reyranellaceae bacterium
CCGGTGAATCCGTCGTGACCAGCGGCACCCTGTTCATCGACCGCGCCGCCAAGCGCGATTGACGGCGGCGATCCGGCCGCCCGCCGCAAGCGGAGCCAATCCATGCAAGCCATCATCGCCGCCGCTCTGAAGCAGCGGGTCCTGGTGATCATTCTCGCCCTGGCACTGATGGCAGGCGGCCTGTTCGCCTACAAGACCTTGAACATCGAGGCCTATCCCGATCCGGTGCCGCCGCTGGTCGACATCATCACCCAGAATCCCGGCCAGTCGTCCGAGGAGATCGAGCGCTACATCACCATACCGATCGAGATCCAGATGGCCGGCCTGCCCTACGTCCAGGCGATCCGGACCATCTCGCTGTTCGGCCTGAGCGACGTGAAGGTGCAGTTCACCTACGACGTCACCTATCAGCAGGCCGCGCAGATGGTGATCAATCGCCTGTCGCAGCTCGGGCCGCTGCCCAACGGCGTGCAGCCCGTGCTGTCGCCGACCAGCCCGATCGGCGAGATCTTCCGCTATCGCGTGGTCGGCCCGCCGGGCTACAGCGTCGGCGATCTCAAGACCATCCAGGACTGGATCCTGCAGCGCCGCTTCAAGGCGATCCCCGGCGTGATCGACGTCACCGGCTGGGGCGGCAAGACCAAGACCTACGACATCACGATCGATCTCGATCGTCTGCTGGCCTACGGCCTCACGCTCAAGCAGGTGCTCGACGGCCTGAACAACGCCAACATCAATGTCGGCGCCAACACGGTGAATATCGGCCAGCAGTCGGCGATCGTGCGCAGCGTCGGCCAGATCCGCTCGATGGACGACATCCGCAACACCATGCTGGCGGCGCGCGACGGTGCGCCGGTGCTGGTGTCCGATGTCGCCAAGGTGACGGTCGGCCACCAGCCACGACTCGGCATCGCCGGCCAGAACGACGACGACGACGTCGTCCAGGGCATCGTCCTGATGCGGCGCGGCGCGGAGACCCTGCCGACCTTGCAGGGCGTGCTGGCCGAGGTCGAGAGGATCAACGCGTCGGGAGTCCTGCCACCCGGCGTGCGCATCGAGCGGATCTACGACCGCAGCTCGCTGGTCGACATCACCACCCACACCGTGCTGCACAACATGGTGATGGGTGTCGTGCTGATCTTCCTGATCCAGTGGCTGTTCCTGGGCGATCTGCGCAGCGCCCTCATCGTCTCGGCGACCATCCCCTTCGCCCTGCTGTTCGCCGTCGTGATCCTGGTGCTGAGCGGCGAATCGGCCAACCTGCTGTCGATGGGCGCCATCGATTTCGGCATCATCGTCGACGCCACGGTGATCATGGTGGAGAACATCTTCCGCCATCTGTCCGAGGTCGGGCATGCCCAGGGCCGACCGGCGCGTGCGGCGCCCGAAGGGCTCGACGGCAAGTTGGCGACGATCTTCCACGCCTCGACCGAGGTCACCCAGGCGATCTTCTTTTCCGCCACCATCATCATCGCAGGCTTCCTGCCGCTGTTCACCTTGTCGGGCGTCGAAGGTCATATCTTCGGTCCGATGGCGCGGACCTATGCCTATGCGCTGTCCGGCGGCCTGCTCGCCACCTTCACCGTCTCGCCGGCCCTGTCCGCCCTGCTGCTGCCCGAGAAGATGGCCCATGCCGAGACCCGGGTGGTGCGCGCCTTGCGCCGCTTCTACGACCGGGTGCGGGACCTCGTGCTCGCCCATCATCGCACCACCGTGATGGCTGGGGTTGCCGCCGGCGCGGCCGCCATCCTGGCCGGCAGCACGATCGGTCTCGAGTTCCTGCCCAAGCTCGAGGAAGGCAACATGTGGATTCGCGCCGTCATGCCGGCGTCGATCTCTTTGGAGGCTGGCAACGACTACGCCAACCGCATGCGCAAGCTGATCAAGAGCTATCCCGAAGCGGAGACCGTGATCTCCCAGCACGGCCGGCCCGACGACGGCACCGATTCGACCGGATTCTTCAATGCCGAGTTCTTCGTGCCGCTGAAGCCGTTCAACCAGTGGCGCAAAGGGGGCGACAAGGAGAAGCTGATCGCCGAGATCAACGATGCGCTCGAAAAGTCGTTTCCCGGCGTCGAGTTCACCTTTTCCCAGTACATCCAGGACAACGTCCAGGAGGCGGCCTCGGGCGTGAAGGGCGAGAACTCCGTCAAGGTGTTCGGCCCCGATCTCGAGACACTCGCCAAGGTCGCCAACGAGATCAAGAACACCATCGCCACCGTGCCCGGCATCACCGATCTCGCCGTCTCGGCCTCGCTCGGCCAGCCGACCATTCGCATCGACATCGATCGCGCGAAGGCGGCGCGCTATGGCCTGGCACCGGGCGACATCAATGCCACCGTCCAGGCGGCGATCGGCGGCCAGGCGGCTGGTGACGTCTACGAAGGCGGCAGCGACCGCCACTTCCCCATGGTCGTGCGCCTGGCGCCGCGCTACCGCGAGAACATCGAGGCGATCAAGCGCATCCCGATCGGCGTGCAAGGCAACAATGGCGTGACCCAGGTGCCGCTGAGCGAGGTCGCCAACGTGCAGTTGGTGTCGGGCGCCTATTACATCTATCGTGAGCAGCAGGAGCGCTATATCCCGGTCAAGTTCAGCGTGCGCGGCCGCGACCTCGGCAGCGCCATCCTCGAAGCCCAGCAGAAGGTCGCCGAGCAGGTGAAGATTCCAAGCGGCTATCGTATCGAATGGGTCGGCGAGTTCGGCAATCTCAAGAACGCGCTGCAGCGCCTCGCCGTGGCCGTGCCGATCGCCATTGCCCTGATCCTGCTGCTGCTGTTCACCAGCTTCGGCTCGCTGCGCGACACCCTGATTGCCGGCAGCGCGATCCCGATGGCCCTGATCGGCGGCATCCTGTCGCTGTTCCTGGCAGACATGCCGTTCAGCATCTCGGCCGCCATCGGCTTCGTCGCCCTGTTCGGAATCGCTGCGATGAACGGCATCATGGTGCTGTCCTGCTACAACAGGCTGATCGACGCCGGCCGCGAGCGCGCTGCCGCGCTGCGCGAGACCTGCTCCGTGCAGATGCGGCCCGTGCTGATGACCTGCACGGCCGCCTGCGTCGGCCTGTTGCCTGCCGCCTTCTCGACCGCGATCGGCAGCCAGGTCCAGCGCCCCCTCGCCATCGTCGTCGTGGGCGGCACGCTGCTGGCGCCCTGCCTGTTCCTCACCGTCCTTCCGGCGGCCATCGGCCTGTTCTCGCGCCGGCAGGTGAAGTCGGTCATTGCGCCAGCGACCAGCGTAGCGGAGGCCCACTGATGCGCCCCGTGGTCCTCGCCCTGGCTGCCCTCGCCCTCGGCGCGTGCACAATGGGACCCGACTTCCGCAGCCCCGATCCACCCGCCGAACGCCTCTATCTCGCCGACGATCAGCCGAGCAGCCTCGTGTCGGCCAACATTCCCGGCGGCGAGGCGCAGCGTATCGTGCAGAACCTCGACATTCCGGGACAGTGGTGGGCTGTGTTCCACTCGCAGCCGCTGAACGATCTGATCGAGCGATCTCTCCAGGCCAATCCGGACATCCATGCCGCCCAGGCCGGGCTGCGGGCGGCCCAGGCCAATGCGCGCGCCCAGCGGGCGACGCTGTTCCCGACCGTACAGGCGGGGTTCACGCCCTCGTATAACCAGCTGACGACTGACCTTTCCCCGCCGACCGCCAATGGCAGCTATCTCTACAGCCTGTTCACGCTCGGCTTCACCCTGAGCTACACGCTCGATCTGTTCGGTGCCAACCGCCGGGCGATCGAATCTCAGGAAGCGCTGGCCGAAGCGCAGTGCTTCCAGCTCGAGGCGACCTACCTCTCGCTCGCCTCCAACGTGGTCGCGGCTGCCATCCAGGAAGCGTCGCTGCGCGCCCAGATCGACGCGACCCAGCGCATCGTCGCCGCCCAGCGCGAGACGCTCGACATCCTGCGCCGCCAGGAAGGCCTCGGCGCCGTCACCGGCGCCGACGTCGCCCAGCAGGAGGCGGCGCTTGCTCAGGCCGAGGCGACGCTGCCGCCCTTGCAGAAGGCGCTGGCGCAGAGCCGCAACCTGCTCGTCACCTTGACCGGCCGGGCGCCCAGCGTGCGGCTCGACGAGAAGTTCGAGCTGACCGATCTCAAGCTGCCGGCTGACCTGCCGCTCAGCCTGCCGTCGCAGCTCGTCGAGCAGAGGCCAGACGTCCGTGCCGCCGAGGCGACCATGCATTCGGCCAGCGCCCAGCTCGGCGTCGCCACCGCCAATCAGTTCCCCCAGATAACCTTGTCGGCCGGCCTCTCACCGTCGTCGATCATGATCGACCAGCTCTTCCTGCCGGGGCTGGCCACCTCGGTCGTCAACACCAGCATCCTGCAGACCGTCATCGACGGCGGCGCACTGGCGGCCAAGAAGCGCGCGGCGCAGGCGTTGCTCGAGCAGGCCCAGGCGCAATACCGTTCGGCGTTGCTCACCGCATTCCGCAATGTCGCTGATACGCTCCGGGCGCTCGAGTACGACGCAATCTCGCTGCAGGCGGCGGTGGCCGCCGAACGAGCCTCGGCCAACAGCCTTTCCATCGCGCGCCGCCGCCTCGAGCTCGGGGACACGACTTATGTCGTCGTTCTGGCTGCCGAGCTGAGCTATCGCCAGACTCTGCTGAGTCGCGTCCAGGCACAGGCCAACCGCCTCACCAACACCGCGGCGCTGTTCCAGGCGCTCGGCGGCGGCTGGTGGAACCGGCCGGACCAGCCTGCCAACCCCGCCCAGCGCCTCACCTGCCGGCCACCCAAGCCCGGCCAGGCGCCAAAGACCGCGCAGGCCGGACGCTGAGATGCGCCCGCTCGCTGTCCTCGCACTCCTGACCGTCACGGGCTGCACCCAGTATTGCGGAGCGACCCCGGACAAGCTCGCCGCGCTGCGCCGTGGCATGAGCTATCAGGAGACGGCCGCGATCATGGGCTGCCCCGGTGACATGGCGTCGGCCACGCCGCCCCCAGGCGAGATGTCGGCGATTCTGTGGAACGGCCCCGACTCGATCCTGTTCTCGCGCACTCAGCTCGAGTTCTTCGACGACCGGTTGCTCTGGTACACGATCATCTCGAAAGGCAATTACTGACCGCAGTGCCTCTCTTTTCAATTTCCTCCCCGTCATGCGTCGCCATGCGGGGGAGGGAGTGTGACACAGATGCCCTGCAATTACGTTGCCACTGACAACGCAACGCTAGTGCGTCTGCACGGTTTGTGTTTTAGGTGACCTTAACCAAGGGGAGCGCCACCCGGCGAGGTGGACGCTCGTAAGGGTCACGATGCAGGCAATCGTCGGCGCAGCCATTCAACAACGCGTGCTGGTGCTGATCCTCGCGGCGGCGCTGATCGCGGGCGGCCTGTTTGCTTACAAAAGGCTGAACATCGAGGCCTATCCCGACCCGGTTCCGCCGCTGGTCGACATCGTGATTCAGAATCCCGGACAGTCGTCCGAGGAGATCGAGCGCTACATCACGATCCCGATCGAGGTGCAGATGTCGGGCCTGCCCTTCGTGAGCTCGGTGCGCACCATCTCGCTCACGGGCTTGAGCGACGTGAAGGTGCAGTTCACCTACGACGTCAACTATCAGCAGGCCTCGCAGATGGTGATCAACCGTCTGTCGCAGCTCGGCCCGCTGCCCAACGGCGCGCAACCCTTCATCTCGCCGACCAGCCCGATCGGCGAGATCTTCCGCTATCGCGTGGTTGGTCCGCCCGGCTTCTCCGTGACCGATCTCAAGACCATCCAGGACTGGATCCTCGAACGCCGGCTGAAGTCGGTGCCGGGCGTGATCGACGTCACGACCTGGGGCGGCAAGAGCAAGACCTTCGACATCACGGTCGATCTCGACAAGCTCCTGGCCTACGGCCTCACGCTGAAGCAGGTGCTCGACGCGCTGAACGGCGCCAACATCAATGTCGGCGCCAACACCGTCAATCTCGGTCCACAATCGGCGGTGATCCGCAGCGTCGGCCAGATCCGCACCATGGACGACATCGGCCACACCATGCTGACGGTGCGCGACGGCTCCCCGGTGCTGGTGTCCGACGTCGCCAAGATCACGGTCGGCCACGAGCCGCGGCTCGGCGTGGCGGGCCACGACGACGACGACGACATCGTGCAGGGCATCGTGCTGATGCGGCGCGGCGCGGAGACGATGCCGACCTTGCGCGCGGTCGAGAAGGAGGTCGATCGCATCAACGATTCCGACCTGTTGCCGCCCGGCGTGCGCATCCAGCGCATCTACGATCGCAGCGTCCTGGTCGACGTGACGACCAGCACCGTGCTGCACAACATGGTGATGGGTGTCGGCCTGGTGTTCCTGATCCAATGGCTGTTCCTGGGCGACCTGCGCAGCGCCCTGATCGTCTCGGCGACGATTCCCTTCGCCCTGCTGTTCGCCGTCGTGATCCTGGTGATGAGCGGCGAGTCGGCCAACCTGCTGTCGATGGGCGCCATCGATTTCGGCATCATCGTCGATGCCACCGTCATCATGGTGGAGAACATCTACCGCCATCTCGCCGAGGCGAGCGCCGGCCACGGGTCGCGGCCCTCCGGGCTCATTGTTCCCCGCGGCTTCAACAGCAAGCTCGCCACCATCTACGTGGCGTCGAGCGAGGTCACGCAGGCGATCTTCTTCTCGGCCACCATCATCATTGCGGGCTTCCTGCCGCTGTTCACCCTGTCGGGGGTCGAGGGCCACATCTTCGGCCCGATGGCCAAGACCTACGCCTATGCCCTGTCGGGCGGCCTGCTGGCCACCTTCACCGTGTCGCCGGCGCTCGCCGCCGTGCTGCTGCCGGAGAAGGTCTCGGAGACCGAGACCTTCATCGTGCGCGGCCTGCGCCGGATCTATGGCCGGATCGTCGACCTCGTGATGGCGCAGCGCGGCCTCACGCTCACTGTTGGCCTGGCCCTGGTCGTCAGCGCGGCGCTGGCGGCCAGCACGGTGGGACTGGAGTTCCTGCCCAAGCTCGAGGAGGGCAACATCTGGCTGCGCGCGGCGTTGCCGCCTTCGGTGTCGCTCGATGAAGGCAATGTCTACGCCAATCGCATGCGCCGCCTTGTCAAGAGCTTCCCCGAGGTCGAGACCGTGATCACCCAGCACGGCCGGCCCGACGACGGCACCGATCCCGACGGCTTCTCCAACGTCGAGTTCTTCGTGCCGCTGAAGCCGGCCGACAAATGGCGCAAGAACCTGTCCAAGGAGCAATTGATCGCGGAGATGGGCGACGCCCTGCGCAAGGGCTTTCCCGGCGTGACCTTCGCCTTTTCGCAGTACATCCAGGACAACGTGCAGGAGGCCGCCTCCGGCATCGATGCCGAGAACGCCATCAAGATCACCGGCCCCGACCTCACGACCTTGCGCAAGATCGCCGTCGAGATCCGCGGCGTGCTGGAGAAGGTGCCCGGCATCACCGACATCCAGGTGCCGCCACTGCTCGGCCAGCCGACCATCAAGATCGACATCGATCGCCAGCGGGCGGCGCGCTACGGCCTGTCGCCGGGCGACATCAACGCCACCATCCAGGCCGCGGTCGGCGGCCAGGCGGCAGGCGATCTCTACGAGGAAGGCAGCGATCGGCACTTCCCGATGAAGGTGCGGCTGGCGCCGCGCTACCGCGAGAACATGGATGCCCTCAGGCGCATCGCCATCGGCACTCCGGGACCGAACGGCGGCGTGGTCCAGGTGCCGCTGGCCGAGGTCGCGAATATCGGCCTCTCGACCGGCGCCTTCTACATCTATCGCGAGCGCCAGGAACGTTACATCCCGGTGAAGTTCAGCGTGCGCGGCCGCGATCTCGGGGGCGCCGTGCTGGAAGCGCAGGAGAAGGTGGCGGCGGAGGTCAAGCTGCCGAGCGGCTACAACCTGGACTGGGCGGGCGACTTCGCCAATTTCCAGAATGCCGTCGCGCGGCTCGCCATCGCCGTGCCGATCGCCATCGCCATGATCCTGCTGCTTCTCTATGTCAGCTTCGGCTCGCTCACCGACACGCTGATCGCCGGCAGCGCCATCCCGCTGGCGCTGATCGGCGGCATCCTCGGCCTCTACCTCGCCGACATGCCGTTCAGCATCTCGGCCGCCATCGGCTTCGTCGCCCTGTTCGGCATCGCCGCCATGAACGGCATCATGGTGGTCGGCTGCTACAACCGGCAGATCGCAAGCGGCCTGGAGCGCGAGGCGGCGCTGCGCCAGACCTGCCATCTGCAGATGCGGCCCGTGCTGATGACCTGCATCGCCGCCTGCGTCGGCCTGCTGCCCGCCGCCTTCTCGACCGCGATCGGCAGCCAGGTCCAGCGCCCGCTCGCCATCGTCGTGGTCGGCGGCATGCTGCTGGCGCCGATCCTGTTCCTCACCGTGCTGCCGTCGATTCTGGGCACCTTCTCACGCCGCCGCGTCTTGGTTACATCTGAGGCGTGACCTCTCCCGACCCGCTGCCCGTTCCTGAGCTGATCGATCTCGGCGACCGCCGCCTGCGCGTGCGCCGCCTCGCGCCGCGCCATGACGACGGGCTGGAGCGCACGACGCTCGTGTTCCTGCACGAGGGCCTGGGCTGCATCGAGATGTGGCGCGACTTCCCGCAGAGGCTTTGCGATGCCACGCGTTGCCGTGGCGTGGTCTATGACCGTACCGGCTACGGCGGCTCGAGCCCGTGGCTCCGCGATCCCGGCCTCGCCTATATGGAGATCGAGGCCGACCACGTGCTGCCGCGCCTGCTCGCCGCCCTCGACATCGACGATTGCGTCATGGTTGGCCACAGCGACGGCGGCACGATCGCACTCAACTATGCCGCGGCCGACCCCGAGCCGCTGCGCGCCGTGGTCACGCTGGCCGCTCACGTAATCAACGAGCCGGTCTGCACCGCCAGCATCGAGAAGGCTCGGGAGGCCTTCGCCGCGGGTGAATTCCGCCAGCGGCTTGCGAAGTATCACACCCATGTCGACCACGCGTTTCATCTCTGGGCCGACGCCTGGGTCGCCCCGGGTTTCCAGCCGATGGACGCCGACGGTCGCCTGCCGCGCATCATGGTCCCCGTCCAGGCCATCCAGGGCGAGGACGACGCCTACGGCAGCGAGCTCCAGCTCGGCCTGATCGCCGGCAAGGTCGGCGGCTACTGCGAGACCCGCCTGGTCCCCGATTGCGGCCACAGCCCGCATCTCCAGCAACCGGCCTACGTCCTCGCCGAGATCACCCGGTTCGTCGCGCCGCTGGCGCTGGTGGGGTGATCTCATTTTCCTCCCTCGTAATCGGGGGAGGTGCCCCGTCGTGCGGGGCGGAGGGGGAAGGCCTCAGTGAAGACGCATGAAGATTCCGACGTCGGACTCATGCCCATCTTCGTTGAGGCTTTCCCCCTCCACCCCTTCGGGGCACCTCCTCCGATTACGGGGGAGGGAAGGACTTGTTCTACATCCGCTTCAGCTCGCTGGTCGCCGCCCAGTTGAACTCCGACACGGTCGGACAGCGCGCCTGGGCGAGCTGGAACTGCTCGCGGGCGCGCTGACGATCCCCGCGGCGCAGGGCTTCGATGCCGAAGAAGAAGGCGGCCGGGCACTTGCCGTTGCTGCGCTTGGCGACGTCGTCGGCCTCGGCCATCACCTCGAGCTCGCCGGCCGGCAGCTTGCCCAGCAGAAAGCGCACGATCGGGCCGGGCCATTCGTCCAGGGGCTCGTTTCCGATTTCCCTGCTGAGCGGCCCACGCGCGTCCTGCCGGGCGCGGACCTGGGCGGCGTAGCGCCAGACCAGCGGACCGAGCCGCGATTTGAGCGTCGTGCGGCCGGGCAGCGTGGCCTCGAAGTCGGCCGCTGCCTGGGCGTACTGGCCGAGATTGAACTCGGCATGGCCGCGATAGAACAGCGCGGTGCGCCGGTCGATCTGGGTGGTGGCGCTGGCCAGCGCGGCGTTGAGAAGGTCGAGTGCCCGCACATAGTCGGCAATCTGCATGTAGACCTGGGCCTGGGCGATCACCAGCCAGGAATCGCCCGGTTTGCGCTGCAGGGCGCTGTCGAGCGTGCGTAGCGCCGCCGCCCGGTCGCCGCCGCCCGCCAACTCCGGCACGGTGCCCGACAGCACGAGCTGCCAGGCTGTCGGCAGGACCCGCCCCATCTCGGCAATGTCCTTCTGGCTGTCGGCTTCCCGGCCGAGCCGGCTGAGCTGGTAGGCGCGAATGCTGAGATAGATCGACCGATCGAACGCCGAGAGCTTGGGGCTCGACAGGATCTTGTTGAGCGCGTCCAGGGTGGTATTGGGACTGTCGGCCGGCAGGCCGGGCGCCTCGCCCGAGCGCCCGAAATCGCGCGCCGATGGGTCCCACGCTTCAACGGCATTGCGCTGCGCCAGGGCCGTGCCGGACACGGTCACGAGGGCTGCAAAAGCGGCTAGTGCCCGAGCCAATTCCCGTCGCATGCCGGCAATCTGGCACAACACCCCCGCGCCTGCACCCGCCGATTGCCTCACCCGTTGCCTCGTTAGGATCATGCTCCTATTTTGCCACTCCAACGCATGCCCGACCCCCAAGGAGTTTCGCCGATGGCCGCCGCCCACCCCAACAGTTTCAAGGCCCGCAAGACGTTGAAGGTCGGCACCAGGAGCTACACCTATTTCAGCCTCAAGGCGGTCGAGAAGGAGGTCGGCGACCTCTCCCGCCTGCCCGTCTCGCTGCGCGTCCTGATGGAAAACCTGCTGCGCCACGAGGACGGCACGACGGTCAAGAAGGCCGATATCGCGGCCTTCGGCGACTGGCTCAAGAACGGCGGCAAGTCGGCCAAGGAGATCAACTTCCGGCCGGCGCGCGTCCTGATGCAGGATTTCACCGGCGTGCCGGCGGTCGTCGACCTCGCCGCGATGCGCGACGCCATGGGCGCGCTGGGCGGCGACCCGAAGAAGATCAACCCGCTCGTCCCGGTGGACCTGGTCATCGACCATTCGGTGATCGTCGACAATTTCGGCAACTCGAGCGCCTTCGGCGCCAACGTGAAGCTCGAGTACGAGCGCAACCTGGAGCGCTACCAGTTCCTGCGCTGGGGCCAGATGGCGTTCGACAATTTCCGCGTCGTGCCGCCGGGCACCGGCATCTGCCACCAGGTCAATCTCGAGTACCTCGCCCAGGTCGTATGGACCAAGAAGGAGGGCAAGGAGACGGTCGCCTATCCCGACACCCTGGTCGGCACCGACAGCCACACGACGATGGTCAACGGCCTCTCCGTGCTGGGCTGGGGCGTCGGCGGCATCGAGGCCGAAGCCGCCATGCTCGGCCAGGCACAGCCGATGGTCATTCCCGACGTGATCGGCTTCAAGCTGACCGGCAAGCTGCGCGAGGGCGCGACAGCAACCGACCTGGTGCTGACCGTCACCCAGATGCTGCGCAAGAAGGGCGTGGTCAGCAAGTTCGTCGAGTTCTACGGCGACGGCCTCGCCGAGCTGCCGCTCGCCAACCGCGCCACCATCGCCAACATGGCGCCCGAGTACGGCGCCACCTGCGGCTTCTTCCCGGTCGACGAGATCACGCTCGGCTATCTGAAGACGACCAACCGCGGTCCCGCCGCCAAGCTCACCGAGGCCTACGCCAAGAAGCAGGGCCTGTGGCGCACCAAGAAGTCGGAGCCGATCTTCACCGATACGCTGCATCTCGATCTCAGCGAGGTCGAGCCCAGCCTGGCCGGACCCAAGCGGCCGCAGGACCGCGTGCCGCTGTCGCAGGCGGCGTCGCAGTTCGTCGCCAACATGGAGAAGGAGTTCGACCGCAAGGACGACGGCAAGCGCGTGAAGTGCGACGGCGCCGACTACGATCTCGGCCACGGCGATATCGTGATCGCCGCGATCACCTCGTGCACCAACACGTCGAACCCCTACGTCATGCTGGGCGCCGGCCTGATCGCGCGCAATGCGGTGAAGCACGGGCTCAAGGTCAAGCCGTGGGTCAAGACCTCGCTGGCGCCGGGCTCGCAGGTCGTCACCGAGTATCTCGAGGCCTCGGGCCTGCAGAAGGACCTGAACAAGATCGGCTACAACCTGGTGGGTTACGGCTGCACGAGCTGCATCGGCAACTCGGGCCCCCTGCCCGAGCCGGTGACCAAGGCGGTGAACGACGCCGACCTGGTGGTCTGCGCCGTGCTGTCGGGCAATCGCAACTTCGAAGGCCGCGTCAATCCGCTGACTCGCGCCAACTATCTCGCCTCGCCGATGCTGGTGGTGGCCTATGCGCTCGCCGGCTCGATGAAGATCGACATCACCAAGGATCCGATCGGCATCGGCAAGGGCGGCAAGCCGGTCTACTTGAAGGACCTCTGGCCGACCAACCTCGAAGTCTCGAAGCTGGTCGACAAGTTCGTGACGACCAAGGCCTTCAAGAAGCGCTACGCCGACGTCTTCAAGGGCGACAGGTTCTGGCGCGGCATCAAGACCAAGCCCAGCCTGACCTACGCCTGGGACGACAACTCGACCTACGTGCGCAACCCGCCTTATTTCGACGGCATGCCGAAGACGCCCGGCGCGCTCAGCAACATCAGCGGCGCGCGCCCGCTCGGCCAGTTCGGCGATTCGATCACCACCGACCACATCTCGCCCGCCGGCTCGATCAAGAAGGACAGCCCGGCCGGCGCGTACCTGGGCGAGCACGGCGTCGCACCGAAGGACTTCAACCAGTACGGCACGCGGCGCGGCAATCACGAGGTGATGATGCGCGGCACCTTCGCCAACATCCGTCTCAAGAACGAGATGGTGCCGGGCATCGAAGGTGGCTTCACCCATCACTTCCAGACCGACCAGCCCGAGCCGATCTACGACGTGGCGATGCGCTACAAGAAGGAGCACACGCCGCAGATCCTGATTGCCGGCAAGGAATACGGCACCGGCAGCTCGCGCGACTGGGCGGCCAAGGGCGTCAACCTGCTGGGCGTCAAGGCGGTGGTCTGCGAGACCTTCGAGCGCATCCACCGCTCCAACCTGGTCGGCATGGGCGTGCTGCCGCTGCAATTCAAGGACGGCATGACGCGCAAGACGCTGAACCTCAGCGGCCACGAGAGCTTCGACGTCGGCGGCATCGAGGGCACGCTCACGCCCGGCATGGACGTGCCGCTCACCATCCATCGCCGCGACGGCACGAGCGAGACGATCACGTTGACCTGCCGCATCGATACGGCCGAGGAGGTCGAGTACTTCAAGAACGGCGGCGTGCTGCACTACGTGCTGCGCAACCTGGCACACGCGGCCTGAACGGCGGCAAGGCGACCATGGCGACGGCATTTGTCGGTCATTTCGTCGCCATGGCCCGCAACAACGCATGGGCCAACCACCGGCTGCTCGGCGCCTGCACGGCGCTGAGCCCCGAGGAATTCGCGGCCCCGCGCACGAGCTTCTTTCCGTCGCTTCGCGCCACGCTCAATCACATCCTCTGGGTCGACACCTACTATGTCGATGCGCTCCTGGGTGATCCGACAGTCCTCGAGCGCTACCACGATCCGCCGCCGGACTTCACAGACGCCGGCACCCTGCAGGATGCGCAGCTCGCCAGCGATCGGCGCCTGATCGCCTTCTGCGAGCGCCAGACCGACCAGTCGCTGGTCGGCGACTGCGTGCTGCCCCGGCCCAATCGCGAGCCGCCGCCAACCCCCGTCGCGGGCGTGCTCGAGCATCTTTTCCAGCATCAGATCCATCATCGCGGCCAGGCCCATGCGATGCTGAGCGGCACCCGAGTGAAGCCGCCGCAGCTCGATGAGTTCTTCCTGGCCGGCGAGCAGCACCTTCGAGCCGACGAGTTGCGCGCCCTCGGCTTGCCCGAGACGTGATGCCGGCGCGCCCGTCGTTTGCCGGTGCAGCGATCGAGGTGAGCGACCTCGCCCGGTCCGTCGCCTTCCATCGCCTGTGGCTGCCGATGCTGGGCTTCAATCGACTATGGGCCAGCCCGGATCGCGTGATGTGGGCGCGCGGCTACGATCATTTCGTCATGCGCCAGGCCAAGGACGGCGTGTCCTACGGGCCGGGCGCCTTGTGGCTCGCCGTGTCGGCCGAGAGTCGCGCGCAGGTCGACCTGGTCTTCGCCGAGATGCGCGAGACGGGAGCGGAGATCCTGCAGCCGCCCAAGGAGCTCGACTATCTCGCGCCGGGCTACTACTCCGTCGCCTTCCGCGATCCCGACGGCGTGCCGATCGAGGTGGCGCACCGTTGGGAGGATCTGCCGGAAGTGGCCGACGCCGAGCAGGTCCGTGTGCCCGGGCATGGCGTGACGCTCGGCGGCTACTTCTTCAGGCCGCAGGCCGGTCGCCCGCCCTATCCGGCGGTGATCCTGCTGCACGGCTTTGCGGGCCACGCCCACAATCTCGTCGGACCGGCGCGCCTCACCTCGGCAAACGGCTACGCCGTGCTCGCCTTGTCGTTGCGCGGCTGGCTGGGCTCGGAGGGCGAAAGCGACCAGGGGCTGCGCCAGCCGCTCGACATCCTGGCCGCCATCGACTGGCTGGCCAAGCGCCCGCTGGTCGACGCCTCGCGCATCGGCCTGGTCGGCTCCTCGATGGGTGGACAAGTCGCGCTGCTGGCGGCGGCGCACAAGCCGCCGATCCGCGCCGTCGCGTCGTACTCCGCACCCACCGACCTGGCGCGCTGGCGCGAGGCCAACCCCTTCGTGCGCGATTATCTCGACGACCTGTGCGGACCCGAGGGGCTGCCCGTGCGCTCGCCGATCCTCCGGGTGACGCAGATCGACGTGCCAGTGCTGCTGATCCACGGCGACAACGACGAGAACGTCGCCGTGGATCAAACCCTCGCCATGGCCGAGTCGTTGAAAGGCCACGGCAAGGATGTCGAGACCTACATCGTGCCAGGCGCCACCCACTTCTTCTCGGAGCAGCAGAACGCCGATGCCCGGCGCAAGCTCTTCGACTTCCTGCGCCGCCATCTCAATCGGAGCTGATCTTTCATGCGCGTGTCCGAAGCCATCGCCTCCCGCCGTTCGATGCGAACCTTCAAGCCCGATCCGGTGCCGCGGGCCGACATCGAGTGGATCATCGCCAACGCCACCAGAGCGGCGTCGAACGGCAACCTGCAACCGTGGAAGCTTTATGTGACGACCGGTGAGGCGCGACTTCGCCTGTCGGCTGCGATCCTGAAGGCGATCGACGAAGGCGACAACGGGCCGGGCGGCGAATACGACGTGTACCCGAAGGAATTCACACCGGTCTACGACGCCCGCCGCAAGCTGGTCGGCAAGCAGCTCTATACCACCTTGGGCGTGCCGCGTGGCGACGCCGCCGGCATGCTGAAGCAGTTCCGCCGCAACTTCCTGTTCTTCGATGCGCCGGTCGGCATGATCCTGTGCGTCGAGCGGCGCATGGGCGGCGGCCAGTGGATCGATTGCGGCATCTTTCTCGACCAGCTCATGCTGCTCGCCCGCGAGAAGGGCCTGCACACCTGCCCGCAGGCGGCGTTCAGCCGCTACCAGCACGTGGTGCGCCGCGAGCTCGGCATCCCCGACGACCAGATCGTGATCTGTGGCCTGGCGCTGGGCCACGCCGACCCCGAGGCGATCCCGAACAACCTGATCACCGAGCGCGCACCGATCGGCGATTTCACCATGTGGTTCGAGGGGTGACGCCATTCTCCTCCCCCGTAGTCGGGGGAGGTGCCCCGTCATACGGGGCGGAGGGGGAAAGCTACAGACGAGGTCGATGAGAGTCCGACGTCGGAACTTCATGGATCTCGATTGAGGCTCTCCCCCTCCGCCCCTTCGGGGCACCTCCCCCGATTACGGGGGAGGCGAGCAACTGCAGCCCGGCCAAAGTCGAATTGCCCGCACCGGCGGGCGCGGGCTAAAACCCGGGAAATTCGCGGCAGAACAGCCCACGGGAGGGGAATGCCATGAGCGATGAACTGATCGGCGTCAGCGGCGAGTGGGCCAGGCGCGCCTATGTCGACGATGCCAAGTACCAGGTGATGTACGACGCTTCGATCAAGGATCCGGCGGGCTTCTGGGCGGAGCACGCCAAGAGGATCGACTGGATCAAGCCGTTCAGCCCGGGCGCGGTGCGCGACGTCGACTACACCGGCGACGTCCGAATCCGCTGGTTCCACGACGGCGTGCTGAACGTCTCGGCCAATTGCGTCGACCGCCATCTCGCCAAGCGCGCCGACCAGACGGCGATCATCTGGGAGGGCGACGATCCTGCCAAGTCCAAGCACATCACCTATCGCGAGCTGCATGCCGAAGTCTGCCGCATGGCCAATGCGCTGAAGCAGCTCGGCGCCAAGAAAGGCGATCGCGTCACCATCTATCTGCCCATGATCCCCGAGGCGGCCTACGCGATGCTGGCCTGCACGCGCATCGGCGCCATCCACTCGGTGGTGTTCGGCGGCTTCTCGCCCGACAGCCTGGCCAACCGCATCGTCGACTGCGACAGCAACATCGTCATCACCGCCGACGAGGGCCTGCGCGGCGGCAAGCCGGTGCCGCTCAAGGCCAATGCCGACGAGGCGCTGACCAAGTGCCCCGGCGTGAAGCATGTGCTGGTCGTCCGCCATACCGGCGGCAAGGTCGGCTGGGATGCCGCGCGCGACGTGTGGTGGCACGAGATCGCCGCCGAGGTGCCGGCCGACTGCGCGCCCGAGCCGATGGGCGCGGAGGACCCGCTCTTCATCCTCTACACGTCAGGCTCGACTGGAAAGCCCAAGGGCGTGCTGCACACGACCGGCGGCTACATCGTGTTCGCGTCGATGACGCATCACTACGTGTTCGATTATCACGACGGCGACGTCTATTGGTGCACCGCCGACGTCGGCTGGGTGACCGGCCACAGCTATATCGTCTACGGGCCGCTCGCCAACGGCGCGACCACGCTGATGTTCGAAGGCGTGCCGAACTACCCCGACGCCAGCCGCTTCTGGCAGGTCATCGACAAGCACAAGGTCAACATCTTCTACACCGCGCCGACCGCCATCCGCGCCCTGATGCGCGAGGGCGAGGCTCCGGTGAAGAAGGCGACGCGCAAGAGCCTGCGCCTGCTTGGCTCGGTCGGCGAGCCGATCAACCCCGAAGCCTGGCTGTGGTACCACCGCGTGGTCGGCGATTCGCGCTGCCCGATCGTCGATACCTGGTGGCAGACCGAGACCGGCGGCATCCTGATCACGCCGCTGCCCGGCGCCACGAAGCTGAAGCCGGGCTCGGCGACGCGGCCGTTCTTCGGCGTGCAGCCGGTGATGGTCGATGCCGAAGGGAAGGAGCTCGCCGGCGCCGCCACCGGCAATCTCTGCCTGATCAACTCGTGGCCCGGCCAGATGCGCACGGTCTATGGCGACCACCAGCGCTTCATCGAGACCTACTTCAAGACCTATCCCGGCAAGTATTTCACGGGAGACGGGGCGCGGCGCGACGAGGACGGCTACTACTGGATCACCGGCCGCGTCGACGACGTGATCAACGTCTCGGGCCATCGCATCGGCACCGCCGAGGTCGAGAGCGCGCTGGTCGGCAACCAGAAGGTCGCCGAAGCCGCCGTCGTCGGCTACCCGCACGACATCAAGGGCCAGGGCATCTACGCCTACGTGACCTTGAAGATGGGACAGTCGCCGTCGGAGGAGCTGCGCAAGGAGCTGGTCGGCTGGGTGCGCAAGGAGATCGGCCCGATCGCCACCCCTGACGTCATCCAGTGGGCGCCCGGCCTGCCCAAGACGCGCTCGGGCAAGATCATGCGCCGCATCCTGCGCAAGATCGCCGAGAACGACTTCAGCAACCTCGGCGACACCTCGACGCTCGCCGACCCGGCCGTGGTCGACGACCTGGTGAAGAACCGCGCGCACTGAGCCCTCTTCTCCTCCCCAGCTTCGATGGGGAGGTGTCCGCGTCTTCGCGGACGGAGGGGTCATGAGTCATGGCCTCGCTGCCGTTTGTGACTCATGACCCCTCCGTCCCGTATGACGGGACACCTCCCCCGATTACGGGGGAGGAGCATGAATTCCGAGCGAGGAGTCCTATGCCCAACCCAACGATTCGAACCCTTGCCGCCGACCTGGCCGCGGGCCGCACGACGTCGCGCCGGCTCACCGAAGAGGCACTCGCCCGCATCGAGGACCCGGCGGGCGAAGGCAAGCGGGCCTTCGTCAAGGTGTGGCGCCAGCAGGCGCTGGCCGCGGCCGATGCCAGCGACGCCCTGCGCAAGGCGGGCCTCGTGCCCTCGCCGCTCGCCGGCATCCCGGTCTCGATCAAGAATCTGTGCAACGTCGCCGGCGAGACCACGCTCGCGGGCTCGAAGGCGCTCGACGATGCGCCACCCGCGACCGAGGACGCCCCGGTCGTCGCCCGCCTGCGCGCCGCCGGCGCGGTGATCGTCGGCAGCACCAACATGAGCGAGTTCGCCTTTTCCGGCGTCGGCTACAACCCGCATTACGGCACGCCGGGCAATCCGGCCGACCGCGCGCGCGTGCCTGGCGGCTCGTCGTCGGGCGCCGCAGTCTCGGTGGGCGATCGCATGGCCGTCGCAGCGCTCGGCACCGATACCGGCGGCTCGGTGCGCATCCCCGCCGCCGTGTGCGGCATCACCGGCTTCAAGCCGACAGCGCGCCGCGTGCCGATCGACGGCGTCGTGCCGCTCTCGACCTCGCTCGATTCGATCGGGCCGCTGGCCAACTCGGTCGAATGCTGTGCCATAGTCGATGCCGTGTTCGCGGCCGAGTCCATCATCGTGCCCGAGGCGATGCCGCTTGCCGGGCTGCGGCTCGCCGTGCCGCGCCACTTCGTGATGGAGGAGCTCGATGCCGTCGTCGCCCGCGCCTTCGAGCGCGCGCTGCAGGCGCTCGCCGCCAAGGGCGTGAGGATCGAGCATATCGACCTGCCGCAGTTGAACGAGCTGCCGGCGATCAACGCCAAGGGCGGATTCGCCGCCGCCGAAGCCTATGCCTGGCATCGCGAGCTGATCGCGCGCCGCGGCAACGTCTACGATCCTCTGGTGGCGCCGCGCATCCGGCGCGGCATGGAGATGTCGGCGGCCGACTATATCGAGCTGCTGGCCAAGCGCGCCGACCTGCAGCGCCGCGTGTCGGCGATCACCGCCAACTACGACGCCGTGGCCATGCCGACCTGCGCTATCGTGGCGCCTACGCTCGACGAGGTCTCGACCGCGGATGGCTTCACCAAGAAGAACATGCTGCTGCTGCGCAACACCACGGTCGGCAACTTCCTCGACCGCTGCGCCATCAGCCTGCCCTGTCACGCCTCCGGCGAGCTGCCGGTCGGCTTCATGTTGATGGGCGAGCCCATGGCCGACAAGCGCGTGCTGGCGATGGCGCGGAGCGTCGCGCCGGCAATCGCAATGGGATGAGGGAGCGAGTCACTTTCTCATGTTCCTCTCCCCCGCCCTCATGTGCGGCTCGGCGAAGCCGAACGCGCTCATGAGGGCGGGGAGAGGAGCAAGAAATCCGTGCCGCGTGCGCCTCACTGATGCTTGGGATCGTCGGGGCGGCGCATGCGCCAGACGTTTTCGGTCGTGGTATATTCGCTGTAGCCCAGCCGGGCGACCGGCTTGAAAGCCAGGACGTCGATACGGCCATCCTTCAGGATGCTGTCGTCGATATGGACGCCAACCACTTGTCCGAACACGACCGAGCCGCGCTTGTCCTCGTTGCCCTTCTCGACCGGCAGCTCGATGGTGCGCCAGTACTTGCACTCCAGCGCGACCGGTGACTCCTTCACGCGCGGCGGCTTGACCAGGCGGCTCGGCTCGGGCGTCAGGCCGGCGAGCTTCAGCTCGTCGACGCCGAACTCCACCATGGTGGTGGTGATGTTCATCTGCTCCTTGAGTGTCTCGCTCACCATGTTGACCACGAACTCGCCGGTCTGCTCGGCGTTCATGCGGCTGTGCTTGGTCGGCGAGTTGCCGTAGGTGCCGGTGATCGCGAAGTAGACCATCGGCGGGAACTCGCCGACCGCGTTGTAGAAGCTGTAGGGCGCCAGATTGACCCGGCCCTGCCGGTCGATCGTCGAGATCCAGCCGATCGGCCGCGGCACGATCAGCGACTTCAGCGGATCCTGCGGCAGGCCGTGATCGCGTTTGGCAGCATCGTAGAACATGGCGGTTCCCTTCCCCGGCGCAGACTTCTATCGGCCGTAGCGCCGTGCGGCCTCGGCATGGGCCGCATCGAATGCCGCTTCGAGCGTGGCGTTCAGCCCGCGGCAGGACTTTACGACCTCGGCGGCCCACACGACATAGTCGGCGAGCCGCGCCTCCGACCATCCCGCCGGCGGCGTCGTGACCAGGGCACGCAGGTTAGAGGTCTTGTCGGCGAGCTTCAGCATCCTGGCGCGCACCGACTTGCCGCCCGTCTTGGCGATCTGCAGGCGCTTGCGCTCCTCCTTGGGCAGCGATTTGTCGTCGGTCACCTCGGCGACCAGTGCCGCCACCTCCGGCCCGAAGCGCTGCTCGAGGTCCTCGTAGGTCGCGTCGGTGTCCTCGAGCGTGTCATGCAGCATGCCGCCTGCGAGCAGCACCACGTCGCTGCCGGCAGTGGCCGAGGCCAGCAGGTCGGTGACCTCGGTCAGATGGTTGACATAGGGTTCCGAGCGCTCGCCCTTGCGGCGCTGGGAAACGTGCTGGCGGGCGGCGTAATCGGCGGCTCGGGCGAGCAGGACAAGGTCAGCGCTCATGGCCGACAGTTGTGCGACGTGCCGTCCGGCTTGTCGAGACGGCAGGGTCGGCCCATGTTCGCCCCATGTCACGCACCATGAAGGCGCTGCTCGGCGCCTGGATCGCCGTCCTGGTCGCCGTCGTCGGCTGGATCGCCTGGGATGCCTTCCGGGGCGACGGCAAGCCGGCAATCGGCGGGCCGTTCGCGCTGGTCGACCAGAACGGCGCCACCGTCACCAGCGACAGCCTCAAGGGCAAGCCGACACTGATCTATTTCGGCTACACCTTCTGTCCGGACGTCTGCCCGACCTCGCTGCTCCTGATGGAGAACGCCCTCGACAAGCTCGGTCCGGATGCCGCCAAGAAGGTGAACCTGGTGTTCATCACCCTCGATCCCGAACGCGACACCGCCAAGCTGCTCAAGGGCTATGTCGAGAATTTCGGCCCGACCTTCATCGGCCTGACCGGCACGCCGCAGCAGATTGCCGACGCCGCCCGCGCCTATCGCGTCTATTACCAGAAGGTGCCGGGCAAGGACGGCGGGCCCTACCTGATGGATCATTCCTCGATCGTCTATCTGCTCGACCGCAACGGCCGCTTCGCCGGTCATTTCAGCCACGAAGCCAAGGCCGAGGCGATTGCGGCGGCGGTGGGGCGTTTGCTGTAGCCAAGTGGCTAAGCGTCTGAATTAGCGAGATTTTTGCACTGCACTATTGAAGTGACAACCTTTCGCAGGTGCGTACAATCCGCGCCCCATGATGATGTACGCCGCCTACGAACTCCATCGCCAGCTCGCCGGGCCCGTGAGGATCTGGGCGAACGCCCTGGAGCAGGTCTACTCGCATCCCTACAACCCGCTGACCGACACATGGTTCGGCAAGTCGGTTGCGGCGGGGGCGGAGATCGTCGCGCGTCTCGCCCAGAACTACGCCAAGCCGAAATTCGGGCTCTCGACCACTCGGATCGGCAACGAGACGGTGGCGGTCAACGAAGAGATCCTGGTCCGCAAACCGTTCTGCCAGCTCGTGCGCTTCCGCCGCGACACCACGCGGCGCGATCCCAAGGTGCTGCTGGTGGCGCCGATGAGCGGGCATTTCGCCACTCTGCTGCGCGGCACGGTCGAGGCGATGCTGCCCGAGCACGACGTGCACATCACGGACTGGACCGACGCGCGCGAGGTGGCGCTCGCCCACGGCAATTTCGACCTCGACGACTACATCGACTACATCGTCGAGTTCTGCCGCTATCTCGGGCCCGATGTGCATGTCATTGCCGTCTGCCAGCCGTCGGTGCCGGTCATGGGCGCCGCCGCGCTGATGGCCGAGGCGCGCGATCCACGCCAGCCCCGGTCGATCACCCTTATGGGCGGACCGATCGATACGCGGCAGAGCCCGACCGTCCCCAACGACCTGGCGATGCGCAACTCGATGATGTGGTTCCGCCAGAACGTGATCTCGACAGTGCCCTTCCACTATCCGGGGGCGATGCGCCGGGTCTATCCGGGTTTCCTTCAGCTCACCTCGTTCATCAGCATGAATCTCGATCGGCACGTGAATGCCCACATGCGCCAGTTCGAGCACCTGATCAAAGGCGACGACGATTCGGCCGACGCCCACCGCATCTTCTACGACGAGTATCTCGCGGTCATGGACCTCACCGCCGAATACTACCTGCAGACCATCGAGGTGGTGTTCAAGGAGCACATGCTGCCGCGCGGCGTGTGGCAGAGCCGCGGCCGCAAGATCGACCCGTCCCACATCGAGACCGCCCTGATGACGGTCGAGGGCGAGCTCGACGACATCTCCGGCGTGGGTCAGACGAAGGCCGCGCACGCCCTCACCCCGAACATCCCCGGCGCCCGCCACGTCCACTGGGAACAGCCGCGGGTCGGCCACTACGGCATCTTCAACGGCCGCAAATGGCGCGAGCAGATCATGCCGCGCATCAGCAGCTTCATCCGCGACAACGACACGCGCTGACTCGGGTCATGGCTGGGACCGCGCCACTCCCGTAGCGGTCTTCCTGCTGATCACACATCCCATGGACGCCAATGGAGTGGCGTGGTCCCAGCCATGAGGGCTCCCTTGGCATCGTGGAACTTGTCGCCCGCTCGCGGGTTGCCGCCGCATGGTCTAGGATTCGCGCCATGGACATGCCCGTCACCGTCCCCGTCGAGATTGCCGACTGGAAGCCCGCGCCGTTCGACCTCCAGGGGGAGACGGTGTTCGCCATCGGCGACGTCCACGGTTGCGCCGCGGAGTTGCGAGGCCTGCTCGATTGCATCGCCCAGCTCGCCGGCGAAGCGGTGGGCAAGCGCCGCCTGATCTATCTCGGCGACATGATCAATCGCGGGCCCGACAGCATCGGCGTGCTCGAGCAGTGGGCCGAGAGCGCTGAAAAGCGCGGCGTCGACCATGTCGACCGGCTGATGGGCAACCACGAGATCATGATGATGCTGGCCGTGATTGGCGGGCCGCATGCCGACAAGGCCGAGACCATGTGGCTCAGCAAGCGCATGGGCGGGCAGACTCTGCTCGACCAGATGCGCACGCGCATCGACAAGCCCAAGGCGCCGCCCGGCCAGGCATTGCTGGCGAAGGCGCTGGGCGATGCCGTCGTCCACCGGCTCTACGGCATGCGTTCCCACGTCAGGCTGGGTAACACCGTGTTCGTCCATGGCGGGCTCGATCCCCATGCCGACCTGGATGAGTTCCTGACCCGGCCGTGGACGATCTTCACCGAGGCGCGCTGGGCCTGGATCAACCATGGCTTCCTCGACTGGAAGGGTGGCTTCGGCGGCACCCTCGTCGTGCACGGCCATACGCCGCCCGACAAGCACCGGGCGATCAGCGGCATGGCCGATCCGCACCTGTTCGAGGGCGACCGCCTGGGCCTCGACGGTGGGAGCGCCCGCACGGGCATCGTCACCGGCGCTGAGATCCGGGACGGCCGCTACCGCATCCTCAAGGCCGGCACACCGTTCGCGACCCCGCTTTCGTCGGACGCGGAATAGGAACGCAACTCAAATTCATGTTCCTCTCCCTCTAGCGGGGGAGAGGAACATGGAGATGCCTCCACTTTGTAGCGGATGATAAGGCGCGATTCTTTTCGCCCCCCTTGTCGGAATCCCGTCTACCCGTTCGTCCTGAGGTCGATCGAGGAGCGTTTGTCCATGCTTTACGCCATCCTTTGCTACAACTCCGAGGACGCCGTCGGCTCGTGGTCCAAGGAGTATCACGACGAGACCATGACCCGCCTGCTGGCCGTGCAGGACAAGCTTGCCCGTGAGGGCAGGCTGGGGCCGGTCGCTCGCCTGCTGCCGACCACGGCGGCCACGACCTTGCGCAAGGGCCGTGAGGAGCTGGTGATCGACGGGCCGTTCGCCGAGACCAAGGAGCAGCTTCTCGGGTTCTACATCATCGATTGCAGCTCGCTCGATGCCGCGATCGAGACCGCCAAGGAGCTCGCCAAGGCCAATCCCGGCACGGGCAGCTACGAGATCCGGCCGGTGGCCGAGCTGCACGAGCACGCGGTCGGCCAGCAGCACAAGCCCACGGCATGAACGACATCGGCTGGATCGACGGGGTGCTCGGTGCCGCCCGCCCGCAGGCGGTGGGCGCGCTGCTGCGCTACTTCCGCGACCTCGATCTGGCCGAGGAAGCCTTCCAGGAAGCCTGCCTGCGCGCGCTGAAGACATGGCCGCAGAACGGGCCGCCGCGCGATCCGGCGGCGTGGCTGATCTTCGTCGGCCGCAATGCCGCGATGGACGATGTCCGTCGCCGCGCCAAGCAGGAGCCGCTGCCCGACGAGAGCGCGCTGTCCGATCTCGACGACGCCGAAGGCGCCATGGCCGAGCGGCTCGACAGCAGCCACTACCGCGATGACATCCTGCGGCTGCTCTTCATCTGCAGCCATCCCGAGCTGCCGGCGACCCAGCAGATCGCGCTGGCGCTGCGCATCGTCTGCGGGCTCACGGTGAGCCGGATCGCCCGAGCCTTCCTGGTGACCGAGGCGGCGATGGAGCAGCGGATCACCCGCGCCAAGGCGCGCATCGCCAAGGCGCAGGTGCCGTTCGAGACGCCGGGGGCGCCCGAGCGCGCCGAACGGCTGGGCGTCGTGGCGGCGATGATCTACCTGCTGTTCAACGAGGGTTATTCCTCGCGCAGCGAGGAAGCAGCGCAGCGGCTCGAGCTTGCCGAGGAGGGGATCCGGCTGGTGCGGTTGCTGCTGCGCGGCTTCCCGACCGAGCCGGAGGTGATGGGGCTCGCGGCGCTGATGCTGCTGCAGCAGGCGCGCGTCGCCGCCCGCTTCGATGCCGCCGGGACCATCGTGCTGCTCGAGGACCAGGATCGCAGCCGCTGGAACCGGCCGCAGATCGCCGAGGGCCTGGCGCTGATCGACAAGGCGGTGCGCCATCGCCGGCCCGGCCCTTATCAGATCCAGGCCGCCATCGCCGCCCTCCATGCCCGCGCCGTGCGCGCCTCGGACACCGACTGGGCGCAGATCGACCTGCTCTACGCCAACCTCGAGCGCCTGCAGCCCTCGCCCGTGGTCACGCTCAACCGTGCCGTGGCGGTGAGCAAGGTGCGCGGCCCGGCGGCGGCACTGGCGCTGATCGAGCCGCTCGAGGCGCGGCTCGACAACTACTTCTACTTCCACGGCGTGCGCGGCGCCCTGCTCGATCAGCTCGGGCGCGCCCAGGAAGCGCACGATTGCTTCGGCCGCGCGATCACGCTCGCCAACAGCCCCGCCGAAGCGGCGCACATCCGCCAACATCTCGACCGACTCGAAAGGAAGTCATCGTGACATTCGTTTGCCTCCCCCGTAATCGGGGGAGGTGGTCCGTAGGGCCGGAGGGGGAAAGCCTCAAACGAGATTCATGAAGTTTCGACGTCGGAATCTCATAGATCTCGACTGCGGCCTTCCCCCTCCGCCCCGCATGACGGGGCACCTCCCCCGATTACGGGGGAGTAACATGAGCCGCCGCGCCCCGGATCACCTCGAGGAAGGCGTCGCCGTAGCGTTCGAGCTTGGCGTCGCCGACGCCGTGGATCTCGCGCATCGCACCGGCCGTGCCCGGCCGATGGGTGGCGAGCTCTACCAGGGTGCGATCGGAGAATACGACATAGGCCGGCACCTTCTGCGCTTGCGCGAGCTTCGTGCGCAGCGCCTTGAGAGCGGCGAGCAGCGTGGCATCGGTCTCGGCGACCGGCAGCGCGGCGGCGGCCTTGCGCTCGCGCTTGCCGCCCTTCGCGGTGGCCGACGCGAGGTTCTTGCGCAGCTCGATCCGGGCCTTGCCCTTGAGCACCTGCCAGCCTTCGTCGGTGACCTGCCAGCGGCCATGCTCCATCAGGTCCTGCGAGATCAGGCCGGTGGCCGAAAGCTGGCGGAAGATCGAGCGCCATTCCGGCGCCTTGCGGTCGGCGCCGACGCCAAACGTCGGCAGGCGGTCGTGATTGAACTTCAGCACGTTCTCGGTGCGCTCGCCGGTCAGGATGGAGACGACATGCTCCATGCCGAAGCGCTCGCCGGTGCGCACGATGGCCGACATCGCCTTCTGCGCCTCGATCGTGCCGTCGAACAGCTCGACGCCCTCCTGGCAGAGGTCGCAATGGCCGCACGGCTGCGACGCCTCGCCGAAATAGGCGAGCAGGGTCTGGCGCCGGCAACGTGGCGCCTCGGCGAGGGCGAGCAGCGCGCCGAGCCGCTGGCGTTCGATGCGCTTGCGGTCGTCGGACTGCTCGCCCTGCTCGATCTGCAGCCGGCGGAGCTGCATGTCGCCCAGGCCGTAGAGCGTCAGCGTATCGGCCGGCAGGCCGTCGCGACCGGCGCGGCCGATCTCCTGGTAGTAGGCCTCGACATTGGCCGGCAGGTCGGCGTGGCAGACGAAGCGCACATCGGGCTTGTCGATGCCCATGCCGAAGGCGACGGTGGCCGTCATGACCACGCCGTCCTCCTGCTGGAAGGCGTCCTGGTTGGCATCGCGCACCGACTTGTCGAGCCCCGCGTGATAGGGCAGCGCGCGGATGCCGGCGGCGGCGAGCCCGGTCGCCAGCTCCTCGACCTTGCGGCGCGAGGCGCAGTAGACGATGCCGCTTTCGTTGGCATGGCCGCGCACGTAGGCGAAGACCTGGCGGGTGGAATGCTCCTTCGGCCGGAAGGCGAGCCGCAGGTTGGGTCGATCGAAGCTCCTCACGAAGACGCGTGGCGGCGTGGCGAACAGCTTGTCGACGATGTCGCCCCGTGTCGGCGCGTCGGCAGTGGCGGTCAGCGCCAGGGTCTGCAGCGAACCGCCGATCTGGCGCGCGAGATTGCCCAGGGTCAGGTACTCGGGACGGAAATCATGGCCCCACTGCGACACACAATGGGCCTCGTCGATCGCCATCATCCGGACGTCGGACTCGGCCAGCATCTCGATCGTGTCCATGCGCGCCAGCCGCTCGGGTGCGACATAGAGCAGCCGCAGCTCGCGCCGCCGCAGGAGGCCCAGCACGCGCGAATTCTCGGCCCATTCGTTCGACGAGTTGAGACTGCCGGCGGCGACGCCGGCGGCCGTCAGCGCGCGCACCTGGTCGCGCATCAGCGCGATCAGCGGCGAGATGACCAGCGTCAACCCGGGGCGGGCAATGGCAGGAAGCTGGTAGCACAGCGACTTGCCGCTGCCCGTCGGCATGACGGCAAGCACATTCTCGCCCTCCAGGACCGCGTTGACGACTTCCTCCTGGCCGGGGCGGAAGGCACCGAATCCAAAGACCGAATGCAGCAGGGAGGAGGCATTGGTGCGGGACTCGGACATGTCCCTCACAGTAGCGCCGGGTTGCGCTCGCCGGGGAAATTGTTGCTCGAATCTGTCAACAGCCCGAAGCGCCCTGCAAGCAGAAAAGTCCTCTTATAGTTGCATATTTCATGTCTCTTCTACCGTCCTGCGTCGCACGCTCGCACGAATATTCTCCGTCCCCATGCGACTTCATTTCGCCCAATTCCATTCACGTTGGGTTCGCCTCGATCTCGTACTTGCCACAGGGACGATCTCCGCCGTCACGCCGTATGCCGATGGGGGAGTTCAAGAGGCGTGGAGCAGGTGAATGCGCAAATTGGCTTCTCTCGGACTGGCGATCGCGACGGCAGTGATTGCGACGACACAGGTCGCCGCGCAACAGGCCAATCCGGCATGGAACGGATTCTATGCCGGCCTAAATGCCGGCGGCATGTTCGGAAGCACCTCCGCCTCCTTCGCCGGGCCTGCCGGCCCAGGCGGATTCTCCGGTAGCGGCGGCGGCTTCGTCGGCGGTGGCCAAGCCGGCTACAACTATCTCTTCGGCCCCGTTCTGCTCGGCGGCGAGATCGACTTCCAGGGATCGACTTATGCTGCCGGCGTGAATGGCGGCGGCTCGTTCGGCCCCCTGAGCACGACCGAGCGGACACCCTGGTTCAGCACCATGCGCGCCCGCGTCGGCTATCCGGTGGGATCTGTGGTGCCGTACGTCACCGGCGGCGCGGTGTGGGGCCAGCGCACGATCGACGGTCCGATCTCGGCCAGCGCCAACTACTGGACCTGGACAGCAGGTGGTGGCGTGGAAGCCCTGATCGCCGACCGCTGGTCGTTGAAGCTCGAGTATCTCTACATGGGCACGCCAAGCACGTCGTTGCTGCCCGGCACCAACGAGACCGCGAGCGGCAATCTCATCCGGGCTGGCGTCAACTTCCACTTCTGAAGGCGAGCAAAGGCCAGAGTGACCATGCTGACTTCATGCCTGTTGCTGGCGGTGCTCGGCATCGCCGTCTTCCCCTGCTGGCGCTACAGCGCCGGCTGGGGTCACGGGCCGAGCCTCGCCGTCGGCGGCCTGCTGATCTTCGTGGCCGCCCTGGCGGTGAGCGGCAAGACCTGGCAGCGCGCCGACGCCGCGGTCGCGCCGGCACCGATCGAGCTCAGTGCCGCGCTGCCTGTCCGCCGTCGAGTGTCATCACTACGCCGCTGATGTAGCTGGCGCGGTCGGAGGCGAGGAACACGGTGAGGTCGGCAACCTCGTCGGGCTCGGCCGGGCGGCCGAACGGCATGTGCTTGGTGAGCTCGGGCCAGCGCTCGGGATCGCCCAGCTGCTTCTCCGCCTGGCCGCGCAGCAGGGTGAGCATGCGGTCGGTGCGGGTCGCCGGCGGGTTGATCGCCACCACGCGCACGCCCTGGTCGACGCTCTTCGATCCGACGGTTCGCGTGAACGCCATCAGGCTGGCATTGCCCATCGAGCCGGTGACGTAGTCGTAATTGTAGCTCTCGCCCGCCAGACCGATGATGTTGACGATCGCACCCTTCTTGCGCGCATACATCTTCTCCAGCATGGCGCGCGTGGCATTGATGTAGCCGAACACCTTGAGCTCCCATGCCTCGCGCCACTTCGGCTCCGTCATGGCGAGGATGTCGCCGCGCGGGATGGCGCCCGCGTTGTTCACCAGGATGTCGGCATGACCCGCCGCGTCGACCACGGCGCGGACCGAGTCGCCCTTCGAGAAGTCGGCGGGATGGATCTCGACCGGCACGTTGTGCCGGGCACGGATCTTGTCGCGTGCCGCTTCCAGCGACTCCTTGGAGCGCGAGGCGATGTGGACGGTGCAGCCTTCGGCGGCGAAGGCCATGGCACAGGCGAAGCCGATGCCGCGGCTGCCGCCGCTGATGAGCACGGTCTTGCCGGAGAGTTTCAGGTCCATTGGTTGGTTCTCCCATTCAATTCATATTCCTCTCCCCCGCTAGGGGGAGAGGTTAGGTGAGGGGGTTACGAAGGTTGCAGCATCATCCGCAGCCCCCTCACCCAGCCTCTCCCCCTAGCGGGGGAGAGGAGCATGACAATGAATGCCCTGCCTATAGCCGATACATGCTGTCGATCCGCGCGTGGCCGTCGTCGGTCTTGACGCGGCCGTCCTTCACCATCTGAACGAGATGGGCCAGCATCGAGCGGCCGGCGGCGGCGTGCAGGTGGACTGGCGTGTCGGCGTAGTTCTTGGCGACCATCTGCGGGATCGACTGCGGGCCCTCCTTGAGGCGCGCCATGATCTGGGCCTCGCGGCCCAGACGATGCTCGATGTAGGACTGCACGAACGGGTTGGGATTGCGGATCTCCGAGCCGTGCGTCGGGATGTAGAGCGTCTCCTCGCGCGGCAGGAGCTTGCGCAGGCTGGCGAAGTAGTCGGCCATGTTGCCGTCGGGCGGCGAGATCACCGCGGTCGACCAGCCCATCACGTGGTCGCCCGACAACAGCGCCTTGTCCTCCTTCACCGCGAAGCACAGATGGTTGGAGATGTGGCCTGGCGTGTAGACCGCCTCGACATTCCAGCCGTCGCCATGGACCACGTCGCCATCGTTGAGCTTGATGTCGGGCGCAAAGGCGAGATCGCCCGCTTCCTCCGGCTTCTCGTCGGCCGGCGGCCGCGGATGCGGTCCGTAGGAATAGACCTTGGCGCCGGTCGCCTTGGCGATGGCGGGTGTCGCCGGCACGTGATCCATGTGGGTGTGGGTGACGAAGATGTGCGTCACGGTCTCGCCGCGCACCGCGTTCAGCACGGCGTCGATATGATCCTGCATGTCGGGACCGGGATCGACGATCGCCACCTTGCCGTGGCCGATCACGTAGGTGCCCGTGCCCTTGAAGGTGAACGGGCTCGGGTTGCGGGCGACCACGCGGCGGATCAGCGGCGTGACTTCCATCGCCGTGCCGTAGTCGAACTTGAAGTCCTTGATGAACGGAATGCCGGGCATGGGGCCTCTCAGGGCGCAGGGGGCGTGAGCTTGTAGAGGGCGTTGCGGATGTCGGAGCTGACATAGACGGTGCCACTGCGGGCGACCGCCACGCCGGTCGGGACCAGCGCCGGCGGACCGCCGGGATAGGGGGCGAGGCCGATGTCGAGATTGGACGCGATGACGGTCTTCGCTCCGGTGGCGCGATCGATGGCGACGATGCGCTTCTGGCCGACCTCGGCAACATAGAGGCGGCCGTCGGGACCCAGATCGATGCCTTCCGGCCCCGCCAGCCCGTCGGCGACCACCCGGCGCTCGCCGTTCGCGACGTCGATCTCGGTGACGGCGCCGGCGGCGATCTCGGTGACGTAGACCAGGTTGCCGGGCCCCTGGACCATCGCCGCGGGACCACGCAGCTCCTTGACCACGGTCGTGCGCGTCTTGCCGTCGGGGCTCACCTTCACCAGGTTGGCGCTCGACAGCTCGGCGACATAGAGCGTGCCGTCGGCGGCTTCGACGGCATCAACGGGGGCCGCGAAATCGCCCAGCGTCGCCACCAGCTTGCCGGTCTTGCGATCGACCTTCTCGACCGTGTTGGAGAACCAGCTGGTGAGAAGGACATGCTTCGGCCCCATCGACAGGCCGAGCGGATAGGCGTGCGTCTCGCCATGGACACGCAGCACGTCGGCCACCGCGCCGGTCTGCCCATCGACCGTGCGATAGCTGAACACGTCGGCGACGTGCACCGTCTCCTTGCCGCCTTCGGTGGTGACGGCGAGGTCCGCGGGAATGGCCAGCTTGCCTTCGACGATGGTCTTGTGCGCACCGGTCTGCTTGTCGACCAGGTAGATGCCGTTGTCGGTCATCGAGGTGACGAACAGGCGGCCGCGCGAATCGAAGGCGAGGTTGTCGAGCCCTGGCTTCATCGAGGCGACCAGCTTCTTGGTCCTGCTCGACAGGCTCACACTCCAGATACCGCCGGTGCCGGCATCGACGATGTAGACGTTGTCGCGATTCTGCGGATCGATGTTGGCGGCGGCCGGGATCTTGAAGCCCTCGGCGATGACCTCGATCGCGCCCGTCTCGAGGTTGATCTTCGCCACCTGGCCCTTGAACCATAGCGGGCCGTAGAGGAAGCCGTCGTCCTTGTGGATCTCGAAGCCGTTCAGGCCCCCCATCTTCTCGGCGATGCGGCGGAGATCGGCCCTTGGAGCCGGCTTGAAGTCGGGCTTGTCGGCATTCTTGATATCGATCTCGTAGAGGGCGTCGCCCAGGAAGACCTCGGACACGAACAGCCGGCCATCCTTGCCGAAGGCCAGCGAGTTCGGGCCGCCCATGCCGTTGGCGACCTCGATGGTCTTGCCGTTGGGCCGGCGGATATAGACCTTGCCCAGCAGGAAGGCGGTCCACGCCATGGTGCCGTCGTCGGCGAAGGCGATGTCGTCGGCCATGCCGGTCGGCGGATCGATGACGCGGTCGACCTCGCCGGTGTCGACCTGCACGCGATAGAGCGTCTGGCCGATCACCGATCCGGCGAACAGCTGATCATCCTTGTTGAAGGCGAGCCCGTGCACGCCATGGAACCACGAACCCGCAACCAAAAACTCCTGGTTGTATTCCTTGGTTGGCGACGGCGGCGCCTGTTGCGCGAAAGTGCTCCCGGCCACGGCAAGCACCAGCGCCAGCGACGTCACAAACCGGCCCACCTTCATTCCCTTCCCCTCCAACCCTCGTGCGGCGCGGACTGTAGAGCATTCCGGCGCCGGAAAACATGGCCCGCGATAGCCTGTCGCCGGGGCGTAAAGCGGCGACTTCGACAGGTCACGGCGACGTCCTGTTCCGGCAATTCCGACCCTGCTCCGAGAGATCTCCCGGCATCTCGCCAGCCGGACCTGCGACGCGAGAGCCGGCCCTGCCCGGCGTGACAGGGCGACGGGATCGGATAACATCGCGCGATACGAGCGACATTGAATTTCGCAGGAGGGAAGTCATGGCGGGTCCGCTTTCGGGACTGACGATCGTCGAGCTGGCCGGCATTGGCCCGGGTCCGATGTGCTCGATGATGCTGGGCGACATGGGCGCTGATGTCATCCGCATCGACCGTACCAAGGCGCATGTCATGGACCGCTTCGCCGATCCAAAGTACGCCATTCACAATCGCAGCCGACGCTCGGTGTCGGTCGACTTGCAGTCGAAGCAAGGGGTCGAGGTCGTGCTGCGCCTGATCGAGACGGCCGACGGCATCACCGAGCCATTCCGACCCGGCGTCGCCGAACGGTTGGGCGTCGGCCCCGATGTCTGCCTCGCGCGCAACCCGAAGCTGGTCTACGGGCGCATGACCGGCTGGGGCCAGGAAGGTCCGCTCGCCAAGGCCGCTGGTCATGACATCAACTACATCGCCCTGACCGGCGCCCTGCATGCCATTGGCCCCAAGGACAAGCCGTCGCCGCCGCTCAACCTGGTCGGCGATTTCGGCGGTGGCGGCATGCTGCTGGCCTTCGGCATGGTGTGCGGTCTCTTGGAGGCGCAGAAGTCGGGCAAGGGCCAGGTCGTCGACGCGGCGATGGTGGACGGCACCGCGCTGCTGCTGGGCGGCCTCTACGGCATGGCCGGCGCCGGCCTATGGAACGAGAAGGACCGCGAGACCAACGTGCTCGATGGCGGCGCGCATTTCTACGGCACCTACGAGACTAAGGACGGCAAGTTCGTCTGCGTCGGCTCGATCGAGCCGCAATTCTACGACCTGTTGCTCGAGAAGACCGGCCTCAAGGGCGAGAACCTGCCGGCACAGAACGACCGCAAAGCATGGGCGCAGCTCAAGAGCCGTCTTGCCCATATCTTCCGCAGCAAGACGCGCGACGAATGGTGCGCCATCATGGAAGGCAGCGACGTCTGCTTCGCACCGGTGCTCACCATGTCGGAAGCGTCGGAACATCCGCACGCCAAGGCGCGCAATGCCTTCGTCGACGTCAACGGCTTCGCCCAGCCGGCGCCGGCGCCGCGCTTCTCGCGCACCAAGGAGAGCATCAAGGGTCCGGCCGCCAAGCGCGGCCAGCATACCGACGAGGTGCTGGGCCAACGCGGCTTCTCGGCCAAGGAGATCGGCGAGCTCAAGGCGGCGGGCGTCGTCGGCCCGCAATAGGTCACCATGATCAACGCCTTCGAGCGCGCGGTTCAACAGCTCGGCGACCCGCGCCTGCGGAGCGTGATCTGGTGGTCGCTGGCGCTCAGCCTGGTCCTCCAGGTCGGCATCGCCGTGCTGGCCTGGTGGGCGCTGCAGTCGTTCGCCACCTTCCAGATGAAGTGGATCAACGAGGCGATCCGCTGGCTGGGCGGCGGCGCGGTCATCGTGCTGGCACTGATGCTGTTTCCCGCCAGCTTCGGCATCGTGATCTCGATCTTCATGGAGAAGATCGCCGACATCGTCGAAAGCGAGCATTATCCGGAGCTCGGCCCGGCGCACGGCATCCCGATCTGGACCGGCATCTGGACGGGCGTCGTCTTCCTCCTGGCGGTGGTTGCGCTCAACCTGGTGATGCTGCCGTTCTACATCATCTCGATCTTCATCGCCGGTCTGGGCGCCGTGCTCTTCTACGGCGTCAACGGCTGGTTGACCGGCCGCGTCTACTACGAGCAGGTGGCGCTGCGCCGGCGCAGCCCAGCCGAGGTGAAGGCGTGGCGCCGCAACAATTCGGGCGTACTATGGCTCACTGGCATCGTCATCGTCTTCTTGGGGACCATCCCCATCGTCAATCTGATCGTGCCGGTGCTGGGAGTGGCCGCAATGGTCCATGTCGCCCAGCAGCTCAAGCCGCCACCCGGCGCACCGGGCCAACCCTTTAATCCGCCACCAGTCCCGCGCTAGAGCGATTCCCGATAGGATCGGACCGCTTGCGGTTCCATCCTGTCGGGCATGCGCGCGCAGGAGTTGGGTGTTGCGACAGGCACTTGCCGTTCGGCTGTTCCAGCCGAACGGAATGTTCTCTAGACTGGCCGGCATGCACTTGACTCGATCGGCGCTGGCGTTGGCCCTTCTCCTCGGTGGCTGCGTCACCGGCTCCGGCTCGGACAGTGCCCAAGGCGGCGGGGAAGTAGGAGTCTTCAGCTCGCGCAACGCCGGCACGCCGATCCCGGCCAGCCGCATCAAGGGTCTCGACGAGGCGCAGCTCGCGACCCTGTTGGGCGCCGGAGTCCTCGACCGCAAGGATGACCCCGCCCGCACGGTGCGCTACGAGTCGGATGCCTGCCAGCTGCTCGTCTACCTCTATCGACGCGACGGCACGTCCTGGCGGGTCGAATTTGCTGACGCCTATGACCTCAAGATGCGACCCTTGCCGGTCGACCAGTGCGCCGGCTCGGTGGCGGCCCAGAAGCGCCGAGTCGCCTGATCAGCGAACGGCGCTTTGGAGAGTTCGGCGGCATGCCAGCCTTCACTGGCCTCCCTGTAGCCGCCCAGCGTATGGACGATCACGATGGCCGATTGGCGATTGCCCACGCGCTCGGAAAGGGTGCGATCGCCTCGGTCGACCGCGATGCGCGGCGGCCGATGCTGGCGTTGCGCAATGGCCTGCGCGTGCCGGTCGGCACGACCTTTCGCGATCAGGTCAGGGAAGCGGGTTGGCTCGCATGATCCGGATCGGCCTGCTCGGCGCCGGCGCCATGGGTACGGCGCATGCGGCCGCCTATGCCGGAATGGCCGACGCAAGAGTCGTCGGCGTGTTCTCGCGCGATGCCGCGCGAGCCCAGGCGGTCGCGACGATATGCGAGGCCCATCCCAGCACCGACGCTGCTCGATTGATCGATCATCCCGACATCGACGCGATCGACGTATGCCTTCCGACACGCGTTCATGCCGAATTCGTCATCGCCGCCCTGCAGGCCGGCAAGCACGTCTTCTGCGAGACCCCCCTGGCACTCGAGCTGGGCGAGGCGTGGGAAATGCAAGAGGCGGCGCGCCGCGCCGGCCGCCTGCTGCAGGTTGGATTGTTGATGCGTTCCGTGGCCGCCTGCCGGCATGTGAAGGACGCGGCAACCTCCGGCATGCACGGTCGGCTGCTCAGTGTCACCGCCTGGCGGCTCGGCTCGTATCTGCACCGTGAAGGGCCCGATCACAAAGACCACTACGGCGATCCCTCGACCGAGCTGATGACCTTCGACTTCGATCTGATCCATTGGCTGATGGGACGTCCGGCCCTGCTGTCAGCCAGCGCCGTCCGGACCGCACGCGGTCTCGGTGAGATCTCCGCCTTGCTGCACTACGAGGACGGCCGCCACGCCACAGTCACGGCGAGCGGCCTGATGCCTCCCGGTTTCGCCTTCACCGCCGGTTTCCGCGCCTTGTTCGAGCACGCCGTCTGCGAGCATCAGACGGTGTTCGACGGCGACGGCCCGCCCACCACCACTTTCACCATTGTCGACGGACCGAGACCAGCGCGACCGGTGCCTGTGCAAGGCCGAAACCCCTACCAGGTCGAGCTGCAGCACTTCATCGACTGCATCGCCGGCCGCGCCGATCGCGGCCTGCTCGATGTCGCCCAGGCGATCGAGGCCCTGGTGTTCTCGACGGCGGCCCAGCTGTCTCTTGCCGAGCAACGCCCGATCGAAATCGACTAGCCTTCGTCATGCTCTTGCGGACAATCAGCGTCAGTGCCCGCTGCGGTCCTCGCGCCACAGGTCGAGGCGCTCCTGGACCGGCCGGTCGGAGAAGGAGAACAGAACCGCTTCGTCCTCGGCCTTGTGCACGGCGGTAGCCCAGCTCGGCACGACGAAGTGATCGCGCTTCTTCCAGCGGAAGGTCTTGTCGCCGATGCGGCTTTCGCCGCGGCCTTCGACCACCGAGAACACCGTGCCATCGGTGCAGCGATACGGCGCGGTCTCGAAGCCCTTGGGCAGGAGCTGCATGAACGTCCCCATGGTGGCGATCGGCGCGCCGCCGTTCGCCGGATTCACGTAGCGCAGCTTGTAGCCATGACAGGCGTCCGCCGGCCCGGCCTTGGCGAGGCGATGTAGCGCCTCGCGCGTGCGCACATAAGGGTAGTTGAAGATCGGCGAGGTCTGGCGCGCCGGCTTCCAATCGACCGGCAGCAGGCCGCTGGCATACTTCGCATCCGAGGTGCCTTCGGGCGAGGTGACGGCCTGCTCGTCGCTTTCGCCGTTCTCGGCAAAGCCCGCGTTGAACATCGCCACCAGCGGGATGTCGAGCCCATCCAGCCACACCATCGGCCTGGTCGACTCGTTGCCGTGATCATGCCAGGTCCAGGTCGGCGTGATGACGAAGTCGCCCTCGCGCATGACGGTGCGCTCGCCGTCGACCGCGGTGTAGGCGCCCTCGCCCTCGACGATGAAGCGCAGCGCCGACTGCGTGTGGCGATGACTGGGTGCCACCTCGCCGGGCAGGATGAGCTGCAGGCCGGCATAGAGCGTGGGCGTGATGCAGGCCGAGCCCGGCATCGCCGGGTTTTCCAGGATGAGCACGCGGCGAACGGCCTCCTTGGCGGTGATCAGCGAGCCTGCTTCCAGGAGGAAGGGCCGCACGGCATCGTAGCTCCAGCACGCCGGCTGGTATCTCGGCGTGGGCCGCAGCGGCACGAGCTGATGCAGCGACTCCCAGAGCGGCGCCATCGAGAGGCTGCCGATGCGTTCATAGAAATCGCGGCGAGCATTGTTCAGCGTTGCCGGCTGGGACATGAGGCGTCCTCCAGATGACGAAGCACTGGAGCATAGGGCCCTTCGTCTCGTCCGTCACATGGCCGAACGGCCCCCTAGGTCAACCAGCCGCTTCCATATGAGCTTGTGAAATCGAGACCGACGATCAGGTCGTTGAAATCGTGATCGCCGCCGTCCGGGCGATCCTCCCAGCCCCACGTATCGAGGCCGTAGTTCCACAGATGGGCGACCGGTTGGCCGCCGGATGTCTCGTTGGCCTGTGCAAACGCCCAGTAGGTATTCTGAGTCGAAACGTTGGTGAGCTTCATGGCGATCAGGTCGCCGGAGTCGACATTCACCAGGCTGTGCTGGGCGAATTTCCCGTAGCCCGGGCCGTCGATCGACGTTGCCCCAGTCTCGGTATGGTAAGCGCGACCCGCCGCCTGCTCGGCATATTTGGCCGACCCCGGCACGACGCCTCCGATCGAGCCGACCAGATCATCGACCTTGTAGAAGGCGACGGACAGCTTGTCGGTGCCGTCCTGCCTGATCCGGACGATCGCCGTCTGGTCATCCAGGCCATCGACCGTCTCCGCGATGGCGATCGGCCGCGCCGCGCGCACCATCTCCGACGGCACCGTGCTGCCGTTCTTCGGCACCATGTAGTCGACGAAGCCATAGTCCGTGGTCAGCGCGCCCTGCACAGGCCTGCCCTGCGCTGCATCGATCGTCACCGAAAGGCTTTCACCCGGCGCGAGCGCACGTTGCACCACCGTCCCTTGCGCCTGGCCATCGAACACCACCACCAGCGCCGGGTCGAAATCGGACTGCAGAGCCTGCCCTGCGAGCTGGCTGGTCCAGGCCTGCCCGGCCGTCGCAGCGCTGGTATAGAACAGGCTCTTCGAGCCCAGCGACAGAAAGACGGCGGCGCCATCGCCTGAAGTCGTCTGGAACAGCAGGCTTTGGTCGGCGCCGCTCATCGGTGCCTGTCCGGAAAAGTCGAGCACCGGCGGCAGGTCGCCATAGGATGTCTGGGCGTGAGCGATCGCCGTCAGTGTCCGCGCCAGGATGGTGCCGTTCGGCGTCCCCAACCCGCTCGCCAGGTCGTAGCCAGCTTGCGCGCTGTAGCCATTGCCGGTGGGCACCATGTCGAGCCCGAGGAAGTCGTTGTAGTCCGGGCCCTGCGTCGCCAAATAGAAAGTGTTGGCGTTGTTGCCGACCGTGATGTCGTTGAATGACGCTGGCGTGATCGCGGCGGCATTGTAGAGAAGATCGTTGTAGTAGCCGAGTTGAGGCAGGCCCTGGTCCTTGAAGATCGTATCGATCTGCGCCGTCAGGCTTGCCCAGAGCGGCGTCGCGGCACTCGTGCCGCCGGACTTCGAGAGAAGCGGCTGTGTGGCATCGCCGATGTAGGCACTGTTCAGCACGGCATAAAGGGTATCGCCGGCCGAGAGGGCCGATACGTCCGGCATGCCACGCGCGCCGTCGGTCATCGATGAAATGCCGAAATCGTGCTGATAGTCGGGGATCGGCACCAAGGAAGCGATGCCTCCCGAGCCGACCTCGTTGGCGCCGAAGTCCAGGGCGACCCGACCCAGCGGTGGTGGATCCGGAAATGCAGTGGTTGTCTGCCAGACCGTCTCGAACAGCGTGGCAAGCGTGGTCGCGGCGTCGGCCGGCGTGGGCGGCACATCCGGCATCAGCGATGGCAAGGTCTTGAGGCCCGCCGCGACGAGCGGAAGCAAGGCCGCGGGAGCACCCTGCAGCGCAGCCGCCAACTGACTGTCGAGAGTCTTGTCGAAGCCGGCGCTATAGCGGCCGGCAATCGACGTGCCACCAACCTGCAAGGCAAACGGTGACGTTTGCCAGTTGGTCACGTTCGAGACGCCGTTATAGATGTACCCGGTCGATCCCTGGTCGCCCGCCGCATTGTGGACGGATATGTTGCGCAGGGCGCCGTCGACGAACAATTGCTGCCAGGCCCAGTAGAAGGGCGAGTCGACCGTCGCCTGCGTCTGAGCGGAATAAGACGACGTCAGGATGTGTGGATCGTGCTCGTGATCGAAGAACGCTTTTTGGTACCCCGCGAAGGGCGTTCCTGACAGAAGCGCATAGAGATACTGCGTGCTGGTCGGCACGCCACCCGCGACAGTCGAGATGTCGAGCGTGAGCTCGGGATTGGCTGGGGCTTTGGTGTCTGGCCCCGACACCACCACGAATTTGTCGGGCGACACCGTCGGCAAGCCGACAGTCTGACGATAGTCGTTGTAGGCGGCGAACAATGCGCTGTGCTGCGATATGTCCGATTCGACGAGCGCAACGGCAGGGGTCTGCACGGTAGACGGCAGGGGGAAATTGTAGTTCGCCGCAATCGCGGCAGGGGTGGCGATCTCGAGCTGGTCTCCGGCGTCGTTGCCAATGCCGAGTGGACCGGCATCGATGGTCACTGGGGTGGAATCGAGAATCGCCGGATTGTTCACGCCACCGTCGCGCTCGAACCACACGCCGCCGACATCCTTCGTGGAAATCGAGCTCGCAAGACCGAGATCGCCCGTCCACGCGAATTGCGTCTGAGACACGAATGTCTTGGTGGCGGGATTGTAACCCGTCGAATCGATTGTCAGGAGGGTGTTGCCGAACAGCTCCTTGAACTGATCGGCAGTGACCGTGGCCCAGATGGTTCGGTCTTCGGCCGACGAGACAAATCCCCGAGCCGTTGCGATATCGAGTGCCTCCTTGCCCACAATCGACTGCATGGCAGCGCGCACCTGATCGAAGGTCGACTGGGCGGCGCCATAGGTCTGGAAAACGCTGTGCTGGTCGGCCAGCGCAGCCTGCCGCTCGGCCCACGAACTGCTGGTGAGCAGGTCGGTTGGATCATTCTGCCGGTTCAGTACGAGCGCGATCGTCAACAAGGCGGCGGCGCCCGAATCGTGCACAGTCGCACTGTACGGTCCGTACTGATACAAGGCCGCGAGTGTCGCTTCCGCGGTGCTCTTGCCCCCCGTTGCAAGCGCATTGTACTGCGCCGCCGTATATTGATTGGCGCCGTAGGCATCGAGGAAAGTCGAATTCATCAACTGGTTGTATATCGTCACCCCGTTGCTCCCCGGATACCTCATCCCTTCAAATGCATATACGATGCATAGGGCCGACCAGAGTCACAAGCCATCATCGGGTACCACGGCCACACCGGACACCCTGCCGCGCACGTTGGGCGTGTTTCTACTCGGCGGCCAGGCGAAGGGGCGGTCGCAGACGTGCGCTGGCGCGCGCCTGACAGGCCGCTGCAAAGGCATCGAACAGCTTGGTCGAGACCGGATTCTCGAGGATCCGATGCTCGGGGTGCCATTGCAGGGCAAGGGCAAAGGCCGGCGCGTCGGGCACGCTGAAGGCTTCGATTTGGCCGTCATCGGCGACCGCCTCCAGCCGCGCGCGCGGCGCCAGCCGGTCGACCCCCTGCGCATGCAGCGAATTCACCATCACCCGCCGCTCGCCCAGCAGAGCCTGCAACAGGCCGCCCTCGACGATGTCGATGGCGTGGGCCGGAGCATAGTTGGCATCGACGGACCCCGCCTTGGGCGAGCGATGGTCGCGGCGGCCTTCGACCTCGTGGACGAGCTGGTGAAGCGTGCCACCCAGGGCCACGTTCACCTCCTGCAGGCCGCGGCAGATCGCCATCAAGGGCACCCCCCGGTCGATCGAATGACGGATGAGCGGCAACGTGGTGGCATCGCGCGCCGGATCGTGCGCCGTGCCCGACCGGCTCTGCTCGCCGCCGTAATGGTGCGGCTCGACATTGGACGGGCTGCCGGTCAGCAGGACGCCGTCGAGGCCGTCGAGCAGGCGATCGAGGGCTGCGGTCATCGCCGCCTCCTCGTCGAACTCAGGGCCGATCGCCGGAATCAGGACAGGAAGGGCGCCGACGGCGCGGATGACCGCCTGGGCGTACCGGTCGCCAACAGTGTGATGCCAACCGCCGCGGCCATTTTCCTTGAGACACGCGGTGATGCCCACGATTGGACGAACAATCGAGGAGCTTGGAGCAGGTCGATTCATATCCTTGCAGGACGGTGCAAAAACAGTGCCTGCATCATCGTCCGAGTGACACGATTTTGCAATTGACCAGGGTCCAGGCCAGCCCGCGCCTTGTGCAGTGCAGCCCTGCATGGTACCGCCCCGCCGCCGAGATTCCCGCTCCTCGCAACAGTGAAAGTCCGACATGTCGACCACACCGCCGCCTTCTCCGCCCCCCGGTGCCAACCAGGCCCCCGGCGCGCCGCTCATCATGCACGGCCAGTACATCAAGGATCTGAGCTTCGAGAATCCGCGGGCGCCGCAGAGCCTGATCGAGCAGACCCAGCCCCAGCTCACGCTCAACGTTCAGGTGGCCAACCGGCAGTTCGACGTGAAGACCTTCGAGGTGTCGCTGACCATCGAAGCCAGCGCCAAGACGCCCAAGGACGAACCGCTGTTCATGCTCGAGCTGGTCTATGCCGGCACGGTGAGCCTGGGTGACGTGCCGCAAGACGCCTACGGCCCGCTGCTGTTCATCGAGACGCCGCGCCTGCTCTTCCCGTTCGCCCGCGCCGTCGTCGCCAACGCCACCCGCGAAGCCGGCTTCCCGCCGCTCAACATCGCCCCGGTCGATTTCGTGGCGCTCTACCGCCAGCAGCTCGAGGCGAACGGCGGCAAGATCCCCACCGTCGGCGAAGGCCCGATCGGCCACGCGTAGCCTAGCGCTGCGGCGCGGTGCAGCGCGCGGCGAGCAGGTTGAGCTCCTGATCGAGCACCGCGCGCATCGTCTGAAGCGTGGCCGGCGCGCGGTGTGACCAGCGACCGACGGCGACACAGACATCGACGCCACCATCGACGATCGGCCAGCCCAGCCAAAGCTGGGGGCCTTGGCCGACCGTTTCCGGGTTGCGCAGCGACGGCGGCCAGACGGTCCGCACGGAGTCATCTCGATAGAGCTTGTGGAGCGTGAAGCCATGGGCGGCCGCCCACGGCTCGAGCACGGGATCGAAGATATCGTAGGGATCGCTCACGCGACGATCCTACTGGATAGGCCGTCCTCCCCAACGCGCTTGCGTTGGGGAGGTGCCCCGAAGGGGCGGAGGGGTCATGAGCGACACCTGCGTGTTTTAAGTATGAGTCATATTCAAGCTTCGACCGAGACTCATGACCCCTCCGCCCCCTGGCGGGGGCACCTCCCCGCGCTTCGCGCAGGGAGGAGAGCTAGGAGGCGGTCCGAAATGCCTTCACCAACGGTACGTCGAGCTCGCTGACATACTCCTTGGTCACGCCACCCGGCGCACCCCAGCCAGTGACGCTAGTCCCGAAGAAATCGACATTGGCCGCAACAAAAGCCTGCTCGGCCTCGGGAACGTCGACGTCCTCGTAGATCGCCTGGACCGGACAGACCGAGACGCAGATGCCGCAGCTGATGCATTCGTCGGGCTGGATGTACATCATCCGCCCGCCTTCGTAGATGCACTCGACCGGGCACACTTTCTGGCAGACGCCGTCCTTGACATCGATGCAGGTCGAGGTGACGACGTAGGTCATCGCCCCTGCCAGTTCGGCGCGCGCTTCTCGACGAAGGCCTGCACGCCCTCGTCCTGGTCGGTCGATTGCAGCGCCGCCACCAGGGCCGGCAGGCGCAGCATCTGCGCCTGCTGCGGCGACAGGCCGGCGCCACGCCGTACCATCTGCTTCACCGCCTTCACCGACAATGGCGCACAGGCGAGGATGTCGGTGACCCAGCGCTCGACCGCCGCATCGAGCCCGGCTTGCGGCACGACTTCGTTGACCAGGCCCATGCGCCACGCCTCGGCGGCCGGCGTTCGCCGCCCGGTCAGCAGCATGCCCATCGCCAGCACATGCGGCAGGCGCCGCGGCAGCAACGCGATGCCGCCGTCGAGCGCCAGCCGGCCGACCCGCGGCTCGGGCAGGCCGAACGTGGCGTTCTCGGCGGCGACGACGATGTCGCAGCCCAGCACCATCTCCATGCCGCCGCCCAGGGCGTGGCCGTTCACGCGGGCGATCACCGGCACGTCCAGGGTCTCGCGCAGCGCCAGGCCGCCGAAGCCGCCAGGTCGCGCCGCCGCCCAGTACTCCAGGCCGGTCTTGTTGCCGCTCTGCTTCATGTCGGCGCCAGTGCAGAACGCCCGTTCGCCCGACCCGGTCAGCACGATGCAGCGCACCTGGTCATCCCCTTCGATCGCCGCCCAGATGCGCTGGAGCTCGGCCTCCGACGCCTCGTCGATGGCGTTCATGCGATCGGGGCGATCGATGGTGACGCGCGCGACGTGATCGGCAACGACGAAACGGATGGTCACGCGAACACCTTGGCGGCGCGCAGCTCGGCGATGCGCTCGGGCGCATAGCCGAGCTCGGTGAGAATGTCCGCGCCATCGACGCCGAGCGGCGGCGGCGCGTGGCGCAGCTTGAAGGCCGACGGATCCATGGTGATCGGCGAGCCGACCAGGCGGAGCGGCTCGTTGCGCCCGCCGGAGTCGCCGTCGATTGTCACCACCATGCCGTTGACCGCGGTCTGCTCCGAGGCCAGCGCCTCGCCCAGGGTCTGCACCGGCGCCGAGAGCAGGTCTTGCTCCTCGAGTCGGCCAAGCCAGTAGGCCGTCGTGTTGGTCGAGAGCTGACCTCGGAACAGCCGATGCAGTTCGGCCTTGTTCTCCATCTGCTTGGCGAAGGTCGCGTACTGCGGATCGGCCGAAAGGTCGGGCAGGTCGAGCGCGCGGCAGATGTCCTGCAGCGGGTTCGCCTTGAAGGCGCCGACGATCACCAGCGCGCCGTCGGTCGTGTCGAACACCCCGGTCAGCGGGAAGGCGCCCCAGTTCAGCTCACGCTTGCGGCTGAGCCACATCGACGCTTCCTGCATCTGCATGGCCAGCATCGAATCGTAGAGCGACACCGAGATCGCCTGACCGACGCCGGTCTTCTCGCGCTGCATCAGGGCGAGCAGGATGCCCTGCACCATGTGCATGCCGGCCGAGTAGTCGGCCAGCGCCGTCGAATAGAGGGTGGTCGGCAGCGCCTTGTCGGGCTTGCGCGCCATCACGCCGCTCACCGCCTGGGCGAGGATGTCCTGCCCGCCCTTGTGGGCGAACGGGCCGCTCTGGCCGAAGCCCGAGCCGAAGGCGCAGATGATGCGCGGGTTGATCTTCGAGAGCTGCGCGTAGCCGAAGCCCATGCGGTCCATGACGCCGGCGCGGAAGTTGTTCACCACGACGTCGGCCGTCTTCACCAGGTCGTAGACCACCGCCTTGCCGGCCTCGCCGCGCAGGTCGAGCGCAATCGAGCGCTTGTTGCGGTTGAGGCTGCGGAACACCGGATTGTCGAGGCCGTCGGGATCGTCGGCGATCGACGTGCGCGACAGGTCGCCGACACCGGGCCGCTCGATCTTGATCACGTCGGCGCCGTAGTCCGCCAGCATCTGGGTCGCGCAGGGGCCCATCATCACTTGGGTAAAGTCGAGCACCTTGACGCCGCTCAGCGGCTGGGTTGCTCCATTCGCACTGCTCATTCTGCGGCCCTCAGGACGGTGGCGTTGGCGGCCGGCCGGTCGCCCGGATCGGCGCCGCGTGCGCGCAGACGGGACTGCAGGCGGCCGACATCGACCTGATCGAGGGCGACGCCGCTCTCCAGCGCCAGGGCAGCCGCCTCGCCGGCCGCCTCGCCCATCGCCATGCAGGGCGGGATCTCGCGCGACATGCGCTGCGCCGAGGAGGTCGCCGAGTAGTGCCGGCCAGCGACGAGCAGGCCGCTCACCGCACGCGGCAGCAGCGAACGATAGGGCGTGTAGTAGTCGCGGCCGCGCGCCACCGAGTCGGCGAAATGCCGGCGCTCGGTCACGTCCTCCTTGGTGACGACGTAGAGGCCCTCGAGCAGGCGAGTCTGGCGGATGCCGAGCTGCGGCGCCACGTCGACCACGAAGCAGTCGCGGAAGCCCGGCATCTTGGCGCGCAGATACTCGACCAGGCTGGCGATGCGCTTGCGACCCTCGAAGTCGGCGCGCGTCAGGTCTTCGACCTTGAGGCCGTCGTAGTTGGCCATGTGCGGGCAGTTGCACCACACCACGCCGGGTAGCGGCGTCTTCAGCCACCATTTGTCCCACGAGCCGCCGATCAGCTTCTTGGCCTCGCGATCGATCGCCTTGAAGGCGACCGGGTCGTCGTATTCGAAGCGCTCGGCCTCGGCCACATCGACGCCGCCGAGCCGGAACACCGTGGTGACGATATAGGCGCCCTCGATGAACGGCGCGCCGGCCGAGGCGGCGACGTCGAGATCGCCGGTGGCATCGACCACGACCTTGCCCAGGATCGCCTGCCGGCCTTCCTTGCTCTCGCAGATCACGCCCTTGATCGCGCCATCCTCGACGATCGCCCGGCTGAACCAGCTGTGCAGACGCAGATTGATCTTGGCCTCGGCCACCATGTCGTTGGACGCGCGCTTGAAGCCATCGGGATCGAACGCCGCGGCGTAGACGATGGGCTGCGGCTTCATGTGCGAAGTGAAATCGAACACGCCCCAGCGCGACCATTTGCGCCACATCGCCGGGTCGGAGCGGCGGTCGGCCTCGGGTGGCGTCACCGCGAGGCCCATATGCTCCATGCGCCCGATCAGGTCGGCGCAAAGGCCGCGCACGGCGATCTCCTCGCCGTTGCACATGTCGTCGAGCACCAGGACCATGCCGCCCGACGCCAGGCCTCCGAGATAGGGATAGCGCTCGAGCAAGGTGACGCTGAGCCCGTTGCGCGCGCCGGCCAGCGCCGCGGCGATGCCGGCCGGTCCGCCGCCCACCACCACGAGATCGGACGAGGCGGCGACAGGCACGTTGCCGCCGGGCTCGGCGACGAATTGTGGCGTTGCAGTCATGGGACGGCTCCTTGAAAGTCGGTCCGGCGAATCGAGGTCAGGTGTTGTGCGTCACGTTCCAGCGCAGCATGCGCCGCTCGGCAACCGAGATGACGCCGAAGAACAGCGCCGAGAAGGTCGAGCCGACGACGATGGTGGCGTAGAGCAGCGGCGAGTCGAAATTGTAGGTCGACTGGATGATCAGGGCGCCGATGCCCTTGGTCGAGCCGATCCATTCGCCGACGATGGCGCCGATCACCGCCGTCGAGGCCGCGATCTTCAGCGCCGAGAACAGGTAGGGCAGCGCGTTGGGCACGCGGATGCGGAAGAACACCTCGCGCGGCGTCGCCGACAGGATGCGCATCAGCTCGAGCTGCTCGGCGCGCACGTCGCGCAGGCCGCGCGTCATGTTCACCAGGGTCGGGAAGAAGCAGATGATGCCGGCAATGGCGATCTTGGGTTCCATGCCGTTGCCCAGCAGCAGCACCAGGATCGGCGCCTTGGCGACCACCGGGATGGTGTTGACCATGACGGCGATGGGGAACAGCGCCTCCTCCGCCGTCTTGCGCCAGACGAAGGCGGTGGCGAGGCTGATGGCGGCCAGGTTGCCCAGCAGGAAGCCCAGCACCGCTTCGATGGCGGTCGGCAGCAGGTTGCTCATCAGCATGTCGAAGCGCTGCACCAGCACGTCGGCCACGGCGACCGGCGAGGGCGCGATGAACGGCTTGATGTCGAAGATCTCGACGGCCTGCCACCACAGCAGCAGGAACAGCAGCACGGCGGCAATCGGCAGCAGGCGGCGGCGCCACGCGAGATAGCGCTTGTGGGCGATGAAACGGGCTTGCCCCTCGACGTCCTCGACGAAGGCGCCGCCCATCGGGACGGGTTCGGCCTGGTTCACCATCAGCAGGTCTCCAGCACGCGCCGCAGGGTGCCGGCGAGCGACACGAACTCCTGGGTCTCGCGCATCGCCAGCCGGCGCGGGTTCGGCAGGGTGACCGGCACCAGCTCGCGCACGCGGCCCGGCCGCGCCGCCAGCAGCAGCACCTGCTGGCCGAGAAAGGCCGCCTCGTAGATCGAATGGGTGACGAACACGATGGTCGTCCCCGTCGATTGCCAGACCTGCAGCAGCTCCTCGTTCAGGCGATCTCGGGTGATCTCGTCGAGCGCGCCGAACGGCTCGTCCATCAGCAGCAGCCGCGGCCCGGAAACCAGGGCGCGGGCGATGGCAACGCGCTGGCGCATGCCGCCCGACAGCTCGTGCGGCAAGGCGGCCTCCCAGCCCCCCAACCCGACCAGGTCGATCAAGTCACGCGGCGCGCGCGCCCCGGGCAGCGCCTTGCCGCCACCGACCTCGAGCGGCAGCGTGACGTTGTCGAGCACGTTGCGCCACGGCAGCAGGGCGGCATCCTGGAAGACGAAGCCGATCTCGCGGTTCAGCCTCGCCGTCGCCGGCACGTCGCCCAGCACGGTGATCTTGCCGCTGGTGGGCTCGATCAGGTCGGCCATGACGCGCAGCAGGGTCGACTTGCCGCAGCCCGAGGGGCCGAGCAGCGTCAGGAAGCTGCCGCGGTCGATCGCCAGGTCGATATTCTCGAGCGCCGTCACCGTCCCGCGCTCGGTGGTGAAGCGCACCGTGACGCGCTCGCAGCGCACCGCCGCGGCGCTATCGGCCGGCGATGCTGCGGCACGGGCGAGCGCGACGACCATGGTTCAGCCCACCTTGGCGCGCTGGGCCTTGGTGGCGTCGAGAATCTTGGTGGTGATCACGTCGTCGAGCTTGGGCGCACCGGCCGTGAACTGCTTCAGCTCGTCATAAAGCGTGATCTGCTCCTGCCAGATGGCCGGATCGAAAGCGCCCCAGCCATTGGCCTGGGTGTTGGAATTGAAGGCAAACTTGAGCAGCGCCTTGCTGCCTTCGATCTCATCGTCGCGCTTGAGGTTGGGGTATTCCTTGATCAGGAAATCCACCGCCTTGTCGGTGTTCTTGAGCGCGTACTCCCAGCCGCGCGACATGGCGCGGGTGAAGCCGGCGACCATCTCGGACTTCTTCTCGAGCGTGTCCTTTGTGGCGTAGTAAGGCAGCGCATAGAGCCGGACGCCGGCGTCCCACAAGAAGAGATCGATGCGGTCCGGTCCGAGCGGCTTCAGGGTCGTGGTGTTGGTCACCCAACCGCTCACCACGTCGGTCTGGCCGGTCAGGATCGGGGTCATCTCCGAGCCGATGATGACGATCTCGACATCCTTCTCGGCGATGCCGTGCTTCTTCATCAGGGCATTCAGCAGCACCTTGGCGGTGGCCTGGATGCCGACCTTCTTGCCGACCAGGTCCTTGGCCGTCCGAACCGGCTTCTTGGGCAGCGAGAAATAGGCGTAGGGGTGCTGCTGCAGGCCGGTGGCGAAGCACTTCACCGGGATCTTCTGCGAGGCCGCCAGCATCAGCGACGGGCTGGAGGACACCTGCCCGAGCTCGTGGCGCCCCGACGCGACGATGGCGACGCCGTCGATGCTGGGCCCGCCGGGCTGGATCGCGATATTGAGCCTTTCCTCCTCGAAGTAACCCAGGTGCTTGGCCGACACCTCGCCGATCTGGTTGTTGCCGGCAAGCCAGCCCAGCTGGAGATTGATGGTCTGGGTCTTGGCCTGGGCGAAGCCGCCGGACGGCAGCAGGCTCGAGGCGGCGAAGGCGGTGGCGGCCGAGCCGAGCAGCGAACGGCGGCTGATCTTGCTGGATGAAAGTCTGCGCATGACGACGTCCCCCTGACGACGGCGATTTTCCCCGATCGCCTACGCTATTGACGCCGAGCGCTCTAGAAAAGAACATAAATTCGCACGGTGCGCTGCCATTTCGGCAGCGTACTTCATCTTCCTCCCCCGTCATCGGGGGAGGTGGCCCGCAGGGCCGGAGGGGGAGAGCCTCAGGCGAGGTTCATGAAATTCCGACGTCGGAATCTCATGGATCTCGTTTGAGGCCTTCCCCCCTCCGCCCCTATCGGGGCACCTCCCCCGACGACGGGAGGAAAATCAAAGAGCGCCTAACCCATGCATGCGGCCGTGCTGCGCTATTTCGACCATGTCGCCCGCCACGGTTCGATCCGCAAGGCGGCCGATGCCCTTGCCGTTGCCTCCTCGGCGGTCAATCGGCAGATCCTGCGGCTCGAGGACGAGATGGGGGTGTCGCTGTTCGAGCGCGGCCGGCGCGGCGTGCGGCCGACCGCGGCCGGGGAGTTGCTGCTGCGCCATGTGCGCGAGACCCAGAACGAGTTCCAGCGCACCCGAGCGGAGATCGCGAGCCTGGGCGGCATGGTGAGCGGCGACGTCCGAATCATCTCGCTGGAGTCGCTGCTGGTGCGCTTCCTGCCGCAGGTCGTCGAGGAGATCGCGGCGCGGCATCCCAAGCTCACCTTCACCGTGCTGTCGGTCCATCCCAGCGAGATCGGCGAGGCGCTGCGCTCGGGCGACAACGATTTCGGCGTGTTGTTCGTCGACAACCGCCAGCGCGGCGTCGACGTGGTGGCCGAGTTTCCGACCGCGATCGGCGCCCTGATGCGGCCCGACCATCCGCTGGCCAGCGCCAAGTCCGTGACCCTCACCGAGTGCGTGCGCCATCCGGTGATGATGCTGCACGACCGCTGGCTGCTCGACGCCATCATGCAGATGGAGTTTGCGGATTCAGGCGCGAGGCTGACGCCGCGCATCGTCTCCAACTCGATCGAGTTCATGCGCCAGGCGGTCAAGTCCGGGCTGGGCATCGGCTTCTTCACGCCGATCGGCTTCATGGACGAGATTCAGCGCGGCGAGCTTGTGCACGTACCCTTGGCCGAGCCCGGCCTGGCGCAAAGCCGTATCGGCATCCTGGTGCCGCGTTACCGCCGCCTCTCGCCGCCGGCCCGGCTGATGATCAACCACATCAGCGAGCGCCTGCGCGAGTTCGGCGACTTCCTCGCCAATCCGCCACGGCGCCGCAAGCGAACCCGCAAAAGCTGAAAGACAGGAACCGAGATGGCCATCGTTCTCAAAGGCGGCGCGGTGCTGACCGTCGACGCCTCCGATCAATTCCTGCCGGCCGCCGACATCCGCATCGACGGGACGACGATCGCGGCGATCGGGCCGGCGGGCACGCTGGCCCGGCCCGGCGACGAGGTAATCGACGCCGCCGACACCCTGATCACGCCCGGCCTGATCAACGTCCATACCCACGCCGCGACCGCGTTCTTTCGCGGCCTGGCCGACGACCGGCCGCGCGAATTCTGGAACGGCTACGCGGTGCCCGGCCAGGAGCACTTCACCATCGAAGACCACGTCGCCTCGGTGCGGGCGGCCTGCGCCGAGTTCCTGCTGAACGGCGTCACCTGCATCGCCGACCGGCTGGGCAACATGGACCGCATCGCCCCGGCGATCGCCCAGTCGGGCATCCGCGCCATCGTCGGCCACAGCCTGACCGACAACAGGGCGCCGGCCGACTGGCGCACCGCCGAGGCGGTGCTCGAGCGCTTCGGCACCGACCCGGCGAACCGCGTATCGGCCGGCATCGCGCCGCATGCCCTCGATACCTGCTCCGATGCGCTGCTGCGCGAGTGTGCGCAGCGCGCCGAGCGCACCGGCGCGAAAGTGTTCATCCATGTCGCGCAATGCGAGCCCGAGGTCGCCGCGATCCGCGCGCGCGGTCATGACGGCGCGCTGGCCTGCCTTGCCGCGACCGGCCTCGCCAACAGCAGCACGGTGGCGGCGCACGCGCTCTACCTGACCGATGCCGAGCTCGAGGCGTGGCCGGATTACGGCATCCCGATCGCCCATTGCCCGGCCAGCAACCTCAAGATCGAGGCGCGCACCCTGCCGCTCGCCCGCCTGGTGGGGCGCGTGCCGATCGGCCTCGGCACCGACTGGACGGTGACCAACAACAGCATGGACATGCTGGCCGAGGCGCGGCTCGCAGCGCTGGTCGGCAAGATGCGCGCCGACGACCCGACGGTGCTGACGGTCGAACAGATGCTGCGGATGCTGACCATCGACGGCGCCCGCGTGCTCGGCCTCGACCATCTGACCGGCAGCATCGAGGTCGGCAAGCGCGCCGACCTCGTGGTGTTCGACGCCAACCGGCTCGAGGCGACACCGACGCACGACATGGCGTCGAACCTGCTCTATTCGATGTACGGCCGCTTGGCGCGCGACGTGCTGGTCGACGGCGAGCTCCTGGTCCGCGACGGCCAGCTGACGCGCGGACCCGAGATCGACCTCGTGCGCGATCACCGCCGTCGCGGCGTCCGATAGCGCGGCATTCTACCTGGCTCGCGCAGGTGGACCGCTGGCGAGCCCGGCCGGTCAGGCCTTGAGCCACATCGGCTCGGTGATCTGCTTCAGGAAAGCGAGATGAGCGGCAAGCTCCTCGGCGCTCGGCGCATGCGGCCGCGGCGGACGGACCGTACGCGGGCCCGCAGCGACGCCACGCACGGCAACACCCGCCAGCCCGACGCTCAATCCCAGATCGCGCTGCCGGCCGCCGCTCAGCTCGAGATAGACCTCGGCCAGCAGCTCCGAGTCGAGCAATGCCCCGTGCTTGGCGCGGTTCGAATTGTCGACGCCGAAGCGCTCGCACAACGCATCCAGGCTGACCCTCTGGCCGGGAAACTTGCGGCGCGCCATCGACACCGTGTCGACGTAGGAATTGGCGAGCTTCGTGCGTCCGACCCGCTCCAGCTCGGCATTGAGGAAGCCGATATCGAATTGCGCGTTGTGGATGACGAGCTGATCCTCGCCGATGAAGGCCAGGAACTCCTCGACCCGGTCGGCGAACAACGGCTTGTCGGCCAGGAACTCGTCGGTGAGGCCGTGGATCTCCTGCGCCTCCGACGGCATCATCCTTTCCGGATTGAAATACGTGTGGAACGTCCTGCCGGTGGCTACCGTGTTGACCAGCTCGAGGCAACCCAGCTCGACCACGCGATGGCCGGACAGTGGATCGAGGCCGGTGGTTTCGGTGTCGAGAACGATCTCGCGCATGCCGACCTTGTAGCCTACTTGCGGCGCGCCCGCGCAAGCTGGCCTGTGAATTTCTCCCGCCACGGATTGGGCGGCCAGAAGCGTCCCTGCCTCGGTTCGAGGGCCGCGACCGCCTTGGCGAGCGCGCGCCGGGTCGGCGCGAGGCCAAGTCCGGTCGGGATGACGATGCTCGCCTTGCGCCGCTTCACGACGTCGGGAACCTGCTGGCGCAGGATGCCGGCAAGGCGCTCGGCGGTCATGCCGGGCCGGGCCATCACGCGCCGACGCTGCAGGAAGGCGGGCGCGCTCACCACCAGCGTGGCATCGACGCGGCGGTCGCCCAGCCCCTCGAACAGCAGCGGGATGTCGAGCACCACCAGCCTTTCCCCACGCAGGGCCGCCCGCTTCAGAAAGGCGCGCTGCCGCTGGCCGACCAGCGGATGGACGATCGCCTCGAGCCGGCGCAACGCCTCCTTGTTGCCGAACACCCGCGCGCCCAGCACCTGGCGGTCGAGCACGCCGTCCTTCACCACGCCGGGGAAGGCCGCTTCGATCGCCGGCAGCGCTGCGCCGCCGCGCGCCTGCACGGCATGCACGTTGGCGTCCGCGTCATAGACCGGCACGCCCATCTGCCGGAGCATCCTGGCCGCCGTCGATTTGCCCATGCCGATGGAGCCGGTCAGGCCAACGATCATCATTGGAAAGAGATCCTCAAGAAATAATCGCGTCATTTCTCCTCCCCAGCTTTGCTGGGGAAGAGGATGAAGATCGCCTCATGCGCGCTTGGGCGTCGGCATGTTCGCCTTGTCCCGTCGGCCAACCCAGGCGGCAAGCCAGGCGACGCCGACGCCGACCACGACGACGGAAATCGCGATCAGCGGCCGGTACCACAGCCAGGCGACCGCGATGATGAGCGGGGCGAGCACCGCCGTGCATACCAGACCGACCAGGCCGGCGCCGGCTCGCACAACGTCTCCGACAAACGGGATGAGGTCGCCCAGAACACCGAGCGGGCCCAGGATCAGGCCAAATCCGAAGAACATGAGCAGGCAACCGACACCACGGATGATCCACGTCATGGTCTCGTTCTCTTCCTGCGCCGACTTGAACATATCGTGCGCGGGCACGCGGCCCGCGACGATCAGCTCGACCGAGCCGCCGGACTTCGTCTGATAGGGGCCGAAGCCGATCGGCGACTGCCGCGCCACGACGCTCGCCTCCTGCAGCGGAACTTCGCCGTAGCTGATGCGCACGTCACCGACCACCGGCTGTGCCGGATCGCCGGCGATGTAGAGCACGCCATCGATCACGCGAACGGGCCGGCGCAACTTGCGCTCCAGCGGCGGCGCCCGGTCGTCGGCGACCGGAAGCGTCCGGACAGCGCCGAATTCCTGCACCATGCTGTCTGGCAATGCGAAGGCACCGATGCGCGGCCGCGGCGCCACCAGGTTGCGCTCCTGATAGGTCATTGGCGGGTTGGTGTGGCCGGTACGCTCATGGAACCTCGAGGAGTCGACCGGCTTGTCCAACCACTTGCGGGCGTAGCGGTATGTCGTGGTTTTTTCCTCGCCGCCCCCAAGCTTCTTGTGTGTCTCGGTTTCCTTGTCCTCGGTCCATTGATACATCTCGACACGGCGCACCAGCCGCAATCCATCGCTGCGCACGCCGAACTCGACGTCGCTGATCGTCCCGGAAACCGAGATCGGTCCGGCTACATGGACAAGCCTTCCGTCATTGGCGGGATCGAGCCGGGACGGCTCGACCTCGAGCACGATGGCCTCGCCTTCCGACAGCGCCTGCTGCGTCTGGATGGCGCGGCCCTCGTTCCAGAAGAGCAGCACGCCGGCGCCGATGATCAGCACGAAGCCGAAAACGACGCCGACGAAGGATTGACCCAGGCGACTGAGCCAGCCGGTCTGTTGGACCTCGGTGACCTCGTCCCGACGTCCTTCCTCCTCGGCCATGAGGGTCAGGGCACCAGAATGGTCTGGCCGGTGGTCTTGCGTCCCTCGAGGTCGATATGGGCCTGCGCCGCCTCACCCAGCGGGTAGCGCTGATCGATGGCAATCTTGACCTTGCCGCTCTTGACCATCCTGAACACCGAGGCGGCCGAGGCCTCGAGGTCCTTGCGCGTGGCGGTGTAGGCGCCGAGGCTGGGCCGCGTCAGGTAGAGCGAGCCCTTGGCGTTCAGGATGCCCGGCGGCTGCGGCGCCACCGCTCCCGAGGCATTTCCGAACGAGCACAAGAGGCCGCGCAGCCGCAGGCAGTCGAGCGAGGCATTCCAGGTATCCTTGCCGACGCCGTCGAACACCACCGGCACGCCCTTGCCCTTGGTGATCTCCTTCACCTTGGTGACGACGTCTTCCTTGGTGTAGTCGATCACCCACTTGTAGCCGTTCTTCTTGGCAAGCGCGGCCTTCTCCGGCGACGACACCGTGCCGATGCACTTGTAGCCGCGCGCCTTGGCCCACTGGCCGAACAACAAGCCGACGCCGCCGGCGGCGGCGTGGAACAGCACGATGTCGCCCTTCTTGAGCCACGGCTTGGCGCAATGGTCGACCAGGTACTCTGTGGTCATGCCCTTCAGCATGATTGCCGCCGCCTGCTCGTCGCTCACGCCCTTGGGAACCTTCACGAGCTGGTCGGTGCCCATGATGCGCTCCTCGCAATAAGCGCCCAGCACGCCGCAATAGGCGACACGATCGCCCTTCTTGAAGCCGCGCACCTTGGGGCCGACCTCGACGATCACGCCGGCCGCTTCGCGACCGACGGCGTTGGGCAGCGGCGTCTGGTAGAGGCCGGACCGGGTGTAGACGTCGATGAAGTTCAGACCGATCGCGGTCTGCTTGACCTTGACCTGGCCCGGACCCGGCTTGCCGACCTCGACCTCCTCCAGGACCATCTTCTCCGGGCCGCCATTCTCATGCATCAGGATGGACTTTGACATGTGAGCTCTCCCCTTTCGTGGTGCCTTGCTTCCGTTACTCGGCTGCTTTCTGGGACTGCTTGTCCTGGTACTTCTTGATCTCGCTCTCGACCGCCGCCTGCGACTGCACCGAGTAGGTGCCGCGGTTGCCGGTCGCCGTGTCGTAGCTCAATTGGCGCAGCCCGTTCGAGCCGCGCTGGAAGTGCGGGTGCACGAAGCGCGCCATCATCTCGTAGGAGCGCTGCGTCGCGGGCCAGTCCGCCCAGTTGTTGGCGAGCAACAGGACCGCGCCGAAACCGCCGTCCGATCCCTTCCACAGCCTTTCGAAATGCCTGATGCAATCGTCCGGGGTGCCGATGCAGGCGATGCCTTCCTTGGTCAGGAACTCCGCCGCGTCGGTGATGCCGGGCGGCAGGATCGGGAAGGTGGCGACGTCGGTGAAGTACTTGGCGTAGCGGTCGATGCCGAACTTGACCTCCTCGAAGGCCTGCTCGCGAGTCGGTGCGATGTGCGCGAAGGTCACGATGCGCCACTTGCTGCGGTCGACAACCTTGCCGTTCTGGCTGGCGTGGTCGGTGTAGATCTTCCAGTTGTTGGCATGGGCTCGCAGCGCGTCGTCGGACGTGCCGCCGATCGACAGCATGCCGATGCCGTGACGGCCCGAGGCGACGGCGCCGACCGGCGAGCGCGCGCACGCCACCGCCATCTCCATGCCGGGCTGGCTGTAGGGCGGCATCTGGAGCTGGGCGGCGGTGAGATCGAACCAGTCGGTCTTTCGCGTGACCGACTTGCCGTCCATCAGCTCCATGATGACGTCGAGCGATTCGTTCATGCGACTGCGCTGCTCGGACGGCTTGACGCCGATCTTGGCGGCATCGTGCACCAGCGCGCCCGGGCCGACACCGAACATGGCGCGGCCTCGCGTCATGTGGTCGAGCTGCCGCATGCGCGAGGCCAGCATGAACGGGTTGTGATAGGGCAGCGACACCACGCCGGTGCCGAGCCTGATATGGCGGGTGCGCTCGGCCGCTGCGGCGATGAACATCTCGGGGCAGGCGATGATCTCGAATCCGCCGGAGTGATGCTCGCCGATCCAGGCTTCGTGGTAGTTCAGCCGGTCGAGGTGCTGGAGCAGCTCCATGTCGCGCTCGAGAGCAAGGGTCGGATTCTCGTCGAGGGCGTGGAAGGGTGCGAGAAAGATGCCGGTACGCAAATAGCGGTCGGTCAAAGGGTGGCCCCCGTTTTGAGATTGCAGTTCGGCGCCGAGTATAATCGCCGGCCCATGGCGCGCCAGCCCGCCGGCGCCCCGCTGACAGGAGAGTTGATGCATCGTCGCCGATACATGCTCGTTGCGGGCGCGGCGCTGGCCGCCCCCGCCGTCGTGCGGGCCCAGGACACCTTCCGGAGCGCCAGGGCCAGCTATCGGCTGGTCACGCTGAGCCGCGACCTCGAGCAGCCCTGGGGCATGGCCTTCCTCCCGGACGGGCGGATGCTGATCACCGAGCGGCCCGGCCGGCTGCGGGTGCTCGTCCATGGCCGCCTGGAGCGCACCTCCCTGGGCGGCCTGCCCAAGGTCTATGCCCGCAGCCAGGCCGGCCTGTTGGACATCTGCCTGCACCCCGATTTCGCCCGCAACCGGGTCCTGTACCTGTCCTACATTTCAGATGGACCGGGCGGCCCGGTGACCACGGTCTGCCGGGCCGACCTGGGCGAAGGCGGCCTGCGCGGCGCCACCCCGATCTTCGAGGCCCTGCCGCGGCGGTCCGGCAGCCTCAATCTCGGCTCACGCCTGCTGTTCGACCGCGCCGGCCTGCTTTACGTGACCTGCGGTGATCGCTTCCAGATGAACCAGGCACAGGACCTTGCCGACCTCGCCGGCAAGATCGTGCGCCTGCGCGACGACGGCTCGGTGCCGCCGGACAATCCGTTCGTCGGGCGTGCGGGAGCGCGGCCGGAGATCTTCACCTGGGGCAATCGCAACCCGCAGGGCCTTGCGCTCCATCCGGAGACCGGCCGGGTCTGGGAGGTCGAGCACGGACCGCGCGGCGGCGACGAGCTCAACATCCTGAAGGCCGGCGCCAACTACGGCTGGCCACGCGTCACCCATGGCGTCAACTACGACGGCAGCAAGATCACCGACAATCGCAGCCTGCCCGGGATGGAGGACGCGTTGCGCACCTGGGTGCCGTCGATCTCGCCGTGCGGGCTCACCTTCTGTACGGGAGAGAAGTTCCCGGACTGGAAAGGTTCGCTGTTCACCGGCGCCCTCTCGGCCTATGCCCTGTTCCGCATCGAGGTCGACGGCGAGCGCTACCGCGGCGAAGAGCGGTTGCTCGCGGGCCGCCTTCCCTATATCCGCGACGTGCGCCAGGGGCCGGACGGGTTCATCTACCTCGTCACCCACAGCGACGAAGGCGGCCTCTACCGCCTGGAACCCGCGTAACGTCGACGTCGACTGCCCATGCCGCATCAGCTCATTCTCGCCTCGGCCAGCCCCTCGCGGCGCCTGCTCCTCGCCCAAGCCGGCCTCGACTTTGCGATCGAGCCGTCGGGCGTCGACGAGGACGAGGTCAAGCGCAGCCTGCTCGGCGAGCACGCCCGGCCGGGCGACATCGCCACGACCTTGGCCGAAATGAAGGCGAAGCGGGTCTCGGCCCGGCACATTGGGGCCCTGGTGATCGGCGCCGATTCGACGCTCGCCTGCAATGGCCGGCTGTTCGACAAGCCGCCGACGCTCGCCGCCGCGCGCCAGCAGCTGGCCGAGCTCGGCGGCAAGACGCACGAGCTTCATTCCGCGGTCGTGGTGGCTCGGAACGGCGCCCGGATCTGGCAGGCCGCCGACCACGGGCTTCTCACCATGCGTCCTTTCAGCGACTCTTTCCTCGACGCCTACCTGGCGCGGGCCGGCGAAGCGGTGTGCACGTCGGTCGGCGCCTACCAGCTCGAGGGGCTGGGCGCCCATTTGTTCAGCCGCATCGAGGGCGACTACTTCACCATCCTCGGCCTGCCGCTGTTGCCTCTCCTCGCCTTTCTCGCCGAGCACGGCATCGGTCTGGAGCAGACGACATGAGCGCGTATACGACCCTCCTCGACGAGGCCGGCGGCCGCCCGTTCGCGGCCATCGTCGGCTGGCCGGTCGCCCATTCACGCTCGCCGGCGCTGCACGGGTTCTGGCTGAAAAAGCACCACGTCGAGGGCCACTACGGCCGCCTGCCGGTCGAGCCCAACCGGGCGGCGCTGGAAGAGCTCGTGGCCTTCCTGCGTGACACGCCAAACGCACGTGGCTGCAACCTCACCCTGCCGCACAAGATCGACATCATGCCCCTGCTCGACCGCATCGATCCGGCGGCCAAGCGCATCGGCGCGGTCAACACCGTGATCAAGCAGGCCGACGGCACGCTCCTGGGCCGCAACTCCGACGGCTTCGGCTTCATGGCGGCGCTGCGCTACAACGCCCCGGCCTGGCAGGCCGAGGCGGGCCCGGTCGTCGTGCTGGGCTCAGGCGGGGCGGCACGCGCCGTCGTCGCCGGCCTGGTCGATGCCGGCGTCCCCGAGCTGCGCCTCGTCAACCGCACGCGCAGCACTGCGATCGATCTCGGCGTTGCCTTCACACCCGATGACGGGCGGCAGATCGTGGTCGATCACTGGGAGGATCGGGCCAAGGCGCTCGACGGCGTCACCCTGCTCGTCAACACCACCTCGCTCGGCATGACCGGCAAGCCGCCGCTCGACCTCGATCTCGAGCTGCTGCCGCATTCGGCGGCCGTGTACGACATCGTCTACACGCCGCTCGAGACCGCGCTGCTGGCAGCCGCCCGCGGCCGCGGCAACCGCTGCATCGACGGGCTCGGCATGCTGCTGCACCAGGGCCGCATGGGCTTCGAAGCCTGGTTCGGCGTCGCCGTCGACGTCAGCGCCGAGCAACGCCGCGCCGTCGCGGCGGATCTGGGGGCGTAGAGCGTCAAGAGCCCATTTCATCCGGACCGCGCGGCGGTGCTGGTCGGGACCACGCCGAACAGCGCGCGCACGACTTGGCCGACGCCGCAGTAGCCCAACACGCAGTCCCGCCACATGCGCACCAGCGGGTCGCCGAACGTGTCGCGCTCAAGGTCGGCCGGCGCATGGTTGAAGCTCCCGAGGGCGGGATGGCCGACGACGACCAGCGCCTTCATGCGGCTACTGGTTCATCGAGCTGAAGAAGTCCTGGTTGGTCTTCGCCGTCCGGAGCTTGTCGAGCAGGAACTCGATGGCATCGACCGCGCCCATCGGCATCAGGATGCGGCGCAGCACCCACATCTTGGAAAGCGTCGCACGATCGACCAGCAGCTCCTCCTTGCGGGTGCCCGACTTGGTGATGTCGATCGCCGGGAAGGTGCGCTTGTCGGAGACCTTGCGGTCGAGAATGATTTCCGAGTTACCGGTGCCTTTGAACTCCTCGAAGATCACCTCGTCCATGCGGCTACCGGTGTCGATCAGGGCGGTGGCGATGATGGTGAGCGAGCCGCCTTCCTCGATGTTGCGGGCGGCGCCGAAGAAGCGCTTGGGCCGCTGCAGCGCATTGGCGTCGACACCGCCGGTCAGCACCTTGCCCGAGCTCGGGACGACGGTGTTGTAGGCGCGGCCCAGGCGGGTGATCGAATCGAGAAGGATCACCACGTCCTTCTTGTGCTCGACCAGGCGCTTGGCCTTCTCGATCACCATCTCGGCCACGGCGACGTGGCGACCAGCCGGCTCGTCGAAGGTCGAGGAGACGACCTCGCCCTTCACCGTGCGCTGCATGTCGGTCACTTCCTCGGGCCGCTCGTCGACCAGCAGCACCATGAGGAAGACCTCGGGATTGTTGGCGGTGATGGCGTGGGCGATGTTCTGCAGCAGAACCGTCTTGCCGGTGCGCGGCGGCGACACGATCAGGGCGCGCTGGCCCTTGCCGATCGGCGCGATCAGGTCGATCACGCGGGTCGAGATGTCGAGCTGCTGCTGTGGCGTGCTGGTCGTTGCCTTCTTGGTCAGCGTGCCGGTACGCCGCGTGCTGACGCGACCCGACGAGGTGGCGCGCGGGCTGCTCTGCTCCTCGGAGATGGTCGGCGCCATGACCGCTGCGCCGTTTTCCATCTCGAGCTTCAGCTTCTCGTCGGGATAGAGCGGGGTCAGCGAGTCGAAGTTGATGCGATGGCGCAACGCATCGGGATCGTCGAAGTTGATCTTGTTGATCTGCACCATGGCGAAGTAGCGCTCGCCTTCCTTGGGCGCGCGGATCTCGCCTTCCACCGTGTCGCCGGTGCGCAGGCCGAATTTTCGCACCTGGGTCGGGCTGACATAGATGTCGTCGGCGCCCGGCAGGTAGTTGGCTTCCATCGAGCGCAGGTAGCCGAAGCCATCGGGTATAACCTCGATGGTGCCGACGCCGAAGATCGCCTGGTCGGCGGCGGCGAGCTTCTGGAGAATGGCGAACATCAGCTCCTGGCGGCGCATCATCGCCGCGCCTTCGACGCCCTGCTCCTCGGCAAAGGCGAGCAACTCGGGCGGTTTCTTCTTCTTGAGGTCCTGGAGGTTCATGGGTCTTCAATGAAAAGGTGGGGAAAATGACGCACGCGCCCCGACCGCCTGCCGCGGCCATCGTGGATTTGCGCTGTGTCGTTCAAGAGGGGCCCCGTCGATCACCACCGGGGAGGCAGCGCCAGGGGCCCTAGGTGGCGGCTATTTACAGGGCGGGCAGCGTGCTGTCAAAGGCCGCTTCCGGACGGTAATCGGTCAGCTTGGCCTGTCGAGATGGGCATAGAGCATTTCCTGCACGATCCCGAAGAGCTCAAACTGGGCTACATCTCATTCTCCTCTCCAGCTTGAGCTGGGGAGGGGCCCCCGCAAGGGGGCGGACGGGTCATAAGGCTTCCGAACCGCGGCCGCATCGCTGACTCCTGACCCCTTCGTCGCGTATGACGCGACACCTCCCCAACGTCGTTGGGGATCAGGATGAGATGGCTCTGCCTGAGGCAATCACGCTCTAGTTGCGGCCCCAGCGCTATGCGTTGGTCAGATCGCATGCTGCCGCAACGGCTCGATCAGCTCTGCCATGGACTTCCATTCTTCGCAGCGATCGACCGCCGCTTCGACCACGTCTATTCCTGCCGGCGTCAGATGCGCTGCCGCCAGCTCGCGAAACTTCGCGCGAACCTGCGGCTCCGGATCCGGGTTCAGGGTGTCGCGCACGGAATTCTCCCGCGCCGCCGTTGCGCTGCGCCCGTCCTTCAGCGTCAGCGTGACCCGGGCCGGCCTGAGCGTCGGCGTGCTGCGCGCCGTCATCGCCGGATCCTCGGCGATGCGCACCAGCGGGCGCAGCCCGGCGATGACCGGATCCGCCAGCGCGCTGTCGTCGATATCGGCAAAGCCCAGGCCGCCGCGTGTGATCAGCACCGCCGCCGCATGGGGCAGCGAATACTTCGACGCGAAGTAGTTGGGGGGCGCCGGATTGCGCATGACGGAGGCGAAGGCGAAGGTCTGCACGTCCACCTGGGCGACCTCCTCCGGCGTGGGCTTCAGCACGGCCAGGGTCTCGGCCAGGCTGTCGAGCGCCGCATGGATCGGATTGCAGCAGGCGTAGAAGCGGAAATAGTTCTCCAGGATCTCCCAGCGTTGCCCCATGTCGAGGGGCATGTTCGCGGGAGTGAAGCCCGCGCCCACCATGACGCCGAGCGCCTCCTCGATCGCGTCCTGCTGCGCCACGTAGCCGGCCGCCGCCATCTCCGGTGCCAGCGTCGCGGCGACGGCGCCCAGTCCGGCCGGCAGGTTCAGCGTGGTGCCGCCGGCGACGGTGTTGTTGTAGCTCGGCGTCATCAGCATGGTGGTGGCGACGCGCATCGCCAGGCTGACCCCCGCGCCGTCCAGCCCATGGAGCCGCGCGCCGGCGGCCGCCGCGCCGAGCAGCGAGAGCTGCCCGTTCGGGTGCGAGAAGGCGCGCGGGGTATAGACGTGGTTCAACCGCCCTGCCGCTTCGTAGCCCAGAACGAAGGCGCCCAGCATGGCGCGCCCATCGAGGCCCCGTTGCTCGGCGATCGCCAGGACACCCGGCAGGATGTGCGGCGACGGCTGCAGGCCGCGCAGGCCCTCGCACAGCTCCACCGCCCGAGCCGCGATGCCGTTCAGCAGCGCCGCCGTGCGGATGTCGGTCTGCGGCAGTCCGGCCGCGAGGAGGGTCGCGCCGCGACCCGCGCCCGCCAGCAGCCGCTCGCGCAACCCGATCACCTCGGGTCGCGCGGCGCCGGCCAGCGTCACGCCGATCGTGTCCAGCAGGATGAGCTTGGCGCGGCGATGCACCGCCGCCGGCATGGCGTCCCAGCTTGTACGCGCGACGAACTGCGCGAGCTTTTCGATCTGTTCACCCACCCTCGGCCCCCTTCAGCTGGGCTTGAGATTGAGGCGCGCGACGATCGGCGTCCACCGTGCGATCTCGGACCGCAGCAGCGCCTCGGCAGCGCCGGGAGAGGAGTCGGGCCAAGTCTCGAAGCCCGCGGTCGCCAGACGCTCTCGCACGGCCGGATCGGCCAGCGCGCGCGCCGCGGCGCCACGCAGCGCCGCCATCGCCAGCTCGGGCGTGCCGGGACGAGCGAAGATCATCGTCCAGGCAGCATTGTCGTAGTCCGGCACGCCCGCCTCCTGGAGCCCGGGCAGGCCAGGCAACAGGGTGGAGCCACCCGCCATCGTCACCGCGAGAGCGCGCAGCTTGCCCTGGCGCACCAGCGGCATCAGCAGGCTCGGGCTGTCGACGGTGAGATCGAGCCGGCCCGCGGCCAGATCCTGGGCGGAGGCAGCGGCGGCACGGTAGGACACGATGGTGAAGTCCACGCCTGCGCGCAGACGCAGCAGCTCGGCCGCCATGTAGTTGACTGCCCCCGGCGCGGCCGCGCCGCAATTGGCCGCCGCGCCGCGCTGGCGCAGCCAGGCGATCAGCTCCGGCACGCTCTGCGCGGGGACCGACGTATGCACGGCAAGCACGAAGGGCTGGCGCGTCGCGAGGGCGACCGGCATGAAATCCGCCGCCGGGTCATAGGCGAATTGCGGATAGACCAGCTTCATGAGCGCATGATTGTTGGTAGGGACATAGATCGTCTGCCCATCCGCCGGCGTTTGCTGAAAAGCGTTCGCGCCGAGCGTGCTGCCCGCCCCCGCGATGTTCTCCACGACGATCGAACGGCCCAGCAGCGGCGTCATTGCATCCGCCAGGATGCGGGCCACGATGTCGGACGCGCCGGCGGCGGCGACCGGCACAATCATGCGGATCGGCCGGTCGCCGAAAAGAGACTGCGCGCGCGCCGCAAGCGGCGCGGCGAGGAACGGTGCGGCAAGCAGGCGGCGACGGAGCATGGTGCGGATCCTGGGCGGTTCAGCGACGAGACAACACCTAGCACCTAGCAAGAAGCCCGCCGGTCAAGGGCGCTAAACCGGCCGGTGTGCGGTCCCTGCGCCGGGTGTGATGAACATCGTCAGGCGGCCGTGCTCGAGGTCGGTGCGGTTGGCGATGCGGGCCCAGAATTCCGCGCCGCCCGCCATCGAGGTGGCGCTCTCGTCGGGCCGCAAGCGGATGTAGGTGCGATCGAGCGCGAATGCGTCGGTCATTTGCCCTCCTCGGCCAGCATCTCGGCGTAACGGAAGATCTCGGTATGATCGGCGGCCGGCCCGAGCTTGCCGACCGCATCGGCCCAATACCCCACCGATTGCTTGAGCACCGGCATGTCGAGCCCGAGATGGTTGGCGACCTCGCCCGCGGTACGCAAATCCTTGGCCATCAGCCCCGCCGTGAAGCCGGCCGCGAAGGTGCGCGAGACGACGAACTGGCGTCCCTTCACCTCGGTGGCGTTGCTCTTGCCGGTCGAGCTGTTGAACACGTCGACCATGGTGCCGGGATCGAGCCCGAACGCCTCGCCGACCACCAGCGCCTCGCACATGGCGACGAGGCCGGCGGCCGACAGGTAGTTGTTGAGCGCCTTCAGCGCGTGGCCGGCGCCCGCCGGACCGCACAGCGTGATGGTCTTTCCCATGGCGGCGAACACCGGGCGGGCGCGCTCGAGATCGGCGGCCCCGCCGCCCACCATGATGCTGAGCGAGCCGTCGATCGCGCGCCGCACGCCACCCGACACGGGCGCATCGAGCACGGCCACGCCGGAGGCCGCGAGATCACGGGCGAGCTTCTGCGTGTCGACAGGGTTGGACGAGCTCATGTCGACCACCAGTGCGCCGGCCGCCAGCCCTTCGCGTGCCGCGTCGCGGCCTTCGATCACGGCCTGCCGCACCACCTTGCCGTCGGGCAGCATGGTGATCAGCGCATCGGCGCCCTGCGCTGCCGCCTTGGGCGACGCCGTGGCGAGCGCCGACGGATGCGCGCCGATGAAATCCGAAACGGCCTTCTGCGACAGGTCGTAGAGCCGCAGCTTGAAGCCCGCCTCGGCGAGCCGGGCCGCCATCGGGCGACCCATCATGCCGAGACCGATGAAAGCGATGGTGGCAGGAGGCGCAAGCGTGGTCATGTTCGGTCCTGATTGGGTCGGTCCTGATTGGAAAGATCGTATTCATAGAATGGCAGGACGCGGCCGGGAATGGCATCCGATGGGGCATCGCACACGAAGCGGGCACCCATGCGTTCATAGAACGAGGCCGCGTTGGGATCGGCGAGGATGGTCATGCGATGCGCGCCCAGCCGGCGCGCCAGCGCCACCGCCGCATCGAACAGCAGGCGGCCGGCGCCCAGGCCGATCGCCGGCGGGTCGACGAACAGCATGTCGAGGTCGGCGACAACGCCTTCCGGCACCACGCAGGCGACGCCGGTCGGCATGCCGGCGGCATCGACGGCCACCAGCACGCGGCCATCGGCGATGTCGCCTTCACCGACGGTGAGCGACCGGGCGCTCTGCGCCATGAAGGTGGCGTCGTAGCCCCAATGGGCCTTCGACCGGACGCACAACGCGCTCAGGCTTCCGCCCTCGCCCGCCTGCGCCGGTCGAACGGCGGTCATGGGCTAGAGTCCGCGTTCCTTGAACACGTCGCGCGCCGTCTTGAACGCATCGAGGCCGGCCGGGATGCCGCAATAGATCGCGACCTGGAGGAGCACTTCCTTGATCTCCTCCTTGGTAAGCCCGTTGTTCAGCGCGCCGTTGACGTGCAGCTTGAGCTCCGGCCCGCGATTGAGGGCAGCCAGCATGGCGAGGTTCAGCATCGAGCGCGTCTTGCGCGGCAGGCCCGGACGCGTCCAGACATAGCCCCAGCAATATTCCGTGGTGACGTCCTGGAAAGACATCATGAAGTCGTCGGCGCTCGCCATCGACGTGTCGACGTAGCTGGCGCCCAGCACGGCTTTGCGGACCTTCATGCCGTCGTCGTAGAGCTTCTTGTTGCGCGGGTTGGCTTTGGGTTTCGCCGCCCGTGCTTTCGCCAACTTGGGCTTCGCTGTCTTCTTGGCTCTGGCCATTCGTCTCTCCGGTTCAATGAACCGGCGGACACTATCAGACCGCGCGACGGTCAGTCTGCCGGCTTGCCGGCCCGGGCAGGCCCTTGGCCTGGGCGGCCTGGCAGAGATCGTCGATGGTGATGCTGTCGAGCTGGGTCATCATGTTCTCGCGCATGGTCTCCCACATCGGCCACACCACCTGGTGGGCGAGCGGCGAGCCGATCGCGGGATCACTGGGCTCGGTCTCGGCTTCGAGGTTGCGCACCACGCGCACCACCTCGCCCAGGGTGATCCGTCGTCGATCACGCCCCAGGCGATAGCCACCGCGCGGGCCGCGCTTGCCGTTCAGGATTCCGGCCCGCACCAGGTGTTGCAGGACCTGCTCGAGATAGCGCTTGGGGATACGCTGGCGCTCGGTGATGTCGCCGCTGCGCACCGGATGCTCACCGACATAGAAGGCCACGTCGAGCACCGCTTCGATGGCGAACATGGTTTTCTTGCTGAGCCGAGGCATCCCCGGATTCCTTTGTCAGGCGACTTTCGATGACCCGGCCGATACTCCTGTCGAACCGAACCCGCCCGCACCCCGCGCCGTGCGTTCGAGCTCGCTCACTTCACGCCACACCGCACGGGCATGCCGGGCGACAATCAACTGTGCAATCCGCATGCCGCGCGTGATCCGGAACGGTTCCTTGCCCAAATTGACCAGGATCACTCCGATTTCGCCGCGGTAGTCGGCATCGATCGTGCCCGGCGCATTGGCCACTGTCACGCCGTTCTTGGCGGCCAGCCCGGAGCGCGGTCGGACCTGGCCTTCGAAGCCCAACGGCAGGGCGATCGAGATGCCGGTCGGCACGATCCGCCGCTCCGACGGTGCCAGCTCGATATCGTCGTCGATGGCGGCCAGCAGGTCGGCACCGGCGGCGGCGGCGGTGGCATAGTCCGGCAACGGGAGATCCCGGCCATGGGCGAGGCGCACCACCTCGATCTCGACGGTCTCGGCCCCCGTCGTCATGCCTTACTCCGCGGCCTGGGCGGTGGGCGGTTCGGCGAAATGCCGAGCGATACGCGTGGCAAGCCGCGCTGCGACATCGTCCTTGGCCAGGGTCGGCCAGTCCTCGACGCCGGCGGCGCTGATCAGGTGGACCGTGTTGCGCTCGCCGCCGAACGTTCCGGTCGCCGGCGAGACGTCGTTGGCCACGATCCAGTCGCAACCCTTGCGCTTGCGCTTGTCGATGGCGTTGGCCACCAGGTCCTCGGTCTCGGCGGCGAAGCCAACGACCAGGGCCGGCCGTCGCGGCTTGGAGGTGGCGCCGAGGCCCGACAAGGTCGCCAGGATGTCGGGGTTGGGAACCATCGCGAGCACCGGCGGCGCGGCACCGGCCTTCTTCTTGATCTTCGCCGTGGCAGGCCGCGCGACCTTCCAGTCGGCCACCGCAGCGGCGCACACGGCGATGTCGACCGAGCCGGCGGCAAGGCATGCCGCCAGCATCTGGTCGGCCGAATCGACATGCACTGAAGTGACGCCGGCCGGATCGGCGAGGCTGACCGGTCCGCACACCAGGGTGACCTCGGCGCCCAGCCTGGCCAGGGCGACGGCGATGGCGTGACCCTGCTTGCCCGACGAATGGTTGGAGATGTAGCGCACCGGATCGATGGCCTCGCGCGTCGGGCCCGAGGTCACGAGCGCCCGCCGGCCCGCCAGGGGTTTCGCCGGCGCCGGCGCAAGCATGCTCTCGATGGCGGCGACGATCTCGTGCGGCTCCGACATGCGACCGGGTCCGTGCTCGTTGCACGCCATCGCGCCCTCGTTGGGACCGACGAAGGCGACGCCACGCTGCTTCAGGGTCTCGACGTTGGCGATGGTGGCGGCGTGCGTCCACATGCGCACGTTCATCGCCGGCGCAGCCAGCACGGGCTTGTCGGTGGCGAGCAGCACGGTGGCCGCCAGATCATCCGCCATGCCCGATGCCATACGCGCCAGGATGTTGGCGGTGGCCGGGGCGACGACCAGCAGGTCGGCATCGCGTGAGAGCTGGATATGGCCCATCTCGCTCTCGTCGGTCAGCGAGAAGATGTCGCTGTAGACGCGATCCTCGGTCAACGCCTGCAAGGAGAGAGGCGTCACGAACCGGCCGCCTGCCTCGGTCAGCACGCAGCGCACGGCGGCGCCGCGCTCGCGCAGCCGCCGGATCAATTCGAGGGATTTGAAGGCCGCGATGCCGCCCGCGACGATCAGCAGGATCCGCTTGCCATTCAACATGGCGGCAAGATTATCACAACAGCCGGCTCGCGAAAGTATAGAGCCCGGTCAGCAGCAGGGCCCAGAACACGACGATGCGGAACTGATCGATCGACAGGCGCAGGCGGACCTGCTGGCCGAGCCACATGCCGGCGAGCGCCGGCACCACCGCCGCAGCCGACACCAGGGCGCGCGGGCCGTCGATCAGGCCGAAGCTCACCAGGGAGATGGCCAGCGAGAACGAAGTGGCGCACAGCACCACGCCCAAGGTCTGCACCAGCTCGGACGGCTTGATGTCGAGCCCCTGGAGGTACGGCATCAGCGGCACCACCGGCACGCCGACCACGCCGCCGACGAAGCCGGAAACGATGCCGACCAGCGGTGCCAGCGGCTTCTCCAGGTCGGCATGGATACGCAGGCGGACGCGCAACAGGCCGAGGGCGCTGTAGGCCACCAGCACGGCCGCCAGCACGAGAAACGCCCAGTCCGGCCCCTTGCGGCCGAGCAGGCCCATGGTGGCGTAGAGCGACACCGCGAGAGGCACGATGAGCGGCCACTGACGGCGCAGGATGGCGCGGAAGCGGCCGCCGACCGCTGCCTGCCAGATGTTGCTGAAGATGGTCGGAAAGGCGATCAACGCCATCGCCTCGGGAAGCGGCAGCACGAGCGAGGTGAGCGCGATGGTGATGGTCGGCAGGCCAAGCCCGACCAGGCCTTTGACCAGGCCGGCGAACAGCAGGACCGCGAGGCCGAAGACGATGTCGGTCAGGCTCATGCTCTTCCGGACCGCTCAGGCTCAGGAATCATCGCTGGGGCCGCGCCGATCCAGTGGCGCTCATGGGCTGTGTGATCGACAGGGACCGCCACTGGAGTGGCGCGGTCCCAGCGATGAGATCACTCAATGCCACCACGACACGATGACGGCGATCAACGCCAGCACGGCGATGACCTCGGCAAAGCCCATGCGCATCCATGACCGCAGCGCCCTCGGGATCTCCTTCAGCTGCTGCTCGGCCTTCTGCCGTTCGCGCTCGGCCATCATATGCAGGCTCTCGATCAGGCGCGGCAGGCGGCGCAGGCCTTCGGCCAGATCGGTGGCGGCGCGGCCGACGGTGGCGCGCGGGCCGAAATGGGTGCGCATCCACTCCTCGATCAGCGGCCGGGCGAGCTCCCAGATGTTGACGTGCGGATTGAGCCTGGTGCCCATGCCTTCGGCCATCAGCATGGTCTTTTGCAGGAGCAGGAGCTGCGGCTGCACGGCCATCTCGAACTGCTCGGTGACACGCAGCAGATGGGCCAGCAGGCGGGCGATCGAGATCTCGTTACTGGGCTTGCCGAAGATCGGCTCGCCGATCGAGCGGCAGGCTTGCGCGAACATCTCGCGCGACTGGTTGGGCGGCACGTAGCCGGCGCGGAACTGGACATCGGCGACGGCGCGATAGTCGCGGCGCAGGAAGGCGACCAGCAGCTCGGCGAGATAGCCGCGCGTATCCGAATCGATCCGGCCCATGATGCCGAAATCGACCGGCACGATGCAGCCAGCGCGATCGACGAAGGCGTTGCCGCCGTGCATGTCGGCATGGAAGAAGCCGTCACGGAACACCTGGTAGAAGAACGCCTCGGCGCATTTCTGCATGATGGCATCGGGATCGTGGCCGGCGGCAACGATGGCATCGCGATCGCCGATCGGGATGCCATCGACGCGCTCCAGGGTCAGCACGCGCTGGGCGGTGCGGTCCCAGTCGATCGTGGGCGCACGATAGCCGGGATCGTCGGCGAAATTCTCGCCCAGCTCCTCGGCCGCCGCCGCTTCCATGCGCAGATCCATCTCGACCCGCACGACGTCGGCGAAGGCGCGCACCGAGTCGACCGGCTTCAGCCGGCGGAAGCGCGGTTGCGTGCGCTCGACCAGCTCGGCCATCCAGTAGAACAGGTCGAGGTCGCGCTCGAACGCCTTCTCGATGCCGGGGCGCAGCACCTTCACCGCGACATCACGGCCATCGGTGGTGACGGCAAAGTGGACCTGGGCGATCGACGCAGCGGCGACCGGCACGTCGTCGAACTCGGTGAACATGGCGTCGACCGGTCGGCCGAGCTCGGCCTCGATGATTCGCCTTGCCTCGGCGCCTGAGAACGCCGGCAGATGGTCCTGAAGCTCCGCCAGGTCGGCGGCGACGCTCTCGCTCAAGAGGTCGGCGCGCGTCGACAGCGCCTGGCCGAGCTTGATGAAGGACGGCCCCATCTCCTGCAGCGCCGCGGTCAGCCGCTCGCCCGGCCGACGCTTGTCGCGGCGCCCGGCGAACAGTCGCGCCCAGGCGATGAGCGGCGGGGCGATGCCGAGCGTCTCGAGCGGAAACAACGCATCGTGCCGCGCGAAGCTCAGCGCCACGCGCAACAGGCGCCAGGTATTGCGAAGCGCGCGGAACATGCTAACGCGCACAGCTCATGGCTGGGGCCGCGCCACTCCAGTGGCGCCTCATTGCAGGCTGCCGACGAACAATGCGCCACCGCAGTGGCCCGGTCCCAGCGAATGGCATCACACCCGCCAGCCCGAGTGCAGGGCCACGACGCCGAGGGTCATGTCGCGCCAGGCGGTGTTGGCGAAGCCTGCTGTGCCCATGCGCTTCAGAAGCTCGCGCTGCGGCGGGAAGCGGCGGATGCTTTCGTGCAGATAGCGGTAGGCCTCGGCGTCACGGGCGACGACCCGGCCGAAGAACGGCAGCGCCCGGCTGGAATAGGCATCGTAGACACGGCCGACCGGCGCCGACGTCACCTTGCTGAATTCGAGACAGTAGAAGCGTCCGCCCGGCTTCAGCACGCGGTAGGCCTCGGCGAGCGCCTTGTCGATGTCGGTGACGTTGCGCAGGCCGAAGGCGATCGTGTAGCCGTCGAAGCTGCGGTCCGCGAAGGGCAAGGCTTCGGCATCGCCCGCCACCCAGTCCAGGCCGGCCACCAGGCCGCGATCGATCGCCCGGTCGCGGCCGACCGCCAGCATGGCCTGGTTGATGTCGCACACCGTGACCGCGGGACGATCGCCCTGGCGACGCACCAAGCGGAAGGCGATGTCCCCGGTACCGCCCGCGACATCGAGGAAGCGCTCGCCCGGCCGCGGGTTGACGACGTCGATCAGGGCGTTCTTCCAGAGCCGATGCACGCCGCCCGACATGAGGTCGTTCATCAGATCATAGCGCGGCGCCACGCTTTCGAAGACCTGGCGAACCAGGCCGGCTTTTTCGGCCGCCGGCACGTCGCGATAGCCGAAGGACGCGCTAGGATCGGACGGGTTGGTCATGAGCCGCAACCTAGAGGAATCGCCATGCCGCTGAAAGACCGGGTAATCTTGATCACCAACGTCGAAAAGTTCGCCGGTCACGGCACCACCGAGGTGGCGCTCGGCCAGGGCGCGACGGTGCTGGCCCATGATCCCACCTTCGAGGCGCCGAGCGCCCGGCGCGCCTACGAGGTTCGTCATCCCGGGGCCCACGCCCTGGCGGCGACGGAGCCGGCAACGCTGGTCGAGCTGGCGCTGAAGCGGCATGGTCACATCGACGCACTGGTCAGCAACGACGCCTTCCCCGCCCTGCGCGCGCCTTTGTCGGAGGCTCGGCTCGAAGACTACCGCTCTGCGCTGGAAGCCATGGCGGTGGCGCCATTCCGGCTGGTGCAGCTCGTGGCGCCGGCGATGCGCAAGCGCAAGTCGGGGCGCATCGTGCTGGTGTCGTCGGCCGCGCCGCTGCGCGGCATCGCCAACTATGCGCCCTACGTGTCGGCACGTGCCGCCGCCAACGGCCTCGTCTCCTCGCTCGCCAAGGAGCTTGGCCGCGACGGCATCACGGTGAATGCCGTCGGCTCGAACTATGTCGAGAACCCCGACTACTTTCCGCCGGCGCTGCTCGCCGACCGGGAAGCGATGGCAAAGATGACGGCGCAGATCCCGCTTGGCCGACTCGGCAAGCCCGAGGAGCTCGGCGCCACCATCTGCTTTCTCTGTTCGGAACAGTCGGGCTTTATTACCGGCCACATCCTTCCGCATGCCGGCGGATGGGCGTGACGGCACCAGGAGAGCATGCCACAGTGCGTGCAACCAAGGCCGCGCACGGATGACCGAAGCGCGCCAGTCAGGGAGCGACGTCGAGACACGCTGGTGATTCCGGCGCGCGCTTCCTTGGCATGACTAGGTCGAGGATGGCGCATGGGCAGACAGATCATCCACCGCCTGCTGGTCTCCTTCCCCGCGCTGCTCGGGGTGCTGTTCCTCTGCTTCTGCCTGCTGCAGGTCGTGCCGGCCGATCCGGCGATGATCATCGCCGGTCCCGACGCCAAGGCCGAGACCATCACCGCGATCCGCAACGAGCTCGGCCTCGACCGTCCGATCCCCATCCAGTTCGCCGACTACATCGGCCGCGTGCTGCGTGGCGATCTCGGCCGCTCGATCATCTCCAACAAGATGGTGAGCGAGGAGCTGGCGCTCACCATCGGGCCGACCGTCGAGCTGATGCTGGGCGCCATGCTGATCGCCGTGCCATGCGGCCTGGCGCTCGGCACCTTGGCCGCCGTCAAGCGCGGCTCGATCGTCGATCGCCTGATCATGGCGGTGTCGGTGGCGGGCGTTTCCATGCCGGTGTTCTTCATCGGCCTGATCCTGATCCAGTATGTCGGCTTCAAGTGGGCGCTGCTGCCATTCACCGGCCGCACCGGCCCGGTGTGGGACGGCGGGTTGCCCAGCCTGGTGCTGCCTGCGGCCACGCTGGGCCTGGTGCTGATCGGCCCGATCGCACGGCTGACGCGCACCGCGGTGCTCGAGGTGCTGGGCGCAGACTTCGTGCGCACGGCGCGCGCCAAGGGCCTGCGCGAGACCGTGGTGATCATCCATCACGCGCTGCGCAACGCGCTCATTCCCGTGGTCACGCTGATCGGCCTGCAGGCGGCCTTCCTGCTGGGTGGCGCGGTGGTGACGGAGACCATGTTCTCCTGGCCGGGCGTCGGGCGCCTTGCGGTCGGCGCCATCGTATCGAGCGATTTCCCGACGGCGCAGGGCGCCATCATGATCCTGGCCATCGCCTTCCTGACCATCAACCTGCTGGTCGACGTGCTCTACGTCTATCTCGATCCCAGAGTCCAACGGTCATAGGGGTGCAACAGACATGAGTGTCGAAACCCTGGACGCCGTCGCCCGCTCGGAAGAGTCCGGCGTCCTCTCCCGCTCCGGCGTGCTGCGCCGCCTGGCGCGCGACAAGGTTGCCGCCGTGGCCGCCCTGCTGCTCACCCTGATCGCGCTGGCGGCGATCCTCGCCCCGGTCGTGGCGCCCTACGATCCCTATCTCACCGACCTTACCAACGTGATGCAGCCGCCCAGCGCCGAGCACTGGTTCGGCACCGACAATACCGGCCGCGACATCCTGAGCCGGGTGATCTACGGCACGCGCAACACGCTGATGCTGGGCCTGGTCGGCGTGATCATCGGCGGTGTGCTCGGCGGCATCCTGGGCATCAGTGCCGCCTTCTATCCACGGGCCGACGGCTGGATCATGCGGCTGGTCGACGTCATGCTGGCCTTCCCGGCGATCCTGATAGGCCTCGCCGTGGCGGCCGTCGCCGGCGCCGGTCTCGGCGCCGTCGTGATCGCGCTGGTCGTGGCCACCGTGCCCGACGTCGCGCGGGTGGCGCGCGGCGCGGCGGTCGGCGTCATGGGGCAGGAATTCATGGAGGCGGGCCGCGCCGTCGGCGTCTCCGACCGCACGCTGATCTGGCGCTATCTGACGCTGAACTGCATCTCCACCATCTTCGTGTTCCTGACGCTGCGCTTCGGCCAGATCATCCTGATCGGCTCGGCCCTGGGCTTTCTCGGCATGGGCGCCCAGCCGCCGACCGCGGAGCTCGGCATGATGGCGGCCCAGGGACGCGACTTCCTGTTCATGGCGCCGCACATCGCCACGATCCCGAGCTGCGCGATCTTCGTCATCGTGCTGGCCGCCAACCTGCTGGGCGATGCGTTGCGCGACGTCCTCGATCCGAGGCTGCAACAATGATCAAGGCCGTTCAAATCACGTTCTACGAGGGGCTGGACGCGAGCTTCTGAGACTCGTTCCAGCCGATGGAAAAACGGGGCGAAAGACCAACAAGCGAGGAAGCGATGCGTAACATTTGGACGGGCATGGCAGCGTTGCTGGGCGTGGTGGGTACGGCATCGATCGCCGATGCGCAGACCCTGCGCATGATGAAGTCGCTCGACGCGCCGCACTACGATGGCCAGCGCACCACGTGGTCGCCGAGCTCCGACATCGTCAACATGTTCCAGGACACGCTGGTCGCGATGGACTGGGACGGCAAGACGGCGGTGCCCTATCTCGCCAAGTCGTGGACGGTCACGCCCGACGGCAAGCTCTATACCTTCAAGCTGCGCGACGACGTGAGCTTCTGCAGCGGCAAGAAGTTCACCGCCGACGACGTCGTCTACTCCTTCAAGCGTCTGACCAGCCCGGAGCTCAAGGCGCCGCTGGCCTGGCGCGCCGGGGAGCTCAAGGACATCCGTGCGGTCGATCCCTACACCGTCGAGTACGAGCTCAAGGAGCCGTTCTCGGACCTGCTGCTCAATCTCACCATGTTCACGACGGCGATCCACAACAAGGAGAGCGTCGAGGCGCTGGGCAAGGATTACGGCGTCAAGGCGATCGACGGCACCGGCCCGTGGTGCTTCGACAGCTGGCAACCGCGCACCGAGATCGTGCTGAAGCGTCACGATGCCTATAGATGGGGCCCGTCGCTGTATCAGAACAAGGGCCCGGTGAAGTTCGAGAAGCTCAGCATCAAGATCGTGCCCGAGGATTCGAGTCGCGTCGCCGCCATGATGGCCGGCCAGTTCGACGTCACCCACCAGATGCCGCTGCAGTTCCTGCAGCAGGTCAAGACCGCCCCCATGCTCACGGTGCAGGAGGCCCAGCCCAACTTCCAGCTGCTGTACTACGGCTTCAAGTCCAACCGGCCGCTGGTCGCCGACAGGCGCGTGCGGGCGGCGATGAACGCCGCCATCAACCGGGCCGAGATCGTCAAGGGCATCGCGCTCGGCAATGCCGAGCCGGCCTATACCTACATCGACCCCAAGGCGCTCGACTACGCCGCCTCGACCAAGGGCATCATCAAGGAGGACCTCGAGCTCGCCAAGAAGCTCCTGGACGAGGCCGGCTGGAAGGTGGGCAGCGACGGCATCCGCGAGAAGGACGGCGTCAAGCTGGCGCCGCGCGTGCTGTACACCCAGGTCGGCCTGTTCCCGCGCGTCTCCGAGGCTATCCAGGGCTACATGCGCAGGATCGGCGTCGACTGGAAGATCGTCGGCTACGATTCGACGATCGCGCCGGCCGAGATGGGCAAGCAGGACTACGAGCTGTGGACCGTCACCTTCCCCTACATGTCGGCCGGCGACCTGCTGAACTTCTACTTCGATTCCAGGAACATGCCGGCGCCCAACCGCATGAACTGGAACGACCCGCAGACCGACGAGCTGCTGCACAAGGGCAAGGCCGCGCTGAACGACGCCGACCGCGCCAAGTACTACGGCCTCGCCCAGCAGCGCGTCACCGAGGAGCATCTCTGGATGCCGGTGATGAATGTCGGCATGTACCTCACGACCAACAAGAAGCTGAAGGGCGCACGGCCGCACATGCTGTACCAGAACACCTTCTACAAGGGCCTGGACTACTCCTTCTGATGGACAAGCTGCTCGAGGTCCGCGGCCTCAAGACCCACTTCCGTACGGACCGCGGACTGTTCCGGGCGGTCGACGGCATCGACTTCGCCGTCGGCCGCGGCAAGACCGTGGGGCTGGTCGGTGAATCCGGCTGCGGCAAGAGCGTGACCTCGCTCTCGGTGATGGGCCTGGTCGCGAGCCCGCCCGGCGAGGTCGAGGCCGACGCGGTGCTGTTCGACGGCCGCAACGTGCTCGGCCTCTCGGCCGACGAGCGTCGCCGCCTGCGCGGCGGCAAGATGTCGATGATCTTCCAGGAACCGATGACCTCGCTCAATCCGGTCCACACGATCGGCCAGCAGATCGTCGAAGCGATCCTCGCCCATACGACGTTGTCTCCACAGGCCGCCAAGAAGCGGGCGATCGAGATGCTCGAGCTGGTGCGGATCCCGTCGGCCCCCGAACGCATCGACGACTACCCGCACCGCCTGTCCGGCGGCATGCGCCAGCGCGTGATGATCGCCATGGCGTTGTCGTGCGAGCCTGCGCTGCTGATCGCCGACGAGCCGACCACGGCGCTCGACGTCACGATCCAGGCGCAGATCCTCGATCTCCTGCAGGACCTGCAGCGGCGCCTCGGCATGGCGATCCTGATCATCACCCACGATCTCGGCGTGATCGCCGAGGTGGCCGACGACGTGCTGGTGATGTACGCCGGCAAGATCGTCGAGCAGGCGCCGGTCGAGGCGCTGTTCGCCGATCCGCAGCATCCCTATACGATCGGCCTTCTCGGTTCGATCCCGCGGCTCGACGTCGATCGCGAGCGCCTGGCCACCATCGAGGGCACGGTGCCCTCGCCCAACAACCAGCCCAAGGGCTGCCGCTTCGCCCCTCGCTGTCCGTTCGCCGACCGGCGCTGCCACGAGGAGCCGCCGGCGCTGCGCGCGCTCGGCGCCAACCATTCGGTCGCCTGCTGGAAGGCCCCCGTCGCATGACCAATGCCGCCGCCCCGGTCCTCCAGGTCGACAGCCTGGTCAAGCATTTCCCGGTCAGCCGCGGGCTGATCCGGCGCAAGATCATCGGCATGGTGCGCGCGGTCGAGAACGTGAGCTTCGAGATCGCTCGCGGCGAGACCCTGGCGCTGGTCGGCGAGTCGGGCTGCGGCAAGTCGACGACCGGCCGCCTCATCCTGCGCCTGATGGATCCGACCGCCGGCTCGGTGCGCTTCAAGGGAGAAGAGATCGCCGGCCTCGACAAGCAGGCCCTGCGCCGCCTGCGCCGGCATATGCAGATCATCTTCCAGGACCCCTACGCCTCGCTCAACCCGCGCATGACGGTGGGCGAGATCCTGCTCGAGCCGATGGCGGTGCACGGCATCGGCAGCGAGACCGAACGGGCGAGCCGGGTGCGCGAATTGCTGGCCGTGGTCGGGCTGCTGCCCGAGCACGCGCGGCGCTATCCGCACCAGTTCTCCGGCGGGCAGCGCCAGAGGATCGGCATCGCCCGAGCACTGGCAGTCAATCCCGACCTGATCGTGTGCGACGAGCCGGTGTCGGCGCTCGACGTGTCGATCCAGGCGCAAATCGTCAACCTGCTGCAGAACCTGCAGCGCCAGTTCGGCCTGTCCTACCTTTTCATCGCCCACGATCTCGCCGTCGTGAAGCACATCAGCGATCGCGTCGCCGTGATGTATCTCGGCAAGCTGGTCGAGATCGCCACCAAGCGCGAGCTCTACGAGCGGCCGCTGCATCCCTACACCCAGGCCCTGCTGTCGGCGATCCCCCGGCCCGATCCGACGATCCGCCGCAAGCGCCTGCTGCTCGCCGGCGACGTGCCGAGCCCCCTGGCGCCACCGCCGGGCTGCCGCTTCCATACACGCTGCCCGTTCGCCCAGGCCCGCTGCCGCGAGGAGGAACCCGCGCTGCGCGAGGCCGGCAACGGCCATCGCGTCGCCTGTCACTTCTACGAGACCCTGCCCGCACCGCAGATCGCCGCGGCCGCCGGCCCGGCCAAGGGCAAGTTCACCGATCGCCTCGCCGCCTTCGAGGCAGCCAAGCTGGCGCGAACCTCCGCCTGACCGACGGCCGACAACCCGTCCGGCCAGGTCCATCGCGCCACTCTGCCGTTCTTCCCGACGACGCCGAGCCGCGTGCTCGGATGTCGGCGCCGGCACCGGGCGCGATGCCGCCTGCATCACGGCCCGGTGCCGGTCGGTCGCCGCATGTTTGCCGTCGATCAGAACTTGAGCGCCGCCTTCAACCCACCGCCATAGCCGATCGTCGAGCTGGAGAACTTCCCCGCGCCCTGCAGCGACAGCACCACGTTGCCTTGCACGAAGACATCGATGTTGGCGCCGACATCGAGGTAGGTCGTCGCGAAGGTGCTGGTGACCGTGAACGGCGCGACGCCGGGCGCCGACAGGAACGAGGCGGTCACCGACGGCGAGGCGCTGCCGATGAACTGGGTCAGGCCGACGGTGATGTTGGGCCGCACCAGCGTGGCCCCCATCATCACGTCGCCGCCGAACTCGAGCGCCGGTTGGACATAGAAATAGGTCTGTCCGGTGCCCTGGACCGCGAGGCCTGCGCCGGCCGCACCACTCTCGCTCAGCGCACCCGTGCCGAGATACTGCAGGCCCACATCGACCCGTGGCTTCAGGTAGACGCTGCCGTGCTCGAAGGCATGCGAGGCGCGGACCTGGCCGGCGATCATCCATTCCGGCAACACGCTGGTCGCCGTCGCGCCGTTGAACAGGCTGCGCGAGACGTTGAACTGGCCGTAGCCCGCCGCCAGCGACGCCGACAGCATCGTGTCGCCGAAGTTGCGCTTGGCCACCAGGCCGAGCTGCCCGAACTGCCCCTTGCTCCAGGCCAGGCTTTCGACCGCCATGTTCTGGAACTCGACGCTGAGACCGCCGCCCAGCAGCCAGTCGTCTCCCACTTCGAACTGACCGCCGGCGGCGATCTGGAACGAGGTGAAGTTGTAGGCCCGGTTCACGGAGCTGGTCGTGCGCGAGAGGCCCCAGGCGTCTACGCGCGCCCAGCCGCAGCGATCCTGCCGCACGAAGCGATAGGCACCGTCGCGTGCCGCGCAGCTCAGCAGCGCGTCGCTGAACTGCATGCCGGAGAACAGCGCGGCGATCTGATGGTCCGACATGATCTGCGGCGACAGCGAATCGAGCGCCGCCAGGTAGCCGCCGACCGTCGAGATGGCCGCGAGGCCGCTCAGGCTCGAATCGAGCGCGCCGTTGCTGGCGTTCTGCTGAATGCTGTTGGCGATCGCCGTCTGGTTGCCGTTGCCCGACGCGCGGATGTTGGAGTTGGCGTAGTTGACGGAGTAGTTGAGCACGATGTCGGTGCTGCTTGGATAAGTGAGACTGTAGGTCACGACCGCCGTGCCGGCCGGCGCCGCGAGGCTGCCTTGCGTGCTGGTCGAAACGCCGCCGGCGGCGCTCACGATGGTTGCCGAGCCGCTCGTCGTCTGCTGCGTGCTGATCAGGTTCGCCTGCACCGCGCCGGCGAGCTGGGCGGTGCCAGCGACGACGATCTTGTCTGCCTGGTTGCTCGACGCCGCGATGTCGATCGCCAGCACGCCGCCGCTCGACTGCGTGAGGCTGCCCTGGCTCATCGTCGTCGTCAGAACCTGACCCTTGCCGCCTGGCGACAACGTGCCTGCGTTGCTGAGCAGGCCCGATGTGCCGAGCGTGATCGTGCGCCCGGAATTGAACGTCGCGCCCGACTGGTTGGAAAAATTGGCGCTGGTGCTGTTGATCTGCCCGTTCACTATGCCGGCGTTGTTGATGGTCACTGCGCCCCCGGTGGCGCCACTGGTCTGTATCGCCGTGCCGGCAGCGACGCCATCGATGGATGAGATCGTTCCCTGGTTGGTGATCGTGTTGCTGCCGCCGCCGCGAACGAAGACCGCAGGCGCCGTGCTGCCGCCGGTGACCGAGCCGCCCTGTCCGATGATGACCGCGATGTTGCCCTTGCTGCTCGTGCCGTCGCTTTGCGCGAGGACGCCGTAGGAGCCGGACCCGATGGCACTCACGCTGGCGTTGGCGCCAAGCGTGACCGTGACGGTGCTCGCGGCTCCGTTGCTGCCGACGCTCTGGGCGACGATGCCGTGGGCACCGGCACCGCTGGTCGACAGGGTTCCGGAATAGGACACGCTTACGGCGCCACCGTTGCCGGTGCCGCCCGCGCTGCCGACAAGCGCTCCGGTGGGTGAATCGAGCTTACCCGCGATGCCGCCACCGCCGCCGACGCTCTGGGCAAGCAGGCCGACGGAGCCGTCGCCTCTGGTCGTGACGTTGGCGCTGACCGCAATCAGCACCGTCCCGCCGCTGCCCGAGTTGTCCGTGTTGCTCGCCATCCCGGAATTGATTCCGAAGCTGGTCGTCGAGCTCATGCTGGCCGTGCCGCCGAGCCCGCCGCCGCCGCCGATGCTTTGCGCCAGCACACCGTACGACGCCACGATGCGCCCCGGGTCGAGCGAGCCGGTCGTGATCGACCCGCCGGTGACGGTGACCGTGACGTTGCCACCGTTGCCAGACGCACCGTTGGAGCCGCCCACGGTCAGCGCGCTGTCCGTTCGGCCGATCGCGCCGACGGCGCCCGTGCCGCCGCCGCCGCCGATCGACTGGGCCAGAATGCCCGCCGATGCCCGGCCCTTGGTCACCAGATCGCCCGCCGAATGGGTCACCGTCACGGCGCCGCCGTCGCCGCTGGTGCTGCTCGACGTGCCACCGACATTGGCCGTGATCTTGGCGTTGTCGGTGCGCTGCAGTGGGTCGGTGGAGCGGCTGCCTGCGCCGGCATCGCCGCCACCGCCGCCCACGCTCTGCGCAAACAGCGCGTTGGCGCCATCGCCGTTGGTGGTGATCGAAGCGGCATTGCCGATCTGCACCGCACCGCCATTGCCTGAACCGCTGGAACCGACGGCGATCGTGGCCTGCCAGCGGCTCGCCGAACCGATGCCGCCGAGATCGCCGCCCGAGCCGCCGCCGCCGCCCACGCTCTGCGCAAAGATGCCGTGCGAGGAATCGGTGTAGGTGACGATCGTGCCGCCGGTCTGGTTGGTGACGGTCACCGATCCCCCGGCGCCGCCGGTCGCGGTGCCGCCGAGAGTCATGGTGATGCCTTGCGCATCTGATGAACTGCTGCTCGAACCAAGCAGCAGTGTCCCGGTCATCGTGCCGACGCCGCCGCCGCCGCCCACGCTCTGCGCAAAGATGCCGTGCTGCTGGCTAACCCATCGCCCATCGTGGTCGGTGCCGGTGGTGATCGCACCGCTGTTGGTGACCGTCACCGTCCCGCCCGTGGCTCCCGAACCGCCGGTCTGTCCCAGCGAGAAGCTCACCGTCGATCCCGACTTGCCGGAGACGCTGCCTGCCAGGCCGGCCGAGCCGTTGCCGCCGCCGCCGCCGACACTCTGGGCAAAGATGCCGCGCGAGGAGTCGCCGAGAACGGCGATGATTCCCTGGTTGGTCACCGTGACGGTGCCGCCGTTGCCGCCGGCACCCCCCGTGGCGCCCAACGCGACTGTCAGGGCACTCGATTGATTGCTCTGGCTGCTGCTGCTGCTGCTTTGATCGGAGATGTCTCCCCGCACCCCCATCCCCGCATTGCCGCCGCCACCACCGACCGACTGGGCGAACACACCATCCATCTGCTGGAAGTGTTGCGGCGTGCCATCGGTGGTGACCCCGGTGCGGATGCTGACGCCACTGGCGATGGTGACGGTCACGGCGCCTCCATCGCCGCCGCTGCCGCCCGACGAGCCAAGTGCGACACTGAGCTGGGTGGCGCTGCTCGAGCTCGTTGACGTCGCCGTTATCTTGCCGTCGATGCCGACGCCGCCATGGCCGCCGCCGCCACCGATGCTCTGCGCCACCAGCGCCTTCGAGCCGTTGCCGGCGGTCACGATGTCGCCATTGGTGCTGACCTGCACCGTGCCGCCGTTGGCGCCGCTGCCGGCCTCGCCGCCGACCGCCAGATCGAGCGACGATCCGCCTTGGTTCGTAACGTTGCCCAGGATGCCGGCGACACCATTGCCGCCGCCGCCGCCGACGCTCAGCGCAAAGATGCCGTGCGAATTGTCATCGCGCGTCGTCAGCGTGGCGTAGTTCGCGACGGTGACGCTGCCGCCGCTGCCGGCTGAGCTGCCCGACCCGCCGACGGCGATCGATGCGGTGTCGCTGCCCGAGGTACCGTTGGTGACCTTGCCGATCGTACCGATACCGCCATGGCCGCCGCCGCCGCCGACGCTCTCGGCATAGATGGCGTGGCCGCCCTGCAGGATGGCCGAATAGCCCTGGCTCGTGAGCCCGCTGCCGGTGACGATCGCGCTGCCGGACAGGTTCTGCACGCTGACCGATCCGCCATCCCCCGAGCTGGCGCTGCTGCCGCCGACGCCTACGCTCAGCTTGTCGACGGTCGTGCCGTCTTTTGTCTTGCCGGGGTCCAGGAAGAAGTTGGATCCACCGTTGCCGCCGCCGCCACCGACCGACTGGGCGAAGATGCCGACCGATCCACGGCCGGTCACCGTGATCGGAGCGCTCGTGTTGGTGATGGTGACCGTGCCGCCGTCGCTGCCTGAAGCGCCAGTGCCCCCCACGGCGACGGTCAGGGATTGTGAATCGCCGCCTGAGCTCGTCGTTTCGAACGATCCGGTCGCTCCGCCGTGACCGCCGCCGCCACCGATTGATTGCGCGTAAATGCCGTGCGACTGCGTTGCGATGGTGCTGATCTGACCGGCGTTCGCGATGGTCACGGTGGACGCCAGCTGGCCTGACCCGCCATCGCCGCCCACCGATACCGCTGCCGATTGCGCGCCCTGATTGCCGGTCGCCGTGAACGCCACCGCGCCATGACCGCCGCCGCCGCCGATCGACTGAGCGAAGATGCCGTACGCGCCCGCGGTGCTGGTGCTGCCCGAGACGCCACCGGTCGAGATCGCCGCCTGGTTGGTCACCGTGACGGCGCCGGAGTACGCACCAGAACCGCCGCTGCCGCCAACGCTCACATTCACCTGGTTGGTGTTGCCGGACGTCGTGTAGCTGCCGCTGATCGCCATGCCTCCGTCGCCGCCCTGCCCGCCGATGCTCTGGGCGACGATGCCGCGCGACCCGCCGCCGGTGACGGCAATGGCTCCGCTGCTGGTGACGGAAACGGCGTTCGCGACCCCGCCGCTCGAACCGGAGCCGCCTACGCTCACGCCGAGCGTGACATCGCTGCTCGTCGAGACATCGGCGGCGATCGCCATTCCGCCATGACCGCCAGCCCCGCCAATGCTCTGCGCCAGGATGCCATCGGCGTTCGCGCCGCTCGTGGTCACGCCGCTCGCGCTCACGGCGACGGCGGCACTGTGGCTGGCTGGGCCGGCTTCGCCGCCGACGGTGACGGCGAGACTGCCGGTGCTTCCCAGGGCGACGTTGCCCGAGAGGCTCGTCCCGCCGTTGCCGCCCGCCCCGCCGATGCTCTGCGCCACGAGGCCCGTCGACTGATCACCCGCCGTGGCGATCCGCCCGCTCGAGGTGACGTTCACCAAGGCGGCGTTGCCGGCGGAGCCGCCGTTTCGTCCGACCGTGACTCCAAGAGCGAAAGTGTCCGACGTCGTCAGAGTCCCTGAAATGCTGGTGCCGGCACTGCCGCCGCCGCCACCGATGCTCTGCGCCAGGATGCCGACCGACTGCTGGCCCTGCGTCGTCACGGTCCCGGAGTTGGTTACCGTGGCGTCGGCACCGTTGGCGCCGGAACTGCCGGCGCCACCCACGGAAGCCGCGACCGCTCCCGGGCTCAACGCGGCGGTGCCCGACACCGTCAGGCCGCCATTGCCACCGCCGCCACCGATGCTTTGCGCCGTGATGCCGGCCGACTGCTGACCCTGGGTGGAGACCGTGCCGGTATTCGTCGCCGCGACACTCGATCCGTCGCCACCCGAGCCGCCGGTGCCACCCACCGAGACTGCCATCCCGACAATGGTGATGGCCGCGGAGGCGGACACCGTCAGGCCGCCATTGCCACCGCCGCCGCCCAGGCTCTGGGCCAGGATGCCAGCCGACTGCTGACCCTTGGTGGTGACGGCGCCGGTATTGGTCGCCGTTACAGCCAACCCTGAGCCGCCGTCGCCGCCGCTGCCACCGAGCGAGAGGGCGAGCGAGCCGAAATCGGCCAGGGAGCCTGAAAGCGCCGTTCCGCCATTGCCACCGCCGCCACCGATACTCTGGGCCAGGACTCCGGCGGACTGGCCGCCCTGAGTGGTGACAGCCCCCGAGCTCGTCACGGAAACGGTCGAACCGGTGCCGCCGGAGCCGCTGCTGCCGCCCAAGGATACGGCTACCGAGGCGAACGTCGACAAGGTTCCGGAAATCGCCATGCCGCCATTGCCGCCCCCACCGCCGATGCTCTGAGCGCCAATTCCCGCCGAGTTGGCGCCCGTCGTGTTGATCGTCGATCCCGAGCCGATCGTCACCGTGCCGCCTGCCCCACCCGATCCGCCCGACCCACCGATGGAAAGCGTTGCTGCCGCGAGGCCGACGCTCGCCGCGACTGAAAAGCCGCCATTGCCGCCGCCGCCGCCGACACTCTGCGCCTGGATGCCGAACGAGCCGTTGCCAGTCGTCGTGATGGTAGTCGCGGTCGCCGAACTGCAGGCGCCGCCCGTCAGGCCCAAGGTGCAAGCCGACACCGCACCGCCGTTGCCGCCCGTACCGCCTGATCCGCCGATCGCCGCGGCGACACTGAGGTTGGCCGAAACCGCAAATCCGCCATTGCCGCCCCCGCCGCCAATGCTGATGGCCTGGATGCCGTGCGAGTTCTCACCGGCCGTGCTGAGCGCCATGCCACCGTTCGAGGTGACTGAAACGGTACCGCCTGCGCCGCCTGTGCCGCCCGCTGACCCCAGGACGATGCCGCCACCAATCGAGCCGGTGCCGCCGCCATTGCCGCCGCCGCCACCCACGCTTTGCGCCTGGATCGCCGTCGAATTGGCCTGACTGGTCGCGATGTTGCCGGTGTTCTGAACGGTAACCGTGCCGCCCGCGCCACCGCTACCGCCACCGCTGGGACTGCCCAGGGAAAACCAGCCGTAGCTCGTGCCGCCATGTCCGCCGCCGCCGCCGATGCTCTGGGCAAGGATGCCCTGCGAGCAGCCGGCACTGCCGCAGACGGCATTCGACCCCGATTGGATGGGTTGAGTGGTCGCCGCGCCGGTCGTGATGGCGCCGCTGTTGGTGACGGAGACGGTCCCGCCGTTGCTGCCACTCCCGGCGAGCCCCCCTAGCGTTACGGCACTCACGGCGAATCCGCCGGATCCGCCGCCGCCGCCCACGCTGTAGGCCATGATGCCGATGGCATCGGTTCCAGACGTCGTGAGGCTGCCCGAGTTGACGATCGTGAGGTTGCCGCCGGCACCCCCCTGTCCACCCGAGCCGTCCGAAAAGTAGGTGCTGAAGCCACTGCCACCGTGACCGCCGCCGCCGCCGACGCTCTGCACCACCAGCGCCATCGACTGGTCGCTGGCGGTGGTGACCGTAGCCGCGTTGGTCATCGTGATCGCGCCACCAGCGCCGGCGCTACCGCCATTGGCCGCGAAGCTCACGATGGCGACGCTGCCGCCGGCGCTGCCGGCATGACCGGCGACCGACTGGGCGACGATGCCGAACGAGCCGGCACCAAGGGTCAGAATCGAGCCCGCCACGGTGACACTGACGTCGCCTGACGCTCCGGTGTCGCCGCCCGAGCCCCCGCCGCTCCAGCCACCATTGCCTGCCTTTCCGCCCGAGGCACCGAGGCTGTAGACGGCGATACCGTAGGATTGCGTACCCGATGTCGTGGCGTTGAATGTGCCGGAAACGGTAATCGCGCCGCCGCCGCCGCCAGCGCCACCGTTGCCATTGTCACCGGCCCCGCCGGACGCGCCATTGCCGCCAAACCCCGCCTTGCTGACGGCGTAAAGGCCGTGCGACTGATCGGCGGTCGTGGTCAGGGTTGCCGACGATCCGGTCGGCAGGCTGACCGTGATGGCTCCGCCCTGCGCCCCGTGCCCGCCCACGCCACCGTCTGCCAGGTTGCCCGAGCCCCCGTCTGCGCCGCTGCCGCCCTGGCTGTAAAGATTGAAGGCGTGGGCGTTGGTTCCCCCTGAGGTCGCGACGATCCACGAGCCAGATGATGCCGTCACTGTCAGCGATCCACCGTCGCCACCGGTTCCGCCAGCGCCGCCTGTTGGCCCCACACTGCCATTGCCGCCGTTGCCACCGATCGATTGCAGGTAGACTCCCGCTCCGCCGTTCAGGGTGGTCACTGACGACGTCCCGGTGGTGCCGACCTGCACGGCGTTGCCAACGCCACCATCACCACCATGCTCCCCGGCATCGCCGCCGCCGCCACTGCCGCCCGAGCCGCCGGTCGACACGAGCTGAATGCCGACCGCCGACGTTCCGTTGACGGTGATCGTCGAATTGGACATCGAGAGGGTGATCGCGCCACCTCCTCCCCCGGCGCCGCCGGGACCATCGGTCGGGCCTTCCACGCCATTGCCGCCGTAGGCGCTCGAGTAGATGCCAGTGACCGTGCTGGCGGTCAGCGACATCGTATTCAGAGAGGTCACGTTGATGGTCGTCCAGTAGGCGTCCTTGCCGGCATGGCTGTCGCTGCCGTTCGATCCCGAGTTCTGGATGTAGAAGCCTACGGCGTTGGCCGTGCTTGCCTGCACGCTCGCACCCGACCCGGTGCTGTTCGAGGCGTCATAGGTGAAATTGATGGTCTGGCTGTTGTTGCGGTCGACGCCGCTGTACTCGAGGATGACGCCGGCCGGACTGCCGCCGCTGTTTGTGTAGGCGAGGGTCGGCCCGATCGCGGTCGTGAGATTGTTGACGTTGAGCGAGATGATGTCGCTCGAGAAGCTCGAGCCGTTCTTGATGCCGCCCGACTGATCGCCCGTGCAGGTCGCGACGTCGCTCGAGACCGTGCAGGCAGTGTCCGCGCTGCCCGACAGCGGGACAAGCAAAAGGCCGGCGAGCAGATACGCCGTAACGCCTGCGAGAAACCAGCCCCTCGGCAACCTGCAGCCCCCCACCCCCATCTTGGTGTCGATGCTACAGCTTTTTTCTCCTGTCGCGAGCGGGAGTGGGTTTCGTGACGATGCAATTATCTCCTGCGAGCTGCGTTGACGGGCTCACATCTCGATCAGTGCCAGATCCTGGAACCAGCTCTGCGCCTGGATGTAGCGCTTGACCTTGGGCGACAGGGCCCGGGCCGTGGTGTCGTGGTAGACCCAGATCATCGCCGCGTCGTCTACCGCTCTCGCGTGGATCTTCGCCGTGATCTCGTCCTGCCTCGCCGGATCGAAGGTGTTCTTCAGCTCGACCACCAGCTGGTCGACCTCGGGATTCTTGTAGAAGCTCCAGTTCACGCCGGTCGGCGCGACCTGGTCGGACGCGAAGAAGCGGTTCACGGCGTAGAACGGATCGGACGTCACGTGTGTCACGTTGGTGGCCGACACGTCCTTGTTCATGTCGGCCTTGGCGCCGCCCCGCCAGCCGGTCATCAGCGCCTCGAGCTCGACCGCCTTGAACTCGATCTGGAAGTAGGCCTCCTTCAGCATCTCCTGAATCGCCTCGTTGACCGTCTGGTTGGTGCCGCTGGCCTGGATCGAGACCTTGGCCTTCAAGGGATTTGATTTTCCATAGCCCGCGTCGGTCATCAGCTTGCGCGCCTCGTCGGGTGCATATCCGAGAACGAATGTCGGCTTGCCGAACCATGGGCTGCTGCGGTCTACCTCGCCGTAGGCCGGGGTCACCAGCCCATTGAGCAGCTTGACGATGGCGTCACGATCGATCGCGAGATTGGCCGCCTTGCGCACGCGGATGTCCGTCCACGGCGATCCTTCGACCAGCGACGGATGATACTGGAAGACATGCGGCGTGATATTGGTCGAAAGGCGTGCACCACTTTGCTTCAACCGGTCAATCACGTCGGGCGCCGGCGCGTCGATCATGTCGACCGATCCTGCGATCAACGCCGCGCTGCGGCTCGAATCCTCCGGCGCGCACACCAGGATGATGCGATCGACCTTGGGAATGCGATTCGGATTCCAGTAAGCCGGGTTCTTCACCAGCTCGGCGCGCTCGCGCGGCACCAGGCGGGTAAGCTTGAACGGGCCGGTGCCCGACGGCTCCTGGGCGACCTTGTTCCAGTCCTTGCCGAGCCTCTCCCACTGTGCCGGGCTCGACACCAGGAACCACAGGAGCTGATAGGGAAAGAGCGAATCGACCGACCTGGTCTTGATCTCGATCTCGAGATCGCCGGTCTTGCGATAGCTCGCGAGCCCGGGCAGGCGCGGCCGCACCTGGGCCGACTGGCGGGTGTCGAACTGCGGCGCGTCCTTGTTGAAGACCTTCTCGAAGTTCCAGATCACCGCGTCGGCGTTGAAGTCCGACCCGTCATGGAATGTGACACCGGAGCGCAGCTTGAAGGTCCACAGCGTCTTGTCGGCCTCGTTGACCATCCAATCGGTGGCCAGGGCCGGGATCATCTTGCCCGGCCGGTCCGACACGTCGAGCTCCCAGGCGATCAGCGGGTCGTAGATCGTGAGGCCGGTATACTGATAGGCGTTGGCGCCGCGATCGGGCTGGCCGGTGGTGAGCGGAATGTCGGTCATCGGAATGCCGTAGCGCAGCACCTTCTCCTGCGCCCAGGCGGCGCGCGGCAGCGCAAGCAACGACGTTGCGGCAACGAGTGAGCGGCGTGAGAGCGTCATTGCCATCTCCTGGCGAGGGATCCTTGTTCGCCTGCATGCGACTCCCGTGCCAATGGGCCGACGGCCGGCACTGCATGAGTCTCGCAATGTGGTATGACAAATTCATACCGTGGAGACATTCGCCAATGCCCCGAGTTTCCAAACGAACATTCAGCCTTCCAACCGAGCAGGCCCACTACATTGATACAAAGGTGAAGTCTGGCGCCCATGCCTCCGGTTCAGAGGTGATCAGGGCGGGTCTTCGTGCCCTGCAGTGACGCCGCGTTCGAACGGTGGCTGCGCGAGGAGGTTGTGCCCGCCTATGACGCCACCATGGCAGCCCCCTCTAGCCGGATTCCGGCGAGAACGGTCTTTGCCGAAGCTCGCGCGCGTTACGGTGGGCGACGCAAGGTACGGCGTTGATTCGTCGAACCGTCAGGTTTACGCCCGAGGCGGACAACGATCTGCTCAACATCGGCGACTGGATCGCTGAACGTGCCGGCGCCGACATTGCTCTGAGCTACATCGAGCGTCTCGAGAACTACTGTCTTGGTTCGCAGGCGAACGAGGTCAGCGGCGCGACGACCAGCGTCCAGGCTTGCGTGTCATCGGATTTGAGCGCCGAGTCGCGATTGCGTTTGCCGTAGCAGAAGACGAGGTGGTGATCCTCCGGCTCCATTACGGCGGTCAGAATTGGGACCGCGCTAGCTGAACGCCTCTTCCCAGGTTCCCCGAGTCGAAGCCTTGGAGTACTCCGTCGCGCGGTTCTCGAAGAAGTTGGTGTGCTCGATGGCGTTCAGCATCTGGTCCATCCACGGCAGCGGGTTCTTGGCGTCGCTGCGGTAGATCGGCTGCAGGCTGATCTGGGTGAGGCGGCGGTCGGCGATGAAGCGGATGTAGCGCTTCACGTCGACGGCGGTCATGCCCTCGATGCCGCCGAGCTCGAACGCCAGATCGATGAAGGCGTCCTCGTGATCGACGATGGTCGAGCAGGCGACGTAGATCTCGCGCTGCAGCGCCTCGGTCCAGATCTCGGGGTTCTCCTGCACGAAGGTGCGGAACAGGCGGATGATCGAGTTGCAGTGCAGGGTCTCGTCGCGCACCGACCACGACACGATCTGGCCCATGCCCTTCATCTTGTTGAAGCGCGGGAAGTTCATCAGCATGGCGAACGACGCGAAGAGCTGCAGGCCCTCGGTGAAGGCGCCGAACACGGCCAGCGTCTTGGCGATGTCGGCCTTCGACTCGACGTTGAAGCCTTGCATGTAGTCGTACTTGTCCTTCATCTCCTTGACGTGGAGGAAGGCCGAGTACTCCGTCTCCGGCATGCCGATCGTGTCGAGCAGATGGCTGTAGGCGGCGACGTGCACCGTCTCCATCGCCGAGAAGGCGGCCAGCATCATCTGCACTTCGGTCGGCTTGAAGATGCGGGAGTAGTGCCGCATGTAGCAGTTGTTCACCTCGACATCGGCCTGGGTGAAGAAGCGGAAGATCTGCGTCAGCAGGTGTCGCTCGCTGTCGGTGAGCTTGTTGCGCCAATCCTTGACGTCGTCCGCCAGCGGCACTTCCTCGGGCAGCCAATGGATGCGCTGCTGGGTCAGCCAGGCATCGTACGCCCAGGGATAGTGGAACGGCTTGTAGATCGGCTTGGCGTCGAGCAGGGACATGGCGGCAGTCCGAAAAAATCGATGAGGCAAAAAGGGTCTCGTCGTGCCCGCCGGAATTCACCGGCGGGCACGGCGAGGACGACGGCAGTCACTGGCAGCTAAGACATTCTTCGTAATCGTTGGATCGGGCCGGCGCCGTTGGCACCGACCCGACCGGCGCCGAGGGGGCGTCGATTGTTGGCGTCGAAAGGGCAAGGTCGCCGAGCGGCTGGGCGAGCGCTTCGCCAGCCACCGTCTCGGCGCGCTGGATGCTGAGCGAGCGGCAGTAATAGAGGCTCTTCACGCCGCGCTTCCAGGCCATCATGTGGATCTGGTGGAGGTCGCGCTTGTGCACGTCGGCCGGCAGGAAGAGGTTGAGCGACTGGCTCTGGCAGATGAACGGCGCGCGGTCGGCAGCATGCTCCACCAGCCAGCGCTGATCGAGCTCGAAGGCGGTCTTGAACACCGCCTTCTCGTGGTCGTCGAGGCAGTCGAGATGCTGCACCGAGCCCTGGCTTATGGTGATCGAGGTCCAGGTCTCCTCGTCGTTCCTGCCCTTCTGCTCCAGCAGCTTCTCGAGGTAGGGATTGCGCACGACGAAAGAGCCCGACAGGGTCTTGTGGTTGTAGACGTTGGCCGCCGACGGCTCGATGCCGGGCGAGGCGCCGCCGCAGATGATCGAGATCGAGGCGGTGGGGGCGATCGCGAGCTTGTTGGAGAAGCGCTCCTCGAAGCCGAAATCGGCGGCGTCGGGGCAGGCGCCGCGCTCCTGAGCCAGCGCCTTCGACGCCGCATCGCAATGGCCGCGGACGTGCTTGAACATCTTCTTGTTCCACACCTTGGCCATCACCGATTCGAGCGGGATGTTGTTCTGCTGCAGGAAGGAGTGGAAGCCCATCACGCCCAGCCCGACCGAACGCTCGCGCAGGGCGGCGTAGGTCGCGCGCGCGAAGTCGCTGCCGGCGTTGTCGATGAAGCCCTGCAGCACGTTGTCGAGAAAGCGCATCACGTCCTCGATGAAGGTCGGATGCTCGTGCCATTCGAGATAGGTCTCGAGATTGAGCGAGGAGAGGCAGCACACCGCGGTGCGCTGCTTGCCGTGATGGTCGATGCCGGTGGGCAGCGTGATCTCGCTGCACAGGTTGGAGGTCTTGACCTCGAGGCCGGCGAGCTTGTGATGCTCGGGCCGCGCCTTGTTCACGTGGTCGACGAACACCAGGTAAGGCTCGCCGGTCTCGATGCGCGCCGTCAGGATGCGGATCCACAGGGATCGCGCCGAGATCTTGCGCTGGACCGAGCCATCCTTGGGGCTCACCAGGCCCCATTCCTCGTCGTTCTCGACCGCGCGCATGAAGGCGTCGGACACCAGCAGCCCATGGTGGAGGTTGAGCGCCTTGCGATTGGGATCGCCGCCGGTCGGCCGGCGGAGCTCGATGAACTCCTCGACCTCGGGATGGTTGACCGGCAGGTAGACCGCCGCCGAGCCGCGGCGCAGCGAGCCCTGGCTGATCGCCAGCGTGAGCGAATCCATCACGCGGATGAACGGCACCACGCCCGAGGTCTTGCCGTTCATGCCGACCTTTTCGCCAATCGAACGGAGATTGCCCCAGTACGAGCCGATGCCGCCGCCGCGGGCCGCCAGCCAGACATTCTCGTTCCACAGCCCGACGATGCCTTCGAGCGAATCGTTGGCCTCGTTCAGGAAGCACGAGATCGGCAGGCCGCGCGAGGTGCCGCCGTTGCTGAGCACCGGCGTTGCCGGCATGAACCACAGCCGGCTGATGTAGTCGTAGAGACGCTGGGCGTGGGCATCATCGTCGGCATAGGCCGACGCCACGCGGGCAAACATCTCCTGGTAGCTTTCGCCGGGCATCAGGTAGCGGTCGGACAGAGTCGCTTTCCCGAAGACCGTCAGCCGGGAGTCGCGCGAGGCGTCGGTAACAACCCGTGCGCCGCTTCGAACTTGAACAACATCAAACACTTGCGGCTCCCCTTTTCTTTTTGTCCACAGCTGTGGATAGAACACTCTGTGGAAGATACCTAGATGTTGGGAGGCGTTTGCCGCTCCCCACTATTCCTTGATGATACGGTTACACGATGCCTTGTCATCGCCATTTTTATTCCCTGCATGTGAATCTCAGGAATGGGTCTCTAATACCCTGAAATCACGAAAGAATATGGCATTGTAATTTTGTTTTTCAGGATACGCCCGCGCCTTCGCAGGTGCAACAACAGATGAGAACAAAACGCGCTCTCCCGCGGATTCCAAGGGCCGCAGACAGAAACGCCAGCGATTCGGCGCAATGGCGTCGGCGCGATCGCGAAAACCCCCGACAGGATGGGCTCCTATCGCATCGTCGCTAGAGTGTCGTCAGATCGACATCGACCGACGTAACATCCGCAGCGCTTCAGCAGAGGGACTAGACCACATGGCCATCGCGCTGGCGCCTCGACTCAATCGCCTGGATGCCATCTGCGCCGCCGCCCTGGCCGGCGCCGGCGGCGACGAAGCTGCGCGTTTTTCGCGCAGCCTGTACGGGCGCATCGCCGACAAGGACCTCGCCCTGGCGCCGGCCGAGCAGCGCGCCACGGCAGCGACCGCCCTGCTCGGTTTCGCCCGCCGCCGCCTGCCTGGCGTCGCCAAGGTGCGGGTCTTCAACCCGTCGGCCGCCGACCACGGCTTCGACAGCCGGCACACCATCGTGCAGATCGTCAATGACGACATGCCGTTCCTGGTCGATTCGATCTCCAACGAGTTCAATCGCCGCGAGATCGCCGTCCATCTGCTGGCCCATCCCGTGCTCACCATCCGTCGCGACATCGATGGCGACCTGGTGGGGTTCGCCGCCGAATCGGGCCGGGCGGCGCGGCTCGAATCGCTGATGCATATCGAGATCGACCGGCAGGGCGATCCCGCCGCCCTCGACGACCTTGCCGCCGCGCTCACGCGCGTGCTGGCCGAGGTACGCCTGGCGGTCGAGGATTGGCAGCCGATGCGGCGCGCCTGTCTCGACGCCATCGAGGATCTCGCGGCCAGCCGGTCGCCACAGCTCGGCGAGTACACCGAATTCCTGCGCTGGCTCGAAGCCAGCAACTTCACCTTCCTCGGCCATCGCCGTTATCGCTATGTCGACGATCCGGCCCAGGAATCCGGCCTGCGCTTCGATCTGATGCCGGCATCGTCGCTCGGCATCCTGTCGCCCGACGAGGTGCGCCTGTTCGACGCCGGCCTGGGCGGCGGCGAGGCGATGAGCAAGGTCGCCCGCGGCCCGCACAACATCCTGATCCTCAAGACCGACCGTCAATCGCTGGTCCATCGCAGCGGGCCGATGGATTGCGTGATCGTCAAGACCTACGACCACGACGGAAGGGTCACCGGCGAGCGGCGTCTGGTCGGCCTGTTCACCTCGGCCGCCTATCATGCGCTGGTGCACGACGTGCCGCTGTTGCGCGGCCGCATCGACAGCCTCCTGCGCCGATCCGGCTTCGATAAGCACAGCCACGACGGCAAGGCGCTGCTGGCGATCCTCGACTCCTATCCGCGCGACGAGCTGTTCCAGATCGAAGAGGACCAGCTGTTCGATCACGTGATGGGCATCCTGCAATTGCAGGAGCGGCGGCGCGTCGCCTTGTTCGTCCGTCGCGATGCCGTCGGTCGCTTCGCCACCTGCCTCGTGCTGGCGCCGCGCGAACGCTTCGACGCCAACCTGAGCGACCGCTTCGCGGCCATCCTCGAGCAGGCCTGGAACGGCAGGGTGACGTCGATCGAGTCCGACGTCAGCAGCGATTCGGCGCTCGGCCAATCGCTCTACACCTTGAAGCTGCACGAGGTTGCCTCGCCGACGCCCGACCTCGCCGAGCTGGAGCGCGCGCTGGCCGAGGCAGCGACATCATGGAGCGATCATTTCCGGTTGGCCCTCCAGGCCGATCAGGGCGAGGTCGAAGGCCGCCTCGCCGCCCGGCGCTGGCGCGACTGGTTCCCCGCGCCCTATCGCGACAGCTTCGCCGCCGTCCAAGCGGTGGCCGATCTCGGCCTCGTGCAGGAGGCGCTGGGCGGTTGCGCCTTCGGCGTGCGCCTGGAGCGCGAGCCTGGCCTGCCGGCCCATCGCTTCACGCTGCGCCTGTTCCATCCCGACGAGCCGATCGCGCTTTCAGACATCCTGCCGCCGTTGGAAAAGCTCGGCTTGCGCGTGCTGAGCGAAGTGCCGTTCGTGCTGCGCCCGCCGCCCGGCGAGACGGCAGCTTCCGTCGCCCTGCAGGTGCTGAGCGTCGAGACCATCGACGGATCGGCGGTCGACCTCGACGTCGCGGGACCACGCTTCGCCGAAACCCTCGATCGGCTTTGGAACGGCGCGCTGGAAAGCGATGGATTCAATCGGCTGGTGCTGGGCGCCGGATTGGCCTGGCGCGAGGTCGCGATCGTACGCGCTTATGCCAAGTACCTGCGCCAGGCCGGCATCGCCTTCAGCCAGGATTACATGGAGGCGACGCTCTGCGCCTATCCGGCGATCGCCCGCGGCTTGGCCGACCTGTTCACCGCCCGATTCGATCCGGCGCTGGGCGACGCAAGCGACCCGCAGCGCATGCAGCGACTCGCCGTGATCGACTCCCGCATCGCCGCGGCGCTCGACGCGGTCGCCACCCTCGACGAGGATCGCATCCTGCGGCGCTTCCTCAGCGCCATCCAGTGCACGCTGCGCACCAACTACTGGCAGGCCGGCGCCGACGGCGCGCCCAAGGCCTGGATCTCCTTCAAGATCGACAGCCGCGCCATCGACGAGCTGCCGACGCCGCGCCCGCTTGTCGAGATCTTCGTCTACAGCCCGCGCATGGAGGGCATTCATCTGCGCGGCGGCCGGGTGGCGCGCGGCGGCATTCGCTGGTCGGACCGGCGCGAGGATTTCCGCACCGAGATCCTCGGCCTGATGAAGACCCAGATGGTCAAGAACGCCGTCATCGTGCCGGTCGGCTCCAAGGGCGGCTTCTACGTCAAGCAGCCGCCAATCAACGCACAAGGGGGGGGCGGCACGCGCGAGCAGATCCAGGCCGAGGGCATCGCCTGCTATCAGATTCTGGTGCGCGGCATGCTCGACATCACCGACAATTATGTCGTTGGCGGCATCGCCCCGCCGGCCCACGTGGTGCGCCATGACGGCGATGATCCCTATCTGGTGGTCGCCGCCGACAAGGGCACCGCCACCTTCTCCGACATCGCCAACGCGCTCGCCCACGATTACGGCTTCTGGCTCGACGATGCCTTCGCCTCGGGCGGCTCGGCGGGCTACGACCACAAGAAGATGGGCATCACCGCGCGCGGCGCATGGGAGTCGGTGAAGCGCCACTTCCGCGAGCTGGGGCATGACATCCAGGTGAGCCCGTTCACCGTCGCCGGCGTCGGCGACATGTCGGGCGACGTGTTCGGCAACGGCATGCTCCTGTCGCAGCAGATCAAGCTGGTCGCGGCCTTCGATCACCGCCACGTCTTCATCGACCCGCTGCCCGACCCGGCGACGAGCTGGGCCGAGCGCAAGCGGCTGTTCGACCTGCCGCGCTCGTCGTGGCGCGACTATGACAAGGCCCTGCTGTCGGCGGGCGGCGGCATCTACGACCGGTCGGCCAAATCGATCGCCTTGTCGGCCGAAGCGCGCACCGTGCTCGGCATCGAAGCGCCGAGCCTGACCCCGGCCGACCTGATGCGCGCCATCCTGACGGCGCCGGTGGACCTGCTCTATTTCGGCGGCATCGGCACCTATGTGAAGGCTTCGAGCGAAAGCCAGGCCGATGCCGGCGACCGCGCCAACGACGTCCTTCGGGTCGACGCCGCGCAGATCCGTGCGAAGGTGGTGGGCGAGGGTGCCAATCTCGGCTTCACCCAGCGCGGCCGCGTCGAGGCGGCGCTGGGCGGCCGGCGCATCAACACCGACGCGCTCGACAATTCGGCGGGCGTCGACACGTCGGACCACGAGGTCAACATCAAGATCGCGACCGGCGAGGCGATCGCCCGCGGGCTGCTGCAGCGCGCCGATCGCGACGCGCTGCTGTTCTCGATGACCGGCGAAGTGGGGGCGCTGGTGCTGCGCCACAATTATCAGCAGAGCCAGGCGATCAGCGTCGCCGCCGAGCAGGCGGGCGAGGAGCATGACCGGCTGGAGCGGTTCATGCGCGCGCTGGAGCGGCAGGGCCGTCTCGATCGCGCCGTCGAGTTCCTGCCCGATTCGGCCGCGATGCGCAGCCGCGGCCAGAGTCGCCAGTACCTGACGCGACCCGAGCTCTCGGTGCTGCTGGCCTACGCCAAGATCGACCTCAACGACGAGATCCTGGCCTCGGACCTGCCCGACGATCCGCTGCTGGTCGGCGAACTGCTACGCTACTTCCCGCAGGCGCTGCAGGACGCCTACGCGCCGGTGATCCGCGACCACCGGCTGCGCCGCGAGATCGCCACCCTGCAGGTCGTGAACTCCCTGATCAATCGCTGCGGCCCGACCTTCGTGCGCAATGTCGGCGCGCGCACCGGCGCCTCGGCGGCGGCCATCGCGCGCGCCTTCGCCGTGGTGCGCGACGCCTGGAAGCTGCGCGATCTGTGGAACGACATCGAAGCGCTCGACCCGGCGCTCAAGGCCGAGGCGCAGGTGCGCATGCTGGTCGCCTCGCAGCGCTTCCTCACCCGCGCGGTGCAATGGACCTTGCGCCGCCTGCCGCAGCCGCTCGACACCATGTTGGCGACCGAGCAGCTCGGCGCGGCGGTGAGCGCACTGGGCGACCTGCCGACCGGCCTGGTCGGCGACGCAGAGAACGCTGCGCTGGCCGACCGTGCTGCGATCTTCGAGGCGATGGGGGCGCCGGCTGGCCTGGCGCGCCGCGCGGCCGCGCTCGAGACCTTGGCTGCCGCCGGCGACCTGATGCAGGCGGCGCGCGCCAACGGCTGCAGCATCGAAGCGGCGAGCCGCCTCTATTTCCGCCTGGGCGAGCGGCTCTCGCTCGCCACGCTGGCGACAGCGGCGCTCAAGCTGCCGCGCGAAGGCCAATGGCCGGCACAGGCGGCGCTCGCCCTGCAGGACGATCTCGCCGCCCTGCACACCGATCTCCTGACCTCGGCCCTGCGCGTGGCCACGACCGCCGGCACGACCGACCCGGATCAGGTGCTGGTGCGCTGGAGCGAGCCGCGCAAGCTCGCGCTCGATCGCATCGACCGATTGCTGAAGGAAGATCTGGCGACCGCAGGCGTGCTCGATCTCGCCATGCTGTCGGTCGCGCTCGCCGAGCTGCGAAGCTTGGTCTGACGACCTCTTCCGCCGGAACCGCGCCACTCCAGTGGCGCGGTCCGAGCGACGAAAGCTCAGCCTAACGCGACCGCGGCGGGTCGGGGAGGCTGTACAGGTCTTCGATCAGGCGTCGGAGATTGGCGCGCACCGCGCGCTCGTCGGCGATGCGCAAGCGGTTCTCGTTGGTGATCGCATCGGCGAGCGAGGCGCTGCCGATTGTCGTCACTGTCTGGTTGTACAGGACCGCGCCGCTCAGGCTGTCGGTGAGACGGTAGACGATGGTCGCGGTGACCGTCATCGCGAAGCTGGCGTAGGGCCGCTCGAGATTGAGCAGCGTGGCGTCGAGCCGGAAGCGCCCGCTCTGCGCCGTACCGAGGTGCGCCGCCAGCAGGCTCTCCATCAGCGCCTGCTGCACCTGGGTCCCGCCGAAACGCGCTGTCCAGGGCGTGCCCGTATCGCGGCCGATGCTTACCGGCGCCAGTGAGACGGCATCGCGATAGGCCGGTGCCGGCCCACGCGCTGTATCGATGCCCGACAGATCTGCAGGCTGCAGCGTCAGGTCACTGCGGCTCGCGCAGGCACCGACCAATGTCAGCGCCACCAACGCGGCGGCAGTCTTGATGGGACGCAACCGGAGCCCCTGATCAGGTTGTGGGCTTCGCCGGCGGCGGCGGCGTCGGATCGCACTCCTGCGCGAGCGACGGCCCGGCAACAGCGAGCAGAACGGCAAGAGCCATGCTGAGAAGACGGATCATCGGCGCCTCCGGAAACTCCGAAGAGTATGCCCGATGATGCCGGAGCCGCCTAGAGAACTCGGCGAATGTCGGTCTGTGAGAAGTCGTTTCCTTTGAAAAGCAAAGGCGCGTCCAAGTTCCTGGCGAGCGCATAGGCGGCGCAATCGCCCAAGTTGAGCCGTGCAGAATGATAGCCCTTTCCGTAACGACGATAAGCCTCGAACGCGAGTGCAGCCTGGGCCTCGTCGAAGGGTGCTATTGTCAATCGACCTTGCGAAAGCAACGTCATCAGGTCCCGCACGCCATCCTCGCGCGAGTTCCTATGGATGACGACCTGCGTTTCGAAGAAGTTAAAAGAGGAAATCGTGCAATCTTCCGAAGAGCTGATCGCATCAGCAAATGACCGAGCATCTGGCTCATCCAGGAGAATGGCGAGAAGCGCCGATGAATCGACGACAATCACTCGAAAGTGCCTTCGTCGTTGTAACCAAGGATTTCGTCTACCGGCCTGGAGTCAAAAACACGACGGGACTTCGCACGTTCGATGATCTCGTAGATGGCCCGCCGGCGCCGCTCGCGATCCTCGTCCATCCTCCGCAGCTTCTCGACCGCAGCTTGGTGCACGGCTTCCGTGATGCTTAGGCCAGTGCGCTTGGCCAAGTCGCGGACGACTTGCTCGGTTTCACGGCTTTTGATGTTCAAAGCCATGCTTTCTTCCTCTTTCCTAATTTGGGAAGATAGAAAGAAATGATGCCACCTTCAAGCTGGCAGCCCCTTCAAGAACTCGATCAGCAATCGATTCACCTCGGCCGGCTGTTCCTGCTGCACCCAGTGCCCGGCGCCTTCGAGGACGTGGCTGCCGACCAGGCCGGGCAGCGTGCGCGGGAAGGCTTCCATGGTCGCCTTGGAAGCCGGGAAGCGCAGCACGCCGTCGCGGCTCCCGGCGATGAACATTGACGGCTGGCGAATCGGCTGGCCGCGCCACGGTCCGCCGAGCTCCCAGTTGCGCCGCAGGTTGCGATACCAGTTGAGGCCGCCGCGGAAGCCGGTGCGTGAGAATTCCTGGGTGTAGTAATCGAGATCGGCCTCGCTCAACCACGCCGGCAGCGCCGGCGGATCGACGGTGTTGGCGAGCAAGGTGCCACCGGTCAGGCGGGCGAAGCCCTTGCCCTTCTCGTCCATGTCGCCGCCCGCGGTGAAGTAGATCCGACGCAGGGCGCTCCGGATGTCGGCCTGCAGCTCGGCCTCGGGCACGCCCGGCTTCTGGAAGTACTGCAGATAGAAGTCGTTGATGCCGAGCTTCTCGAGCGCGGTCAGGGCATCGACGTAGCCCGGCGGTGCATAGGGCACGCTCATGGCGCACACGGCGGGAAACAGATCGGGGCGCCACAAAGCGGCGTGCCAGGCGACCGGCGCGCCCCAATCGTGACCGACGATGACCGCCTTGGACTCGCCCAGCGCCTTCACCAGCTCGGCCATGTCGCCGACCAGATGACAGAGCGTGTAGTGCTCGATCGGTTCGGGTGCCTCGGTGCCGCCGTAGCCGCGCATGTCGGGCGCGACGCAGCGATAGCCGGCGGCGCCGAGCGCCGCGAGCTGATGGCGCCACGAATACCAGCTCTCCGGCCAGCCGTGGCAGAACAGCACCAGCGGGCCGCTGCCGATCTCGGCGTAGCGCATATGGATATTGTTGACCTTGGTGGTCTTTAGGCTGACGCCCGGCAGCGGTGCAGACATTTGAGATTCCCTCGCGAAGGAGGGCGAGCCTAGCGGGTCGGTCTAACCGCGCAAGTGAGCCGGCCGGGCGAGGCGCATGCGGACCGACGCGCGTGAGCCGAACAGCAGCGAGCCCAGGAAGAACAGGCTGGCGCACAACACGATCACCGGACCCGACGGCAGCCCGGCATGGAAGGAGAGCAGCAGGCCGATCGCTGCCGAGGCGAAGGCCATGGGCGCCGCGACCAATGTCATCGACCACACTTCGCGCGCCCAGAACGACGCGGCGACCGCGGGCAGCAGGATCAGGCCGAGCGCCATCAGCGTGCCCAGCGCCTGGAAGCCCGCCACCATGTTCAGCACCGCGAGCGCCAGGAAGAGATAGTGGTAGAGCGAGCCGCGGATGCCCATCGCGGCGAGGAAGCCCGGATTGAAGCATTCGACGACCAGCGGCCGATAGATGGCGGCGAGCCCGACCAAGGTCGCGGTCGCGGTCGACACCACCAGGATCAGCGCCGCATCGTCGACCGCCAGGATGGCGCCGAACAGGATGTTCATCAGGTCGACCGCCGAGCCGCGCAACGACACGATCAGCACGCCGAGCGCCATGGCGGTGAGGTAGGACGCGGCGAACGTTGCATCCTCGCGCAGGCTGGTGAAGCGCGCGACGATGCCCGAGACGAGGGCGGTGGCGATGCCGGCCAGAAAGCCGCCGAGGCTCATCGCCGGCAGGGAGAGACCGCCCAGCAGAAAGCCCAGTGCTGCACCGGGCAGCAGCGCGTGCGCCAGCGCATCGCCCATCAGGCTCATGCGACGCAGGATGAGAAAGACGCCGATCGACGATCCGCCGACCGACAGCGCCAGGCTGGCGACGAGGGCACGCCGCATGAATCCGAAATCGGCGAATGGAGCGATCAAATAGTCGAACAGCATGGGCCGCTCGCGGCGATCAGGCGCTGAGCCGCATCGGCTCCTCGCAGGCGTCGGCGCGTTCGTCCCACGCCTCGGCCATGGCACGCGCACGGCGCAGGTTCTCGATCGACAGGACCTGGCCGGTCGGCCCGGCATCGACCAGCTCGCGCGCGAGCAGCAGGGAATTGGGAAATTCCCGGCGAACCTGGTCGAGATCGTGCAGGACGGCGACCACGGTGCGCTTCTCGGCCTGCCAGCGCTTGATCACCTCCATGAGGTCGGCCACGGTCCGCGAATCGATCGCCGCGAACGGTTCGTCCAGCAGGACGAGATCGGCGTCCTGCAGCAGCAAGCGGGCGAACAGCACGCGCTGGAACTGGCCGATCGACAGCGTATCGATCGGCCGGCGCTCGAAGCCGGCAAGCCCCACCGCTTCGAGCGCGTGCCGCGTGGCGTGGATGTCGGCGTGTCCGGCCGCGCCGAAGCCGCCGAAGCGTGACCAGCGCCCGAGCAGCACGGTATCGAACACCGAGATCGGAAAGCTGCGATCGATCTCGGCCTGCTGCGGCAGGTAGGCGATGCGCCGCGCGCTGCATTCGATGCGGCCTTCGACGCGCGGCACGAGACCCATCAACGCCTTCAGAAGCGTGCTCTTGCCGGCGCCGTTCGGGCCGACGATCGCCGTCATCTCGGCGGCGGGAATCACGGCCGACACATGATGAACCGCCGGATGGCGGTCATAGCTCACGGTCAGGTCGACCAAACGAAGCGCCGCCGTCACAGCGCCCACCAGGCGGCGAGCCAGAGCAAGCCCGACACCACGACCGCAGCCGCGATGCGGTTGGCCGCGCTCATGGCGAGCAAGGTCGTGCCGGGTGAAACGGGATCACGCATGGGGCGAGAATGGCGCGCCGAAAATCGATCAAAGAAGCGTATTGTTATAATGTTGCGCCGAGCCTGTCCAGCCGGCGCGCAGGTCCGATCATGGCAGCCTAACCGTTTGTTGATTGGTGAAAGCGAATCGCAAAGCGCATCCTCGCCAAATGACGAGATTTGGAATTTCCCGACGTCGATCGCTTCTGCTCGGCGGGGCGACGGCAGCGGGCGTGGCGTTCACAGTGACGCAGGCGAGTGCCGATCCGCGCAATGCAGCCGAAGGACCCTGGGCGGTCGAGCTGTTCACCTCGCAGGGCTGCAACTCCTGCCCGCCGGCCGACGCCTATCTGGGCAGCTTGGCCAAGCGCCCCGACATCGTCGCGCTGTCGTTCCATATCGACTACTGGGATTACATCGGCTGGAAGGATCCATTCGCCTCGCGCGCGACCACGGATCGCCAGCGCGCCTACGCGCGCGTCCTGAAGCAGCGCTACGTCTACACGCCCGAGATGGTCGTCGACGGACTCGGGCACGACACCGGCCGGGACCGTGGCATGATCGAAGCCCTGCTCGTCGAGGCGCAGCGCCGTTCGCCGCGGCGTGCGACGCCCGAGCTTTCGCGCGGCACCGACGGGCGGCTGGCGGTCAAGCTCGGCGCCTTTCCGCTCGACGGCAAGCCGGCCGATGTGACGGTCGCCATCTATGACCGGCGTCACAGCACGCCGGTGGCGAGCGGCGAGAACCAGGGGCGGACCATCGACAACTTCAACGTCGTGCGTCGCTTCGAGCTGCTGGCGCGCTGGGACGGCGCGGCTGCGACCTGGTCGGTCGACACGACCGGCCTGCAGCCGGGCCAAGGCGCCGCCGTGCTCGTGCAGCGCGCCGATCATGGCCCGGTTATCGGCTGCAACAAGCTGGAGCCGATAGTCTCCGGTTAGGACTATCGCGTCGCGAGCGGCCTTGCGCCCCGCGCGCCCGCGCGCGAAGGTGGACCAATGCCGCCCCTCAACGCCGGCCGTCTGACCGCAGTTCTCGGTCCAACCAACACCGGCAAGACCTACCTCGCCATCGAGCGCATGCTCGGTCACGAATCGGGCATGATCGGTTTCCCGCTGCGCCTGCTGGCGCGGGAGAATTACGATCGCATCGTCCGCATCAAGGGCGCCTCGCAGGTGGCACTGATCACCGGCGAGGAGAAGATCGCGCCGCCCGGCGCGCGCTATTTCGTCTGTACCGTGGAATCGATGCCGCTCGAGCGCACGGTATCCTTCCTGGCCGTCGACGAGATCCAGATGGCGGCCGATCCCGAGCGCGGCCATTTCTTCACCAACCGCCTGCTCGAAGCGCGCGGCACGAACGAGACCATGCTGCTCGGTGCCGACACCATCCGGCCCGTGCTCAATCGCCTGCTGCCCGACATCGACGTCGTGGCGCGGCCGCGCTTCTCGAACCTCTCCTATGTCGGCCCGAAGAAGGCGACACGCCTGCCGCGCCGCTCGGCGGTGGTCGGGTTCTCGGCCAACGAGGTCTACGCCATGGCGGAGCTGATCCGCCGCCAGCGCGGCGGCACCGCCATCGTGATGGGCGCCCTCAGCCCGCGCACGCGCAACGCCCAGGTCGACATGTTCCAGGCCGGCGAGGTCGACTACCTGGTGGCCACCGACGCGATCGGCATGGGCCTCAACATGGACGTCAACCATGTCTGGTTCGCCTCGCTGCGGAAATATGACGGCCGCGCGCTCAGGCCCTTGCGCAGCGTCGAGATGGCCCAGATCGCCGGACGCGCCGGCCGGCACATGAACGACGGCACCTTCGGCACGACCGCCGAAGCCGGCACGCTCGAACCGGAGATCGTCGAAGCGATCGAAAATCATCGCTTCGATCCATTGCGCGACATTCAATGGCGCAACAGCGACCTCGACTTCCGCTCGGTGCCGGCGCTGATCGCATCCTTGAACGAGCCGCCGAACCATCCCGCACTGCAGCGCGTTCGCGAGCAGGATGATCAGCTCGCGCTGCAGACCTTGTCGACCCATTCGGAGTTCCTGCCGCGCCTGCGCACCGCGCCGCGCGTGAGGCTGATGTGGGAGGTCTGCCAGGTGCCGGACTTCCGCAAGACGATGACCGAGGAGCATACCCGCCTGCTTGGCCAGCTCTTCGAGCACTTGACACAGGGCGGGGAACGGTTACCTGAGGACTGGATCGAGAGTCACGTCCAACGGCTTGAACGCTACGATGGCGACATCGACACCTTGATGGCGCGTATCGCGCACGTACGCACGTGGACCTACATCTCGCATCGTCCGGACTGGATCCAACGAGCGACGCATTGGCAGGAACGCGCCCGGGCCATCGAGGACAAGCTTTCGGACGTGCTGCACCAGCGCCTGATGCAAAGGTTTGTCGATAGACGGGCGGCGTTGCTTGTACGAAGATTGCACGATGAGGGTGAAATGACGACGTCAGTCGCCGAAGCAGGCGAGGTCTCGGTCGAAGGCGAACATCTCGGGCGCATCGAGGGCTTCCGCTTCATTCCCGATACCACGGAAGGGCATGCCGATCAGAAGGCGGTCATGAGCGCGGCGCTGCGTGCGCTGCGCCAGGACCTGCCGACGCGCTTGCAGGCCTTCATGGCTTCGGCCGATCGCGAGCTCGTGTTCGATTCTCAACTTCGTATCTGCTGGGGCGGCGGCCCGGTCGCTCGCCTGGTGGCGAGCGGCGACATCCTCGCGCCCAAGGTCGAAGCGCTGCCGTCGGATCTGCTCGACGGACCGGCGCGTGAGGAAGTCCGCAAGCGCGCCGCCACCTGGGTCGAGACGCGTATCCGCCTCGGACTCAGCGAGCTGATGGATGCGCGCGCCACGACCGAGCTGCCGGCCGGCGCCCGCGGCGTCGTATTCCAGCTCTGCGAGCATCTCGGCATCCTGCCGCGCCGGCCGATCGAGCATCAGCTCGCCGAGCTCGGCGAGGAGGACCGCAAGGCATTGGCACGGCTCGGCGTGCGCGTCGGTGTCTACTCCCTCTACTTCCCGAGCATGCTGAAGCCGGTGCCAATCCGCCTGCGCGCCGGCCTCTGGATGATCGCCAGGAACCGCGACACGATCCCGCCGCTGCCAGCCGAAGGCCGCACGTCGATGGACCTGCCGCGCGGTTCGGACCGCGATTTCTACGCCACCATCGGCTATCTGCCGCTGGGCGATCACGCCATCCGCGCCGACATGGTCGAACGGCTGGCGGCGATGGCGCGCCAGGCCGTGCGCGAAAGCCGCGAGGCCGCCCGACGCGCCCAGCTCGAGCGCGAGAACCCGCCTGCACCGATGGCCGAAGCAGAGCCGCCAACACCGGATCAGGCGGTGCAGGACCGGCCAACATCGCGCAACGAGCGGCGACGCGAGCGCAAGCCGCGGGGCGAGCGTCAGGCCGCCGTGGCCCCGATCCCGGCAGCCGCGACGAACGACGAGATCAGCGAATGGGCGATCGTGGCCGCAGCCTTCGGCGAGTTCGAGCCGGTCGATGAGACGCCGGCGGCCGAGTCCGTCGCGGCAGAGCCCGTGACGGCCGACATCGAGGAGCAGGCGGAGACGGAGGCCGAGCTGGCGGCGGAGGCCGAGCAGGGCGCCGCCGAGGCGACAGCGGAGGAGACCACCGTCGCCGTCCCGGCAGTCGAGGAGCCCGCCTTGGAGGCTTCCGAGCCGGCAGCCCCGGTCGAGGCGGAGACTGTCGTCTCAACGGCCGAGGCCGAAGCTGCCGAGAGCAAGCCCGTCGAGGCGACGACTGGCGTCGCCGAGGAAGCGGCTGCCGCCGCTACGGCCATGGCCGAAACGCCGGCAAGCGACGAGGTACAACCGGCGATCGCCGACGGCGAGAATGAGACGCCACCGCAAGCGCAGGCCGAGGCCGTCGCCGTGACCGCCGAGGCGCCTCGAGCGGAGGCATCTCGGGCCGAGGAGCCGCGCAGGACGGGACCGCGCCCGCTGCCGCCGGGCTGGTTCCGCGCCTCGCCGCAGATGATGTCGCTGGTCGGCTGCTCCGAGCCCGAGATGGCCAACGTGATGGCGGCGCTGGGCTATCGCGTCCATCCGCCGTCGGAAGATTTCGGACCGCTCTATGCCTACTCCGTCAAGCCGCGCTTCGTGCGCGAGCGCGAGGAGCAGCGCGAGCGGCAGCGTCAGCAGCAGCGCCAGCAGCAGCGCGATCAGCGCCGCCGCGAGCGGCCGGAACGGCCCAACGAGCGGCAGTTCTTCGCCGCCTTCGGCCAGACCGCGCCCGGCCGCCGCGATGGGCCTGGGGCAGACGGACCGCGGCGCGATGGCCCGCGGCAGGACGGGCAGCGGCCCGAGGGGCAGCGATACGACGGGCCCCGCCACGATGGGCCCCGCCGCGACGGGCAACGATACGATGGACCGCCTCGGGGGCCCCGGGAGGATCGGCCGCGCGAGGAGCGTCGCGGGCCCCGTCCGCCGCGCCGGGATGGCACCGAGCCGGCGATCCGGCTTTACGCCACCACCGAGAAGAAAGGCGAGGGAGCGGCGAGCGATTCGCCGTTCGCCAAGCTGCTCGAGCTCAAGCTCGGCGGCAAGAAGTAGCAGCCGTTGACCCCGGCGGCGCAACGCTAGGCCGGCAATGCGGCTCGACAAATGGCTTTGGCATGCTCGCTTCTTCAAATCCCGCAGCTTGGCGACCCGGTACGTCGAGAAGGCGCGTTTCCGGATCGACGGCCGCGTGGTCGACAAGCCGCATGCCGCCGTGGCGCCCGGCATGGTGTTGACCTTTGCCATGGGACCGCGCGTCCGTGTCGTTCGGATCCTGGCGCTCGGCGAGCGCCGCGGACCGGCTCCAGAGGCTCGATCGTTGTATGATGAAATCGACCCTGCGTGATTCAGAGTCCTTGCGCCGACCAATTGAGCGCGTTAAGCACCCGCCCGCCCGTTTCGAGAGTCGTCGATGACCTATGTCGTGACCGAGGCTTGCATCAAGTGCAAGTACATGGACTGTGTCGAAGTCTGCCCCGTCGATTGCTTCTACGAGGGCGAGAACATGCTGGTCATCAATCCGGACGAATGCATCGATTGCGGTGTGTGTGAACCGGAATGCCCGCCCAATGCGATCCTGCCCGACACTGAGAAGGGCCTGGAGCAGTGGCTGGACCTCAATCGCAGCCTGGCAAGCGAGTGGCCGAACATCACCCGCAAGGGCGAAGCGCCGGCCGATGCCGAAGATTTCAAGGACGAGAAAGACAAGTTCAAAAAGTATTTCAGCCGGAACCCCGGCAAACGATAGAAACTGCCCGCATTCGGGCGTCCCGGGCATCATTTGCAACAGCCATGCAATATCTGCATGGCAAGACAGTTGCCGAAATGCAACATAGAACGCGACTTGCGTCCAGATTCCTGGTATAAAGACGACGCTGAAAGCGGACCGGGTTCGGGTTCGCCGCCAGTTCGGTGTCCGGTCGGTAGCCGAAAGCAACTGATACCAGGCACCTGACTGATCACGCTGGGGCGCGTGCGCGGTGAACTGCGGTATCGCTAAGCGAGGGGTCGAAGGTGAAGGAAGAACTGGAAATGGCCAAGCCGAAGAAGATCGCGGCCAAGGATTTGGCGTTCGAGAAGGGGGATTTCGTCGTCTACCCGACTCACGGCGTAGGTCGCGTGATCGACATCGAAGCCAAGGAAATCGCCGGACACAAGCTCGATCTGTTCGTCATTTCGTTCGAGCAGGAGCGCATGATGCTGCGGGTGCCCGTCGCGAAAGCGAAGATCTCCGGGCTGCGCAAGCTGTCCTCGCGCAAGATCATGGAGAGCGCGCTGGTGACCCTGAAGGGTCGCAGCCGCGTCAGCCGCGCCATGTGGAACCGTCGCGCCCAGGAGTACGAAGCCAAGATCAACTCCGGCGACCCGGTGTCGATTGCCGAAGTCGTGCGCGATCTGCACCGCAATGCCGGGCAGCCGGACCAGTCGTACAGCGAGCGCCAGATCTACGAGGCGGCGCTGGATCGCCTGGCACGTGAGCTGGCCGCCGTCGAGCGCATCGATAAGGACCTGGCGACCCAGAAGCTGAACAGCGTCCTGCAGAAGGTCGCCTGATAGCTCCTATCGACTAGGGGGCCTCGCCTGCAGCGTGAGGCCCGCAGGGGTCGATTGGACCCTAGGGCTGAATCGTCTTGATCTGTGCCTGGCGCATCAGTGCGGCCGGGCTGTCGACGCCGTTCAGCACCAGCAGCCGTTGCATCTTGAAATCGTCGTAGGGCAGGTGCTGCGCGATCTGCGCAGCCGAGGTGCCGCCGGTCGTCACGACCTTCAGACGATAGGGCTTGAGCGCCGCCAACTCGGCATTGGACAGGCCATGGAAGGTGCGCGCCGCATTGACCAGCACCTCGATCCGCTGATCGCGATCGGCGCCTTCACTCAGAAGATTGAAGTAGCAGACCCGCTCGCCGCGTCGGACCATGACGTAGCGCAGCTGGCTCAAGCCGGTGTCGGAGCCGCGCGGCCGCGCGCCGATCGCCGCTTCCGCACCGGCGATCTCGATCGTCTGGATATCGGTCGGCGTGGGCTTGAGCTGGCTGCGCATCCATTCCGCCAGGCTGCCGGGGACCGGCTCGGGAAGGCAGGAGAAGAAAATCAGCGAGCGGTCGCGCCCGACACCCAGGACGCCGTCCTGGTCATTGAACAGGCGGAAATCGCGCGGCGCCTCGAAGCCGATCCGCATCACCGGGTGGAGGAACTTGTTGCCGCGGACGAAGCCTTCTTGCGGTGAATCATCGACCGACAGGCCGTCGATCGCGCCCAGGTAGGGCATGCGGCCGTTCTCGCCGGGCGCCGCGAGATCGGTGAGGCCGCGCAGCGCCTCCTGGCGCTCGATCGGCGCTGGATGCGTCGACACCGAGCTGCGCCGATCGACCGAGTCGGGCGCCTCGCCCATGAGCTGCATCTCGAGCTGGGACTGCCGGCGCAGCTTCTCGATCAGGCTCGCCATCGCATCGCCGCGATAGCCGGCCTTCACCAGCAGGGTGAGCCCCATGCGATCGGCCTCGAGCTCCTGCTCGCGCGAATAGCGCCGCAAGGCGAGCAGGCCATCACGCGCCACCGACCGGCCGACCGTGACCGAGCCGGTGGCGGCGGCCGCCTCGATGGCGGCGTCGAGCACACCCTGCCGGGCCTGGGCACGCTGAGCGGCGTGGCGTTGCAGGAGATGGCTGACCTCGTGGGCGAGGGCCGCCGCCAGTTCGGCTTCATCGTCGAGGCCGGCAAGCAGCCCGCGGGTGACGAAGACGTAGTTCGACACCGCATGGGCGTTGGCGTTCGGCAGGTCGAGCACGACGAAGCGATAGGACCCGGGGATTCCCGATCGCTTCAGCAGGCGCTGGCCGACGCCGTCGACATACGCCTGCAACGCGGGATCGGCATAGGCCGTGCCGACATCCCGCTCGATCGCCCGCGGCACGCCGGGTACGCCGGACGCCTCCGAGGCGGTCGTCGCCGGTGCCGAAGCGCCCTGGGGCAAGCAGGCGCCCGCCGCGAGGAGAAGCAGGACGAGCGCGAAGAACCGCAGGACAAACACCGAGCCTCCAGCCTCCCCCCAAACCGACCATAGACTTTCGAGCGGCCAGGCGGCAATCGTTCGCTGGAGCACGCAAATCGGACGCTGCTCTAGCCTGGAACAACGCCCGCTGCTATGGCAGTGATGCGAGCGTAATTGTCATGCCTCGATCAGAATCCCCCCTTCGATCCGACCTCTTCCCCGAGATCTCGCCGTACGCCAGCGGCATGCTGGCGGTCGATGGACGACACACGATCTACTGGGAGCAGAGCGGCAATCCTGCCGGCACGCCCGTGGTGTTTCTCCATGGCGGGCCCGGCGCCGGCTCAGCCCCGGTCCATCGTCGCTTCTTCGATCCGCAATTCTACCGCATCGTCGTCTTCGACCAGCGCGGCTGCGGACGCTCGATGCCGCTCGGCGAGCTGCAGGACAACACCACCGCGCATCTGGTGGCCGACATGGAGAAGCTGCGGCTCCATCTCGGCATCGGTCAGTGGCTGCTGTTCGGCGGCTCGTGGGGCAGCACCCTGGCGCTGGCCTACGGACTCGAGCATCCCGAACGGGTGAGCGGCTTCATCCTGCGCGGCATCTTCCTCGGCGCGCGTTCGGAGATCGACTGGTTCCTGCACGGCATGCGGGCGATCTTCCCCGAGGCGTGGCGCGACTTCGTCGAGCATCTGCCGGCCAACGAGCGCAGCGACATCCTCGGCAACTACTATCGCCGCCTGATCGATCGCAATCCCGACAGCCATCGTCCCGCGGCGCGCGCCTGGAGCCGCTACGAGGCGTCGTGCTCGACGCTCTATCCGACAGCGCGCGCGCCCTTCGAATCCGATCATGGCGGGTTCGCCTTGGCGCTGTCGCGCATCGAGGCGCACTACTTCGCCAACAGCACGTTCCTGCCTGAAGGCTGGCCGTGGTCCGATCTCGACCGCATCCGCGCCCTGCCCGGCACGATCGTGCAGGGCCGCTACGACATCGTCTGTCCGCCGGTGACGGCCGATGCGCTGGCCCGCGCCTGGCCGGAAGTTCGCTACGTCGTCGTGCCCGACGCCGGCCACAGCGCGCTGGAGCCCGGCATCCGCGCCGCCCTGGTCAACGCGACCGAGAGCTTCCGTCTCTCGCTCACAGACACTGACCTGTTCGCGCCGCGTTTCCCATGGGAGACGTGAACCCCTTCGATCTGCCGCCGGAACAGACCGGCGCGGCGGCCTGGTACGGACCGGCGATGGCGTTGCGCACCGACTGGCTGATGCCGCTCGAAGGCAGGGAGATCGCCGAGATCGAGACGGCGATGCGGGCCCTGGTGGCGCGCGACGCCGACATCGCCGCCATCACAGCGCGCGACTTCCCGCTGCCGACGCTCGGCGCAACCCTGGCCGCGCGCGTGCGCGAGGAAGTATTGAACGGCCGCGGCTTCCTGATGCTGCGTGGTCTGCCGGTCGAGCGCTGGTCGATGCGCGAGGCGGCCACCGCCTATTTCGGACTGGGCAGCCATCTCGGCAGCGCCCGCTCGCAGAACGGCAAGGGCCATGTGCTGGGCCACGTCCAAGATCTCGGGCTCGACGTGCACGACCCCAATGTGCGCATCTACCAGACCAACGAGCGCCAGACCTATCACACCGACTCGTGCGACATCGTGGGGCTGCTGTGCCTCAAGACGGCGCGCTCGGGCGGCCTGTCGGCCCTGGTCAGCTCGACCACGATCTTCAACGAGATGCGCCGGCGCAGGCCCGACCTGCTGGCGCTGCTGTTCCAGCCGCTCGCCACCGACCGGCGCGGCGAGGTGCCGGAAGGCCGCAAGCCCTATTTCGAGATCCCGGTGTTCAACTGGCACAAGGGATTCCTGAGCGCGATCTACCAGCGCCAATACATCGACTCGGCGCAGCGCTTCGGGGAGGCGCCGAGGCTCACGCCGGCCCAGATCGAGGCGCTCGACCTGTTCGACGCGCTCGCCAACGATCCACAGCTGAACATGTTCATGACGTTCCAGCCGGGCGACATCCAGCTGGTGCACAACCATACCATGCTGCACGACCGCACCGGCTTCGTGGATTGGCCCGAGCCCGGGCGGCGGCGTCACCTGCTGCGCCTGTGGCTGGCCGCCGCCGATGCGCGTCCACTGCCCGAAATCTTCGCCCAGCGCTACGGCACGGTGACGATCGGCGATCGTGGCGGCATCATCGTCCGCGGCACCAGGTTGCAGGCCCCGCTGGAGGCGGTTTGACGCTCGTCCCGGCGAGGGTGGTTGACCCGAGCCATCGTCGTCCCTAAGTGAGGGCCGCCGAAAAAAACTACAGATACCAGGGATTACCGTATGGCCAGCGATTCAACCGCGGGCGGCGCCTCGGCTGACATGCCGGTCGAAACGTCCGAACAGAACCTCGATATCCCGCCCCGGCCAGCCGGCCAGGAAGCGGACATCCAGCAGCTCCAGGTGGAGAAGGCCGACCTGCAGGACAAGCTCCTGCGCGCCCTCGCCGAAGCGCAGAATGTCCGCCGCCGCGCCCAGCAGGATGTCGAGCGCGAGCGCAAGTTCGGAGTCGAGCGTTTCGCCCGTGACATGCTGTCGGTCGCCGACAATCTCGGCCGCGCCCTGTCGGCGCTGCCGGCCGATGGCCAGGGCGGCGACCCCGCCCTGCGCAACGTCATTGTCGGCGTGCAGGCGACCGAGCGCGAGCTGCAGTCGGCGCTGGAGCGCCACGGCGTCACGCGCATCGACTCGCTCGGCAAGCCGTTCACTGCCGAGTTCCACCAGGCCATGATGGAGGTCGAGGATCCGAGCGTCCCTTCCGGCACCGTCGTGCAGGAACTGATCCCCGGCTACCTGATCGCCGGCCGGCTGCTGCGGGCGGCCATGGTCGCAGTGTCCAAGGGCGGCCCCCCGCAGCGGGCGGCCAGCAACGAGAACTAGTCCAAACCCGGTTCATTTGTCGGCCCGACATGGCAAGAATCCGCATTTTTGGGCCGTCGACTCCATTGCAGGTGGCCCCGTAGGACCTATATAGCCCCTGTCCTGACCCGGTCTTTTGCCGGCAGGTAACATATACGGGGGTCACCTCGGCGCCTAAGGGGCCGGACCGACCTGCCTAGGGAAGAGAGAACAGTCATGGCGAAAGTCATTGGTATCGATTTGGGCACGACCAATTCGTGCGTCGCGGTCATGGAAGGCGGCGACACCAAGGTCATCGAGAATTCCGAAGGCGCGCGGACGACGCCGTCCATGGTCGCCTTCACCGACAGCGGCGAGCGCCTGGTCGGCCAGGCCGCCAAGCGCCAGGCCGTCACCAACCCGATGAAGACCCTCTACTCGGTCAAGCGCCTGATCGGCCGCCGCTACGACGACCCGATGGTCGCCAAGGAGATGTCGCTGGTCCCCTTCAAGATCGGCAAGGCGGGCAACGGCGATGCGTGGGTCGAGGCCAACGGCCAGCAGTACAGCCCGAGCCAGATCTCGGCGTTCATCCTGGGCAAGATGAAGGAGACTGCCGAGGCGTATCTCGGCGAGAAGGTCGAGCAGGCGGTCATCACCGTGCCGGCCTACTTCAACGACGCCCAGCGCCAGGCCACCAAGGATGCCGGCCGCATCGCCGGCCTCGACGTGCTGCGCATCATCAACGAGCCGACCGCGGCGGCACTCGCCTATGGCATGGACAAGCGCAAGAGCGGCACCATCGCGGTGTACGATCTGGGCGGCGGCACGTTCGACGTGTCGATCCTCGAGATCGGCGACGGCGTGTTCGAGGTCAAGGCGACCAACGGCGACACGTTCCTGGGCGGTGAGGATTTCGACCTTCGCGTCATCACCTACCTGGCCGACGAGTTCAAGAAGGAGCAGGGCATCGACCTGCGCAACGACAAGCTCGCCCTGCAGCGCCTGAAGGAGGCGGCCGAGAAGGCCAAGATCGAGCTCTCCACCGCGAAGGAGACCGAGATCAACCTGCCGTTCATCACGGCCGATGCCAGCGGGCCCAAGCATCTCGTGATCAAGCTGTCGCGCGCCAAGCTCGAGACCCTGGTCGAGGACCTGGTCCAGCGCACGCTCGAGCCGTGCAAGGCGGCGCTCAAGGACTCCGGCCTGCAGGCCGGCCAGATCGACGAGGTCATCCTGGTCGGCGGCATGACGCGCATGCCGAAAGTCATCGAGGTCGTGAAGCAGTTCTTCGGCCGTGAGCCGGCGCGCAACGTCAACCCCGACGAGGTCGTGGCGGTCGGTGCGGCGGTCCAGGCGGCGGTGCTGAAGGGCGAGGTCAAGGACGTCCTGCTGCTCGACGTGACGCCGCTGTCGCTCGGCATCGAGACGCTGGGCGGCGTGTTCACCCGCCTGATCGAGCGCAACACGACGATCCCGACGAAGAAGAGCCAGACCTTCTCGACGGCCGACGACAATCAGACCGCGGTCACCATCCGCGTGTTCCAGGGTGAGCGCGAGATTGCCGCCCAGAACAAGATGCTCGGCCAGTTCGACCTGGTCGGCATCCCGCCGGCGCCACGCGGCATGCCGCAAGTCGAGGTGACCTTCGACATCGACGCCAACGGCATCGTCCAGGTCTCGGCCAAGGACAAGGCGACCGGCAAGGAGCAGCAGATCCGCATCCAGGCCTCGGGCGGCCTGAGCGAGGCCGACATCCAGAAGATGGTGAAGGACGCCGAGCTGCACGCCGAGGAGGACAAGAAGAAGCGCGAGCTGATCGACGCCCGCAACCAGGGCGAGGCCCTGGTGCACTCGACCGACAAGCACCTGAAGGAGTTCGGCGACAAGGTGGGTGCAGCCGAGAAGACGGCGATCGAGAGCGCACTCGAGGCCCTGAAGTCGGCATTGACGGGTGAAGACGTCGAAGCCATCAAGAGCAAGACCAACGATCTTCAGCAGGCGGCGATGAAGCTCGGCGAGGCGATGTACAAGGCCCAGCAGGCCGATGCCCAGGCGGGAGCCGGGGCGGCGGGGGCGGCGGGTGGTGCGGCCGGCGGCGCCGCCAACCAGGCGGGCGGCGAGAAGGTCGTCGACGCCGACTTCGAGGACGTCACCGACAAGAACAAGAAGACGGGCTCGGGCTGAACCGGAACCAGGAACTGAACAAACCGGCCTCCCGCGCGAGCGGGGGGCCGATCTCGTAAGCGGTGGGGGCTGCGTAGAGCTTTATGTCGCAAGACTATTACGAGCTGCTTGGAGTCAGTCGCACGGCGAGCGCCGACGACATCAAGAAGGCGTTCCGCAAGCTCGCCATGCAGCATCACCCGGATCGCAACAAGGGCAGCAAGGACGCCGAGAAGAAATTCAAGGACGTCAACCACGCCTACGACATCCTGAAGGATCCGGAGAAACGCGCGGCGTACGACCGCTACGGTCCGGCCGCCTTCGAAGGTGGCGGGCCGGGCGGACCCGGGGGGCCGTTCCAGGGTCAGGGCTTCGACTTCGGCTCGGTGTTCGGCGACGTCTTCGAGGAGATGTTCGGCGCCGGTCGCGGACGCGGGGGCGGGCGCGGCGACCAGCGCGGCCAGGACCTGCGCTTCAACCTGGAGATCACGCTCGAACAGGCCTTCGGCGGCACCGAAGCGACGGTGCGCGTGCCGAGCTCGGTGACCTGCGAATCCTGCCACGGCAGCGGCGCCGAAGCCGGCTCCAAGCCGCAGCAATGCCCGACCTGCCATGGTCGCGGCCGGCTGCGCGCCCAGCAGGGCTTCTTCACCATCGAGCGTCCCTGCCACGCCTGCCACGGCGCCGGCCAGGTGATCGACAAGCCGTGCCGGACCTGCTCCGGCCAGGGTCGCGTGCGGCGCGAGAAGACGCTCAAGGTCAACATCCCGGCCGGAGTCGAGGACGGCACGCGCATCCGCCTGACCGGCGAGGGCGAGGCCGGAGCGCGCGGCGGCCCGGCGGGCGATCTCTACGTGTTCCTGTCGGTGCGCCGCCACCAGCTGTTCGAGCGCGAGGGCGCCGACATCCATTGCCGCGTGCCGATCTCTATGGTCCAGGCGACGCTCGGCAGCAACATCGAGGTGCCGACCCTCGACGGCAAGATGGCGCGGGTCAACATCCCGGCCGGCGCCCAGGGCGGCCACCAGTTCCGCCTGCGCGGCAAGGGCATGCCGATCATGCGCTCGACCCAGCACGGCGACATGTACATCGAGATCAACGTCGAGACGCCGACCAACCTCACGGCCAAGCAGAAGGAACTGCTCAAGGAGTTCGAGAACGCCGGCAAGACCAGCCCGACCTCCGAAGGCTTCTTCAGCAAGGTCAAGGAGATGTTCGGCGGGTAGGCCGCAGCGTCTTCTCATGCTCCTCTCCCCCGCTAGGGGGAGAGGTAGGGTGAGGGGGTTACAGGTGACGAAGCGACCTTCGAAGCCCCCTCACCTAGCCTCTCCCCCTAGCGGGGGAGAGGAACATGAGTGCTCCTTTGGGGGCCCGACTCGAGCCGTCGCCATCACGCACCTTACCAGGTGGCTCTCGCCCGTCGCCCGCAGATCCGGCGGCGCCGACAGGCAATTCGATTGAACGAAGCGGCAGCGCGGGGCGAAGCTGCAGGCGGCCGGAACCTCGGCGAGGTCGGGTGGCGCGCCGGGGATCGCCTCCAGGCGCTGGCCGCGCATGCCGTCATGCACCGTCGAGGCGAGCAGGCCGCGGCTGTAGGGGTGCTGCGGCGCGTCGACCATCTGCTCGACCGGCGCCAGCTCGACGATCTTGCCGGCGTACATGACGCCGATCCGGTCGGAGACCTCGACCGCGACGCCGATGTCGTGGGTGACGAAGATCACGCCGAGATCGAACTCGCGCTGCAGCTCCCGGATCAGCAGCAGGACCTGGATCTGGACAGTCGCGTCGAGCGCCGTGGTCGGTTCGTCGGCCAGCAGCAGGCTGGGATTGCAAGACAGCGCGAGCGCGATCATGGCGCGCTGGCGCATCCCGCCCGACATCTCGTGCGGATAGGCCTTCAGGCGCTGCGCCGGCGAAGGGATGCGGACCAGCTCCAGGAGCTCGCGCGCCCGCTTCGAGGCGTCGGTCTCGCTCTTGCCGGTGTGCCTGCGGATCGTCTCGGTGATCTGCTGGCCGATGGTGAACACCGGGTCGAAAGCGGTCGCCGGCTCCTGGAAGATCATGGCGACCCGTCGGCCGCGCAGGTCGCCCAGCGCCCGCGGCGCCATGTCGAGCACCTCGTCGCCCTCGAGCTTGATGCTGCCCGACCAGCGCGTGCGATGCTCGGGATGCAGCCGCAGGATCGAGCGCAGGGTGACGCTCTTGCCCGACCCCGACTCGCCCAGGATGCCCAGCGTCTCGCCGCGCCTGAGGTCGAAGCTCACGCCGTTGACGGCATGGACCGTGCGATCGGGCGTGACGAAGGTGACGTGGAGGTCGCGGACCTGCAGGAGATCGCTCATGTCAGGCGGCCTCCGCCTTCGAATGGCCCGAACCCGGCTGGCGCATGTGACAGGCGACGGATTGAGCCGCCGTGTCGGCCAGCAGCGGCTCCCGGGCGGCGCAGACGTCCTCGGCGAAGGGACAGCGGGTGCGGAAGCGGCAGCCCGACGGCGGGTCGATCGGGTTGGGGGGATCGCCCTGGATCGGCGCCTCGCGGGTCCGCTTGCGCGGATCCATCGACGGCCGCGCCGACAACAGTGCGCGCGTGTAGGGATGCAATGGATTGCCGTAGATGGCCTCGACCGGGCCGAGCTCGACGATCTTGCCGAGATACATCACCAGCACGCGGTCGCTGAGGTACTGCACGACATTGAGGTCGTGGCTGATGAAGAGGTAGGTCAGGCCGAACTCGCTCTTGAGATCGACCAGCATGTTCAGCACCTGTGCCTCGACCGACTTGTCGAGTGCCGACACCGCCTCGTCGAGAATCACGAGGCGTGGCCGCAGCGCCAGGGCACGGGCGATGTTGACGCGCTGGCGCTGGCCGCCCGACAGCTCGTGCGGATAGCGCTCGGCGTAGCTCTCCGGATCGAGGCCGACCTTGGCGAGCAGGTCGCGCGCCCTGGCGCGCGCTTCCCCGGCGGGCACGCCGTGCGCCTTGGGCGCGAACGCCAGCGTCTCGCCGATCGTGAGCCGCGGATTGAGCGAGGCGTAGGAATCCTGGAACACCATCTGCACCTGGCGGCGCAGCTCGTTCACCGAGATGCCGTGCGGCTCGTCGATCGGGTCGCCGTCCAGAACCATGCTGCCCTTGTCGGGCCGCAGCAGGCGGACCAGCAGCCGCGCCACCGTGGACTTGCCGCAGCCCGATTCGCCGACCACGCCCAAGGTCTCGCCCTTGGTGACCGACAGCGTGAGATCGTCGACGGCGCGGACCACCTTGCGGCCGCGGCCCAGCAGGCCGCCGCCGACCGGGAAATGCTTGCGCAGGCCGGACGCCAGCAGCAGGGGCTGCGCCGGCCCGCCGCGATCGGAGACGGGAAGGATCGAGTCCATGTCAGCCCTTCACATCCATGGCAGCGCGCAACCCGTCGCTCATCAGGTTGAAGCAGATCGAGGTGATGAAGATCATCACGCCGGGCAGCGCCGCCAGCACGGGATTGACGTAGATCGCCTGGCGCAGCGTGTTCAGCATCAGGCCCCATTCCGGCTCTGGCGGCTTGACGCCGAGACCCAGGAAGCTGAGGCCCGCGGCCAGGATGATGGCGACGCTGATCAGCGAGGTCGCGTAGACCAGGATCGGTCCCAGCACGTTGCCCAGCACATGCACGCGCACGATGGCCAGCGTCCCGGCGCCGCTCGCCTTGGCGGCGTCGACGAAGTCGAAGCCGCGCACCTGCGTGGTGACGCTTTCGGAGACGCGGCAGATCGGCGGAATGAACACCAAGCTGAGCGCCAGCAGCGTGTTCTCCGCCCCGGCGCCCATGGCGCCCGACAGCGAGATGGCGAGCAGCACCGATGGGAAGGCGTAGAATACGTCCATGGTGCGCATGATCGCCATGTTCACCCGGCCGCCCAGGAAGCCTGCCGTGATGCCGAGAAAACCGCCGATCAGCAGCGCGCAGGCGACCGGCGTCACGCCCATGAACAGCGAGAGGCGGCCGCCATAGATCAGGCGGGCCAGCATATCGCGGCCGAGCTCGTCGGTGCCCAGAAGATTGTTGGGCGAGCCGATCGGATGCAGGCGGCGGATCATCGACGTCTTGTAAGGATCGGCAAGACCCAGCCACGGCGCCGTAAGAGCGGCGACCACGATCAGGACCAGCACGCCGGCGCAGATCAAGGTCACCGGATCGCGGCGCAGCCGGCGGCCGACCGATTGCCAATAGCCGCGCGAGGCGGAGGCCTTGGTCGCCTGCAGGGTGGCGGCGCCGCCGATATCGAGCGTCGGGTTCTGGATCGCCATGGCGTCAGCCTCGCTTGATGCGCGGATCGACCATGGTCTGGATCACGTCCACGGTGAGATTGAGCATCATGAAGAAGAAGGCGAGCACCAGGGTGGTGCCCTGCAGGATCGGCAGGTCGCGCCGGAAGATCGCGCTGTTCAGCAGGAAGCCGGTGCCCGGCCAGGCGAACACGGTCTCGATCAGGATCGAGCCGCCGATCAGGTTGCCGGCCTGCAGGCCCATCACGGCGAGGCAGGTCGGCGCGGCGTTCTTCAGCACGTGACGGAGGATCTGAAGGTCGCTCATGCCCTTGGCCTGCAGCGCCGTCACGAACTCCATGCTGAGCGTTTCCTTGATCGTCGAGCGCACCGTGCGGGTGACGACGCCGAGCGGGATCACCGACAGCGCGATGGTCGGCAGCACCATGTGGGCGAGGTGCGCGCGGTCGAGACGCCAGCCGGTCGAGTTCTCCGGGCCGATGCCCATGGGCGGCAGGGCGCCGAGCTCGACGGCGAAGATGATCACCAGCACGATCGCCAGCCAGAAGTGCGGCACGCTGACGCCAACCAGCGAGATCAAGGTGACCAGGCGATCGACGATGCGCGACTTGGCGTAGGCCGCCGCCGTGCCGAGCACGATGGCGAGCGAGAAGGCCAGCAAGGTCGCGGCAATGGCGAGGATGATGGTGTTGCCGAATGCCGTCGCCACTTCCGTCGCCACCGGCCGCCCGGTGCCGATCGAGGTGCCGAAATCGCCGGTCAGGGTGACGCCCAGCCAGCGCAGGTACTGAACCGGCAGCGGCTTGTCGAAGCCGTAATACTCCTTGAGCTTGTCGACGACCTCCTTGGGCGCATCGGGCGGCACGATCGCCGAGATCGGATCGCCCGGCGCGAGATGGACCAGCGCGAACACCAGCAACGAGACGCCGAACGCGACCGGGATCAGGTAGACGAAGCGGCGCAGCGCATAGAGCAGCATGGCCTGATGTCCTTTGCTGCTACTTGGCCATCTCGACGGGGGTGAGGTCCTGGAACCAGCTCTGGGCCTGCACGAAACCCTTCACCTTGGGGTTCATGGCGCGCGGGTTGAGATCGTGCGCGATGTAGACCCAGTAGGACTGGTCGACAATATAGGTGTGCACGTCGGCCAGCGCCTTGGTCTGGGCGGTGCGCTCGAAGCTGGTGTGCGCCTTGTTGATCATCTCGTCGAGCTTGGGGTCCTTCAGGATGCCCCAGTTGGACCCGGCTGGCGGCACGAAGCCCGAGTGGTACAGGCGCATGAAGGCCGAGTAGGGATCGACCGTCGCGCGGCTGATATTGACGCCGTTGACGTTGGCCTTGGTCGCCAGCTCGCCGGTGACGGGCTGGAACGAGAAATTGACCAGCGCATTCCACTCCATGACCTCGAACTCGGCGTCGAAGCCGACGGCATTCAAGTTCTCCTGCACGTACTCGTTCATCGGCAGCGGCAACATCTGGCCCGAGCCCGAGGTCGAGATGGCGATCTTGATCTTCGGCTTCTTGGTCGGGCCGTAGCCGGCTTCCGCGAGCAGCTTCTTGGCCGCCGCTGGATCGTACTTGATGTCGAAGCTCGGCGAGCCGAACCACGGATGGCCGGGATAGACCGCGCCTTTCGATTCGATCATCAGGCCGCCCAGCAGCTTGGAAAGGCCGGCGCGGTCGACGGCAAGATTGGCCGCCTTGCGCACACGGATGTCGTTCCACGGCGAGCCCTCGACCATGCTGGGCTGGTAGGCCCAGTTGTGCGGATACTTGTTGGTGACGATCGCCATGCCGCCCTGCTTGAGGCGCGGGATCGCGTCGGGGGCCGGCACCTCGATCCAGTCGACCTGGCCGGCCAGCAGCGCGGCCGTGCGCGTCGCCGCTTCCGGCATCGGGAACAGGATCACCTTGTCGAGCTTGGGAACGCGCGCCTTCTCCCAGTAGTCGGGATTCTTCGACAGCTCCATGCGCTCGCGCGGCACGACGCGATCGACCTTGAACGGCCCGGTGCCCGAGGGCTGCAGCGCGAACTTGTTCCAGTCCTTGCCGGTCTTCTCCCACTGGGCCGGGCTGGAGAAGAAGATGTAGGACATGTCGTAGGGGAACAGCGAGTTCACGACCCGGGTCGTCAGCTCGACGGTGTACTTGTCGATCGCCTTGTAGCCGACCAGCGTCGGAATGCGGCCCCGCGCCTGCGCCAGCTGCTTGCGGTCGAACTGCGGCGACTTGTCGTTCAGGAGCTTCTCGAGATTCCAGATCACGGCGTCGGCATCGAAGTCGGAGCCGTCGTGGAACTTCACGCCCTGCCGCAGCTTGAACACCCACTTGGTGGGATCGCCCTCGACCGCCGACCATTCGGTGGCGAGGCCGGGACGGATGTCGGCGATCGTGTCGGCCTTCGACAGGTCCCAGTTCACAAGCGCGTCATAGATCGTGTAGCCGGCGAAGCGGTAACCCTCGAACCCCTGGTCGGGCTGACCCGTGGTCTGCGGAATGTCGGCCGCCGTCATGCCGATGCGCAGAGTGCCCTGCGCCAGGGCAGGCGTCGCCGCCAGGGCAAGCAAGCCCAATCCGGCAACCGCAACGCGTAGGTGCTTGAACATCAGACACTCTCCTGTCCGGCGCGTCCCCGAAGCGGGCGCTCGCAAGGGAGATATGCAAGTGCCAAGCCAAGAATGCTTGCAGTTCGCTCCGACCTGGGGCGGCATGTCGCTTGCATGCCGACACGCAGGAGGAATGGAATGCCCGAGCCCAAGACAACGATCACGCTGGAGGAGTTCCGCGCGCGCGCCGCGGCGACCGGCCTGCCGCTCACCGAGGAGGATATCGGCCACCTGCACAAAGGCTATGTCGGCCTGCTCGAGCTGATGCAGCGCATTCCCAGCCAGTGGGCCTGGGCCGCCGAGCCGCCGCACGTCTTCCGCGCCGACGAGTAGGGCCCCGCCATGACCGATCTCACGACGCTCAGCATTGCCGACGCGGGACAGAAAATGGCACGCGGCGAGCTCACCTCGGCTGCGCTCACTGAGGCCTTCCTCAGCCGCATCGCCGCCATCGACGGCAAGCTCTCGAGCTTCATCACGGTGACCGCCGAGCGCGCCCGCGCTGCCGCCCGGCAGGCCGACCTGGAGAGGAGCCGCGGGTTCGTACGCGGGCCCCTGCACGGCATCCCCGTGGCGTTGAAGGACATCTACGAGACCGAAGGCGTGCTGACGACGGGTCACTCGCACCTGCGCGCCGATTACGTGCCGGCGGTCGATGCCGAGACGGTGCGGCTGCTCAAGGCCGGCGGCGCCGTCATCCTGGGCAAGCTCGCGACCCACGAGTTCGCCAACGGCGCGATGACGCCCGACCAGCCCTTCCCGGCGGCGCGCAATCCGTGGAACCTCGACTACCAGCCCGGAGGCTCGTCGAGCGGCTCGGGCGCGGCAGTCGCCGCGGCGCTGTGCATGGGCGCCATGGGCTCCGACACCGGCGGCTCGATCCGCAATCCTGCCGGCTTCTGCGCCACCGCCGGCATCAAGCCGACCTACGGCCTGGTGAGCCGCTGCGGCATCTATCCGTTGTCGTTCAGCCTCGACACCGCAGGCCCGCTCACCTGGACCGTAGAAGACAGCGCGCTGATGCTCGACGTGCTGGCCGGTCACGATCCCAACGACCAGGCTTCGGCCAAGACGGAAAAGGTCGATTACGGCGCATCCGCCCACCGGCCGATCAAGGGCATGCGCATCGCACTGGCGCGCCAGTGGTACGACGGCGTCACGCCGGACATGAACAAGGGAATCGACGAGGCGGTGCGCGTGCTGCGCGATCTCGGCGCCATCGTCGAGGACGTCGTCTTCCCCGATATCTGGGACTATCACATCTGCGGCCGCGTCATCATCACCGTCGAGGCGCACGCCATCCACCGCCAGGAAGTGATCGAGACGCCGGAGAAGTTCGGCTACACGACGCGGCGCCGCTTCCAGCTCGGCGCCTTCCTGACCTCCGAGCAGTATCTTTCGGCGTTGCGCTTCCGGCGCAAGCTGCAGGTCGACACCCGAGCCGCCATGCGCGGCTACGACCTGGTCATGACCGCCAATCACTGGGGCGCGCCGGAGATCTTCCAGGAGCCGCAGTCGATCTTCCATTTCTTCGGCAAGGCCTCGCTCACCATGCCGTTCAACGTCACCGGCCAGCCGGCGCTGACCGTGTGCTGCGGCTTCGGCGGCGACGGCTTCCCGCTGTCGTTCCAGCTCGCCGGCCGGCCGTTCGACGAGGCGAGCGTGCTCGCTGCCGGCGCCGCCTACGAACGCGCCACGCCGTGGCGCGAACGACGACCCAAGCTCTGAGGAGATCTCATGATCGGCAAGACGACTCGCTTTTCGCGCCGTTCCCTTTTGGCGGGCGCCGGCGCCCTCGCCTTGCCGGCAGGACTCGCCGCACCGGCCGAAGCACAGGAGAAGGTCGTGCGCTTCGGCATCTCGATGGCCGACGTGCCGCTCACGACCGGCCAACCCGACCGCGGCGCCGGTGCCTACAAGTTCACCGGCTACACACTCTACGACCCGCTGGTCGCCTGGGAGATGGACGTCTCCGACCGGCCGGGCAAGCTGATCCCCGGCCTCGCCACGGACTGGAAGGTCGACGATAACGACAAGACGCTGTGGACCTTCAAGCTCCGGCCCGCCGTCAAGTTCCACGACGGCTCGGCGTTCGACGCCGACGCCGTGATCTGGAACTTCGACAAGGTGTTCGACACCAAGTCCCCGCAGTTCGACCAGCGCCAGGCCTCGCAGGTCCGGCCGCGCCTGCCGTCGGTCGCGAGCTACCGCAAGCTCGACGACATGACCGTCGAGGTGAAGACCAAGGCGGTCGACGCGCTGTTCCCCTATCAGATGCTGTGGTTCCTGATCTCGAGCCCGGCACAGTTCGAGAAGCTGGGCAAGGACTGGAACAAGGTCGCGTCGGAGCCGTCCGGCACCGGGCCGTTCAAGCTCATCCGCCTGGTGCCGCGCGAGCGCGCCGAGCTGGTGAGGAACGATGGCTACTGGAACCCCAAGCGGCTGGCCAAGGCCGACCGCATGATCCTGGTGGTGGCGCCCGAGCCGGCAACGCGTACCGCCGCGCTGCTGTCGGGCACGGTCGACCTGATCGAGACGCCGCCGCCCGACGCCGTCGAGCGCCTGACCAAGGGCGGCATGAAGATCGTGCAGAACATCACACCGCACGTCTGGAACTTCCATCCGTCGATGCTGCCGGGCTCGCCGTGGACCGACATCAGGCTGCGCAAGGCGGCCAACCTCGCGATCGACCGCGACGCGATCGTGCAGTTGCTGGGCGGTCTCGCCCAGCCGGCCTACGGCCAGGTCGACAGGACCAGCCCGTGGTTCGGCAAGCCCACCTTCGAGCTGAAATACGCGCCCGACGAGGCGCGCAAGCTGATGGGCGCGGCGGGCTTCAGCAAGAGCCAGCCGCTCAAGACCAGGTTCGTGGTGGCGAGCGGCGGCACCGGCCAGATGCTGTCGTTGCCCATGAACGAGGCCATCCAGGAGATGTTCAAGGAGATCTACATCGATCTCGAATTGAAGGTCGTCGAGCTCGAGGCGCTCTACACGGCATGGCGCGCCGGCGCCAAGGCGGAGATGAACAAGGACGTCACCGCCAACAACATCGCCTACGTGACCTCCGATCCGCTCTATGCCCTGACCCGCTTCTTCCATTCCAACCAGGCCGCCCCGGTCGGCGTCAACTGGAGCTGCTATTCCAATCCCGACGTCGACAAGCTGATCGACGAGGCGCTGGCTACCTTCGACCCCGCCAGGCAGGACGGCCTGATGGCCCGGGTGCACGAGAAGGTGGTCGACGACGCCGTCCTGATCTGGGTCGTCCACGACACCAACCCGCACGCCCTGTCACCCAAGATCAAGTCGTACGTGCAGGCCCAGCACTGGTTCCAGGATCTGACGACGATCGGGGTGTGATGAGACGACTCATATTCCCTCTCCCCCCTGTCGGGTCCTGTCGGGGGAGAGGAGCAAGAACGCGGTGTCTCAACACCCGATCTTCTGCGCCAGCTCGATCATCGAATGGCCGACCGCATCCCAGTCGCCGTCGGCCTCGAGGTCGGTCTTCTGGTTGGGGCCGTGCTCTGTCGGGCGATGGACGAAGCCGGTCGACAGCCCGCATTTCTGGGCGGCCCTCAGGTCCCCATTGTGCGCCGCGCACAGCATCACCTGGTGCGGCTCGAGATACATCGTCTTGACCACGCCGAGGTACGATTCGGGATCGGGCTTGTAGTGATGGAACGTCTCGCCCGAGAAGCAGTGGTCCCAGGGGATGCCGCCGTTCTTGGCCATGTTGATCAGCAGCGCCACGTTGCCGTTGCTGAGCGTCGCCACGACGTACTTCTTCTTCATCATGCCGATGCCCTCGACCGAGTCCGGCCACGGGCGCAGCTTGTGCCAGAGATGGGTGAACTCCCACGCCCCCTTCTCGCCGGGATGTTTCAGGCCGCGCTTCTTCAGAAGCATCTCGAAGGCTTCTTTGTGCAGCTCGTCGATGTTGGTCCACGGCAGCTCGCCCTTGCGGACGCGGTGCATCTGCGGCTGGTAGAGGCCGCGCCAGTCGTCGGCGAAGCTCGTCCAGTCGGTCTCCATCCCGTATTTGCGACCGAGCTGGGGCAGGTCCTCGATCAGGCTGCCGCGCCAGTCGACCACGGTTCCGAAGACGTCGAAGATGCAGACCTTGAGGTCGGCGAGAGATTTGGCCATGGGTTCGTTCCTCCGTCACAGCTGGAACATTGGCTGCAACAACTGACTTCATTGCGCGCATTTCCGATGGGCGCGCGCTGACGCACCCCCATCGGAAATCGCTCCAGTGTGGCGTCCCGCGAGCCGCTTGGGTAGGGTCGCGCCATGGTCGACAAGCCCGACACGGTGAATGGCACCGACAACAAGCCGCGCTGCCGCTGGGCATCGGCCGATCCCCTGTACGAGCGCTATCACGACACGGAATGGGGCCGCCCGCTCAAGGACGACCAGGCGCTGTTCGAGCTGCTCATCCTCGAAGGTTGCCAGGCCGGCCTCTCCTGGATCACCGTGCTGCGCAAGCGCGAGCATTACCGCAAGGTCTATGACGGCTTCGACCCGACGAGAGTCGCGCGCTATACCCCGGCCAAGCTCGCCAGGCTGCTGGCCGATCCCGGCATCATCCGGCACCGCGGCAAGATCGAAGCGAGCGTGAGCAACGCCAAGGCCTATCTGGCGCTGGTCGAGCGCGAGGGCTCGTTCGCCAGGTTCCTGTGGAGCTTCGTCGGCGGCAAGCCGAAGAAGAACCGGCGCCAGACCATGAAGGGCATGCCGGCCAAGACGCCGGAGAGCGACGCCATGTCCAAGGCCCTGCAGAAGGCCGGCTTCAAGTTCGTCGGCTCGACCATCTGCTACGCCTTCATGCAGGCCTCCGGCATGGTCGACGATCATGTCGCAGGCTGCCATCGCTATCGGGAGTAAAGATTGACCAAGCGGGTTTTCATCGCGGCGCTCGGCACCGAGACCAACCAGTTCGTGCCCTTTCCGACCGGGCTGCGCGGCTACCAGGAGCACGGCGTGTGGCGCGGCGACGCCACGCGGCACGAGCCGACCAACTTCACCGCGCCAATGCATGTCTGGCGCAAGGCGATCGAGGCGCGCGGCTGGACGGTGATCGAGGGCCTTGCGACGTTCGCCGCCCCCTCCGGCACGACAGTACGGGCGGTCTATGAAGGCTTCCGCGACGAGATCCTCGACGGCATCGAGGCGGCGCTGCCAATCGACGGCGTGCTGATCAACGTGCATGGCGCCATGGTCGCCGACGGGTACGACGATTGCGAAGGCGATCTCCTGGCCCGCGTGCGCGCCCTCGTCGGCCCCGACGTCGCGGTCGGCGCGGAGTTCGACCTGCACTGTCATCTCAGCGCCTTGATGCTCGATAGCGCCGACGTGCTGATCGGCTACAAGGAATACCCGCACACCGACACGATGGAGCGCGCGGCCGAGCTGTTCGCCATCATCGCCGACACGATCGACGGCAAGGTGAAGCCGGTGATGGCGCGCCACGACTGCCGCATGATCGCCCAGTACCGCACCTCGGTGCCGCCGATCAGCGAGTTCGTCACCCGCATGAAGTCGCTGGAAGGCAAGGACGGCATCCTCTCCGTGTCGCTGAGCCACGGCTTCGCCTTCGCCGACGTCGAGGATGTCGGCACCAGAACCCTGGTCGTCGCCGACCGCGACCGCGCCAAGGCGCAGGCGCTGGCCGAGCAGCTCGGCCGCGAGCTGTGGGACAACCGCGAGCGCTACGCCACCAGGTACCTCACGATCGCCGAGGGCATGGAGCGCGCGGCTTCGCACAACCAGGGTCCGCTGGTGCTGGCCGACCGCGCCGACAATCCCGGCTCGGGTGCCCCCGGCGATTCGACCTTCCTGCTGCAGGCCCTGGTCGAGCGCGAGATCGGCCCGGCGCTGTTCGGCGTGATGTGGGATCCCATGGCGTTCCGCGTCGCCGAGGAGGCAGGCGAGGGCGCGCGCCTGCGCATGCGGCTCGGCGGCAAGTCGGGCGAGGTGAGCGGCCAGCCGGTCGATCTCGACGTCACGGTGAAGAAGATCGCGCGCGGCGTTCGCCAGCCCTACGGCCCGGTGATGGTGCCGCTCGGCGACATGGCCCTGCTGTCGTCGAAGAATGTCGACGTGGCGATCTGCACATTGCGCACCCAGACCTTCCACGCCGACGCCTTCAAGGCGGTCGGCGCCGACCCGGCCGACTACCGAGTCGTCGTCGTCAAGTCGGCGCAGCATTTCTACAACGGCTTCGTCGGGCTGGCGAAAGAGATCCTCTACGTCGCCTCGCCCGGCGCCGCCGACCCCGACGTGACCCGCTGGCCCTACACCAAGCGCAAGACGCCGTTCTGGCCCAAGGTCGCCGATCCGTGGAAATGAACTCATGCACCTCCGGACCGCGCGCGTCTCGCGCGCTCAGATTCATGGGCGCGCCCGACGCGGATTACCGCGTCTTTGATGCGCGCGGTCCGGAAGAGCATGAGTCCCACCTGAAATAGAACGACCCCCTTTTCTTGCGGTCGGTGCGGTCGGTGCGGTCGATTGTCTTTCGAATCAGAGGGTTGACGGTTCACCGTCTTGCGGTCGGAAATCGGTTCGTGCGGTCGGGCCGGGCTTCTTGCGGTCGGACCGCCCTCCGCGCTACAGCATCGGCGCCAGCGCCTCGCGAGTCGTCTTGCCCTCGACCACCGGCACGACCTCGAACTCGACGACCTCCTGCCAGTCGGCGATCCAGCGCTGGAACAAGGTGACGTCGTCGGTCTCCATCAACTGGAAGCAGCGCCCGAGATCGGCCGACACGTAGCTCGCCACGAACTCGAGGCCGTCGGGCAGTGCACGGCCGCTGTCGCGCAGCTTGCGATAGACCGCCTTTCCATTCTGATTCCTGAACTGTTCGATAACCATAAAGAGCATATTCGCCCCCCTTCGAATTGGATAACTTAGGCCATTCAGGGTCAGAGGGGAGCGACATGAAGATCGCCGTCGTGGGCGCCGCCGGGCGCATGGGTCAGATGCTGGTGCGCCGCATTGCGCACACCGAAGGCGTGAGCCTGGCCGCCGCCAGCGAATCGCCCAACAGCAACGCCATCGGACGCGATGCCGGCGAGGTCGCCGGCCTCGAAGCCAACAAGGTGAAAATCGGCGGCGACAGCGCCGCCGCGATCGCTGCCGCCAACGTCGTGATCGACTTCACCGTCCCCGCCGCCACGGTGGCGCATGCCAAGGTCGCCGCCGACAAGGGCGTGGCGATGGTGATCGGCACCACCGGCCTCGACCCGGCGCAGACCGCGCTGATCCACGAGGCGGCCAAGACGGTGCCGATCATGTGGGCCGCCAACATGGCGCTCGGCGTCAACATCCTGCTGGCGCTGGTCGAGAAGACGGCCTCGATGCTCGACCCGAGCTACGACATCGAAGTGATGGAGATGCATCACCGCCACAAGATCGACGCGCCCTCCGGCACCGCGCTGGCGCTGGGCCGCGCCGCCGCCGCGGGCCGCCAGGTCCGGCTCGAGGAAGTCTGGCGCAAGAGCCGCGACGGCCACACCGGCGCGCGCCCGTCGGGCGAGATCGGCTTCGCCACCCTGCGCGGCGGCGAGGAGGTCGGCGTGCACACCGTGATGTTCGCCGCCGCCGGCGAGCGATTGGAGCTCAGCCATCGCGCCTTCAGCCGCGAGACCTATGCCGCCGGCGCCGTGCGCGCCGCGCAGTGGCTCGGCGGCAAGAAGCCCGGTCTTTACGGCATGAAAGACGTGCTGGGCCTGTAGGGGCGATCGAGTGCAGGAACGGCTCGTCCTGCTCGTTCCTGCTCGAGAATCGCCGCTGAATCTTTGCGCCCGTTGCGTCACAGCGTCATTTGCCTTTGTTTTCAAGGGCATGGCGCTGACGCAACGGACGGTACGCCTTGCCTTCGCGTGAGCGGCGGCGTTTGCGTCGGCGCGGCCGGAGTCGTGTAGCGCAACGGGCAGCAGCGCAAGCGGCTCAAGACGCGAGCGGACGCGCCGCCGGTCAGGCGTCAGCCCTGATCGCGTGAGACCGCGCGTCATCCATGCCTGCAAGGAATCGTGGAGCAGCATGCGACCAACATAGGCAGGATGCACGCCTCGTCCACCCAATCGGGTCCAGGTTGGCCCCAATCGGGTCCAGGTGCCGAATCCGCTACTCCCACCTGTGGTCGTAGCGTGGCGCGCGCATGGCGGCGATCGCGGCCTTGAGCTGGTCGGCGACCTCGAGCCGGGCGGCGGGGGCCAGGAAGCGGCCGATCACCACCCGGTTGCCGCGCGAGCTCACCACCAGCCGCTCGTTCTCTTCATCCCAGTCGACGCGCAGCCAGTAGGCGTCCAGCCTCACCTGCTCGCGCTCGCCGTCGGGCGCCACGCGTTCGACGATCAGGTCGTTGTCGGGCAGGACCAGGGTCTCGCTGCGCCTGGCATCGAGGTAGCTGCGCTTGAACAGCAGCCATAGCAGCAGGACGTCGAGGCCCAGCACCGGCCAAGCTCCGAACGCCAGTATGGCAGCCCGATCGCCGGATTCGCCACGACGGCAGCGCGGACGAGCCATTTGAAGCCAAACGGCGACAGACTGCGATAGGGCACCAGCGAGGTGGTGAAATGGACGGCCGGAGCGGGCGTTTCAATCATGCTATGAGTTCATATGCCCCCGACGAAGCGGCCGACATTTTGGACTCCTTCGTCCGCGCGAGCTATGCGCCATCAAATCATTGGCAATTGATCGGCCGATCTGCTGGCCAGTAAGCTTCTCGACCCACAGCCATTGCCCGTTGCAGTTGCATTCCAAAAATATCGGTTCACCCTGATCCGGAACGATGAAATCGAAGCAGCCAAACTTCAACCCCAGCTCATCCATGTAAGCTTTCATGCGGGACTGCAATTGGGGATACTCTGCAGGCTTGTGCGCAAGATTGATCGTGTCGAATCGATAGTCGTCACCTGTGACGTCCCCTCGCGGCTCGATCGAACAGACAAAAACCTCGTTGCCGACGCACGTCGCCCGCAATTCCGCTCGCTTCGGGATGAACTCTTGGAACAGGGTCGGCATGTGGCCGATCTTGTCTTCGAGGTGGCGCAACTCATCAACCGACACCCTCCGAGTGAAGAGGCCATATTGGATTATCCCATCGGCTCGATTTTGAGCGACCGAAATGGATCCGAGCGATTTTATGGCGACGTCTCCGTTTACAGATTCAGCAAACTCCAAGGCGCGCTTCGCGTTGTTCGTGACGAGCGACTTCGGTACCGTGAACCCTACTTCTGCTGCGACGCGCAGCTGAACCAGTTTCCGATGCGCAATTCGCGTCTGGAAAGGATTGTTGATCCAGTACGCCTGATCGAGCAGGCCATAAAGACCGAGTACGACCTCTGTCATCTCCGCCTCGACGTACTCGAGCGCCGCGGGATCGAGATCAAAGTGCTGTACAGAGACCGCTTCCGGCTTCCGATACCAGACGGCCGAGATCTCGCGAAGATCGACTGTCAGGCCGCTGTCGCAGAGCCGAAGCATGCCGGCACCGACAGCCGGATCGACATCGATTCCTGCGTTGATCGCGAGGTCCTCGACGTTCAGCCGAACCCAAGGAACGCCAGCCTCGTCAAAGAACCTCGTCACCGCGCCAACGTGCCCGTCACGCCTGCCTGTCACTATCAGTATCATCCCACACTCCATTCTCTATCCACCGCATGCTGGTCGGGTGGGTAACCGAGGCTACCCACCCTCCCGCCAAGCACTCAGTCGTCCTTCTTCGTGTCCGACTTGGACTGGAAGAACCCTCCGGCACTCTCGTCCTCGCGGCAGGTGCTGAAGTTTCGACCAGCGAATCGCGTGATCTGGGAGATGGGGTCGTAGACGTACTCCTCCGGAGCCTCGTCCTCGAACATCACGCTGTATGGCAAGGCAGCCATCAGCGGTATCACGGTAGGCGAGTCGACGACCAGCTTCTCGATGTGCATCGCTTTCTCCTTTGCAAAGTCGCCGGCGGCGGGCTTGCCTCCAGTCGACCCACAAAGCATGCTTCATCCGCTCCGGGCACCGAAATCGTCAATCTTGGGCATGCATAGTCGGACATGGTTAGCTATGCTTGGGCAGAGTTGAAGCGCCACCGGAATCACAATCATGGCAAAAATGCCCGAACGCCGGATCTCTGTTCCACCGAATTGGTGGCCGAGAATGACGACTTTACGTCTGGGATGCTATTGCGAGTGGTATCGGCGAAGAATCAAAGTAGAAGACCAATTTTTGCCGGCATGATGGTGGGAATAAAATGGAAATTTGCTCGGGGTGTAATTTTGTCGATCTTCGGCGATAAGAAAGAGAAGGAAGCGAATAATATAATGGACCTTGGCAACTTAGCTAGTTTCTGTCTCGAAACGCGGAGAGTCACACAGAATTGGGGCTAAATCGAAGTTTCCTGCGATGATTTTGATTGATCCGTATGTGTGCGATATGGCACACATATAGAATGAAGAACGAGACCCCCTCCGATGTCGAACGCTGGCTGGCGGATCAAACGACGACTGCCTTGCCGGCACTGCTTGGCTCGTTGAGCCTGCGGCGCAGTCCATGCATCCGGGAGAACTGTCCGGCGTGCCGATCCGGAGAGCAGCATCCCAGCTACGTGCTGTATGGCCGCCTCAAAGGTCGGCGCGTTTCGGTGTACGTGCCGGAGGATCTGGTGCCGCAAGTGCAACGCTGCCTGGACAAGGGCCGTGCTGTTCAAGAGCTGCTGTACGAGGCGGCGCCGCGCTACATCAAGGCCTTGAAGCGCGAGCGAGCAAAGGCGGCCAGGCCGTAGTCCGAGTCCGACGTGTCACGGGCCACCCTCTCTCAGCTGAGCTTTGCCGATTGGGAGCTGATGCGGCAGGGGGTGGTGCTGGAGCCGCTGCTCCAGACGATCTCCGACTTCCTGGACGACCACGAGGAACTGGTCGGCAAGATACGTGGCGATCTGCGACGGGGATTGAAGAAGCCGGACACGGGACGCAGCGGGCTGATGGCGCACGAGGTGCTGCGCTCGCTGGTTCTGATGCGGGTCAAGAACTGGGATTACCGCGAACTGCGCGAACGGATCGCCGACGGCTACACGCTGCGCCTGTTCACGGGGTTCGGCTGCCGGCCGGTGCCCAAGCACAACGCCTTTCATCGCGCCTTCGTGCGCCTGACGCCAGCGACGCTACGAGTGGTCAATGATCTGGTTGTGCGGGCGGCGGTCGATCTCGGATTGGAAGACGGCACGAAGCTGCGTGTCGACACGACGGTGGTGCAGACCGACATCCATTATCCGACCGATGCCACGTTGCTGTGGGATGCCGTACGCGTGCTGTCGCGCTTGCAGAAGCGTCTCGGGAAGCTGCTGGGACGGCGCTTCGAGGGCTTCCGGAACCGCACGCGCGCAGCGCGCCGGCGCATGCAAGCTCTCCAGAGAATGAGCGCCACGCAGCGGCTCGGGCAGCAGACCATCAAGTACCGCGAGCTCATCGGCATCGCCGAGCAAGTCGTGGCTTGCGCCCGATCGGTGCCCAAGAAGTTGCGCATGCGTGGCGAAGCCTCATTCCGGGATCTGGCGATCACAGGGCTACTCGATGAGATCAGCCACTACTGTGGGCTGGCAGATCGCGTAATCGATCAGGCACGCCGCCGCGTGCTCGACGGCGAGCAGGTCCCCAATGCCGAGAAACTGTACTCGATCTTCGAGGCGCACACCGACCTGATCAAACGCGGCAAGGTGCGCACACCCGTGGAGTTCGGCCACAAGGTTCTTCTCGCCGAAAGTGCTCGAGGCCTGATTACCCAGTACAAGGTGCTCAGCGGCAATCCATCGGACGCGCAGTATGTCGGCCTGTCATTGGAGCGCCACAAGAAGGTCTTCGGCGGTGTTCCCGAGCTGTACAGTGCCGATCGCGGCTTCTTCAGCGAGCGGAACCTGACGCTGTGCCAGCACAGCGGCGTCAACGTGGTCTGCATTCCTCAATCCGGTGGCAAGAGAGCCCCGGCGCGCGAAGCCTATGAGAAGGCGCCGGCCTTCAAGCAGGGGCAGCGCTTCAGGGCTGGAATCGAGGGCCGCATCTCCGTGCTGTTCCGTGGCCGCGGCATGAAGCGCTGTCTCGCCGGCGGCCGCGAACGCTTCGAGCTGTTGGTCGGTGCCGCCGTGCTCGCCAACAATCTGATGAACATCGCCGCTTGGCTCGAAAGGCGAATAGCACGCGGCCACCGCCGCGCAGCTTGACAAAGCCTGCTCCACAATCGCGGGAGAGACGATCCCCGTGACGCACCCGCATGCTCCAATCGTCGAAAATTGTCCCATCGCTGCCCGATCGAGCGCCAAGATTGACAGTTCGTCGCCCGCAAACGCGGGCGAAATCCACCACACAGCCCACAAAACGTGCGTTTCGAGACAGAAACTAGCTAATGAATCCTTTTCGCTGACACCAAACATCGATCAACTAAAGGATTTAACGACTCTTCTGCATAGAGCTTCAATCGATCTCGAAACACGTAGAACTTCAATTCTTGAAGAGTTGTGCAATCACAACGGGGAATTCAAGACGTTCTTGAAGGATCTACACGTTAATGGAAAGTCGGTAAATCCGAAGAACACCAATGGCACCCTTCTAATATTTTAGCTCGCCTCGTCGCACCACAGCCGGATCAACATCGATCTCTGCGTTGATCGCAAGGTCCTCGACGTTCAGCCGAATCCACGGAACGCCAGCCTCGTCAAAAAACCTCGTCCCCGCGCCCACATGCCCGTCACGCCTGCCTGTCACTACCAGTATCATCCCACACTCCATTCTCTATCCACTGAACGGTGGTCGGGTGGGTAACCGAGGCTACCCACCCTCCCGCCAAGCATTCAGTCGTCCTTCTTCGTGTCCGACTTGGACTGGAAAGGCCATCCGTGGCTCTCGTCCTCGCGGCAGGTGCTGAAGTTCCGGCCCGCGAATCGCGTGATCTGGGAGATCGGGTCGTAGACGTACTCCTCCGGAGCCGCGTCCTCGAACATCACGCTGTATGGCAGGGCGGCCATCAGCGGGATCACGGTCGGCGAGTCGAAAGAATGGGACACCAATGCCGGACAACGAGTGCTTTGAAATCTCAGCTGCGGTGCTTCTGACCATCAGCTCGGGGAGCTTGTATTGAAAGAAGAGCGGGCAGCCGGGCAGATCGATCTGGACGTCGTATCCGAGCTGGCCTTCCTGGACCAGATTTGGGAAGACTGGCGCCCCGACAGGCCTCGTCACTGCCGAACGAATCAAGTTCTCGGTGAACGCATATGCGAAGGAGAATTCAGTGTAGCCCAGCTTCATCGCGGGTTCTGCTCAAGCGACTTCGCCAATGACATCAGGACGCTGATACTGAAGACGACGGCAGTCTCGGCAAAATCCAACTCGCGACGGAAGAACTCCCGCACGTAGACTGGCGCATGGGCGAATTGCCCTCGACCCGCACCAGCGCCAGGATGAACGCCTGCGGCGCGTTCAGGGCGGCCAGCAGCTCGTTGCGCGTCACGGTCACCTCGCGGCCCTCGGCATGCCGACCCTCGACCTCAATGAAGCGCAGATGGCCGGCGCGCGGGTCCCGGCTCTCGATGTCGTAGCCGCGGTTCTCGGCCGACACGTCGCGCGGCTGATTGCCGAGCGCGCGCTCCGCCGCCATCACGGCGTCCATCGCGAGCTTCTCGATCAAGGCGCGTCTGTCGGCGTTCTCCGAGAATCCATTGGCTTTCGCGGGCGCGGCCGACTGGGCAGCATGAGCGCGCAGAAGGCCAGCCGGCAGGATCAGCGCCGCACCTTTCAGCACTGGCGGCAGAACCGTGATCTGGCGCTCGCGATCGAGCTCGGTCTGCCGTGCATGCAGTCGCTCGACGAGGCGCTGGGCGGTTGCCTCGGCATTGGCGGCATTGACGCGCTGATCCTTGCCGGCGCGTTCCTCCTCGCGCAGGCGCGCCGCACGCCCATCCCAATAGTTGATCTCGCGGCCCAGCCGCTCGCGCACCGCACGCTCGACCTTGTCGATCTCGGCCAACCGCCGTGTGCGTATCTCGGCGAGATGCGTGGGCACCAGCTTCGCGATGGCGTGGCCGATCGCGCGCTGCTCGATGCCGCCGGCCAGCCACGACGATCGTGCAATGTCCTCGGCCAGCTTTTTCTCCATTTCTGTCACCGGCCGGAAGTCGAGATAGGGTGCCGGCCCGCCGTCGCTCGCCGCGCCATCCTCGGTCAGGTGGACGAACTGCAGCCGCTGCGAGACGACGCGCGGCTCGCCGGTGCGGCCCATTCTGCCATCCCGGATGGCATGCTCGAGATAGACCAGCAGACGCGGCGCCGTCCCGGGGTCCGACTCGTCGACCAGCACGCCGCCCTGCCGCAACAAGGGCTGGAATCGTTCGAGCACGACGTCGACCGCAGCGTCGAGGAGCGGATGTCCAGGGGCCAGCAGCTCGGCCTGCGGCTGGCCATCGATCGACCCCTTCTCGAAGGTGATGCGGGCGTAGCGATCGAGCACCGGATCGCCGCGCCCGATCAGCCGGTCGCGCTCCTTGAGGATCGAGGGTACGCGGGCGATCTCGAAGCGCCCCTTCTCGCGCGCCGCGATGCGGCCCCCCAGAAGGGCGAAGGCCTCGCGGAAGAACGAGCCGATGAAATGCGGCTGCAGACGGCGGGCTTCCGCCCGCTCCATCTCCTCGCGCACGGCCGCCACCGCGCCGGCGTCGAGCCCTTCCGACGTCAGCTTGCGCTCGGCGACCAGCTTCCCGATGGCGTCGACATCGACGGCAGCGTCGCCGCTCTGAAAGATGCGCCTTCTTGTCTCCGGCGCGTCGCCGTAGCGGATGGCGTCGACCAGCAGCTCACGCAGCGGCTTGCCGGCAAACAGCTCGCCCAGCACGTCGTAGACCTTGCCACCCAGCGCCTTGCGCGCCTCCTCCAGCTTCTCCAGGAGGCGCTGATAGACCTCGCCCTCGCGAGTGTTGGCGGCACACAGGTTCCACAGATGGCAGACCTCGCGCTGGCCAATGCGATGGATGCGGCCGAAGCGCTGCTCGAGCCGGTTGGGGTTCCACGGCAGGTCATAGTTGACCATCAGATGGGCGCCACGCTGCAGGTTCACGCCCTCGCCTGCGGCGTCGTTGGCGATCATCACCCGCACGACCGGGTCGCTGTTGAACCGGGCGATCGCTGCGCGCCGAGCCTCGCGCGCAATGCCGCCATGGACGATCACGATAGCAGCCGGATCACCGACCCGCGCAACGATCTTCCGGGCAAGGTACTCCAGCGTGTCCTTGGGCTCGGTGAAGATCAGGATCTTGCGCCGCAGGCCGGTCGCCTCGTCGAGCATGATGGGCTCGTCGAGGATCGATTCGAGCTGGCGCCACTTGGCGTCCTGGTGGGAGAGCTTCAGGTCGAGTGCCTGCCGCTCGAGGTCGCTCAGGATGACGATCTCGGCTTCCAGCTCGGCCAGGGTGCGCGCCGCCGTGGCATGGTCGACGATCTGCTCCTCGGCCTGCTCGGTCTCCGCTCCGGTCAACTCCTCCAGATCGTCGGGATCGTAGCCCGGCAGATCGGGGCCCCGCCGCAGCGCGCCCGCCGCCTGGCCGTCGCGCATCAGCCGCTCCTCGCGCAGGCGGTCTTCCAGGCGCCGGCGCCGCCGCTCCAGCGAGCGGTGGATCGCCGCCGGGGACGAGGCCAGCCGGCGCTGCAGGATCTGCAGGGCAAAGCCCACGTTGGAGCGGCGCTTGTCGTCGCCGGTCCGGTCGGCGCGGTTCATCTCCTCTCGCACGTAGGTCGTGACCGCCTGGTAGAGCGACGCCTCGGCTGGAGACAGCTCGTAGCTCGCGGTGTAGGCGCGACGCTCGGGGAAGAGGGGCGTGCCGTCGAAGCGATACAGTTCCTCTTTGGTCAGGCGGCGCATCAAGTCCGACGCGTCGGCCTTGTGGACGCCTTCGCGGAAACGTCCCTCGAAGCGGTCGGCGTCGAGAAGGCCCATGAAGAGCTGGAAGTCGGCCTCCTTGCCGTTGTGCGGCGTCGCCGACATCAGAAGGAGGTTGCGCGTATGGCTGCCGAGCAGCCTGCCGAGCTTGTGGCGCTGCGTCTCCTTCACTTCGCCGCCGAAGTAGGACGCCGACATGCGGTGCGCCTCGTCGCAGATGACGAGGTCCCAGTCCGGGGCGGCCGCCAGCTTGGCCTTCAGCTCGTCGGAACGGGCGGCCATGTCGAGGCGCAGGATCAGCCGGTTGCATTCGACGAAGGGATTGCCGGTGACCGACGCCTCGATCTGGTCGCGGGTCACCGGATCGAACGCCAGGCCGAACTTTTCCGACAGCTCGTCCTGCCACTGCTCGACCAGGCTGCCGGGCGCCACGACCAGGCAGCG
>JAXMCP010000025.1:0-135228 GCA_046349295.1 Reyranellaceae bacterium
ACTATGTTCGCCGCCTCCCGCCCGAGGGCGCCTGGTGGGGCGTAGCCAAGCGGTAAGGCAGTGGATTTTGATTCCACCATTCGGAGGTTCGATCCCTCCCGCCCCAGCCAGCCACTCGGGTCTCGGCGACGAGACGATCGGGTGCGGCATGCTTAGGCAGCTCGCAGAGGCGCCTCTGCCGCCCATCGGCTATGGAAAGTCGACCTTTTTGGCCCGCTCGGCCCAGGAGAACGGCAAGGCCCGGGCACGGCCCGTGACGGTCAGATCAGGCGGCGCCGTGCCGTCGATGATCGCCGAGACGATCCGCGGCGACACGAACGCGAGGGGCGCCAGCAAGCCCTGGTACTTCCTCACGAGCACGGTGCCCGGCTCGAGCCGCCTGAGCGGCGGTTTGTCACCCCGGACGAGGCCCTCCAGAAGTTCGACGGTGTCGTGATCGCGTCCACCCATGGTGCTGCTCCCGGTCAGAGATCATCGGCTACCATCAGCCGACAACTCGACAGATGCGCTCACGATCGACGACCTTCTCGGCCATGACGGTGAGAGCGGCATTACTCCCATAGTCCCTATGGGTTAGCCCTTGTCGGTGTCCGCTCTCGAGCGGACTATGGTTGCAACAATCTGGTCGTCCGATGGACGGTGGGCAATGCAGGGGGAGGCAACGATGTACGACTACGTGATCGTGGGGGCTGGGTCCGCAGGTTGTGTTCTGGCCAATCGCCTGTCGGCTGATCCCGCGGTCAAGGTGCTGCTGCTGGAGGCGGGCGGTCCGGATGAGTCACCTCTCATCCATACTCCGGCGATGATGGCACTGTTGCCTGACACCAATTTGGACTGGCGCTACCGCACCGCGCCACAGATGCATTGCAACATGCGGCGCTTCGCCTGGCCAAGGGGTCGCGTGCTCGGCGGCTCCAGCTCGATCAACTACATGATCTACATCCGTGGGCACGCGCGGGACTACGACCACTGGCGACAGCTCGGCAACCCAGGCTGGAGCTATGAAGACGTGCTGCCCTATTTCCGCAAGGCCGAGAGCAACGAGCGGATGGAGAACCAATTCCATGGTCGCGGCGGCCCCCTGAACGTGGCGGATCATCGCTTCCGTCACCCGCTGTCAGAAATGTTCGTCGAGTCGGCGGTCGCCGCAGGCGTGCCGCGCAACGATGATTTCAACGGGACCACTCAGGAGGGCTGCGGCTTCTACCAACTGACGCAAAAGGAGGGCGCGCGCTGGAGCACGGCCACTGCGTACCTGCGCCCCGCGATGGATCGGCCGAATTTGACGGTGATCACGAGCGCCACGGCCTGCGGCATCCGCTTCACTGGCCGGCGTGCCGCCGGGGTCGACTATGTCCGCCGCGGCCGTTCGGAGACAGTGCAAGCCGGCCGCGAAGTCATCTTGAGCGGCGGTGCAATCAACTCGCCACATCTGCTGATGCTCTCCGGCATCGGCCCGGCCGACGAGATCCGTCAGCACGGCCTCGACGTGGTTCATGATCTCCCGGGAGTCGGCCGCAATCTGCAGGACCACCTCGGCACGTTCGTGCGCCACGAGATCAACCAGCCGATCTCGCTGTTTGGTGCGACCCCGGAACAACTTGGCGCCTTGCAAGCGCAGTACGTCGAGAAGCGCGAAGGGCTGTTCACCTCGAATGTTGCCGAGGCGGGCGCCTTCCTGCGCACCGATACCAGCTTCGACGCGCCGAACCTGCAGGGGTTCTTCTTGCCCTACTGCCTGACCGAGGCGCCTCTGGAGGCATTCCAGCCAGATCGCCACGGCATCTCCTTCGTATTCTACGTCAACCGGCCAGAGAGCCGTGGTCGGATCGGGCTTGCCTCGGCCGATCCAGTCGACCAACCGTTGATCGACCCGAATTACCTGAGCGACCCAGGCGACATGCCGCAGTTCGTCGCCGGGATCAAACGGACACGGGAAATTCTCAACGCCAATCCGATCCGCGGGCTTCTCAGCCGTGAGCTCGGCCCCGGTGCCGAAGCGCACACCGACTCGCAGATTGCCAGCTATGTGCGCGACCGGGCTTCTTTCACGATCTTTCATCCCGTCGGAACCTGCAAGATGGGCACGGACGACCAGGCGGTCGTCGATCCGAAGCTGAAGGTTCACGGCCTCGACGGATTGCGAGTCGTCGACGCCTCGGTGATGCCGACGCTGATCGGTGGCAACACCAATGCACCGACCATCATGATCGCGGAGAAGGCAGCCGATATGATCCTCGCGGCGGGCTGAAGACCTGCGACAGTGAAGTTGCGGATCGCAAATCCTGCACGGTCTCCAGCTTCCCACTCATAACCTGAAGGTCGTAGGTTCAAATCCTGCCTCAGCAGCCAATGGCGGCGATGCTCGGTCATTCGGGAAGGCCCGCGAGGCGAAGGCCTTCCTGCCTGTAGGCGAAATCCTCCGGCCTCATGAAGGGGGGTCTGAGATCGGCCAGGTGCCGGAACTGCACCATGGATTCGGCCGGGATGCCCGCCAGAGCCGATTGCGCCTCCTCGAGGCGTCCCATATGGGCCAAGCAGGCGATCTTCAAGAGTGGCGGGTACTCGGGACGAAGCCGCGCGAGCTGATGCATGGCCTCCAGCGCCGGTTCGTATTGACCCGCGAAAAGCTGCGCCGCCGCCAGCCACAAAGTCCACAGCCAGGTCAGAGGATCGTGTGGACTGGCGCGCATGGCTTGGTGCAGCCGCTCGATCGCCTCGTCGCGATGGCCACCGAAGCACAGGGTGCAGCCCAGCATGCTGATCACGAAAGCGCTGTTCGGATTGAGCGCGACCCCTGTGCGCGCCTGCGCAATCGCCGCATCCCATTCGCCGCCCCACATCATCATGTGGGCCAGCACGGCATGGGCCATCGCGTCCTTGTCGTCGAGCGCGACCGCGGTGCGCGCCTCCGCTCGGGGAAGCCCCTGAACCTCGTCGAGGGCGCGCTGAGAGAAATGCCAGATGTCCCACTGCAATGCCAACGCATAGCCGTGGTGTCCCGGTGCGAACTGCGGATCGAGGGCGATGGCGCGTCGAAAGAAGCCAATCGCCTTTTGGTTTTCCTCCGGCGCGTACTTGTGGAAGTGCCAGAGGCCGCGCTGGTAGGCTTCCCACGCATCCAGCCGTTCCGGCGGCTTGCGCATTGCCCGTTGCTGCTCGGCCTGGGCGAGTGCCGGTTCGATCAATCCGGCGACCGTCGCCGTCAATTCATCCTGGACGGCAAAGATGTCGCCGAGATCGCGGTCGTAGCGTTCCGCCCAAACATGCGCGCCCGAAACCGCATCGATCAGCTGCGCGGTGATACGGACGCGGCTTCCACCCTTCCTGACCGAGCCTTCGAGCACATAGCGCACGCCGAGCTCGCGGCCGACTAGCTTGATGTCGACAGACTTGCCCTTGTAGGTAAAGGACGAGTTGCGAGCGATCACGAACAGCCAGCGGATGTACGACAGCCCGGTGATGATGTCCTCGACGAGGCCGTCGGCGAAATACTCCTGTTCGGGATCGCCGCTCATATTCTGGAAGGGCAGCACCGCGATGGACGGCTTGTCGGGGAGCCGTAGCGAAGTGTCGGGTGGACTGGGGACCGGGGTGAGGGGTGGCGAAGCGACCGATGATTCACGCGGCCACTCGTCCGTCTGCCATCGCACCGTGTACGCCTGCACCGGCCGCTCGATGTTCTTCAGGGCGAGCCGGCCCAGGTCGTCGAAGGTTGCCTTGAGCCGGCCGGATGCCGCTTCGTGCACCGCGCCAGAGGCCACGATCCCGCCGGCCGGTGCCTCGCCTTCCAGGCGAGCAGCTACGTTGACGCCGTCGCCGTAGAGATCGTCGCCATCGACGATCACGTCGCCGAGATGCACGCCGACTCGGAAGACCAGCCGCTCGTCTTTCGGCCTATCGGCCTCGCTCTCGGCCATGGCTTGCTGGAACTCGATGGCGGCGGAGAGCGCTTCGACGGCGCTGCCGAATTCGATCAGCGCGCCGTCGCCGGTAAGCTTGACCACTCGACCGCCGCGCCGTGCCAGCACCGGCGCGAGCCTCTCGGTGCGCATCCGGCGCAGCCTCGCGACCGTGCCACTCTCGTCGCGCCCCATGAGCCGCGAGTAGCCGACCACGTCCGCCGCGACGATCGCCGCCAGTCTGCGCTGCTCGCGCGCCAAAGATGCTCTCCCCAATGGTGTTGGGATCGTAGGGCCGCTATGGGTGACGAGCAACGGACGTCTGGACTTCAGAAAGGCAAGCCCGGTTCTCCCAACACGGGTTCTTGAGCGCGTGTCCGTAGCCCTCGGGCCTATATCGCGATCATCTCCATCTCGCGCGCCCGTAGGGCGGGGGGCGGCCGATCTTGGCGGAGATCACGATGCCTTCCGCTTCCAATAGAGGGCATCGCTTTTGTTGGGACCTTCAGCCTTCTTGTAAAAGGTCGTGATCTTGAGAGTCCCGCCTATCAGCCCGTCAGTGACGAGGCATGCGTCGTCCTTGCCGAAAAAGAGCCATTTCCCAGCTCCCCCATATCGGATTTCGCGCAACTCGCTGATCTTCATGCAGTCAATAATGCCCGCCTGAATCCCTTGCACTGTGCGATAACCCTCGTCGACTTCATCCTGAGCCAGATTGTTATTCCCGATCATGCTGCGCATGGTTTTTGTATGACCGGCAAGCAGGTGAATCAGCCCGAAGTGCGCGTTGCCCAAGGTCATGCAAACATTGAAGCTTGCAGGCAACGCGACGCCTGGCAGCGAAGAGAAGGTGCCTAGACGGGAAAGACGTTCGTCCCGCGCAAGCTGCATCCAGCAATCGGCGGCTGCCTGAGGAAGGCGGATCGGCGGCCAGATTGGCCAATCTTCCTCGAGAACGCCCACGCGCTGCATCAAGGTGGCATGCAGTAGTGCCGGCCGAGCAAAGGCGCTGCCGTCCACCGTCACCGCAATAGACACCTGCTGCAGCGCAAGGTTTTGTCGAACGTTCCAGGCGATCAGGCGCCCTCGGTCGATGCCGTTGCCTGCGTAGATCGGAGCGTCGCTCGTATCTAGTACCGGCGGCGCCATAGCCTGAGGTAGAGGAGGTGGCGCGAAGGGTGCGACGCCGTGCCCGATTCGGAACGTAGTTGCTCCCCTGCATTCGGGATGTTCGCAGGCGGGAGAGGCATAGGCTTCAGGCAAAGCGGATGGCCGGGCCGTGCGCCTGTGGCAGCGTGGACACTCAAAGTAGTTGTACATCTCTCATTGTTGCGTTGGCGTACCTGTCGCGCAAGCCGAACGCTCTTTGCGGTGGGCGTGGAAGCAAGGTGACGCGCAATCCTGCGCAATGCGGGCAGAAGGCGTGACTGGCGGAAGCTTTCAGCGAAGGAAGTTGCCGATGACGGACGTTCTCACTCGGGCAGCTCGCCAGTCGAAGGTCCTCGCAAAGCCGCACCGCCGCCCGGCGGGCAAACGTTTTGCCCCCGTCTCGGCCGACTCGCTAAGCTACGAATAGCCGACCACGTCGGCCACGAGGATCGCGGCGAGGCGGCGCTGCTCGGTCATTCGGGCAGCCCGGCGAGACGCAGTCCGGCGAACACCGGCTCGAACTTTTCGGGCATTCCCATTGGGTAGCGAGCCGTCAAGATCCGGATAGAGAGAGTGCTGTCTAGAGCGAGCAAGCGATCCTTGGCCATGCGCGCCTCGCCCACCCTTCCGAAAGAGGCGGCGCTAGCGGCCAGCGCGTACCAACCCGGCAGGTAATTCGCGTTGTGCTGCACAGCACGGCGCGCCCATTCGTAGGCCGTCGAAGGATCGCCTTCGACATGATGCGCCAGCGCCAAAGCCTGGAAAATGACATAGCTCCGGGAGTCCCGCGGACTGAGCCGCCGGGCCCGCTCGAGATGGTCAATGGCGATACGCGTTTCGCCGACGCGAATTCTCACCATGCCGCTCTGCATGAATGCATGTGCATGGTTCGGATTGACCGCGATTGCTTCGTCGACATAGGCGATAGCCTTCGGCAGGTCGCGGCCAAACCAGGCAAAGCAATGCCCAGCTGTTCCCAGCATCAGCGGATCTCCTCGATCGGCGCGAAGGCCACGCTCAACAAGATTGAGCGCTTCGGCGAATTCTCTTGGCTCGTCGACCATCCATCCCTGGCTGTGTCGCTGGATGTAGGCTCGTGCCGCCAGCGCATACGAAGGAGCATGCCCCGGATCAAGTGCGATGGCGTGGAGACAAGTGTCCAACATCGACTGAACGGCCTCGCGCGTGAAGCTGTTGGTGAGCGACAAGCCGCGCAGATAATAGTCATAAGCGTTGAGACTCTCCGGACGCTTACGGCGTGTCCGCTCGATCTCCGCGCGCTGAATCGTCGGTTCCAAAACACCGACTACGGCCTCGGTGATCTGGTCCTGCAGCTCGAACAGGTCCTCTGCAGGCCCATCGTATTTGTCTGCCCAAACATGGCCGCCGGTGGTCGCGTCTATCAGCTGTGCCGTGAAACGCACGCGACCACCAGCTTGGCGTACACTGCCTTCGAGAACGTAGCCGACGCCGAGGTCACGACCGACCTCCCGGACGTCGATCGCGCGGCCTTTGTAGGTGAAGCTCGAATTGCGGGCGATAACGAACAGCCATCGATGGCGCGATAGGCCGGTCAGGATGTCCTCGGCCATGCCGTCGGCGAAATATTCCTGCTCGGGATCGCCGCTCATGTTCTGGAACGGCAGCACGGCGATCGACGGCTTGTCGGGCAGGGCGAGCGGAGCGTCGGACGGCGTAGGGGCCGCGGTCACGGGCGGAGAAGCGACCAGTGACACGCGTGGCCAATCATTCGCCTGCCATTGCACTGCATAGGCCTGCACAGGCCGCTCGATGTTCTTCAAGGCCAGTCGCCCGAGGTCCGCGAACATCGCCTTCAGCCGCCCAGCGGTCGCTTCGTGTGTGGCGCCAGAGACCACGATGCCTCCTGGCGGCGCTTCGGCTTCGAGCCGCGCTGCGACGTTGACCCCGTCCCCATAGAGGTCATCGCCATCGACGATTACATCGCCAAGATGCACCCCGATGCGGAAAACAACGCGGTCTGCTTCAGGCCGATCGGCCTCGCCGTCGATCATGGCCTGCTGGAACTCGATCGCAGCGGAGAGGGCCTCAACTGCGCTGCCAAACTCGATCAGCGCGCCGTCGCCGGTCAGCTTGACGATCCGGCCGCCACGATGGGCCAGAACTGGCTCCAACCGCTCGGCACGCACCTGGCGCAAGCGGGCGACCGTACCTGCTTCGTCGCGGCCCATCAGGCGCGAATAGCCGACCACGTCCGCGGCGACGATGGCGGCGAGGCGGCGTTGTTCTTTCATTCGGGAAGTCCTGCGAGACGTAGGCCCTCGATGATCCTGCGTCGCGGCTCGTCGGTCATGTCGGCGTTCTGATCGACCCAGCTCAGCGTGAGCCCTGGTTGGGCATGTTCCAGATCGCGGCGCGCCAGCTGGGCGCGTCCGAGATCGCCAGCCAAGGCGTAGGACGCAATCCGTGTGCGCATCGCACCGGGAAATTCCGGCCTCTCCTGGAGCGCATTCTGCGACCACTCGGCCGCCTCGCGATAGCGCCCGGCCACGAACAGGACGAGCGCGTGGAACTGAAAGAAGAAATGTCGCTGGGGATCCCGCGGGCTCATGCGCAAGGCGCGCAAGGTGTAACGAAGGCCCTCCTCCGGCTGACCGGCATAGGCGAGCGCGCTTCCGAGCCTTGCCAGCGCGAACGCATGGTTGGGATTGAGTTCGACGGCGCGTGACAGGGAGACGATGGCCTCGTCGAGGTGACGAGAAAGGATAGAGGCGATTCCCAGCGCGAAATGCGCACCGGGATCGTCTGGATCGAGCGAAACCGCCTTGCGCGCGGTTTCCAGGGCAAGCGCCATGGCGGGGGCCCGCTCCGCCGTTCGATAGTTGTAGGCAATCAGCGCCCGGACCTGGGCGAGCTCTGCGAGGGCGCGGGCGTAGCCGGGGTCGATCTCGACAGCACGCTCGAGAAGCACCAGTGCCCGTCTCGCTTCCATGTCCGAGAAGAGAACCTTATGGGAAAAAGCGCGCGCGACGAGGCTCCAGGAATCGAGGTCGGTCGCCGTCCTGCGTTTCGACCGGGTACCTTCAGCGAGCAGAAGCTGGGGCTCGAGCGAGGCCACGACGCTTTCCGTGATCTCGTCTTGAACATCGAAGATGTCGATTGCAGCGCGGTCATAACGTTCGGCCCACAGATGATTGCCGGTGGCCGCCTCGATGAGCTGGGCAGTGATCCGCAGTCTGCTGCCGGCCTTGCGCACACTGCCCTCCAGCACGTACCGCACACCTAGGTCGCGGCCCACTTGCCTGATGTCAGGTGACATGCCCTTGTAGGTGAAACTCGAATTGCGTGCGATGACGAAGAAATCGCGCAGCCGCGACAAGGCGGTGATGATATCCTCGGCAATGCCGTCGCCGAAGAACTCCTGCTCGGGATCACCCGACATGTTCTGGAACGGCAGCACAGCAATCGACGGCTTGTCGGGCAGGGCCAGGACGGGCGCCGCCTCCACGGCAGACGGCGGGACGGTGCCGCTCAGTGCGAACACTTGCAACGGCCGCGCCAGATTCTTCAGCGCGACTTCGCCCTTGTCGACGAAGGACACGTCGAGCTTGTCACGCACCTGCTCGTGAACCGCCCGCGATATTGCGATGCTACCCGGGTCAGCAATGCCCTCGATGCGCGCGGCGATGTTCACGCCGTCGCCCATCAGGTCGTCGCCTTGAACCACCACGTCGCCAACATGGATGCCGATGCGCAGCGGCAGGCCGCCGCCGGCATTGGCTTCTTGGATCGCCTTGGCACAAGATACCGCCTGCACCGCGCTCGCAAACTCGACAAGGAAGCCGTCACCCACGGCTTTGAACAGCCGGCCGGCGTGTCGGGCGATCGTCGGTTCGATGACCTCACGTCTGAGTACCGATAGGCGCGCCAGCGTACCGGCCTCGTCCTGGCCGACCAGGCGCGAGTAGCCGACGACATCGGCCACCAGGATCGCGGCGAGGCGGCGCTGTTCGCTCATTCGGGCAGGCCCGCGACCCGCAGCCCCTCGAGGAACCGTTCTCCTTCTTCGTCGGGGCCTGCTGGAATTCGTTCCCTGATATTCGACACGCGCGCATCGGGATCGAGCCGTAGATAAGTTTGGCATGCTGCACGTGCTTCGTCGACGCGTCCCACCATCGCGTACGACGCCATGAAAGTCAGCACTGTTGCGAGATGACGCGGGCGTTGCACTATCGCTTTCTCCGCCCAAGCCGCCGCTTCGTCATAGTTGCCGGCGGAGAGATGAGCCGCCGCCATTCCCATTTGTGCCGTGCTGCCCCTCGGATCGAGAGAGCTGAGGTGCAGCGCCCTTTCCGCATATCGAATCGCTTCCTTCTCGCCAAGTCGAAGGCTCGCCAAGCTTCTCCATTGCCATCCCATGAAGAGGTTTGCATCCAACTCGATGGCCCGGTCGAGAAGCGCTATACCTTCCTTTCGGCGTCCGACGACGAAGAACAGCACCCAGCCGACAACGGCAAGCAGCCTCGGGTGCTTCCGGTCCAGCTCCAGCGCACGTCGCGCCAGTCGTTCGGCTTCAACGGCTTCGCCCGCCTTGTCCTGAACCCACCCGTATCCCAGGCGTTGTGCATAGCTGTTGGCTGCGAAGGCAAACGACAATGCAAAGCCCGGGTCGAGCCTGCCAGCCTTGTGGAAGAGGTCGAGACCTTCCTCGTTCGCCTGCCGCGTCGCCCTATAGAAGCAAAAGATGCCGCGAAGGTAATAGTCGTAAGCTTGTAGATTTTCGGTCGGCTTGCGCTGGGCGCGCTCGATTTCCTCCTGTTCGACGGTTGGCGCTATCGCGCTTACAACCCTGCTCGTCACCTGATCCTGCAGGTCGAAGATGTCTTCCAGCGCGCCATCGAAGCGATCTGCCCACAAATGCGCGCCGGACCGGGCATCGATGAGCTGGCCCGTGATGCGGACTCTTGCCGCCGCCTTGCGGACGCTGCCCTCCAGCACGTAGCGGACGCCGAGGGCGCGCCCGACCTGTCTGATGTCGGGAGATGTGCCCTTGTATGTGAAGGTGGAGTTCCGCGCGATGACGAACAAGGCCTTGGTCCGGGACAACGCGGTGATGATGTCCTCGACCATGCCGTCGGCGAAGTACTCTTGCTCGGGGTCGCCCGACATGTTCTGGAACGGCAGCACCGCGATCGACGGTTTGTCGGGCAGCGCCGGTGCAGGCGCTGGTTCGACGGCAGACGGCAGGACGGCACCGCCCAGCGCGAACACCTGCACCGGCCGCGCCAAGTTCTTCAGCGCAACCTCGCCATTGTCTACGAACGAGACGTCGAGCTTGTCGCGAATCTGATCGTGGACTTGGCGCGAGATCGCGATGCCGCCAGGGTCAGCCACACCCTCAATGCGGGCGGCGATGTTGACGCCATCGCCCATCAGGTCATCGCCATCGACCACGACGTCGCCGACGTGGATGCCGATTCGTAGGGGCAGTGTGCCACTGGCATTGGCGTCCTGGATGGCCCGGGCTGCTGTCACCGCCTGCACCGCGCTCGCGAACTCGACCAGGAAGCCGTCACCGACCGATTTGAACAGCCGGCCGGCGTGCCGGGCGATCGTCGGCTCGATGACCTCGCGTCTGAGCACCGCCAGGCACGCCAGCGTACCGGCCTCGTCCTTGCCGACTAGGCGTGAATAGCCGACCACGTCGGCCACCAGGATTGCGGCGAGGCGGCGCTGCTCGGGCGTCATCGAAGTGCCTCCGCTGCGCTCGGGCGCTCGAGGCCCGCTGAAACGCGAAGGAACGTCCCTTGGCGGGTCCGATCGCGAACCGACTCGTCGATGAGAGTTCGATCCGCCTTGTCGTAGCTCTCCCACCCCGTGTTCTCGAGCGCGAGCTGGCCGAGGTCTTCGAAGGTAGCCGCGACCCGGCTGGCCCTGAAGTTGTGCATTTCGCCCGAGATCACTCTGCCGTCGGCCAGGGGTTCGCTCTCAAGGCGGGCCGCCACGTTCACGCCGTCGCCGTGAAGATCCTCGCCCTCGCCCGCCAGCTTTACGATACGGCCGCCCCGACGGACCAGGACCGGCGCCAGCCGCTCGGCACGCACCTGGCACAGCCGCGCGTCCGTCCCGCTCTCGTCGCGGCCCCTCAGGCGTGAGTAGCGAATTACATCCGCCGCGACGCTCGCTGCCAGTCTGCGCTGCTCGCGCGCCACCGGAACTGCCCCCGTATCGTTTCGATGGATCGTAGAGTTGCGCACCAGCGCAGGCAACTACGTCAGGACCCACGAGCGGTCCTCAGCTGTGAAGGGCCCGCATCCGAAGCCGCTGCGGTCGCGAGTGCCTTGCCTGCATTCAACGCCCTGTCGTCCCCTCTGAACCCTCAGTCCAAGGCCGATCAGCTGCTGGTCATCTGCCAGCTCGCTGCCGAGCACTGCACGTCCAAGCCGCCCCGCTTCAAGAACGACAGGCCCGACGGCGGCAAGACCTTCCGGCGCTGGAAGGCGATCGACAAGGCTGGTCGACGAGGACGGCGACGCTCATCCAGCCGAACCTGGGCAAGCCGCCGGTCCATCGGGTCGGCGACTTCAGGTTTAAGGGGGAAGCCGCCACGGGTCTGTGCCGCGAGGAAATCGCCTCGTGGATTCGACAGAGGTGCGGAACGGCCCAGTGGGGCGACCTCGCCCAGGTTCCGAGTGATCCCGCCTGGAAGCCGACGGTCGCGCCGCGCTGACGGCCCGGCAAGGGATGGAAGCGGCGGGTGAGCGAGCTCCGCGGCGTCTGGCGTAGGAGAGATGTCCCCGGCGCCGTCAGTTGTGTAAAGGCCGCCAAGAGGCGGTCGCGCTGTGATAGCGCCAAGATGCTCGATAGCCCGATGGAACGGAGCATATTCATCGTTCCCGACACGGACGCGACCTGCTGATCGGCGAACGGGACTGCGACGACATGGCCTCCAAATTGTCGGCATTGCCTCCGAAAAACCATGAAAGGCGCCGAGTCTCGGGGCCTGGTCGAGCGCAGAGTCTCTTGCGAGGCCGCTGGCGAACCATTGTTGGGATACTCTTGATGAGAGGAACGTCGATGCTGAGGAGAGTAGTTGCGGCCACGGTGGCCACCCTATTCCTGGCCGGTCCGGTGCTGGCCGAGCCTGCCATTTTCAGCTGGACCGGATATGGCCTCAACGTCCCCGGGAGCGGCAAGTGCCCGACCTACAAGATGACCATCGACGTCACGGTTGTCGGCACGGATGTGCAGGGCCGCTTCCAGCAGGAAGGCCGCCCGGAACGGAACTTCAAGGCGACTTTGGGCGCTGACATGAAATTCAAGACGACGGCGATCGTGGGCGGCGGGAACAAGATGGATGTCGTCGGCTCCCTCAAGGAGGGCGCTTCGACGATCATGCTCGACGGCTACTGCCTCTTCGAAGGAAAGCTCACGAAGAGGTAGTCGGCTCATCTCGATGGGCACGCAGCAGGCGTCGCCATGCTCCTGCGCGGCCGGCTTCCACGAATATGGGCCGACTGGGACGATCACCCGGCGAAGCCGGCGGAAACGACTGGCTGGTGGACCCGCAATAAGTGAGGGTAGTGATGAAGAGACGTCTTCTGACGCAGGGTCTGTTGCTTGGCCTGTTCGGCGCACCGGCCCTTGCCGCGGACCCTTTGCCGACGATGCAGGAGACGCCGGGTCTGGCGGAGAAAGTGAAATCCGGAGCATTGCCGCCGGTCGACAAGCGCATTCCACGGCAGCCCCGGATCATCGAGAAGTTCGCGGGTGCCGATGGTCCGGGCAGGCACGGCGGGCAGCTCAACATGCTGGTCGCGGCGACACGCGACACCCGTTTGATGACAGTCTACAGCTACACCCGCCTGATCGTTTACGACGACAAGTTCGAGCTGCATCCCGACATTCTCGAGAGCTACGACATCAAGGAGGGACGCGAGTTCACCCTGAAGCTGCGCGCCGGCCACAAATGGTCGGATGGCCACCCCTTCACGGCCGAGGACTTCCGCTTCTTCTGGGAGGATGTTGCCAACAACAGCGATCTGGCGCCGGCTGGCCCCTCCGTCGAGCTCCTCGTCGACGGCCAGCCGCCAAAGGTCGAGATCATCGACGAGCTGACGATCCGCTACAGCTGGGCCAAGCCCAACCCCCATTTCATCGAGAGCCAGACGCGCGCCGCGCCCCTCTTCCTGTTCCGCCCGGCTCACTACCTCAAGACGCTCCACGGCAAGTACACGCCCGAGGAGGAAATCCTGAAGGCTCACAAGGGCAGCCGTTGGGCCAACGTCTTCCGGCGTCAGGACGCGATGTACGGCAACAGCAATGTCGACATGCCGACGCTCAACCCGTGGGTTCTCACCACGGTCCCGCCTGCCCAGCGCTTCGTCTTCGCGCGCAATCCCTACTTTCACCGCATCGATCGCAAGGGGCAGCAGCTGCCCTACATCAACGACGTGATCATGACCGTGGTCGCGTCCAACCTGATTCCCGCCAAGGCCGGGCTCGGCGAATCGGACCTGCAGCCGCGCTATCTCGGCCTGCGCGACTACACCTTCCTGCGCGACGCCGCGAAGACCTCCGGCATCAAGGCAATGCTTTGGGAGAAGGGCTCGGGCTCGGAGGTCGCTTTCTATCCCAACTTGAACGCCAGTGACGGGACCTGGAAGAAGCTCAACCGCGATGTCCGCTTCCGCCGCGCTCTGTCGTTGGCAATCGACCGCAAGGAGTTGAGCGACGTCGTCTATGGCGGCTTGGCCAAGCCTTCGGCCAACACCATCATGCCGCGCTCCGCCCTGTTCAAGCCGGAATACGCCAGCAAATGGTCGACCCTCGACATCAAGACGGCCAACAAGCTGCTCGACGAAGTCGGGCTCGACAAGAAGGGCAGCGACGGCATCCGCCTGCTGCCCAACGGCCAGCCAGCGATGGTCGTGATAGAGCACTCCAGCGAGAAGGCCGACGAGGTCGATACGATGACCTTGGTCGCCGACCAGTGGAAGAAGGTCGGCATCAAGGCGCTGTTGAAGCCGCAGACCACGGATAATTTCCGGCTGCGCACCACGTCCGGCGAGGCCGTCATGACCGCCTATGCCGGCATGACCACGGCCGCTCCCACCCTCGACACCAGCCCCCGCGAATTCACGCCGGTGATGCAAGGCGGGCTGCAATGGCCGAAATGGGGCCTCTTCATCGAATCCCGCGGCAAGCAGGGCGAGGCCTGCGACATGGAGGAGGGCAAGAAGCTGCTCGAATTGCTGAACAAGTGGGAGCAATCGGCCAATGCCGCCGAACGCCGCCAAGCCTGGGACGCGATCCTGGAGGTGAATGCGGAGCAAGTGTTTTCGATCGGCACGGTAAACGAGGTGCGCCAACCGGTGACGGTCGGCAAGAAGGTGCGCAACGTACCGGAGAAAGGCTATTGGGCTTGGGATCCGGGTGGATACATCGGGCTCTACGAGCCCGACACGTTCTGGATCGCGCAGTAGCACCCTCAGCCTTGCAACCGCGATGGCAGGCCACAAGCTGACCAGGCGGCCGTCGATCTTCGGATAGATTTCGTCCAGATGGCCGAGTCGTGTGCGGTCTTCGCGGGCGTTTGCGCAAGTCCGCCGAGATCAGCGGCCCGAAATGATCGACCCTCGCGCATCGGTGAGGCGCGGCAGGAGCGTCAAGGATTCCGATTCTCCCTGTTGTCACGCCGCGCCTGATCCTTGCGGCCGGCTTGTGAGATCCTGCCGATCGTCGCCCCCGCGACGATGTCGGTGCCCTTCGGATTTTCGATCGACGGTGCGCCCGATCCCGTGGGGCGGCCACCAGTAGGATGGTGGCGCCTCGCCTTGCGCTTGCGCTCGAGCGCCGCCTCGAGGCCGGCGCGCATGGCGGCTCGCTTGTCGGCAGCGAGCACGCTGTCGAGGCGGCTGTTGACGCGCTTCAGCGCCCGCGCAAACACCTGCTTCTTGGCGGCAATGCCGCGCCCGCCGGCCGGCTCCCCGGCAATGCCACGCGGCTCGGCCTTTCCACGATGAACGCGACCGTGATGCTCGACCTGCCGGCGAAACTTGTCGCGTTGGGAGCGAAGCCAATGCACCAGTTCCCGAAGCTCTTCGCGCGACAGGCCAGAAAGCGCCGGATAGTGGCTGCGCTCGACCGGCTTGTACTCCTCGGCGGCAAGCAGGCGGCGTTCATCGGCAATCGACGTGCTCATGGTTGTGCTCCCTGGGTGCTGTTGGAATGTGACATTCAATTCGATGATCGGACCGGGTGGCCGGATGGTGACGCTGTCGTCGCCGATCCCGCCGGCGGCGATCCAGTCGACGCCCGGCCCGCAGTCTGCCAACCCTTCACGGCCCTCGAGAAATTCGATCACTTGGCCTGCATTGTAGCAGCGGCATCCCGGCGCGCATCGGCATGCCGTCCCAGGATTGGTCCGGGCATCCCTTTTCCAGCCGCGCTCGGGCACGCCGGGAGGGGCGCGCAAGCGGAGGCTGACCTACGCCTCGCGGCTCTTCGTCTGCTCGACCGTGCGCTCCTGGATCGCGGGCAGCCCGGGCAGCGTGATTCGCTCTGGCGCGAGGAGCACGAGGCTACCGGCGTCGTCGATCGTGAAGCTGTGCACGTAGAAATGGGCCTCGTCCATGTCGGTCGCCTGCATGACGGGAGAGGGCGCCGAGACGATCAAGAGATTCCCGCAGGCACCGATCCAGTCGATATGCCGATGCCCGTGCATGATGGCCATCCGATCCGACAAGCGGCGCAGCCGGCGGACGAACCAGCTGCCGTTGACGAGGGCTGTCCCGATGCGCTCGGACAGCGCCTTCGCGGGGCGCGGATACTCGACGACGTGGTGATGCAGGGCCACGATCCAGCCGGCTCGCGGATACTGCCGGACGGCGATCTCCAGGCCGCGCATCTGTTCCGTCGACACCAGGCCGAGGGCATTCGTGAAGGAGAAATGCGTCTCGGCGGAGGAATTCAGCACGATGATGCCCAGCCCGTCCTCCGGATCGGGCGGCAGCACCATGGGAAAGACCTCTGTCCACAGCCGCGACAGCGACCCCGACAGCCGCGACGATCCCGTGTCGGCGAAGGCGGCCATGTCGAGAGCGTGCGGCGCCAGGGCATCGTTCAGGGCCCCACCCAGCGAGCCCGCTTTCCTGTCGACGACTCTCAGACGCGTGCCGTGCAGCATATCCAGCGCCGACAGGGTCCTGATCTGGCGAAGACGCTGCGTCGGGCTGCCCGGAAGCTCGAGCCGCGCCGGATTGGCGCGGTCCACCACGTTGACATCATGATTGCCGGGCAGGCCAACCACCAGCCGGGCAAGCCGGGGAAACGAGGCCAGGCAGGCGAACAATTCCACCCACTCCGCCGAACGGCCGGCATCGGTGAGGTCGCCGGTCATCAGGATAGCGTCCAGGCGGTGCGTCGCGTGGAGCTCGTCCAGACGCGTCAGAACCTGCCTGAATCGCTCATTGCCACACGGGCCCTCCCTGCCGCTCTCGACGCGAAAGCCGTATCGTTCGCCTACGACATGAAGGTCGGACAGGTGCGCGATGCGCCAGGTGCGACCGCCAACCGGTGCGACGGCGAAGGACTCGAGGGTCCGCGGCTGATCCATGGTCGCGTCGGCCAGGCTCCAGACCAGGCCGGCAACCGCGAAGTACGCGGAGACGAGGACGATGCCGTTGGCCAGCAGGACGGGCAGGAGGCGCATAGGCGCGACCAAGTCCGTGAGACTGCCTGTCCAGCGCGACGCGGGCCACATGAGCGCGACCAGCGCGATACCCAGACCGCAGATGGTGGCGCCTGCGACGACCGCCGCGACGCCGCGAACGGCGGCGCGGCGAGCCCTGCCCAGGCGGGTCAGGACCAGCCGCTCGGCCAAGTGCAGGAGACCCTCACGGAACAGGATGTAGATGGGCTGGACCGCCAAGGCATTGAGAGACCAGAAGCTGGTTTCGGCCAGGCGTAGCAATCGCCGGCCGCCCAGCCAGCCCAGCGCGGCGAGCACCGGCAACGCGAGCACCGGCCAGACGTCGGCAAAGAGGATCCGCGACTTGGATAGGACGATATCGAGCCAGATCGAGGCCAGAAACGGTGCCGCGCCGAGCAGCAGCGCGGGCAAGCCGATCAAAAGCAGCCAAACGACTGCAAGCCTGGCGAAGCTGATCTCGGCCAGCAGGCTGCCGGCTAGGGCCACGAGCGACCGCCGTTTCGTGCTCGACGCGTCGTCCTCCAGATCGCCGCCGCGCGGATCAACGATGGGCGTCATCGCCTTTCGACACACTCCTCTGTTCCGAACCTTTCGTACACACAAGGCGTGTACCTGCTCAACAGGCCCAAGTGAGGTGCCGACCGACGCGTTTCCCCTGTTTGGTGCGCCAGGTCGTCGAGGTCTCGCGAGATTTGATCTGATCTCGACGGAGAAGCCCTATCGCGGCTCAAGCCCGGCTCACTGGCGAACGACCAGACCAACTTCATGCCGGCGGCCGGCGACAGCTTCGCGAAAGCCTACGATGCACAGGCAGCCGCAGCCAAAGGCTCGATGCTGGTGGTCAAAGCTCACACGCGCAGGAGCACTTGCGCCGGATGGCCGAACGGCGGTCGGAGGCGACAATGCCTGCTGGCGAATGTCTGCGGTCCGCAAGCTTCGGCCGCGCTTCAATTCGCTCAAAAGCGTCCTCGCAGTCTGGCGCGGCGGTGACATCGTTCATGGACAGTGCTCCTGTCGTGGCTGTGGGCTGGCCGCCAGGCGCTTGCGCCATCGCATGTACGGTAGGGTGATGAGCACCGAGGTGGCGATATAGACCGTGAGGACTGCCGCGGTGCGGGGCCCCGGAAAAGACGTTGCTACCAGCACGGCGATACCGATGTGGCGAGTTGCGCAAGCGATCGCCAGCGCCGTCCGCTCTTCTTCGACGGGGCCGCCCATCGTGTGGCCGATGGCCAGGGCTACGACGATCAATCCGGCCAGAGCGGCGAGGCCCTCCCATCTTGCCTCGACGATGACGTGCCAGTTGCTCACCAACAGCAGCATGCCGGCGCCCAGCAGCACCAGGCCAGCCACGCCCACGAGCCTTCCGCCGACATTGCGCGAGAAGCCGGGAAACAGCCGCCGCACGAGCATGCCGGCCAAAAGCGGCAGGAAGAACGATTGGGCAAGTCCCCACGCCACTCGCTCGAGCGCAACATGCGGCAAACCGGCGAACTGCGGGGCGAGGACGGCCAGCCACAGCGGCACCGCCACAATGGCCAGCACCGAGGAGATCGAGACCAGGCTGAATATGTACCCGCCGTCGCCGATCCCGAGCAGCTTGCGCGGCAGCAGCGGGGCGCCGGCGGAGACGGCCAACACTAGCAGGCCGGCCTGCACGCCAGGCGACGGCGACAGCAGGTGGATCAGCGCAAAGGCGGCCAGCGGCACCAGGACGTACATGGCAAGCAGCGAGCGCAGCAGCAGACTGGGTCGGCGCAGCAGACGCATCGTGTCGCCGGGCGTCGAATCTAGGCCGATGCCGAAGATGATGACCGTCACGCTGAGCTTGAGCGTCAGGAGAAGAGCAAGGGTCACGATGGCGCGTGCCGACTATCGATTCGACTGCAATGAAGGTTAGCCTGCTGAGTCCACGGTAGTGTCTCGGACACTACCCAGTCCACCGATGCAAAGCTTTCCCTGCCAATTCCCTCCAAGAGGTAGAGACAGGTTCGCCCCTGACTGGTTTCACAGCCCATCGTCAGCGCCTGTTCTCGGCCCCACCTCGATCATAAGCATGATTTTGCAACGCTGATGTTTTGCGTCATGCTCGACGGGCGCCGTCGCAGTGTCCGTTCGCGATCTGCGCGGGGGCGACACCGAAGCGGCTGCGGCGAATGGATGAACAGCAGAAGGCACGACCAGACCCGTTCAACGCGCGACTGAAGGCCCTGCTCGCGGCGGTGGCGTTGGTGGGGTTGTTGCTGGCGGTGGCGGGGACGATGCCGGCGGAGACGGCCATGGAGAGCCTGTCCGGCAGGATCGTCGTCGATCTGCCGTCCTGGCTCGGCCTCCCCTTTGTCGTCCTGATGTGCCTGGCGACGCTGTACATCTTCGTGCTGATGGCGCCAGGGATGCGGGTCAGGGAAAGAAGGGTGGCAGCGACTCGGGGGAGGTCGGCGCTGGGGTTGGCCGTGATTCTTCTCCTCGTGGCGTTCTGGCCCGGCTTCAGGGAACAGCTCGCCTTGGATATCGACAATCTGCTGCGCGGCCTCGGGCAGATGAGAGGCTCGGCGATGTCGTCGGCGGGACCCGGAACGGAAGCTCCCGCCGTCCAATCGGCCGTGGTCGACGGCATCCTGGAGACGTTGCTGCTGGCACTCTGCCTCATCGGCTTCGGTCTCCTGGCGTGGCTCACCATCGCCATCCTGCCGTCGCGCGACCGCGAGGCCCCGTCACCCACCGCGCCGGATGCGCTCCAGGTCGCCGTCGAAGAGAGCCTCGACGACCTGCGGAACATGCCCGATGCCCGACTGGCGATCATCCGGTGCTACGACCGTTTCGAGCGGGCCCTCGCGGGCGTCGATGTCCGCCGCGCGCCGTGGCAGACCGCGATGGAGTTCATGCGGACAGCGCTCGACCAGCCGCGACTGCCGCGCGAGAGCGTGCGCGCGCTCACCTACCTGTTCGAGCGGGCACGCTTCAGCCAGCACGCGATGGGCCCCCAGGATCGGGAACGGGCCTGGCACGCCTTGGTCGCGGTGAAGGAAGCTCTGGACGGAGTAGAGGGTCATGCCGTCCGGACGTGATCGCGCCTGGGTCGGGCTGCTGGCCCGCTACGCGGTGTTCATCGTCGTTCTCGGCCTCGTCGCGACGTCGACCTATGCGGCGGTCGATGCCGAGGACCGGCCGACGGTCTTGCGCCTCGCGGTGGCGGCCTTCGTCGCCGTCGTGCTGATCCACGTCCAGAGACATTTGCGCCGGCCACCCGAGGGAACGGAGCCCTCGGCGTTCGAGCGGGCAAGGCGCGGGGAGCCCGCCGAGACAAAGATAGCGCCGGCGATCGTCCGCTTGCAGAAGCAGGTGGAATACTGCGTCGCCAGCCGGCGCTACTTCGATGACCGGCTATGGCCAAGTCTCGTGCAGCTCGCCGAGGAGCGCGGCACCCGGCAGCAGCTCCACGAACCACCACCTGCGCGGCGCTGGCTCCGGCGGCGAGGACCGTCGCTCGCGGCGATCGCCGAGCTCGTGCGGCGCGTCGAGGGCCGATGATGAAGGTCAGCGAGATCAACCAATGCTGCCAGGGCGTCCTCGACGCGCTCTCGCAGATCGTCGTGGGCAAGGATCAGGTGCTGCGCCAGATCCTGGCGGCGATCCTGGCCAACGGCCATGTCCTGATCGAGGACTATCCCGGCCTCGCCAAGACCCTGATCGCCCGCCTGTTCAGCCAAGCTTTCGAATTTCGCTTCAGCCGCATCCAGTTCACCCCGGACCTGCTGCCCGGCGACATCACGGGCAGCTCGATCTACGAGCAGCGCGAAGGCCGTTTCGAATTCAGGCGCGGGCCGATCTTCTCCCACCTGGTCCTCGCCGACGAGATCAACCGCGCCACGCCGAAGACGCAGTCCGCGCTGCTGGAGGCCATGCAGGAGCGCCAGGTCACCGTCGACGGCCAGTCGCATCCCCTGGAGCCGCCGTTTCTCGTCATCGCCACCCAGAATCCGATCGAGCTCGAAGGCACCTTTCCCCTGCCCGAGGCGCAGCTCGATCGCTTCTTGATCAGGATTGCCGTCGGCTATCCGGAACGGGAGGAGGAGAGGGAGATGCTGCGCCGCCGCCGCGAGCGACGCCAGGAACGCGCCGAGCTGCCGACGGTCGTGCCGCATGACGTCCTGCTGGCCATGCAAGCCGCCCTGGAAGACATCTATGTCGAAAGCACCGTCGACGAATATATCGTCGACCTGGTGCGGGCGACCCGTGCCGACAACCGGGTCGCCCTGGGCGCGTCGCCCCGTGGCGCGCTCGCGTTGCAGAGCATCGTGCGGGCGGAGGCGGCCCTGCAGGGCCGTGATTTCGTGACGCCCGACGACGTCAAGGCGATGGCCGTGCCGGTCCTCGCCCATCGCCTCGTGCTGCGCCCGGAGCTGTGGGCGGCGCGGCTATCGCCGGTCGACGTCGTCGCCGACGTGTTGAAACGCGTGCCGTCACCGAAGGTCGAGGCGAGCTCATAATGCGGCTCTCGCCGTCGTTCGCCCCGCTTTGCGTCCTCGCGATCTTCGCGCTGATGCTGGGGCTGATCGTCGGCCGCTTCGAGCTCGCCCTGGTGGCCGTGCCTCTTGTGGTGGCGCTGCTGTCGGCCGGGAGCCCGATCGCCGCCGCGTCGCGCATCGAGGTGGCGCTTGTGCCGTCGTCGACCAGCGTCGTGGAGGATGAGTGCATCGATCTCACGCTCACGATGGCGAGCCCCGACGCCGCGGTTCCCGCGATCGAGATCGTCCTGCCCTTGCCCGACACGTTCGTCGTCATTGAAGGCAAGCGTCATGTGGCAACCAGCCTGAGGGCCGGTGAAACCTTCGAGCGGAAGCTCACGGTCCGCTCGATCGCGCGCGGCCGCTGCCAGCTGGGTCCTTTCAATCTGCGCCTGTCGGACCATTCGGGCCTGGCTGTCGAGGAAGCGCGCGCGGGCTCGCCGGTGGTGATCGAGACCTATCCTCGCCTGCCCGGACTTCGGCAGTTGCCCAGGCCCTGGCGCACGCGCTTCTCGTTCGGCAACACCGTCTCGACCCGCTTCGGAGCTGGCCTCGAGCCGGCCGATATCAGGCCCTTCGTCCCCGGTGATCGCGTCCGCCAGATCAACTGGCGCGCCTCCCTGCGGCTCGGTCGGCTGCACGTGACGCAGTTCCATCAGGAGCAGAACGCCGACATCGTGCTTCTGCTCGACACTCTGGCGGAAAGCGGGGCGCATCCCAATTCGAGCATCGACGCCGGCGTGCGCGCCGTCGCTGCCCTGGCCTCCGCGTACCTCGCCCAGAAGGACCGCGTGGGGTTCGTCGAGTTCGGAGGGTATCTGCGATGGCTGAAGCCGGCGAGCGGCCGACGCCAGTTGAAGAGGCTGCTTCAGGCCCTGGTATCGGCCGACCAGGTGCTCACCCAGGCGGCGCGGGATCTCGACTATGTGCCGGCGGCGGCGCTGCCGCGGCGGTCCCTGGTGATCGCCGTCAGCCCACTGATCGACGAGCGCTTCACCAATGCCATCGGCGACCTTTCGCGACGAGGTTACGATGTCCTGCTGCTTGCGGTCTCGCCGGTCGAGCTGACGCGCCGCGTTCTTCCCGATGGGGGCGTGAGCGACATCGCCTGTGCCTTGTGGAAGTTCGAGCTGGCAGCGCGCCTGCAGCAATTGCGACAGCACGGAATAACGGTCGCCGAATGGGATCCGGAACAGCCGCTCGATGCGGCTCTGGCAGCGCTCACGCGACGTGTCCCCGCCAGACGGGCGGCAGCATGAACCGCCTCGTACCGGCGCTGGCCATTCCGGTCCTGGCGGGAATCCCCGTCTGGATGGGAAATTCGCGGCCAGTCGAATTCGTCGCCGGGGCCGGCGGCGCGCTCTGTCTCCTGGCGGTGCTGCGCGCGAGCCTTGCGCTGGCCACCACCGGGGCGGCGGTCGCGCTCCTGGCTCTGGCCTTGGCGCTGCGGCAGGCACCGTCGTCCGCCAACGTCGTAATGCTCGTGGCGTTCGGATCGGCTCTGTTGCTGCTGATCGACGGGACCTGGCTTTGCCGGCGCATCGATGGCGCCGAGGTCCCCGGCGTCTTGTGGCGACGTCATGTTGCGTGGTGGATCGGGCGCGCCGCGATCTCGCTCGGCAGCGCCCTCATCATCGCGATCGTGGCGCCGCTGGTGGCCCTTGCCTTGCCGCAGCCGTGGGCGCCGCTTCTCGCCGGCATCGGCATCCTGGCGGCCTTCGCAGCCGCCGTCGCTCTTGCCCGGCGGAGCCTGTGGTAGGGTCCTCGGCCGACTTGCCGCGGTTCACCTGGTGCGCAATAGTTCTGCGACGCGGGGAGGCCACAATGAAGCTCAGGAACTTGGCGGTCTTGTTGTTGGTTGCGTGCGCGTCGCCGGCGGCGGGGCAGATCAGCATCCCCCTGCCGGGAACGGGTGGTTCCATCCAGATCAATCCGACGCCGGATCAGCGCTACCAGGAGCCCAATCGGCAGTACTACGGCACCTTGGCGATTCGCGTCCTGAGCGCCGTCTACGGTCAAAACTGCCGCAGCCAGCGCAGCGGCCAGTATGGCGGCGCCAATGTGACCAACGACCTGGTGCGCCAGTGCCAGGGGCGGGATTATTGCGTCTACCAGATCGACTATCGCCAGATCGGCGATCCCAGCCCGAATTGCGGCAAGGACTATCACGCACGCTATATCTGCCGCGACGGGGGCGGCGAGCACTACGTCGCGGCGCAACCCGAGGCGTCGGGTCAGTCGGTCATCCTGGATTGTCGGCGCCCCTGAAGGCGAACTGAACTGGCCGCCTTGAAATGCGGCACACGGTCCCGGCCGGTGCTGCGGGGTCCTGGGCGGGGGTGGAGATGACCTGTAACGGTGCAAGCTCAGCACTGGTGGACGTCGCCAGGGAATTCCGGCCGCGGCTCCTCGCCGAGCGTGATCGCATCGAGGCGGAGCGCCGGCTTCCGGACGCCCTGGCGCGAGACTTGGCCGAGGCGGGCTTCTTTCGCATCTTGCTGCCGGAGCCCTATGGCGGCCTCGACCTGAGCCCGATGCAGGCCATGGAAGTCTTCGAGGAGCTCGCGCGGGCGGACGCGTCGGTCGCCTGGTGCGTGTGGAACGGCAACACCCACTGGGTGACGGCCCAGCTTCCCTCGGGGACGGCGCGCGCGATCCATGCCACGCCCGACGTCGTCACGGCCAACAGCACGCGCGCCTCGGGACGGGCGCGGATCGTCGAGGGCGGCTACCAGGTGAACGGCCGCTGGTCGCTGGTGAGCGGCTGCGGGCTCGCGTCATGGCTGGTCCTGCTCTGCGTCGTCCACCAGGACGACAAGCCGCGTCTCGCGGCGACGGGCGCCCCTGAAACCCGGTTCGTGATCCTGCCGGCCACCGAGTGCGAGATCATCGATACATGGACCGCGAGCGGCCTGCGCGGCACCGGCAGCCACGACGTGGTGGTCGAGGATCGCTTCGTGCCCGGGAGCCGCAGTGCGTCGTTCACCGATCCCTATGTCCTGCCCGAGCCACGCTATCGCATCCCGCCGTTTTCCAAGGTCATTCCCGGACTCGGCGCGATGGCGCTCGGGGTCGCCCGCAACGCCATCGAGACGTTGACCGAGATCGCGACTGAAAAGGTGCCGCAACGCACCACCCAGTCGTTGCGCGAGAACCACGGGGCGCAGATCCGCGTCTCGCAGGCCGAATCGCTCGTCCGCTCGGCACGGCTCTATCTGCTCGACAGCCTCGACCGGCTGTGGCGCGCGCTGCTCGACGGCCGCGGAGCCACGATGGAGATGCGCGCGCATGCCCGGCTGGCGGCCTCGCACGCCGTCGCCAATGCCGCACAGGCGGTCGACCTCATGTACGCCACCGCCGGCGCGACGGCGCTCTACGCCACCTGTCCGCTGGAGCGGGCGTTCCGCGACGTCCACGCGATCACCCAGCATATCGGCGTCAATCCACGCGTGATGGAATCGACCGGCCGGGTGTTGTTCGGGTTGGAGTCCGATACCCCGCTGCTTTGACTACAAGCCCTGCGCACCCGCGACCGAGATGGTCTGGCCGGTCACCCAGGATGCGAACGGCGAGGCGAGGAACAGCGCGACGTTGGCCACCTCCTCGGCGTAGCCCATGCGGCCGAACGGGATCGACGCCAGCGTGGCGTTGTACAGTGCCGGGTTCTCCGTCTTGCGGCGATCCCAGACGCCGCCGGGGAACTCGATCGAGCCCGGCGCGATGCAGTTCACCCGGATGCGATCCTTGGCATACATCGCGGCCTGGGTGGTCGTGTAGTGGATCACCGCCGCCTTGATCGCGCCGTAGGGCGGCTGGCGCGCCGCCGGATGGTGCGCGGCGATCGAGGAGATGTTGACCACGTTGCCCTGGCTCTGCCTGAGCGCCGGCAACGCCTCCTGCGTGGCATGCACGATCGCCAGCATGTCGATCGCCAGGCTGCTGGTCCAACCCTTGTCGTCGTCCGAGCCGCCGAACGCCGAGGCGTTGTTGACCAGGAAATCGACGCCGCCCAGGGCGGCGATCGCGTCGCGCACATAGCCGCGCACCGCGTCGCCCTTGGCGAGATCGGCGCTGCCGGCATGCGCCTTGTGGCCGTGCTTGGCGATCTCGGCTCGCGTCTCCTCGAGCACCTTGGCATCGCGGGCGCAAATCGAGACGTCGCCGCCCGCTGCGGCGAAGCCCATGGCGATCGCCTTGCCGATGCCGCGGCTGCCACCGCAGACGATCGCCCTCTTGCCAGTGAAATCAATCTTCATCGTGTCCTCTCGAGATCAATAGAACCCGCCGTCGAGCTTGTAGGTCGCCTCGCCCTTGGCCATGCGCGCCACGATCTCGGCATCGGACAGGCCATCTATGCACCAGCCGACGGCGTGCTGGCCAGTGGCGCCCAGGCTGTGATGCACCTCGCCCACCGCCGTGCTCGCCGTCATCGCGACATGGATGCCCTGGCGCTTCAGCGCCTCGAAGTAGGCCTGCTGGGCGGCGAGAGGAATAAGCTTGTCGTTGGCGTCGCCCACAACGAACACCCGGAGCTCGGGCCGCGGCTTGATCGTGGCGACCTCGCGGATCGGATCGTAGGCGTCGGGCGTGACCTGGTGCAGCGGCGGGCCGCGCGTCGCGCCTTTCAGGGCCTGCTCGCGCTCCTCGAAGGCCGTGAGCGAGGAACTGAAGGCGGCGCAATCGATGTCGCTGCGCATCGCCAGCAAACCACCAAGGGACGGGCCGCCACCGGACTGGGACGACACGCCGAAGCGGGCGATGCCGTGGCGCTGCTTGATGGCGTCCAGTGCGGCGTTCACCAGCAGGGCCTCGCGCCGGCGGTACTGGTCGTTCGCGATGCCCGACGAACCGTAGTAGCCGGGGCGGGCGAGGATGATGAAGGGATGCCCCAAGGCCTTGGCCTGCAACGCGGCCGAGGCCGCCAGGCCGGCGGCGGACGGCTTGCCGTAGGAGGTCGGCGAGGCGGCGATGCGGATCAACCGGCCCTCCTTGTCGAAGATGCGCTCCAGGCGGTTGCCGTGCAGGAAGACGATCGCCACCGGATTGCTCGCCGCCAGCCCGGCCGCGTAGTAGCGGATGCAGGCGCCCTCGACCGTGCCGTCGGCGTGCGGCGCGCTCACCCAGACAGCGATGGGGTCCTTGGCGCAGTCGGCTTCGCTCATGATCACGCCGGTGCGCAGACCCTCCGGGCTCATCGTGCTGTTCGCCTCGGAGCCTTGCTCGGCCTTCGCTGCGCTGCCGCACGCCAACAGAACGGCGGTGATCACGGCCAGATACTTCATCGCCTGCCTCCAGGGTAGCAGGCGAGCGTGGCGCAATCCGTCGGCGGCAACAATGCCGGCTGCCTGACCTGCGAAATGCCGCCTGTTTGTTCGCGGTCAAGCGAGTCGCTAAAGCAGTCGCTCCGCCAGCAACAGCATTCGCGGCAGGTCCGGACCATGTCGAACCCACAGCAGGCACCAATCGAAGCCCAAGCCGGCGGCCCATTGGCCGGGATCAGGGTCATCGACCTGTCGCACGTCTACAATGGACCCTATGCCACCTTCCTGATGGCGATGGCCGGCGCCGATGTCGTCAAGGTCGAGCCGCCCGGCGGCGAGCATCTGCGCAGCCGCGGCGACCTGGGCGGCGCCGACCTGCCGTTCGCCATGCTGAACTCGAACAAGCAGTGCGTGACCTTGAACCTCAAGGCCGATGCCGGGCGTGCCTTGCTGAAGGAGATGGTGGCGCGCGCCGACGTGCTGGTCGAGAACTTCGCGCCCGGCGTCACCGATCGCCTGGGCATCGGTCCGGCCACGCTGCAGGCGATCAATCCGCGCCTCGTCTACGGCTCGAGCTCGGGCTACGGCAAGTCGGGACCCTATCGCGACTATCCGGCGATGGATCTCGCGGTCCAGGCCATGGCGGGCATCATCAGCACGACGGGCCATGCCGACCAGCCGCCGGTCAAGGCGGGCGCCGCGGTGTGCGACTTCAGCGCCGGCGTCCATCTCTACGGCGCCATCATGACCGCGCTGTTCGAGCGCGAGCGGACCGGCAAGGGCCGCGTCGTCGAGGTGTCGATGCAGGACGCCATCTATGCCTCGCTGGCGTCGAACCTCGGCATGCTGCATGCGCGCGGCGACGCCGCGCCGGCGCGCACCGGCAATCGCCATGGCGGGCTCGGCGTCTCGCCCTACAACGCCTACGCTGCCAGCGACGGCTACATCGTGATCAATGCGCCGGGCGACCGGCACTTTCGCGCCATCCTCGAGGTGATGGGCCGTGCCGACCTGGCCGACGATCCGCGTTTCGCGACACGCGGTGCGCGCGTCGCCAACATGGCGGCGGTCGATGCGCTGGTCGAAGGCTGGACCCGGACTCTGACTCGCGACGCAGCCGCCGACAAGCTGCTGGCGGCGTCGGTGCCGTGTGCCCCGGTGCGCGAGCTGCCGGAAGTGATCGTCGATCGCAACATGCATGCCCGCGGCAGCCTGCAATGGCTCGATCACCCGACGCTCGGCCGCGTGGTGCTGCCGCATTCGCCGCTGGTGTTCGAAGGCTCCCAGCGCCGGCCGCTGCAACCCAGCGATCGTTTGGGCGCCAGCAACCAGGCGGTGTTCGGCAAGTGGCTCGGCCACTCCGCCGCCGAGCTCGCCCAGCTCGAGCGCGACGGGGTGATTTGAGCCTTCATGTGCCTCCCCCGCAATCGGGGGAGGTGCCCCCGCAGGGGCCGAGGGGGGAGAGCCTCAGTCGAGATTTCCGAAGTTCCGACGTCGGAACTTCATGAATTCGGTTTGAGGCTCTCCCCCTCCGGCCCTACGGGCCACCTCCCCCGATTACGGGGGAGGAACTCAACCCCCAATCCGCCGCCGGATGACTCGCTCGAAGGCCTCGACCTCGGCTTCCGGCATGGCGTAGCCGCCGGCGAGATCGTGGGCCGGGAACAGGAAGACGTCGTCGACGCCGGCCTCCTCGCGGGCGCGCAGGAGGTGATCCGCACACCGTTCGGGCGAGCCGAACAGCCCGAAGGCGTCGGCGATCTCGTATGCACGATCCTCGGGAATGGCCGTCGGGTCGTGCTGCTCGGCGATGTCGAAACCGGCCTCGCCGAGCCAGCGCAGGTTCGAGGCGCTCGGGTAGGCGAGGAAGGGCTGGCCGGGGGCGAACCAGCTGCGCACCCAGCGCGCGCCGACATCGTCGCGGCCGAGGCCGAGCGTGACGACGAACGTCACCGGGAAGTCCTTGAGCGAGCGGCCGGCGCGCCTTGCGCCTTCCTCGAGATGGCGCCGCGCGGCGGCGACGGCAGCCGGATGCAGGCCCACCATGAGGAAGGCGCCGTCGGCCACTTCTCCTGCGAGCTCGATCATGCGTGGTCCGGCCGCCAGCAGATGGACCGGCGTCGGCTGCGCGCTGCGATTCCTGAGGCGGAGCGACGTCGGGCCGAACCCGACCTCTTCGCCGCCGAGCAGCCGGCGCAGATCGCGGATCGCCTCGCGCATGACGGCGACCCCGGCGCGCGGCTTGCCGATGCTGCGCGTCGAGAGGAAGCCGGGCGCCACGGTGAGACAGGCGCGTCCCGGCGCGATCTCCTCCAGGCTGTGGGCGAGCGAGGCCAGCACCAGCGGATGGCGCACGACGGGGCTCGATGTGGCGGGAAACAGCCGCAGCCTCTTCGTCGCGCGCGCCGCCAGCGCCAGCGCCAGGTAGGCATCGCGGCCGCTCGACGGATGGTCGTGGATGCCGACGCCATCGAGGCCCGCTCCTTCGCAACGGACGATGAAATCGGCAATCTCGGGCAACGGCCGGCCGACCGGCACGCGCAGGGCGACCCGGATCGGGGTCATTGGACGCGCTCATTCATGGCCGAACGAGTGGACCACGACAGGAGGGATCAGGACCATGGGCAAGTTGAGCGGCAGGTGGCGCTGGTCACCGGCGGGGCGAGCGGGATCGGGCGGGCGATCGTCGGCGCGCTTGGGCCGTCGCGGTGATGCTCGGCGACGTCGACATCCTGTGCAACAACCCCGGCATCGACACGATCAGCCAGTCGTCGCCAGGGCACCGAGTAGGCCCCATTTCGCCGGGAACGAAGTCGTCCTCGGCCACAGGAAGTGGATCGAGATCGTGTCGCTCGGAAAGGCGGCGCGATCGACGGCCAGCACCGTGCAGCCGGCGCGCGCCAGGATCATCGCCAGCGCCGCCGGCGCCGCGCGTGCCGATGATGATGACGTCGTAGGTGGCCATGAGCGGACGCTCCTACTTCACGAGCCCGAGCGCCAGCAGGCTTTCGGCTGACGCGACGATGGCGTCCTCGTTCGATCGTGGCGTCCAGCCCAGCAGACGTCTTGCCTTGGCACTGGTGGCGTTCTTCACCTTGCCGAGCTCGGGCAGGACCTGGCGCACGGTCGGATCGGCGATCGCCGCCAGCCGGACCAGCCAGTTGGGCAGCTGCCAGCTCGGCACGCGGCGCGCCCGTGTTCCGAGGCGGCGCTTCAGCACCTTGGCGATGTCGAGCACCGAGAGGAAGTCTCCGGCGCTGGCCAGGAAGCGCTCGCCCCTGGCGGCCGGATCGGTCATGGCGCGCAGATGCAGGTCGGCGACGTCGCGCACGTCGACGACGCCGAGCTGGAGGCGTGGGCAGCCCGGCACGGTGCCGGCGAGCAGGCGCTGCACGAGCACGACCGAGGCGGCATAGTCGGGGCCCAGCACCGGACCGAGCACGGCCACCGGGTTGACGACCGCGAGCTCCAGCCCGCTGCCCTCGCGGGCGATGAAATCCCACGCCGCGCGCTCGGCCAGGGTCTTCGATCTGGTGTACGCGCTCAGGCCTGCGGCCGTCGCGTCGGTCCAGTTCGTCTCGTCGAAGGGGGCTGCCTGGGGCGGCAGGCCGTAGCCGATCGCGGCATAGGACGATGTCAGCACGACCCGGCGAACGCCGGCATCGCGGGCCGTCCGCAACACCCGGAGCGCACCGTCGCGCGCCGGCACGATCAGCTCGTCGTCGTGGCGTGGCACGCCGAGCGGAAAGGGGGAGGCGACATGCAGGACGTGGTCGCAGCCGGTGGCGGCCTCCCTCCAGCCCGCGTCCACCTGGAGGTCGGCGCTGACGAAGGTGAGGTGGTCGCCCGCTTTGCCCGCGCCGCCCTGCTTCAGCACGGCCCGCACCTCGCCTTCGCGCTTCAGGTCACGCACCGTGGTGCGCACCCGATGGCCGGCGGCGAGGAGCTGGAGAATGCAGTGGCCGGCGATGAAGCCCGATCCACCGGTCACCAGGACGGTGCCCATCGCTGCTCTCCCTGAACGAGGTCAGACGAGGCCGATCATACCTGCGTTCTTCACAGGCGCCCGTCGATTTGGCGCAGGCTCGACTGCACGATGAGCCGATGGAAGGGCATGATCGTGGCCAGGTACCAGCGCCCGAGCCGGTTGTGGCAATGGACCACGGTGGTGGCGACGAGGACCGGCATGCCTTGTGCCGCTGGCCGCCGCAGCAGCGACAGCCGGAAATCGAGATGGCGGTCGTCCGCGCCCAGGATGATCTCGTTCTTCGAGCATGAGAGAACCGGGAAGAAATCGATGCGGTCCCCACCGATGGCAGATCGACGGACGTCGCCCGAGCTCTTGACGCCGAACAGGCCCATCACCCGGTCACGCGTGAACAGCAGCAGGCGAACCCACGATGGCGGGTCGCCGAGCGCGGTCATGGCGAGAGAACGCATGTCGGCGGTCGATCCTTTGGCGAGAGGGACCGCGAAACTGTCGACGAGGTCCGCCCCGCTGAACCAGCTCGAGACGCCGCACTCGGGCGGCGGCTCCACCTGGGCGACACGGGGCGGACCGGCGCTCATGGGCATCAGAGCATCATAGACCCGAACGTGGTGCTCGCCTCTACCGGGCCGCACCGGCGATTTGCCGCGTGATGACGCACGCCTGGCCGCAGGCGCGCTGAGCTGGATTTGACTTTTTGCATCTCATCTTCCTCCCCGGCGAAGCTGCTACGGAGTGGACACGTCTCATGTTCCTCTCCCCCGATAGGGGGAGAGGCTAGGTGAGGGGGCTTCGAAGGCTGGCAAATCACCTGCAACCCCCTCAACCAACCTCTCCCCCTATCGGGGGAGAGGAGCATGAAACGAGATGTGTCCACTCCGTAGCGGCGAAGCTGGGGAGGAGGATGACTATCAAAACGTCCCCGTCTCCAGGAACCCGTCGACGTCGGGGAAGGTGCTCATGATGTGCTTGCCGACCAGTTCCTTCAGCGTCTCGGTGGTGCCGCCACCCAGGGTGCCGTAGCGCGCGCCGCGATAGAGGCGCGAGACGGGGCAGTCGTCGGTGAAGCCGTAGCCGCCGTGGACCTGGATCGCCTCGCTCGTCACGCGGATCGCCATCTCGTTGCAGTACATCTTGGCGATGGCCGCCTGGTGCGGGTCGGGGAACGGATTGGCGGTGGCGCAGGCGCGATAGAGCATGGCGCGGCCGACCTCGATGTCGCGATACATCTCGGCGAGCTTCCAGCGCATGCCCTGGAACTGGCCGATCGGCCGGCCGAACGCCTCGCGATTGCGGGCGTAGCGCACTGCTTCCTCGAAGGCGCCCTCGGCCAGGCCGAGCGAGATGCTGGGGTTGAGGCAGCGCTGCGTGTTGAAGGCGTTGAGCAGCTTCTTGAAGCCGTCTTCGCGCAGGATCAGGTTTTCCAGCGGCAGCTCGCATCTGTCGAAGCTGATCTCGGCCAGGTTCTCGCCGCCCATGGTGTGGAAGCGGGCGACGACGTTGAAGCCGGGCGTGCCGCGCTCGACCAGCACGCAGCCGATGCCGGCCTGTCCCGGCTTCCTGTCGACCCGCGTGAAGACGACGAAAACGGCCGCCTCGTCGACCCGGCTGATCAGGGTCTTCGATCCGTTGAGAATGAGCTTGTCGCCCACGACATCGACGTTGGTCCGGTAGTTGGCGACGTCGGTCCCGGCATGCGGCTCGGTCATGCAGATGGCGAGGATCGCCTCGCCCGACACGACGCCGGGCAGCAGGCGGCGCTTGACCGGCTCGGGCGCGAACGCGTCGATGATCTTGGTCTGCACGCCGACCATGCCCATGACGCCGATCGCCGTCACGTAGCACGCCTTTGCGATCTCCTCGATCACCAGGGCCGTCTCGAAGACGGGCAGGCCGAGGCCGCCATATTCCTCCGGCACGGCCATGCCCAGAATGCCGATCTCGGCGAGGTCGCGGAAGCTCTCGTGCGGAAAGGTGCCGTCCATCACCTTGCCGGCGCGCGGCTTGATCTTTTCCTGGGCGACGGCGCGAACGGTCGCGACCATGGCGCGTTGATCATCGGTCAGCTTGAAGTCCATGACCGAAATCCTTCCAGAACCCGCGCCGTCGTCAATGCGCGGCGCACCGGACTTTTCGTGGGTCAGAACAGCAGGCGCTGGGCTTCCGTCAGCTCCTCGGGGCTGAGCCTGGGATTGGCCTGGGTCGGACCGTAACCCAGCAGGTAGTGGATGGCGCGACGCCCCTTGGTGTCGGCCTGATAGGGATCGGCGCCATTGGCCAGGAGCAGCTTGATCAGCGGCAGCGAGGCGTTGGCCGCGGCGTACATCAACGGCGTGCGCGCATCGTGAGACAGGGTCAGCGCAAAGATGTCGCCCTGTTGCCAGGTCGTCGCATTGACCCGCGCCTTGGCGGCGAGCAGCACGCGAACGCTTTCCATCTGGTCGAATTGCGCCGCGACCATCAGCGCAGTCTTGCCGATCGCGTTGCGCTCGTCGACCGAGGGCGCGCGCTGCAGCAGCAGAGGCAGAGAAGCGGGTGCGGCGACCGCGATGTGCAGCAGCGGATCGAGACCGGCATTGTCGGCGCAGGCGAGCACCTCCGGGGCTTCCTCGGTTCCGTGCGCCGCCAGCCAAGCCTCGATCTCGCCGATCGCCGCGTCCTCCAGGAGCAGGCCGCGCAGGGATTTTTGCGGCACTGCGCCGCCGCAATCGGCGCCCCACACGGCGGCAAACAGCGCCGTCTTGGCCGCCCTTGCCGCGAGATCCTGTGCGAGGCCGCGGCTGAAATAGTAGGTGGAAAGACTCTCCTGCGCGGCGTCGTAGCGCCGTCGCAGCTCGAGGCTGACGGCGCGGCTGACCAGGCTGCCATAGCCCCAGGTCTGATACGGATAGGCCAGGCTCGGCGCGTCGTCGTCGAGGAACGAGCGCGGGTCGATCTTCATGCTTTCGTAGGTCGCGGCCTGCGCGCTCTCCAGGCCGTACTTCAGGGTGCCGTCGAACCGGTCGATGAAGTTGCCGTCGGCTGCCGTGCTGGCAGCGATGAAGGCGTCGACGTCGACGGCGGGGAACCCGCTCACGCTGCCGCGTCCCCAGGAGCAGCCCGAGCGCGGCAGGAAGTTGTCCTTGTTGCCGCCGAACTGCGGCCTGGTTGCCGCAAGCAGCGCAGGGCGCGCGACCAGGACGGCGCACGGAATTGCATAGAAAGCGGAGTCCGTGTTGGCGACGCCGGACAGGGAGGCGGCAACGAGGATGGGAACGATCGACTGGTCGGAGCCGTCGTAGGGCGCAGGCTTGTCGAGGCCTCCCGAGGTGGCTGCCATGGCCGCGTCGACCACCTCCTGCAGCAGATTCTTGATCTCCGCGTCGCGCACCGGAGAGGGCGCGCGGAAGGCGTCGAGGAACAGCGCGTAGTCGAGCTTCCCGACGGGGTCGAGGCCGGCGGCGTTCTCGAGGACGGGACCGGCTCTGTCGGGATCGTCGGCCATGAAAGCCACTGCGGTCGTGCGATCCCACGGCTGAGGCGGGATCGCCGACGCGGCGTCGGAAGCCCGGGTCACCACCGGCGCGGGTTTCGGGGCTTTGGGCTTGAACAGCTCGGGATCGCCGGCGAGCCGCTCGAGTTCCTGGAAGTCGGCGGTTTCCGATGGGCAGGACAGGAAGGGGCCGCGCGATTTGCCGAGCGTCTCGGCCGCCGCCGTGAACTCGGCTGCCCGTCCCGCGACGGTGCGGCAGGGCAGGCGCAGCCACGTCCCGTTGATGGGCGAGGGCACAGACGACGTATGCTTCGGCACGTACCGCTTTTCTATATCGGCTTGCATTGGCGCTGCAGCCAGCAGGAACAACGCCCCGTCGACGCGCCGCAGTCCCACCAGCAGACGCACGAGGGCCGACGGGTCGGTGGCGAGCGCATCGAGACGGTCGAAGTAGCGAACCGTCGTCTCGTCGGCATTCGACGGACGTTGATTGCCGATCCTGCCGAGGGCCGCATCCATGCCGGCGGCATCGCCGGCCAGGAACAGGTGGTAGGCGTCGACGATCATCTCCGCAGGCATGCGGTCGTGCCCGGACGGTGACGGCCATCGGGGCTGCCCGGCCGCAGTGCGCTCGAGATCGGACTGGATGCGGGCCAGCGCCAGGCGTGGGTCGGAGGCCGCGCCCTCGCGCTCGTCGACCTCGACGGTCGGTTGGGCGCGGGCACTGCCGATCAGCAGCGCTGTCAGCACGATCGCGATCAGGCAGCGAGGAAGCATCAAGGGATCACCGTCTTCCGTTCATGGTCGTCGCCGGGGCCGCGCCCCTCCAGGGGCGCGGTCCCGGCGACGACCATGAGCCTCAACTAAGTCCGAACGCTGGCAATCCGTCCTTCGAGATTGAGCGTGCGCAGGACGCCGTGGAAGCGCGGGTTGCCGTGCAGGGCGCGGAAGCAGGGGCTTTGCCCGCAGTAGGCCAGGTAGGTCGTGCGGGCCTTCACGCAGTGCTCCAAGGCGTCGAGCGCCCGCATGGGCTCGTCGGCCGCCATCCATTGCATCGCCGCCCCCTCCCAGCGATTGGTGCGCTCGAGCAGGGCGATCCATGCGTCCATCGCCGCCCGCCAGCCCTGGCTCTTGGCCAGTGTCTCGACGTGCTCGGCGAGCCCCTGGGCGACGCTCAGCCCGCGCAGCGTGGCAAGGCGTTCGGCCATCGCCTCGTCGCGCCGGCCGAGCTGGTCGAAAATCAGCATGCGTCCATAGTGTCCGCGCGGCGACTCCGGAACGATCTCCAGGCTTTCGGCCACCACCTCGAGTGCTTGCTCAGGCTGGCCCGCCATCCAGTAGACGATCCCGAGATGCTGCAAGGTCTCGACGCTGCGCGGTTCGAGGCGCCGCGCCTGCTCCATGGCGGCGATCGCCTCGTCGTGGCGGCCCATCACGCTGTGGAATTCGCCGATCGAGGCAAGGGCCTCGACCGAGCTGCGATTGAGGGCAATGGCATGCGTCAGGTCGGCCTCGGCACCGTCCCAGTCCCAGTCGTACTGCATTTTCACGCGGCCGAGCACGGCCCACGCCTCGGCCAGCCCCTCGTCGAGAGCCAGGGCTCGCTCGGCAGCCTGACGCGCCATCGGCATGGCTTCGTCGACCGGCAACGGCCGCAGCAAGGCCGTCGAGGCCATGCGCAGGTAGGTCGATGCCAGGCCGGCATGGGCCATCGCGTAGTTGGGATCGATGGCGACCGCCTGCTCGAACAGGCTGAGGGCTTTCAAGAGCGGCAGCCGCATGAAGGGCTTGAGGTTGGCGCGGGCCTGCAGCTGCAGGAAATAGGCCTCCGCCGTGCGCGGCCGGTAGCTGCTCAGGCGATGATCGGCAGCCGGCAGTTGAGGCAGGGCGCTCGCCGCCCAGCTGGCGATTGCGTCCTGCAAGGCGGCGCTGTCGCCGTGCGACTGCTCGAACCGTTCGCTCCACTGCGTGCGGCCGCTCTCTACGTCGATCAGGCGCGCCGAGATTTCCAGCCGTTCGGCGCTGCGCTGCACGGTGCCGTCCAGCAGCAGCCCGACCCCGAGGGCCCGACAGGCCTCCACGGTATCGCGGGCGCTGGCGACATCCTGCATCGCGTCGATCGGCCAGACGGTCAGGCCCGGCACGGCGCCCAGCGCCGTGCTCACAGCATCTGCGATACCGACTCCGATGTAGGTGTCCGCGTCGGCCGCAGTGCGGGTCGAGAAGGGCTTCACGGCGAGCGTCCTGACCTCGATCGGCGGCGGTCCGCCGACGGCGTGCAGGAGCGGATCGACCTCCGACTGGACACGGACGGGCACGGCCAGACGATAGCCCTCTCTCGCTACAGTCTCGATGTAGCTGCCGGCCGGACCCGACCCCAGGGACTTGCGCAGGGTCGAGACGTGTACGGTCAACGTCCGTTCCTCGACCACGATATCGGGCCAGAGCTTTTCCCTCAGCGTTTCATGCGCGACCAGCCGACCGCGGGCCTCGGCCAGCAGCAGAAGGATCTGCCACGCCTTGCCGGGGACGGCGACACGATGGCCGTCCCGTGTCAGCCAGCGCTCGTCGGAATCGAGGACAAAAGGCCCAAACGCGTAAACCGACATCCCTCAAGCCTCGCGCCGCCGCGGCAATCTTGATCCTTTCTTGACGTCCCAGCACGCGAGATGCGGGAGATCATGTAGCATCCTAGTGGGAAGGCGCTTCGGCGTCTGCAGGGGGATGATGCTCGGGATGGTCTCGGGGTGGGGTCGGTCCAGCGTCCGGCGAGCCGGGAGGTAGAGGTTTGCGGGGAGCAAAGCTCGGCACGGCGATCTGGCTGATGCTCTTGGTGCATGTGGGGGCGCCGAGAGCCCAGCCGGCGCCGGACGCTGCCGCCCCGCCGAAGCCGCAGGAGAAGGTCGCTGCGGTCAGCGGCAATCCGGCGGCGACCGATTCTGCAATCGGCACCGGCTGGCTCGGGCGCACCCTCGGCCTGAAGGACGAATGGGGCATCAAGCTCGGCGGCGTGTGGCTCGCCGACACCAACGTCGTCGTTGCGGGCGGCGTGCTGCCCGGCGGATGGACCAACAACCAGGCGTTGATCCTGGGACTCGGCGTCGACGCCGAGAAGCTGGTCGGCTGGCGCGGCGCCACGTTCGGCTTCGAGTTCCTCCAGTTCAACGGCACCAAGACCAACGAGGAGGCCGGCAGCATCGCGGGCTACAACGGCATCGCCGGCCTGCCGCCCTTCAATCGAACCGAGATCCTCGAGGCCTGGTACAAGCAGGAAATGGTCAAGGACGTGCTCTCGATGCGGATCGGCCGAAGCCTGCCGACCTACGATTTCGGCAACGTCCTGCGCCCCATCACCCTGGTCGACGAGGATCAGAATATCCCGGCCGTGAGCGGCCTTCTCTATTCCCCGGTCTTCGTCAATGCCTCGATGATCGGCGTGGCGCTCGGCTACTACAATCCGGCCAACGGCGTCACCGTCAACTTCACGCCGAGCAAGTCGTTTCACGTCAATCTCGGGGTCTATGACGGCAATCGCTACCGCGGCATCCAGACCGGCGTCGAGCCGCCGATGTTCAACGGTTACTATCTCAACATCGGCGAGGCCGGGGTCAACTGGCTGCTGGGCGACGGCAAGCATCCCGGCCAGTTCGCCGTCGGCGTGTGGCGGCAGACCGGGCAAGTGACGATCCGCGGCATCACGGAAGACGGCACCGGCGGGGCCTACGTGTTCGGCTCGCAGCGCGTCGCCTATGGGGTCAATCCGGGCGTGCGCAATTCATCGATCTCGGTCTTCTACCAGGCCGGCGCGAACCAGTCGCAGACCCTGCCGATCAGACAATACTACGGCGCCGGCATCACCGGCTTCGGTCTGATCGGCGAACGCGCCAGGGATTCGATGGGCATGGGCATCGCCGTATCGCGGCTCAACCCGAACCTGTTCGAGCGGCCGACCGAGGTCATGCTGCAGGCCTACTACCAGGCGCATGTCTACGGCACGACCTTCCTGCAGCCGACCGTGACCTACATCCCGACGCCGGGCGTGTCGCCGACCGTGCCGGGATCCTTGATGACGACCCTGCGACTTACCGTGCTTTTTTGAGCGCGCGAACGACTGCAACCCCTTGGCCCGATGTCGGGCCGGAAACGGAGGAATGATGTCCAGACTGTTGAAATCGCTGACCGCGGGCGTGCTCGCGGCCGGCCTTGCCGCCGGATCGGCGTCGGCGCAGAGCGGTGGGGCGCTGCCGGCCTACCTGAAAGGCCTCGTCGCGCCGACGACGTCGACGCCGGCGGCCAACGCCACCAGAGACGTCCTGCAGCTCAACGTCTCGATGTTCGCGCTCTACGACGCGGCGGCCAGGATCTTCCAGACCAACATCATGGCCAACCATCCGATGATCCTGGCGCTGTTCTCGGGCGCCGGCGGCCGCATGATCCTCTATCGGCCGGGCAAGCCGCCGGAAGAGGCGCCCTCGGTGCCGATCGTCTATCAGCTCCTGAAATCGACCGGCCACAGCACGATGGCGATCGCCGAGGTGGTCCTGCCCTTCGTCAACAATGCCAACGACAAGAGCTGGATGGCTCCGCTGCTCGCCTATCGCACGCAGATGAAGTCGGCGGTCGACGGCCTGAAGGACGTCCCCATGCAGGACGACTGGAAGAACCAGATCCGCGAGATTCTGTCGAACAACGTGGCCTTCATGGACGATTGCCTGGCCAAGGGCATGATCGCCATGGACGCGGTCGAGGCGTTCGCCAAGAAGCAGGCGCCGCACATCAAGGTGATCGTCAACGCGGCCGCCTCGACCCAGGTCAAGCACTGGATGGAGGTGCTCGACGGCTGGAAGGCCAGCCTGGGCGACGACTGGAACAAGGTCTATGCCGCGGCCAACACGATCTACGTGGCGCGCCAGAACAACGTGCTGTTCAGCACGCTGGCGCAGTACTTCCCGCCCGACGCGATCAACGACCGGCTGCTGCTGATCGAGACGATCTCGTTCACGACCACGCCGCAGGACATGCTGACCTCGCTGACCCGCATCATCTCCGACCGCGCGGTGGGCGGGCTGTTCTTCGGCCAGGACAGGTTGATGGACTTCGAATTGATGGGCGGCGACGCGCGCAAGACCATCGTCTCGGAGATGCAGAAGCGCGGCAAGCAGGCCTTCCTGCCGCCGTGGGTTCCGTTCGGCTCGCACCAGTGGCCCGCCTTGATCACGCCGGGTCCCGGCGCGACGTCGCTCGATGATGTGAAGTGAAGGATCTCTTCCGGACCGCGGGCGTCTCGCCCGCTCATGATCATGAGCGGGCGAGACGCCCGCGGTCCGGAAGAACATGACCTACCGGGAGGCAACGCAATGAATCTCAACACGATTGTCGAGGTCAAACGGCCCAAAGCGTTCGACCAGATCGAATGGCGTGACGGCCATGCGTTCCTGGGCGGCGGAACCTGGCTGTTCTCCGAGCCGCAGGTGAGCGTCGACACCCTGGTCGATCTCGATCAGTTCGGCTGGCCGGCGCTCACCGTGACGCCGGCGGGGCTGGAGATCGCCGCCACCTGCAAGATCGTCGAGCTGCACGACTTCAAGGGCCCGGCCGAGTGGAAAGCCGTGCCGCTGTTCGACAAGTGCATCGACGCCTTCCTGATGTCGTTCAAGATCTGGAACGCGGCGACCGTCGGCGGCAACGTCGTCATGTCGCTGCCGGCCGGCGCCATGGTCTCGCTGACCGCGGCGCTCGAAGGCATCTGCACCCTGTGGCCGCAGAACGGCGCGCCACGCCAGGTGCCGGTCGTCGATTTCGTGACCGGCATGCACACCAACGTCCTGCAGAAGGGCGAGCTGCTGCGCTCGATCCTGCTGCCGGCGTCGGCGCTGAAGAAGCGCTTCGCCATGCGCCAGGTGTCGCTCACCCGTTACGGCCGGTCGGCGGCGCTGATCGTTGCCACCGTCAAGGACAATGGCGAGGACTTCCTGCTGACCGTCAGCGCGGCGACGCCGCGACCGGTCCATCTGCGCTTCGCCAAGACGCCCAGCGCCGCCGAGCTCCATCGGGCGATCGACGAGCGACTGCCGCCCGACGCCTGGTTCCAGGATGTCCATGGCTCGGCGCCGTACAAGCGCCACGTCACCTTCCACTTGGCTGAACAGATTCGTGCGGAGCTGTCATGAGCAAATACGAGGTTAATGGCCGCCTGTACTCGGCGGAGCCCCAGCCCGGCCAGTGCCTGCGCACCTTCCTGCGCGACCTGGAGGTGTTCGGCGTCAAGAAGGGCTGCGATGCCGGCGACTGCGGCGCCTGCACGGTGTGGCTCGACGGCAAGCCGTTCCATTCCTGCCTGGTGCCGGCGTTCCGCGGCGAGGGCAAGAAGATCACCACCATCGAAGGCCTGTCGCAGGACGGCAAGCCGCATCCCATCCAGCAGGCCTTCCATGACGCCCAGGCCTTCCAGTGCGGCTACTGTGCCGCCGGCATGATGATGACGACCGCCACGTTCGACGAGGCGCACAAGGCCGACCTGCCGCATGCGCTGAAGGGCAACATCTGCCGCTGCACCGGCTATCGCTCGATCGTCGATGCGCTGCAGGGCAGGACCAACATCGAGGAGGATGTCGCCGGCAAGGCGCTGGGACGCAGCCTGCCCAATCCGTTCACCGATGCGATCCTGACCGGCAAGGCGCATTACACGATGGACATCGCGATGGACGGCATGCTGCACCTCAAGGTGCTGCGCTCGCCGCATGCCCACGCCCGCCTGAAGAAGATCGACAGGAGCAAGGCGCTCGCCGTGCCCGGCGTCGTCGCCGTCTACACCTGGGAGGACGTGCCGCGCCGGCTCTACAGCACGGCGCTGCACGAGGACCATCTGGTCGATCCCGACGACACCTACCTGCTCGACAACGTCGCCCGATTCGTCGGCCAGCGGCTCGTCGCCGTGGTCGGCGAGACCGAAGCGGCCGCCGAAGCCGGCGTGCGCGCAATCGTCATCGACTACGAGATCCTGCCGGCGGTGTTCGATCCGGTCGCGGCGATGGAGCCCGGCGCGCCCCAGCTGCACGAGAAGCACGAGGTCGTCACCGACAACGGCAACATCTTCTGCACCCTGCAGGGCGAGATCGGCAACGTGGCGAAGGGCTTCGCGGAGGCCGACGTCATCCACGAGCACACCTACTCGACCTCGCGCGTGCAGCACGTCCATCTCGAGACCCATGGCTCGATCGCCTACAAGGGCAAGGACGGCCGCTGGCATGTGCGCACGAGCTCGCAGGGCCCGTTCGTCGTTCGCGGCAAGCTTGCCTATCTGATGGGCGTGCCGGCCAGCCAGATCCACGTCTTCACCGAGCGCGTCGGCGGCGGCTTCGGCGGCAAGCAGGAGATGGTCTCGGAGGACCTGCCCCTGTTCGCCACCATGAAGCTCGAGGGGCGCCCGGTGAAGTGGGAATGGACGCGCGAGGAGGAGTTCATTGGCGCCACGACCCGCCACCAGATGACGACCAAGGTCAAGATGGGCGCCAGGAAGGACGGCACCCTGACCGCGCTCGACGTGCAGGTCGTGTCGAACACCGGCGCCTACGGCAACCATGCCAGCGAGACGCTCGCGGCGGCGATGGCGAGCCCGTTCGCGGCCTATCGCTGCGCCAACAAGAAGGGCATCGGCCGCGTCGTCTACACCAACATGATTCCGGGCGGCGGCTTCCGCGGCTACGGCGCCTCGCAGACCACCTTCGCCATGGAATGCGCCATGGACGAGCTGGCCAAGGTGCTCGGCATCGATCCATTCGAGATCCGGCGCCGCAACGTCGTGCGCCCCGGCGACAACGTCGAATCGATCTGGATGGAGCCCTCCGACGCGAGCTTCGGCAGCCACGGCATCGACCAGTGCCTGGAGATCGTCGAGCGCGAGCTGAAGAACGGCAATGGCGTCGTCAAGCCGGCGGGCGACGACTGGCTCGAAGGCACGGGCGCGGCGCTCGCCATGCTCGAATGCGGCCCGCCGACCGAGCATCGGTCCGGCGCGGAGATGAAGCTGCTGGCCGACGGCACCTACCATCTCGCCTGCGGCTCGTCGGAGATGGGCAACGGCATCTCCACGGCGCACAAGCAGATGGCGGCTTCCGTGGTGGGCGTGCGCGCCAGCGATGTCGGCCTGATCAACGCCGACACCGACCGCACGCCCTACGATACCGGCACCTTCGCCAGCACCGGCACGGTCGTCGCCGGCAAGGCGGTGCTGGTGACGGCGGAGGCGATGAAGGCCGACATTCTCGACTTCGCGGCGCGGTTCACCAAGACGCCGATCGATCAGTGCCGCCTCGACAACGATGCGGTGATCTGCGGCAACAAGCGCATCCCTCTCACGGAGCTGCATGCCGAGGGAGCCAAGGTCCACCATCGCTTCACGGTGAGCCGCAAGGCCTACCTGTCGCCGCGCACCATCGCCTTCAACGTGCAGGGCGTTCGGCTCGCGGTCCATCGCGTGACCGGCGAGATCCGCATCCTGCACAGCGTGCATGCCGCCGACATCGGCAAGCCGATCAACCCCATGCAGTGCCGTGGCCAGCTCGATGGCGCGGTCGCCATGGGCTACGGTTGGGCGCTGATCGAGAACATGGTGCACGACGAGGGTCACATGGTGAACCCGCAGCTCCGCAACTGCCGTGTGCCGGCCTTCGCCGATACGCCGCACACCGACATCTTCTTCGCCGATACGGTCGACGCGATCGGCCCGCTCGGCGCGAAGTCGCAAGGCGAGTGCGGAATCAACCCGGTGGCACCGGCGGTGTCCAATGCGCTGGCCGACGCCACGGGGGTGCGCTTCGCGCATCTGCCGTTCACGCCCGATCGCCTGTTCTCGGCGCTGGCCAGGGCCAAATGACCGTCAGCATCGTCACGCAGACCTGCGTGCGGCCCGAGTGCTCCGAGGATTTCGCGCGCTGGCAAGGCCAGACCAGCGACCTGATCGCGAAGTTTCCGGGCTTCATCGAGCAGCGATTGATGCCGCCCAATCCGCCGCTGCAGGTCGACTGGGTGATCCTGCAGCGCTTCGGCACCGTCGAGGATGCCCAGCGCTGGCTGGTCTCGGCTGAACGGCAGACGCGCATCGAGGGCGCTGCGCCGTACCTGATCGGCCGCGACGACGTCCACATCGTGCGCGACGACCAGGCCGGCATGACGCCGGCGCCGGTCTCGGTGATCATCAGCACGCGCGTGCGACCGGGCAAGGAGCAGGAGTACCGTGCCTGGGAGCGCAAGATCGCGGCCGCCCAGTCCAAGGCGCCCGGCCTGCAGGGCTACCGGTTCGAACCGCCGGTGCCGGGCGTGCAGGAGAACTACGTGGCGATCCTGCGCTTCGACAGCGAGGCCAACCTGAACGCATGGCTCGAGTCACCGGTGCGCAGGAAGCTGGTCGAGGAGGCGGCGCCGCTCACCGAGGAGTTCCACGCCCGCCTCGCGAGCTCGGGCTTCGAGCAATGGTTCCGCGACGTCGGCGGCGGCAAGCCGCTGCCGGTGTGGAAGATGGACATGATCGTGCTGCTGCTGCTCTATCCGATCGTGTTCCTGTGGGGCGTCGCGTTCGGAACGCCGGTGCTCACGAACAAGCTCAACATGAGCTTCGCTGTGGCGCTGTTCATCGGCAACATCTTCAGCGTCGGGCTGACCGGGTTCCTCGTGCCCTGGGCCGCCGATCGCCTGACCTGGTGGCTGCGGCCCGCGCCCGGCTCGGAAACGCGCATGAGCCTGCTCGGCGCGGCGCTGATCATGGTCGCTTACGGCGCCATGGTTGTGATCTTCTGGCGATTCTTTTGAGCGCTCCTCCCATCTCCTCCTCGGCTCGGCTGCCAAGGTGTCGAAACCGGTCGAGTATCTCCGCTGTCATCGTCCGATCACGGGGGAGGGTCGACGATGTGACCACTCCCGTGGCGGCTCCGGGCCAGGTCACCATTGAAGGTGCTTCAAAGTAGGAAGACATCCCTTTAGTCTAGTGTGCCGAACCGGACGTGGCATGGAGGGAGGTCCCGATGGGAGTCGATATCGGCCTGGATTTGCACAAGGCCGTCGAGCCTGATCGCGTTCACCGAAGTGTCTATTCCGACCCGGCGATCTTCGAGCTCGAGATGGAGCGCATCTTCAACAAGGTGTGGACCTATGTCGGGCACGAGAGCCAGGTGAAGAATGTCGGCGACTACTGGACGGTCCAGATCGGCCGCCAGCCGATGGTCATGGTGCGCCATTCCGACGGCTCGGTGCGCGTGCTCTACAACCGCTGCCCGCATCGCGGCGCCATGCTGTACGGCGACCGCTGCGGCAATGTCGGCAAGGGCATCATCTGCTCCTACCATTCCTGGCAGTTCGACACCGACGGCAGCTGCAAGGCGATCCCGCTCGACAAGGGCTATCTGGGCACGCGCCTCACGCCGGGCGACGACAACACCAACGTCAAGACGGCGGCGCGCGTCGAAGCCTACCGCGGCTTCGTGTTCGCCAGCCTGGCGGCCGAAGGGCCGTCGCTGCTCGAGTGGCTGGGACCGGCCAGGATCGCCTTCGACGACATGTGCGATCGCGCGCCCGAGGGGGAGGTCGAGGTCGTGCCGACCTGCTTCCGGGTGATTCAGCAATCGAACTGGAAGATCTTCCTGGAGAACCAGCTCGACGCGCTGCATCCGTCTGTCACCCATGAATCGACCGGCCGCGCCGCCGGCGAGGTCGAAGACGCGATCGCGCACAAGGGCGGCAGCGCGCCGCTCAGCTATCACTTCCTCTCCGCCTTCGCGACGCCGATCACCAAGTGGGATTCCTTCCAGACGCTGGGCTACCCGCACGGCCATTGCATCCTCACCGGCTACATGGGGCTCCGGCCACGCGATCCCGATACGCTGGCCTACGAGAAGGTGATGACCAAGGCCTACGGCAAGCAGCGCATGGAGGAGATCCTGGGCGTCAACATCCATCACGTGCTGCTCTATCCCGGCCTGTCGGTTCAGTCGCCGCTGCAGCAGCTGCGCGCCGTGCGGCCGCTGGGCGTCGACAAGACGCTGACCGAGATCTGGCATTTCCGCCTCAAGGGCGCACCCGAGGCGATCTATCGCCGCGCGCTGGGCTACTTCAACCTGGTCAACTCGCCCTCGACCCTGGTCAATGCCGACGACCTGTGGAACTTCTGGAAGTGCCACAAGGGCCTCGAATCGCAGGGCGGCGACTGGGTGAGCTTCCATCGCAACGCCGGCCAGGACCCCGAGGAGAACGACGTCACGACCTCGATCATCGGCACCTCCGAGCAGCCGATGCGCAACCAGTTCAAGGCGTGGACGCAGTACATGAACGGGGCGCACTGATGGCCAAGAAGAAGGTGAAGCCCAAAGCCAAGCCGAAGGCCGGGCGGGTCGCGGCGAAAAGTGCGGGCGCGAGCCCGCGCAAGCAAATGGCGGCGAACGGGCACGACACGTTGCGCGAGGTCGAGCAGCTCCTCTACCGCCAGGCCGAATGCCTCGACAGCAAGGGCTGGCAGGATTTCATCGAGCTGTTCACGCCGGACGGCACCTACTGGATGCCGGCGGCGCCCGAGCAGGCCACGGGCGACGGCGTGCCCTCGATCTTCTGGGAAGACCGCGACCTGATGACGGTGCGGCTGAAGCGGCTCAGCCATCCGCGCGCGTGGTCGCAGAAGACGGCCTGGGGCACCAATCACGTCGTCGGCAACGTCACCATCGAGAAGGAGGATGCCAGGACCGGCGACGTCGTCGCCCGCTCGCGCTTCCACATGATGGAGTTCCGCAACGACGTGACCCGCCATTTCGCCGGCTCGTACATCCATCACCTGAAGAAGACCAGGGACGGCTATCGCATCAAGCTGCAGCGCGTCGACATGGTGAACGCGCAGGGACCGTACGAATACGTGCTGCAGGCGTGGGTGTGAGGGAGAGCGGCACTTTTCATTCTCCTCCCCAGCAAAGCTGCTACGGAGTGGACACATCTCGTTTCATGCCCCTCTCCCCTGCTAGGGGGAGAGGTTGGGTGAGGGGGTTGTAGGTGATTTGCCAATCTTCGAATCTCCCTCGCCTAGCCTCTCCCTCTTCTGTGCGGCTCGGCGATGCCGAACGCGCTCACGAGGGCGGGGGAGAGGAACATGACATGTGCCCACTCCGTAGCAGCAAGGCTGGGGAGGAGAAGAGAAACGAGGGGAGGGGATCGTGATGAAGAAACTGATATCAGCATTGCTCGTATCCGCGCTGCTGGCGTTGCCGGCCGAGGCGGCCGACAAGGTCAAGGTCGGGTTCCTGAGCACCTTGTCCGGGCCCGGCGGGGCGCTGGGCGTCGACATGCGCGACGCCTTCCAGCTGGCGGTGAAGCTGGGCGGCGGCAAGCTCGGCGGCCTGCCTGCCGAGGTCGCCGTGGTCGACGACCAGCAGAAGCCCGACATTGCGCGCGAGGCGATCGAGCGCTTCACCAAGCGCGACCATGTCGACCTGATCACCGGCATGGTGTTTTCCAACGTGCTGTTGCCGGTCATGCCGTCGATCCTCGGCTCGAACACGATCTATCTCAGCACCAACACCGGCCCCGAGGATTACGCCGGCGAGAAGTGCAATCCGAACTTCTTCGCCGTGGCGTGGCAGAACGAGGACATCCCGGGCGCCATGGGCGAGGTGATGAACCAGCGCGGGCTGAAGAACGTCTACCTGATCGCGCCCAACTATCCGGGCGGCCGCGAGACGCTGGCGGGTTTCAAGCGCTTCTACAAGGGCAAGATTGCCGACGAGGTCTACACCAAGCTGGGCCAGCTCGACTATGCGGCGGAGATCGCCAACATCCGCGCCGCCAAGCCGGACGCGGTGTTCTTCTTCCTGCCGGGCGGCATGGGCATCAACTTCGTCAAGCAGTACGTCGCCGCCGGCGCCGACAAGGACGCCAAGCTCTACACCCCCGGCTTCTCGGCGGACGAGGACACCATCAAGGCGGTCGGCGATCCTATGATCGGCATTCTCAACACCTCGCAATGGGCCGCCGACCTCGACAATCCGGCCAACAAGAAGTTCGTGGCGGAGTTCCAGAAGGAGTATGGGCGCGTGCCGACCATGTACGCCTCGCAAGCCTATGACGTGGCCCTGCTGATCGATGCCGCGGTCAAGCAGATCGGCGGCAAGGTCGAGGACAAGGAGGCGCTGCGCAAGGCGCTGGCCGAGGCGAGGTTCGACGCCACCAGAGGCAAGTTCCGATTCAACAAGAACCACTTCCCGATCCAGGATTACTGGCTGCGCGAGGTCTACAAGGACGCCGGCGGCCGCATCACCAACAAGACGATCGCCAAGGTGTTCACCGACTTCCAGGACGTCCACGCCGCCAAGTGCAAGATGAACTAGCCTAATTCTCCTCCCCAGCTTCGCTGGGGAGGTGTCCGCGTCTTCGCGGACGGAGGGGTCATGAGTCACGAGAGGCGATGAGTCCTATGGCTCATGACCCCTCCGCCGCCGTAAGACGGCGGCACCTCCCCAAGCAAGGCTTGGGGAGGAGGGAGAATCGCGCTTGCCTCCCTCCCTGATCGTCGAGCAGCTGCTGAACGGGTTGCAGCTGGGGTTGATGCTGTTCCTGCTGGCGGCCGGGCTGACGCTGGTCTTCGGCATCATGGACATGATCAACCTGGCGCATGGCTCGCTCTACATGATCGGCGCCTATATCGCCGCGACGGTGATCGAGGCCTCGGGCTCGTTCCTTCTCGGCGTCGCGGCTTCCGTCATCGGCACGGCGCTGGTCGGCATTGCGCTCGAGGTCGCCTTGCTGCGCCGGCTCTATCGCCGCTCGCACCTCTCGCAGGTGCTGGCGACCTTCGCCGTGATCCTGATCGCCAACGAGATCGTGCGCATGATCTGGGGCGGCCAGGCGATCATGCTCAACATGCCGACGTCGCTGTCCGGCCCGGCCGAGCTCGCCGGCCTGCGCTATCCCGCCTACCGCCTGGTGGTGATCGGCGTCGGCCTGGCGATCGCCGTGCTGCTCTACCTGCTGGTGAGTCGCACGCGGGCCGGCATGTGGGTGCGCGCCGGCGCCGCCGACCGCGAGATGGCGGAGGTCATGGGCGTCGATATCAGGACGCTGTTCACGCTGGTCTTCGCGGTCGGCGCGGCACTCGCCGCCGTGGCGGGCGCGCTGCTGGGGCCGCTGCTCGCCGTCCAGGTCGGCATGGGTGAGAACATCCTGATCCTGGCCTTCGTCGTCATCACCATCGGCGGCATCGGCTCGATCCGCGGCGCGCTGCTGGGTGCACTGCTGGTCGGCCTGGTCGATACCGCCGGCCGCGCCTTCCTGCCCTATCTGTTCCGCCAGATGTTTCCCGCCGTGGTCGCGGCCGAGGCCGGACCCGCCGTGGCCTCGATGTCGATCTACGTGCTGATGGCGCTGGTGCTCTATTTCCGGCCGGCCGGCCTGTTCCCGGCGCGCAGCTGATGCGCGATACGCTCACAATCCCGCTCGGGCTCTGGCCGACGATCGCCGCCATCGTCGTGCTGGCGCTGCTGCCGCTCGTCGCGCTGGCGCTCGGCCAGCCGTTCTACGTGGTGTTCGCCACCAGGGTGCTGATCTACGCCCTGATCGCCAGCAGCCTCAACCTGCTGATCGGCTATGGCGGCATGGTGAGCTTCGGCCACGCCGCCTTCGTCGGCGCCGGCGCCTACACCGTCGCCCTGCTGCTGCCGGCCGGCATCGTCTCGGCCTGGCTGCTGTGGCCGGCGGCGCTGATCGCCGGTGCCGGCTTCGCCTTCGTGGTCGGCGCGGTCAGCCTGCGCACGCGCGGCGTCTACTTCATCATGATCACCTTGGCCTTCGCCCAGATGGCCTACTACCTCGTGCTGTCGCTGCGCATCCTGGGCAGCGACGACGGGCTCACGCTCGCCACGCGGCCGTCGCTGGGCTTCGTCGATCTCGGCAGCGACACGATGTTCTACTACGTCGCCCTGATGATCGCGGTCGGCGCACTGGCGGCGATGCGCGGCCTGCTCAATGCGCCATTCGGCCGGGCGCTGCGAGGCATCCGCGACAACGAGACCCGCATGGAGGCGATCGGCTTCGCCACCTACCGCATCAAGCTGCTCGGGTTCGTCATCGCCGGCGCCGCGGCCGGCCTGGGCGGCGGGCTGCTCGCCAACCTCAACGGGCTGGTCGGTCCCAACCTGCTGCATTGGACCGAGTCGGGATCGCTGATGGTCATGGTCATTCTGGGCGGCGCCGGGCGGCTGCTCGGCGGCGCCATCGGTGCCGTCGTGCTGTTGCTCGCTCACGAGCTGATCGCCGAGCACACCATCCATTGGCCGCTCGGCATCGGCGTGGTGCTGCTCGCCGTGGTGCTGTTCGCGCCCGAAGGCATCGCCGGCCTGGTGCGGCGATGGCGCGCCAACGAGACCGCGCCGTGACCGCCCCGGTCCTGCGCGTCGACGGCCTGCACAAGCGCTTTGGCGGCGTGCTGGCGGTCGACGACGTCAGCCTCGATCTGTTCGACGGCGAGCTGCATGCCATCATCGGCCCCAACGGTGCCGGCAAGACGACGTTGATCCATCTCCTGTCCGGCGCGCTGCGCCCCAGCGCCGGCACAATCGCGCTCGATGGCAGCGACATCACCGGCCTCGCCATGCACCGGCGCGTGCGGCTCGGGCTGGCGCGCTCCTACCAGATCACCAGCGTGTTCCCGAACTTCACGGTGCTGGAGAACGTGGCGCTCGCGATCCAGGGGGCGGTCGGCACGGGCGATCGGACGCGCGCCCGTGCCGAGCTCGACGCCGTCGGGCTCGCCCCACGCGCCGATCAGCTCGCCGGCGCGCTGGCCCATGGCGAGCGCCGGCAGCTCGAGCTCGGCGTCGCGCTGGCGACCGGCGCGCGGGTCCTTTTGCTCGACGAGCCGATGGCGGGGATGGGACCCGAGGAGTCGGCCCGCATCGTCGGCCTGATCGAAGGCCTCAAGCGCCGCCGGACCATCCTGCTGGTCGAGCACGACATGCAGGCGGTGTTTCGCCTCGCCGATCGGATCTCGACCCTCGTTTCCGGACGGGTGATCGCCAGCGGCGCGCCCGACGAGATCCGTCGCCATCCCGAGGTGCGCCGCGCCTATCTCGGCGAGGAGGGCGCGGCGTGACCCCGCTGCTCGAGGTCGCCGGCGCCGAGGCCGGCTACGGCGCGCAGCCCGTCCTGTTCGGCGTCGATCTCGCGATCGCGCCGGGCGAGGCAGTGACGCTGCTCGGCCGCAACGGCATGGGCAAGACCACGACCGTGCGCTGCATCGTCGGGCTCTCGACGCTCAGCGCCGGAGCCATCCACTTGGAAGGTCGACGCATGGACGGCTGGACGGCCGACCGTATCGGCCGCGCCGGCGTTGCGCTCGTGCCCGAAGGCCGGCGGATCTTCGCCAATCTCACCGTGCAGGAGAACCTGATCGCCTTCGCCGCCAACCGGCGCGGCAGCGCCATGCCATGGACGCTGGATCGCATATACGGCCTGTTCCCGCGGCTCGCGGAGCGCGCCCACAACATGGGCGTGCAGCTCTCCGGCGGCGAGCAGCAGATGCTGGCGATCGGCCGCGCGCTTATGACCAACCCCGTGCTCCTCATCCTCGACGAGGCGACCGAGGGCCTGGCGCCGCTGCTGCGCGAGGAGATCTGGCGCGTGCTCGAGGAGCTCCGCCGGAGCGGCCTCGCCATCCTGGCGATCGACAAGTATGTCGACCGGCTGGTCAGGCTGTGCGGCCGCCATACCATCCTGGAGCGCGGCCGGGTCGTGTGGTCCGGCACCTCGGCCGAGCTCGCCGCCGATCGCAGTCTGTGGGAACGCTATCTTGGCGTCTGATAATGGCAGGGACCAACCGCGCACGGATGCCTATGATGACCGCAACGGCCAGGAGGTGATCGCGTGAGGCGGCGTGTAGTGATTGCCGGCACCGCAGCGACATTGTTGCCAGGCCCGCTGGGTGCGCAGTCGCGCCACGCGGGCGTGCGGCGACTGGGTGTGCTCATGGCCACGCGAGCGGACGATCCGCTGTGGAAGGGATTTGCCGACCTGTTCGTGCGCAACCTCGGCGATCTCGGTTGGCGCGTCGGCGACAATCTCACCATAGAATGGCGCTGGGCGGGCGGCGATGCGGCGCTGATCGAGCGTGACGCAAACGAGCTCGCGGTCCTCGCTCCGGACGCGATCTTCTGCCAGACCTCCCCGGCGGTCAGGGCGCTGCTGCGGGCGACGCGCACCATCCCGATCGTCTTCGTCCGGGTCACCGACCCGGTTGGCCAGGGCATTGTGAAGAGCCTGGCGCATCCGGGCGGCAATGCCACGGGCTTCGCCGACTATGACCCGCCGCTGGCCGCCAAATGGCTGTCGATGCTGAACGATCTCAGCCCCGCCGTGACCGACGCGACGGTGATCTACAATCCCGCCACCGCGCCCTATGCCGGCTTGATGCTGCGTGCCATCGGGGTGGCCGCCCCGTCCTTCTCGATCAAGGTTCACACGGTGACGATCGATCACGAGTCGGAAATCGAGCCGGCCGTGGCCAGGATCGCCCAAAGCAAGGGCAGCAGCGTGCTGGCGATGCCGCACATCTTCACGACGGCGCGTCGCGCCGCGATCCTGGCCGCCGTCGCCAAGCACCGCCTGCCGGCGGTCTACGGTGACCGTTTCATGACGGAGGCCGGCGGCCTGATGTCTTACGGCATCGATCCGGGTGAGCTGTTCCGCAATGCCGCGCTCTATGTCGATCGCGTGCTGGGGGGCACCAAGCCTGCCGACCTGCCGGTGCAGAACCCGACCAAGTACATCCTTGCACTCAATCTCAAGACGGCAAGCCAGATCGGCGTCACCTTCCAGCCGGCACTCGTGGCCTCGGCCGACGATCTGTTCGAGTAGCCGCGCGGGTCTCGCCGCTCAGCGAATTCCGGTTCGCGGGATGGTCGGTCCTACCGCCATGGCAAGATCGGCGAGGCGGCGGTGGCCGCACTGGGCCATGACCTCGCTGAGCGGGATCTCGGCATCGCCCTGCCGCCCGACGATGACGGCTTCGTCTCCCGGGGCGGCATCGGGGATGTCGGTGACATCGACCCGGACATGCTCGATCGAGATCGGCCCGAGGATCGGCGCGCTGCGTCCGCGAATCAGGACTCGGCCGGCATTGAATCGGGGAAGTCCGTCGCGTGTGCCGAGGGGCAGCACGGCGAGGCGCAGGCCGGAACGCCACGGAAAGGGCATCTGCTCGGGATAGGGTGATGAAATCGCCGCCTTCACCTGGACGATGCGGCTGGTGATGGCGCCGAGAACGGGGCGCACGCCGAAGTCGATGCGGACCGCGGCAGCCCCGCTCGAGCCGAACAGGAGTCCGCCGGGGTCGACAGCGTCGTATTCGATGCCAGGGAGCAGCACCAGCGAGGCGCTGGAGGCCACCATCCGCAGCGGCATGGGCATGCCCGTCTTGGCCAGGGCCGAGGCGGCGGCATCGAAGCGGCCGACCTGCCAGCGCAGGAACTCGTTGGTGACGTTCGCCGGGACCTGCAGATGGGTGTAGAGCCCCGTCAAGCGCAGGTTCGGCAGGTTCCGCAGATGGGCGAAGAAGTCGGCGGCCTGTTCCGCCGGCACGCCGAGCCGTTCGAGGCCGGCGTCGATTTTCACGAAGACGTCGAGCGGGCGCGTTGCCAGCGTCGCGTACGTGGCGGCTTCCCCGGCGTCGACCAGGGTCGGAATCAGGTCGTGCTCGATGCTCGCCTGCACGGTCTCGCGGCTGGCGAGGTGACCGGCATAGAGAAGGATCGGGATGCGGATGCCGCGCTCGCGCAACGCAATCGCCTCCGCCTGGTCGGCAACCGCGATGCCATCGACGCCGCCGTCGGCGAGCACCTTGGCGAGCTGATGCAAGCCGAAGCCGTAGGCATCTCCCTTGAGCGCTGCAAAGACCTTGGTGCCGGGGCGGAGGCGTTGGCGCACGGCACGAAGATTGCCGGCCGCAGCCTCGAGATCGCACACCAGCCGGTTGGGACGCATGGAAGGGAGAAGTTCCGGTCGCATGCTTGCAGTCATAGTCGTTGCGGGGTGGTGCGACCAGGGTGTTCGGCCTCACTCCTGCATGGCAGTTGATTCGCGATTGCACAGCATGTGGCTTTCCGGTCGGCCAAGGGAGGCGTAGCCTCGCGAGGTCGAAACGCTGTTGGGGAGCTGCCGATGTCAAGTGTGGGTCGTATCGTCTCGCTTGTCGCTTCAATGTGCGCACTGTGGCTCGCGTCGCCGGCGGGAGCCGTCGATCTTCGCGTCGGCGCCTTCATTCCGGCCACGGGAGCGCAGGCCGATGTCGGCGTGCAGATGAAGGGCGGCATCGACGTCGCCATCGAATGGCTGCAAGCCCATCCGATCACGGTCAACGGCGAGCCCGTGAACATCAAGGTCATCTACTACGACGACGAGGCCAAGGCCGACGTCGGGCTGAATGCGGTGACGCGGGCCCTCACCGTCGACAAGATTCACGCCGCGATCGGGTTCCTGAGCAGCGACGTCTTCGTGCGAGTCATGGACGAATTCCAGAAGGCAGGCGTGCCGGTCATCGCCTGTTGCGCCGGATCGAACAAGATCGGCGACGTCGTCGCGGAAAAGAAGCTGACCTACGTCTTCCAGCTCTCGCCGACGGTCAACGACATCGCCAGCGCCACGACGGCGGCGGCCGTCCAGTATCTCAATCCCACCAAGGTGGGGCTCCTCAACGAGAACACCGACGCCGGGCGCGACATGTCGGCGGTTTCGCGCCGCTGGATCGCGGCCAATGCCAAGAACGTCGAGATTGCCGCCGATGAATTCGTGCCGCGCGGCACCACCGACATGACGGTGCAGTTCGCCAAGCTGAAGCGGCTGGGTGTCCAGGCGATCATCGGCGAGGTCTACGGCAGCAGCGCCCCGGTGCTGTTCCGCAACTGGTTCGAGGCCAAGGTGCCGGCCCTGATGGCCCATAACGGCGCGTCGGTCTCGGCGCAGACCTTCATCGACCAGTATCGCAACATGGTCGAGGGCGCGATCATCAACAATCGCTGGTGGCCGGCCAAGTACACCGATCTCTCCGAGCCGATGATCGAGGCCTACACCAAGAAGGTGGGCTCGGCCCCGACCAACTTCTCGGTGCCGGCCTTCGATTCGCTGATTGTCATCGCCGAAGCGGCCAAGGCGGCCGGGGTGGATGCCGAGAAGATGCGCGGTGCGCTGGAATCGACGACCTTCAAGACGGCGTGGGGCATGCGCAAGTTCACGCCGCTCGCCGAAGGGCATCGCATGCCGATCCAGACCGTCGTGGTCCAGATCCAGGACGGCAAGAAGGTGCCGATTTATCCGGAGACAGTGGCCAAGCAGGCCGGCGGCACCTTCCGCAAGCCGCCGCCCTACGCCTGGGAAATGAAGTAGGTCTCGCGAGATCGGGTTGGTCGCACGCGCGATGGCAAGGCTCGAAGCCGTCGGCCTCAGCAAACGGTTCGGGGGGCTGGTCGCCGTCGACCAGCTTTCGCTCACCGTCGAGCCGGGCACGGTGGTCGGCATCATCGGCCCCAACGGCTCGGGCAAGAGCACGGTCTTCAACCTGATCATGGGCGTGACCAGGGCCGATTCGGGCTCGGTTCTCTACGACGGCCGGCGTATCGACCGCCTCAAGCTGCACAAGATCGCCCGGCTGGGCATCGGCCGTACCTTCCAGGAGGTCAAGATCTTCCGTGACCTAAGCGTCTGGGAGAACCTGGCGATCGCCGCGATCGGCCGCGAGCTGACGAGCTGGGAGGAACGGGGCCGCGCCTGGCTTTCCGACCTGGGGCTGCAACATCTGGCCGAAGAGCCGGCCGACAGCCTGTCGGTCGGCCAGCAGCGCCTGCTCGAGATCGCCATGAACCTGCTGGTCGAGCCCGACCTGCTGCTGCTCGACGAGCCGCTCGCCGGCGTCCATCCTGTCGTGCGCAATCGCATCGGCTCGGTCATCCGCAGCCAGCGCGACGCCGGGCGCACCTTCCTGCTGATCGAGCACGACATGCGCTTCGTGATGGAGATCTGCGATCGGCTGGTCGTGATGCAGCAGGGCCGGATGATCTCGTCCGGAACTCCGGAGGTCGTCCGCCAGGACGAGGCGGTGATCCGGGCGCTCCTCGGCGGAACGGCGGCGGCATGACCCTCGACGTAAGGAACGTGCGCTCGGGCTACCGACGGCTGGAGATCCTGCAGGGCGTGTCGCTCAGCGTCGACAGGGGCGAGATCGTCGGCATCATCGGGCCCAACGGTGCCGGCAAGTCGACGCTGCTCAAGACCATCTTCGGCTATTTGCGGCCGTTCTCCGGCGAGATCCGGTTCGACGGCCAGGACATCGTGGGCCAGCAGCCGGACTCCCTGATCCGCCGCGGCATCGGCTTCGTCGCCCAGGCCGGCGGCCTGTTCGCCGACATGACGGTGCTCGAGAACCTGCGGCTCGGCGCCTATGCGCTCAGCGATCGCAGCGCGGTGGCGCGGGGGATCGACGAAGCCCTGGAGCGCTTCCCGCTGTTCCGCGACCGGCGCAGCCAGCGCGCCGGCAGCATGAGCGGCGGCGAGCAGCGCTTGCTCGCCATCGCGCGCGCCCTCATCCCGCGGCCCAGCCTGCTGCTGCTCGACGAGCCATCGGCGGCGCTGGCGCCGCGTTTCATCGACGAGGTCTACGCCACGCTGGCGGCGCTCAATGCCCGCAACCTCGCCATGCTGATCGTCGAGCAGAATGTCGAGGCGATCCTGGCCGCCGCCCATCGCGTCTACGTGCTCGATATCGGGCGCAATGCATTCGACGGCAGCACCGACGAGCTGCGCGGCAGCGATCGCATCCGCCGCCTCTATCTGGGTGAGAAGGCCGCCTGATGCTGGAGACCATTCTCGAGTTCCTCGTGCTGGGCATCGTGATCGGCGGCATCTACGCCCTGATCGCCGTCGGCGTGACCCTGATCTTCGGCGTGCTCGACGTCATCAACGTCGCCCATGGCGAGTTCTTTGCCACGGGCGGCTACATCGTCGTGCTGGCGGTCGTCCTGCTGGGGCTCGGTCCTGTCGTCGGCGTCGTCGCCGCGGCGGCCGGATGCTTCGTGCTCGGGCTGGCCATCTACCCGCTGCTGATCGCGCCCCTCAAGGCGCATCTCGGCCGCCGGCCGGCCGGTCCGCTTTATCTCGTGCTCACGCTCGGTCTCTCGATCTTCATGCAGAACGTCCTGCTGGCCATCGCCGGCGGCGACTACCTGCAGGTGCCGCCCTTCGTCGGCGGCGTGCTCGATCTCGACGTCACCATGGTGAGCTACCATCGCCTCCTGGTGCTCGCCGTCTCGACGGCTGCCCTGGTCGCGCTGTTCGTCTTCCTGCGTTTCCATCGCGACGGCCTGGCATTGCGCGCGGTGGCGCAGAATCCGGATGCGGCGCAATCGGTCGGCATCAATCTGCCACGCACCTTCGCGCTCACCATCGCCATCAGCGTCGCCCTGGCCGGGGTCGCCGGCGCGCTGCTCGCCCCCCTGGTCACGGTCTATCCGTCGGTCGGCTTCCAGCTCACCATCAAGGCCTTCGCCATCACCATCCTGGGCGGCATGGGCAACGTGCTGGGCGCCCTGATCGCGGCCTTCGTGCTCAGCATCACCGAGGCGATGGCAGGCCTGATCCTGCCGTCGGAATGGCAGAGCATCATCGCCTTCAGCGTGATGATCCTGGTCCTGCTGGTGCGGCCCGAGGGCATCGTCGGCCGGCGGGGACGCTGACATGGCCGAGCGAACAAGCCTTCGGCGTCGTGTGATCGTCGTCGCCGTGGTCCTCGCCGTGGCGGTGCTGCTGCCGGCCGTCCTGCCGCATCCTTTCGTGCTCGGCATCGCCACCCAGGCCCTCATCTGGGCGCTGCTGGCGGTCAGCTGGGATTTCATCAGCGGCTACACGGGCCAGATCTCGTTCGGCCATGCCGGATTCTTCGCCATCGGCGCCTATGGTGCCGCCATCCTGTCGCGCGATCTCGGCCTTTCCGCCTGGCTCGGCCTGGTCGGCGCGGCGCTGATCGCGGCCAGCACGGGCTTCCTGGTCGGCTTTCCGGCCCTGCGCCTGCGCGGCCACTACCTCGCGATCGTGACCCTGGGATTCGCCGAGATCACGCAGCTCGTGGCCGCCAACGGCGGCGATTTCACCGGCGGCTCGTTCGGCATCCACGATTTCGGCTCGTTCTCCGGCCTGCCGACCCAGCCGCTCGAGCGCCAGCGCGCGGTCTATCTGGTGGTGCTGGGCATCGTGCTCGCGGCCACCGGCATTCTCTATTTCCTGTGCGAGCGCACCAGGGTGGGCCGCGTCTTCCGGGCGATTCGCGAAGACCAGGTCCTGGCCCAGGGGCTGGGCATCGATACCACGCGTTACAAGCTCCTTGCCTTCTCGGTCAGCGCCGGCACCGCCGGCCTGGCGGGCGCCCTCTATGCCTATGTCATCCACCTTGTCGGTCCGGCCATTGCCTCGGCCGTGACCAGCTCGATGGTGATCGGCATGGCGGTGTTCGGCGGTCTGGGAACGCTGTGGGGGCCTTTCGTGGGCGCGCTGGTCCTTTTCCTCGCCAGCGAAGGGCTTCGTTTCGTCGGTCTTGTGTACAACCTCATCGCAGTCGGGCTCGTCATCATGTTGTTCGTCATTTTCGTTCCCCGCGGCATCGCCGGGCTGGTCCTGAAGCGTCGCGAGCGCCTGTTGCGCGCCGATGCCGTCGCTCCGCCGCCGACGGAAGTCGATACCAGTCCGCGAAAGGCAGGCTAGACATGACGAGTCCCTCTGCTCCCGGCTATCGCATCGGCTTCGACATCGGCGGCACCTTCACCGATCTCATCCTGGTCGCGCCCGACGGCACGGCGTGGAGCCGCAAGGTGCTGTCCTCGCCCGCCAACTACGTCGACGCCGTGGTCGAAGGCATCGCCGAGCTGCTGGCTGCCAGCGGCACGCCGGCCAAGGCCGTCAGCGAGGCGGTGCACGGCACGACGATCGCCACCAATGCCATCCTCGAGCGCCGCGGTGCCTCCGTGGCGCTGATCAGCACCGAGGGCTTCCGCGACGTCCTCGAGATCGGCCGCCTGCGCATGCCCGGCCTGTTCAACCTCGACTATGTGCGTCCCGCACCGCTGGTCCCTCGCCGCCGCCGCTTCGAGGTGCGCGAGCGCATGACCAACCGCGGCGAGGTGCGCCTGCCGCTCGACGGCGCAAGCCTCGATCAGGCGATTGCCAAGGCGCTGGCGTCTCAGGTCGAATCGATCGCGGTGGCGCTGATCCACGCCTATGCCAACCCGGCGCACGAGCGGGCGATCCGCGACGCCATCCGGCGCGTGCGGCCCGACCTGCCGGTGACCCTGTCGTCCGACATCCATCCCGAGGTCGGCGAGTTCGAGCGCACCAGCACGGCGGTGACCAACGCCTATGTCATGCCGTTGATGGAGCACTATCTCGGCCATCTGGTCGAACGGCTGGGCGGGATCGACGTCGAGGCGGCGCCGTTGATCATGCAGTCGAACGGGGGCGTCATGAGCCTCGCCGGCGCGCGCAGCCGTCCGGTGCTGCTGATCGAATCCGGCCCGGCGGCCGGGGTGGTCGCGACCGCGGCGCTTGCCCGCCGCATCGGCCGGGCCGACGTCATCAGCGTCGATATCGGCGGCACGACGGCCAAGGCCTCGGTCATCGAAGGCGGGGCGATGAAGCGCACCGGCGAGTTCCAGATCGGCGGGCCGGTCTCCGAAGGCAGCCGGCTCAACAACGGCGGCGGCTTCGTCATCCGTGCGCCGGCGATCGATCTCGCCGAGGTGGGGGCGGGCGGCGGCAGCATCGTCGCCGTCGATGCAATCGGCAGCCTCAAGGTCGGCCCCGAAAGCGCCGGCGCCGCGCCCGGGCCGGTGTGCTACGGCCGCGGCGGCGAGCGCGTCACCCTGACCGACGCCAATGTCTGCCTGGGCTATCTCGACTCCGAGCGATTGCCGAGCGGCCTCGCCCTCGACGCGCCGCGCGCCCGTGCGGCGTTCGAGGCTCAGATCGCCGACAAGCTGCAGCTCACCCTCGCCGAGGCGGCCTACGGCGTGTTCCAGGTCGGCTGCGCGGCGATGGCGCGCGCCATCCGCGCCGTCACCATCGAGCGCGGTCTCGACCCGCGCGCCTTCACGATGGTCGCGTTCGGCGGCAACGGTCCGCTGTTCGCCGTGGCGATGGCGCGCACGCTCGAGATCGGCACCGTGATCGTGCCGCCGGTTCCCGGCGTGTTCAGCGCGGTCGGCCTGCTCGAGGCCGATATCGAGCGCCACTTCAGCCGCAGCTTCCTGCGGCCGTTGCGCGAGCTCGCTCCGGCGGAAGTGGTCGACGCGATGGCGCGGCTCCAGGAGGAGGCCCTGACGACCTTGCGGGCCGAAGGCTTCGACGAGGGGCTGGACTGCCAGGGTTCGCTCGACATGAAGTACGAGGGCCAGTCCTTCCAGCTCCCCGTGCCGTTCCCGCGCGTGGCCGATGCGAAGGGCATCCTCCCTGCGCTGGTCGAGGCGCTGGGCCAGGAGCACGAGAAGCAATACGGCTTTCGCGGCAACGCCGACGCCGTGCAGATCGTCAACCTGCGCGCCACGGCGCGCCTGCAGCGGCCGGTGCCGCCCATGGCGGTGCGCACGGATGCCGCCGCGAGCGTGGGCGGCGGGCGCAGCCGCAAGGCTTACTTCGGACGGGAGCGCGGCTTCCTCGACACGCCGGTGATCGGCCGTGCCGGGCTCGGACCGGCGCCGCGCCCGGGCCCGCTGCTGGTCGAGGAATACGACGCCACCACCCTCGTACCGCCCGGCTCGTCGGCATCGCTGGACGAGGCGGGCAACATCGTCATCGAGATCGCGGGAGACTGACATGAACCGAGACACCTTCGACGACCCGATCCTGCTCGAGCTGGTGCGCTACTCGCTCGATGCGATCGCCGACGAGATGGCGCTGGTGCTGGTGCGCACCGCCTATTCGATCAATCTCAAGAACACGATGGATATGTGCTGCGCCATCTGCGACGCCGATGGCCGCCTGATCGTCCAGGGCCTCACCCTGCCGCTGCATCTCGGCTCGATCCCCGCGGCGATGAACGCCGTGCTGGCCAAGTTCCGCGGCAGGATCGAGGACGGCGACCTGTTCGTGCTCAACGATCCCTTCGAGGGCGGCTCGCACCTGCCGGACTTCTTCCTGTTCCGCCCGATCTTCCTCGACGGCCGCCATATCGCCTGGGCGGTCAGCGAAGCGCATCATCTCGATGTCGGCGGCAAGACGCCGGGCGGCAACGGCTGCGACGCCACCGAGATCTTCCAGGAGGGCATCCGTATCGCACCGACCAAGATGATGTCGCGCGGCGAGCGCGTCGAGGCGGTGTTCGACTTCATCGCCAGCAATGTGCGCGTGCCGCGCCATGTGCTGGGCGACGTCGATGCCCAGATCGCCGCCTGCGACACCGGCCGCCGCGCCTATCTCGCGCTGGTCCAGCGCTACGGCTACGACAAGCTGATGCGTTGCGTCGAGGCGCTGCTCGATCAGTCCGAGCGTTACGCCCGCGCCGCCATCTCGGCGATGCCCGACGGCACCTACGAGTTCACCGACTACGTCGACGACGACGGCATCGACCCCGGCCCGATCCCGATCAAGGTGGCGGTGACGGTGGCCGGCGATCGCATCAAGGCCGACTTCACCGGCACGTCCAAGCAGGTCAAGGGCGCCATCAACGCCACGCTGAGCTTCACCACCTCGGCGGTCTACGCCACCGTGCGCCATCTGATCCCGGGCAACCTGCCCAACAACGAAGGCTTCTTCCGCCCGATCGAGATCTACGCGCCGCCGGCCACGGTGGTGAATGCCGCCCTGCCGGCCTCTGTCGCGGCGCGCGGCCTCACCGGCTTTCGACTCGCCAACGTGATGTTCGGAGCCCTGGCGCAGATCGCGCCCGACCGCATCTTCGCCTGCGAGGTCGGCGCCGACACCGGGATCAGCTACGGCGGCGTCGATCACACCGGCCGGCCGTTCGTCTTCCTCGAGTTCGTCTGCGGCTCGTGGGGCGGCCGGCCGAAGCTCGACGGCGTCGACGCCTGCGGCAGCAGCGTGGTCAATTTCTCGAACAATCCCGTCGAAGTGGTCGAATGGGAATACCCCATGATGATCGAGCGCTACGGCTACGTGCCCGATTCGGGCGGCGCCGGCCGCTATCGCGGCGGCATGGCGATCGAGCGGCAGTACCGCTTCGGCATCGATGGCGGTCAGCTCCAGCTGCGCGGCGATCGCATCAAGTTCCGGCCTTACGGCCTGCAGGGCGGCGAACCCGGCGCCGCTTCGCGCAACGTCGTGCGGCGCGACGGCCAGGAGACCGAGCTGCCCGGCAAGTGCACCCTCGTGGTCTCGCGCGACGACGTGTTCCACCACATGCTGGCTGGCGCCGGCGGCTGGGGCGATCCGCGCACCCGCGACGTGGCGCAAATCCGCGAAGACCTGATCGACGGCAAGATCACCCCCGACTTCGCCCGCCGCTGGCACGCCGTCGACGTCAAGGTCGGTCCGGCCGGCGAGGTGCTCGAGGTGACGCGATAGCCTGCCTCCTCTCCAGCTTCGCTGGGGAGGGGTCGCCGTCTATGCGCTTTCGGCCGGAGCTCGAAAGTCGCACTCGCGACGGAGGGGGCTTAGGCCTCAGACTCCCTCTGTCCGCGATTGCGCGGACACCTCGTCAAGCGAGGCTCGGGGAGGAGAGAATGACCTAACCCTCGATCGTGCCCTCGCGGCGCAGGTCGCGCAGGGTCTGGCGGAAGGCGTCGACGGTGACGGCGAGCTCGGCCTCGCCGTGCGTTGCCGAGATCGGTCCGCCGGGCCAGCCGCCGACGTCCACTCCATGATTGTACATGGCGAGCCTGATGCGGTTGGTGAGCGCCGACGGGTTGCTGCGCAGCTCGTCGTGGCGCAATGCCAGGGGGTCGAACTCGCTCGGCCGCACCTTGCGCTTCTGCGGGTTGGTGAAGACGTGGAAGCCCGAGAACTCGCCGTAGCAGGCCCACGGCACCTTCTCTTCCTCCAGCACCTCGTTGAAGCGCTGGCGCACGGCAGCGCCGAACGCGGACGCGCGCTCGCAGGCCTGTCCGTCGGCGATGCGGGTCAGGGTGGCGATGCCGGCGGCGGCGGACAGCGGATTGGCGTTGTAGGTGCCCTGGTGGTTCACCTTCTCGCGGCCCTTGCCGCGCATGACGTCGAAATCGAGCCCGTCCAGAACGTCCTTGCGGCCGACGATGGCGCCACCCGGAAGACCGCCGGCAAGGATCTTGGCCAGCGATGTGAGGTCCGGCGTTATGCCGAACTTGCCCTGGACCCCACCCGGCGAGACGCGGAAACCGGTGACCACCTCGTCGAAGATCAGCACGATGCCGCGCTGCCTGGTCTCCTCGCGCAGCAGCCGCAGGAACTCGCGCGTCACCGGGGCGCGGCCGAAGCTCGCACCGGTCGGCTCGATGATGACCGCCGCGATGTCGTCGCTGCTGGCCAGGATCTCGCGCGTGCGGTCGAAATCGTCGGGTGGTGCGATCAGCACGTTGGCGGCAATCCCCGGCAGGACGCCGACCGCAGGACTGCCGTCGTAGTGGGAAACATGGCCCGACGTCATATGGTCGTGCCAGCCATGGAAGTGGCCGGCGAAGCGCACGAACTTGGTGCGGCCGGTATAGGCCCGCGCCAGCCGCAAGCCGAGCAGCGTCGCCTCGGTGCCCGAGCTGGTGAAGCGGACGCGCTCGGCGCTCGGCACCAGCGAACGCACCAGCTTCGCCCATTCGACCTCGAGCGCGTGGCTGGCGCCGTAGTGGGTGCCCTGAGCGAGCTGGCGCTGCGTCGCGGCGACGACGTCGGGGTGATTGTGGCCCAGCAGCAGAGCGCCATGGCCGCCCATGTAGTCGACGTATTCATGGCCATCGACGTCCCACTTCCGCGGACCCTGGGCATGGGTGATGTAGAGCGGATAGGGCTCGATGTGACGGGAATCGTGGGTGATGCCGCTCGGGAACAGGTTGCCGGCCTCGGCGAACAGCTTGGCCGATTGCGGCGTCCGCTGGCGATACATGGAGAGGACGTCGTCGTTCCATTGCACTTTGGCGGCTTCGGTCATGTCATCTCCCCCATTCGATATGCGATCATCGCGCCGTCTGACGTGTCACGGAAGACGGTGAGCCCGGCAATTTCGTCGGGGCCGATATGACGATTGCTCGTCGATGCTACTGCTGCTGGAGCAGCGCGCGTTCCTGCGGTCCTGGCGCGCCGAACCAGCGCTGGCCCCGTGGCGACCGCAGAAGGGCCCACGCCCGGCTGCCGTTCTCGCTGAACAGGACCTGCAGGTTGTTGGCGCTGCAATCGTGCGGCTTGCAGACGTCGGCCAGGATGTAGACAGCCCCTCCGGTTCGAACGCCCTTCGACGGGCCGCAGACGCCGTTGTCCGTCTTCTGGAACACGCCGATCCAGTCGTCGACGTTGCGTTCGCCGGCGAACAGGGCGTCGAACGATCTGCGGAACGCGGCACGTTTCAGCAGGTCGAACAGGTAGGGCGAGGTCGACTGTGCCGTGGCGCGCAGAGGCGCGAGCAGGAGGCCAAGCATCGCGATCGAGGCATGTCTTCGCGTCCAGTCTCTTGCCTGCATCGGATCCTCTCTCGGCTTACGCTGTCGCCTTCATGCATCTTCTTGCCCTCGCCAACGCATGCGTTGGCGAGGGCGACGAAAACCTCAGGTTCCGGGGCCCGCGGGCTTGGTCGCCGTCAGCTCCACGCAATGGCGCAGGACGTCGGCGCCGGTCTCGTTCCAGGTCGTGATGCCGCCCGCCATGACGACCTGCACCAGCCCCTCCGCGAGCTCGGGCAGGGTGAGGCCGAGCCGCATGGCATTGGCGGCATGGTTCCTGGCGCCGGTCTTCTGGCCGATCAGCGTGTCGAGGAGTGCGAAGATCAATTCCTTGGTCTTGAGGTCGAGGGCTCCGCCGGCCGAGCGATCGCGCATGATGGTGCTGCGCATCAGGCCATAGCCCGCGAACGCGCCGGGGGCGTGCTCGGCCAGCAGCTCGAAGTTGACGGGCACGCGCCCGGTGGTCGCCTCGAAGCTCGCGATGCCCGCCGCCTTCGCGGCATCGATCAGATCGTCCCCGGCCATTCGTCCTCGACTCCTCACGCATTGCGGCGTCGATATTGCCCGAACTCCCTCGAGCGATCCAAACGGGTCGTCGTTACCGTCTCCGTTGCAAGGGCCAGGGCCGCGTCCATCGCCCCGGGGCATGCCGTCGGTGCGGCATTCGTTGTTGGAACGACGATTGCACGATAGGCTTTCATCGGGAAAGCGAGGGGTAATCATGGTCGACAATGCTGAGTCCGAGCGAAAATCCGGTCCGACACGACGCGACCTTCTCAAGGCCGGCACGGCGGCGGGCATCGTTGCATCGACGGCCGGCATTTCGGCCGCTGCAGGGCAAACGCCGTCGACCATCGTGTTCGCCAATCCGGTCGAGTTCGACACGCTCGATCCGCACACCGTGTTCGACTACAGCCGTGTCGCCACCCGGCTCAATTTCTACGACGGGCTTTATCGCTGGCTCGACAATCCGCCGAAGCTGACGCCGTGGCTGGCCGAGAGTCACACCGTGTCGCCGGACGGCCTCGTCTACCGCTTCAAGCTGCGCGCCGGCGCCAAGTTCCACGACGGCGGCCCCGTCACCGCCGACGACGTGGTGTATTCGATCGAGCGCGTGATCGGCATCAACAAGGGCTCGGCGGTGCTGTTCACGCCGGTGATCAAGCCGGGCTCGACCAAGGCGATCGATCCCGCCACCGTCGAGTTCACGCTGACGCAGCCGTCGGCCACGTTCATGTCGACCATCCCCGAGCTGCATGTCGTCAACGCCAAGGTGCTGAAGGCCAACACCAAGGACAACGACTGGGGCCAGGCCTGGCTCTCGACCAACGTCGCCGGCTCCGGCTCCTACAAGCTCGAGAAGCACGATCCGGCGGTCGGCGTCACCGGCACGCGCAATGCCGACCACTTCATGGGCTGGTCGGGCAAGTTCGTCGACCGCATCGACCTGCGCACCGTGCGCGAGCAGTCGAGCCAGGTGCTCGGTCTGATCAAGGGCGACTACCACGCCCTCGACGGCTTCCTGCCGGCCGACGCGCTCGATCGCCTGCGCAAGGCGAACACGGTGCAGATCCTCGAGCAGCCGTCGATGCGCCTGTTCATCCTGCATCTCAACAATCAGCGCGCGCCGCTGAACGACGTCCATGTCCGACGGGCGATCAGCATGGCGTTCGACTACAAGGGCTTCATCACCGACATCCTCAAGGACACGGCGGTGCGCAATCCGGCGCCGGTGCCGGCCAACCTGTGGGGCTACCCCAAGGACGTGAAGGGCTGGGACTACGACATCGACAAGGCCAAGGCCGAGCTCGCCAAGGCCCAGGTCAAGATCGACCGGCCTCTAGAGATCCATACGTTGACCGGCCTGTCGCAGACCGAGCAGGCGGGCCAGCTCATGCAGGCCGGCCTGCGCAAGCTCGGCATCGAGAGCAAGATCATCGCCGAGACCTGGCCGACCCTGTCGGGCAAGACACGCAACAACGACACGACGCCCGATATCTGGACCAACTGGATCTCGACCCTCTACGCCGATCCGCACAACTGGGTCGGCGAGATGTACAACAGCAAGAACTGGGGCAACTGGAAGACCGGCTCGTGGTACAAGAACCCCAAGGTCGACGAGCTGATCGACAAGGCCTTCACCTCCAACGACCAGAGCGTGCGCGACGCCTGCTATCAGGAGGCCTCCCGCATCGTCGTCGACGAGGCCGCGAGCGTGTTCATCTACAACACCAAATGGTACGGGCCCTTCGCCAAGCGCGTCCAGAACGTGCGCTTCTGCCCGGTCGGCAACGGCCAGGACTTCCGTTGGGTGAACATGGGTTGAGGATATCCGGTGTCTTTGCCTCCGCCGTCAGCGGGGAGGTGGCCCGCAGGGCCGGAGGGGGAAAGCCCCAGTGAAGACGCATGAAATCCCGACGTCGGAATTTCTTGAATCTCGACTGAGGCTCGCCCCCTCCGGCCCTGCGGGGCACCTCCCCCGATTGCGGGGGCCGGTGAGAATTGGGGCGTCATGAAACCCGGCGGCATTCTCGCCTTCTGGAAAGGCACGAGCATCTGGGCCTTTGCCTTGCGCCGCCTGGCGTGGAGCGTCGCCACCGTGGCGGGTGTCGTCGCCGTCACCTTCCTGATCAGCCACGTCATCCCGGCCGATCCGGCGGCGCTGATTGCCGGTGAGCGGGCGACTCGCGAGCAGATCGAGGCGCTGCGCCATCAGCTCGGCTTCGACCGGCCGCTGGTGGCCCAGCTCGGCGACTACTATCTGCGGTTGCTGCAAGGTGACCTGGGCAAGAGCCTGTTCACGTCGCGCCAGATCTCGGGCGATCTGATGGGCCGCCTGCCGGCGACGATCGAGCTCACGCTGGCTGCCATGCTGATCACCGTCGGCATCGGCGTGCCGATCGGCGTCGTGTCGGCCCTGCGGCGCAATTCGTGGCTCGACCACGCCGTCCGCATCGTCACCGTGTCGAGCCTTGCCATTGCAAGCTTCTGGTTCGCCATCATCCTGCAGCTCTACTTCGCCATGGAGCTGGGCTGGCTGCCGCTCGGCGGGCGGCTTCCGCCCGACGTGAAGCCGCCGTCTCCCGTCACGCGGCTCTATCTGGTCGACACCTTGCTGGCCGGCGACATCGCCGCTTTCGGCACGGCCGCCGCCCACCTCGCGCTGCCGGCCGTGACCCTGGCGCTGCCGGCGATGGCCACCATCGTGCGCTTCACCCGGGCCGGCATGCTCGACACGCTCAACCGGCCGTTCGTGCAGTACGCGCGCGCGCTCGGCCTGCCCGAATCGCTGATCGTGTGGAAGTACATGCTGCGCAATGCGCTGACCTCGACGGTGACCCAGATCGGCCTGATCGCCGGCGCGCTGCTGGGCGGCGCCGTCGTGGTCGAAGCCGTGTTCGACTGGCCGGGACTGGGCTACTACGCGGTCAATTCCATCGTCATGTCGGACTACAACGCGGTGCTCGGCGTCACCGTGTGGGTGGCGATCATCTACGTCATCATCAATCTGTCGGTCGACATTCTTCATCGCCTGATCGACCCGCGCGGGATCGGCTGATGGGCGGCGAGACGGCGCTCGTGCTGCGCAAGCTGTTCGAGGATCGGCTGGCGCTCCTCGGTCTGCTGATCGTGCTGGCCCTGATCGTCTGCGCTCTCTTCGCACCCTGGCTGGCGACTCATCCCGAGGCGGTCACCGAGTTCAACCCGGCGCATCGCCTGCGGCCGCCGGGCGGCGAATACCTGCTGGGCACCGACCGCCTGGGAGGCGACATCTTCAGCCGCCTGCTGTTCGGCGCGCGCGTCACGATCGTGATCGCCCTGATCGCCGTCGGCGCGGCCGTGCTGGTCGGCGTGCCGCTGGGCCTGGTCGCGGGCTTCAGCGACGGCGCGCTCTCCACCGCCATCATGCGGCTCACCGACATCTTCCTGGCCGTGCCGCAGATCATCCTGGCGATCGCCATCGCCCAGACCCTGGGCCCCAGCCTTCCCAACGTCATCCTGGCACTGTCGGCCACCTTCTGGCCGTGGTTCACGCGGCTGGTCTATGCCGAGACGCGCTCGGTGCGCAACGAGACCTTCATCGAGGCGACGCTGGCGCTCGGCGCCTCGCCGGTGCGCGTGGTCTGGCTGCACGTGCTGCCCAACATCATCTCGCCGATCATCGTGCGCATCACGCTGGGGCTGGGTTTCACCATCCTGACCGCAGCGGCATTGGGCTTCCTCGGGCTCGGGGCGCCTCCGCCAACGCCGGAATGGGGCCGCACCATCGCCGAGAGCCGTGAATACCTGCCCGATGCCTGGTGGTACGCCGCGGCGCCCGGCATCGCCATCTTCCTGGTGGTGATCGGCTTCAACATGCTGGGCGACGGCCTGCGCGACGTGCTCGACCCGCGCACGCGTCGCGCCGGGAGGCCGCGTGACTGACCTCCTGTCGGTGCGTGATCTCGAGGTCGACTACCGCACCGAGCGCGGCGTGGTGCGCGCGCTCGACGGCGTGTCGCTCGCCATCGGCCGGGCAGAGGTGGTCGGCCTGGTGGGCGAGTCGGGCTGCGGCAAGTCCACGCTCGCCCGCGCCATCCTGGGCGTGCTGCCGGCACCGGCCGCGAAGGTGGTGGCCGGCACCATCCTGTTCGCCGGCGAGAATCTGCTGGCGCTGTCGTCGGCCGAGGTCGGACGCCGCATCCGCAGCCGGCGCATCGCCTTCATCCCGCAGGACCCGTTCGGTTCGCTCAATCCGCTGTTCACCATCGGCCAGCAGATCTTCGACCTGATGCAGTGGAAGTCGCCGCTGGCGCCGATCGAGCGCGCCTGGCCGGCGTTGCTGGCGCCCTATCCGGCGGAACGGCGGGCGCACGACCGCGCCGCCATTCTCGAGATGCTCGAAGCGGTGCAGATTCCCGATCCGGCCGAGGTGCTGAAGAAGCTGCCGCACGAGCTGTCGGGCGGCCAGCGCCAGCGCATCGTGATCGCCATGGCGCTGCTGCCCCAGCCCGAGCTGATCATCGCCGACGAGCCGACGACGGCGCTCGATGTCACGATCCAGGCGCAGATCCTGCGCCTGCTGCATCGCGAGGTGAAGCGTCGCGGCGTCTCGGTGCTGTTCACCACCCACGATCTCGGCACGGCGTGGGAGATCTGCGACCGCGTCGTCGTCATGTATGCCGGCCAGGAGGTCGAGGTGGCACCGAGCGCAGCGTTCTTCGCCGAGCCCCGCCATCCCTACACGGCCAAGCTGTTGCGGAGCCTGCCGCGCGCCGACGGCGTGGCCGACGACATCCCCGGCGAGATCCCGAGCCTGATCAAGCCGCCGGCGGGCTGCCGCTTCAACCCGCGCTGCGAGCGCGCCTCCACCCCCTGCCGCACCACGCGCCCACCGACCGTCGGCGGCGACCACAAGGTGCGGTGCTATCATCCGCTTTCCGGCCCTCCTCCCCAGCTCCGCTGGGGAGGTGCCCCGTCTTACGGGGCGGAGGGGTCATGAGTCACAACGGACAGCGATGCCATGACTCATGACCCCTCCGTCGCGTATGACGCGACACCTCCCCGGCGGAGCCGGGGAGGAGAAAGATTGTTGGAAGTCCGTGGCCTCGCCCATCGTTTCCTGCTCAAGGATGGCCGCGCCGTGCGCGCGCTCGATGGCGTCGATCTAGCCGTCGAAGCTGGCGAGATCCTGGGCATCGTGGGCGAGTCCGGCTGCGGCAAGTCCACGCTCGGCAAGACACTGATCGGCGTGTTGCGCGCCCATGAGGGCACCGTGCATTTCGAGGGCGCGCCGATCCACGACCTTGCCGGGCCGGCGCTGCGCGCGGTGCGCTCCCGCCTGCAATACGTCTACCAGGATGCCGGCGCCGCGCTCGACCCGCGCTGGACGATCGCCCGTTCGCTCGACGAGGCGCTGGTGATCCATACCGCACTCCCGCGTGCCGAGCGCACGGCGCGCGTGCGCGAGACCCTGGCGGCGGTCGGCTTGCGCGAGGATCATCTGTCGCTCTATCCGCACGAGGTTTCGGGTGGGCAGCAGCGGCGCGTCGGCCTGGCGCGCGTGCTGGCCCTCCATCCCAGGCTCCTGATCCTCGACGAGCCGACGTCCGGCCTCGACGTGTCGGTGCAGGCGACCATCCTGAAGCTGCTGCTGGCGTTGTGGCAGCAATACCGACTGACCCTGCTGTTCATCTCGCACGATCTCGCGGTCGTGCGCAGCATCTGCTCGCGCGTCGCGGTGATGTATCTCGGCCGCATCGTCGAGATCGGCCCGACGGCTGCGATCTTCGACGCGCCGCGGCACCCCTACACGCGCTCGCTGCTAGCCGCCGTGCCGGTGCCGGGCGGGCGGCGGGTGATCGAGGAAGCGTGGCTCGAAGGCGAGCCGCCCAATCCGCTCGCCGTGCCGTCCGGCTGCCGCTTCCGCAATCGCTGTCCCTCGGCGGCGGCGCGCTGCGCCAGCGAGGATCCGGCGCTCAGCGAGCTCGGTCCGGCGCACCAGGCTGCCTGTCACTTCGCATGATCGCCGTTTCGCGTGATTTCAGAGGATTTCGATCGATGCCCAATGCACCACGCCGGATCACCCTGGACGATCTCGAGGCCTTCGCCACCGGCGCCTGGATCCTCGGAACCGGCGGGGGAGGCGATCCCTACTTTTCATTGCTGGAAGCGCGCCAGCACTGGGGTGCCGGCCGCTCGGTCGATCTGGTCGATCCGCTGTCGCTCGACGATGACGACCCGATCGCCTGCATCGGCCAGATGGGCGCACCGATCGCCATGCAGGAGAAGATGGTCGACGGTCCGCTGATCGCCCGCACCATCACCATGATGGAGAAGCATCTCGGCCGGAGGTTCAAGGCGATCATGATGTGGGAGGTCGGCGGCAACAACGGCTTCCAGCCTTTCCTCGCCGGCTCCCTGCTCGGCCTGCCGGTCGTCGATTGCGACGCCATGGGCCGCGCCTTCCCGCGCGCCGACATGACGACCTTCGCCATCCGCGACCTGCCGGCCTATCCGTGGACCATGATCGACATCCGGAACAACAGCGTGCTGCTCACCGAGGCGGTCGACTGGACCTGGATGGAAAGCATGACGCGAAAGGTCTGCACCGCCTGGGGCTCGCTCGCCGCCACCTGCAAGGCGCCGCGAACCGGGCGCGATGCCAAGGAATCGGCCTGCCTGCACACCGCCACCAAGGCGATGCGGATCGGCCGCGCCGTGCATGCGGCGCGGCGCGCTCATGCCGATCCGGTTGCCGCGGTGGTCGAGAGCGAGCAGGGGCTGCTGGTGTTCCGCGGCAAGGTGACCGACGTGCTGCGCCGCGCCGCCGAGGGCTGGCTGCGCGGCACGGTGAAGATGGAAGGGCTCGACGACAATCGCGGCGAAAGCTTTCGCGTCGATTTCCAGAACGAGTGGTCGGTCGGCTGGCAGAACGACGAGGTGCGCGTCACCGTGCCCGACCTGATCTGCCTGATGGACACCGTGTCGGGCGAGGCGATCGGCACCGAGACCATCCGCTACGGCCAGCGGGTCAGCGTGATCGCGCTGCCGGCGCCGGCCATCCTGATGTCGCCCAAGGGGTTGAAGCATGTCGGCCCGCGTGCCTTCGGCTACGACCTCGACTTCAAGACCATCTTCCCGGAGGCCGTGCGATGATCCGCCTCGGCATCGATGTCGGCGGCACCAACACGGACGCCGTGCTGGTCGACGACGACAAGGTCCTGCATGCCGTCAAGACCGCGACCACGCCTGAAGTCGGCGATGGCATCGTCGCGGCCCTGAAGCGCCTGGTGACGCAAAGCAAGGTCGACCCGAGCAAGGTCGACGCCGTCATGATCGGCACGACGCATTTCACCAACGCGGTCGTGCAGCGTCGCCACCTCGCCAAGGTAGCCGCCGTGCGCATCGGCTTGCCGGCGGCGGCGACGTTGCCGCCGTTCGTCGACTGGCCCGCCGACCTGCGCGCCCTGGTGCAGGGGCCGACCTTCATGATCGAGGGCGGCCATGAGCTCGACGGCAGGCCGCTGGCGCCGTTCAACCGCGCGGCCATGAAGGAGGCAGCGGCGAAGATCCGCGATTCGGGCGTCGAGGCAGTCGGCATTGCTTCGGTGTTCTCGCCGCTCAACGATGAATCGGAACGGGAGGCGGCGGAGATCCTGATGGCCGTGATGCCGGACATCTCGATCACGCGTTCGCACGAGCTCGGCCGCATCGGCCTGCTGGCGCGGGAGAACGTGACCCTGCTCAACGCGGCACTGGTCGGGCTGGCACACCGCACCGCCGACGGCTTCGTGCGCGCGCTCGCCGAGTCGGGGATCCGCGCGCCGCTCTACATCACGCAGAATGACGGCACGGTGAGTCTCGCCGAGCAGGCGACGCGCTTTCCGGTGCATTGCTTCGCCTCGGGGCCGACCAACTCGCTGCGCGGCGCGGCCTTCCTGTCCGGCCTGCGCGACGCCATGGTGGTCGATGTCGGCGGCACGACGTCGGATATCGGCTGCCTGCGCCATGGCTTTCCACGCGAGGCCAACAGCAATGTCGAGGTGGGCGGCGTGCGCACGGCCTTCCGCATGCCCGACCTGCTGTCGATCGGGCTCGGCGGCGGCACGCTGGTCGATCCCGCCGACGCGACCCGGATCGGTCCGGTCAGCACTGGCTACCAGCTCACCGAGCGCGCCCTGGTGTTCGGCGGCAGCGAGCTCACCTGCACCGACATCGCGGTCGCGGCGGGCCTCGTCGAGCTGGGCGAGCGCAAGCGGGTCGCCCGTCTCGATCACCGCTTCGTCACGGCCGCCCTGGCGCGCTGTCATGCGGTGCTGACCGAAGCGGTCGATCGCATGAAGACCGAAGCAGGCGACGTTCCCCTGATCGCGGTCGGCGGTGGATGTTTCCTCGTCCCTGCAACAATGGAAGGGGTGAGCCGCATCGTCCACGTGCCGCATCAGGGCGTGGCCAATGCCGTCGGCGCGGCAATTGCGCAGGTATCGGGTGAGGTCGACCAGGTCTTTCAGAGCATGAACCGCGAGGAGGCGCTGCAGCGCGCGAACGCCATGGCCGCGGAGCGCGCCGTGCGGGCCGGCGCCGCCCGGGCCTCGCTCGCCATCGTGGACCAGGAAGATATTCCGCTGAGCTACCTGCCCTTCGACAGCCTGCGGGTACGCGTGCGCGTCGTTGGCGACATCGAGGCAAGATGATGTTGCAATAGTGCAACACGAGGCCACCAAACGACGGGAGCTCCTGCAACGCCTTTTTCCGGCTCCCGTTCGGACATCCATCCCCATGTTCCGGAGCACATCAATGAACAAAGGCCTCGTCGTCGCTGCATCCCTGCTCGTCGTGCCGGCCGCGGCGCATTCGCAGTCGCTGTTCCAAGCCGGACCGGCCAATCCAGGCGTCTATATCGGCGCACAAGGCGGCCTCAACTGGCTGATCAACAACAACAATTACAACATGGATCTGGGCTACGCGGTCGGTGGCGTGGTCGGCTACGACTTCGTCGGACCGCGTGTCGAGCTGGAAGGGATGTTCCGCAGCAACAACGGCACGGGCACTGCCAATTTCGGCAACATCTTCAGCAACGTGCGCGGTCGCATCGAGCAGGTCTCGGTGATGGCCAACCTCTTGTACGATTTCGCACCCGGCGCCACGATTACGCCCTATGTCGGCGCGGGCGCCGGCATCGCGTTCGCCGATGCCTATATCAACGGTTGCTCGCTGTGCAGCACGCAGTTCGCCTACCAGGGCATCGTCGGCGTCGGCTGGAACATCGATCAGAATTTCCGCGTCAACCTCGACGGCCGCTACTACGGCACGACCAATCCGCCCGGCTACGCCAACAACAACATCACCGTCATGCTGGGGGTGAGCTACAAGTTCACCCAGCCGGCTGCGGCGCCGCCTCCGCCGCCGGCCGCGGCCCCCGCCTCTCCGCCATCCTTCATGGTGTTCTTCGACTGGGACCGCGCCAACCTCAGCGATCAGGCGCTGACCACGATCCGGCAGGCGGCCAACGCCTTCAAGACCAAGGGCAATGCGCGCATCACCGCGACCGGCCACACCGACACCTCTGGCGCCGAGGCCTACAACATGGCGCTGTCGCTGCGCCGCGCGAACGCTGTCAAGGACGCGCTGGTGCGCGAAGGCGTGCCGGCGACGGCGATCTCGGTGATCGGCCGCGGCGAGCAGGGCCTGCTGGTGCAGACCGGCGACGGCGTGCGCGAGCCGCAGAACCGGCGTGTCGAGATCATCGTGCAGTAACGTGTAGTCGCGTTCGGCATGGACGACTGGCGGCGCTCTCGCGACGGGGCGCCGCCTTTTTGATGCTCTGTGATCGAGACGCGGTCTGCGGCCGCTCCTCAGACGAGGGTATTGTTGGCGCTTCAACCTGAGAAAATGCCGCTCTAGGATAACTCCCCTGGTCGGTCTGAAGCGTGCTGCGGATGACGATCGCGTGCGTGCCCTGCTACCGATCTTTCGATCCGACACATGCTTCGTTCTCTTCCGGCTGATTTCTGGCGCCTGTGGTCGGTGGGTCTGATCGTCACGACGATGCGATGGATGGAAACCGTCGTGATGGGCGTCGTCGTCTACAAGGAGACGGGGTCGGCGCTCGCCGTCGCCTCGATCACCATGCTGCGCCTGCTGCCGATGGGCCTGTTCGGCGCCTTCCTGGGCGCGATCGCCGAGCGGGTCGACCGGCGCCTGACGCTCGCCGCCGTGATCGTTCTGCTGACGCTCACCTCGGCGGCCCTGGCGCTTGCCGCCCGTCTGGGCGACCTCCAGGTCTGGCAGATGGCGCTCGCCAGCCTGATCAACGGCTTCGGCTGGGTGACCGACAACCCGGTGCGCCGCGTGCTGATGGGCGAGAGCGTCGGCCGTGAGCGCATGCCGACGGCCATGGCCTACGACGTCGGCGCCTTGAACTCGAGCCGCATGGTCGGACCGACGGTGGGCGGCCTGCTGCTGGTCGGGATCGGCTTCGACGGCGTCTTCCTGTTGAACACCGTGATGTATGGCGTCGCGATCGTGCTGACCCTCTCGGTACGCACCCGCATCGCGCCCGCGCCGGGCTCGGGCGCCGTGCTCACCCGCGCCTTCGAAGGCTTCGCCATCGTGTTCGCCGACCAGCGACTCGCCGCCACGATGGTCGTCACCATCATCTACAACGTGTTCGGCTGGCCCGTCGTCAGCATGATCCCGGTGATCGGCCGTGATCAGCTCGGGCTCGGCCCCGAAGGCATCGGCATCCTGACCAGCTTCGACGGCGTCGGCGCCTTCTTCGGCGCCCTGGCGCTCGCTTTGTGGCTGACGCCGCGCTGGCATGCGACCGCCTATGTCGGCGCCGTCGCGGCCTACCAGGTCGGGGTGATCGCCTTTGCCCTGGCGCCCGACGCGGTGTCGGCCGGCGCCGTGATGCTGGCGACCGGCCTCGCCAATGCCACGTTCGCCACCTTGCAGGCGACCATCGTCTACCTCGCGGCACCGACCGAAATGCGCTCTCGCGTCCTGGGCGTCCTCTCGGTATGCATTGGGACCGGGCCGATCGGTTTCGTCGGGCTGGGCTGGCTCGCCGACCAGATCGGCGCGCCGACGGCGACGATGGTGACCGGCCTGGTCGGCCTGCTGGCCCTCGCGGCGACGCGGCCGATGTGGCGAAGAATATAGAGCGATTCGCGATTTGATGGAGCCGCTAGCGGTTCCATCAAATCGCGAATTCGCGCACTGTGGTTGGCTGTTGCGACACGCACATTGCGTTCGGCCGTTCCAGCCGAACGCAATGTGCTCTAGGAGGAGGACCGATGAAGACCGTTCAATCCATGCTGGCCGAGGCCGAGGCGGCGGTGCCGCGCATCAGCCCGGAGGAAGCCAAGGCCCTGGTCGGCCGTGCCGACGTGCTGTTCCTCGACGTGCGCGAGCCGCCCGAGGTCGCCGCCTCCGGCAAGGTGCCGGGCGCGCTCGCCATCCCGCGCGGCCTCGTCGAGTTCCGCGCCGATCCTGCCTCGGCGATGCACGACAAGGCGTTCGACCGCGGCAAGACGGTGGTCGCCTACTGTGCCTCCGGCGGCCGCTCGGCGCTGGTCGGCAAGACCTTGAAGGACATGGGCTACGCCAACGTGCGCAATCTCGGCGGCTTCAAGGGCTGGGTCGATGCCGGCGGCAGCGTCGAGAAGAGCTGAGTTCCTTTAGCGGAGTCTGAATGTCCTCGACCTACGACGTCGCCGTGCTCGGGCTCGGCGCGATGGGCTCGGCTGCGGTCTACCAGCTCGCCCGGCGCGGTGCGCGGGTGCTCGGCATCGACCGCTACGCGCCGCCGCACGAGCTAGGCTCGACGCACGGCGATACGCGGGTCACCCGCATCGCCTGCGGCGAGGGGCCGGAATACTCGGCCTTCGTCCAGCGCTCGCACCAGATCTGGCGCGAGCTCGAGGCAGAGACGGGCATCGAGCTCTTGATCCAGAACGGCATCCTGGTGATCTCGGGCAAGGGCGAGCGGGCGCTGAGCCACGGCATCGACGCCTTCCTCGCCGCGACGGTCAATGCCGCCAATCAGGCAGGCCTCGACTACAGCCTGCTCGACAGCGGGAAATTGCGTGCGAAGTATCCGGCCTTCAAGTTCTCCGACGGCGACGAGGCCTACCATGACCAGGTGAGCGGTTTCGTCCGGCCGGAACCGTGCATCGAGATACAGCTGCGGCGGGCGCGCGAGCTCGGTGCCGATCTGCATCTCAACGAGACGGTTGCCTCCTTCCGGCAGAAGGACGGCATGGTCAGCGTGACGACCGACAAGGGCACCTACCAGGCCAAGCAGTTGATCGTGTCGGCCGGGCCGTGGCTGCCGCAGCTTCTCGAGCCCGCCCTGGCCAAGACCTTCAAGATCACCCGCCAGGTCCTCTACTGGTTCCGCGCGCGCGACGCGGCGGCCCATGCGCAGTTCAGCCCCGACCGCTTCCCGGTCTACATCTGGCAGGTCCCGGCGCCGCAGGTGATCTACGGCTTTCCGGCCGCTGGCGACATCGACGAGGGCGTCAAGATCGCCAGCGAGCAGTACGAGCTCGAGGTCACGCCGGAAAACGTCGACCGCGCGGCGAGCCCGCAGGAAATCCGCGACATGTACGAGACCTACGTCGGTCCGTTCTTCCCCGGACTGTCGCCGGTCTGCGTGAAGCACAAGATCTGCCTTTACACCTGGGTCGACAACGCACGCTTCATCATCGACCGCCATCCCGGGCACGATCGCATCATCATCGCCTCGCCCTGCTCGGGCCACGGCTTCAAGCACTCCGCCGGCATCGGCGAGCTGCTCGCCCAGATGGCGCTGGGCGAGTCCCATCGCGACATCTCGAAGTTCCGATTCGCACCGTGATGTGAGGGGCGCGGCGCGGAGTCTGCAACGATGACGATGGTCCCCGTCCTCAGCCCGCATGGTGTGTTGTCGCTCAAGCCGTCGGATGCTGCCGTGTTGGCCCTGGAACCGACGCGAGCGGCGGCGTTGGAGAAGGCGTTCGCCCGTGGCCCTGGCCATGGGTTGCTGCATCTGGGAGCGGGCGAGGTCGGCACGGCGCTTCCGTCCGATCTGTCCTACTGGCGTGAGCTCGCGGCGCGCTACGTTGCGGCCTTGTGCGCCTTGCCCAGTCTCGACGAGGCGCGGCGCAAGACGGCCGTTCCGGCCCCCGCGGAAAGCGACTTGGACCGGATAGCCGCCGCCGCGCCGCCGATGACCGGTGCCGAATACGTGACGCCGTCGGTTCTCGCCAACCTGTGGCTCGAGACCGATCGCGCATTCGACACCGAGCTGGCCGAGGCCGGAACGTCGGTGCAGGACTTCCTCAAGGCGCGCCATCCGGCCTGGAACCTGGTCGGGCGCGTCTACTTCAATCTCGCGGAGAATCGGAACGACACCGAGGCGCCCTTCGCCTTCCTCGCCTCCTACGCGACACGCCTGTCGGCCGCGGCCAAGGCGCAGCATCTGCCGCTTGGCCGGGCGCTGCAGGAATATGCCGGCGCCAGGAATCGCGAGCGCCTGCTGTCGCTGCTCATGCCGGTTCAGCGGGCGGCCGAGCGTTGCGGCTGGCTGAAGACGATGGTCGACGCGGGCGAGATCTACCATCCGCTGCGCTGGAGCCCGCGCCAGGCGATGGACTTCCTGCGCGATGCCTCGGCGCTCGAAGCTGCCGGCGTGATCGTGCGCATGCCGGCGTCGTGGCGCATGAACCGGCCGGCGCGCCCGCAGGTGCGGGCGACGGTGGGCGGCCAGACACCATCCGGGCTCGGGCTCGACGCGCTGCTCGACTTCAGCATGGAGATGACGCTGGACGGCGAGACGCTGTCGGCGGCCGAGATCAAGAGCCTGCTGGCGCAGGCCGACGGGCTCGCCTTCATCCGCGGCAAGTGGGTCGAGGTCGATCGCGAACGTCTCGGACGCACCCTGGGCCGCTTCGAGGCGATCGAGCGGCGGGCGGCCGATGAAGGCCTGTCGTTCGGCGAGGCGATGCGCCTCCTGGCGGGCGCGGCGATCGGTGGCGACGAGCCGGCTGGGCGCGAGGATGCCGAATGGAGCGAGACCGTGGCTGGCCACTGGCTTGCCCGGACGCTCGCCGAGCTGCGTCGCGACACCGAAGGGCCGGGCGTCGACCCCGGCTCGTTGCTTCAGGGCACATTGCGCGTCTATCAGCGGGCCGGCCTGCAATGGCTCCATCTGCTCGCCCGGCTGGGTCTCGGGGCCTGCCTCGCCGACGACATGGGGCTCGGCAAGACCATCCAGGTCCTGTCCCTGCTGCTGGTGCTGAAGCAGCAGCGGGCGGGCAGTCGGCACAAGCCCTCGCTGCTGGTGGCGCCGGCCTCGCTGCTCGCCAACTGGTCGGCGGAAATCGCCCGCTTTGCTCCTGGCCTGAAGGCGGTGGTTGTCCATCCCTCGGCCCTGTCGGCGAATGAATTGAAAGAGGACGGCGGCGCCGTGGTGGCCGACGCCGACCTCGCGATCACCAGCTACGGCTTTCTGTCGCGCGTGCCGTGGCTGACCAGCACTCCCTGGCGGCTCGTCGTCCTCGACGAAGCCCAGGCGATCAAGAACCCCGGCGCCCGGCAGACCCGCACCGTCAAGCAGCTGCGGGCCGACGCCCGCATCGCTCTCACCGGCACACCGATCGAGAACCGGCTGGGCGACCTGTGGTCGATCTTCGATTTCCTCAATCCGGGTCTGCTCGGATCGGCCAGGCAATTCTCGTCCTACGCCAAGGGGCTGGCCGAGAGCGAGGGCCATAATCCGTACGGCCCGTTGCGTCAGCTGGTGCAGCCCTACGTGTTGCGTCGCATGAAGACCGACAAGAGCATCATTGCCGATCTTCCCGACAAGACCGAGGTGAAGGCGTTCTGCGGGCTCAGCCGCAAGCAGGCGGCGCTCTATGAGCAGGCGGTACGCGAGCTCGGCGACAGGCTCGAAGGCAGTGACGGCATCGAGCGTCGCGGCATCGTCCTGACGCTGTTGATGCGATTGAAGCAGATCTGCAACCACCCTTCGCAGTGGCTGGGCGACAACGCCTGGGCCGAGAACGACAGCGGCAAGTTCGCCCGCCTGCGCGAGCTTGCCGAGGAGATCGCGGCGCGACAGGACAAGGTTCTGGTCTTCACCCAGTTCAGGGAGACGACCGCGCCACTGGCGTCCTTCCTGGGGTCGGTGTTCGGCCGTGCCGGCCTGGTGCTGCATGGCGACACCGCGGTCGGCAAGCGCCGGGAGCTGGTACGCCAGTTCCAGGAGGACGAGGGCGTGCCGTTCTTCGTGCTGTCGGTCAAGGCCGGCGGCACCGGGCTCAATCTCACCGCCGCCTCCCATGTCATCCACTTTGATCGGTGGTGGAATCCGGCTGTGGAGAACCAGGCCACCGATCGCGCATTCCGCATCGGCCAGACCAAGAATGTGCTGGTCCACAAGTTCGTTTGCCGGGGCACCGTCGAGGAGAAGGTCGACCAGATGATAGAAGCCAAGCGTCGGCTCGCCGGCGACTTCCTGGCGGGCGGCGCCGAGGCGAGCCTGACCGAGCTGCCGGACGACGAGCTGCTGAAGCTGGTCAGGCTCGACCTCGCGACGGCGCTGAAGGAAGGATGACGGATGAGCCGTTACGGACGGAGGAGCGACGACTGGTGGCCCCGGAGCCTCACGGTGGCCGAGCAGCGCGAAAGGGCCATGGAGGAGTTGGCCGCGCTGCGCAAGGGCAAGCGACCGGTCGCTCCGGTGATCATCGAGGGCAACACCATCGCCCGGAGCTTCTGGGGCAAGGCGTGGTGCGCCAATCTCGAACGCTACAGCGACTACGCCAGCCGCCTGCCGCGCGGCCGGTCCTATGTGCGCAACGGCATGGTCGTCGATCTGCAGATCGCCAAGGGAAAGATTTCTGCGCTGGTGAGCGGAACCGAGCTCTACACGACCACGGTCGCCATCGCGCCGGTGCCGGCGGCGCGATGGAAGGCCATTTGCCGGGACTGCACCGGCTCGATCGATTCGCTGGTCGAGCTGTTGCAGGGCCGGCTCGCCAAGAGCGTCATGGACCGGGTGTGCCGGCAAGGTGACGGCCTGTTTCCGGCGCCGCAGGAGATCAAGCTGTCGTGCAGCTGCGAGGATAGCGCGAGGATGTGCAAGCACGTCGCCGCGGTGCTCTACGGCGTCGGCGCTCGTCTCGACGAGAAGCCCGAGCTGCTGTTTTCCCTGCGCGATGTCGACCAGAGCGAGCTGATCGCCGGCGCCGAGCAGGCTCCGTCGGGTCCTTCGTCGAAGCCTTCCGACGACAAGGTGCTTTCGGAGAGTGACGTCGGTGCGCTGTTCGGCTTGGAAATGGCAGAGAGTCCGGCGACACCGCCCGCAGCTCGAAGTGAGCCCAAGCGGACCAGGCGCTCAACGAAGCGGAAGGCTGCGAGCGGCCGATGAGGGTCATGTTCTTCCGTCAGGTCCCCAAGCTCGGCAGATTCAGCCCCTTGTCCCGCGCACACGCGATCGCGTCCTCGTAGCCGGCATCGGCGTGGCGCATCACGCCGGTGGCCGGGTCGTTCCACAGCACGCGCTCGATACGCTTGGCGGCTTCCGGCGTGCCGTCGCAGACGATGACCATGCCGGCGTGCTGGGAGTAGCCGATGCCGACGCCGCCGCCGTGGTGCAGCGACACCCAGGTGGCGCCCGAGGCGCAGTTCAGCAGGGCGTTGAGCATCGGCCAGTCGGAGACGGCGTCGGAGCCGTCGCGCATGGCTTCGGTCTCGCGGTTGGGGCTGGCGACCGAGCCCGAATCGAGATGGTCGCGGCCGATCACGATGGGCGCCTCGAGCTCGCCCTTGGCCACCATCTCGTTGAAGGCGAGGCCCAGGCGATGGCGATCGCCCAGCCCGACCCAGCAGATGCGCGCCGGCAGGCCCTGGAACTTGATGCGCTTCCTGGCCATGTCGAGCCAGGTGTGCAGATGCCTGTTGTCGGGCAGCAGCTCCTTCACCTTCTCGTCGGTGCGATAGATGTCCTCGGGCGCGCCCGACAGCGCGGCCCAGCGGAACGGCCCGATGCCGCGGCAGAACAGCGGACGGATATAGGCCGGCACGAAGCCCGGATAGGCGAAGGCATCGGCGACGCCTTCCTCGAGCGCCATCTGTCTCAAGTTGTTGCCGTAGTCGACGGTCGGCACGCCCATCTTGTGGAACTCGAGCATGGCGCGCACGTGGCCCGCCATCGATTGCTTGGCCGCCTTGGCGACTCCCGTCGGATCGCTGGTGCGCCGCGTCTCCCAGTCGGCGAGCGTCCAGCCCTTCGGCAGGTAGCCGTTGACCGGATCGTGCGCCGAGGTCTGGTCGGTGACGCAATCGGGCCGCACGCCGCGGCGCAGCAGCTCGGGCAGCACGTCGGCGGCATTGCCCAGCAGGCCGACCGACACCGCCTTCTTCTCGGTCGTCGCCTTGCCGATGAGGGCGAGCGCATCGTCGAGATCCTTGGCCTGGACGTCGAGATAGCCGGTGCGCAGACGGAACTCGATGCTGCTGGGCCGGCATTCGACGGCGAGGCACGATGCGCCGGCCATGGTCGCGGCCAGCGGCTGCGCGCCGCCCATGCCGCCCAGGCCCGCCGTCAGGATCCAGCGGCCGGCCAGGCTGCCGCCATGATGCTGGCGCGCCATCTCGACGAAGGTCTCGTAGGTGCCCTGCACGATGCCCTGGCTGCCGATGTAGATCCATGACCCGGCCGTCATCTGGCCGAACATCATCAGGCCCTTGCGGTCGAGCTCGTTGAAATACTCCAGGGTCGCCCAGTGCGGCACGATGTTGGAGTTGGCGATCAGCACGCGAGGCGCATCGGCATGGGTGCGGAACACGCCGACCGGCTTGCCCGACTGGACCAGCAGGGTCTCGTCGGCCTCGAGCCGCTGCAGCGCCGCGACGATGCGGTCGAAGCTCGCCCAGTCGCGCGCGGCACGGCCCATGCCGCCATAGACCACCAGCTCGCCCGGCTTCTCGGCGACGTCGGGATCGAGATTGTTCATCAGCATGCGCATCGGTGCCTCGGTGAGCCAGCTCTTGGCCGAGAGCGTCGTGCCGTGCGGCGCGCGGATCACGCGGGCGTTGTCGATGCGGGTCATGAAAATCCTCTTCGATCGAACGTAGGCAGAAGGTCTCTGCCGGCGGCATGCACGAGGGCGCCGCTCTCGACCAGCGCCGTCGCCATCTGGATGTCGGGATGCAGATGGCGATCCTCTTCGAGCGCAGGCACCTCGGCGCGCAGCAGCGCGCGCACGGCCTCGAGCACCGGGCTCGAGGCGAGTGGACGCAGGAAGTCGCAGCCCTGCGCGGCGGCCAGCAGCTCGATGCCGATGATCGTGCGGGCGTTCGCCGCCATGTCGAGCAGGCGTCGCGCGCCGTGCGCGGCCATCGAGACGTGATCTTCCTGGTTGGCCGAGGTCGGAATCGAATCGACGCTCGCCGGATGGGCGCGCTGCTTGTTCTCGGAGACCAGCGCCGCCGCCGTGACCTGCGGGATCATGAAGCCCGAGTTGAGGCCGGGGTGCGCGGTGAGGAAGGCGGGCAGGCCGGACAGGCTCGGATCGACCAGCATGGCGATGCGGCGCTCGGCCAGCGAGCCGATCTCGCAGATCGCCAGCGCGATGATGTCGGCGGCGAAGGCCACCGGCTCGGCGTGGAAGTTGCCGCCCGACAGCGCTTCCCCGCTGTCGGTGAAGATCAGCGGATTGTCGGTGACGCCGTTGGCCTCGGTCGCGAGCGTGTCGGCCGCCTGGCACAGGATGTCGAACGCCGCCCCCATGACCTGCGGCTGGCAGCGCAGGCAATAGGGGTCCTGGATGCGCTCGTCGCCGGTCAGGTGCGAGGCGCGGATCGCCGAGCCTGCCATCAGGCGGCGCAGCGATTCGGCCGCCACGATCTGGCCCTTGTGCCGGCGCAGGCGATGGATGCGCGGGTCGAACGGCGCATCGGAGCCGCGGGCCGCGTCGGTCGACAGCGCGCCGGTCACCAGCGCCGCACCGAACAGGTTCTCGGCCTCGAACAGCCCGGCCAAGGCGTAGGCCGTCGAGAATTGCGTGCCGTTCAGCAGCGCCAGCCCTTCCTTGGCGCCGAGCTGCAATGGCTCGAGGCCTGCCTCGGCCAACGCCTGCGCCGCCGGCACGATCCGATCGGCCACGGCGATGTGGCCGACTCCGATCATGGCCGCGCTCATGTGGGCCAGCGGCGCCAGGTCGCCCGACGCGCCGACCGAGCCCTGGCACGGCACGACCGGCGTCAGCCCATTGGTGAGCATCGCCTCGATCAGGCGCACGGTCGCGGCGTGCACGCCCGAGGCGCCTTGCGCGAGGCTGGCCATCTTGAGCGCCATCATCAGGCGCGTGACGTTGACCGGCATGGGCGCACCGGCGCCGGCCGCATGCGACAGCACGATGTTGCGCTGCAGCTTCGCGAGGTCGGCGGCGTCGATGCGAACGTTGGCGAGCTTCCCGAACCCGGTGTTGATGCCGTAGACGGGTTGCCCCCGGGCGACGATCGCGGCGACTACTCGCGCCGAGGTCTCGATGGCGTCATAGGCTTCAGGTGACAGCCTTGCCGACGCGCCGTGAAAGATGGCGCGCCATTGGGCGAGCGGTACGGAGCCGGGCGACAGGACGATGGAGCTCATGCCGGCCCATTATCGACTCGCGGCGCGCCGAACGCATGGGCTTCTTGCCGCCGGCAGGCGCGTCAACCGAGCCCGCTGTCACCCGTGGCCAATGTAATCCAGGCGGCCGCCATCGACCGTCAGCACCTGGGCCGTGACGAAGCCGGCATCCGGCTCGACCAGGAAGGCCACGGCGGCGGCAATGTCCTCCGGTGCGCCGACGCGACCAACCATGGTGCGCTCGCGCATTGACGCCACGCGTTGCGCGAACGCCTCCTCGCTGGCGCCGCGTCGCGCCATCTCGGTGACGATCCAGCCGGGACAAACCGCATTCACGGTTATCCCGGACCGTCCGAGCTCCAGCGCGAACCGTCGCGTCAGGATCAAGACCTCCGCTTTCGTGGCGGCGTAGAACGTCGTGCCCGGAAGTGCCGTGCCGATGGCGGCATTGGACGCAATATTGACGATCCGGCCGTAGTTGCGCGCCTTCATTCCCGTCATGACTGCCCGCACGGTGTGGATCACGCCGTTTACGTTCACGGCACGCATGCGCTCGAGCTGAGACGCATCGTAGGTCTCCAACGTGGCGGGAACTGACACACCGGCGTTGTTGACCAGGATCGACACCGCTCCCAGCTTTCCCTCCGCCTCGGCGATCATGGCCGCCACGGCGGCCGAATCGGCGACGTCGGCCTGCAGCAAGGCGGCCCGGCCGCCGGCCGCAACGATCTCCGCGCGCAACGCTTCAGCTTCCAGCGAGCGCGCCACGTAGTTGATGCCAACCGCGGCGCCGCGCGCCGCAAGCCGACGGCAAATCGCGGCCCCGATGCCACGCGAGCCACCCGTCACGATCGCCACCTGCCCGTTCCAGTCCATGACACCACCTCCGAACCCGCATCACTATATGGCAAGCCTCGACATCGTCACGCTCGGCGCGGGCGGCTTTCGGCAGGCTGGGGGATGCTTTCCGCGCACGCCATCAAGCCCTGTTCACCTACGCGCTGCTCGAGGAGGTGGTGGTGCTGACACGACCACCATGCCCCTTCTGCCCGGCGACTGAGCGCTGCAGTGGAAAGTGAGGTTCTTCCTTTGGCGCTTCAACCAAAGAAGGTCATGCGCTAGCGTCCACAGGAGTGGGGAGACACCCAGCACGCCCGGCGCGCATGACGATGCTGGGAAAATGGGGCGGGCTGCCGCCCCATTCCATAGGAGGGATTTTGATGCGACGCTGGCTCGTGAGCGCGGCCGTTCTGGCCCTGGCTGGGTGTGCGGCAGCGACCTCACAGCAGACGGCCGATCGCGCCTATCCGCTGTACCAGGGAAAGCCGATCGGCAGCCTGGTCGATCGCTGGGGGCCGCCCGAGGGATCGGTGCCGGGCGACGACGGCGGCACCACCTACATCTGGCGCGACGCGCAGCCCTACGGCACGGGCACCACCGGGCTCGCCGCCGGTTCGGTCGGCAGCGCGCCGGTCGCGCTGGCGATCCCGGATATTGCCGATAGCTCGTCGGCCTGCCGGATCGCCGTTAGGGCCGACCCGATGAACCGCATCATGAGCTGGCGCTTCTACGGGCCCAACAACACCTGCACCGGGATGATGCAGCGATTGGTGTAAGCCATCCGCTGCCGCTCAGGGCAGCGTGACCATCACCACGAGTGTGGCCCATCGGGCGAAAGATCCCTCGCCACGCTCGGGGTGACAGCTTCGTCGTCATCCTGAGCTTGCGAGGGCTCGTTCCTTGACGGGGGCGGTCACGCTGGAAGCGCCGAGCGCGGCGTGAGGCGCATCGTCTCGACCGACTTCAGCAGGACCTCGCGGCCGTCCTGCCGGTATTCGCGCCAGTTCACCTCGCCGAGGCCCGCGAACGAGATTTCACCATCCAGCCTGAACCCGAGCGTCGGCTCGATCTCGGCAAGAAGAGCCGTGACGCGATCTGCCGCCGAGATGCCGGCAACATCGATCAGGACATCGAGATCGGATGCGTCGTGAACGTGCCTCTCGCCGGTCAGCATCTGCCACATCCAGCTTCCATAGACCCGGACCGTCGTGGCGGCGGCGGCGCTCGCGAGCCGCGAGAAGGAAGCTGCGTGGCCCAAGGCCGCCGGATGCCGCGCAATCTCCTCCAATGTCGGGGGCAAGGCGAGACTGTCGACGAGATCGACAGCGGCTTGGGCCGCCACACGGCGCGGCCGCAGCTCCGGGTGACGCTCATCGGTGGTGCAGAAGCCGAGGCCGATATCGCGGCCCGCTGCACGGCGTCGGGTCACGACGAAGGGCCGGCCGGCAGCGTGCCAGCGGACGGCGCGCTCGCGATCGGCCTCGCTATCCGCGCCGGGCGCCTGCGACAGCCGCACCAGCGCATGGCGGCGCAAGGCGATCATCGCGCCGCGGCGGCGAGGACCTTGTTGCGGATATCGAGAGCGAGCTTGCGTCCACCGCGCTTCTTGCCGAGCGCGGCGCGCGTGTCCTCGGTCGAGGCGGCGGCGATCGCCTTGGCGAGCCTCGCCTGGACATCTTCCTCGGCCGACCAGATCTCCTCGACGCCGCCCAGCAGCGCGAACGGCTTTGCGCCGAACTCGAGCGACGGCATGGTTCTCGAGAGCTTGCGCAGAACCGGCACCGGGATCTTGGTCACCGCCGACATCGCCTCGACCGGCATCAGGCCCACGCTCGCCGACTCCAGGGCGTAGATGCGATCGCCGAACATGCCGTAGCAGATGAAGGCGCCGCCCACGGCCTGGCCGGTGGCGAGGGTGATCAGCTTGTGGCCCTTGCGCCGCGCCAGCTCGAGGCAGCTCAGCAGATGGCCGAAATAGCTCGCGAGCCCCAGCATCTCGGCGACGCGATCGGGTGCCTGGCCGGCACTGTCGACCAGCATCACGATCGGCATCCTGGGGTGATGCTCGACGCAGTCGATGACATGCGCGGCAAGGCGGAGCGAGGCTGCGTTGTCGATATAGGTGCCGTCGCAGGTGCCGATGACGCAGACCTCGGCGCCACCGGCGGCAGCGTAGCCGGTCAGCACGGATTTCTCGATGGAGATGCCCTTGCCCGACGAGCCGAAGAGCCGGGCCAACAGAGCGCGGGAGGAGGGCTTCTTCATGATGCTATTTCCCGCGTTTGGTCATGGCCGCGAACTCCGGGCCCGAGGCCAGCGAGGCGCGGGCGATGTCGCGAACGCCCATCTGCTTCCACACCGCGTCGGGATCGGCGGTCTTGCCGAACCGCTTCAGCCGCGTCTCCAGCTCCTTGTGGCGGGTCTTGATCGACTTCAGCGTGATCGCCCGCGACCTGCCCAGCAGCTTTGCGACGGCGTCTCGCACCGCATCGGCGGCATCGTGGACCAGTGCATCGGCATCGCCCAGCAGGTACTTGGTCTTGCCGCCACTGGTCTTCCAGACCAGCGCGCGGTTGGACGAGTCGTAGGCCTTCCTGCCCATCCATTTCTCGATGACGATCGGGCCCGAGATGCCGAGACGCCCGTGCTCGCTGATCACGCGGAAGTCGCAGCAGGTCGACAGGATGCCCATGCCGCCATAGGCGCCGATATCGGAGCCGATCACGGCGATGGTCGGAACCTTCGAGGCGCGACATTCGAAGATCGCGCGCATGGTCTCGGCGATGGCGATCTCGCCGGCCGAGCCCTCGTGCAGGCGCACGCCACCGCTCTCGATCAGGACGACGCAGGGCAGACGATCGCGTGCCGCTGCCTTGAAGAGGCCCGTGAGCTTGGCGCCATGAATCTCGCCCACCGCGCCGCCGACGAACTGGCCGACCTGCGCGGCGATGTAGATCTTCTTGCCTCCGATCTTGGCGCGGCCGATCACGACGCCGTCGTCGAACGACACCGGGATGCCGAGCTGGGCAAGATAGGGGCTGGTGATACGCTCGGGCGGCGGCAGAAACTCGTCGAACGAGCCGGGATCGACGAGCGCGGCGAGACGCTGGCGCGCGGTCTGTTCGTGAAAGAGCGGGCCGCGGGTCATTTGTCGCGCTTGGTGAGATGGTCGTAGGCTTGGCGGAGGCGCAGGTTGACGAGCACGGGTGGCGCGCCCTGGTCGTTGATGGTCACCTTGATGCCGCCCGCCGGATATTGATGTGCGAAGTCGGCGAGGGCGGCGAGCCACGAGGCCTTGTAGCCGGGGATCGATGTCTCGACGCGGCATTCCATCGCGTCGGCCGGACGCCCGCCGCGCTCGAGCAGCACCTCGAGATTGCCCGATCCGACGACGCCCGCGAGGGCCCATGGCTTGGCTGCCTTGATTCGGAGCGGCTTCGACGGGAACGCCTTCGTGAACTTTTCCATGTTCCGGGGTCCTACCAATCGACGAATTGCGAGGGCGGGTCGTAGAGTCCGTTGGACCAGCGGACGAGGCCCTTGATGTCCTGCGCGGCGAGGAGGCTGCGGCTCGCCTCCGATGGCCGCACACCGACATCCTCCGGAAGCTGCACGATGCCGCGCCGTCGCAACTCCTCGGTTTCGCGCTTCTTGCGCTTCAGTCCGACCGGCGTGTAGCCCGCCACCGCGCGGATCGCCGCCTGGCGCTCGGCGATGGAGCGGCAGGCCGCCAGGTTGGCGATGCCTTCCTCGGTCACGATGTGCGTGACATCGTCGCCGTAGATCATCACGGGAGCGACGCCGTGCAGCGCCTTCCTGATGCCGGGATCGCGGGCGTCGAGCTCCTCGACGAAGGTCGGCACGCGGCCCGACTGGAATGTCTCGACGAGCTGCACCACGAGCTTGCGCCCGGGCGGCGAGCCCGGGCCGGGGTTCGCTTCCGCACCGGCCGTGAGCCAGGCCTTCGTCGGGTGCCGCCGGCCGGTCGGCTGGCAGCCCATGTTGGGGGCGCCGCCGAAGCCCGTGATGCGGTTCTTCGAGACGGTCGAGGAGTTGCCGTTGATGTCGATCTGCAGCGACGCGCCGATGAACATGTCGATGGCGTAGTGGCCCGCCAGCTGACCCATGGCGCGGTTGGAATGGAAGCTGCCGTCGCGGCCGGTGAAGAACACGTCGGAGTGGGCGGCCGTGTAGCGTTCCATGCCGACCTCGCCGCCGACCGCGAACACGCTCTCGACCCAGCCCGACTCGATCGCCGGGATCATCGTCGGCAGCGGGTTCACCATCCAGTACTTGCAGATCTTGCCCTTGAGGCCGAGCCGCTCGCCGTAGGTCGGCAGCAGCAGCTCGATGGCGGCGGTATTGAAGCCGACGCCGTGGTTCAGCGACTGCACCTCGTACTTCGCGTAGATGCCGCGCAGCGCCACCATCGCCATCAGCACCTGGACGTCGGTGATCGCCGCCGGATCGCGCGTGAACAGCGCTTGCAGGTGCATCGGGTAGGGCGCTTCGACCACGAGATCGACCTGGTCGGCCGGGATGTCGATGCGCGGCAGCGTGTCGACGATCTCGTTCACCTGTGCGAACACGATTCCGTCGGAGAACGCCGTCGGCTCGACGATGGCAGGCGTGTCCTCGGTGTTGGCCGCGAGGTAGAGATTGCCCTTGCGGTCGGCCTGGGTGGCGGCGATCAGGGCGACGCGCGGCGTCAGGTCGATGTAGTAGCGCGCATAGAGCTCGTTGTAGGTGTGGATCGCGCCGACCGGGAATTTCTTGGCCTTCACGAGATCGGCGACGGCGGTGCCTTGCGGGCCTGCGTAACAGAAGTCGACCTGGCGGATCATGCCCTTCTTGAAGAGCTCGATGTGAGCCGGCAGCGTGATGCAGGACATCACGAGGTGGATGTCGCGCAGGTCCTTCTTGTCCAGCGTGGCGAGCTGATTGGCCAGAAAATCCGCCTGCTTCTGGTTGTCGCCTTCGAGACAGAGAATGTCGCCGGACTCGATGATGCGCCCCAGAACCTGGGGTACCTTGTCGCGAAGAACGAATTTACCCCGCGCGAGCTTTCCGAGTCTTTCCAGACGCTGCGCCTTGTTCCGGCGGCGCAACGCCAAATTTGCATTGATCATGTGGCCTTGTCGCTCATGGCGAGTCGAGGGTCAATCATCCAATCGACCGACCCCGTTGGGTCACGGCTTGTCAGCCGTCGAGCCGCTTGAAGCGTCAGCCGCAGCCGGGTGCTAGTCTTCCGCCGGCCTCGGCGGCATCCGGCCGGGCTCAAGGGGGAACGCAGATGCTCGGGGCCGTGCTGGCCGTGCTGTCGGCCGCGACCTTCGCGCTCAACAACGTCGCCGCGCGGCGCGGCGTCATCACCGGCACGCCCATCCAGGGCATGGCGGTGACGATTCCGTTGGGGATCGTCTGCTTCCTGCCTTTCGCGATCCTGAGCACTGCCGTCGCAGGCCTGCCGCCGTTCACGACGCAAGCGATCGCCTGGCTTGCCGTCGTCGGGCTCCTGCATTTCGTCGGCGGGCGCTACTGCAACTACCGCGCCAGCCAGCTCGCCGGCGTCAATATCACGGCGCCGGTAATTCAACTGCAGATCATCGTCACACTGGCGCTGGCGGTGGCGGTGCTGCACGAGCCGTTCACGGTGCTGCAGCTGATCGGCAGCGTCGTGATGGTGGCGGGGTCGTTGGTGACACAGCGGCCGGCACATGCAGTGCGCGGCGGCGCAGCGGCGACGTTCAACCCGCGCCGTGGTGCCGGCTTTCTGTTCGCTGCGCTCGCGGCCCTCGCCTATGGCACGACGCCGATCATGGTGCGCTCCGCGCTCGCTGGCGCGGGCCCCTTCAGCGGCATCCTGGGCGCCTTGATCGCCTACAGCGCGGCCACGCTCGCGGTGGCGCTCGCACTGTCCTCTACAGCGCTCCGGCGCAACGTGATGGCGCTGAAGCGCGACAACCTGCCGTGGTTCGTCTATTCGGGCGTCTTCGTCGCCATGGCGCAAGGCCTGCACTACACGGCGCTCACCGTGGCTCCGATCCTGCTGGTGGCGCCCGTGATGCAGACGGGGTTGCTGTTCCGTCTCGTCTTCTCTCTCGCCATCAACCGCGATTATGAGGTGTTCGGCTGGGCCGTGATCCTCGGCACGGTGGTGTCGCTGCTCGGCGCCAGCGTGGTATCGCTCGATAGCGCGCTGGTCATGTCGGCGCTGTCGCTCCCGCAAGAGCTCGCAGCCGTTCTAGGCCGGCGGCTCTGAAGGTCGCGACCACGCAGCGACTTGTCCGGCGGCGCGCAAACTCTGCTTTGGGCCGATCGCCGACGTCGGCTCAGGTCGAAGTCATGTCCGCCTTGCCCCCGGAAGCGGACCCGCGTCCGTGCTCTGGCGACGTCGGATTCGGGCCAGTAGTGGACGCGCTGAAACCCCTTGGACCGCGTCGTCGTCGCGGCGTGGCTCACTATTCAAGGTGCTCGTCGGGCAGGCCTTCGTCATCTTGAAGAAGTGTGAGGCCGCTTCGATGTAGGCCGCTGTGGACGTTGCCACGCGCGCTGAACACCCTACTGTGGCTGCATGATTTCTCGCAGGAATGTCATCGCGGGCCTGGCTGCTGCAGCGACAACGGGATGCAGCGCACCTCGGGCGCCTCGTCAGGCCTCCGTGGCGCCGGATCAGTATCCGCAAACGCCGCCCCCTGAAGCTCCGCCGCCTGAATATCCGAGCGCGCCGGCGCCGCCAGGTCGCACACCCCAGGGACTGGATGCGGTAATCGACATCAGTGCGCATACCACTGTCTCCGATTTCCGGCTGGTGCGCGCGAGCAACATCCTCGCCGTCATCCACAAGGCGAGCGAAGGCGACTTCTATGCCGACCCTTTGTGTGCCGAGCGACGGTCGCAGGCCGAGGCGGCAGGACTGCTGTGGGGTACCTATCATTTCGGCAAGGGCGATTCATCCGGCGAAGAGCAGGCAGCCTTCTTCTTGGACTCTTCCCGCCCCGGCCCACGGACTCTCCTCGCCCTGGATCTCGAGCCCAATGAAGGAGATCCCTCGAACTCGATGACGCGGGAACAGGCCGAGGCGTTCGTGCAGGCGGTGACCAGCGCAACGGGCCGGTCGCCGCTCATCTACGTGCATCCGACCTGGGCCAACGGCGGCGCCCGGATCACGCCCGGATCGATCCTCGCGCGCTGCGGACTTTGGGTCGTCGACTACCGGCAATCGCCTACGATCCCGCGGGCCTGGGCAACGAGCGGTTGGCGGCTCTGGCAATATGCCAGCGACGAGTATGCGGGTCGCCGCGCCCACGGCCGCAACAGTATCATCCAAGGTCTGGATCGCTGCGATCGCAACTTGTTCAATGGCAACGTGGCTGCGCTCTACCAGTTTTGGAATGCCGCCGGTTGATCGAACGTGGTGGTGCACCCGGGCGGCGCTTCGAGCTGTCGGAAACGCCGTCGCGACGGGAGCGAGTGTCCGCTTCGGGTCAGTTGGAGACATCGCTGCGCCTCCGACCGATGTCCGCTTGGCGCTTAAAGGGCGACAGGCGTCACGAGCCGGGCCATGCCCGCCTCGGCCCAATTTCCGACGAACGGCTCAATGTGTCCAATGTCCGGTTTCGGCTTGGACGAGCACGCCTTGTTGCGTGTGACCCAAGAGGGTCACGGCTTGACCTTGTGCTTCAGCATCGTCTCGTAGACGCGCAGGACGGAGGAGCTGTCGTCGCCGCCGAAGCCCATGCCGCGCGCCAGGCGCTGCAGGGTGTGGGTCGAGGAGCCCTGCGGCAACGGTATGCCGAGCTCGTCGCCCAGCTCGAGGGCGAGGTGCAGGTCCTTGTAGGCGAGGTCGAGGGCGAAGGAGGGCGGCGAGTATTTCCCCGGCAGCGCGCGCAGGGTGAAGTTCTTGATCGCGTTCGAGTTGCCGCTCGAGCTGGCGATGACGTGGAGCAGCTTGTCCGGATCGAGGCCGTACTTCGTCCCCATCATCATGCCCTCGGAGAGGGCGGCCATGTTGCAGAACGACAGCATGTTGTTGACCAGCTTGGCGACCGTCCCGCTGCCCAGCCCGCCCATGTGGATCACGTTGGCGCTGAACGACTGCAGCACCGGCAGGGCGTCGTCGAACACCTTCTTGTCGCCGCCGACCATGATGGCGATGGTCGCTGCCTCGGCGCCGGTCGTGCCGCCGCTCACCGGCGCGTCGAGCATGGCGATGCCCTTGGCCGCCATCGCCGCGCCGATCTTCTTGACCATCGAGGGGGCGTTGGTGCTGAGGTCGATGTAGGTCTGGCCCGGCTTGATGCTGGCGAGGATGCCATTGTCGCCCAGCGCCACGGCCTCGACATCCTTCGGCATCGGCAGCGACGTCATCACGATGTCGGCGCCATTGGTCGCATCTGCGATCGACCGGCCCGCCGTGGCGCCGAGGTCGGTGCAGGCCTTCACGGCGCTGGCGTTCAGGTCGAACACGGTCACCTGGTGATTGCTGCGCTTGACGATGTTGCGGCACATGGGACCGCCCATGTTGCCGACGCCGATGAATCCTACCTTCACGGTACGCTCCTCCCCTGGGATTGGCTTTCAGTACGATAGCGCGTTCCCGTCGGTCTTGTGCAATTGAGTGCACGCGATGCAGCAGCAGCAGACGTCCCTTGCGGCCGGCGCATGGTGACATCCGACGCGGCTTCGCTAGCGTGGAGACTATGAGTGTCCCAGACTCATTGCCGGGAGCGCGCCACTGCGTGGCGCATCATTCGCGCGATCAACAGGACGAGCGCCACGGAGTGGCGCGCTCCCGGCGCATGAATCCAGAGGATGAATGGCGTCTTCCCTTTCGGACCGCGCGCATCTTGCGCGCTCATGGGCTCTAAGAGCGCGCAAGATGCGCGGTCCGGAAGATCATGAGCGTCCCGTCTGGATCAGGCGCCGCCGAAGGATCCCTCGCGGAGCTCGGGATGACAACAAGACTGTTATCCCGAGCGCAGCGAGGGATCTTTGGTCATGCGGTGCCCGACGCAATCGGCACGGCTGACGGAGCGCCGGTCCCTTGCGTCAGGCGCAAGCGATTGGGATCAAACGGAAATGACGCTGTGACGCAAATGACGCAAGATTTCAGGCCGATTTTCAGAGGCTTCGACCCGACCGCAAGAACGGCGTCCCGACCGCAAGCGACCGCAAGCGAAGAATCGGCCAACGCGTTGATTTCAAAAGATATCGACCGCACCGACCGCACCGACCGCAAGAAAAGGGGGTCGTTCTATTTTGGGCGAGCGAACGTTGGCCTTACGGTCCCGCTTGGCCGAGACTGGGCCGAGAAGAATGGGGCCGCCCAGCAGAGCATCCCGGAGGAAGCCCATGACAGTCGTTGAACGCGCCAGCGTCTGCACCCTCGATTGCCCCGACACCTGCAGCCTCACGGTCAGCGTCGAGGACGGCCGGGTCGTCAAGGTGCGCGGCTCGGAGGCGCTGCCCTACACCGCCCACGTGATCTGCAACAAGGTCGCGCAGGATATGGCCACCTTCGTGCAGGGCCCGCAGCGTCTGCAGCATCCGCTGCGCCGGGTCGGGCCCAAGGGCTCCGGCCAGTTCGAGCGCATCTCGTGGCAGGCGGCGCTCGACGAGATCCACGCGCGGGTCAGCGGCGTCATCGAACGCTGGGGGCCGCAGGCGGTGATGCCGCTGAACTATGCCGGCCCGCACGGCTTCCTCGCCTACGACAGCATGTCGTCGCGCTTCTTTCACAAGATGGGCGCCACCAAGCTCTACCGGACGGCTTTGTGCGGCGGCGTGCGCAGCCAGGCCTGGGCGGGGACCTACGGCGCCGTGGTTGGCTGCCCGCCCGAGCTCACCGAGCACGCTCGCCTGAACGTCGTGTGGGGCAACAACGCGACCGTCAGCAACCTCCACGTCGTGCGCGGCGCCCGCCGGGCCAAGCGCGCCGGCGGACGGCTGGTGGTCGTCGATCCGATGCGCAGCAAGATCGCCGAGCAGGCCGACCTGCACCTGGCGCTGCTTCCCGGCACCGACGTGCTCCTGGCCTGGTCGGTGGCGGTCGAGCTCGAGCGGATGGGGGCGTTCAATGCGGCCTTCATTGCCGACCATGTCCTGGGCTTCGAGGAGTTCATGGCGCGGGCGCGCCAATGGCCGGTGGTTCGCGCGGCAGCGGCCTGCGGCTTGCGCGAGGACGACATCGGGACCTTCGCGCAGTGGCTCGCCGAGTCCGATCCGTTCGTGCTGTCGGTCGGCAACGGGCTCGAGCGCGGCCGCAATGGCGGCAGCGGCATCCGCGCCGCCATCGCCCTTCCCGCGCTGCTCGGCAAGCTCGGCAAGGGCAGCGGCATCGTGCTCGGCGCCGGCAACGCCTTTCCCAAGACGCCGGCCAAGCTGCAGCGGCCGGACCTGGCGCCAACCGGCACGCGCACCCTGGTCATCAACGATGTCGGCCGCCATCTCGCCGAGGACGACGTCGATCCGCCGCTGCGCGCGCTGTTCATCTACAACCACAATCCCATCGTGGTGCATCCCGACCAGAACCGCATGCGCCGCGGGCTTGCCCGTCCCGATGTCTTCTCGGTCGGCATCGAGCTCACCCTGACCGAGAGCATGAGCTATTGCGACATCGTGCTGCCGGCGGCGAGCAACTTCGAGCATGCCGACCTCTATGGCGCGTACGGCCATCACTGGCTGCAGCGCGCCGAGCCGGTGATCCCGCCGATCGGCGAGGCGCTGCCCAACACCGAGATCTTCCGCCGGCTCGCGGCCCGCTTCGGGTTCGACGAGCCCTGCTTCGAGGCGACCGATGCCGAGCTGATGGACGATGCCGTCGATGCCGCCGATCCGCGGCTGGCCGGGATGCGGCCGAGCGAGATCCCGACCGACAAGGCGTTGCGCATGAGCGCGGCGGACGGCAAGGCGATGGTCCTGTTCGACAATGTCCTTCCGGCGACGCCGTCGGGCCGCATCGAGCTCAGGTCGGAGACCTTGGCCAGGAGCTGGGGCGCGGCCGCCCTGCTGCCCGACTGGCGCCCGCGCGATACGTCCTATCCGCTGATGCTGATCTCGCCGGCCTCCGACCGGCGCATCTCCTCGACCTTCGGTGATCTCGCGGCGTCTCAGGCGACCCCGACGCTGCGGATGAATCCGGTGGATGCGGCGGCGCGCAAGCTCGCCGCCGGCGCCGAGGTGCGGGTGTTCAACAATCTCGGCGAGGTGATCCTGCCGCTCGAGGTGACCGACGACATCCCGCCCGGGGTGGTCGCCAGCGAGAAGGGCGCCTGGCTGTCGACCAGCCGGACCGGCCAGACGATCTCGGCCCTCGTGTCCTCCGATCAACGGGCCGATCTCGCGATGGGCGCCTGCTACAACGATACGGTGGTCGAGGTAGGGGCCGCATAGTCATTATCCTCCCCAGCTTCGCTGGGGAGGTGTCGCGTCATACGCGACGGAGGGGTCATGAGTCATGGGAGAGGTCCGAGCCTATGGCTCATGACCCCTCCGTCGCCGTAAGACGGCGACACCTCCCCACGCAAAGCGTGGGGAGGAGAATGACGGCACTCCTTGCCAGTGGCGCGCTAGATGCTGTGAAATGGCGTTCGAAGAGGAAGTACCGGTGCCCCCCACTCACGATCCGCCCACTCACGACCCAATTGCGCTCGAGCTGTTCAAGAACGCCATCTTCTCGATTGCCGACGAGATGGCGCTCACGGTGTTCCGCACCACCTACTCGGGCGTGCTCAAGGACAATATGGACTATTCGACGGGCTTTGCCGACGCCGACGGCAAGCTGGCGGCCCAGGGCCTGACCCTGCCGGGCCATCTCGGCTCGGTGCCGACGGCGATGGAAGCCATCATGCGGCACTACAAGGACGACATGGCGCCGGGCGACGTCTTCATCATGAACGACCCGTTCGACGGCGGCATGCACCTGCCCGACATCTTCGTGATCAAGCCGCTCTATCACGAGGGCGAGCGGCTGGCCTTCGCCTGCACGGTCTGCCACCACATCGATGTCGGCGGCCGCGTCGCCGGTTCCAATGCGTCGGACTCGACCGAGATCTACGCCGAGGGCCTGCGCATCGCACCGATGAAGCTCTACGAGGCGGGCAAGCTCAACAAGACCATCATCACGTTCCTCGAGAAGAACGTCCGCCTGCCGGTCCTGCTCATGGGCGACCTGCGCGCCCAGCTCGCCGCCTGCCATATCGGCGAGAAGCAGTTCGGCGAGCTGGTCGGCCGCTACGGGGCACAACATACGAAGTTCTACCTCAAGGAGGTCATCGACTACGCCGAGCGGCTGACCCGCGCCGCGATCGAGCAGCTTCCCGACGGCGAATGGAGCTTCGAGGACTGGATCGACGACGACGGCGTCGACTATGGCAAGCCGATCCGGCTGTTCGTCACCATTCGCAAGACCGGCGGCCACCTGGTGATCGACTGGACCGGCACCAACCCGCAGGTCAAGGGCGCGCTCAACAACACGCTCTCCTTCACCAAGGCGGCGTCGTACTGCGGCGTCCGGTCCGTGCTGCCGCCCGGCATCCCCAACAACGAAGGCGTGTTCCGCGCCATCGAGGTGATCTGCCCGCCCGGCACGATCGGCAACGGCGTGCTGCCGGCGGCCTGTGCCGCGCGCGGCCTGACCGGTTTCCGCATGGTCGACTGCATGTTCGGCGCGCTTGCCATGATGCTGCCCGACAAGGTCAAGGCGGCGGGCGACGGCGGCAATACCGGCATCTCGATCGGCGGCTACGACGGGCAGCGCAAGCCGTTCGTCTATGTCGACTTCACCTGCGGCGCCTGGGGCGCGCGTCCGTGGGCCGACGGGCTCGACGGCAACTCGCACATGTTCGCCAACATGGCCTCGCATTCGATCGAGGTCACCGAGGCCGAGCAGCCGATCCAGCTCACCGCCTACGAGTTCGTCGCCGACCGCGCCGGTGCCGGCAAGTATCGCGGCGGCGTGCCGTTCCGGCGCGACTACCGTTTCCTCGAAGGCGAGGGCATGCTGCAGGTCCGCTCCGACCGGCGCGATCACCGGCCGTTCGGACTCTATGGTGGCGGCCCGGGCGCCCCGTCGGAGAACCGCCTCGACCCCGACGGCGAGAATCGCATGCTGCCGTCGAAGCTCACCATGACGATCAGGAAGGGCGAGGTGTTCCGCCACATCCTGGCCGGCGCCGGCGGCTGGGGCGATCCGCTGGAGCGCGATCCCTTGGCCGTGCTGCGCGACGTCAGGAACGAGCTTCTGTCGCCGGCCAAGGCGCTGGCAGACTACGGGGTGGTGATCGATCTCGCCGCCTGGACAGTCGATGCCAACGCGACGAGGCGGCGGCGCGAGGAGATCAGGCGCGCCCGCGGCTGGCGCGAAGTGCCTAAAGTCCAGCGCGACGATCCCGAGACCGCTCTGCGGCGCGCCGCGGAGTAGCCGACATGCCTGTCACGTATCGCGCCGGTGTCGATATCGGCGGCACCTTCACGGATATCGTGCTGGTCGGTTCCGACGGCACCGTGCACACCAAGAAGATCTCGTCGAGCGTCGGCAACTACGCCCAGGCGATCGTCGACGGGCTGGCCGAGGTGTTTGCCGAGGCGGGCCTCGGCGGCACGGCGATCGAGGAGATCCGGCACGGCACCACCGTCGCCTCCAACGCCATCCTCGAGCACAAGGGCGCCCGGGTCGGGCTGATCACCACCAAGGGTTTTCGCGACGTGCTGGAGATCCGCACCTTGCGCATGCCCAAGCTCTACGACCTGGGCTGGACCAAGCCGCCGCCGCTGGTCGAGCGCTACCTGCGCAAGGTGGTCGACGAGCGCATCGACCACGACGGTCGCGTCGACCGCGCTCTCGATCCGGCCGACGCCGAGCGCGCCGTCGATGCGCTGCTGGCCGAGAAGGTCGAGGCGATCGCCGTCTGCCTGCTGAACTCGTTCGCCAATCCGGTGCACGAAGCTGTTCTGAAGCGCATCCTCGAGCGCAAGGCGCCGCATCTGCCGACAAGCCTGTCGTTCGAGGTGCTGCCCGAGATCAAGGAGTACGAACGCACCTCGACGACGGTGATCAACGCCTATGTGATGCCGATCGTCGCGACGTATCTCAGGGCGCTGCGCAAGGGGCTCGATTCGGCCGGCATTCCGGCACGCCTGCTGCTGATGCAGTCGAACGGCGGGCTGACCACCGACAGCGCAGCGGCCGAGCGGCCGATGAATATCATCGAATCGGGGCCGGCCGGCGGCGTGGTCGGCGCCCAGGCGCTGGCCCGCGCCAAGGACCTGGGCAAGATCATCACCTTCGACATGGGCGGCACGACCGCCAAGGCCTCGATGGTCGAGGACGGCCAGGTGGCGCGTGCCCAGGAATATGCCGTGGGCGCCGGCATCATGATCGGCTCGCGCCTGCTCACGGGCGCGGGCTACACGCTGAAGGTGCCGGCGATCGACCTCGCCGAGGTCGGCGCCGGCGGCGGCTCGCATGTCTGGATCGACGCCGGCGGCGCCTTGCAGGCCGGACCGGAGAGCGCCGGCGCCGCGCCGGGGCCGGTGTGCTACGGCATGGGCGGCACGGTGCCCACCATCACCGACGCCAACGTGCTGCTGGGCTACATCAATCCGGCGCACCTCGTGGGTGGCGCGCTGAAGCTCGATGCCGAGAAGGCGCGCCAAGCCTTCGCCGACAAGATCGCCGGACCGCTCGGCATGTCGATCGAGCGCGCGGCCTACGGCGCGCACCTGATCGTCGCCTCCAACATGATCCGCGCCATCAAGGCGGTGTCGACCGAACGCGGCCGCGACCCGCGCGAGTTCTCGCTGTTCGCCTTCGGCGGCAACGGCCCGCTGTTCGCGGCCGGCATGGCGGCCGAGCTCGGCATCGATCGCGTCGTGGTGCCGCCGTCGGCCGGATTGTTCTCCTCGTTCGGCCTGCTCTACGCCGACGTCGAGCATCACTACGCCCGGACCTTCCGCCGCCTGCTGCGCCAGTCCGACCCCGCCGAGATCCATGCGGCGTGGCAGGAGATGGCGCGCCAGGCGACCGGGCAACTCGCCGCCGAGGGTTTTGCGGGTCCGACGGCGCGGCTGCGCCGCTCGGCGGCGCTGCACTACAAGGGCCAGAGCTACGAGCTCACGGTGGCCGTGCCCGACGGGCCGATCGATGCCACCATGCTGAAGCATCTCGAGGAGGCGTTCGGCCAGGAGCACGAACGCACCTACGGTCATCGTGCCGGCCCCGAGGAGCCGGTCGAGCTGGTGGCGATCCAGCTGGTCGGCGCCGGCCTGCGCGACGACGGCGGTGCCCTGCAGCGCGCCGCGCCGAGCCGCACCGCTGCCGTCGCGGCTGGGGCACGCAAGGCCTGGTTCGGCGACGAGCACGGCTGGCTCGACACCCCCGTGCTGAGCCGCGCCGACCTTTCAGCCAGTCGCGCCGGACCGCTGATCATCGAGGAATACGACGCCACCTGCGTCGTCCCGCCCGGCGCCAGCGCCGAGCGCGACGAGGCTGGGAACATCGTGATCAGCATCATGTCATCCTGAGCGCAGCAAAGGATCCTTGCTCAAGTCTTCCGGGCCGTGCGCTTCATGGCCTGCTCGCGCTGCGTGTAGGCGCGCATCAGCCGCACGGCGCGATCCTCCGAGGTCGCGAAGAGATCACCGAGGCCCTCGCCGCTGTTCCCGAGCAGCGCGTCCTCGATCGCCGCATGCGATCGCTGGCTGCCGTCGGCCAGCAGATGGTCGATCGTCACGCCGCGCTCGGCCAGTCGCCGCGACACCAGCACGGTGCGATGACAGTCGAGCGGATCCTTCTCGGCGCACATCAGGCAGAGCGTGGCGTTAGCCGCGCCGGTGATCAGGCGCGACAGCGCATCGCCGAACTCAGGCTTGGCGGCCAGCGCATCGTACGTCTCGCCGGCCCCGGGCTTGCCGCCCAGCGCGGCGCCTTCGTAGCGATAAAGGATGTCGTGGGCGGCGAGACTCTGCGCCAGACGCTCGCGGCCGAACTGCGGAAAGCGGCGCGAGTAGGGAACGGAGCGGACGTCGACCACGGCTTCGACGCCGCCCGCCTCGAGCAGTGCGAGGAAATGGTCGATGGCGTGGTTGGAATGACCGATAGTCTTGATCGGGCGCATCGGACGGCACTCCGCAGTTCTCCTCCCCAGCTCCGCTGGGGAGGAGGATAAGAGCAGCTATGGGATCCTCCGCACCAGATCGACGAAGCCCAGCGTCGCGGCCGAGCGCTCGTCGGCGCGGAGGGCGAGGTTGAGCGGCACCTTGAGGGCGGGCTTGCCGACCAGCGGGCGGTAGCGCACGCCTTCGAGCGGCAGGCGGCTCAGGGAGGCAGGCACGATGGTGATGCCGAGGCCGGCGGCGACCAGGTTCAAGGTCGAGACGATGCGCGGCGCGTCCTGGCCGACCTGCGGGCTGAAGCCGGCCTGGGCACAGGCGGCGATGATCACGTCGTAGAGGCCGCGTCCGTCCGGCCGGCGGTAGAGGATGAAGGTTTCGTCGGCCAGGTCCTTGAGCACCAGGCGAGGGCGGCGCGCCAGGCGATGATGCGCTGGCAGGGCCGCCATCATGTCCTCCTGCAGCAGCGCATGGACGGCAAGGCCCGCCGGATCGGCCAGGCCGGAGCGGATGAAGGCGACGTCGAGCCGCTCGCTGCGCAGGCCGCTCACCAGCTCGCCGGAGCTGCTCTCCTCGAGCACGAAGGAGACGTTCGGCCGGTCGGTGCGGAACTCGCGGATGGCGCGCGCCACCATCGGATGAAACGGCGCCGACGTGGTGAAGCCCACGGCGATGCGCCCGCTCTCACCGCGCGCCGTGCGCCGCGCATGGTCGGCGGCGCGCGCCACCGAGGCCAGCACCGCCTCGGCATCGGCCAGGAAGGCGCGGCCGGCATCGGTCAGCGCCACGCCGCGCGGATGGCGGACGAACAGCGCCGCGCCGATCTCGCGCTCGAGGTCCTTGATCTGCTGCGACAATGGCGGCTGGGCGATGTGCAGCCGCTCGGCCGCGCGCGTCATGTGGCCTTCATGGGCGACGGTGACGAAGTAGCGGAGATGGCGCAGTTCCATGGGGTGACCCGTCATGTCTCCGGGCCGCGCGCATCTTGCGCGCTCATGAGCATGAGCGAAAAAGATGCGCGCGGTCCGCGAGAGGTCGATATGAATGGAATATCGTATTCCAATTTATCATATATTTGAAGTGTCGATGGCCAGGCCGGATCGTGCGGGCAACGGGAGATACCCACGATGTCCATCGCACTCGCTCTCAGCCTTTCCCTTCTCATGATCTTCACGTCCCTGCTGTCGGGGATCTTCGGCATGGCCGGCGGGCTCATCCTGGTCGGCGTGCTGCTGGTCATCATGCCGCTGCCGCAGGCGATGGTCCTGCATGCGGTGACCCAGATGGCGTCGAACGGCTGGCGCGCGCTGTTGTGGCGGCAGCACATCGTCTGGAAGCTGACGCTCGCCAACCTGGTCGGCAGCGTGCTCTCGGTCGGCCTGTGGTCGATCTGGCTCTATGTTCCGGACAAGGCGGTGGCGCTGTTGCTGCTCGGGCTCTCGCCCTTTGTCGTCCGGGCCATTCCCGCCAGCGTCCTGCCGCGGACACTCGACCCCGGCCAGATGCTGGGCGGCAGCGCGGTCTGCATGATGCTGATGTTGATCAGCGGCGTGACCGGCCCGCTGCTCGACACGCTGTTCCTGCGGTCATCGCTCGGCCGGAAGGAGATCATCGCCACCAAGGCCGCCTGCCAGCTCTTCAACCACGGCCTGAAGCTGGTCTATTTCGGCCTGCTGGTCGAGCAGTCGGGCTCGGTCGAGCCGTGGTTCCTGGCGGTGGCGATCGCTGCGTCGATGATCGGCACGTCGGCCGGCAAGCTGCTGCTCGAGCGGCTCTCCGACACCCAGTTCCGGGCCTGGTCGAACCGCATCATCACGGTGCTCGCCACCTACTATGTCGGCTACGGCCTGGCACTGCTGGTGCACTTGGCGTGACCGCCTTCGGATTCCTCCCCAGCTTCGCTGGTGCTTCGAGAACTTTACCCGGCATGCGGACCGCCGCCTGTCGGTCGGTTTCGTCGATGGCCGGTCTGCGCTATTGGTCACCATCGCCGGCGCCCCGCCGGCCTATGTCGTGCTGCTCAACCAGTCGGGCGGGCAGGTCGTGGGCATTCGCGATTTCGCCCTTGCCCGCCATGCGATGGATGGTGCGGAGTCCGATGCGTGAGAAAAGGTCCGGCCCACCGGCCGGCTTTCGGGAGCTGACCGAGGCCACCGGCTTCGCCGCCGCCAATGGTCCGTGGTTCGAGAGGATCGAGAGCGGGCGTCTGGTGCGCGGCTTCCTGCCGGGCCCGCAGCACGCCAACTCGCTCGGCATCGTGCATGGCGGCATGCTGGCGGCGTTCCTCGATTCGACGATGGGCTCGACGGTGCTGCACGCGCTGCAACGCCGCGCCGTCACCGCCCGCCTGTCGATCGACTATCTCGGGCCGGGCCGCGTCGGCGACTGGCTGCAGGCCGAAGCCGAGGTGATCGGCCACGACGAGCATGTGGCGCAGGTGCGGGGCCGTCTCTATGGTCCGCGCCACGACGTGCTGGCGGGCCTCGGCGCCTTCGCCCTGCTGAGCCGCCTGCGTCCGCTCAAGACCCGGAGTTAGATTTGCCCGACCACAGCCAGGCCCTCGACAATCCGCCGGAGGGATTCCGGCGCATCGATTTCGATCGCGACCGGCCCGATCCCACCTTCAACGGCCATATCGGCAACCTCTACGCCAAGCGCGGTCCGAAGGGCACGAGAGACGAATTCGTGCTGGGCTTTCGCGTCCACCAGCACATGTGCAATCCAGCCGGCGGCCTGCACGGCGGCATGATGATGACGGTGGCGGATCTCGTGGGCACGATGGGAGGCGGCACGCTCGTCGGTCTGCGCAAGTTCCTGCCCACCGTCAGCATGACGTTCGACTTCGTGGCTCCGGCCAGGGTCGGCGACTGGGTCGAGGGCCGGGCCGAGGTGGTCCGCCAGACACGCTCCCTGCTGTTCACCGACATTGCCCTGACCGTCGGCGATGAACGGTTCCTGCGCGCCTCGCAGATCGCCAAGATCCCGTCGGGCGATGGCCTCGCCTTCGGCAAGGCGCGCCTGGTGCGTGACGAGAAGCCGGCGGCCGCTCCATCGACTCCGGCGCAAGACTGACCGCAATGCCGGATACGACCCCTCGCGCCGGGCCGCTCGCCGCCCTCGTCGCCGAGGGGCGCGGCCATCGCTTCGTCGTCTATGGCGATTCGTGTTCCGGCATTGCCGGCGCGCCGCACGAGCGGACCTTTGCTGCGGTCAACGGCATCGTGCGTCGCCTGGAGCCGCCGCCGGAGTTCGTGCTGTTCCTCGGCGACGAGATCGCCGGCCTCAGCGCCGACCCCGATGAGCTGCGCGCACAGTGGCGTTACTGGCTGGAGCACGAGATGGCCTGGCTCGACCGCAGCGCCATTCCGCTGTGGAACTGCACCAGCAATCACACGACCTACGACACGACGAGCGAGGCCGTCTTTCGCGAGATGCTCGGCCATCTGCCGAGGAACGGTCCGGCGGGCCAGGAAGGACTCTCCTACTGGGTGCGGCGCGGCGATCTGCTGCTGGTCTTCGTCCACACGCAATGGTCGGGCCTTGGCGGCGAGGGCCGTGTGGAGACGACGTGGTTGCGCGCGGTGCTGAGCCGGCAGGCCGATGCCCGGCACAAGCTGGTGATCGGCCACCATCCGGTGCATCCGATCAACGGTTTCGCCGGCCCCTATCAGCGCGAGATCGGGCCGGAGCATGCCGGCGACTTCTGGGATGCGCTGGTCGACCATGGCGTGCTCGCCTATCTCTGCAGTCACATTCTGGCCTTCGACGTGCAAGTCCATCGCGGTGTGCTGCAGGTCTGTACGGCCGGCGCCGGGACGGCCCATCGCATGCCCGAGGGCGTCGAATATCTCCATTGCGTGCAGGCTGCGCTCGATGCCGGAGGTCTGCGCTACCAGGTGCTCGACACCGACGGCCGCGTGCGCGAGCGGCTGCACTGGCCATTGCGCCTGCCCGGGATCGAGCGCTGGCAGGAGCTTGCCGCAGGCGAGCGAGCGGCTCCCTTCAGCGGCGGCCCCTCTGCGGATCGCATCATCGGCTTCCGCTTCACCGGTCGCACTGCGCCGGCGGGTGACGGCTCGGCGCAGACGCTGGTCTCGGCCTTCGAGCCCGGCCTTCTGCCGGCGTTGTGGATCGGACTCGGCGGCCCCGAGCAGCGTCTGACCGTGATCATCGGACGCGAACCACGACGCAGCCCGTACTACTGGTACGGGCCTGCGCTGGCGCCGGATGCCGAGTTCGACCTGCAGGTTCTCCTGCATGCCGGCATGGGACCCGGCGGCGTGATGTCCTGCAGCGGCGTCGACACGGGATGGTCGTCGCTTGCCGCCGCGTCGCCGTGGGGTCCCGAGCGGCTGCACTGGCCGGCGCGTTGGAGCGTTGGCCATGCGCCACGCGGCGCCGGCGACCAACCATTCCGTGGATCGGCGCTGCAGGCGTCGTTCTGCCTGGTCGATGCGACGTCAGAACGCCGCCCCGAATTGGCTGCCGAGCGCGCGGCGTCCTGAATCGGTGAGGCGTACGGTGCGGCTGCGCCGCAGCCGTTCGGCCCAGCCGCGACGGAAGAAGGTGTCGGCGATGGCCGCGCCCAGCGCACCGGAGATGTGCGGCCGCCGTTCGCTCCAATCGAGGCACTGGCGCGCGAAGTGACGGCCGCCGGCGCGGCGGGCGCCCGCGACATCGACGCCGATGCGCTGGCAGAACAGGTCGCCGCCCTCCGTGAGCTTCCAGTCGCGCATGCCCTCGGGCTCGATATGGCCGGCGCGCGTCAGCGCATCGGTCACGGCGATGCCGACCTGTCCCGCGAGATGGTCGTAGCAGGTTCGGCAGAAGCGCAGATCAGGGTCGCGCCGCCACGCGGCGTTGGCCGAGGCCGGTGGTGCGCGCAGGCCGGCGACGTTCATCAGCGATTCGATGGCGTGCGCCACCTCGGGCGAGGCCAGCCGATAGAAGCGGTTGCGTCCCTGGGCGCGGGCGGCGAGCAGGCTGCCCGCGATCATGCGCGAGAGATGGCCGCTCGCGGTCTGCGCCGTGATGCCGGCGGTCAGCGCGAGCTCGGACGCGGTATGGGCGCGGCCATCCATCAGCAGCGACAGCATGGCGGCGCGCGCAGGGTCGCCCATCAGGGCGGCGACTTCAGACAGGGCGTTGACGGTGGTCATGGACCAAATCTATGTGCGCGCGCGGACGCTCGCCATGGTCAATAGCTCGGTGGCAGCCGAAGGATCATATCCATTTGGACCGCGCCCATCCTCGACTCTACCCCGCTCATGGGCCTGAACAAACGAATGCTCTCGGTTCGGAGGAGAGCCTGAGCGGGCGGGACGCCCGCGGTCCGATGAGCATGACGTCGAGTCGCTACCGCCACCTCGGATTGGCGATGGCGATCTTGTCGGCGATCGTCGCATCCAGGTGCGCCATCAGCGCTGCGTCGCGCTCGTCGCGTTCGCCACTGCGCAATTGGCGCGCGAGCTCGCGGTTCAGGTCCTCCAACGTGCCGTCGCGGCCGAGCAGCGTCTTCAGGCGGTCGTGCTCGTGCGCGTCGGCGGCGGCGCCGAGCCTGGCCTCGCGCTCCAGGATGGCGAGCGAGTTGGCGGCGACGCGCATCTGGAAGCCGAGCCGGGGTTCTGCGCGATCGAGCGCCGGCGTCGCCTCCTCGCGCAGGAAGTCGGCGATGGCGGCGAGCAGCTCAGCGGCGGTCGGACGATCCTGTGCCATGTCAAACGCCTTGCTTCAGAAGCTGCAGCAGATCGACCTCGGTCTCGACGGCGCGGCGGCCGATCGAAGCGAGCTCCATCGACTTCACCGCACCCGAGAGGTGTCGCCACGCCTGAGTGTGACAGATGATGCCCCAGCGCGCCGTGCCCAGCACTTCCCACCAATGGGCACGCGCCGGATCGACCTTGGCGCCACCGGCGCGCTCGTAGGCGGACCACAGATCGGCGCGGGTGCCGAACCCGCCGGCCGGCTTGTCGACTGCGCCGAAGCGCCAGCTCTTGACGCACAGCCAGCCCAGGTCCTCGACCGGATCGCCGAGATGGGCGCCCTCCCAGTCGAGGATCGCCGTCACGCCGGTCTCGTCGACCAGGTAGTTGCCGGTGCGATAGTCGCCGTGCACCAGCAGGGGCTCGGCGATCGGCGGCGGCTTGCGCCGGTCGAGCCAGGACAGCGCCAGCTCGAACACCGGCTGCGGCGTGCCCAGCTGGTCGAGCGACTGGCGCAGGTTGGCGATCTGGTCGGCCGCCTGGCGGGTGACGAGGGGCGGCAGGGTGGCAAGGTCGGTGGCATGGATGCGCGCCAGGATCTCGCCGAGCTGGCCGGCGATGCGCTCGCGTGCCGCGGCATAGGGCGGGTCACGCAGCAGCTTGCGGGCGATTGCCGTGCCGCCGATGCGGCGCATGACATAGGCCTCGCCCAGCCCGTCCTCGGGCTGCATCTCGAACAGGACCTCGGGCGCCCGCACGCCTGCCCGGTAGGCGGCGTCGATGACGCGGAACTCGGTGGCACGGTCGAGCGAGCTCGAGCGTTCGCCGCCCGGACGGCCGAGCAGCGGCGGGTCGCGTCGCAGGATCAGGACGTGACGCTCGCCGTTCACGCGGGCGTCGAAGCTCCAGGTCTGGCGCGAGGCGCCGCCCGATTCCTGGCCGAGATTCTCGATGGTCGCCGCGCCGCCGAAATGGCGGCCGGCGGCGCGGGCGAGGGCTGCTGCCACGGCTTCCGGCTCTGAAGTCATATGAACGCTCATTCACCGGACTGTGGCACAGGCCCCGCTGCGTGGTAAGAGGGCGCGCGCCAATCGGGAGAGCCACAGTGAGCAATGCCTTCGCGGCCATGAACGGCCTCTATCTGGAAGACCTCAAGCCGGGCATGTCGGCGATGTTTGGAAAGACGGTGACGGAAGCCGATATCATGGCATTCGCCGGCGTCTCGGGTGACACCAATCCGATCCATCTGCATGACGGGTTTGCCCGCACCACGCGGTTCGGCCAGCGCATCGCCCACGGCATGCTGAGCTCGAGCTTCATCTCGACGGTGATCGGCACCAAGCTGCCCGGCCCGGGCGCGGTCTACATCTCGCAGAGCCTGAGCTTCATGGCCCCTGTGCTGATCGGCGAGACCATCACCGCCGTCGCCACCATCACCAACATCGACACGACCCGCCGCCGGGTCACGCTCAAGACCCAGTGCCTGAACGGCGACAAGGTGGTGATCGACGGCGAGGCGGTCGTGCTGGTGCCGCGGCGCGACGCGGCATGATCCCGGCGTTCGACGACTGGCGCGCCCTGCCTGCCGCCTGGAAGGGCGGCGTGGTGGCCCTGGGCAATTTCGACGGCGTGCATCGCGGCCACCAGGCGCTGCTGGCGCATGCCCGCGAGCATGCCGAGCGGCTCGGCGCGCCGCTGGTCGTGCTCACCTTCGAGCCCCACCCCCGCCGTTTCTTCGTGCCCGACACCGGCCCGTTCCGGCTCACCCTGCCGGCGGCCAAGCTGCGCCTGCTCGCCGGCTGCGGCGTGCAGGCCGTGCTGGCACAGCATTTCGACCAGGCCTTTGCCGCGCTGTCGTCGGACGCCTTCATCGACGACGTGCTGCTGCAGGGCCTCGGCGCGCGCCATGTCGTGTGCGGCTACGACTTCACCTTCGGCGCGCGGCGCAGCGGCAACGTGGAGAAGCTGCGCAAGCAGGGCAAGGCGAAAGGCTTTGGCGTGAGCGTGCTCGATCCGGTGATGCGCGAGGGCGAGATCTATTCCTCGACCCGCATCCGCGAGGCGCTGCGCGCCGGCTGGGTCAGCGAGGCGGCCGGGCTGCTGGGCCATACCTGGGAGATCGAGGGCGAGATCGAGCTGGGCGACCAGCGCGGCCGCACCATCGGTTTCCCGACCGCCAACGTGGCGCTGGGCGAGCATCTCAGGCCACGCTTCGGCGTCTACGCCGTGCGCGCCCTGATCGACGAGACGTGGCGCGACGCCGTGGCCAATCTCGGCCGCCGTCCCACCTTCGGCAAGCTCAAGGAGAACTTCGAGGTCCACCTGTTCGATTTCTCAGGCGACCTCTACGGCAAGACGCTGCGCGTGGCGCTGGTCGATTTCATCCGCCCCGAGATGAAGTTCGCCGGCCTCGACCAGCTCAAGGCGCAGATCGCCGCCGACGGCGAGTCGGCGCGGAGGTTGCTGCAGGATAATCGCGGATAGTGGCGTTCCGTTCATGCTCTTCCGGGACGCACGGGGTCCGGAAGAGCATGAGGTTCAGCCTGTGGGCCGATGGAGAGCTCCGTGATGTTGCGAGACGTTATCCAAGCAAAGGCCCTGGATGGGCATCGGCTCGCCATCATGTTCGACGATGGCGTTCAAGGTGTGGTCGACATCGCGACGATTGTTCCCTTCGACGGGGTGTTCGCCCCACTGCGCTCGGAGAACGAATTCGTCCAGGTGTTCGTCAATCGCGAATTGGGCTCGGTATCGTGGCCCTGTGGTGCGGATCTGGATACGCAGGTGCTGTATGCCCGCGTGCACCTCGGCGAGACGCAAATGAGGGCGTTTGCGGCTCCATGATGTCGTCTCACGGAGACTAGGCGCGCACCAAACCTGCGCCGCTCCGTAACACCGTCGCCGCCTCGTCGACGATCCGCTCGATGAGATCCTGCGCCGAGGGGATGTCATGCACGAGGTCGACGCTTTCGCCGGCCCAGACGACGCGCTGGCGGAGATCGTCCGAGTCGGTGGCCGAATAGCCGGCTTCGATCTGCTTCTGCTGCGTTGCCAGCGCCTCTTCCTTGCCGTGCCACTGCTCGAAGAAGTCGTTGCGCAGTGCACGGCCGGGATAGATCGCGGGCCATGCGGCAGCGCGGACGATGTCGAACACGCGGGTCTGCGCGGTCTGATCGCCGCCCGACGCGACCGTCTTCTCCTTCATCGCCTGGCTCCACAGCGATTCCCGTGTCGCGGTGAAACGCGTGCCCATCGACACGCCTGCTGCGCCCAGCGACAAGGCGGCGGCGAGGCCCCGGCCATCGGCGATGCCGCCCGCCGCGACCACCGGGATCGAACCGACGGCGTCTACCACCGCCGGGACGAGTCCGATCGTGCCGCGCGTCGTGCCCGAATGTCCGCCGGCGTCGCGTCCCTGGGCGATGATCACATCCGCGCCGGCCGCAGCGGCCTGCCTGGCCTGCTCGAGCGTCTGCACCTGGCAGATGATCTTGCTGCCCGCTGCGTGGATGCGCCTGGTGTAGGGCGAGGGATCGCCAAACGACAGCATGACCGCCGCCGGCTTGGCATCCAGAGCCACGTCGAGCGCAGCCGGATTCTTGTCGAGCGCCCACAGGATGAATCCGATGCCGACACGGGCATTGCCCGCCTCGGACAGCTCGCGCCGGATCGCCTTCTCGTCGGCATATCCGGACCCGAGCAGGCCGAGGCCGCCGGCATGGGTGACCGCGGCAGCCAGCTTTCCACCGGCGGCCGAGCCCATCGGTGCCAGGAGGAGCGGATGCTTGATCTCCAGGAGGCGCGTCAGCGCGGTCTCGATGGTTGCCACGTGTTCCTCCACCCCGAGTCGTCTTCCGGACTGGTGCGCCTGTCCTGAGCTTGTCGAAGCATCCTGCCCGCTCATGATGTGGTGATGAGCGGGCGAGAGAAGCCGACCAGGAGCTCGTGCTCCGCCGGCAGGCGCAGGTCCGTCCAGAAGGACATCTGTCTCTCCGTGTTGTTGCCGTGTGCGCAGGCGGCCTGGGTTCGCCCGGGGGCGGTCCGCCACGAGGGGGAGAAAATCGCCGGCCCGATGTCCGACGGTGGCCGGATTATCGGGATTCGGACCGGACTCCGTCAAGGTCGGCCGCCTTGACCCTCCGCACCCCCATCCCTAGATTGCCGGCCCTATGTCTACCGGGGCCCTGCAGGAGCGAATTATCCGCCCGGTCCGCTGACCGCGGCCGGGTCCAGCCTTCCTGTGACTGCCCTTTGGCGGTCGCTCCACGCTCCTCATTCGTAATCGAGTTGCCCGTGACAGCCGACTATAAATCCAGCGTTTTCCTGCCCAAGACCGACTTTCCCATGCGTGCCGGCCTGGCCAAGAAGGAGCCCGAGCTCCTGAAGCGATGGGCCGACATGGGCCTCTACGACCGGCTGCGCGCCGAGAGCAAGGGACGGCCGAAATTCGTCCTGCATGACGGCCCGCCCTACGCCAACGGCAACCTGCATATCGGTCACGCCCTCAACAAGATCCTCAAGGACCTGGTGAGCCGCACCCAGCAGATGCTGGGCAAGGACAGCCACTATGTCCCGGGCTGGGACTGCCACGGCCTGCCGATCGAATGGAAGATCGAGGAGGAGTACCGCGCCCGCAAGCAGGACAAGGACACCGTGCCGGTCGGCGAGTTCCGCCGCCAGTGCCGCGCCTTCGCCGACCATTGGATCAGCGTGCAACGCGAGGAGTTCAAGCGGCTCGGCGTCGACGGCGACTGGGACAATTACTACTCGACCATGGCCTACGAGTCCGAGGCCACCATCGTGGGCGAGCTCGGCAAGTTCCTGATGAATGGTGGCCTCTACAAGGGCTCCAAGGCCGTGCTGTGGTCGGTGGTCGAGAAGACGGCGCTGGCCGAGGCCGAGATCGAATATCACGACCACGTCTCCGACACCGTGCATGTCCGCTTCCCGGTCGTGAAGTCGAAGAACGGCGCGCTCGACGGTGCGGCGGTGGTGATCTGGACGACGACGCCGTGGACCATCCCCGGCAACCGCGCCTTGGCCTACGGTCCCGACATCGCTTACGCCCTGATCGAGGTCGCCGCGCTGGGTGAGGGCAGCCGGGCGGTCGTGGGCGAAAAGATGATCGTGGCGCGCGAGCTGGTCGCGGTCGTTGCCGAAGCCGGCAAGTTCACGCCGCGCCTGCTGCGTGACCTCGCGTCGGACGAGCTCGACGGTCTCCTCGCCAGCCATCCGCTGCGCGGCCAGGGCTACGAATTCGACGTCCGTCTGCTGCCCGGCGGCTTCGTCACCGCCGATGCCGGCACGGGCTTCGTGCACATCGCGCCGGGTCACGGCGCCGACGACTACGATCTCGGCGTGGCCAATGGCGTGGAGGTGCCCGATACGGTGGCCGAGGACGGCAGCTACTATCCGCAAGTACCGTTGTTCGCCGGCCTGCAGGTCTATACCTCGGTCGGCAAGAAGGGCCCGGCCAACAAGGCGGTGACCGAGGCGCTCGACAAGGCGGGCAAGCTCCTGGCCTCGGGCCGCATCACGCACTCCTATCCACATTCGTGGCGTTCGAAGGCGCCGGTGATCTTCCGAAACGCGCCGCAATGGTTCATCGCCATGGACCAGCCGATCGCCGAGATCGGCGGCACCCTGCGCGAGAAGGCGCTGGCGGCGATCGACGCCACGCGCTTCGTGCCGCGCGCCGGCTACAACCGCCTGCGCAGCATGATCGAGCAGCGGCCGGACTGGTGCGTGTCGCGCCAGCGCGCCTGGGGCGTGCCGATCGCGGTGTTCGTCAACAAGCAGACCGGCGAGCCGTTGCGGGACCCCGAAGTGATGGCACGGGTCGTCGAGGCGTTCCGAGCTGAGGGCGCCGACGCCTGGTTCGAGAGCCCGCCCGAGCGCTTCCTCGGCAACGCCTACAAGGCGCAGGATTTCGAGCAGGTGAGGGACATCCTCGACGTCTGGTTCGATTCGGGCTCGACCCATGTCTTCACGCTCGAAGGCAATCCCGACCTCAAATGGCCGGCCGACCTTTATCTCGAAGGCTCCGACCAGCATCGCGGCTGGTTCCATTCCTCGCTGCTCGAGAGCTGCGGCACGCGCGGCCGTGCGCCCTATGACGGCGTGCTGACGCATGGCTTCACGCTCGACGAGCAGGGCCGGAAGATGTCGAAGTCGCTGGGCAACATCACCGCGCCGCAAACCGTCTGCGACCAGTACGGTGCCGACATCCTGCGCCTGTGGGTGGTCGGCACCGACTACACCGAGGACCAGCGCATCGGGCCGGAGATCCTGAAGCACCAGGCCGAAGCCTATCGCCGGCTGCGCAATACGCTGCGCTACCTGCTGGGCAGCCTCGACGGCTACAGCGCCGCCGAGACCGTGGCCTATGCCGACATGCCCGAGCTCGAGCGCTGGGTGCTGCATCGCCTGGCCGAGCTCGACGCGATCTTCCGGCCGGCGGTCGACGACTACGACTTCCACCGGATCGCGACCGAGCTGCACAATTTCTGCGCGGTCGATCTGTCGGCCTTCTACTTCGACATCCGCAAGGATGCGATCTACTGCGACGCTCATTCGGCCCTGCGCCGGCGTGCCGCGCGCACGGTGATGGCCGAGCTGTTCTCCTTCCTCACCGCCTGGCTGGCGCCGATCGTCTGCTTCACCGCAGAGGAGGCCTGGCTGGCGCGGCCCAAGGACATGCCGGACGGCGAGCGCGAGAGCGTGCATCTGCGTCTCTATCCCGCGATCCCCGACATCTGGCTCAATGCGGCGCTGGGCGAGAAGTGGCGCACGGTGCGCAACCTGCGCCGTGTCGTCACCGGGGCGCTCGAGCTGGAGCGCGCCGAGAAGCGCATCGGGTCGAGCCTGCAGGCGGCACCGCGGGTCCATGTCGCGCCCGAGTATCGCGCGGCGATGGCCGGCCTCGACCTCGTCGAGATCTGCATCACCTCGGGCGGCGAGCTGGTCGATGGCGCCGCCCCGGCGGGCTCCTTTGCGCTTCCCGATGTGGCAGGCGTCGCCGTCGAGCCCGCTCTCGCCCACGGCAACAAGTGCGCCCGCTGCTGGCAGGTGCTCGAGGAGGTCGGCAAGTCCGCCAAGCACGCGCAGCTCTGCCTGCGCTGCGAAGCCGCGGTGGATGGGTGATGGATCGAGCATGAGAGCCATCGATCGTCAGGCGATGGTGCTGGTGGTGATCACCTTGTTGGCCGATCAGGCCTCCAAGCAATTGCTGCTTCCCTTCATCAAGAAGGCGGGAGCCGTGGTGCCGGTGATCGACGGCTTTTTCCGGCTGGTCGTCGTGTGGAACCAGGGTGTCAGCTTCGGCCTGCTGGGCGGCGAGGGTGCGCTGCCGCCCTGGGTTCTCTCGGCGGCCGCCATCGCCGTGTGCATCGGCCTGTTCGTCTGGCTGCGACGAACCGACCGGCCCCTGACGGCGTGGGGCATCGGTCTTGTCATGGGCGGCGCCATCGGCAATGTTATCGATCGCGCTCGCTGGGGAGCGGTGTTCGACTTCGCCGATTTCCACATAGGCCGCTGGCATTGGCCGGCGTTCAACGTCGCCGATTCGGCGATCGTCATCGGCGTCGGGCTGATGCTCATCGACTCCCTGGTCGGCGACCGGCGCGAGGCGCCCTGAAGCGGCCATGATCGGCGGACAAGAATGAAATTCGAAGGACGAACGATGCAACGAACGACCTTTACCTCCTCGAGGCTGCTGGCGTTCGGCGCTGTCCTGTGCAGCGTTGCGCTCGGTGGCTGTGGCGCGTTCGAGAATCTGGGTGGTGGCAAGAAGGTGTCGCCCGACGAGTTCAAGATCGTGTCGCACTCGCCGCTCACCATGCCGCCCAACGCCGAGCTGCGTCCGCCGCGGCCGGGCGAGCCCAGGCCGCAGGAGATGACCCCGTCCGACCAGGCCAAGGAGGCGCTGTCGCCGGCGCTGGCCGGGCGCGTGCAGCAGCGCACCGCTGGCGCAGGCGGCGCCCCCGCGACGACCTCGCGCGGCACCGGCTCGGAGCAGGCGCTGGTTGCGAAGGCGGGGCAGGGCGGCATCGATCCCGACATCCGCAGCCGCGTGAACACGGACACCAAGACGATCAACAATAGCGACAAGGGTTTCATCGACAGCCTGATCTTCTGGCAGGACACGCCGCCCACCGGTGTCGTCGTCGATCCGGCCAAGGAACAGCAGCGCATCCGTGACGCCCAGGCGGCTGGCAAGCCCGCCACGGGCAGCACGCCGACCATCACGCGGCGCAAGCGCGGCCTCCTCGAAGGCATCTTCTGACGCGGGTCGCGACGATCGGTCGCCGAGGCCTGCTCGGCGGTCTCGCCGCCGGCGCGGCGCTTGCGCCGACGGCGCCAGCGAGCGCCAGGCTGTTTACCGTCGAGCGCCGCCGCGTCGATACCTTCACCCTGGCCAATGGCCTCGACGTCGTCGTCCTGCCGTCGTCGCGTGCGCCGATCGTCACCCAGCTCGTGGTCTACAAGGTCGGCAGCGCCGACGAGGTGCCCGGCAAGACCGGCATCGCCCATTTCCTCGAGCACATGATGTTCAAAGGCACCGACACGGTGGGGCCGAGCGAATTCTCGCGCACGGTGTCGAAGAACGGCGGACGCGATAACGCCTACACGACGTACGATTCGACGGGCTACTACCAGACGGTCTCGCCCGAGCGGCTCGAGCTGGTCATGCGCATGGAGGCCGACCGCATGACCAATCTGCGCCTCAGCGAGAAGGAGCTGGTGCCCGAGCGCCAGGTCGTGCTCGAGGAGCGCCGCATGCGGATCGAGAATTCGCCGGGCGCACTCCTCGACGAGGTGGTGCATGAGCGCCTGTTCGGCCGCGATCGACCCTACGGCGTGCCGATCAGCGGCTATGTCGCCGACGTCGACAACCTCACCCTCGCCGACCTGATGGCGTTCTATCGCCAGCACTACATGCCCAACAACGCGATCCTGATCGTCGGCGGCGACACCACGACCGCCGAGGTGCGCGGGCTCGCCGAGAGATACTACGGGCCGATCCCGGCGCGGTTGGTCGAGCCGCGCCATCGCCCGGACCGGGGTGCCTCGGGGCTGCCCCAGATCGCAAGCCGCGCCGATGCCCGCGTGGTCGAGCCGCGCTGGACACGGCACTACCTGGCGCCATCCTACAGCAAGGGCGAGACCCGGTATGCCTATGCCCTGCAGGTGCTGGCCCAGCTGCTGGGTGGCGGCGAGACCAGCCGCCTGTGGCGCGCCCTGGTGACCGACGGCAAGCGGGCAATCTCGGCCTGGGCCGGCTACCGCCCGACCAGCCTCGGCCTCACGACCTTCGAGGTCGGTGTCCACCCGGCCGCCTCGGTCACGATGACCGAGGTCGAGAGCGCCGTGACCGGCGAGCTCGCGCGCCTTGTTGAAAGCGGCGTCGGGGACGACGAGATCGAGCGGGCGCAGAACCAGCTGCTCGCGGCGGCGATCTACGCCCAGGATTCGCTTCAGACCGGGCCGCGCCTCTTCGGCAGCGCGCTCACCACCGGCAGCACGGTCGCCGATCTCGCGGCCTGGCCGGAGCGCATCGCGTTGGTGCGGCCGGCCGAGATCGTCGCCGCGGCGCGCCATGTCTGGCAGCCGCAGCACCTGGTGACGTCGCTGCTCACCCCGCAATCGGGCAGCCGATGACGACCCGCCGTCGCCTCCTCGGTGGCGCGATCATGACAGCGCTGTTGCTGCCGACGGCCGCCGGCGCCGTCGACATCGCGGTCGTGACCACACCGCTCGGCATCCGCGCCTGGCTGGTGCGGGACAAGAGCGCGCCGGCGCTGTCGGTGTCGTTCTCCGTGCCGGGCGGCACGGCCTCCGATCCGGCGGGACAGTCGGGCGTCACCATGTTGATGGCGGTGCTGCTGACCGACGGGGCGGGGCCGCTCGACGCCCATGCCTTCCGCCAGCGCCAGGAAGATGCCGCCGCCTCGATCGGCTTCAGCGCCTCGTTCGATCGGCTGGGCGGATCGCTGCGCGTGTTGTCGGCGACGCGCGACGAAGGCTTCGAGCTGTTGCGGCTGGCCCTCATGCAGCCCCGCTTCGAGCCCGAGATGATCGAGCAGCGCCGCACGCAGACCATCGCTGCGCTCAACCAGGCGAGCCAGCGGCCAGCCTCGCTTGCCGCGCGCAGCCTGATGGAAACCGAGTTCGCAGGCTATCCCTACTCGAACAGCCCCGACGGCACGCCCGAGAATCTCAGGGCGCTCACGCGGCATGACATCGAGCAACGCGCGGCGGCGCTCTTGAGGCGGCGCGGCCTGGTGATCGCAGCCGTCGGCGATATCGAGGAAGCCGACCTCGCGCGCCTGCTCGATCACGCCTTCGGCGCCTTGCCGGTCGGCGTCCTGCCGCCGTCGCTGCCCGACTGGACGCGACCCAGCCGGCCGCGCACGGTCGTGGTCGAACGGCCGGTGCCGCAGAGCACGGCGCTGCTCGCCCTGCCCGGGGTGCTGCGCGACGATCCGGACTGGTACGCCGCGGTCGCCTTGAACCACATCCTGGGTGGCGGCGGCCAGCAGTCGCGGCTCTTCACCGAGGTGCGCGAGAAGCGCGGTCTCGCCTACGGCGCCTCGAGCAGCCTGCGCGCCTACCGCAAGGCCGCCCTGATCGTGATCTCGACGGCGAGCGCCAACGAGCGCATCGCCGAGGCGCTGGGCGTGGTGCGCAACGTGCTGGCGCGCCTGCGCGCCGATGGCCCGACGGCCGAGGAGCTGGCCGATGCCAAGACCTATCTCGGCGGCGCGCTCTCGCTGTCGCTCGATTCGTCGCCGGCGATCGCGGGCCTCCTGCTGTCGCTGCAGGTCGACAATCTCGCGCCCGACCATCTGACGCGGCGCAACAGGTTGATCGAGGCGATCACCCTCGACGATGTCCGCCGGCTCGCGCGTCGCCTGCTCGATGACGAGGCGCTGACCACGATCGTCGTCGGCCGGCCCGTGGGAATCGTCTCGGTCCCCTGACGAGATTTCTCGTGCTCCTATCCGCCAGTATCTTTCCGCAAGGCGGCAGACGTAAACTCGGCCGATCATGAGTGTGCGACCCCAACGAACCCTGAGGCGTCTGCCGTCGACCCTGGTCAATCGCATCGCCGCCGGCGAGGTGGTCGAGCGGCCGGCCAGCGCCGCCAAGGAGCTGGTCGAGAACGCGATCGATGCCGGCGCGCATCGGATCGTGGTCAGCCTGAAGGAGGGCGGCCGGACCTTCCTGTCGGTGGTCGATGATGGCGTCGGCATGACGCCGGACGAGCTCGAGCTGGCGGTCGAGCGGCATTGCACTTCCAAGCTGCCCGACGACGATTTCGACGACATTCGCACCCTGGGCTTCCGCGGCGAGGCCCTGCCGTCGATCGCGTCGGTGAGCCGCATGGCCATCACCTCTCGGCCGGCTGGCGCAGAGACGGCGTGGTGCCTGGAGATCGACGGCGGCGCCAAGGGCGAGCCGCACCCCGCCGCGCATCCGTTCGGCACGCGGGTCGAGGTGCGCGATCTCTTCTTCGCCACCCCGGCGCGGCTCAAGTTCCTCAAGGAGCCGCGCACCGAATCGGGCCACGTCGCCGATGCGCTGCGCCGGCTGGCGATGGCTCATCCGGCCATCGGCTTCCGGCTCGACAGCGACGAGCGCACCCTGATCGACCTGCCGGCCGCCGCGCCGTCGCTGATCGAGAAGGCCGGCGAGGCTCGACTGGCGCGGCTCGGCGCCATCATGGGCCGCGAGTTCGCCGACAACACGGTCGCCATCGACGCCAATCGCGAAGGCTTCCGGCTCACTGGCTTCGCCGGTTTGCCGACGCTCAACCGTCCGACCAGCCAGCACCAGTATCTGTTCGTCAATGGCAGGCCGGTGCGCGACAAGCTGCTCGCCGGCGCGGTGCGCGGCGCCTACCAGGATTTCCTGGCGCGCGACCGCCATCCCATGGTGGCGCTGTTTCTCGAGGCGCCGACCGGCATGGTCGACGTCAACGTGCATCCGGCCAAGACGGAGGTGCGCTTCCGCGACGCCGGCATCGTGCGCGGCCTGATCGTGGGCGCGCTGCGCACGGCGTTGGCCGCGGCCGGCCATCGCGCCAGCACCACAGTGGCCGACGCCGCGCTGGGCGCCTTGCGCCCGCACACCGGCCAGTCGCTGGCACTGCCGCTGGGCCGCAGCCAATTCGCCACGCTGCCGCGCGGCCTCGCCGAGACCGCGGCGCAGTTCATGGCGCCGCTGGCGCAGCCGTCGGCGCGCGTCGAGCCGGCGACCGAGCCCGTCGCCAACGGCAACGGCGTTTCCTATCCCCTGGGTGTTGCGCGCGCCCAGCTGCACGAGACCTACATCGTCGCCCAGACCACCGAGGGCGTGGTGATTGTCGATCAGCACGCCGCGCACGAGCGGCTGATGCACGAGCGCCTGAAGGACCAGCTCGAGGCCGACGGCGTGAAGCGCCAGGCGCTGCTGCTGCCCGAGGTCGTCGACGTCGGCGAGGACGGCGCGCGCCGGCTCGCCGGCCGCATGGCCGAGCTGGCCGACATGGGCCTGGTGCTGGAGCCGTTCGGGCTGGGTGCCGTGGTGGTGCGCGAGACGCCGGCCGTGCTGGGCGAGCTCGACGTCCAGGGGCTGGTGCGCGATCTCGCCGACGAGCTGGCCGAGCTGGGCGATCACCTCTCGCTCAAGGAGCGCGTCGAGGAGGTGTGCGGCACGCTCGCCTGCCACACCTCGGTCCGGGCCGGCCGGCGGCTCTCGGTCGAGGAGATGAATGCGCTGTTGCGCCAGATGGAGGCGACGCCCCATTCCGGCCAGTGCAACCACGGCCGGCCGACCTATGTCGAGCTGAAGCTCGCCGACATCGAGCGCCTGTTCGGCAGACGATGAGGCGCTTATCGGTCGTCCTGCTGGTGATGGCGATTGCCGTCACGGCCAGCGCACAGACGCGGCCGCCGGCCAAGACGGCGCCACAGGCCACGCCGCCGGCTGCCCAACCAGACGCGCCGGCGCCCACCTCTCCCCTGGACGGCCAATGGAGCGGCCGCAGCGACGGCGGCTCGTGCAACGCTCCGCTCGATTACGTGCTCACCATCGAGAACGGCTTCGTCGACGGCTCGGCCTACGACTCCTCCGCGCACGGCCCGGTGCCCAACCAGCGCAAGGCGCCGGCGCCGGCGCCGACACCGAGCCTGTGGCAGATCCACGGCCTCGCCAAGAGCACGGGTTCGTTCTCGCTGGTTACCGTCGCCTCGGTGAAAGCGGCCGATCGCCGCTCGGGCAAGCTCACGGCCCGCAGCGACGGTGACGGCCTGGTGATCAGCGAAACCGGTGGCTGCCGCCGCACCGCTCGGCTGGCGAGGGGTTAGACGATCTCAATGGCCTGAGAAGGGTCATTGGCCAACGCTTCGATGGAGGTCCGCTTTGTGGCTGAGGTTCTGGTCGAACGACAGCATCATACGTGGAGCTGAACCGTTCCACGTTCACGGGCCGCCGCATAAGCGAGAAAGGCCAGAATGTCTTCCCGGGTGAGATCGGGAAAGTCCCCCAATATCTCTTCGATGGTCATGCCCGATGCGAGATACTCCAAGACGTCAGGCATAGAAATCCGCCTCCCGCGAATGCAAGGTTTCCCGCCGAGCTTGTTCGGCTCGACGGTGATGAGCGCGCGCCACGGACATGGCCTTCCCTGCGATCCACGCGCAGTCTACTCGCCTTGATGCGGTTCGGGCCAGTCGGTGCGAGAGCGCGGCCAAGCACCATTCCTAGTGCCCGATCGCGAGGGTCGCTTCGGCGCGTTCCTCCGGGGTGAGGAACAGGCGCAGTCGACGCGCCGCAAGCCCCATGGCGCGGCGGCTGGAGAGGACCGCGAGCGGCACCGACAGCAACAACCCGGTGACCACGGGCAGGATCCACGGCACGTAGTCGGGCACGAACCAGGCGAGGGCGCAGAGTGCCGCGAGGCCGAACAGCACGTGTCCGATGTGGCGCGCGAGCGCCTGGCGCCAGCCCATGCCGCGATCGCCGCGCGCCTGGGGCGGCCAGCCCACCGCGCTGCCGGCCAGGATGCGGATCAGGAAGGTGGTGTGGAACAACATCATCACCGGGGCGAGCAGGGTGGAGAAGCAGGTCTCGACCACGAAGCTCAGCACCAGCGCGATGCGGCCGCCGAAGCGGCGCGCGCTGCGCGTCGAGCCGAATCGCAGGAGCAGCGCCAGCAGCTTGGGGCCGAGCAGCAGGCCGATGGTCAGGCCGAGCAGGCCGTGGATCTCGGGCCAATGGTACTGCGGCCATTGGGGAAAAAGCGTGCGCGTCGGCCCGAAGTATATGTCCCCGGTGATCCGATGGTCGACCACCATGGCGGAGCTCAACATCAGCATGGCGAGCCACAGCGGCGAGGCGAGATAGGCGAAGATGCCCAGGCCGAGATGCAGGCGGCTCATCGGATGCAGGCCGCGCTTGCCGATCAGGCGGGCGTGCTGGAGGTTACCCTGCATCCAGCGGCGGTCGCGTACGGCATAGTCGAGCAGGTTGGTCGGCAGCTCCTCGTAGCTGCCGCGCAGCTCGGGCAGCACCCAGCAATACCAGCCGCCGCGACGCAGGAAGGCCGCCTCGACGAAGTCGTGGCTCAGAATCTCGCCGCCGAGCGGCGGACGGCCTGACAGGACCGGCAGCCGGCAGCAATCGGCGAAGGCTTTCACCCGCAGGATGGCGTTGTGGCCGAAATAGTTCGATTCGCTCGTCTGCCAGAAGCTGAAGCCCATCGACAAGAGCACGCCGACCAGCCGCGAGGAGAATTGCAGGGCGCGGGCGAACAAGGTCTCGCGTCCAGCCGGCACGGTATGGGTCTGGATCAGCCCGGTTCGCGGATTGGCCTGCATCAGGGCGGCCAGGCGCACCATGGTGTCGCCCTGCAACAGGCTGTCGGCATCGAGCACGATCATGAAGGCGTAGGCGTGCCCGCGCGTCTCGACCCATTCGGCGACATTGCCCGCCTTCTTGCCGGTATTGTTGGCGCGCCGGCGATAGAACAGGCGCAGCCCGGCATCGAGCCGGTCGCGCAGTCCTGCGTAGGTGCTCTCCTCCTCGCGCGCCAGGTCGGGAGTGTTGGTGTCGCTCAGGATGAAGAAATCGAACGCGCCGAGATGGCCGGTGTCCTGCAGCGAGCGGTACATGACGGCGATGCGCCCCGACACCCCCGCCGCGTCTTCGTTGTAGACCGGGATCAGGATGGCGGTGCGCTCGGTGAGCGGTGGGAGCGGGCCGGCGGCCGGCCCGCGCCGTGCGAGAGTCACGGGATGCCGGCGCAGCAATCCGAGCAGGAAGCCGAGCAATCCGCTCCAGAAGGAGAGCGCGGTCCAGGCGAAGAGCAGCGCGAAGCAAGGCAGGAAGATCGGCTTCAGGATGTCAGGCCCGCGTGCGGCCACGATGCGTCCCATCAGCGCGATGCCAACCGCGGTGGTCGTCAGCACCAGAATGAGCACCAGCCCGCGCCGCCAGTGCGCCCGGCCTGCAAACCGGTCGAGCTGCCATGGCCCGGCCGGGGTCACGGCCGGTACAGGTTGGTCCAGGTCTCGGTGAGTCGCGAGCCGTGCAACGTCAGCGCGGCGCGCATGTCCACGGGAGTCTTGCCCACAGGCTCGAAGTCGATGAACAGGCGCCAGCTCTTTTTCCATGGCAGGGGTTCGACGTAGGTTCGGATGACCTTGGCATTCGTGAGCGCAACGTCGGACGTCACCGGTTGTTGCGGTGCCAATGTCGCGAGTTCGCCGCCGGCGAACTCGACCACCATGCGGCGCTGCTTGGGGGCGGAAGGCACGAGGCCGGCTCGGGTGGCGATGACGCGCCCGGCTGGCGACAGCGCGGCTTCATCCGAGAGGGAGGATAGTCGGTAGGTGTACTCCTTGCGGTCGCCCTTGCGCGCCGGTTGCCGCGATACCCAGAAGGCCACGATGTTGTCGTTGGTTTCCGCCTGGCTCGGGATCTCGACCAGCCGCACTTCACCCTCGCCCCAGTCATCCCGGGGCTCGACCCACAGGCTCGGCCGCGCCTCGAGCGCGGTGCCGGTGTCCTGGTAGCGCTCGAAGTCACGCTCGCGCTGCAGCAGGCCGAATCCCTTGGGCGTGCGGTCCTGGAAGGCCGTGACGACCAACGCGGCGGGGTTGTCCAACGGCCGCCAGACGCGTTCGTCCTTGCCGGTCGAGAGATACAGCCCGTCGGCATCGTGAATCTCGGGGCGGTAGTCGTCACGCGTGGGGGCGGCCTTGCCGGAGAAGAACATCGAGGTGAGCGGCGCGATGCCCAGCACCTGCACGTCGTTGCGCATGTAGAGGATGCACCTGGTATCGATCACGGTGCGCGCGCCCGGCCGGATGGTGAAGGAGAAGGCACCTGCCGCGCCGGCCGAATCGAGCAGAGCCCACACCGTCAGCTCCTTGGCGTCGGGCCGGGGCTTGACCAGCCAGAAGGCGCGGAACAGCGGAAACTCCTCGGGCTTGCCGCCGATGCCGGTGTCGATGGCGAGCCCGCGCGCCGAGCTGCCGTAGACCTGGTCTCGCCCGATGATGCGAAAGTAGCTCGCGCCCAGGAAGGCGGCGACCTCGTCGAACTTGTCGGCGCGATTGAGAGGGTGCAGCAGGCGGAAGCCCGCCAGCTCGACCTTCTCGGGCGGCTCTTTCAAGCCCGTGTCGGAGAAGTCGAACAGGTCGGGCCCGATGGCAAGCGGCGTGGTCGCGCCGCCATCCACCACGAAGATCTGCACCGGCTTTTCGTAGATGAATCCTGCCGGAAAGAATTCGACGCGAAACGGGCTCGTGCCCTCGTGCCACAGCGCCGTGTCAGGCCGGGCTCTGAGTGCGCGGTAACGATCATAGTCGAGACGCCGCATGTCGCCGTCGATCGAGGCCGGCTCCTGGAAGGGCTCGGCCGCGAGCTTCGCGGCCATCTTCTCGACGCCCTCGAAGGTCGAGGTCATGTCCTGGGCCCCAACCGCAGACCAGACCAGGCACAAGAGAGGGAAGACAAGGAAAGCGAGAAATGAAGCCACGCGCATGCTCGCGGAAGAACGATGCTCGTCGCCGGTGGTTGCAGGGCCCTAGTGACGCATACGGCGGCTGGAACGGCTATTTCCTCTGTGCCCCGCAGGTAGCCCGCAGCTTTGCAAGCGGTTACAGCAGTTACACGCAGACGATCCGCTCCTCGCGGCCGGCGAGCAGGCGGAAGAAGGCGTCCTGCGGTTTCTCCAGGACGAACATCGCCTTGGCGTCGAGGCCGAGATTGAGGCCGCGCAGGACGGCGCCGCTGACACCGTGGCCGACGATCACCGTGCGCAGGTTCGAAGAAGCGACCTCGGTCAGCATGGCGGCCGAACGGGTGCGCAGCTCGGTGTGGGTCTCGCCGCCCGGAGGGCAGTAGCCGTGCGGATCGGCGCGCCAGTCGGCGAGCGCCGTCGGATGAGTGACCTCGATCTCCTTCCAGCTCAAGCCTTCCCAGTCGCCGTAGCCCAGCTCGACGAGGCGCGGGTCATCGCGCCAGAGGGCGGGGTCGAGGCCGATCTCGCCGCCGATGATCTCGGCCGTCTCGCGCGCCCGGCCGAGCGGGCTGCGCAGGAAGATGGTCGGTCCTTCGGTCGCGTCGAGCTCGCGCTTGAGGGCGCGGCCCATCGCCTGGGCCTGCAGGCGGCCACGCTCGGTCAGGTCGGAATCGCGCAGGCCCTGCATGCGCCGCTCGGTGTTCCACGCCGTCTCGCCGTGGCGCAGCATGTAGAGCGGTGCAATGAGGGTCATGGCGTCTTCCGCAGGATCACGATCTTGGCGGCACCATAGCGCCGCTCGTCGATCGCTTCGAAACCCGGCGGCGGGTCGATGTCCTCGTTGTGCGCCAGCTCGACGGTGGCGATGGCATCGGGCGCCAGCCAGCCGGCCGTGTCGAGGGCGGCAAGCGCCGGTGCAGCCTGGCCCGAGCGGTAGGGCGGGTCGAGGAAGACGAGGTCGCAGGCGGCCTGGGCCGGCGGCGGGCGCGTGGCATCGCCGCGCACGACCTTGGCCGCACCGGTCTCGCCGAGCTTGCGCAGGTTCTCGCCGATCGAGCGGATCGCCTCGGCATCCTTGTCGAGGAAGGTGGCGTGCGCGGCACCGCGCGACAGCGCCTCGAGGCCGAGCGCGCCGGAGCCGGCAAAGGCATCGAGCACGCGCGCCTCGATCAGGGGTGAGGTGCCGTCGTCGCGCCAGTTGGCGTGCATCAGGATGTTGAACAGCGATTCGCGGGCACGGCTCGCGGTGGGGCGAATGTTCTGGCCCTCGGGCGCCGCGAGGGCGCGGCCGCGATGCTTGCCGCCGATGATGCGCAGCATCAGGCCCGCCGCTTCCTGGCCTTGGGCCTGGCCCAGCCTTGCTTGTGACGCGGCGGCTCGAGGCCGAGCAGATTGTCGAGCGCCTGGGTCGGCACTTCCTCGACCTGACCGCGCTCCAGTTCACCCAGATAGAACGGCCCGAAGGCGACGCGGATCAGGCGCATCACCGGCAGGTCGAGATGGGCCAGCACGCGCCGCACCTCGCGGTTCTTGCCCTCGGTGAGCGCGATCTCGAGCCAGGCGTTGGTGCGCTGCTGGCGCTCGAGGCGGGCCTGGATGGCGCCGTAGCGCACGCCGTCGAGGGTGATTCCGTTGGCCAGCCCGGCGAGCCGCGCCGGATCGACGGTGCCGTGCACGCGCGCGCGATAGCGCCGGGTCCAGCCGTTGGCCGGCAATTCGAGCCGGCGCGCCAGGCCGCCATCGTTGGTGAGCAGCAGCAGGCCCTCCGACATGAAGTCGAGCCGGCCGACCGTGACCACGCGCGGCAGGGTCTTGGGCAGCGAGTCGAAGATGGTGCGCCGCCCCTCGGGATCGCGCTCGGTGACCAGCTCGCCGGTCGGCTTGTGATAGCGCCACAGGCGGGCGCGCTCGGCTTCGGGCAGCTTCCTGCCGTCGACCTCGATCACGTTCCTGTCGGTGACGGTGAAGGCCGGCGTGTCGAGCACCTTGCCGTCGACCCTGACCCGACCGGCTGCGATCCAGCGCTCGGCGTCACGTCGCGAGCACAGGCCGGCCCGCGCCAGGCGCTTGGCGATCCGTTCCGGCTCGCTCACGTCGCCGCGGCCGCCCCCAGGAAGGCGCGGAACAACCGGGCATCGCCTTCGGAGATCAGGAACTCGGGATGCCACTGCACGCCGATGCAGAAGCGGTAGCGCGGCGCCTCGATGCCCTCGATCACGCCGTCCGGCGCGGTGGCGTTGACCACGATCCCGGCGGGCGAGTCGGCCGCCGCCTGGTGATGGGCGCTGTTCACCGCGAGCTCGTCGGCGCCCACGATGCCGTGGAGCTGCGTGCCGCGCGCCACCTTGACGACATGGCCCGGCTCGTCGCGCGGGTTGGGCTGCTCGTGCGCCAGCGCATCGGCCACCGCGTCCGGGATGTGCTGGATCAGCTTGCCGCCCAGCACGACGTGCAGGAGCTGCTGGCCGCCACAGATTCCGAGCACCGGCATGTTGCGGTCGAGCGCGCCCTGGGTGACGGCAAACTCGAACGCTGTGCGGCGATCCTTGGTGACCACGGTGGCGTGGGCCGGCCCGCCGCCATAGTAGGACGGGTCGACGTCGAAGGCGCCGCCGGTCACGACCAGCGCGTCGATGCGCTCGAGATAGTCGCCGACGCGGTCGGGCTCGTGCGGCAGCGCGACCGCCAGGCCGCCCGCGGCGTCGATCGCGTCGAGATAGTTCTGGCGCAGCGCATACCAGGGAAATTTCGAGTAGCCCCCCGGCTTTTCCGCATCCAGGGTGACTCCGATGAGGGGACGAGGCATCCGCCCAAGATACGCGCGCCGGGCCGCGGGCGCTACTGCAGTGCGCCCGCGACAGTCTGACAATCCGAGCCACGCGCTCGTTTGCGAACCCATTCGCCATGGCCGAGGGGCGGAAACACCCTCGGCACCACCTGTTGACCTTGGCACCTCGAATCTTCCGGCGATCAGCGCCCTGCCATTCTCTTCCGGACCGCGTGAGCGCGCCTTACGCGGTCCGGAAGAAATGAAATGCGTCAGCTCGACACGATGTTCCGTGGCACGTCGCGGAACGGCTTGTCGGTGTCGACGCTCATCTCCTTGGGCATCTTCAGCACGCGCTCGGAGATGATGTTGCGCTGGATCTCGTCGGTGCCGCCGGCGATCGAGGTGGCGGGGACGGAGACCAGGATCTCGGCGATGACGCCTTCCATCGGGCTGTCCTTGCCGCGCAGCAGGGCGTCGGCACCGGTGATGTAGGTGTGCACGCGCGCCGCCTGGCGGGCGACGTTGCTCGACACCAGCTTGCCGAGCGAGCCCTCGGGGCCCTGCGGGCGGCCCTGCTCCTGGGCGGCGCGGGCGCGGCGGGCGGTCCATTCGGCCGTCTTGGACATGATCAGGAGCTTGGCGATCTCCTGGCGCACGATCGGGTCGTCGATCTTGCCGGTCTCCTTGGCTCGCTGCAGCACGAGGTCGACGCGGCCGGCGCGTTGCGGATACCACTTGTAGGGCTCCATGGTCGTGGCGACCTCGGCCCGCTCCTCCTCGTAGATGCGGCCCTTGCGGTCCGAGCCGGTCGCCCAGCTCCGCAAGCCGTCGGCGCCGCGCCGCTCGTGCATCAGGGTGGTGGTCGCCACCGTCCAGCCGTCGCCGACGTCGCAGATCATCATCTCGGGCTCGACGATGGCGTCGGTGAAGAACACCTGGTTGAACGAGGCATGGCCGTTCATCTGCTTCAGCGGATGGACCTGCACGCCGGGCTGCTTCATGTCGAGCACGAAGTAGGCGAGGCCCTTGTGCTTGGCGACGTCCCAGTTGGCGCGCGCCAGCAGGAGGCCCCAATGCGCCTTGTGTGCGCTGGTGGTCCACACCTTCTGGCCGTTGATCACCCACTGGTTGCCGCGCCGGTCGGCTCTGGTCACCGCACCCGCCATGTCCGAGCCGCTGCCCGGCTCGGAGAACAGCTGGCACCAGGTGTCCTCGCCGGTGAGGATGCGGCGCAGGAACTTCTCCTTATGGAGATCGGTGCCGTGCGCCAGGATGGTTGCAGCCGCGAGCGTGCGGATGCCGGCCTTGGCGACGCCGACCGCGCCCACGCGCGCGAACTCCTCGTCGACCACGGCGTTCATCGCCACCGGCAGGTCGCGGCCGTACCATTGCTTGGGCCAGTGCGGCGCGCCCCAGCCCGATTCGATCAGCTTGGTGCGCCACTCGATCAGGCCGTACTCGGGGTTCCAGTTGGCTTCCAGCCAGGCGCGGACTTCGGCGCGGACCGAGGCTTCGTCATGTTCGCTCATGGTCCAGGCTCCTCAGTGCTTCCAATGCCGCATCATCTGCTCGCGATGCCAGTTGGCATCGCCGAACAGGATCTCCGAGCTCTTGGCCCGCTTGAACCAGAGATGCGTGTCGTTGTCCCAGGTGAAGCCGATGCCGCCATGCATCTGCACGGCATGGATCGCGGTCTGCAGGTAGGCCTCGGAGGCCGAGGCCTTGGCGAGCGCGGCCAGCGCCGGCAACTCGTCGTCGCCCTCGTCGAGCGCCGCGGCGGCGTAGTAGGCGGCCGACTTCGCCATCTCGACATCGACCAGCATGTCGGCCGCCTTGTGCTTGGTGACCTGGAACGAGGCGATCGAGCGGCCGAACTGCATGCGCATCTTGGTGTAGTCGAGCGCGTCCTGGCGCAGCCGGTCGGCGCCGCCCACCATCTCGTTGGCGAGGCAGATCACCGCCTGCTGCATCGTCACGGCGAAGGCGGCGGCGGCCTTGCCGGGTTCGCCGAGCGGCGCCGCTTCGACAGAGGCAAACTGCAAGCGGGCGAGCTTGCGCGTCTCGTCCATGGTGTCGAGGCGTTGGCGCGCCAGGCCGGCCGCGTCGCCGGCGACGGTGAAGAAGGCAAGGCCATTGTTGCCCTTGGTGCCGGCGAGGCGGGCCAGCACGACGACCAGGTCGGCGGTATGGCCATCGAGCACGAAGCTCTTGGTGCCGACCAGGCGCCAGGTGCCGCCCGACTGGGTCGCGGTCATCGCCACGCCGTCGGCATCGTTGCGGCCATTGTCCTCGGCGACCGCGAGCGTCGCGGTCTTGCTGCCGTCGGCCAACGCCGGCAGCAGAGCGCGCTTCTGGTCCTCCGTGCCGGCATTCTGGATCGCCATCGCCGCCAGGGCGGTCGACAGGAAAGGCGCACAGAGCAGGCTGCGGCCCATTTCCTCCAGCACGATGCCGAGCTCACTGAATCCGAAGCCCTGGCCGCCATACTCCTCGGGGATCTGGATCGCCGTCAGGCCGAGCTCCGTGTTCAGCCGTTGCCAGCCGTCGCGCTCCCAGCCCGCGTCCGTCGCCATCAGGCGGCGCACTTCCTTAGGCGGCGAGCGGGCTTCCAGCGCGCGGCGCAGGCCAGCGCGGAACTCCTCCTGCTCGGGCGTGAAGCTGAATCGCATGGCATACTCCTCCCACTCGTGTTGACGCTATTTTCCCCCTTATGACCGGCCCGACAAGACCATCGCCCATGGAACGCGCACTCGCCGCCGCGCGATCAGCCGCACTGCGGGGGGAAGTGCCGATTGGCGCCGTGATCATCGGCCCCGATGGCGCCGTGCTCGCCGAGGCAGGCAATCGCACCGAGCAGGACCGCGATCCGACCGCGCATGCCGAGATGCTGGCGATTCGACAGGCGGCGGCGACGCTGGGGGCACCACGCCTGGTCGATTGCGACCTCTACGTCACCCTCGAACCCTGTCCGATGTGCGCCCAGGCGATCTCCTTTGCGCGCATCCGGCGGCTCTATTGGGGGGCCGGCGATCCCAAGGGCGGCGGCGTCGAGCACGGCCCGCGGCTGTTCGACCAGCCCACCTGTCACCATCGCCCCGAGCTCTATCCGGGCCTCGCCGAGCGGGAAGCGGGAGACCTGCTGCGCGCCTTCTTCAGGGAGCGGCGATGAAAGGAGGCCGAAGGACAGGCTTCATGGCTTCGGAGATGCGCGGCGGATTGGTCGGAACGAGGCCCTCGAGGCACTGAATTGGCCGAACCGCCAGCGCTTCACCGATCGTGGATCGAGCCAGCCGATCCGGACGAGGACGTCGATGGCGCTCACATGATGCTGGGCTGCCAGCGATGCCTCGGCGCCCTCGGCGACCCGATCTGCAAGGGGACGGTGCTTAGTCAGGCTCAGCGTCCCGTTATGCGCCGGTCCGCCGAAGGCGCAAGGCCGCTCGCTATCCGGCCAGCGCCGCCTCGTGCTCGATATCTGCCCGGCGCTGCGCCGTGCGCCGCTCGTGGCTCGCCTGGTTCTTGGTCGCGATGAGCATATGCGGGCTGCCGCGTCGGTCTGTCGCCAGATCGACATCGCACGGCTCATTCTGCACGGTGCTTTCGACATGGCTCCGGCGTTGCTGGGCTGCCTTCAGATGCCATTGCCGTCGCTTCGGATCGATCAGGAACGAGGCGAGCTCACGGCAGTCGGTGCACTTGCAGCTGATCGGATTGGCGCGCGCCCAGTCGCGTGGCGCAGCCAGCTCGATAGCGATGCGCTGGCGCAAGTGGGTCAGACAGGCGGCGCGCAACTTCCCGACGGCCGGCCACGCCCTGGCCTCGGACCGCTTGACCAAGGCGAGAGCGGCCGGCACCAGCGCGGAGTCGGGCTTGTAGGTCCCGGGCCAGGCGAGGATGTGCCCGACCGCACGGTTCGCCAGGCTGGAACCGATCACGCCGGAATCGATCAGGCCCGCATCGATGAGGCTCGTCGCCGTCAGGAGATCGTCGACCAGGTCCGCGGTCACGGGCTCGAAATCTTGCCAGGTGTGCTGCCCGGCTCGCGTGGCCGGCGGCCCGGGCAGAACGCCGATGAACGCTGCCGCCACGCTTGCCACATCGCCGATCCGGCCGTCCGATGCCATTGTCCAGCGCTTCAGCAGGTCGGCGCACTCTGCGGGATGCGTCGGCGTGTTGTGCCGGATGATCTGGATCAGCAACGCGCTCGCACGCTGCGGCGCCAGCAACGCCGCTGCGCGCACGATCGCCTCGTTGTCGGACGCCGCGTAGTCGCCCTCTGCCGAGCGCGCGGCGAGAAAGGAATCGATGCGGGCGACAGCGCCGAGCAGCGTCAGCGCCTCCAGCATGCGGCGGGCCTCGGCGGCGGCCTCGTTTCGCCGCGAGGGCCAAGTGTGCAGCATATGGCCGGCGAGCTCGTCGGCTTCCTGCCACAGCGGCGTGTCGGTTCCGGCAGCGCTCGCCTGCCACCGCGTCGCCAGATCCTGGAGATGCGGCAGCGTTGTCTTGAGCCCCGCTTGGTTCAGCACGGCGAGCCGTCGCGCACGCGGCCACAGCACCAGCCCGGCGCGAACGTAGCTGCGGTCGAACGAGGCGCCGTCGTTGCCCGTCGCTTCGTGAAAATGCTCGTCGTCCGGTGTGAGATTCTCGAACGCGTCGGGCGGGGACAGCTCGCTTTCCAGGAAAGGAAAGTCGGCGTAGTCCGGCGCGGCCCCATCGGGACGCCGCATGTGCGACAAGGTCAAGCTCCGATCGAGCACCTCGCCGACCTCGAACGCATCGTCATCGGAAGCGTATTGCCAGCGTCCGCCGCGATGGTCGTCGGCGTAGTCGGCGCTGCCGCTTTCCTCGATCGAGACCAGCGCCAGATGAAGATCGCACGCCGCTTGCTCCGAAGCTCCGGCCAGCACGGACGCCACGGCCGCATCACGCCCCTTGAGCTTCTCGAACGACAGCTCGGCCGGGGTATAGGCGTGCTCGAGCGGCACGACCAGCTTGTCGGGCCCGTCGCCTGATTCGGCCCATTGTCGCAGCCGCTCCGCAATCCGCCTCTGTTCCGTTCGATTGTCGGGCGGCTTCGGCAAGCTCTTCTTGCCCAGGAAGCGCAGGTTGTAGACCAGCGCCACGCGGTTGCCCGAGACGATCGGACGGACCTCGTGCAGGCAGTCGGCATAGAAAGCCAAGAAGCCCACCTCCGAGGGGCCTTCGGGGTGCTGATCGAACACCACCTCGCGGCCGAGATGCTGGACCGCCAGCTCGCCGCCGCGATGCACCGAAGGCAGCACCAGGATCATCGTCGCGAACATGCCGGGAACTTTCTCGGTGTCGCGGTGGTCGACGAAGAAGCTGCCGGCATCGTAGACGAGGAGCTTGTAGAAATCGGCCGCGACCGCCCCGTTCACGCCGAGACCGAGGGCGGCATCGGCAACGATCTCGTCGAGCGTCTTCTGCCATTGACGTCCGCCGATCCGGACCCGGCTGGCATCGATCTGCCAGGTTCTGCGGACGTCGGGGTCGACCAGCGTTTCCTCGCCGCGCCCGTAGGGGGCGCTCTCGGCAATCCCGATGAGTTGCTCGACCTGCGCCGACAGCACTGGGAAGGAGATCCTGCCGACGCCTTCGATGTCGATCGCCGGCATGATGATTTCCCGCTGGCCGCCGACGCAGAAGTCGCCCGGTCGTTCAACCGTTCGAAGCAGGGAAACGAGGGTGACGCCGATCGGGGGCATGGCGACTTCGGGCAAGCAAGAACGATGGTCTGCCGCGCTAAGGCTTGACGAACTTCAGGACGAACTCGTCCTTCGGTTGCGGCGGGTCAGGGGTGTTCTTGTCGCGTGGATCGTTGGGGTTGCGCAGGAAGTTTCCTTCCGCGGCCAGCTTGAAGCCCGCCGCCTCGACTTCCTGGCGCAGGAACGCCTCCTCGATGCGATGGAGGGTGCCGGCTTCAGAGATGCCGGTGCCCGGGCGGCCGGAATGATCGGCGATGACGTAGAAGCCGCCCGGCTTCAGCGCCTTGAACACGGCGCGATTCATGGCGGCGCGATCGATCCCGAGATGGCCGAGGTCGTGATAGTTGAACATCAGGGTCACGAGATCGAAGCGGTCAGCCGCCAGCTCCGGCGGCACCGGATCCTCGAACGGACGGGTGAGGGCGGTGATCGGCGCCGCCTTGATGCCGGCGCTCTTCATTGCGGCACTGCGTTCTGCGAGAGCGACGGGGGACGGTCGTGGACCGCCAGGAGCGGGCGGCGTCGTGGCCTGCGGGAGGGTCGGATTGCTGTTGCCTTCGGGCGCCGGCGGCGGTGTCACCGGCTGGCTGGGGCGCGGCCGGCTCTGGCCATAGACCGCGCCCTCGGGCCCGATGGCGCGCGCCAGCAGCTCCGTGGTGTAGCCGCCGGCCGCGCTGAGATCGAGCGCGGTGATGCCGGGCCGGATGGCGATGAACGCCAGCATCTGCTCCGGCTTGCGGCGCAGGTCGTTGGTGCGATCGGCGGCGGTGCGATCGGGACTGGCGATGATGGCGCCGACCTGCTCGGCGTTGAGCGTCTGCGCGTTGGTTGCCGCCGTCGCCAGCATCAGCGCGGCGAGGGCTGCGACTAGGATTCTCATGCTCGGTTCCTCCTCCGATTCACGCGGCGGCCTGCCATTCGGCGCGCACCTCCGGATCGCTCTCCCGGCTGAGACGCCGTCGTTCGGCCAGCCGGTCGGGCGCGAGGCGCGAGAATGCCCACACCGCGGCGCCGCGCACCAGGGGTGATCGATCGTCGAGCAGGCGTTCGATGACGGGCAGCGCCGTAGCCGGTGCCGCGCTGTTGCCCAGCGCATAGGCGACGTTGCGCACAAAGCGGTCGCGGCCGATGCGCTTGATGGCGGTGCCGGCGAAGCGGCGCCGGAAGGCCGCGTCGTCGAGCGCCGCCAGCTCGGCGAGCGGCGGCGCGTTCAACGCCGCGCGCGGGGCGAGCGCCGTCTCGCGCGCCTGGCGCGCGTACTTGTTCCACGGGCAGACCGCCAGGCAATCGTCGCAGCCGTAGATGCGATTGCCGAGCAGCGGCCGGAGCGCGCGGTCGATCGGCCCTTCGTGCTCGATCGTCAGGTAGGAGATGCAGCGCCGCGCATCGAGCTGGTAGGGCACGGGAAAGGCGTTGGTCGGGCAGATATCGAGGCAGGCGTGGCAGGTGCCGCAATGATCCGATTCGGGCGTGTCGGCCGGCAGCTCGACCGACAGCAGGATCTCGCCCAGGAACAGCCATGAGCCGAACTGGCGCGACACCAGGTTGGTGTGCTTGCCCTGCCAGCCCTGGCCCGCCGCCTGGGCCATCGGCTTTTCCATCAAAGGGGCCGTGTCGACGAAGACCTTGAGGGCATGCTGGTAGTTGTCCCAGATGAAGCGGCCGAGCAGCTTGAGCTTGCTCTTCAGCACCTCGTGATAGTCGCGGCCCTGGGCATAGACCGAGATCGCCGCGTGCTCGCGCGCGTCGAGCACTTTCAGCGGATCGGCTTGGGGCGCGTAGTTCACGGCGAGCGACACCACGGTCCTGGCCTCGTGCCACAGGTGCTTGGGATCGGCGCGCGCTTCGGTGCGCTCGCCCAGCCAGCCCATGTCGCCCAGCCAACCCGCATCGACGAACGCCATGAGCCGCTGCAGCCGCTCGCGGCGCGCGTCTGCGGTCAGGCTGGCCGGCGCGAAGCCCACGGCGTCGAAGCCCAGACGCAGGGCCTCGTCGCGGATCGCGTCGCGCAGCGCGACCGGCGTTGCCGCGCGCGGCGGGCGCTTGGGTGTCGGCGGGAGACGGCTCATCCCCGCCCGCGATACGGCGCCACGCCCTGATCGGGCAGCCAGAGGCCTTTGGGCGGCTGGCCGGTCTGCCAGAACACGTCGATCGGCATGCCGCCGCGCGGATACCAGTAACCGCCGATGCGCAGCCAGCGCGGCGCCAGCACCTTGGCCAGGCGCCGGCCGATCGCCAGCGTGCAGGCCTCGTGAAAGTCGGCGTGATTGCGGAAGCTGCCGAGGAAAAGCTTCAGCGACTTGCTCTCGACCAGCTTGGTGCGCGGTGCGTAGTCGATGACGAGATGGGCGAAGTCGGGTTGGCCGGTCATCGGGCAGAGCGTGGTGAACTCGGGCGCCGTGAAGCGCACGAGATAAACCTCGCGCGGCATCGGGTTGGGCACCGTCTCGAGCACGGCCTTGTCCGGCGACTGGGGCAGCGAGGCCGGCCGGCCGAGCTGGCGCAGATGAGGGTATTTGGACATCTCGCCATCATACGCCAAGCGGGCGGCCATGACCCACCGCGTCGCCGTCGTGCGCGCCGGGCCGGCGGGCTTCCTGAACAGGCACGAGGTCGCCGCCGGCGTGCCGCTCGGCCGGCCTCGCGTGAAGTTGACGGCGTGGCCGGCCCTGTTGGCAGTCGCGCAAGGCGACTGACCGCACTATTGTCGCCTCAGTCCGGGGGGACAGGAGGGGCTTCATGGTATTTCTGGGTCGTCGTGTCGTTGTCACGCTTGCCGCCGCGCTGGCCTTCGCCACGCCGGCCGCTGCGCAGCAGACGCTCAAGGTGGCGTTGCATTCTGATCTCAAGATCGTCGATCCGATCTGGACCACGGCGCTGATCTCCACCCACCACGGCAACATGGTCTACGACACGCTGTTCGCGCTCGACGAGAAGCTCGAGCCGAAGCCGCAGATGGTCGACAAGTGGGAGGTCTCGCCCGACAAGCTCACCTGGACCTTCACCCTGCGCGACGGCCTGGAATGGCACGACGGCAAGCCGGTGACGGCCGAGGATTGCGTCGCCTCCATCAAGCGCTGGGGCGCCAAGGATTCGATGGGCCAGAAGCTGATGGGCGTGATCGCCGATCTCTCGGCGCCCGACGCCAAGACCATCAAGATGGTGCTGAAGCAGCCCTACGGCCTGGTGCTCGAATCGCTCGGCAAGTCGAGCTCGAACGTGCCGTTCATGATGCCCAAGGCGGTCGCCAGCACCGATCCCAACACCCAGATCACCGACGCCACCGGCTCCGGCCCGTTCATCTTCAAGAAGGACGAATGGAAGCCGGGCGAGAAGGCGGTCTACCTCAAGAATCCA
>JAXMCP010000026.1:0-129906 GCA_046349295.1 Reyranellaceae bacterium
GGATCAAGAGAGCGCTCCATGTGTGAATCGCCCCGCGGTCCCGCGGGACGTGGTAGGGTTCCGCCGGCCAACGACGAGAGCGGGCGAATGAAGACAATGAACCGGCGTGGCGTGATGGCCGGCGGCGCTGGCTTGGCGGCCGCTGGTCTGGCGCTGGCGCATGCGCATGCGCAAGGCGCCGTACGCACCGTCGGCTACCTGTCGAATGGTGAGCGTGGCGATTCACTGAACGCCGTTTGGAGCAAGGCCATTCTCGAAGGGCTGGCCAGCCAGGGCTTTACTGTGCCGGGCAGGCTGCGATGGCTCGACCGCTACACAGGCCGCCCAGGTCGGGAGGGACTCGAGGCGTTGGCGCTTCGGCTGCTGGAGGAGGGCGCCGAGCTGATCACGACCAACGGTGCGTCGGTGCGCGCGGCGATGAGTGCCGTCGGCGGCAAGGTCCCCATCGTGTTCGGGTTCAGCGCCGATCCCGTGCTGGCCGGCCTGACGGACAGCCTGGCACGCCCGAACCACAATGCGACCGGCGTGACCATGATGATGGTCGAGCTCAACGCCAAGCGCATAGAAATCCTGAAGCAGCTCGTGCCGACCATCCGCCGCATCGCGCTGCTGTCCTTTCCCAATCATCCCGGCGAGGCGGGCGAGATCGACGTTTGCCGGCGCACCGTGGCCTCGCTCGGGATCGAGCTGCAGTATCTGCCGGTGCTCGATACTTCAGCCGTGCCCAAGGCGCTTGCCGATGCTGAGGCCGCCAAGGCGGATGCCCTGATTGCCCTGCCCGATCCGGTGTCGATCCGCAGCCGCAGCGAGCTCGCGGCCTGGGCGATCGCGCGACGAATGCCCTTCGCCTCGGGTTGGTCGGTGCTTGCCGATGCCGGTGCGCTGATGACCTACGGGCCATCGCTCAGCGCCTCATACCAACGGGTCGGCTGGTATGCCGCGCGCATCCTGCAAGGCGCCAAGCCGGCCGATCTGCCGGTCGAGCAGCCGACGCAGTTCGAGATGGTGCTCAATCTGGCGACAGCGAAGGCGATCAACCTGCAGGTCCCGCCGATGCTGCAGGCGATAGCGGACCGGACAATCGATTAGAGCGCGACCGGTTCCATTGGAAACGGGCTGGGCACGGAGAGTAGTCATTGCCGACGCTCGTCCTTGCCGGACCGCGTGAGCGCGTCTGACGCGCAGTCGCGTCTCGCGCGGCCCGGAAGGGATGAGCGCCTCGGAAGAAAGGGCATAGGCGGCTAAGCCGCCTTCGCCAACACCTTCTCGACCAGGGCCGCCAACCGCTGGTAGTCGGCATCCTCGTTGTAGGCGTGCGCCGAGAGACGCAGCCAGAAAGCGCCGGCGATCGCGTTGATCGGCGCGTCGGTGCCGGCGGCCAGCAGGACGCGGCGCAGAGTGCGCGCCTGCTCCTGGGTGGCCGCTCCTTCCCCTGGCGCGCGGGCCACGGGCAATCGCACCAGTCCCATCGCGCCCCTCATGGCGCTGGCCGCCCCGACCTCGGTGCCGAGCCGCGCCGCCATCGCGTCGGCGCTGGCGGCCGCCAACGCCGCGTTGCGCGCCATCAGGGCCGCGCCACCCAGCTGTGCGAAGAAGTCGAGCGCTGCCGGCACCGCCAGGAAGGCGCTGGGATCGTCGGTGCCTGTCCAGTCGAACTCGGCGAGGAAACCCTGCTCGAAGCCGTGCGAGATGGTGACGGGATGCAAGCCGGACTGCCGGTCGCGCCGGACGTGCAGGAATGCGCTGCCCTTGGGCGCCATCAGCCATTTGTGGCAGTTGCCGACATAGTAGTCGGCGCCGAGCGCCGTCAGGTCCAACGGCACCTGGCCCGGCCCATGCGCTCCGTCGACGAGCACCGGCACGCCGCGCGCGTGGCAATGCGCCACCATGTCGGCGATCGGCAGGACCAGGGCCGAACTCGAGAAGATATGGTCGAGGACGGCGAGCCGGGTGCGCGGCCCCAGCGCCTGGTCGAGCCGCGCGATGACTTCCGCGCGATCGGGGCGTGGAAAAGGCAGTTCCGCCATCACGAGCCGTGCTCCGCGCCCGGCCGAGACATGGCGCATGGTGTTGCGCACCGCGTTGTAGACATGGCCCAGGCACAGGATCTCGTCGCCCGGCTCGAGCGCCAGCGAGCGCAGCACGGCGTTGCAGCCCATCGTGGCGTTGCTGACGAATGCGAGGTCCTCGCCGTAGGCGCCGACAAACTCGGCGAGGCGCGCTGCGACGGCGCGCAAGGCGGCGGGCAGCTCCTGCGCGAAGAAGCGCGTCGGCTGCGCCTCCATGCGCTGGCGCCAGGCGTCCTGTGCCGCCAGCACCAAGCCCGGCGTGGCACCGTAGGAGCCGTGATTGACGGTGAGGAAATCGTCCGTGAGGGCGAATTCGCGCCGCACGGCGGCGCCAAGCGGAGGCAGGGCAGGGATCATGGTCGGGGGAAGCAAGGGTTGAACATCATGGTGCCAGATTGCACTCTCGACTGCATCCCGGAGTTTCCCTCGCCATGTCTCACAGCGCGCCGGCGGGCGCTGCGTGACAGAAATAGCCTGCGCGACCTAAGCTCGGCGTGCAGGGAGGCACGCTTGACCCAGACCATCGAACTCAATGTCAATGGCGCGCACAGGGCCGTCACGGCAGAGCCAGCCACGCCGCTCATCTATGTCCTGCGCAACGACCTGAAGCTCAAGGGCACCCGGTCCGGATGCGGCGCCGGCGTGTGCGGATGCTGCACGGTGCTGCTGGACGGGCGTAGCATCCAGTCCTGCAACACTCCGTTGTCCGCGGCGGAGGGCCGGGAGGTCACCACGATCGAGGGCCTCGGTGTCGGAGGGGCGGGAGGCAAGGCGGCGGCGCATCCATTGCAGCAGGCCTTCATCGAGGAGCAAGCGGGGCAGTGCGGCTACTGCCTGACCGGCATCGTCATGGGCGCCGTGGCGCTGCTCGGCCGCAATCCGTCGCCGACCGAGGCGCAGATCCGTTCCGAGCTGGACATCCATCTCTGCCGCTGCGGCGCCTACGACCGCATCCTGCGGGCGATCCGACGCGCCAGCGAGACGATGGGCAAGAGAGGCGTGTGACATGACGATCGATTCGCTTCCTCCCAGCCTGGCCCGCAATCGTCGGCTCGACCGGTGGGTCGAGATCAGGACCGACGGCGTGGTCGAGGTGCGCACCGGCAAGGTCGAGATCGGCCAGGGAATCGTCTCCGCCCTGGCCCAGATCGCGGCGGAAGAGCTCGACGTCGACTACACCCGCATCCGCATGATCCCGGCCGACACAGGCCGCAGCCCGAACGAGGGTGTCACCGCCGGCAGCCGGTCGACGATGGACGGCGGCGGCGCGCTGCGGCAGGCCTGCGCCGAGGTCCGCGACGCTTTCCTGCAGGCCGCGGCGCGGCGGCTCAATGCCGGCATCGACGAGCTGTTCGTGCGCGACGGCACCATCCATCGCACGGCGAGCAACGAGAGCGCGACCTATTGGGAGCTGAGTCCGGAGGTCGATCTCGCCCGCGACGCCGACGGCCGCGCGGCGCCCAAGCGTGCCGATCAGCTGACCCTGGTCGGCAAGCCGCTGCCGCGGCTCGACCTGCCGGACAAGGTGATGGGCGCCGGCGTCTACCTGCACGACCTCGAGCTGCCGGGCATGCTGCACGGTCGGGTCGTGCGCCCGCCCTCCTATGGCGCGGTGCTGCAGGCCTTCGACGGCAAGCGGATCGAGACTATGCCGGGTGTGCGGGCCGTCGTGCGCGACGGGCGCTTCCTCGGCGTCGTCGCCGTGCGCGAGGAGCAGGCCGTTGCGGCGGCCGCGGCACTGGAGAAGGTTGCCGTCTGGCACGAAGCCGCCGACCTGCCGGACGTCGACGCCATGCCGGCCTTCCTGCGATCCCAACCGTCGAAGGTGAAGATCCTGAGCGAGAAGGGCGGGACGCAGGAGACGGGCGCGCACGCCGTGAGCGCCAGCTATTCGCGGCCGTTCCTGGCCCACGCATCGATCGGGCCGGCCTGCGCGGTGGCACGGGTGCAGGCCGGCGCCATCGAGGTGTGGAGCCAGAGCCAGTCGATCCATCCGACGCGGGTGGACATCGCCAAGACGCTCGGCGTCGCGCCCGACACGATCACCATCCGCCATGTGCAGGGCGCCGGATGCTACGGGCACAACGCAGCCGACGATGCGGCGCTCGATGCGGTGCTGCTCGCCCGCGCCGTGGAAGGCCATCCGGTGCGGCTGCAATGGAGCCACGAGGACGAGCTGGGCTGGTCGCCATTCGGGCCGGCGATGGCCGTCGCCATGAACGGCGCGGTCGATGACGCCGGCCGCATCGTCGACTGGCGCCATGAGCTGTGGAGCAATCCGCATATCGCGCGGCCCGGGCTTCAGGAAAGTCCGTCCCTGCTGGCCGCATGGCATCTCGGCCAGCCGTTCGTGCAGCCGCCCGGCATCGATTCCCTGCCGGGAATTCAGCCAACCAGCGTGCGCAATGCCGTGCCGATCTACGACTTCGCCAACCAGCGGGTCGTTCTGAACGCCCTGGAGCGGCTGCCGGTGCGCACCGGCACGCTGCGGGCGATCGGCGGGTTCCTCAATACGTTCGCGATCGAGTGCTTCATGGACGAGCTGGCGCACGCCGCCGGCGTCGACCCGGTCGAGCTGCGCCTGAAGCACCTCTCCGACCACAGGGCGATTGCCGTGATCGAGGCGGCGCGCGAGCGATCAGGGCTCGCGTCGCGCTCGCGCCACGGCAGGTCTGGTCGCGACGGGGCGGGAGGCGACGGCGCGCGCGGCATGGGCATGGGCTTCGCGCGCTACAGCAACGAGGCCGCCTACGCCGCGGTGGTGGTCGAGGTCGAGGCTGGTGCCACGATCAAGGTGGTGCGCTCGGTCGCGGTCGTGGATTGCGGCCGTACGATCAACCCCGACGGCGTGAAGAACCAGGTCGAGGGCGGCATCGTGCAGGCGACAAGCTGGGTCCTGAAGGAACAGGTGCGATTCGACCGCACCCGCATCACCACGCGGACCTGGGACGATTATCCGATCCTGCGCTTCAGCGAGGCGCCTCCCGTCGAGGTCTCTCTCATCGACCGGCCGGACGAGCCCTCGCTCGGCGTCGGCGAGGCGGTGGCCGGGCCGGCTGCGGCAGCGATCGCCAACGCGGTGTTCGACGCGATCGGGGTGCGCGTGCGCGATCTGCCCTTGACGCGCGAGCGGATGCTGGCGGCGATCAACGAGGCCTGATCGTAGGCCACCCCGTCATTGCACCGCGAATGCCGGGAGCCGTGCCCAAGCCGCTTGCCGCAGGGTCGCGCGGCTCACCATGCCCTGCTCCGGAGAAAGTGCCCGCGCGACCCCAGACCAGGGCAGGCCGCGGGCACCGAAGATCTGGGCGAGGGCGGCGATGGTTTCATCGTCGCGCCACGCCCAGAGACGCTCCATCAACGGCTCGAAGGTTCGAGTCCATTCCGGACCACTCGATCGACCCGGTGCGAAGGTCTCGATCAAGCCCACGAGCTGCTCGACGCTTGCCGCGCCGATCGCCCGGCGCATCTGTTCCTCGCTGAGGGCGAGGGTCGTGGCGGCGGCATTGCGAATCCGCCAGAGCTCGTCCAATGAGGCTCGATCGTCGCTCATGCTGGGGTCCTCAGGCAGTGGGTCCGAAATAGTCGGCGTAGACCCGATAGCAATCGTGGGTTGGCGCTCGCTTGATGTAGCGTGACTGGTGCTTGACGAAGCCGCGAATGATGTCGTCCCGTCGCGACGTTCTGTTGTGGCGGAACTCCTCGAGCGAGGAGCTGCAGTTGCGCATGACATGCGGATCGTTCTGCCAATGGCAGGCGGCATAGGTGATCGTGTCCAGCAGGTCGTGCCGCTCCCCGGTTCGGTCGAGATACGAATCGACAAGCGCGCAGGAGCGGGAGGCGTCCTGCGCCAGCACATGCTGCGTCAAGACAGGCAACAGGCGATCGAGGGCGATGCCATCGGCCCAGGCGCGATGGTTCCGGCGCGGCTCCAGGTTGAACGCCGGATCGCGCGGAAAGATCGCGTTCGAACGGATGGTGTCGTTCATGAAGCGCGCACCCATGAACACCGCCTTGGCCTGGTGCGGATTGTCATGGCCCCTGATCCAGGACTGCACGACATTCATGTAGTCCAGCGCATGAGTCGGGTGGAGGAAGGCATTCGGATGCTCCAGCACGTCGATGAGATAGGGCTGGAAGCAGACCGTCACGGCATCGCCGACATCGAGGATGCCCGCACCGCGCTTGAACAGGCTCATGATCGCCGCGTTGACGTCGAACGGGCCGCCCCAGACGATCGCTTCGGTCAGGATGTCGAGCTCGCGCTCGCTCGGCGGCTTGTCGGAACGCTTGGGAATGGACGCAGAACCCGGCAGTTCCATGCGGCAGATCGTGCTGATCTCGGACCACAGGCCGTACAGACGCGGCGAGCAGCCGAGGTCGGGCACCACGGTGTAGATCAGCTCGTGGGCATTGTCCCAGCCCAGATAGTCGGCGATGTCCACCAGCGCCCGCGCCCGCAACGCTTTGTGGCCAATGTTCTGGTAGCCGCCCCGGTTGATGATCGTGTCCTGCAGGTCGATGATGCCGGCGAACAGGATGGCGTCCTTCAGACGCTTGCGATGGTCCGGCTGCTTTGCCAGCCCGAGGAAAAGACCATAGGCTTCCGCCTTGTCGCCCTCGGCGATGGCCCAGCTCATCCTCGCCAAGCGGTCATCCACGGAGCCGCCCTCGATGGGCGCATGTTCCCCGAAATAGATCTTGGGCGGATTCCAGGCAGGTCCATCGAAGCGATCGACGCTGCCGTCGGACCCGGGAAATTTCCGGTTGCACTGCTCGCCGTCGCGCGCGTAGTGGCCAGGGAATTCGCAGGTGACCTGTTCCCACACGTTGAGGCCCTGCGGCACGTACCACATCGCCTGAACGTTCGGGAGGATGCCGCGTACGCCCGTGAGCTCCGACATCAGCGCGATCGCGCCACGCCAGCCCAGGATGGTGTGGTCGTAGTTCACGCCCCGCAATTCGCCGTTCGGCAGACGCATCAGATGGGAGGGGACCTGGACATACGGGGCTGCCGAGGCGATCGCCGCCTTGATCATATGCGCGAGGGGGCGTTCTTCTTCCTTCACCAGCCGGCAGAATGTGTCGGTCGCCTCACGATACCGGACGCTCTGAATTTCATCCCGCAGGCGCTCGACGCTCACCGCTCCCCGACCCTGCCCCATGGCCATCTTCCTTCTTCAGACCGGTTCTCGACAGAGGAAAGTCTTCTAGTCGTCCCGCCACGCGTCCTTGATCCGGATCAAATGGCCGACCCCATCGCGCCGTTCGTCTCGCGGCTCGCGTCGGCCCCGCTGCCGAGCCGCGCCGCCAGCGCATCGGCACCGGCCAGCTGGTTGGCTCGAGGCGCTGTCACGCCGAGGTTCGCCTAGGCTCGGCCTGGCGCGATACGGGCTTCCGGCGTTGCCCGCCATCTGGGAGTAAGCCATCCTCTGACGCGGATGCCAGATTTCCTGGCGTGCTGGAGGGCGCGGCGATGGACGACATCTTGATCCGGGGCGGCCAGGTGATCGACGGGACCGGTGCGCCCGGCCGCATGGCCGACATCGCGATCCGCGCCGGCCGGATCGCCGCGATCGAGGAGGACCGGACGGAGAGCGCCGATCGCGTCATCGACGCTCGGGGCTGCGTGGTGGCGCCGGGCTTCATCGACATCCATACCCATTCGGATTTCACGCTGCCGCTCAACCCCAAGGCCGAGGCCAAGATCCGCCAGGGGGTGACGACCGAGGTGGTGGGCAATTGCGGCTTCTCCGTCGCGCCGGCTCTTCCCGGCAAGGTCGACGAGTTGCGCCGGTATCTGTCGGGCAGCGCTCCCTGGCTGACGTTCGAGGAAACCGACTTTGCCCGCTACATGGACGGCTGGCCCGACCTGGCGGTGAACACGGTGATGCAGGTCGGCCACAACACGCTCCGGCTGATGGCGATGGGCATGGAGAACCGCGCACCGCGCGAGGCCGAGCTGCGCCACATGCAGGACATGCTGACCGAGGCATTGGAGGCCGGTGCGCTCGGCCTGTCCTCCGGCCTCTTCACCGCGCCGGGCTGCTTTGCCGATCGCGACGAGCTGCGCGCCCTGGGCCACGTCCTGAAGGCCCATGGCGGTCGCTACTCCTCCCACATAAGGGACGAATCGCACGGCGTGCACGAGGCCGTCGCCGAGGCGATCGACGTCGGCGAGCATTGCGGCATCCATGTGCAGATCGCCCATATGAAGCTGTCCGGGACCGACAGCTGGGGCCAGGCCGGTCGCCTGCTCGAGACGATCGGCGCGGCCCGCGCGCGCGGCGTCGACGTGCACGGCGACCAGTATCCCTATGACTGGGCCAGCAACCCGCTGCGCTTCCTGCTGCCGACCTGGCTGCAGGAAGGCGGCATGGAGGCGATGCTGGCGCGCCTCGCCGACGGCTATGTCCGCTCGCGCATCCGGCAGAAGATTGCCGAAGTCGGCTTCAACAATTTCGGCCAGATCGAATCCTGGGCCGACATCCGCATTTCCATCTCGCCGCAGGGCGCCGCCGAAGCGGGCCAAACCATAGAGGAGATCGCACGGGTGCGGCGCTGCGATCCGCTCGACGCGGTCTGCGACATCATCATCGCCGACAAAGGCTCGACCCGGATCGTCGTGCGGTCGATGTCGGAGGACGACGTGCGCGCCATCGCCGCCGACCCGTCCGCGCTGGTCGGCTCCGACGGGACATGCCTCGCGCCCTACGGAATCACCAGCCAGGGCAAGCCGCACCCGCGCTTCTATGGCACGTTCCCGCGCCTGATCGGCCACTACGCCCGCGATCTCGGCCTGCTCAGCCTGCCCCAGGCGATCGCCAAGATGACGGGAGGCGCTGCGACGGCGCTCGGCCTGGCCGATCGCGGCACCCTGCGCGAGGGCCAGGCGGCCGACGTGGTTCTGTTCGACCCGGCAACGATCATCGATCGGGCGACCTTCGACGATCCGCACGTCTATCCGGCGGGCATCGGGACGGTGATCGTGAATGGCACGGTGGTGATCGAAGGCGGCGAGCACACCGGCGCGCTGCCGGGCCGGCTGCTGAGGCGGCGGGGAACGGCGCTGGCGTGATGCGGGCGCCGGTGCGCTGATAAGCAACGCCAGGAGCGCCGTCAGTCGTCCTGATGCACTCCTCTCACGCTGCTTGCCAGATCGTGCGGAGGCCCTCCCTCGCGCGTTCGAACGAGTGCTGGTTCTTGGCCATATGCAGCAACAGCTTCTGATGGCGTGACAGGACGACATTGTCGACGAACCAGTTTCGCAAGCCCTGCGGGATCACGACCGGGATCTTGGTCTCTGGCACGGCAACCTTGACGGTTGCGTTGACGCCCGCCCCGGCCACACCCGCGTCCGCTTTCACGTGAGCATGTGCCTCGGCGCTGCCCTCGACGATCACGTGGGTCAAGATTGTTGGTTCGCCGGAAAGGCGCCTTTCCAGTTCGGTGGCGACGTCGGCGATGTCCTTCTCGGCATCCTTGTCCTCTAGTCCAAGACGCCAAGCATTGCGCAAGCGTTTGTGGAACACCCGATAGCTCTTGCCGGCAGCGCTGTCGCGCAACTCGAGAGCCTCATCCAGCAAGGCACGCGGTTTCCTGATACCTTGGGCGACGAGGTGCAGCAGCACGCTCGGGAGCGCCGTCTCGTTCTTCGTGCGCAGCGCTTTATCGCGACTTGCGAGTTTGTTGATCTCCCCAAATAGCTCCTGCTCTTGCCTGCGCCAATCTTCAGGGGCCGCCGCCTTGGGCTTCTTGCCGAGACCGGTCAGCATGTTCAGCCTCTTGGTCTGGAGCACGTGGTCGGTATTGCTGGCGCGCGCGTATTCACCGAAGATCAGGCCGCCGAGCACAAACTGGGCCGCGGCAACGGCCTCCGGAGCGACTGAAACGGCTCCAAGGCTGGGCTTCCAGAAATAGCCGACGGAGAGCAGTTCGCTGTCGAGGTCCAAGGATTTGTGCTTGGGAAGATTCGATGCCGATTCGGCCAGGCGGGCGAGAGCCTTCTGCTTTACGTCTTCATACGCGCCGGCGGCGTCCGCCCAAACGAGAATGGAAGGCCCCAGCCATTGCGGAAGCTCAGTCATGAACGTCTGGCCATAGTTCACGAGTGGGATGTGGTCGCGCGTCATGAGTATGTGGAAGAAGGAGAGGACGCCATCCAGGTTGTTTTCAATGGCCGGCCAGAACTCTCCGTCCTTGTTTTGCGTCATCCTTCTGCAGTAGTCGGGGCCGCCGATAAATAACTCCGCGGCGCGCACGACCATCGGATCCAGGATGCAGTCCAGGCCATTGGTCTCGAACCACTTTGGCCATTCGCGCGTGTTCCGTGGCAGCGGAGACATCTGGCGCCCTCCTTTATCACGCGGTGCATTTTTTCCGCACGGAGGGTTCTCTCGAGCCGGAACGCTGGCACGTAACACAACCGTGCTTCCCGAGTGGAAGCATCGACTCTTCAGTCCCCTCCGGCAAACGAAATCGCGGTGCGACGAACGAGTGAACTCGGCGAACCAGCGGTCGGTGCTCCTGCCGCTTACCGGAGGCCTCGCAGGGTGTCGGATCGGCTGCCGAGGCGGTGGGGAACGGTGCTGGCGTGATGTGGCAAGCATGTGCCGCTGGCGAAAACCATCCCGGCCTGCGCCGTCACGAGGTGAGCAAGGGACAGGTCGCGACGCCGCAAGGCCCATCCCCGTATCATCTCGTGGCCCTGCTGAGCTTCGACTCCATGGCGGCAATCGGTGGCGCTTTTGCTTCCTCGGAAGGCCAGGCCACGGCAGCCGATCTGGGAAACTTTGCACAGGCTGGCGCTCAGCTCCTGATTTGCGACACGCATCCGGCTTGACGGGTGCACCGGCCGGGCTTTGATCTCGATCAAAGCCGCGCGCTGCCATGTTCTTACGCTGACGGCCGAGACATGGAGACTGTCATGCAGGTCTTGGCCTGTCGACGAAGTGGCATCGTGCCGACCCCGAATGCGCAAGCACGCGACCCGGATTTCGACGCCTACATCGATCGCCTTTTTCACTTGAAGAACATGGCAGGTCAGCTGACCCCGTCCCGGGAGCGCCGGTTCAGAGAGGCGATCGAGAGCGCGCGCGCCGACGTCAGCCGGGACAACTGCCCGAGCGCCTTGCGCGCGCTCGACCTGCTGTCCCTCGAGCTTTGCGACGACTAGGGAAAGCCGATTGACCGAGCATCGCGGCGTCATGCCGACCATCGCCGATGATCCGCCGCTGACCTTACATCCGACCGCCGGGCCCGATCAGGCGCAGCGCGATCACCGGGTCTTCGTACAGGCGGTCCGCCAAGGCAGGATCAAGGCGATCATCGAGGCCGCTTGAGTCCGGGCATGGCGATCGATGCATTCGCCTCGGCTGCGGCCCACGTCGTCGAGTTGGTCGGCGTCTTCGTCCTGCTGCTGGGGGCGTTGTTCTCGAGCGGTGCCTGTGTGATCCGGATGTGCCGAGGCGTGCCGTTGCACGACGCTTACCATCGCCTTCGTGCCGATCTCGGAAGGGCAATCTTGCTCGGCCTGGAGTTCCTGGTCATCGCCGACATCATCGGAACGGTGGCGGTCGAGCCCACGCTCTACAATCTCGCCGTCCTGGCGGTCATCGCCGCGATCCGGACCCTGCTGAGCTTTGCGCTCGAGCTCGAGGTGAGCGGACGCTGGCCGTGGCAAAAGGGTAAGCAATGAGGGAGCTGCGCGACCGGTCCGACCATGCCGCCACCATCGGCGACGCGCAAGTTCGCGCCCAGACCGACATCCAGGAGATTGGCGGCCATGAAGCCGGCGACCGAAATCTGGGAATGATCCGGCGGCCTATCGGAGATCCCGCAGGCTGACGCCCAGCTTGGCCATGTGATCGGCAATGTCCGATCTGAGGGACTGCGCCGCGACGATGTCACCGTCGCCGCCTCGCAGATCGCCCTTCATGTACCTGGCGATGCCGCGGCCGAAAAGCGCATACGGATCGGCGGGTCGGCTTTGCAGTTCCGAGCTGTAGTCGGCAATGGCCGCCTCGAAGCGCTTCAACTTCAGGTGAACGAAGCCGCGAGAGGCATAAGCGGCAGGATGCCGTGGCTGGACGCTCAGAGCCTCGTTGCAGTCCGTCAAGGCCTCCTCGAGCTTCCCGAGGGCGGCCTTGGCGAAGCACCGATTGCTGAGGGGTGCCGGGCTCGCTGGATTGAGCCCGACCGCGCGATCGAAGTCCTGAATCGCCAGTTCGTAGTTTTCCACGGCCATGTAGGTCGTGCCTCGATCGTTGAAGCAGTCCGCATCCTGCGGATTGATGGCGATCGCCCGGCCATAATCCTCGAGGGCCTGATCGTATCTCCCCTTGTCGTCGTAGGCGTTGCCGCGGTTCTTGTAGGCCGCCACCAGATCGTCGCTGTCGACGAGACCTTGTGAGATGACGGCCGTGCAGCTTGCGATGATCTGATCGGGAGCGCCGTCTCCGTAGCAATTCTTGTAGAACGAGTCGTAGCTCGGGGCGCGCGGCGGCTGGGCGGCTGCGGTGGCAATCGAGGCCCAGAGAGCGAGAAACATGGTCGATTTCTTGACCATCTATTCAATTTAGCCGACCTCTTCTGGGAGCCGTGTGATCCAGATCAAGAAAAAGCCGGCCGCTCCATCTCCCCCTTTCAATGCATATCTCGCGGCCCCCGATGGCAATTCCTTTCGCATTGACTTCGCAAGAATCGCGAGCGCTAAATGTGTCGAGACTGTGGTGCGCGCGGCTCGTCGGCCGCTGATGCCAGAACCAAGACGTTTCACCAAGCTTCGGGAGAAGACGCATGTTGGGCAAGGCACTCGCCGGTATTGCAGCACTCTCCATAGGCGCCTGCTTCTCTGTGGCTCAGGCGCAGGATCTCAAGCTCTACGCCTTCAGCTCCGGTGCCCTCACCATCGGCAAGGGCGCGCTGGTGAACAACGCGCCGAATGACCCGCCGATCCAGGTCCCGGTCGGCTTCTACGTCATCCGGCATCCCAAGGGAAACGTGCTGTTCGATACCGGTAACAACGACAAGATCATCAAGGATCCGAGCTACTGGGGCGCCTCCTTCGGCGCCCTGAAGCCGGTCAACACGCCCGACGTGGCGATCGATGTGCAGCTGCAGAAGATCGGCCTCAAGCCCGACGACATCAAGTATGTCGTCCCGAGCCATCTGCATCTCGATCATGGTGGCAACGTCGGCAAGTTCCCGAACTCGACAATCGTGGTGCAGCGGGACGAGATCCAGAATGCGTTCTGGCCGAAGGCGGGGACGGGCGGTCCCTACATGATCGGAGACGTCCTGCCGCTCAGGGCTGCCAACTCGGACTACCCCAATGCCGTGAAGATGCTGCAGCTCGAGGGCGACCTCGACCTGTTCGGTGACGGCACAATGATGATCAAGCGCTGGGTCGCGCACACGCCGGGCAGCCAGATGATGACGGTCAAGCTGAAGAACACCGGCCTCATCATCCTGACCGGCGACAATGTCTACGTGCGCGAGAACGTGGAAAAGAGCATTCCGCCGAACATCGTGCTGGCCTACAACCCGCAGGGCTTTCTCACCGCCTTCGAATGGATCCGCATGACGATGGCGAACGAGAAGGCGGACTTCTTCACCGCGCACGATCCGGACGCCTACAAGGCCATGAAGAAGGCGCCGGAATTCTACGACTGACCGTCGAGGACGAGCTTTCTTGACCTGTGAACGGCGAGGCCGGTCCCGGCTTCGCCGTCGCGCTGTGTAACCGAGCCGCCCATGGCCGTCCTGTCGCTCGACCGGCTGAGCAAGCGCTTCGGCGCCCGATTGGCGGTCGATGCCGTCTCCTTCGACGTGCAAGAGCGCGAGGTCTTCGGCCTTCTGGGGCCGAACGGCTCGGGCAAAAGCACCATCCTGCGGCTCGTCACCGGCTACCTCTATCCCAGCGCCGGGACGGTCCGGGTCGCCGGCATCGACGTCGTGCGGTCCGCCCGCGCGGCGCGCGAACGCATCGGCTATGTGCCGGAAGATTCGCCGCTCTACGGTCATATGCGGGTGGTCGAGTACCTCTCGTTCATGGGACGGCTGCGCGGCATCGCGGGCGGCACCCTGGATCGCGCCATCGATGCCGCTGTCGAGCGGCTGGCGCTGGGCAGCGTGCGCCGCACCATCATCGAGCGGCTGTCGCGCGGCTACCGGCAGCGCGTGTCGCTCGCCCAGGCCGTGCTGCACAAGCCGGAGCTGCTGGTGCTCGATGAGCCGAGCAACGGCCTCGACCCGCGGCAGATCATCGAGCTGCGCGGCCTGCTGCGGGACCTGGCGCAGGACTGCGCGGTGCTGGTGACCTCCCACATCCTGGCCGAGATCGAGCGGACCGCCGACAAGGTGGCAATCCTGCTCGACGGACGGCTGCTGACCGTCGAGCCGATCGCCCATGAAACCGTGGCTGCGCCCGCACCGTCGCCGCTCGAGGCCCTGTTCCTGGAGCTCACCCGGGCGAAGGCGATGCAATGAGGCCAAGTGGAATGGTGAACCCGATGGTGAGCCAGTTGGCGGTGCTGGTGGGCAAGGAGGTCCGCACCCTGTTCACCTCGCCGATCGCCTACGCGGTGATCGCCGTGTTCGTCGTTCTGAGCGGCTATACCTTCACCGTGTCGCTGATCGTCGCCAAGCAGGCGACCCTGGTGCACATCTTCTTCCAGTCGGCGGTGCAGCTGATCCTGCTGGTGCCGCTGATCACCATGCGCCAGTTCGCCGAGGAACGGCGCAGCGGTACGCTGCAGCTCCTGCTGACGGCGCCGGTGCGGGAGATCGATATCGTCGCCGCGAAGTTCATCGCCTGCATGGCGGTGCTGCTGGCGATGACCAGCCTGACCCTGGTGTATGCCGCGGTGCTGGCGGCCTACGGCGATCCCGACTGGGGTCCGATCTACAGCGGCTACCTCGGACTGATCATGCTGGGTGCGGCGCTGGTCTCGATCGGGCTGATGATCTCGGCCCTGACGTCCAACCAGATCGTCGCCGCGGTCGTGTCCCTCGGATTGTTCGGCATCCTCTGGTCGATCGACACGCTGGCATCGCTGCTGCCGCAACCCTTCGAGAACTGGCTGCTCGGCCTGTCGCTGCTGGCGCACCTGACACCCTTCGCGGTGGGTGCGATGTACCTGTCCGACGTGGGCTTCTTCCTCTCCGTCATCCTGCTCGGCCTGTTCCTCACGGTCCGGGCGCTGGCGCGGCGCTGAGCGATGCACGAGGGGCATGCCGTCGAGCTTCATGCTCTGCTGGAGGCGGCCGGCTGGCTGGTCGCGCTGGCCCTGCTGTTCGCGGCCGGCGTGCGGTTGCCCCTGGCGACACGTTTGGGGGCGGTTGGATCGAGAATCTATGCGGCAGCCTGCGTCGTGGCCGGGCTCGGCGTTTGGGTGCTGGCGAACGTTTCGCTGGTGCTGAACGACACCCACATCGATCTCACGCGCGAGAAGGTCTACACGCCGTCGGCGACAGCGATGGCCGTGGTCGACGAGTTGCGGTCGCCGGTCCGCATCACCTATTTCTACCGCTCGGAAGATCCCATCGGGCAGCGCGCCCGCAACCTCCTGGAGGTGATGGGCCGGCGCAACCCGCTCCTTACCGTGCTCACGGTCGATCCCGACAAGCAGCCGGAGCTGGCGCGCCGCGAGGGCGTGCGTCTGTACAATGCAGCCATCATCGAGGCTGCCGGCAGGCGCGTGCTCATCCAGGGCACCGACGAGGCGGAGATCGCCATCGGCATCCAGCGCGTGCTGCGCACGCGGGCGCTCACCGTGTGCTTCCTCGAGGGTCATGGCGAGTTCTCGATGGAAGGCTTCGAGTTCCACACCCATCTCGAGGGCGGGGCCGACCACAGCCACGGTGACGCGTCGTCCAAGATCGTCGAGACGGCGGGCCACGGCGTCGGCCGGCTGCGCCGGGTGCTCGAGGCGCAGGGCTACGCCACGCGCAAGCTGCTGCTGGCGACCGTCGCTGCGGTGCCGGCCGATTGCACGGTGGTCCTGGTCGCCAACCCGCGCACGACGTTCCTGCCGGCGGAGAGCGCCGCGCTTCGGTCCTATCTTCTGGGCGGCGGCAGCGCCTTGCTGATGCTCGATCTGGGCTTCGTGCCGGAGGCGGGTCTTGCGACGTTGTTGTCGGACCTCGGCGCCCGGCTCGAGCAGCAGGTGGTTGTCGATCCGTTGAGCCACTACCATCGCGACGCCGAGATGGTGGCGGTGACGGGCTACGACCCGCACCCCATCACCCGCACCTTGTCGTTGACGTTCTTCCCCGGCATCCGGCCGTTGACCCTGACCAAGCCGGCGGCCGGCGTGGAGGTGATGCCGATCCTGCTGAGCAGCCGTGACAGCTATGCGCGGCCGGTGGCGCCCGCGGAGGCGCGGGCAGCCGAGGGTTCGTCCGCTCCTGCAGCCGAGGTCGCGCCGCAAGTGGCGGATGTGCGGTCGCGCGTGCTGGGCATCGCCGCCGAGGGCACGCTGGCGTCAGGCGCGCCGCCGTTTCGCGCCGTGGTGATCGGTGACGGCGACTTCGCCAGCAACTCCTTCCTGCCCTACATGGCCAACAGCGACCTGCTGGTGGCAGCGGTGCGCTGGCTCGCCCGCGAGGATCAAGGCACTGCCGTGCGCACGCGCATCCCCGTGCCGCCGATGATCCTGCTGACGGCGGCGCAGAGCCGCTGGATCTTCATCGTGATCGTCATCCTGCTGCCGCTGGCGGTGGTTGGCGCCGGAATCGTGGTCTGGTGGATGAGGCGATGAGCGCGCTGTCGTTGCGGCGCCTCGTCCTGCCGCTGCTCGCCCTGCTGGCGCTCGGCTACCTCGTCGCGATGGTGGTGACCGGCGCCCAGCCGGTGCAGCGCCAGCTGGTGAAGTTCGAGGCCAAGGGCGTGCTCCAGCTCGAGCCGGAAGCGGTGCAGCGGATTGCGCTCGGCCGCGGCGGACAGCATGTCGTGCTGGTGCGCCGGCGCGAAGGAGGCTGGGCGATCGAGGGCGGTGGTGCGGTCGGCGCCGACGTGGCGACCCGCCTCGAGACAGCGATCAAGTTCCTGAACCGGTCGGGGCCGGTCCGCGAGATCGCCGCGCAGGAGCTGACGGGTGTCGATACCCGTCCGTTCGGTCTCGAAGAACCGGTGGTCGCGGCGACCGTAGCGGGATCCGGCGGCCGTGGGCTTACGGTACGCTTCGGCGCGCTCAATCCGGAAGGCTTCCTGCAATACATGCGGATCGATGGCGATCCCAAGGTCTACCTGATGTCACGTTTCGTCGGTGCCGAATGGCTGTCCGCGCTGGAGGGCGTGACGGCGCGATGATGTGGGCCAAGGCCCTGATCGCCGTTGTCGTCGCGGCCGTGTCGCACGTCTTCGGCACTGCCGCCGCCCACGAGGGCGGGACGACCGGCTACGCGACGGTGACGGTTGCTGGCCAAGGGGTGCGCTACGCGCTCTCCTTGTCGGCCGAAGGACTGGGCGAGAAGGCACGCGACCTGCGCGGTTTCTCGGCCGCTATCGCGCGGCATGTCGGGATCGCAGCCGACGGTCGCGCGTGCTCCGCTGTCCCGGCCGAGACAAGGCCGGAGTCGGCCGCACGACCGACCATCGAGGTCGTGGTGCTCTATGCGTGCGCGGCGGCCATTCACGACCTCACGATCCGGGACGGCGTCGACGCCTTGCTTGGTCCCGACCATCACACGATCGCCGACATCCAATGGCCCGGCGGCACCAGGCGGGTCGTGTTCGAGAAGGACAAGCGCGAGGCGAGCATCGCCATCGCCGGCAGTGATTCAGCGGGGCGCGAGCCGGTGGGAACCTTCGTTTCCTTCTTGAGAATGGGCGTCGAGCACATCATCGGCGGCGTCGATCATCTGTTGTTCCTGGTGGCCTTGCTGGCGTTGTCGCGCGGCCTCTGGCAGACCGTGTCGATCGTCACCGGGTTCACCGTGGCGCACAGCATCACGCTCAGCCTGGCGGTGCTGGGCGTCGTCCACGTCCCGTCGCGCATCGTCGAGCCGTTGATCGCCGCGTCGATCGTCTGGGTTGCGATGGAGAACCTGGTGGCGCCTGCCGGGGCCGGCCGTCGCTGGCTGATCGCGGCAATCTTCGGCCTGATCCACGGCCTGGGCTTCGCCTCGGCGCTCACCGAGCTCGGCCTGCCGCGCGATGCGCTGGTGGGAGCCTTGATCGGCTTCAACATCGGCGTGGAGCTGGGGCAGCTCGTGTTCGTCGCCATCGTCATGCCGCCGCTCGTCTGGGCCTCGCGACCCGGCCGCCTGCCGCGCCTGCCGCAGATCCTGTCGGCAGTCGTGGCCTTGATCGGCATCTTATGGTTCGTCGAGCGCATCACGACATGATGGCTCTGTGAGGCGGCCGCTGCACTGCTTCGGCAAATCGAACACGGGCTTCATTCCGATCATGCAGGGCAGCATACGGAGTCGATGGACTTCGCTTCGTAAGCGAACGTATGGTCGTCGTCCTCTCCGCGGCGTCGAGCGCGGAAGGATCACCGAGATCGGAGGCTGCATGGTTCACACTCTCATCGCGTCGACACCGCGCGGCAACAAGTTCTTCTACAACATCAATGCAAAGGTCGGCGCGCGCGCGGTCAATCGCGGGATCGACGTGCAGCTCGTGCAGTTCGGTTATTTCGCGATGCTTCGCTCGCCCAAGAATGTCGGCACGTTATCGGTGGCCGAGCGCGATGCCTTCAGCAATATCAATCTCGGCATGCCGTGTGATGGGACGGAGATGGACCCGCTGGTGCGGTCCATCCGCGCCCATCAGGCAAGCCGTGGCGGAACGCAGGATGGCCTGGTGACCGAGCTGAAGCCTGGGCACATCAGCTATAGCGACGCCACGGGCTTGCACACGCTCATGCTGGTCGCCCTCAACAACAGCATGCGGGACCTCATGGAGGGTCGCTATCCGCGTATCGATCTGCACGACTCGTGCCCCGCAGACTTGAAGAAGTTCGTGACGGAACTCTTCACCGCTTAGAGAGCCGGACTGGTACTTGACCGGGTGCCAGTCCCACGCCGACCTCCACTCTTCAGTTCAAATGACCTCGAATAATTCTGGCCGGTACGCTCCAGGTGTCGCGAGGAGATGTCGCCTTCCAAGAGGCCCACAGCAGGTCCGTGCTCGATGATCGCTCAATGACAAGGGATTTCCGCTCCTCCTTGCAGTACATCTGTATTCCGAGCTTTGGCGCTCGGCACAAACAGGGATCCCCCCCGTCAGCGTTTCCGTTCAGTTGCCAGCACTCCAGCATCCACTTTATAGAGAGCACGGCATTTCGAACGGGGTGCGAAATGACGGGAGCGAAGTTGAGCGAGAAAAGTCTCTGGGAAATCTTTGCGGCGATTGCGCTAGCCGATCATCTTCCTACGACGGACTTGAAGGACGAGTTGACGAACCTGACCGGGAAGACAATCCATGAGCTGGACGCGTTGTTCACGGCCGTCTGCGACCAAGTGAAGGGCAGCGACCCTTTTGCACCGCTCGACCCGATGCTCGGCTGAAGCGGTACTTCTTGAGGTTGGAGCACCACGAATACCCCTATCGCAGGAGCGGCCGCCGGCCGCTCCTGCGATAGGGGTATTCGTGTCTCGATGTCCAACCCAGTTTCGCTCGAACCGGTCACGCTCTACTCGGACTTCTTACGCGCGTGCTTCAGTGCTCATGGGAGCAAGGCACCTTCATTGTCGGGCCGTGACCTTATTCACGGCCGGACATCGAGAGTGGCAAGGGGCCGCCGACGCGCGCATTGTGTGAAGCAGACCGGACAGGTGATTGCTTTGAGCGCGAACGAGACTGCAACGAGAAAGGGACCGATGGGTTCGATCGGATCGTGTGTGGTCGCGCTGGCTATCGCCTTCGTTCCCGCCGCGGCGATGGGGCAGCGCAGCGGTGACGCCTACATCGAGGGCAGGCTGACCGGCCTCCAGCAACAGCTTGCCAATCTCTCCACGCGGATCGAACAGTTGAGACGGCAAGACCAGCAATTTCAGCAGCAGCTCGACGCCATGCAGAAGAGGCTGGAGCCGCGCCTCGAACGGCTGGAAAAGGGCGGCCCCCGATCGGGCCGCCGCTGACGGCACCGACGGCTGAGTTCGACGGCTTCGCCAGTGATCGCGTTCTCAGGCCAGCATGTCGCGCAGGTCGTCGCAGAGCTGGTCGGCGGCGGCGGCACAGGCTGGCGAGATCGCGGTGTAGCTGAAGAAGCCATGATTGAGCGTCGGGAACTCGCGATAGACCAGCGGCACCTTGGCGGCGCGCAGGGCCTCGGCGTAGGCGAGGTTGTCCTTGTAGAGGAAGTCGTAGGGGCCGACGCCCAAGATGGCTGGGGCGACGCCGTCGAGCTTCGCGAAAACAGGCGAGGCCTTCGGGCTGCGGCAGTCGCGCTCGAAATGGTCGCCGAAATAGGCCTTGCGGATGTCGGGGTCGCCGATTCCCGTCATGTTTGTCGCCGGGTAGATCAGGAGCTGAGCCTTGAGCGCGATGCCCTGGTCGCGGCAGACGATGGCAGTGGCGGCGGCGAAATTGCCGCCGGCGCTGTCGCCGCCGACCGCCAATGGCTTGCCGGCGCCGCCGAGACTGCCGAGATTCCTTGCCGCCCATTGGGTTGACGCAATGGCGTCGTCGACGCCCTGCGGGAAGGGATGCTCCGGCGCCAGGCGGTAATCGATGTTGAGGACCGTCACCCTGCCGCGGTTGGCGATGCGGATGGCGTGAGCCTGGTGGCTGTCGATGTCGCCGATGATCCAGCCGCCGCCATGATAGTAGACCAGCGTGCCGATCGGCTGGCCGTCGACCGGCCAGACCGCTTCGACGGTGATGGGGCCGTTGGGGCCCGGGATCGTCGAGCGCTCGATGCGACCCTTCGGCAGATCCGGCTTGGGATAGAGCAGCGAGCGGATGTTGCGGGCGCGCTCACGGCTCACCGGGCCGTTGCCGCCGGCATAGAGGCCGGGGATGCCGCTGTCGCGCCATTTGCGCTCCATCCCGGCGATCGTGGCGTCGAGCGGGGGAGCCTGCGTCTGGGTGTCCATTCCTGCCTCCTGCAGTTTCGCAAGGTGGTTGGCCGCCTTGCGATTCGAATCCGCGTTAGAAGATGACAACACGATCATATCAGCTATCTTGGACGGCACGTCGGTCTTCGTGACAACGGGAGCGTCAGATGGACTACGAGGTCATCGTGATCGGTGCCGGCGTTGCCGGTATCTACCAGATCAAGCGGCTCGCCGAGCTCGGCGTGAACGCCACGGTGCTCGAGGCGGGCGGCGATCTCGGCGGCACCTGGTACTGGAATCGCTATCCGGGCGCACGCTTCGATTCGGAGAGCTACACTTACGGCTACTCGTTCTCGCGCGAGCTGCTGGACGAATGGCATTGGAAGGAGAAGTTCTCCGGCCAGCCGGAGAACCTGCGCTATCTCAACCACGTCGCCGAGAAGTTCGACCTGCGCCGCTTCATGCAATTCAATTGCCGGGTCGAGCAGGCGCACTACGACGAGGCGGCCAATCTGTGGCGCCTCAAGATCAGCGATGGGCGCACGCTCACGTGCCGCTTCGTGATCATGACCCTGGGCCTGCTGTCGATCCCGACCCTTCCGCGCCTCGAGGGCATGGACTCGTTCAAGGGCCGCTCGTTCCACACGTTCTACTGGCCGCAAGAGCCTGTCGAGCTGGCCGGCAAGAAGGTCGCGGTCATCGGCACCGGCGCGACCGGCATCCAGGTGATCGGCGAGATCGCCGACAAGGTGGGCGAGCTGGTGGTTTTCCAGCGCCGGCCCAACTGGAGCGCGCCGCTCAACAACAGCCGGATCTCGGACGCCGAGATGGCCGACATCCGCGCCCGCTACGACGAGATCTTCGCGACCTGCGCCCGCACGCCGGGCGGCTTCGAGCACGAGCCCGACCGGCGCGGCTTCTACGAGGTATCTCGCGAGGAGCGGCGCGCCCTGTGGGATCGGCTGTACGACGAGCCCGGCTTCGCCATCTGGCTCAGGAACTTCCGCGAGATCTTCACCAACGAGGAGGCCAACGCCGAGTTCTCCGAGTACATCGCCGAGCGCATCCGGCGGCGCGTCAAGGACCCGGTGACGGCCGAGAAGCTTATCCCGCGCGACCACGGCTTCGGCGTCCAGCGCGTGCCGATGGAGACCAACTACTTCGAAGCCTATAACCGGGACAACGTCACACTCGTCGACATCAGCGAGACGCCGATCGAGCGCATCACCGAGCGCGGCATCCGCACCAGCGCGCGCGACTACGAGTTCGACGTCATCGTCTATGCCACCGGCTTCGACGCCATCACCGGCGCGTTCGACCATATCGATATCAGGGGCGTCGGCGGGGAGACCTTGCGCGAGAAATGGTTCGACGGGCCGTCGACCTTCCTCGGCATGCTGATCCATGGCTTCCCCAATCTCCTGATGCCGGCCGGCCCGCAAAGCGGCTCGGCGTCCACGAACTATCCGCGCGGCATCGAGACCGGCGTCAACTGGTGCACCGATTTGCTCGAGTACATGTGGGCGCACGGCTACGACCGCGCCGACGCGACCGAGGCGGCGGAGAAGCGCTGGACCGAGCACGTCGTGCGCATGTACGCCATCATGCTGATGCGCAAGGCGAAGTCCTGGTTCACCGGCTACAACTCCAACGTCCCCGGCCACGAACAGGGCCGCATCCGCTACTTCGTCTACAACGGCGGCGCCCCGAAATATGTCGCGACGATCAACGAGGTTGCCGCCAAGGACTACGAAGGCATTGCGTTCGGCGGCGGAGCGGGGCGGCCGTCTCACCGGCTTGCCGAGAGCGCGACTCGCGCGGCGGAGTAATCATGTTCCTCCCCAGCTTCGCCGGGGGGGGCGTCATACGCGACGGAGGGTCAGGAAGCTCAAGGCTGGGACCGCGCCGCTCCAGTGGCGCTCTTCTCGTTGATCGCAAATCCCATGAGCGCCACTGGAGCGGCGCGGTCCCAGCGATGACTCATGACCCCTATCCTGATCGCGGTCCCGGGCCACGACCTTCCGGGCGTGGTGACGTTCCGCGACCTCGATGACGTCAACGCAGAGTTCGTTGGATTCCAAAGGTCTGCCCCGCACCTTGCGGCGAATCGAGGGGTAGGCCAGGATCGACGGAGGCGAGGGTGCGAGGCCTGATCGTGGCGATGAACCGCAAGCAGCGACGGGCACAACAAAAGCAAGGCTCTGTGTCGCCAGCCAACGCACTGTCGCCGGCCCACGATCGTCTCGCCGAGGCCTTGAGCCACCACCAGGCCGGCAGACTTGCTGAAGCCGAGAAGCTCTACCGGCAGATCCTCGCGGCCGATCCGCGGCAGTCGGGTGCCCTGCATCTGCTGGGGGTGCTTGCCCACCAGGTCGGCCGCCACGACGTTGCGGTCGAGCTCATCGGGCGGGCGATCGCGATAAAAGGGGACAATCCCGACTATCATGGACATCTCGGCATCGTCCTGAGACATCTGGGCCGCTTCGACGAAGCGGTCGCGAGCTATGATCGCGCGCTCGTGTTGCGGCCCGACAATGCCGAGACGCACAGTAACCGTGGCGTCGCCCTGCAGGCGCAGGGCCGGCTCGACGAGGCCGTCGCGTCCTACGACCGAGCCCTGGTCCTTCAGCCCGATTATGCCGATTCTGCGAATCATCGCGGCTCGGCCCTGTCCGCTCAGGGCAGGCACGATGAAGCGCTGGCGAGCTTCGATCGCGCTCTGGCGGTCCGGGCCGACTATGCGGAGGCTCACACCAATCGCGGCATGGTGCTGGTGGCTCAGGACAAGCCGGCCGAAGCCGTACGATCCTTCGACCGGGCGCTTGCGCTGCGGCCAGGCTACGCCGAGGCCCACGTCAATCGCGGCATTGCGCTCATGGCCATGGGCGAGCTCGGCGAAGCGGTCCTGAGCTACGACCGCGCCCTTGCAGCCAACCCCGATCTCGCCGTCGCGCACAACAATCGTGGCAATGCCTTGCACCAGCAGGGCTGCCTCGACGAGGCGCTCGCGAGCTATGATCGCGCTCTGGCAATCAACCCGGGGTCAGCCGAGATTCACGACAACCGGGGCAACACGCTGCGCGACCTGGGCAGGGTCGAGGAGGCTCTGGCCTGCTATGGGCAAGCATTGGCGTTGCGCCGCGACTTTCCCGGAGCGCACGTCAGCACCGGCAATCTGCTGAGGAATCTCGGCAGGCTCGGCGAGGCTGTGGCGAGCTATGATCGCGCGCTCGCCCTCGAGGCCGACGATGCGGAGATCCATGCCAGCCGCGGCGTGGCGTTGGCGGGGCAAGGCGAGCTGGATGCGGCGGTAGAGAGCTTCGACAGGGCGCGAGTGCTCGACCCGGGATCGTTGCGCTATGCCTGGCTGTCGAAGCTGTGGCTGCCGATCATTCCGGCGTCCTCGTCCGCGCTGGCGGCACAGCGGGTGCGCTATCGCGACGGCATCGACGCTCTCCAGCAGTTCCCTGGATCGCTGCCGCCACCGGAGACGATCAATCTCCCGTCGGCCTTCTACCTTGCCTATCACAATGTCGACGATCTGGACGATCTGCGTGCCTTTTGCCGGCTTTATCGGACAAAGGCGCCGCAGCTTTGCTTCGAGGCACCGTACATCCGGCATTGGCAGGCGCCGTCCCATGGCCGGCGTATCCGCATTGGCTTCCTGTCGGAGTTCCTCGGCGATCACACGATCGGTCGGCTCTATGGCGGATTGCTTCGACACCTCGATCGAAGCCGTTTCGAGGTTGTTGTCATCCATGCGCCGCGCGCGCCGCGGGATGTCATGTCCGATCAGTTCGATCGGCTGGCCGACAAGGCCATCAGGCTTCCGACGACGCTCGGGCAACAGCAGCAGGCGGTGGCCGCCGAAAGTCTCGACCTGTTGTTCTATCCCGATATCGGCATGAGCAAGGACACCTACCTGCTCGCCCATGCGCGGCTGGCGCCGATCCAGGCCGTGAGCTGGGGACATCCGTCGACGACCGGACTGGACACGATCGACTACTTCGTCTCGGCAGACAGCATCGAGACGGCCGATGCCGATCGGTATTACGGCGAGCGGCTGATCCGACTTGAGCGGCTGCCCTGCTTCTATGAAATGTCGAGCGCCGCGCCCGAAGCGCTTGGACGCGTCGAGCTCGGCCTGCCCGCGGCCGGGACGCTCTATGCGTGCCCGCAGAGCCTGTTCAAGTTCCATCCCGATTTCGACGCCATTCTCGCCGAGATCGCCAGCGGCGATCCGCGGGGCCATATCGTGCTGCTGGACAGCATCCAGCCGGCGTGGAGTCGCCTGCTGCGCGAGCGTTGGGCCGCCAGTCATCCGGTCCTGCTGGAGCGGGTTCGCTTCGTGCCGCGCCAGCGCCATGCCCGGTTCCTGGCCTTGATGTCCCACTTCGATGTGCTGCTCGACCCGATCCATTTCGGCAGCGGCAACACGCTGTACGAGGCCATGATCTACGGCACGCCGATTGTCACCTGGCCGGGCCGTTTCATGCGCGGCCGCATCGTTGCCGGTGCATATCACCAGATGCGCCTCGCCGATGCGCCGGTCGCCGCCAGGCTAGAGGACTACGCGCCGCTCGCCCTGGCCTTGGGCAGTGATCCAACCCGGCGAGCGGCGCTGCGCCATGCCGCTCGGGCGAAAGCGGGCGAGTTGTTCGCCGACCGGAAGGCGGTGCAGCAATTCGAGTCCTTCCTGGAGGCTGCCGTCGCCGCCGCGGGACGCAAGGAGACGCTGCCGCTGGGATGGCGACCAGGTTCCCTTCTGCCGTAATCCGACCGATTACGGGGAGGGAACATGAGAAGTGCCCGCGCCTTGCGGCGATTCGGGGCCTGGACCAAGATCGATCGCAGGGGAAGTCAGGGTGGGAGCCGGTCGTGGCGATGAATCGCAAGCAGCGTCGGATGCAGCAGAAGCAGAGAGGTGCGTCGCCGGACACCGCTGCCTCGTCGCTGCAGAGGCTGCTCACCGAGGGCTTGGACCACCATAGGGCGGGTCGGCTGCTCGAAGCCGAGAGAATCTACCGGCAGGTGATTGCCGAGGATGCGCGTCAGCCCGATGCCCTCCATCTGCTCGGCGTCATCGCCTATCAGGTGGGCCGTCACGACGCCGCGGTCGATCTCATCCGGCGGGCAATCGCCTTGAGGGGCGACGATCCCAACTATCACGCGCACCTGGGCGTGGCCTTGAGGAACCTGGGCCGGCTCGACGAGGCGCTGGCGAGCTACGATCGGTCCATAGCGCTCCGCCCCAACGACGCCGAGACCCATCACAATCGCGGCGTAGCGCTGCAAGCCCAGGGCAAGCCCGATGATGCGGTGGCCGCCTATGATCGCGCCCTTGCGCTGCGGCAGGACTATGTCGAGGCCTGGAACAATCGCGGCTCGACCTTGTCCGGCCAGGGCAAGTTCGACGAAGCGCTGGCGAGCTTCGATCGCGCCTTGGCCGTGAAGGCCGACAATCCCGATGTCCTGAACAATCGCGGCATCGCGCTGATGGGGCAGGGCAAGCCGGTGGAGGCCGTCGCGTGCTACGATCGTGCCCTCGCGCTCAGGCCCGACTATGTCGATGCCCACAACAACCGCGGCACCGCCCTCAGGGTGCAGGGCGAGTTCGTCGAGGCGATCGCGAGCTACGATCGCGCGCTTGCGGCCAATCCTCAATTTGCCGTGGCCCACAACAATCGGGGCCTCGCCTTGGCCAGCCAAGGCCGGCTCGACGAGGCGCTGACGAGCTACGACCAGGCCGTGGCGCTCAAGTTGGAGTCGGCGGAGGTCCATCGGAATCGCGGCGACGTGCGGCGGGAGCAGGGCAGGCTCGCGGAAGCGCTGGCCTGCTACGAGCGTGCTCTGGCAATCAAGGGCGACGACCTCGAAGCCCTCGTCCGCCGCGGCGATACGCTGAGCGACCTGGGACAGCTCGAAGAGGCCGCGGCGAGCTACGATCGCGCGCTCGCCCTCAAGCCGGACGACGCCGACATCCATGCGAGCCGCGGCGTCGCGCTGGCCGGACAGGGCAAGCTGGCGGCGGCGACAAGCAGTTTCGACAAGGCGCTGGCGCTCGAGCCCGGCACGCTGCGCCATGCCTGGCTGTCGACGCTGTGGCTGCCGGTCATTCCTGCGTCGACCGCGGCGCTGGCAGCAGCGCGCACGCGCTATCGCGACGCTGTCGGCGCCTTGCGGCAGTTCCCCGGATCGTTGCCGTCGCTCGACAAGACCAGCCTGCCGCCGGCCTTCTACCTCGCTGCTCACGATCTGGACGACCTCGAGACCTTGTCAGCGCTCTGCCGGCTCTACCGCGAGAAGGCACCCCAACTCGGCTTCGCGGCGTCACATATCGGCTCCTGGCAGCCGCCGGCCGGCGAACGGCGCCTGCGCATCGGATTCCTGTCGGAATTCCTCGGCGATCACGCGATTGGCCGGCTCCATCGCGGACTGGTCCGGCATCTCGATCGGAGCCGCTTCGAGGTGATCGTCATCCAGGCGCCGCGGACAGCTGGCGATGTCGACGCGGCTCTTGCCGACAAGGTGCTGAAGCTTCCGCCGACGCTCGCAGCGCAACAGCAGGCGGTGGCCGGAGAGACGCTCGACGTGTTGTTCTATCCCGAGATCGGCATCAGCCAGGACGCCTACCGGCTCGCCTATGCGCGTCTTGCGCCCGTCCAGGCCGTCGGCTGGGGGCATCCCGACACGACTGGGCTCGACTCGATCGACTATTTCGTGTCGGCCGGCAGCATCGAGCCGGCCGACGCCGACCGGCACTATGGCGAGCGCCTGATCCGTCTCGGCCGTTTGCCCTGCTTCTATGAAGCGCCGGATGCCCTCAGGGAGGTGCCCGCGCGCGCAGCGTTCGGCCTGCCGGCCAGCGGCACGCTCTATGGCTGCCCGCAGAGCCTGTTCGCCTTGCATCCCGATTTCGATTCGATCCTCGCCGAGATCGCTGCCGGCGATCCACAGGGCCATCTCGTGGTTCTCGATGGCGAGCAACCGGGATGGAGCAGCCTGCTGCGCGGACGATGGGCGCAAAGCCATCATTCCCTGCTCGAGCGCGTTCACTTCCTGCCGCGCCAGCGGCACGACCGCTTCATGGCGTTGATGGCCCATTTCGACGTGCTGCTCGACCCGATCCATCTCGGCAGCGCCAACACGCTTTACGAGGCCATGGTCTACGGCACGCCGATCGTCACCTGGCCGGGACGTTTCATGCGTGGCCGCATCGTGGCCGGTGCGTATCACCAGATGGGCATCGCCGATGCGCCGGTTGCCGCCAGGCTCGAGGACTATGCGCCGCTCGCCCTGGCCTTGGGCCGGGATCCGGCCCGCCGCGAGGCGCTGCGCCGCGCCGCTCGGGCGAAGGCCGATGACTTGTTCTCCGACCGGCGGGTGGTGCGGCAGTTCGAGGCTTTCCTGGAGGCCGCCGTCGCCGCCGCCGGACGCCGGGAGAAGCTGCCGCCGGGGTGGCAACCAGGTTCGACATGAGAGTCTCGCGCTGGGACCGCGCCACTCCTGTGGCGCTCTTCTTGTCACCACGCACCGCATGAGCACCACTGCAGCGGCGCGGTCCCGGCAAGGAGTCACCGCCCCTGCTTGAGCCGGTCCGCCATCTTCTCCGCGATCATGACCGTCGTCAGATGAGTGTTGGCGCGCACGACGGTGGGCATGATCGAGGCGTCGATGACGCGCAGGCCGGTGCAGCCGATGACGCGGCACTCGGGATCGACGACCGAGCGCGGATCGTCGGCGGCGCCCATGCGGCACGTGCCGCTGGCGTGCTGGGCGTCCGAGCACTCGCCGAGCATCCAGTCGTCGAGCGCCGGCGCGTCGAAAGGGTCCTCGATCGACTGGCCGGTCGTGCCGTACTCGATCCGGCTGGCGATCGCCTGCATTTCGCGATGCAGGCCAATGTCGCGCAGGCGCTGCACACCGTCGCGCATGCGCAGCAAGTCGCTGTTGTCCGACAGCATGCGCTCGTCGACCCGGGGATCGATCGCCGGATCGCGCGTCGTGATGAGGACTTTGCCTTCGCTGAAGGCCTGGAAGGCCGAGACAGCGAGGCGGGCGCGCGCCGTGCCGCCTTCCTCGGCCGGCCGCAGATTGCCGGCGATCATGATCATGTCGTTGGTGCCGGCATTGCCCAGGCTCGAGCTGTAGCGCACGCAGCAATTGGTGTGGCGATGGGCAAGCGTGCTGACCCGCGCGCCCTCGCGCAGGTCGAGCACCAGGCCGAGAATCGGATGATCGAGCAGGTGCTCGCCGACCGGCCGGTCGGCCACGACGGCGATGCCTAGGCCGTCCAGCAACGCGCGCGGCCCGATGCCTGAGCGCTGCAGGATGGCCGGCGAATGGATGGCGCCGGCCGACAGGATCACTTCGCGCCGCGCCCGGACGCTCCTGCGCTCGCCGCCGACCTGCACGCTGACGCCGCTGACATGCGCGCGATTGCCTTCGACCTGGAGCGTGTCGACCAGCGCCTGTCCCACGATCGTGAGGTTTGTGCGGCCGCGCGCCGGCTCGAGATAGCCGTCGTTGGTCGAGATGCGCAGCCCCTGTCGGCTGTTGATGGCGTAGGGCGAGACGCCGCCGCCGTCGGGCGCGTTGTGATCGGCGCACCAGCCGTAGCCGAGCGCCAGCGCCGCCTTCATCAGCGCACGGTCGACATGGCCCCACGCCTCGACCGGCGCTCGATAGACCGGGATTGGGCCGGCGCTGCCGTGATAGTCGGCGTCGGGGAAATCGACGTCGCTCTCGAGCTTGCGGAAGTAGGGCAGCACCTCGTGCCAGCCCCAGCCCGGGCAGCCCAGCGCGACCCAGTCCTCGAAATCTTCGGGCACGCCGCGGATGGCGATCTGGCCGTTGATGGTGGAGCTGCCGCCGATCGCGCGGCCGCGCCACAGCAGCTTCGGCTCCTGCCGCTCGGTGCGCCGGGCGAGCAGCTTGGGCCAGCGAAAATTATCATCGGCGATGGCGCGCAGCGGATTGGGGATGCGCAGGTGCTGCGGCGTCTCGGCGGTTCGGAAGTCGAAGCCCGCTTCGAGCAGCAGAATGCGAAGGTCGGGATCCTCGCTCAGCCGCGCGGCCAGCACGGCGCCGGCCGATCCGCCGCCGATGATGATGTAATCGTACTCGTTGTCCATTGCCCGTCCTTCGCCGCAGATCGTTCATCGAGGGGCGAAGGATAGGGCGCTTCCAATCGATTGGACAAACGGGCTGCCCCAAGCGGTGCCCTAAGGCGCGAACAGGCGGACCAGGCGCGTCTCCAGGGCCGCTTGCGTGAACGGCTTCATGAGCAGCACTCTGCCCGTGCCGAGTCCATCGGCGTTGGCCGGGGTCGTCGCATAGCCCGTCATGAAGACGACCTTGGCTGCGGGAAGCTTCTTGTGGACGGCCGAGGCGAGCTGCCAGCCATCGAGCCGGCCGGGCAAACCGATATCGGTCATCAACAGGTCGATCGCCGCGGCACCCTCCACGAAGCGCAAGGCGGCATCGGCATCGCCCACGGTGGCGACCTCGAAGCCCAGCCGGCCCAGCGCGTCGGCGACGAACTCGCGAACGCCCTGTTGATCCTCGACGACGAGCGCGACGCGTCCAGTGCCGCGGAACTCGCTTGCAGACTGAATACTGGCCGATCCGGCATGTGCCGTCCCTTCGCTCAAGGCAGGGAAGCGCATCTCGATCGCCGTTCCGATGCCGGGGGTCGAGTCGACGTGGATCATGGCGTCGGATTGCTGGACGAAGCTCATGACCTGCGCCAGCCCCAACCCGGTGCCCTCGCCGGTGCGCTTGGTGGTGAAGAATGGCTCGAATGCGTGGGCTACGACCTCGGGCGACATGCCGGCGCCGGTATCGGCCATCGTCAGGCTGACCAAGCTCCGCCCGGTCGAGAACGTGCGAATGGTGAGCGTGCCGTTGCCGGCCATTGCGTCGCGGGCGTTCACCGCCAGGTTCAGGATGGCGTTCTCCAATTGATTGGAATCGACCGAGACCAGCGGCAGGTCGTTCTCCAGCTCGGTCACGATGTCGACCGACTCGCCGATGGTGCGCCGCAGCATGTCGAGCACGCCGCCGATCTGGGCATTGAGATTGACGGGCTTCGGATCGTGCGGCTGAGGGCGCGAAAAGGCGAGCAGGCGATGGGTCAAGGCCGCCGCCTGTGCCGCGGCCTGCATGATGAGGTCGGCGCGGCGCTGCTGGGCGGTCGCGTCCCCGGGCAGGGCTTTCTTGAGTGCCTCGGTCGATCCCAGGACAACAGTCAGCATGTTGTTGAAATCGTGGGCGATGCCGCCAGTCAGTTGGCCGATCGCCTCGAGCTTCTGCACCTGGCGCAATGCCTGCTCGGCACGCTCCCGCTCTTCGATCTCCTGGCGCAGCTTGGCATTGGCATCGGTGAGGGCGCGCGTACGCGCCGTGACCTCGCGCTCGAGGCCCTCGTTGGAACGCTGCATGGCGTCCTGCTCGGCCTTCTCCGACGTCCGGTCGCGCACGATGTGGATGAAGCCCTTCACGCCGTTCTGCTCGTCGCGCAGCGGCACCACGGTGGCGCTGGTCCAGATCCGGCGGCCATCGCTGCGTTGCAGCCAACGCTCGACCGTGATCCGGCCATCGTGCGTCGCCGTCGTTCGATCGAGCGCCGGAGCATGTCGAGCCACGTCCTCGTCGAGGAACAGCCGATCGATCGATTGACCGACCAGGCTCTCGGCGGTCCAGCCCAGAACCTGCTGGGCGCCGTCGCTCCAGGTTTTCACGCTTCCGTTGAGGTCCGTCGTGATGATGGCGTAGTCGACGGCGCTTTCCACGATCACGCGATAGAGCTCGTTGCTTTCGCGTGCCGCGCGCTCGGCACGCTTGAGACGCAGCAAGGCCCGTACCGTGGCCAGCAATTCAGCCGGCTCGACCGGCTGGCTGAGATAGGCATCAGCGCCGCTGTCCAGGCCGACGGCACGGTCGCTCGGCGCGACGAAGGATGCGGAAATCTGCAGCACCAGAAGCTCGCCGGCGCTCTTTTTTATCACCCGGCAGACCTCGAGGCCCGAAACGTCGGGCAGCTTGACATCGAGCAGCACGAGATCCGGCTTCTGGCGCCGGGCCTTCTCGAGCGCTTCGATACCGGTACGCGCCTCGATGACATCGTAGCCGCCGTGACGCAGGATTCTGGTCTTGATGTAACGGCCGGAGTCGGTGTCGTCGACGTTGAGAATCAGCTCTCGGGTCATGCAGCGCTCGGCGGTTTGAGGACACGGCTGACATGGGCCGAGAGAAGGGAGCGCGACAGGCTCGACTTGGACAGCACGGCCACGGCGCCCTTGAGCTGTTCCAGATGCTCCGCTCCGAGAATCGATGATGTCAGGACGAGGACTGGAATGGCGGCCGTCGCCGGGTCGCCCTTGAGCGAGCGAAAGACCTCGAAGCCGTTCAGCCCGGGCAGGTAGATGTCGAGCAGGATGAAGTCGGGCGCCTCGGCCTGCGCCAGGCGCAGGCCTTCGGTGCCGTCGGGCGCTTCGATGATCGACCACGGACCATCAGCCTGCAGCATGTGGCGCAGCACGTAGCGCGTCGATTCCTCGTCGTCGACGATCAGGATCTTGCCGTTCGCATCGGCTCGGGCTGCTTCCTCGACCGAATGCCCGGGCAGGACTACGGGTATGTCCAGGGTAAAGAGGGAGCCTTGGCCGATCTGGCTGCTGACCGCGATGTGGCCGCCCAACGCTTCGGCGAGCTTGCGCGATAGAGGCAGGCCCAGCCCGGATCCCTTGAACCGTCCTTGCAATGGATTTCGGATCTGGATGAACTCGTCGAAAACGCGCTCCTGATCGCCGTCGGAGATGCCGATGCCGCTGTCCTGGACCGCGAATGCGACGCGTCCGGGTGTCGGCGCGGATGCGGTCACGCTGACCTGACCGCGCTCGGTGTACTTGAGCGCGTTCGAGACGAGGTTGCGCAGGATCTGGGAGAGCTTGCCCTCGTCGGTATGCAGGACCAGCTCGTTGGTACGGTCGGCGAAGGTCAGGTCGACGTGGTCGCTGGCCTGGAGGGGCCGCATCATGCCGCGCAGGGCCGACAGGATATCGGCGGTCGATGTCTTCGAAACATGCAGGTCGATGCGGCCGGACTCGACCTTGGCCAGGTCGAGCAGATCGTTGACCAGGCGCGTCAGGGTCTCGGCCGATTGCCTGATGTAGGATACTTGTCGCTGCTGTTCCTCGTTCAACTCGCCGTCGACCTGGTCGGCGAGCATGCGTGAGAGCGCGTTGATCGAGTTGAGGGGCGTGCGCAGCTCGTGGCTGACGTTCGAAAGGAACTGACTCTTGACCTCGCTGGCGCGCTTGAGCTCGTCGGCCCGTTGCTCCAGCTCGGCGTAGAGCGCGACGACGCCACGGTTGGTGCTTTCAAGCTCTTCGTTGACTTGCGCCAGCTCGCCGCGCATCGCCTCGAGGTCGGTCGTGGTCGCGAGCAGATCGCGATTCTGGCCGAGCACCTCGTCGATCAAAGCCTGCGGCGTTGCCTTGTGCAATTCCGTCATCAAGTCGCCGGGCTGGATCGAGACGTCCTGTCCGCCCGCTGGCAGAAACTTGCCGAATGAAACGCGCGTTCCCCTGCCCGGTGTGCTGCCGATCTCGAAGCGGTCCATCAATCGGCGCGTGCCGACGATGCCAACTCCCATGCCGACGGGCGAGACGTAGGAGCCATCCAGGATCGTCTGGAGGTGCGGGATGCCAGGGCCCATATCCTCGAAGCTCATGCCGAGCAGTTGCCTGTCGCCGTTTCGTTCCAGTGCAAAGCGCAAGGTTCCACCGTTGCCGTAGACGACGGTGTTACGGGCGATCTCGGACACCGCCGTGGCGATGCAAGTTTGCGCTTGGCGGTCGAAACCGATTGATCGGGCGATCTGGCGGGCGCGCTGGCGGGCATGGACGATGTCCTGCTCCGACTTCAGCTCGATCGTGAGAAGGGGCCCCGAGGTCATGTCGCCCTCTTGATCACGAGGACCGTGGAATCGTCGCGACCACGGCTGAGGTCGCGATAGAGCACCGCGGCGATCAGGCTTGGATGCCGTCCCGCGAGCCCGGCGTAACGGTCGAGCGACCAGTTCGCCGACAAGCCGTCGGAGTGCAGCACGACCACCAAGCCCGGACCATCGCATGGATAGATGAATTCCTGTAGCCGCTCGGCGGTATGGCCGGCGATGCCATTCATCGAGACAAAACGCCGGACGCTGCCACCGGCTGCGGCCAGACCTGCAATATTGCCGAGGCCGCAGAACACGAGCCGACTTGCGGCCAAATCGAGTGCCAGGACGCCAACAGCGCCGCCACGCGTGGCGCGCAAGCCGGCATGGATCGCGCGGATCGCGGCAATCGGCGACGACTGGAAGCCGCGATGGAACAGGCGACGTGCTTCCTCGGCGGCATCGTGCGCGGCGACGCCATGACCCAACCCGTCGACCAGCATGGCCGACACGGTCATGCCCGAGATCGCGACGCCATAGGAATCGCCACAGACCTGTTCCTCGGGCTTCGGTACCGTCACTGCACCGATGCGCACGGTCTCGGCCGGCGGCAGCTTGCGATGGGGCCATATGCGCGCCAGCAAGGCCGTGCCCCGGCCGGGTGCCGAGTAGATGTCGAATTCGTCAGACTGGCGGTGGATGGCGCCAAGGCCTGTGCCGGCAGAACCGTAAGTCGAAACGCCGTCGCGGAGGCTTTGCGCGATGTCGGCAATACCTCGACCGCGATCGATTGCGATCACCTCCAACCCTGCGACGGTCGGCGTCGGGAGGGGTTGAACGAGGATTCTGCCGCCCCCACCATGCTTGGCGAGGTTGGTCGCCAGCTCGGTCGCTATCAGGGCGGCCCGTCCGACATCGTCGGCCCCCAGGCCGATGCGGCGAGCAATGGCTTCGGTTTCGCGCCGGGCGCCGGATACGTAGCTCTGGTCTGTGACCGTCAGCACGGCGGTCACCGCTTCCACCGCGCGATCACGATGGTCGTGCCCTGGCCGACTGTGGTGTCGATGGTGAAATCGTCGACCAGCCGGCGCGCTCCGCCCAGGCCATGGCCGAGGCCATTGCCTGTGGTGAAGCCGTCGGTCAGCGCCATTTTCAGATCGGGAATGCCGGGACCTTTGTCGCGGAAAGTGATGCGGACGCCAGGGATCGGATCGGTGATGGTCTCGATGTCGGCATGGCCTCCCCTGCCGTAGTCGAGCGCATTGCGTGCGAGCTCGCTCGCTGCCGTGATGAGCTTGGTCTGGTCGACCAGCGACAGCTTCACCTCGGTGGCCCGCACCCTGACCTTCTGGCGCACCCGGACGATGTCGTCGCCGGTGCCGATCGGCAACGTTTCAGTCGTCGTCGGCATCGTCCAGGTCCCGGTGGCTCGATACGCCGCCGATCATGGCCAATCCGCGTTCCGCGTTAAGGGCGGTCTTGACGCCGGGCAGCCCGAGGCCGAGCTCCACCAGAGTGATCGCCACTTCCGGACGCATCCCGACGACGACCGTGTCGGCATCGAGCAGGCGCGAGACACCCGCGATATTGGCCAGCATGCGCCCGATGAAGCTGTCGACGATCTCCAAGGCGGAGATGTCGATCAACACGCCTCGTGCCTCGCTCGTCACGATTCGGTTGGTCAGGTCGTCCTGCAGCCGGGCGGCAAGCTCATCGTGCATATCGACCTGGATGGTGACCAGCAGGGCACTGCCGATCTTGAGGATTGGAATGGTGTCCACAGGCGACGCCTAGCTCGCCATCTCGGACGATTCGGCCGGTTGCAGCGGCTTGGCCGCCTTGCCGTTTGGCTTGAGGCGGACGACGGCCCGGTTGGTGCGTGAGAGGGCCAAAGCAAAGGCGTCGGCCAGGGTCGCCTTCGAGATGACGTTGAGCTGGACGCCGAGCTGCACGATCGTCTGGGCAATCTGCGGGCGGATCCCGCTGATGATGCAGTCGGCCCCCATCAGGCGAGCAGCCGAGACCGTCTTCAACAGGTGCTGGGCGACCAGCGTATCGACGGTCGGCACGCCGGTAATGTCGAGGATGGCAATTTCCGCCCCGGTCTGGACGATCGCCTCAAGCAGGTTCTGCATGACGACCTGGGTGCGGCCCGAATCGAGGGCGCCGATCAGCGGCAGGGCGACGATACCGTCCCACAGCTTGACGACCGGGGTCGACAGCTCCTCGATTTCCTCGCGCTGCCGGGCGATCAGTTCCTCGCGTGTCCTCTGGAAGGATTCGACGGTGAACAGGCCGAGCTGGTCGATCAACAGGCTGAGCGTCCAGGTATTGGCGGCGACGTCCTCGGGCCGGCCATTGCGGATTTGCTCGAACAGAGCCTGCTTCAGCGACAACACGAAGGTCGCCGTTTCCGACGGCGAAAACCCCTGGATGGCGCGCGAGCGCGAGAAACCTGCCAGGAGGTCGCGCACGTCACCGTATTCCGGCCGGCGGACGTCGGTAACATTGCCCGTCGCCGTTGCTCTCCCGAGAGCCTGCAGCAACTGCCTTGCTTGGTTCTCGATTTCCTGGGCGGATATGCGGGTGTCGACGGAAGCGAACGCCGTCACCCATGAGCGCAGGATCGTATCCTCGCTCGCGGTGATCATCTGACCCAGATCGATCTTTTTTTCCATATTGTTCGCCATCTCTCTCCTCGTCGGCCGGGCGCGGGCCGTAGCCCCCTTCGCCAACGGCGGAAGGTTGCGAAGGTTCCTTGCGAGCCGAACGCCGATAGGATCACCTGCGGATTGATCGTTGCCCGCGATTCTGGACTACGATGGAGCGGCGACGCCCACCGAAGGGGGATTAAGAATGCTGACCGAACCTGGACATTACGACTATGCGCCATACACCGGGCGCCCGCGCATCGTCTGGCCTGGGGGCGCGCGCATCGCGGTGTGGCTGGCGCCCAATATCGAGCACTACGAGCTCGAGCCGCCCGATAATCCGCGCAAGACGCCGTGGCCGCGGCCAGTGCCCGACATCCTCAACTATTCCCATCGCGACTACGGCAACCGGACGGGCTTCTGGCGCATGGCCGATGTGATGGCCAGGCACGGCGTGCGCGGCAGCGTCTCGCTCAATGTCGCGGTCTGCGACCATTACCCCGAGATCATCGAGCGCTGCTGCGCTCTCGGCTGGGAGCTGTTCAGCCATGGCACCTACAACACGCGCTACTTCTACGATCTGTCGGAGGACCAGCAGCGCGCGCTAATCGCCGACAGCCGGGAGACCATCCGCAAATACAGCGGCCAGTCGCTCGACGGCTGGCTGACGCCCGCCATCACCAACGACGAGACGACCCAGCACGTGCTGGCGGAGGAGGGCATCAAGTACACGCTCGACATGGTGCACGACGACCAGCCGATGCCGGTCAAGGTGCGCAACGGCCGGCTGATCAGCGTGCCTTACTCGCTCGAAGTGAACGACGTGCCGCTGTTCCAGAATCGCAACACGCCGGTCGAGCGCTACACCGCGATGGTCAAGGCGCAGTTCGACCAGCTCTACGCCGAGGGTGCGGAGAACGGCACGGTGATGTGCCTGCCGCTGCATCCCTACCTGATCGGACAGCCGCAGCGCATCGCCGCCCTCGATGCGGCGCTCGCCCATATCGTGGCGCATGACGGCGTCTGGCTGGCAACCGGCCGTGAGATCGCCGCCTGGTACACCGAGCATTATTACGATGCGGTCTCGAGCTGGTTGGCCGCAGGCACGCCGGGAGGTCGGCGATGAGCGGCCCGGGCATCCCGAACTACCTCGACTACAAGTGGCGCCGGCGCGGCCTCGACCACGACCGCTTCGCGCACCGCAACCTGCCGCAAGCCAAGCCGGTCGTGTGGCCGGGCAAGGCGAGGGTGGCGCTGTGGGTCGCCGTCCATGTGGGGCATTTTCCGATGGACATGCCGCGTACGCCGTTCGTGGCGCCGGGCGGCGTCGACCGACCCTATCCGAGCTATTGGGACTATACCCAGCGCGACTATGGCAACCGGATCGGCATCTACCGCCTGATGCGGGCACTCGATCAGCGCGGCCTGCGGGCGACGGCCTTGCTGAGCAGCGCCGTCGCGACCCGCTATCCGGCCCTGGCGGCCGAGATCGCCGCGAGCCAATGGGAGGTTGCGGCCGCCGGCGTCGACATGGGCAAGCTGCACCACGGCGGGCTCGGCGAAGCAGCAGAGCGGGCGCTGGTGAAGGAAGCGGTCGGCGCCTTGCGCGGCGCCTTCAAATCGAAGATCCGCGGCTGGCATTCGCCGGCCCATTCCCAGTCGATGCGCACCCTCGACCTGGTGGCGGAGGCCGGCCTCGACTATGTCGCCGACTGGATCAACGACGACATGCCCTATCCGGTGACGACGTCGGCCGGTCCGCTCACGGCAATGCCGCTCGCCTGGGACCTCTCCGACCAGCGGCTGCTGTTCCAGCAGCACATGGATACCGGCGAATTCGTCGAGCAGGTGCTGCGCGCCTTCGCGACGCTCTATGCCGAAGCGGCACGCACCGGCGGCGGCCGCGTGCTGACCCTCACCATCACGCCGTGGCTGATGGGCCAACCGCATCGCATCCGGGCGCTGGGCCCGCTGCTCGATCGCATCCTCGACCATGCCGGCGTGTGGCCGGCGACCGGCGCGGAGATCGTCGATGCGTGGCGAGCGGGGGCGTAAGTGCATCTTGTGGTCCTCCCCGCGCTTCGCGCGGGAAGGACCACATGAGGTGTGTCCCGGCCGGCCGGGTGAAATTGCATGCCGAGCATGTGAAACAAATCCTTCCGCTCGGCCGGCGCCGAGTCGAAGCTCGACGCCAAGCGCGTGCCGCCTCCCGGTTGCCAGGCGCGACTAGGGAGCAGGGGCATGGACGGATCGGCGACCCCCGTTGGCGGGGGCCAGCGCGGCGGAGGCCAGCAGAGCGAGCTCGACGGTCGCCCCTCCTGGAGGATCGCGTGGATCACGCTCGCGATCCTGTCCGTCTCCTACGGCTCGCCGCTCCTGATCGTGGTCGGCATGCGGACCATGCAGGAGGCGCTCGGCACCGACCGGTCGGTGATCGCGCTCGCCGGATCGCTGGTCTGGGTCGGCACCGGGGCTGGCGGCATCCTGATGGGCTGGCTGGCCGATCGCATCGGCCTCCGCCCCGTCGTGACCTTCGGCGCCGTCATGATTGCCGGCGGCTTGATGCTGTCGGCCACCGGATCGGTCTGGGCGGTCTATGTCGGCCACGGCCTGATGCTGGGCCTGCTCGGCAACGGCGCCGTCTATCCGCCGCTGCTGGTCTATGTCAGCCGCTGGTTCTACCGCCGCCGCGGCTCGGCGATCGCGCTCATCTCGTCCGGGCAGTACATCGCCGGCGTCGTTTGGCCGTCCTTGCTCGAGCGCGGCATCGCACAAATCGGCTGGCAATGGGTGATGATGGGTTTCGCGGTGGTCGTGCTCGTCCTTGTCCTGCCGATGACGTTTCTGCTCAAGCCGGCGCCGAAGGCGCCAGCGGTCGCACACGGGTCGTCGAGCGGCCCGTCGAGCCGGCGCATCGCCGGCCTGCCGCCCAACCTCGTTCAGGCGCTGATATGCGTGGCGGGCTTCTGCTGCTGCATCCCGATGTCGATCCCGCAGGCCCATCTGGTCGCCTTCTGCGGCGACATCGGCATTCTCGCGACCCACGGTGCGGCGATGCTGTCGGTCATGCTCGCGGCGGCATTCCTGTCGCGCCAGGCCTGGGGCGCGCTGGCCGATCGTATCGGCGGCCTGCGCACGGTGCTCGCCGGCTCGTCGTGCCAGGCGATCGCCATCGCCGCCTTCCTGTTGACCCAGGAGGAGGCCGGCCTGTTCGCCGTCGCCACCGTGTTCGGCTTGGCGTTCAGCGGGATCATCCCATCCTACTCGGTGGCGATCCGGGACCTGTTCCCGGCCGCCGAGTCGTCATGGCGCATTCCGCTCACCCTGTTCACGGCGATGAGCGGCATGGCGGTCGGAAGCTGGTTTGCCGGCAGCCTCTACGACCATTTTGGCTACTACGCGCCGGCCTTCGCCGCCGGCGTCGGCTTCAACGTCCTCAATCTTCTGATCGTCGGATTCCTGGTCGGCCGCACGGCGACGTCGCGACGCGGCAGCCTTTGGTCCCAGGTCAAATGACGGCCGACTATTCGGCCGCATGGTGGCAGGTGGCCTCGAACAGGCGCTCGGCGTGCATCGTCGCCAGCTCGAGGTCAGTCAGGAGCTCGGTGATCATCCAGCCGTCCCGCAGCCCGGCGCGGGTGCTGGCATTGACCGAGCCGAGGGCCTCGAGGATGGCGTCGGTGCCCTGCTGCCCGCCTGCAAGACCGCCGGCAGCGGCATCGGAGTAGAGGCGCTCGGCGCGTTCGAGATTGAGGGCGAATCGGGCCTTGAGATTCTCTGGCACGAACTCCGAACATTGGTCGACGCAGGCGAGCGCAAGCAGGTAGTTCTCGAGCAGCAGGTCGATGCGCTGTCTCGACACCACGGCCGTCCCGAATTCCTCGTGCACGCGTTGCTGCGGCAGCATTGTCGCCTCCTCGACCCCAGCGCGGCAGTCTCGACAAGCCTGCGGCCGAGGTCGGTGACATTTCCCACAGACGCCATGTCTGTGGTGGCCCCGCCCGGGCGAATCGGGTTGCAGGAGTGGTGCAACCTGCCATTCTCGTCCGGGGTGTTCTCGCCTGGGGATGTTGCGTGGCTCGCGTGCCGGCCTTTCGCTTGATCGCGCTGTTCGAGATGCTCTCGGACGACGACCTGGAACGCGTCGCCGAGGCGTGCACGATCCGGACCTATGACCGCCACGCCCAGATCCTGAGCGAGCAGGAGCAGACGACCGACATCTTCTTCATCTTGTCCGGTACCGTACGGTTCAGCAGCTACACTGCGAACGGCCGCGAGGTGATCTTCAACGAGATCTCGGCAGGCGGCATCTTCGGCGAATTCGCGTCGGTCGACCGACTGCCGCGTTCGTCGAATGTCACGGCCATGTCCGATTGCATGGTGGCTCGCATGTCGGCGGAGCAGTTCCATCAGGTGTTGCTGGGTAATGCGGCTGTCGGCACCCGTCTCGCCGAGCTGCTCGTCGCCAAGATCAGGCAGATGAGCGAACGCGTATTCGAGGTGAGTGCGCTGACGGTGCGCGAGCGCGTGCGCCGGGAGCTGCTGCGGCTCGCGGCGACGGGCACGCGGTTCGGAAACAGCGTGGTGATCCGTCCGGCACCGACGCACTACGACATCGCGGCCCGCATCGGCTCCCATCGCGAGGCCGTGACCCGCGAGTTCATGCGGCTCGAGGTCGAGCGGCTGATCGAGGTCCGCCGGCGCCAGATCCGCATCGTCGACATCGATCGTCTCGCCGAGGCGACCGACGATCAAAGTCCGACGCCGCGGCGCAGCGACGCGTAGAGCGTGATTGCTAGAGCCAAATCCTCACCCTGAGAAGCCACGCTGCGCGTGGCTCTTCAGGGTGAGGTTAGTCTTGGCGGGTCAACCTGAGAAGACGCTGCTCCGGTTGCACCCGCCTGCGCTCTGTGAGTTTTCGCACATCCAGCGGGCGCGCCGCGGCGTCACGATGGCGGGTAATTGGGGGGTACGATGGCCAGGACGAAGAGCAGGGCTCGGCGCGCGCCCGCCCGCCGATTCGGGGGGCCGCTCGGCCGTTATGCCTTCCGTTTCAGCGGGTTCACCCGCGTTGCAACCGATAGTCGCAGCCGCAATGGCGTCCCCTATCATATCGTCGGCGTGGGCCATATCGTGTTCTTGAAGGACGGTGCGATCACCGGGCGCCAGAATTCGACGGTGATCGCCATCTCGGGAGCCGGACCGACGCTCCAGCACACCGTCTTCGAGCTGACCGGAAGCTACCTCACCCGGGGCGACAAGACCGGCGCGCTTAACGTCTTCTTCCATCGGGTGAGCAGTCCCAACTCGCCGAGGGAGACGATTGCCGACGAGCCCGAGATGACCGACATCTTCGAATTCATCACTTTCGACCGCGGCGCGCGCCTTTGTCTCGTATCGACGACGCCGACCATGCTGCCGTCCGGCGACGCCGTCGACGAGCTGGTGTCGGTCGAGGCCTTCCGACAGTAGGCCGTCGGCGGAGAACGCCATGCCATCATGGTCCAACGACGACTTGCAGTAACGGTTCGAGGTGGCGGCGGCTTGCGGCTGGCTGCGAACATTGCGCGCCGCCGCAATCAAGTACGGCTTTCCCGTCGAGGTCCTGCTGGCGATCGCCTCGCGCGAGACCAATATGCGCGGGAGGAGCGTCTACTTCGCAGCGACTTTTCTCAGCCGCGCGACCTCGTCGACGATGCCGGATTGGCCGCTCTGGCGAGCCAGCTCGTTGGCCTGCCGCAAGAGCGGCAGGGCGGTGGCGGTGTCGCCTTGCAGCAGGGCACTGCGGCCAGCGCGCATCGCGAGGTCGGCGGCTTCGGCGGTTCGGCCGGCGCGTGATGCCGCATCGGCCGCCAGGGCGAGCGCGCGCGCCATGCCGCGGTAGTCGAGCGCCTGCTGGCGGTTGGCGGCGGCGCGCTGGAACAGGTCGAGCGCGTCGGTCGCGCGGTTGTCGAGCAGGGCTGCGCGGCCTTCCAGCTCCTGGCGGTCGGCCTGCAGGTCGGCCTCCTTGGAGGGCGGCAGTTTGGCGATCGCCTGGGCGAGGGCCGTTGCATCGCCGCGCTGAGCCGCCACCAGCCCGCGGATGAACCAGGCGCGCGGCGCGGTATCGCCGTCCTTGGACACCCGGCCCAGCGCCTCCTGGGCGGCGCTGTCGGCGGTGGTGAGGTCGCCGCTGCGATAGGCCGCCGCCGCCTGCACCAGGAAGAGCTCGGCCGGCACCGGCGCGCGCCGTCGCTCGAGATCGAGCCGGGCGTCGCGCACCGTGGCGAGGGCGGCCTTGGCATCGCCTCCCTTCATTTGTGCCAATGCGAGATTGTACGAGACATCGGCGATGGCGCCGGCGTCGTCGCGTTCGTAGGCGCGCTGCAGGGCGGTCTTGTACTGGGTCACCGCCAGGCTCGGCATGTCCATCGACAGGGCCTGCGTGCCTGCGCGGTTGGCCTGATCGAGCTTTGCATCGGGAGGCGGTCCGGGATCGGCTGTGCTGCCGCCGTCGCACGAGGCCACGGACAGCTGGGCGAGTACCAGTGCCGCAAGAGGCGGCAGCAGGTATGGCTTCACGGCCGGACCTCGATGGCGGGGGCGCGGCGGTTGGGCGGCGGGGCCGGGCCGCCCGAGCCGCCCAGCAGCCAGCTGCGGCGCAACTGGCCGAGCAGCAGCTCGAGCTCGTGCGCGGCGATCTGGGCCTGCAGCAGCGTGCTCGGCAGGGCCTCGGTGGTGACGGCGACGTTCTCGGTGATGCGAGGCGTGGTGTTGGCGAGGTTGCGCGTGGTCGCCTGCAAGGACGTCAGGATCGAATCGGTCTTGGCCAGGATCTGGACGATGCGCGGATCCTTCGAGGTGCGCTCGAGCTGGGAGGCCATCTCGCGCACGCTCACCAGGGCGGCTTCGAGCTCGTTGGCCATCTTGTCGTTGGCGATCAGGCGGCCGGCAACTCCGTCGCCGTTCTCGACCTTGCGCGCGATGCTGGCGGCCGAGGCCAGGGTCTGCTCGAGCGGGCCGGCCGGATCGATCGCGCGATGGGCGACCTCCGTGAAGGCCACCACCGCCTTGTTCACGTCGTCGAGCAATGGCATCACCTTGGCGCGCAGCTCGTCGATCATCTGGCCCAGCGTGTCGGTGGGCGCGCGATCGCTCGAGGCGGCGATCACCGCGTAGGACCAGTCGAGCTCGGGGCCGGTGCCGCGCGAGATGTCGATGAAGGCGGCGCCCGCCACGCCGAATTGCCGGCGGATCGAGACGACCGAATCGCGCCGGATGAAGGGCCGCATCTGGTCGTCGACGCGGGCCACGGCGTGCATGCGCTGGTTGGGATCGATGACGATGCGGCGGACCTCGCCGGCGCGGGTGCCCAGGACCTGCACCTCGGCGCCCGGGGCGAGACCCGCGACGCCTTCGTCGGGCAGCAGGATGCGCAGCGTGAAGGACGGCTGGAACCAGTCCTTGAGAAAGCCGGCATTGATCAGCGCGGCGATGAAGACGCCGATGCAGGCCAGCACCACGGCGCCGACGAGCTCGTCGAACTGGAAGACACCGAAGATCGAACGCTTCATCGCGCCCTCCGTCCCTGGGCCAGCCCGTGCTCGCCCAGCCGCAGCACCTGCTCGGCCTCGACGAACTGCGCGGCTTGTGCCGCCAGGCTGCTGGTAATCCATAGCACCGCGGCGCCGCGGTCGCGCGCGCTCAGGATGGCTTGCGCCATCGGCACGGCGAGATCGGGCGTATGTTCGAGCGCCTGGTCGTGCACCACGATCAGGTCGGGCGAGCCCAGCAGGCCGCGTACGCAGGCGGCCCTCACCAGCGCGCGTCGCGGCGTCGACTCGCTGCGCCCCGAGGGCAGGCCGGGGAGCCCGAACAGCCGGGCGAGCTCGGTGGCATGGTCGATCATCTCGGTCCGCGGCCGGTCGAAATGATAGGAGCCGGCCAGCAGCACCGCATCGAGCACCGACATGTGGCTCGGCCAAACGTCGCTCTGCACGACCGCGCCGATGCGGCGACGGCGGTGCATGCGCTCGCGCGGCGTGCGGGTCGTCCAGTTGACGCCGAGGAACTGCACGTCTCCGGCATAAGGGTCGGCCAGACCCAGGCTGAGATCGACCAGCTCGGCCGCGTCGGCTTCGTCTTCGACCTCGACCAGCGCCACGCCGCGCCGCGGCAGCTCGAGGTTGAGCAGGATCGGCGTGGTCGCGAACTGGCGCTCGGCCAGGGTGACGCCGCGCAGCGACAGGACCGAACGGGTGGGGCGCAGGGCCATGTCAGCATCCCGGCATGTCAGGGCACGAGGTCGAACAGGGTGTTGACCGCGAAGATGGCCAGCGCCGAACGCACGAAGCCGCGCGGCACCAAGCGCTGCAGCTCGTCCGCCTCGTCCCGCCGTGCCAGTCCGGTGGAGCAGCACGCAAGGGCGACGACGAAGCCGATGACGATGCATTTCAGGGGTGGCTTGATGAAGTCGTACGTCTTCATGGAGCGCAGCACGAGATCGCTGAAATCCCAGATCGAGAACGTGATCAGCCCCAGCCCGTTGGAGATCAGGTAGCCGGTCGCCAGGGTCGACACCAGCAACACGGTGGCGAGGCAGAACGCGCCGACCGCGAAGCCGAAGGCGCGCGGCACGATCAGCAGCATCAGCGGGTCGAGGCCCTGGAGCTCGAGCAGGCGCAGCCAACCCCGGGCGCGCGCTTCGCCGAGCTCGATCAAGGTTGCCGTGCCGGTCCGGCCGAACAGGATGAGGCCGACCAGGATGGGCACGAACTCGCGCACCAGCAGGACGACGATGACCGGTCCGACCAGGCCGGTCGTGCCGGTCTGGGCCAGCCAGTAGACCGCCTGCGACACCAGGGCGAAGCCGACCAGCAGGCCGGTCGCCACGGTGGTCGGCAACGAGCGCACCGTCACTTCGTTGAGCACGCGCTTGAATTCGACGCGGACCGGCCGCTGCCAGGTGCTGCGCCGCAGCGCCACGACCACGACCGTGGCGGCAAGCGACAGGTAGAGCAGCAGGCGATGGATGGCGAGAATGGTGGCGCCGCCCAGCATCGCCAGCCCGCGACGCACCAGCGGGAGCTCGCGGCGCTGGGCCATCCTTGCCTGGCTCGTGGCGATCACAGGCGATCCACCAGCACGAAGGTGCGCATGTCGCCGGTCTCGGGCAGGAAATAGGTGCCGCGCGGCCTGAACAGGAAGCGGTCGGCGAGCAGCTCGTAGGCCGTTTCCGAGGCGGCGATGGTACGCCGCGCGGTGCTGCTGGAGAGCACCTTGGCAACGCCGATGGCACCGCCCCACAGATGCCGGGTCGGCGGCTCGGTGCCGATCGTCAGGCTCATGACGGTGCCGATGTCGATGGCGAAGCTGAAGTCGAGGCTGACATTCCAGCGCGCCTCGAGCTCGAGCAGGCGGTCGCGCAGATCGAGCATTGCGGTCGCCACGCAGCGCGCCGACGCGGTGACGGCCGTCTTGTCGCCCGAGAAGGCGGCGAGAACGAGCTGGTCGTCGAGCAGGGCGGCGTAGGTCAAGCCGCTGCTCTCGATCGAGCGCCTGAGCTCGTTGACGATCGCCTCCATCGCCGTGCTCTCCTCGCAGCTGGCCGGCTTCTGGGCGACCGTCGTCCACATCGGCAGCTTGAGAACGGCGATCGTGGCCCGCTCGATCGCGCTTTCCTCGATGTCGTCGAACGAGGCGTTCTGCAGCATCAACGTCTGCTCGAGCCGCGATTCGCGGGTGGCGAAGCTTTCGACAGAGGCGCCGCCGGCCACGCCGCCTCCTGCCGCGGCGACCGCCGCGCGTGCCGCGACCGGAACCGGCGGTGCGGCGGCGGCGTAGCGCAGCGCCAGCACGACGGCCACCGAGTCGCAGAACGTCACCATGTTGGCGGCATGCTCGCCGCGTTGCGGATCCTCGACCGTGATCATGCCGGTCAGGCGGCTCTTGGAAAGGATCGGCACGACATAGACGCTGGTCGTCTTCAGCGGCTTCAGGTAGGCGATGAACAGGTCGGCCGTGCGCCCCTGGCTCGCGTCCTCCGCATCGATCGGCTCGCCATTGCCCAGCGCCGCGAACAGGTCGGGCATCTGGTCGCGGTGCAGCTCCATGCCGCTGGTATGGTCGTGCGCCGTCTGATCGTAGCAATCCTCGCAGAGCAGCGTGGTGCGGTCGACGTTGAGCCGCCACACCGCGACCCGCTTGGCGGCGCAAGCGGTGGCGGCGATCTCCAGGGCGCCCTCCAGGCTCGAATCCGCCGAGCCGTCGGTCGGGCTGCTGGTGCGCGCCAGTTCGACGAGGGTGCGCGCGCGCGTCTCGAGCGCCTGATGGCGCGTGGCCGCCGCCGTCACCGTGCGCTCGGCGGCGACGCTGCGCCACGCCAGCAGGCCGGACAGGCCGGCCACGACCAGGACCACCAGGGCCGACATGACCAGCGTCGCATAGGCGCTGTCGGCGACGAAGCCCACGAAGTCGGCCTCCGGGGCCACGATCACGACCAGCCAGTTGCGGTCGGTGACCATGCTCACCGGCTCCGATGACACGATGATCTGCTGGTCGCCGAAATCGAGCACCTGGCGGCCGAACCCGGCGACACGCAGATGGTTGAAGATTCGTGTCATCAGCGGGTCGCCCAGCTCGTCGAGCATCGGCGCCTTGGCGTCCGGACGGTCCGCCGGCAGCCAATCATCGCTTGGAAAGGCGACGATCCGTCCGCTCTTGTCGAGGATCAGCGCCTTGCCGTTCTGCCCGATGTCGAGCTGCTTCAGGAACGCACAGAGATTGGTGAGCTCGATATCGAGGCCCATCACGGTCTGCAGCTTGCCCTCGGCGTCGAAGTGCGGAATGGACAAGGTGATCCCGGGCTTCTTCAAGGTGAAGAAGAGATACGTCTCGCTCCAGTACGGCTTCTTGGTGCGCTCGGCGCCTTGGTACCAGGGGCGCGTGCGTGGATCGAACGTATCGGCCGGGTCCGTCTCGACGGTCGTGGTGTTGCCCTGGCCGTCCCGCCTGGTCCACGTCACGCTTCTTTTGTCGCCGCGCTGTCGCTCGATGAGCTTGCTGTCGAAGCCCCCTTTGTCGTTGCGGATCACGAACAGGAAGTTGCCGTCCGGATCGGCGTAGCTGAAGGCGGTGACCGCCGAGATGGTTCCCAGCGCATGCAGGGCGAACTGCTCGACCTCCTGGGCGCCGCTCGGGACGCTGCGCCCGGCCCCGGCCGCATCGGCGAGCTCGAGGAACTGCTGGGGGGGCGTCAGAAAAGCCTGCATCTGGACGGCGACGCGCCGGTCGATCGCCGTGATCAGGTCGTTGCCGAGGATGGCGGCGCCCCGCCGGTTGCGCTCGTAGACCGAGTAGGCCATGCCGGCGACCAGGACCACCGCAACCACGACACCGGCCACCGGCAGGCTATTGCGTAGCGCCCTGCGCAATCGGTAGGGTCGCCCCTCACGCTGGGCCTCCGACAAGGCCGTCAGGTCGGGCGCCACCTGATCGGACGGTGACAAGCTGGCCATGTGGTGGTCAGCTTACCTCATCCCACGCCATTGGTAGAGTCCGACGTGAGGTCACTCGACCGTGACCGACTTCGCGAGATTGCGTGGCCGGTCGATGTCGCAGCTCCGTTCCAGGGCGACGTGGTAGGCTAGCAGCTGGAGCGGGATGTTCAGCAGCAGGGCGTCTAGCTCCGGGGCGAGCATCGGCACCGCGAAGGCCTGGTCGATGGCGGCGGGCACGTGGCCGGGATGGGTCACGGCGATGACCGGGCCGCCGCGCGCCTTGATCTCCTCGATCGTCGACACGTTCTTGGCCAGGAGGTCGTCGTGCGGCAGGACGATGACGCTCGGCGTCTCGGGCGTGACGAGCGCGAGCGGGCCGTGCTTGAGCTCCGACGCGGGATAGGCCTCGGCATGGAGATAGCTGATCTCCTTGAGCTTCAGCGCGCCCTCCCTGGCAATGGCGTAGCCCGCCGCCCGGCCCAGATAGAAGGCGTGCTGAGCTCCGCGAAACCATTCCGCGAGGCCGGCGATCTCGTCCTCCCGGCCGAGGATGGCCGCGATATGGTCGGGCAGGGCCTCGAGCGCGCCCAGCAGGCGCGCCCCGCCGGCATGGGAGAGGTCGCGCAGGCGGCCGAGATGGATGGCGAGCAAGGCCAGGGCGACGACGCTGCAGGTGAAGGTCTTGGTCGAGACGACGGCGATCTCGGGGCCGGCCCGCAGGTAGATGCCGCGGCCGCATTCGCGCGCGATCGTGCTGCCGACGACGTTGACGATGCCGAGCACGCGGCCGCCCTTGCGCTTGATCTCCTGCACCGCCGCCAGCGTATCGAATGTCTCGCCCGACTGGCTGACGGCGATGTAGAGCGTGTCCTTCTCGATCACCGGATTGCGGTAGCGGAACTCGGACGCCTGCTCGGCCTGGGTCGGGATGCGGGCAAGCTGCTCGATCAGATGGGCGCCCGTCGCGCCGGCGATGTAGGCGGCGCCGCAGCCCAGGATGCGGATGCGACGGACATCCAGCAGGTCGCGGGCGGCGAGCTCGATGCCGCCGAGATGCGTGGTCTGGAAGCGCGGGTCGAGGCGGCCGCTCAGAGTCCGCCGCACCGCCTCGGGCTGGTCCTCGATCTCCTTGCGCATGTGGTGCCGGAAGTTGCCCTTGTCGTAGGCCTCGTCCTGCCAGACCAGGGCGGACGGCGTCTTGACCGTGCTGGTGCCGTCGTCGAGCCGGCGGGTCTCGTAGCCGTCGGGCCGCACGGTAGCGACCTCGCCGTCGTCGAGATGGACGATGCTCGCGGCGTGGCGCACGAAGGCGGCCGGGTCCGAGGCGAACAGCATCTCCTTGTCGCCGATGCCGAGCACGATCGGGCTGCCGTTGCGCGCCACCACGAGCTGGTCGGAGCGCTCGGCGTCGATGACGGCCAGGCCGTAGGTGCCGACGACGCGACGCAGGACGGCGCTCACGACGTCGTCGAGCGGCGAGCCGTCATCCAGCAGGGCGATCAGATGGGCGACCACCTCGGTGTCGGTCTCGGAGCTGAAGGCGATGCCGCGCGCCAGCAACTGCGCCTTGAGGGCGGCGGCGTTCTCGATGATCCCGTTGTGCACGACGGCGTAGCGGCCGCTGCCGTCACAGTGCGGATGGGCGTTGCGATCGCTCGGCGCGCCGCTGGTCGCCCAGCGCGTGTGGGCGATGCCCAGCCGGCCCTTGAAGCGATGCGGCTTCAGCGCCTCGAGCTCGCGGACACGCCCCTGGCGCTTGGCCACTCTCAGCGCGCCCTTGTGGCCGACGGCGATGCCGGCCGAATCGTAGCCGCGATATTCCAGCCGATGCAGCCCCTCCATCAAGATGGGCGCCGCCTGTCGCTTGCCGATGTAGCCGACGATGCCGCACATGAAGCGTCCCTATCCGTAGATGATCCGGCGAAGCTGACGGGTCGTGTAGGCCGGCGCCGGAAAGCGCCGCCGGCCGAGCTCCGTCTTGAGCTGCTCGAAGATGCTCGCATTGGACAAGCCGCGCCGCTGCAGGGCCAGGTGGCGCCTGCGGATGAAGTCCTCCGGCGGTTCGACCAGGAACGACAGGACGTCGTCCAGGAACCGGCGTGCCTCGTTCCGTTCCAGCCTCGAGGTTCGCGTGAGGTAATCCACCAGCTGTTCCAAGTCGTCCAACTCGACGTCGGGCACGCATCCCTCTAGCAGAAATGGCTCTGGGATGGCCTATTTTGCCTGAAATCGGGCAAGAACGCCTCCCGTGATATCCCTCGCCCCCGTTAGCGGGAGAGGCTAGCAGCCTGTCGGACTGAGGTTAGTGGAGAGCGCCTGGGAAACGGTGAATTCAATCCGTGGTTGTATAGATGTCGGTATTGCCTCTGTCATGGGTGTGCGAGGGTGAACATCCGCTTGAGATTCCATGCCATTGTTACGAGGCTCCACTCGCCTTTGGCCTGCTGGAGACCTCGCATTGAGAATTGCCTGAAGCCCATGACCGATTTGATGATGCCGAACACTGGTTCGGGTGTCTGCTTGCGCAGTCCATAGAGCTTCTTGCCCTCTTGTGTCGCCAAGCGATGGCGCATGGCGTCGAGCGGGGTCGGCTGGTCGGGCACGGGTGGGTCCTGGGCGAAGCGCTGTTGCCAGGACGGGTGATGGTGCTCGCGCGCCACGGCGATCATGGGTTGGATGTTGGCGGCGGCACAGGCCTCGACGTTGGCGGCGCTGAAGTAGCCGCTGTCGGCCAACAGAGTGTCGGGCAGGCCCAGCGCGTCGGGCAGCTTTGCGAGCTTGTCGAGCATCGGCACGATCTGGTTCTTGTCGTTGGCGGCCTGCACGACGTCGTGGCTGACCACCAGCATCGAGCCTGCGGCGACGGCAGCCTGCGCGTTGTAGGCCTGCTCGAAGCCACCGCCGGCCACCGGCATGATGCGCGAGCAGGCATCGGTCAGGTTGATCTGATCGCTGGGCTGGGGGCCGGGCTGAGGCGGCGCCGGCGGCTTGCCGCCCGGCTTTCTACCGGTCGCTTTCTCCTTCTCCTCGCGGGCCTGCATCTTAGCGGCGTGTTCGGCCTGCTCGCGGGCCAGCCGCTCGTCGGCTCGCGCCGCGATCGCCGCCTTGGCCGCGGCAAGGCGGGCCAGGCGTTCCTCGCGCCGCGCCAGCTCTTGTGGCACCGACATGCCGTCGGGCACATCGGCCTGGTCGGCCGCCTCGGCCAGCGCCATCAGCTCGGCAACCTCGGTCTTGAGCTGCTCCTCGAGCTTGTTGGCATGGTCCCACGACAGCGCGCTGTGCCGACTGGCGTTGGCGTGCAGCTTGGTGCCATCGAGCGCCACCGTGCCGAGCTTCAGCATGCCCATCTCGCGAGCCAGCATCAGCACCTGAACGAACAGCGCCTCGATCTGAGGCAGGAACCGCCGCCGGAAGTTGGCGATGGTGTCATGGTCGGGATGGCTGTTGGCTGCGATGAAGCGGAACGCCACCGAATCATGGCTCGCCCGCTCCAGCTTGCGGCTCGAGAACACTCCTGTGGCGTAGCCGTAGACCAACAGCCCGAGCAACACGCTCGGGTGATACGACGCCGAACCCGAGCCGCGATAGGCCTTCTCCATCGAGCTCAGATCCAATCCCTCGATGACCTCCACCACGAAGCGCGCCAAGTGCCGCTGCGGCAACCATTCGTCGACCGAAGGCGGCAGAAGGAACACGGCTTGCCGGTCAAAGTCGCGAAAGTTACTCATAGAGCGATACTTTCTTGTCTAATATTCTACTATTACGAGAATATTCAACTTTCGCCCTCCGCTCAAGTCCGACAGGCTGCTAGGTGAGGGAGCTTCGAAGGCTGGTAAATCACCTGCAACCCCCTCACCCAACCTCTCCCCCTGAGGGGGGAGAGGAGCATGAAATGAGATGTGTCCACTCCGTAGACTCGTCATCGGGGAGGTGCCCCGACGTTGGAACCTCGTGAAGCTCGCTTGAGGCGCGCCCGCTCCGGCCCTGCGGGCCACCTGCCCTGATTACGAGGGAGGGACATGAAGGATGTGTCCCCTCATGCTTCGAGTCGATGGAAGCCGTCGACCTTGAATTCCACCGACACCTCGGCGCCGTCGGCGAGGCCGGGGCTTGCAAGACCGGTCATGGCGACCTGCAGCACGATGTTGCCGAAGGCCACCTGGTAGTCCGTCTTCTCCCCGAGAAAGGTGGTTTGGACGATGCGGCCCCTGACCGGCGTGGCGCCTGCCGTCTCGAGCGCGATCATCTCCGGACGGACCACGAGGCGTATCCTGTCGCCGGGTTGGCCCCGCGATGCATAGGCGATGCGGGCGCCCTCGATCTCGACCTCGTCGGGCGACACGATCCGCGCCTCCAGGATGTTGGTGCGGCCGATGAAGCGGGCGACGAACTCGGTCCTCGGCCGATAGTAGAGCGCGTGCGCCGCGCCCTCCTGCACGACCGCGCCCTTGTCCATCACGGCGATGCGGTCGGAGATCGCCATCGCTTCTTCCTGGTCGTGCGTGACGTAGATCGTCGTGATGCCGATCCGCTTCTGCAGTGCCCTGATCTGCTCGCGCATCTCGACCCTGAGCTTGGCATCGAGATTGCTGAGCGGCTCGTCGAACAGCAGGACCTTGGGCTCGAACACCACGGCGCGGGCAAGCGCCACGCGCTGCTGCTCGCCACCCGAGAGCTGATGCGGCTGCTGGCGTTCGTAGCCGGCGAGACCGACCAGGCCCAGCACGTCGCCGACGGCGCGAACGATCGAGCCTTCGTCTCGACCCTGAACGCGCAGCCCATAGGCGACGTTCTCGAACACCGAGAGATGGGGAAACAGCGCATAGTTCTGGAAGACGAAGCCGATGCCGCGCCGGTTGGGCAGCACATGGGTCACGTCGCGGCCATCGATCAGGATCGTTCCCGCATCCGGCTCCTCGAAGCCCGCGATCATGCGCAGGGTGGTGGATTTGCCGCAGCCCGAGGGCCCGAGCAGGGTGAGCAGCTCGCCGTCGGCCACCGACAGGCTGACATCGTGGACGGCATAGACCTCGCCCTTCACGCTGTGGTCGAAGCGCTTGGAGACGCCCTCGAGGCGAATGCCGGCAGCCACCATCAGCCTCCGAGAAAGGAACGCGCGCCAGCGCCGGCTGCCGGGGCCCGCAATCGCGCCAGCACCGCGCTGAGCCCGCCGACGACGACGAACACGACCACGATCACGAACACCGAGAAGGCCGCGGCCGGACCGAGGGCGAGCTCGGTCATGTTCTCCAGGATGCGCACGGTGATCAGGGTCCAGCTTATCGACACCAGGAAGATCGTGGCGCTGATCGCCGTCATCGAGCGGATGAAGACCACGCCCAGGCCGGCGAAGAAGGCCGGGGCGATCAAGGGCAGCATCACCCGGCGGAAGGTCTCGCCGGTGCCGGCGCCCAGGCTCGCCGAGGCGTCCTCGAGGCTGCGGTCGATCTGCTGCAGCAGCGCCACCGTGGCGCGGATGCCGGTCGGGCTGTAGCGAAACACGTAGCAGGCGATGATGATCAGCGCGCCGCCGGTGAGCGCGATCGGCGGGTCGTTGAAGGCGATCAGGTAGGCGATGCCGACGATGGTGCCGGGCAGGGCGTAGTTGATCATCGCGACCAGCTCGATGGCGTAGCGGCCCGGGAAGCGGCGCCGCGCGATGAGGTAGCCCACCAGCACCCCGTAGAGGCCGCCGATCGGCATGCCGATGGCGGCGATGATCAGCGTGTCGCGGATCGCCGGCAGGCCCTCGCTGAAGATCACGTGGTAATGGCGCCACGTAAAGCTGTTGTTGGCGCCGAACGCCGTCACCAGGGAGGCGACGACCAGCAGGGCGTAGAAGTAGACGATGATCGCCGTCACGGCGATGCACGCCGCCATCAGCAGTCCGACCGTCCACGGCGCGATGGCCCGCGACCGCGAGCGCTGCCCCACCTTGCCGCTGATCGTGATGTAGCTCCGGCGCCCGACCCAGTAGCGTTGCAGCAGGAAGATCGCGACCGCCGGCAGCAGCAGGATCAGCGAGAGGACGGCGCCACCCTTGAAATCGAACAGTCCGGTGATCTGGAGATAGGCCTGGGTCGGCAGCACCGGGAAGGCGTTGCCGGCCAGGATCAGCGGCGTCGCGAAATCGGCCAGGGAGGCGGCGAACAGCAGCAGGAACGCATTGGCGAAGCCGGGCACGCAGAGCGGCAGGGTGACGGTGCGGAAGATGCGCCAGCGTGAGCTGCCGAGGCTGAACGCCATTTCCTCGAGATTCGGGTCGATCGCCGCCAGGATCGGCCGCAGGGTGAGATAGGCGATCGGGAAATAGGTCAGTGTCTCGGCCAGCGTCGTGCTCCAGAAGCCATAGGCCGAGACGGTCGTGAGGCCGAGCAGGTCGTGCGTGATCAGGCCTTTGGGCCCGAACGAGAAGATGATCGAGATCGAGGTGGTGAAGGGTGGCGAGACCAGCGGCAGAAGGGCGGCCGCATCGAGCAGGGTCAGCCAATGCCGGCCGAGCCCGGATCGTACCGCCGTCAGGGCGAACACGAGGCCGAGCGCGGTGCCCAGCAGCCCCACGGCGGCGGCCAGCACCAGGCTGTTGACGAAAGCCGCCTGATGGCTCGGATCGGAAACAGCCGACAGCAGCGGCTCGAGCGTCGGCACGCCCTCGTCGATGAAGGCACGCTCGAGCAGATGCGCCAGGGGAAACAGCACGAAGAGGAACAGCAGCAGCCAGACCACCGCGACGGCGGCCAGCAGTGCCGGATCGCGGGCGAGCCGCCGCCACGACTTCGACGATCGCGCCGTCGTCACGGCGATCACTGGGCCGGCAGAACCTCCTTCACCCAGCGCTCTATGATGCGCTTGCGGTTGGCGCCGGCGTACTCGTCGTCGATCGGGAAGATCGTGGCGCCCTTCAGAACCTCGGCCAGCGCCGGATCGGTCTTGACCTCCGGGTTGGCCGGGACGAAGGCCACCTTGTGCTCGGCGAGCTTGGATTGCATCGCCGCGCTGGTGGCGAAGTCGATCAGCTTCTTGCCGGCCTCGGGATTCTTCGCGCCCTTGATCAGCGCGATCGCTTCGGCGGAGGTGCCGATTCCCTCCTTGGGAAAGCTGATCACGACATCGTAGCCCTTGGCCTTGGTCTCGAGCGCGTCGACGATGAAGAATATCCCACCGGCGGCCTGGCCGAGGCCGACCGGCAAGGTCCCGCCGCCGCCGCTCTTGGTGTAGACCTGCACGTTCTGGCGCAGCTTCTTCAGGTAAGCAAAGGCCTTGTCCTCGTTGCGCTGGTTGACCTCCAGGACGGAGAAGATGCGCGTCACCGCCGTGCCCGAGGTGCGCGCATCGGCCATCTGCAGGCCGTTCTTGTAGGCCGGGTTCAAAAGGTCGTCCCACGACGCCGGCGGCTGCAGGTTGTTGGTCTTGAGGAAGGCCGCGTTGGTCATGAACACCAGCGGATCGTCGGCGATCGCCGTCCACTGGCCGTCGGCCTGCTTGAAGCGCGCCGGCAGCGCGGCGAACGACGGTGATTTGTAGGGCTCGAAGATGCCCTCCTTGATGCCGGCCGCGAAGGTCTCGACCGGACCGCCGAACAGGACGTCGATGCGCGGATTGTTCTTCTCGGCGATGACGCGGGCAAGCGCCTCGCCCGATGAGAAGCGCAGGAAGTTGACCTTGATGCCGGTCTGCTTCTCGAACTCCTGGAACATCGGGCGCGCGTAGTTCTCGGGCCAGATCGTGTAGACGTTGAGGTCGGCGGCCGATGCACTGGCGAGACCGGCAAGCGAGCCCGCAGCAAGACCGACCAGCGCAAGCGTCGCGCGACGAAGCAGACCCATCGGTTTCCCCCAATATGACAGTATTATTGCAGAGCGATATAGGCCGCGCCTCGGGGCGCCGTCCACGGTAGAATCAAAGCGGTTCTCAAGACGTCATGTCGTCGGTGTTGGAACTCGCGCGTACAGGCAGAGCGTCTTGTTGCGCAGAAAGAGGTCCGGCTCGCGACTGAAGCCGCAGCGCTCGAGCAGGCCGCATGACGCCACGTTCTCGGGACGAACGGTCGCGACGATCCGCTTCAGGAACTTTTCCCGGAAGCCGTAATCGACGACGGCTCCCAGGGCCTCGCGGGCCAGGCCTTGCCGCCAGTAGCCGACATCGAGCGCGTAGCCGACCGCGACCTCGCCGACGTCCTTGTCCGGCCTGAGGCAGATCTGCCCGATCAGGCGGCGTCCGGCCGACAGGCGAATGGTCCACCAGCCCATCTCGATCTCGTTCCACCGCGCAACGTCACGCGCGACGATGTCGTGAACCTCCGCGCGGGAAAGCGCTCCCTGCCCGATATGGCGCATGACCTCCGGATTGCTCATCACGCGGTGCAATTCATCGACGTCGCTCATGTCGTAGGGTGTCAGCACGAGGCGTTCGGTCGAGATCGACGGGTGGATCATTCGTGAGGGCGCTCGTCGCGTTCTGCTGCCAACTATGGCAAAGCGGGGGTGATATCGTACGTTGATCTTGGAGCGGGGAGGCAATGCAAAAGTTCATCCACATCACCGACACGCACTTCGTGCCGCCGGGCAATCTCCTGTACGGCCTCAATCCGCTCGACCGGCTCGCGCTCTGCGTGGCCGACGTCAACACGCATCATTCCGATGCCGCCTTCGCCATCCTGACCGGCGATCTTGCGCACAAGGGGGAACCCGCGGCCTACGAGGCGCTGAAGCGCGAACTCGACAAGCTGGTCATCCCCTACCATCTGCTGGTCGGCAATCACGACGACCGCGCCAGTCTGCGTGCGACCTTTCCCGACGCCCATATCGATGCCAACGGCTTCGTACAATTCACCTTCGACGTGGGCGAGGGCGTGCTGGGCGTCTGCCTCGACACCAACGAGCCCGGCAAGCCGTGGGGCACCTTCTGCGAGACCCGCGCCGCCTGGCTAAAGGACACGCTGAGCCGCAGCGGCGATCAGCCGGTGATCATCTTCATGCACCATCCGCCGTTCAAGGTCAGACTGAAGCGGATGGACGACATCTCGCTCCTCGAGCCGCGCTTCTTCGTCGAGGCGATCGCCGGGCGCAAGAATATCCGGCACCTGTTCTTCGGCCATCTGCACAGGCCGGTGGCAGGGAGCTGGCACGGCATCCCGATCTCGACCCTGCGCGCGACCAGCCACCAGGTGGCGCTCGATTTCGTGGTCGAGGGCCGCATCATGGGCAGCCACGAGCCGCCGGCCTACGGCGTGGTGCTGCTCGAGCAGGATCAGATGATCGTGCACATGCACGACTACCTCGACCGCACGAACACGTTCTTGCTGTGATTCACCTCATTCTCCTCCCCAGCTTTGCTGGGGAGGTGTCGCCGTCATCGGCGACGGAGGAGTCATGAGTCACGGGAGAGGTCCGAGCCTATGACTCATGACCCCTCCGTCGCGTAAGACGCGACACCTCCCCACGCATAGCGTGGGGAGGAGAAGATTCTCACCCATACCTCTCGCGCAGCAGTCGGGCCGCTTCGGCCTCCGCCTTGAGCTTGAGGTAGACCTCGTCGATGTCGACCCTGGCGGCTGAGCCGGGCGCGAAGCCGCAATCCGGGTTGAGCGTGATGCGGTGCTTGTCGATGCGGGAGAGGGCGCGTTCGACGCGCGCGGCAATGATGGGGGCGGCTTCCGGGGCGCCGGGAGTCACGTCGACGACGCCGAGGCCGAGCTCGAAATCTTCGCGCAGGCGGCCGAGGCTCTCGAGATCGTCGGCGCCGGCGGCGGTGAATTCCATCGTGAGATGCTGCACGCGCAGCCGGTTGAGCTGGGCCAGGATCGGCCCGTAGGTGCCGGCGTGGTGCTTCTCGCCGCGCACGCGCGCACCTGCCCGCCGGCAGAGATGGACCGCGAACTTCACGCCGGCAAAGCCTTCGACCGTGGCGTTGATCATGTCGACGGCGAAATCGGCGGCGCGGTCGGGATCGTCGTACCGCGCGCGTACGGCGGGGTCGACGAACAGGCAGAGATGCGGATCGTCGATCTGGACGATCTCGACGCCCATGTCCCGCAACAGCGCGATCTCGGCGCGCAGGGGCGCCACGCAGGCCTGCACGAAATCCTCGCGCCGTGGATAGGCCTGGCGCGAGCGCTCGGCGTCCCACAGGCGCTCGCCGAGGAGGGCGGGGGCGGGCAGCGTGATCTTGCTGGCCACGGTGGCGACGCTTTTCACAAAGGCCGCCTCCCGAGCGATGAAGCCCGCCGGCTTGGGCGCCAGTCTCTCGGTCACCACGGTCCAGGGCCGGCCGTCGGCCGGATTGGTCTCCAGGGTGAAGCCGTGCGCCAGCTCGGCGATGACGCCGATATAGGAACGGCGGCGCCATTCGCCGTCATTCACGACATCGAGGCCGGCGCGCTCCTGCATCGCCACGACGAAACGGATCGCGGCGTCCATGGTCGCGCTGTCGGCGGCATCCCAGTGCGGCTTCTCGATCAGCTCGCGCACGACCAGGGGCCGCGGGATCGAGCCGACGATGGAGGCCGGGAAGAGGGGCAGGGTGCGGCGGCTTGGCGCGCGAGGGGCCATGTCAGGGCTGCCACAGGGTCTGGGCGAGATCCATGTCCTCCTGCGTGTCGATCTCGCGGTACTTGCCCGGCGTGTCGGCATGGCCGAACGCGATGCCGTGCTCGATCATGTCCTGGAACAGGTGGATCAGGTACGCCTTCTGGAACAGCGGCGCCTCGCGGTACGGCCGGCCCCAGAACTCCGCCTTGCGCTGGTGATAGAATGCGCGCAGGCAGCGCGCGCCCTCGCTGCCGAACTTCGCGACGCCGATGAACTCGCCGGTGGCGGCCTCGTAGGGAATGCCGCGATGGACGCGCTCGACCCGGCCATCGCGCGTGATCACCTTCTCGGCATCGTGCGGCGGATGCCGGGTGCGCGGCTTGTAGTGCTCGCGCCAATCGGTATCGACGCCGAGCGCGATCTCGTCCTTTGCCTGCACGAGCCCGGCGACCAGCTGGGCGGTGAACAGGATGTCCGAGTAGGCGGTGATGAAGGGCCGGTCCATCAGGTCCTCGGCGCACATCAGCGAGACCAGGATGTTGTTGTCGGGCCAGTCGCGGTTGGTGCGAAAGACGAACTCGGGATAGTCGCGCTGCACCGCCTCCATGCGATAGCCGCCGACGAAGCAGATCTCGCTGCAGCCGCCGCCTCTCAGCGCCTCGATCGTCCAGTCGAGGATGCGCTTGCCCTGGATCTCGGCGAAGCATTTGGGGGCGTTCTCGGTCGTCGGCATGAGCCGGCTGCCGCGGCCGGCGCCGATGATGATGGCGCGCATCAGAAGCGCTTGCCGGCGATGATGCGGGCGCTGAGCTCGAGCCTGGCGACCGCGCGCTTGGCGTCGGCCAGCGCGCAGCACGAGACCAGCGTGTCGATCAGGGCGAGCTGCGCCACGCGGCTGCTCATGGCCTCGGGCCGGTAGCGCGTCTCGTTGGCGACGGTGTGCAGGACGATGTCGCAGTAGCGCGCGAGCGGCGACTTGCCCATGCGCGTGATGCCGATGGTGCGGGCGCCGGCGTCGCGGGCGAGGCGAGTCGCCAGAACCGTCTCGGTGGTGCTGCCGGAATGCGAGATGGTGATCACCGCCGTCGAGGAATCGGTCATGGCGGCGCTCACCGCCTGGATGTGCGAATCGCTCACCACCTTCACATCGCGGCCGAGCTGCAGGAGGCGGTAGGCGAGGTCCTGGGCGATCGGGCCCGAGCTGCCGATGCCATAGACCTCGATGCGCCGCGCATTGCGGATGATCTCGACCGCTTTGGCCAGCGGTTGCGTGAGCAGAAGCTGCCGCGTCTGCTGCAGCGAGGCGATGTGGGCCGCGAACACATGCTCGGCCACGTCCGACACCGAATCGGTCTCGCGCAGATCCTCCTGGATGAGGCGGACCGGATCGACGAGGTCGCGCGACAGCAGGATCTTGAGCTCCTGGAAACCGTCGATGCCGAGCCGCCGGCACAGGCCGACCACGCTGCCTTCGCTCGCTCCGGCCTGCTCGGCGAGCTCGGTGATCGACATGCGGATCACGTCGTTGGCGTGCTGGTCGATGTAGCCCGCGATGCGCCGCGCCGTCGGCGGCAGGGCATGCATCGACTGGCGGATGAGGGTCAGGATGGAGGCCTTGTCTTCCGACGCCTCCGTCATTCTGCCACCGGCGAGCCGCTGCCTGCCCGACATTCCGCTCCTCACTCCGCTGCGGCCCCTCATCGCGAGAAACGCAATTGAGATAAACTCAGTCCATACATTACGGAAAAATGAACTCTTTTCAACCCGCAGGTCGCGGAGTATCGTCCGCGCAAACGATCGTGAGCAGGGGGAGGACTCGCTGTTGGAGGCTCGCGACTCCTGGTGCCGGCACCGCCGCCGCGGCGTGCGCGTCCTGCGATCCCGATGCTCGTCGTGAGTCCGCAGGCCGCGGGAATGCAGAGGCCCGTGCGGCGCGGCGCGATCAGGCTTGCCGGGATCGTCAAACGGTTCGGCGAGACGCCTGTCCTGCACGACATCGACCTCGATGTCCGGGCCGGCGAGTTCATCACCATCCTGGGGCCGTCGGGTTGCGGCAAGTCGACCTTGTTGCGCATCATTGCCGGCCTCGAGCCGCAGTCGGCCGGCACCGTCGCCATCGACGGCGCGTCGATGGACGGCCTGCCGCCCGACCGGCGCGACATCGCCATGGTGTTCCAGTCCTACGCGCTCTACCCGCACCTCACGGTCGCCGAAAACATTGCCGTGCCGCTGCGCATGCGCCGGTTGACGCGCCTGCAGCGCCTGCCCGGCGCCGGCGTGCTGCCCGGCGTGCGCCGCACCGGTGCTTCGATCGCGGAGGCCGTGCGTACCGTGGCCTCCACGCTGCGGCTGGAAAGCCTGCTCGATCGCCGGCCGGTGCAGCTGTCGGGCGGCCAGAAGCAGCGCGTGGCGCTGGCCCGCGCCATGGTGCGCGAGCCCAGGGCGTTCCTGATGGACGAGCCGCTCAGCAACCTCGACGCCGAGCTGCGCGTCCATATGCGGGCCGAGATCGCCCAGTTGCATCGCGAGCTCGGCGCCACCTTCGTCTACGTGACGCACGACCAGGCCGAGGCGATGACGATGTCCGATCGTGTCGCCGTGATCCTCGACGGCGCGCTGCGCCAGATCGCCTCGCCGGCCGAGCTCTATCGCGATCCAGACGACCTGCGCGTCGCCCGGTTCGTCGGCACGCCGCGCATCAACGTGTTCCCGGCTTCGGCAAGGGCCGCCGGGATCGACATGCTGGGCCTGGCGATCGCGCGATCGAGCGGCCTGCCCGGCGGAACGAAGCTGCAGGTCGCGATCCGGCCCGAGCGGCTTGCCGTGACGATGGGCGCGGGCCTCGCGGGGCAGATCGTCTTTCGCGAGAATCTCGGGTCCGACCTGTTCCTCCACGTCGCACTGCAGGGAGCGGCGGACCCGGCCATCGTCCGTTGCGATCCCTCTGCCCTGGACGCGACCGGGATCGGCACCGCCGTGAGCATCGCCGTGCCGGCCGAGCATGTGCTGCTGTTCGACGGCGAAGGCCGGCGGATCGGCCGCGATGGCTGAGGCGGCGTCGCGCCGGGCGAGGCCGATCAACGTCGTGCTCCTGACCGGGCCGGCGGTCCTGCTGATGCTGGTCTTCCTGATCGGGCCACTGCTTTGCCTGATCGCGCTTTCCTTCACCGACTATCAGCTCGGCGCGCCGTCGATCTCTGTCGTCGGCCTGGCGAACTACCGGGAGATGGCGGGCGACGACACGGTGCGCATCTCCATCGTCAACACGCTGATCTACGTGGCGGTGGTCGTCCCGGCATCGGTGGCGCTGGGACTGGGGGCGGCGCTGCTGATCGAGGCCGATACCTCGCTGCGCGGCTTCTATCGCTCGGCCTACTTCCTGCCGGTGATGGCGACCTTGATCGCCATGGCGATCGTCTGGGGGTTCCTGCTCGATCCGCGCATCGGCGCGGTGAACTTCGCCCTCAAGTGGGCCGGCCTGAAGCCGCTCGATTTCCTGCACGACCGCAAGCTGGTGCTGTTCACGCTGTGCGGCATCGGCATCTGGCAGAGCGTCGGCTTCAACATGGTCCTGTTCATGGCCGGGCTCACGGCGATTCCGTCCGAGCTCTACGAGGCCGCCGCCGTCGACGGCGCCCGCAGTGGCTCGTCGCGCTTCGCCCTCGTCACCTGGCCGATGCTGGCGCCGGTCACCCTGTTCACCGTGGTGATCACCGCCATCCGCGCCTTCCAGGTGTTCGACACGGTGCAGGTGCTGACCGATGGCGGACCGAACAAGGCGTCGGAGGTGCTGCTCCACACCATCTATGCCGAGGCGTTCGGCTTCTTCCGTGTCGGCTATGCGGCGGCGCTGGTCGTGGTCTTCCTGGTGTTCATCCTGATGTTGTCGGCGGTCCGCGTCTTCGTGCTCGATCGGCGGAGGCAAGGCGCATGACCGGCCGTCGCCTGCCGCTCGCCCTGCGTGGTGTGCGCCATCTCGTGCTGGCCCTCGGCACGGTGGTGATGCTGACGCCGTTCGTCCTGATGGTGGCGACGTCGTTCAAGCCCAAGGAGGAGATCTTCTCGCCCGAGTTCCATCTGCTGCCGCAACGCTTCGGTGCGGCGGAGAACTATCGCGAGGCGCTGACCCAGGTGCCCCTGCTGCACTTCCTGCTGAACGGCGTCATCGTGACGATGGCGATCTTCGCCTTGCAGGTCCTGATCAACGTGCCGGCGGCCTATGCGCTGGCCAAGCTGCGTTTCCGCGGCCGCACGACACTGTTCGGTGCGGTGCTCGTATGCCTGCTGATCCCGTACCAGGCGACGGCGCTGCCGATCTACATCCTGTTCTACTGGCTCGGGCTGCTGAACAGCTACGCCGCCCTGGTCCTGCCCTTCACCATATCGGTGTTCGGCATCTTCCTGATGCGCCAGTTCTTCCTCGGCGTGCCCGACGACCTGATCGATGCCGCCCGCATCGACGGCATGAGCGAGTACGGCATCGTCTGGTCGGTGATGGCGCCGGCCGCCGTCCCGGCCCTGGTGGCGTTCGGCATCTTCTCGGTCGTCGCGCACTGGAACGACTATTTCTGGCCGCTGATCGCGGTCGGCGAGCAGAGCCTCTACACGCCGCCGCTCGGCATCGCCCATCTGAAGCTCAACGGCGAAGGCACCGCCTACGGGCCGCTGATGGCGGCGGCGACCATCGTGATCGCGCCGCTGGTCGTGGCCTTCCTCGTCGCCCAGCGGCGCTTCGTCGAGGGCATCGTCTTCACCGGGTTGAAGGGTTGAACAGGGAGAGGGAGGATCCACATGAGACGTGAACAGTTCATCAAGGCCGCGCTGGCGACAGCCCTGATCGGCGGAGGGCGGGCCGAGGCACAGACCAAGACCACGATCAACGTGCAGTACCCGCTGGGCTTCATCTTCGACAAGGTCTTCGCCACGCTGAAGACCGAGTTCGAGAAGGCCAACCCCGATCTCACGGTCAACTACCTGCCGGCCTACAAGGAATACGAGGACGCGGCGCAGACCGCGCTGCGGCAAGCGATCACCAAGCAGCTTCCCGACGTCGCGCTGCAGGCGATCAACCTGCAGCGGCTGTTCGTCGACCGCAAGATCGCCGTCGACCTCACGCCGTTCATCGAGAAGGAGAAGGACTGGCAGGGCCAGGGTTTCTCGCCGTCGATGATGGCGCTCGGCACCTACGGCGGAAAGCCCTATGGGCTGGCCTTCGCGGTCTCGACACCGATCGTCTACGTCAACGAAGATCTGGTGCGCAAGGCGGGCGCCGATCCGGCTGCTTTCCCGACCACATGGGACGGCATCTTCGACGTGGCCAAGAAGATCAACGCGCTCGGCAACGACAATGTCGGGCTGTTCTATTCCTGGGCGATCACCGGCAACTGGATGTGGCAGGCGCTGGTCTTCTCGCACGGCGGCCGGATGATGAGCGAGGACGAGAAGGCGATCGCCTTCGACAAGGAGCCGGGCAAGAAGTCGATCGAGCTGCTGGGCCGCATGGTGCGTGACGTCGGCATGCCCGACCTCACGCCGGAGGCGAGCCGCGCCGCCTTCTTCGCCGGCAAGCTCGGCATCTGGACCGAATCGACGTCCCTGCTGCGCGTCGCCGACGACGGCGTGGCCGGCAAGTTCAAATGGCGCACGGCGCGCTTCCCGGTGCCCGGTCCCGACGCCAGGCTGCCGACCGGCGGCGCGTCTGCCCTGATGTTCGCCACCGAGCCGGCCAAGCAGGCGGCCGCCTGGCGCTTCATGAAGTTCATCACCGGACCGGAAGGCGCCACCATCATGGTCAAGGGCACGGGCTACATGCCGCCCAACTCGGTGCCGGCCACCAATTCCGCGATGCTGAAGGACTTCTATGCCGAGAAGCCCAATCACCTCACGTCGCTCAGCCAGCAGTCGCTGATGACGGCCTGGTACGCCTTCCCAGGCGACAACAACCTCAAGATCATCCAGGCGATCAAGGACCGCCTGCAGACCGTGGTCGACAAGTCGTCCGCGCCCGATGCGGCACTCGCCGCCATGGCGGCGGACGTCAACAAGCTCCTGCCCAAGTAGGCGGCGGCGCGCAGGCAACAGTCGCGTAGGTCGAGTCGGCGTGAGCGGTAACCAGCATGACCAAGAGGATTGTCGACGTATTTCTTCAGGACAGGCTGGTTGCCGCGTACCCCATCGTCATCGCGCTCGACCGGCCCGTCGTCGACGACGACTTCGTGGAACATGCCAAGGCGCGGATGCGGGGCGGCACCTACCCTGAAGACGAGATCGCGCGGGCAAGGTTCATCGTGCGGTCCGTCCTCGATCGGACCTAGTCGGCCCCGTCACACATCGGGATGGACGAGGGCATGGGCCAGCGCAATGCCGGTGAGCACGGTCTGCGGGTCGCTGGTCACGCCATGCAGCAGGTTGGCGGCATTCACCCCGTCGGCCGCAGACGACCACGGTGTGCCGTAGTGCTGCTGCTCGACCACGTAGCTGAGGCTCACCGCGACCTTGCCCATCAGGGTGGTGATGTCCTGCCCGGCCGCCGAATTCTGTGTCCCGCTGATGATGTTGACCAGGACCGAGCCGACGAACTCGCCGGCGGCCAGTGTCGCCTTGATCTGTCCGGTCCAGTAGGCGAGGCCCGCCGCATCGGAGGACCGGTTGAACATGTTGTTGTAGACGGAATCGAGGAAGCTGCTGATCTGCGCATCGTTCGCTGAAAACGGGTTGACCAGGAAGGGATAGAGCGCCTTCGCCTCGTTGCTGACCCCGAAAGAGCTGGCGATGTTGGCGAACAGCGCAGCCGCTCCCTGCGTCGGCAGGTGCGCATTGAACTCGCCGACCCAGAACACGAGCCCCGAGGCGTCGGCGCCGCGCCCGAAGAACGCCACGTAGGTCGCCGCGATCTGCTCCGCCGCGTTCAAGGTGAGAAGGTCGAGCGTGGTCGTTGCCCCGACAAGCACAGGCGTGACGAAGATCACGGCTTGCGACTGGCCGGATGTGTCGCCGTTGCTGGCGAAGTAGGTGAATCCGTCGATCCCCGTGAAGCCGGGGTCCGGGGTGTAGGTCAGAGAGCCATCGGAGGCGAGATTCAGGTTTCCATGGGTAGAGTCGGTGACCAGCGACGCCGTCGGCGAACCCTGGTCGTTGAACAGCACGCCGGCGCTGGCGCCGACGGTCAAGGTATGGTTCTCGATGACCACGTAGGCGTCGTCGTGTGTTCTGACCAAAGGCGCGGTGTCGTCGTTCACGATCGTGCCGGTGGCCGACGCGTTGTCGATCGACAGGCCGCCCGAAGGGTTGGACAGGGTGACGACGAAGCTCTCGTCCTGTTCGAAGGTCGTGTCGCCCGCCACGTTCACCGCGATCGTCTTGCTGGTCTCGCCGGGCGCGAAGGTGACCGTCCCGGTCGGCAGCACGTGACCGGCGAAGTCGTTGGCATCGGCCGCATACGGCACCCCGCCCGTCACGGCATAGGCGACGCTGTGGGCGATCGACGTGTCGCCGCCCTGCGTCAGGGTGAAGGTGAAGGCCGTCGATCCGGCGTTGCCTTCCTGGTGGAACGCGCTCTCCGGGGCGATCGACACCACAGCGTTGGCTGCCTGCGTGGCGACCAGGGCGTACCCTGCGTCGCTGAAGGGCGCGCCCGAATAGACGAATGTTGTGGTCACCGGGGTTGGCGGATGGATGGTCGAGGCGCCGAACAAGGTGGTCGGCGTGGTGGCCGAGGTGAAGACGAAATCTTCGAGTGAGTCGCCCGGTTAGAGGGCTGCCGATGCCGAATTGGCAGTCCACAGGATGCTGTAGCCGTTCCCCGGCGGTGCACCATCGGTGATCGTCGCCGACCAGTCGGCGGGCGACGTGAAGCTCGGGAGATTGGGGAGATAGCCCTGGCCGGGAATCCAAGAGAACCAGAATGTGCCGATCGGCGTCGAGCCGGTGTCCGTAACCGTGATCGAATATTGGTAGGTGGTCGGGTTGATCTGAACGACACTGATGGTTGCAGACGCGCTTTCCGGCATAGAACGTTTCCTCGACAGACAGATCTGTCGATTTCCACCGACGACAGGCGCCAAGGCAAGTCACGATCGCATGACACTCGCACCTGGTATGAACTGGGCAACGGAAGGGAATTCGCGCGAGAGGCGATCGATCGATCTTCAGTTCCTCCCCCGATGACGGGCTATCGCATTCACACATTCTGCGACCCTCCCCGCGCTTCGCGCAGGGCGGACAGTCGCTCTCTGTGCTCACGCCGTCGCTATTGGAAGCACCCCTTGAGATGTGTGAATTCGAAAGCGATGACGGGGGAGGGATCGCGGAGCGCCGAGAGATCGCAGGGCTCTCGAGTCACTTGCAACGATGCCGAGGTCCGGGTTTCGCCTTAAGCGCGCGAGTGGTCGCCCTGGCGTGTGATCTCGAAGAGGAACAGGTGCGGCGTCCGGTTCCGTCGGGCCAGACCTCGATCAGGCTCGCGGTGGCAACGCAATGCAACTCGTACAAGCGCCGGCCCGCGAGCGGATAGCCAGCTTGCTTTCCGGTCGAGTGGCACTAGCCTGTGCCACAACGCGGGGGGCTCATGAACAAGCCGGAAGACTTCATCGCCGATCGCAAGCGCCCCTTCACGGGCGCCGAGTACATCGCCAGCCTGCGCGATGGCCGTGCCGTGTTCATCGACGGCGAGCGCGTCGCCGACGTCACCGTCCATCCTGCTTTCCGCAATGCCGTCCGGTCGATCGCACGACTTTACGATGCGCTGCACGATCCGAAGACCAAGGACGAGCTCACGTGTCCAACCGATACGGGATCGGGTGGCTACACCCATCGTTATTTCCGCGTCTCGCGATCGCGCGAGGAGCTGCGCGGCGCGCAGCAGGCGATCGCCGGCTGGGCGCGCCTGTCGTATGGCTGGATGGGACGTACGCCCGACTACAAGGCTGCGTTCTCCAACGGGCTCGGCGCCAACCCGGAGTATTACGGGCCCTACGCCGAGAACGCGCGCCGCTGGTACGTGCGCACGCAGGAGGCGGTGCCGTTCATGAACCATGCGCTCGTCAACCCGCCGATCGACCGGCACAAGCCGGCCGAGGCCGTGAAGGACGTCTATGCCTCGGTGAAGAAGGAGACGGCGGCGGGGATCTATGTTTCGGGCGCCAAGGTGGTGGCCACGTCGGCCGCCTTCACCCACTACAATTTCATGGGCCAGTCCTCCAAGACCGCAACCGAGGATCTCGACCTGTCTCTGATGTTCATGGTCCCGATCAATGCGCCGGGGCTGAAGCTCATCTGCCGGACGTCCTACGAAGGCGCGGCCGCGCGCAACGCCTCGCCGTTCGACTACCCGCTGTCCTCGCGCTTCGACGAGAACGACGCGATCTTCATCTTGGACAATGTATTCATTCCCTGGGAGGACGTGTTCGTGTATCGCGACCCGGCCCGGGTGATGAGCTTCTTTCCCGGCTCGGGCTTCCTGCACGGCGGCATGTTCCAGGGCTGCACGCGCTACGCCGTGAAGCTCGATTTCATCACCGGGTTGCTGGCCAAGGCGCTGCGCGCGACCGGTGGCGACGAGGCGCGATCCAACCAGGTGCTGCTCGGCGAGATGGTCGCGTGGCGGCACATGTTCTGGTCGCTGTCGAATGCCATGGCCAGCAATCCGCAGCCGTGGAAGGGCGACGCGGTGCTGCCCGAGCTGCAGGCGGCGGTCGCCTATCGCGTCTTCGGGCCCGATTCTTGGCCACGCATCAGGGAGATCGTCCAACGGTCGGTGACATCGGCGCTGATCTACCTGCCCTCGTCAGTGAAGGACTTCGCCAATCCGGAGATCGAGGCCTACCTGGAGAAATACGTCCGCGGCTCACGCGACATGGGTCATCGCGAGCGCATCAAGATCCTGAAGCTCTTGTGGGATTCCGTCGGCACCGAGTTTGCCGGGCGGCACGAGCTCTACGAGCGCAACTATTCCGGCGGCTGGGAGGACATTCGCGCCCAGGCCCTCACCGGCGCAGAGCGCGGCGGTAGCCTGAAGGCGATGGAGGCGCTCGTCGATCAGTGCATGGCCGACTACGACGAGAACGGCTGGACGGGGAAGGGTTGGCGGGATTGAGGCCCTCATGTTCCTCCCCCGTAATCGGACCGTAATCGGGGGAGGTGCCCCACCAGGGGTGGAGGGGGAGAGCCTCACACGAGATTCATGAAGTTCCGACGTCGGAATCAGATAGATCCCGACTGTGGCTTTCCCTCTCCGGCCCTGCGGGCCACCTCCTCCGATTACGGGGGAGGAACATGAGGGCGCAGCCCTCGCTTACCCCTTCTTCGGCGACCAGCCGTAAGCCTTGGCGCAGGCGCCGCCCATCAGCATTGCCCGTTCGCTGTCGCTCAGCCGGGTGGTCTTCACGAACGGCTCGACCGCCTGCTCGTAGTTCACGACGGCGAAGGCGCGGGTCCAGTCGGTGCCCCACAGGCAGCGCTCGAAGCCCCAGGCGTCGAAGATGCGGGCGAGCGGGTCCCAGATATCGGGGAAGGGGAACGGCTGGTGCGACAGCGTGCAGGCGCCGCTGACCTTGATCACGGCGTTGGGGCGTCGGGCGAGCTCCAGCACCTTCGGCAGGTCGGCCCAGGGCTGCGGCGGGGCCGGCGGCGTGCGGGGCTGCAGGATGCCGAGATGGTCGATGATGAAACGCGTCTCGGGATGGCGGTCGACCAGGGCGATGCCGTTGTCCAGGTTGCCCCAGCACAGCATGTTGAGGGGGAAGTCGTGCTTCACGGCGGCGCGCGCGATGCGGTCGAGGCCGGGATCGCCCGGCGCGCGGTTCGCCTCCTGGGTCAGCATGATGCGGATGCCGACCGTGCCCGGCGTCTTCTTCCAGTCGGCGACAACGTCGGCCACCGCCGGATCGTCGGGATCCACCGGCTTCACGATGCCGAATTTGCCCGGATGGGCCCGTTGCACCTCCACGGCGTAGCTGGCGTCGTAGCGGTACATGGAAAATGCGGAGATGAAGATCGCGCCGTCGACACCGACCTTGTCCATCGCCGCCACCATCTCGTCGCCGGTGACGTGAGACGGCCAGTTCGGCACGGTGTGCCAGGGTCGCTTCGGCGTGTTGGCCTCGTAGGCGTGAATCTGTGAATCGATGACAGCCATCCGGGGAATCTCCTCTGTGCTGCTCGATTGTGGTGTCGCCGCAAGGAGGCGTGCAACCTCGAAACGAAAGGTCCCCCGCGTCGGGCGCTTGCGAAAGCAGGCGCCCGCAGCGAGGGACCTTCGATCTCGTCCACTCCGAACGCGTTGTCGCCCGCACCATAGGTGCGGGCGACATATCGCTAGCCGAGAGTTCGGCGATCAGTTGATGACGAGCACGGCGCGACGGTTGCGCGGCTCCTTCACGTCCTGGCCGGTCGGGACCAGCAGGCCTTCCTCGCCGGCGCCGACAGCGGTGATGGCCGAGGCCGGCACGCCGTTGGCGATCAGGTCGTCGCGCACCTTGTTGGCGCGGGCCGTCGAGAGCTGCATGTTGACGGCGGGTGAGCCCACGGTGTCGGCGTAGCCGGTCACGCTGATGCGGGCGTTGGCCCGGCTCTTGAAGACCTGGGCGGCCTGAGCGACGGTGTTCTGCGACTGGTCGCTGATCACGGTGCTGCCCAGATTGAAGAACACCATGTAGGACACCGGCGCCACGGGCGGCGGCGGAGCTTTGTCGGCGCACGCGCCCAGGGCGACGGCGGCGATGATGGCGATGAACAGCTTCTTGAACATGAGTCTCTCCCCTGCAGTGATGATGTCTCGAGATGTGGATTGTGGCGCCGGTTGCGGGCCACCCCGGGACATCGAGTCCGAAGTGTGCCCGCGCCGGGTTGCCGTTGCTAGCGGATGATGGTGGCCTTGATGGCTGTCTGGCGGCTCCAGACGGTGGTCAGCTCGTCACCGACCTTGAGCTGCGCCATGGCGGCCTTGCCCTCGGGGGTGACGATCGGCGGAAGCTGGATGACCTCGCCGCTGTTGGGCGACGGCTTGTCGGGCTCGCCGCCGGACTTGTAGATCAGGAAGATGGTGTTGGTTGCCGGGTCGAGCTTGGTGCACATGCCGTCCATGCTCCACAGGATGATCCGCTCCTGGGTGCCGGGCAGGCCCTGAAGGCGGGCATTCTGGGCCTTCATCGCGTTGCCGCGGGCAGTGGTCTCGGGAGTCTTCTTGGCGATCAGGAAGTCCATGTAGTCGTACCAATGGACGTCGACGATGTTGCCGGGCTTCAGCTGCGCGAAGTTGGTGACCAGGTCGGCCGCCTTCATCTTCACCCGGCCGAGATCCTCCCAGACGATCGTGAAGCTGCGCTGCTCGGGATGCATGCTGTTGATCGTGCCACGCTTGATGTTCTCCAAGGTGTTCGGCACGACGAGATCGTTCTGGGCCAGAGCCTGGCGCGACAGCAGGGACAGGGCAGGAGCCGTCAGCAAGGCACCTCCCAGGAACTTCAAAGCCGTGCGACGATTGGTGGTGATCATGACAACTCCCCCTTGGTGGGTTCAGGAATTTCGCGGTTGAGCGAAAGCGCTCGTGCGCCTTCGGACGAGGCATTCGTACGAGCCTGCTGTATCTCCGCCGTATCGCGAACCGTGCGAAAATGTGTCGTCTGTATCGTTGTTGCCGGTTTTGGACGTCAAACGGACTCCGAACCGCCTGATTGTCGCGAGTCAGGGCAAGGAAAGATGCCTCGCGCGATTGCTTGACCGCCATCCCCGGCGGCAATCGCCTTTGCGCATGTTGTCGTCCTCCCTGCGCAAAGCGCAGGGAGGACGACCTGAAGCGCGAATGCGAGGGCCAATGAACGACCTCGCGGGCGCCACAATACAGACGATACAAATCGCGTCGGTCGGCGATACAGCGAAGACGCGGGGGACTGCTACGAAGAGCCTCGTCGGGCGGGCAATGGCGCTCCGCCCATCGCGAAATAGGTGGCCCATGGTTCGGTCGCTTCATGGTCTCCTGGCCTTCTCGGCCGCCCTGTCCGCCCTCGCGGGTCCGTCCATCGCCGGCGCTCCGAACACACGGCCCGCCGCCGGCTGGGAGCTGGAACGTAACGTCGATGCGCCCAGCTACGCGGTGACTGAACCGTCGAAGACCGATCTCAATATCGATAGTGTCGTGCTGCTGTGCGAACAGGGCCCCCAGCGGCCCGTCATTCAGCTCAGGCTCTATCTCTCGGGCAACGGGCCGCTCGCCCCGGTGGGGGCGGCGAACCTGAAGGACGATCCCCAGGTCGAGATTGCCATCGATAAAGGAAGCCACCCGGTCCAGCTGCTGTTCGCGGACGATTTCGTCGTCGTGGCGGATGCTGCCGATGGCGCGATCCCGCTCGTGTCGGGCAAGCTCCTCGACGCCCTGCAGACCGGTCGCCGCATGGAGTTCCGTTTCCACTACGTTCAGGAGGCCAAGGGGCGGACGCAGGCCCTCGACGCCACCGCCGTGGTCGATCTGCAGGCCGGCCCAGGCGGTGCGGCGGTCGCCGCCGTACGGCGCTGCACTGGAGATTCGGCCCCGCAGGTCGCCCAGGCGCCCGGCCGCAGTCGCTGAAGTCCCGTCCCTCGCTGCTTCGGGGGCCGTCAGTCCTTCGGCGGCACGAACATGTAGCCGACGCCGCGCACGGTGCGGATTGCCTCGGGATGAGCCGCATCCTTTTCGACCTTGCGCCTGAGCCGGGTGATCCTGAGATCGATCGCCCGATCGAACACGTCCATGTCGCGATGGCCGACCGTCTCCAGCAGCCAGTCGCGCGCCAGCGGCCGGTTGGGATTCTCGGCGAACAGCCTCAGCAGGTCGAATTCGCTGGCCGCCAGCGACTCTTCCGATCCGTCCATGTCGACCAGGACACGCTTTTCGAGATCGAGCACGCGCCGGCCCATGCGAACGCGCGGCCCGCTCGTCGTCGTGACGGCGCCGGAAGCACGGCGCAGGACGCTTTTTATGCGGGCCAGCAGCTCGCGCGGGTCGAAGGGCTTGGGAATGTAATCGTCGGCGCCGGTCTCGAGGCCGACCACGCGGTCGACCGTGTCGCCGGCCGCCGTCACCATGATGATGCAGACCTTGCCGCTCTTCTCGCGCAGCCAGCGGGCGATGGTGAAGCCATCCTCGCCGGGCAGGCCGATATCGAGCAGCACCAGGGCCGGCAGCTCCCGCTCGGCGAGACGGCGCAGGCCCGCGCCCGACTCGACGCCGGTGACGCGATAGCCTTGCTTGGTCAGGTAATCGAGCAGGATTTGACGCTGGGTCGCTTCGTCCTCGACGACGACGATGTGCTTACGTTGGTCCATTTCCGTCCGGCAGCCTAGAGCACATTCCGTTCGGCTGGAACAGCCGAACGGAATGTGCCCATTGCAACGACCAGCCCCAGGGCGCGCATTCCCGATCTGACGGAACCGCTTGCGGTTCCGTCAGATCGGGAATCGCTCTAGCACAGGCTGCATGGGGACAGGCCAGATTGTGTCGTCCGTGTATCGTCGCGCTCGGTCTGCGACATTGACGATACAAAGCACAGCCCCTGCAACACGCGGGCGATACGCCGTGCCGCCATCATGACACCATGAATCCCTTGGATATCGGCGGGATCGACCCGAAACGCATCGAGCTCGCTGTCACGGAGCGGCTGGTCGGCGTTCCCGTGCTGCCCAAGCTGCTGGCGTTGCCGATTTTCGGGGCGGCGGCGGGGACGCTTTATTTCGGCATCGCGCCCCTGTGGATGTTTCTGCTGCCGGCCGTCATCTACCTGGTCTCGGTCTGGGGATCGTGGCGCGTCCAGCTCGTTCATGAGCGCGACCCGCACGCCTTCGGGCTGGCCGGCTGGCGCTGGCTCTACACCGTCACCGCCGTGCCGACCTCGTTCGCCAACGGGCTGATGGGGGGCCTGCTGGCGACCCTGCCCGCCGAGCATGCGCGCACGCTGTGGACCTTCGCGCTCTGCCTGATTGTCGGCTGGACGCCGTCGCGCGGCCTCGACGGGCGCACCTTCCTGCTCTCCGGGTTGGCGCTGCTGATGCCGGTCAGCCTCGTGCTGGTGCTGAAGGACGGCAGCCGGGACGCCCTCGGTCTGGTCGCCGTCATCTTCGGCTTCTTCGTCATCATCAACATGTTCGCCCGCCTCGAGCGCCGCCGGGTGCGCGAGCAGATCGCCCGCGACCTCGCCGCCAGCGACCTGGCGCAGAGTCTCGAGCAGGCGCAACGCGACGTCGCCTTCGCCGAGGACACGATGCGCACCGTGCTCGACAACATGAGCGACGGCGCGCTGCTCTACGAGGGCGACGGGCGGTGGCTCTACCAGAACAAGGCGATGGCCGATCTGCACCAGATGCCGGACGCGGTGCTGAAGACCTTGCCGACCTTCGCCGACATCATCCGCTATCGCGCCCATCGCGGCGACTATGGGCCGGTCGATACACTGCCGGGCGGCCTGGAGGGCTGGATCGCAAGCCGCGTCGCGCGCTTCAACATGCCGGGCCAGCCAGCCGAGCGCCGGCGCACGGTGACGGGCCGCACCGTCGAGGTGACCTACCGGCCGCTGCCGGTCGGGCGTGTCCTCACCATCCACCGTGACATCACCGACATCTCCGAGCAGGAGCACGAGCTCACGGCGGCGCGGGACGAGGCGGCCGAGGCGCGCCAGAGCCTGATCCTCGCCATGGAGGCGATGGATGACGGCATCGCCTTCCTCGACAACGAGGAGAAGCTGATCCTGTGCAACGAGGCCTACCGGCGCTTCATGCACCACATGCCCGAGATCGTGGCCCCCGGAGCGGTGCTGCCCGCCGCCATGCTGCATGCCGGCAAGGTCGGTGCGGCGCCACCTGCCGAGGATCCCGCCATCTGGGCCGCCCGGCAGCTCGCGACGGTGAGGTCCGGCCGGCCGGCCGTCATCTCCTACGGCCCCCAGAAATGGGCGCGCGTGACGATGCGCTACGAGCCGGACCGGCGCGCCGTCATCATGGTCAGCGACGTTTCGGAGGAGCGTCATCGCCAGCGCGAGCTCGAGCGGGCGCTGACCGCCGCCGAGAAATCGCGCGCCGACGCAGAGGCCGCCAACCAGGCCAAGTCGACCTTCCTCGCCACCATGAGCCACGAGATCCGCACGCCGATGAACGGCGTGCTCGGCATGCTCGACGTTCTCGAGGCGGAGGGCATGCGCGACAGCCAGCTGCGCACGATGGCGACGATGCGCGAGTCGGCGCAGGCGCTGCTGCGCATCATCGACGACCTGCTCGACTTCTCGAAGATCGAGGCCGGGGCGCTCGAGCTGGAGCAGACGCCGTTTTCCCTGACCGGCCTGGTCGAGAGCACGATCGCCACTTTCCGCCCGCAGGCCGAGCGCAAGGGCCTCTCGCTGGTCGCTGCCATCGCCCCCGGCTCGACCGACGTGCTGATCGGCGATCCCACTCGCGTGCGCCAGATTCTGTTCAACCTGCTGGCCAACGCGCTCAAGTTCACCGACCGCGGCGGCGCGATGATCCGGGTCCGCACCGAGCCCCTGGGCGAGGCCGGCACGCGCGCGATCCTTTCGGTCAGCGACACCGGCATCGGCATGAGCGAGGCCGAGCAGGTCCGCCTGTTCCAGCCGTTCGCGCAGGCCGACAGCTCGACGGTGCGACGCTACGGCGGCACCGGCCTCGGCCTGTCGATCGTGCGGCGGCTCGCCCAGCTCATGGGCGGCGATGTCTCGGTCGAGAGCTCGCCCGGCAGCGGCTCGATCTTCACCGTGACCTTGACACTGGTTGCCGCTCCTGGAGACTCGCCGCTGGCTGACCTGCCGTCCGCCGACATGCCGCGGGTCGGCATGGCCGCCGGGTCGGCCGTGCTCACCGGAAACCGCGTTCTGGTGGTCGACGACCATCCGATCAATCGTGAAGTGCTGGTGCGCCAGCTTTCCACGCTGGGGGTCGCGGCCGACTCCGCTCCGGATGGCCTCGCCGGCCTGCAAGCCTGGCAGCGCGGCCGTTACGCCGTGATCTTTGCCGACGTCCACATGCCGCAGATGGACGGTCTGGAGATGACCGCCGAGATCCGCCGCATCGAGGCCGCCGAGGAGCGCTCGCGCACGCCCATCGTTGCGGTGACCGCCAACGCGATGGCCGGCGAGGACGAGCGTTGCCGCGCCGCCGGCATGGACGGCTACCTGTCCAAGCCGGTCAGCCGTGCCCGCCTGCAGGCGACGCTGCAGCGCTGGCTGCACGGCGACGACGTCGTCGCGCCGGCGATCGACAGATCGGTGCTCGACCCTTGGCTCGGCGATGACGAGGCGGCGCGGCGCGATCTGCTGGGCAAGTTCCGGCTCTCGGCCTCGGAGTCGCGCCACGAGATCGAGACGGCAATGGCGGCGGGCGACCTTGCGGCCCTGGCGGCGGCCGCGCATCGACTCAAGGGCAGCGCGCTCGCCGTCGGCGCCCGCGCGCTCGGCGAAGCCGCGGCGATCCTGGAACGTGCCGCCAAGGCCGGTGATCGCGCGTCCTGCCAGGACGGGCTCGGCCCGCTCGCCGTCGAGGTCCAACGCGCCCAGTCGGAGCTCGCCGACCAGATCGGCGCAGTCGCTTAGGGCGGCGACACGCGCGATACAGGACCTCGTCGGCACGACATCGCCACGAGACCGGCAGGGCTTAGACCCGCGCGGACGGAAGACCACCCGCGAGGAGAGTGCCATGACGCCCAACCAGATCGCGCTCGTGCAGACCAGCTTTGCCCGGGTCGCTCCGATCGCCGCCACGGCCGCCGACCTGTTCTACGGCCGCCTGTTCGAGATCGCGCCGCAGCTCCGCTCGATGTTTCCCCAGGATCTGACCGAGCAGAAGCGCAAGCTGATGGCGATGTTGGGCGTCGCCGTGTCGGGCCTCAGCCATCTCGACACGATCGGGCCTGCGGTGCGCGCCCTCGGCCGCCGGCATGCCACCTACGGCGTCAATGCCAAGCACTACGCACCGTTTGGATCGGCGTTGCTGTGGACGCTCGAAGCGGGTCTCGGCCCCGCATTCACTTCCGACGTCAGGGAGGCCTGGGCCATGGCCTATCACGTGCTTTCGACGACCATGATCGACGCGGCCAACGAGGAAGTGTCCAAGGCGGCCTGACCGCGCCCCGGCGCTCGATCAGGGCGCTGCCGATGTGTTAGGGCAAGGTCGCGGCCTGGAAAGGACAACATGGAAGCGACCGGCTCATCGACCACATCGGCTCTCGTGACCCTGCACTTCGACGATCGCGGTGAGGGAAATCGGATCGCCTGGGTGACCTTCAACAATCCCGCGAAGCGCAACGCCCTCGGGCTCGCCGGCAAGGATCGCTTCGTCGAGATCATGACGGGCTTGCGTCACGATGCTTCGGTGCGCGCGGTTGTCATCACCGGCGCGGGCGACAAGTCCTTCGTCGGCGGCACCAACCTCGTCGAGCTGGCCGAGTTCGACCTCGCTGCGGCCGAAGCTTCGGCGAACAAGACCCATCGCATGTGCGATTCGGTGCGGACCTGCCCGGTGCCGGTGATCGCCCGCATCAACGGCTATTGCTTCGGCTCGGGCATGGAGCTGGCGGCGTGCGCCGACATGCGGGTCGCGGCGGACCATGCCCGGTTCGGCATGCCCGAGACGCGTCACGGCATTCCCTCGGGCATGGAAGCATCGGTCCTGCCGCGCCTGATCGGCTGGGGGAAGACTTGCGAGCTGGTCCTGACGGGCGATCACATCGACGCGCAGGAAGCCTATCGCATCGGCTACCTCGAAAGGCTGGTGCCCCAGGCCGACCTCGACGCGGCAGTCGAGGGCTGGGTCAAGTCGCTGGTCGCTTGCGGGCCGCAGGCGATACGCATCCAGAAGCGGCTGATCATCGACTGGGACCGCATGTCGCCGACCGACGGCGCGCGCGCCGGCATCCAGGCCTTCGTCGATGCCTACCGCACCGACGAGCCGCGCCGCTACATGACCAACTTCCTCAACCGCAGGAAATCCTGAGCGTCCGGCGGAGCTCGGACGGGACGCAGGGGGAAGGCTCATAGCATCGCCCTGTGGTCCTGGTTTTCGAAGAGCAGGTCGTGCCTTCGATTGCGCTTGCCCCGTGATGTGTCGCGCCGCAGGTTTTGCCGCAGCCAGCAAGAGCCGGCAGTGATGGAGGAAGCATGGCCCCGAGCACGACCGTCCGGCGCCGCACGATGCTGGGCGCAGCCTTCGGGTTGGCGGCGCCGGCGATCGTGCAGGCGCAGAATTATCCCGCGCGTGGCGTGCGCGTGGTCAACGCCTACAGTCCGGGCGGCACGGCCGATGTCGTGAGCCGCATCCTGTGCGCGGCGCTGTCGGAGAAGCTTGGCCAGACCTTCACCGTCGACAACAAGCCGGGGGCCGCCGGCACCGTTGCCGCGCAGATCGTGGCCCGCGCTCCGGCCGACGGCTACACCTTGCTGTACGACGCGACAGCGCATTCGGTGAACCCGTCGCTGTTCGCCGGCAAGCTGCCCTACGACACGTTGCGCGATCTGATGCCGGTGTTCCTCTCGATGCAGGCGCCCAACACGCTGAACTGCAACGTGAAGTTCGAGGCCAAGACGGTGCCCGAGCTGATCGCCCTGGCGAAGAGCAAGCCGGGCGGTCTCGACTGCGCGTCGACCGGCGTCGGCACGGTGCAGCACGTGACGCTCGAGCTGCTCAACCAGCGCGCCGGCATCAAGATCAATCACGTGCCCTACAAGGAGATGGGCTCGGTGCGCAACGATCTGTTCGCCGGCCGCATCCCGATGCAGTTCGGCAACGTGCCCGGCACCGTGGCGCTGCGCTCGGCCAAGGAAGTGACCTGCATGGTCCATACCGGACCGAAGCCGATCGACGTGCTGCCGGGCGTACCGGCCATGTCCGAGACCCTGCCGGGCTTCGAGACCTGGGAGTGGAACGGCGTGTTCGCGCCGGCGGGCACCGACCCCGCACTGATCGGCCGGCTGAACGCCGAGATGAACGCCGTGTTCCGTGCGCCGGCGACCGCCGCACGCCTCGCCGAGCTCGGTGCGCTCACACAGCCCAACACGGTGGTCGAGTTCGCCGCCTTCCGGGAGAAGCAGATCGCGTTCTATGCCGAGATGGTGAAGACCGCCAACATCCGCATCGAATAGAGGGTGCCATGGCCGACACCGATCCACTGCTCGGTCACGGCCGGCAGATCATCGTGCGCGAGGACTGGCTGCGGCTCATCGCCGAGCCGGTGCTCGAGCCGGGCCTGCCGATCGTCGATCCGCATCATCATCTCTGGCAGCGCGACGAGGGATCCTACCTTCTGCCCGATCTTCTGGCCGATACCGCCAGCGGGCACGATATTCGCGGCACGATCTTCGTGCAGTGCGGGGAGATGTATCGCGCCGGCGGACCGGTCGAGGAGCAGCCGCTCGGCGAGACCGAGTTCGTCACCGGCATTGCCGCCGTAAGCGCCAGCGGCCGGCATGGCCCGACGCGGGCCTGCGCCGGCATCATCGGCATGGTCGACCTGACGCTCGGCGAGAGGGTCGAGCCGTTGCTCGAGGCGCATCAGGCGATCGCCGGCGCGCGGTTCTGTGGCATTCGCAATCGTACCGCCTGGCACCCCTCGCCGGAGGTGACGTCGAACCTGGTGTCGCCGCCGCCCGGGCCCCTGCAGCATCCCGCCTTTGCCGACGGCGCGCGCCGCTTGGCGCGCCTCGGCCTGCCGCTCGACGTGTGGTGCTATCACACCCAGCTCACGCACGTGATCGCGCTGGCGCGCGCCGTGCCCGAGCTCGCCATCGTCGTCGATCATGTCGGCGGGCCGCTCGGCATCGGCCCGTTCGCCGGCCGGCAGGCGGAGGTCTTCCCCGAATGGAAGCGACAGATGCTCGCGCTGGCGGCGCTGCCCAACGTCGTGGTCAAGCTGGGCGGGCTCACCATGTATGTCAGCGGCTACGACTTCCATCGCCGGCCGCGGCCGCCGGGCTCGGAGGAGCTGGCCGCGACATGGCGGCCTCATGTCGAGACCTGCATCGAGGCCTTCGGTGCCGACCGCTGCATGTTCGAGAGCAACTTCCCGGTCGACAAGGGCATGTGCAGCTACCCGGTGCTGTGGAACGCGTTCAAGCGCCTGGCGTCCGGCGCCAGCGCAGCGGAGAAGACGGCGCTGTTCAGCGGCACGGCGATGCGCACCTACCGTCTCGATCGGCTGCCCGAGGCGCTTTCGATCGACTTGTCAGCCCGCTGATCAACTCGAAGCAGGGTGCCGTGCCGGATGCGGCTGGCGCTCCGGCCGATCACTCGAGGTGCAGGCGGCTGCCCTGCTCGGGCATGATGAAGCGCACGCCGATGTCGTTGCCGCTTTCCAGCTCCTGCAGCATCTGTTTCTGCGGCTGTTCCCTGGTGAGCGAATACTTGATGTGGCTCACGACCACCGGGAGATCCTTGAGTGCGCCGCCGCCGGCGAGCTTGTCGAGCTCGCGCAGGCCCTCCAGCACATGGCGCGGCGTCAGATGGCCGAACAGCAGGTTGTCCGGCCGGTCGCTGGTGTAGGACGATTCGATCACGATGGCCTTGAGGCGCTTCTGCTTCACCCGTTCCGCCACCGCCGCCCAGATGTCCTTCATCCGGGTGCCCTTCTCGACCGCGTCGGGCCCGGTGTCGCCGAAGCACAGCACGCCCTCGCCGTCGCTCTCGATCAGGAATGCCGTCGATTCGACGCCGCCGTGGCTCAGCGGAAAGGCCGTCACCGTCATGGCCGTGTCCTTGAGCGCTGTCGCCACGCCGGGCTTCAGCTCCTCGATGGCGTACTTCTTGAGCTGCGGCGCCTTCCCGCGGTCGCTGAAGTTCGGCCAGGCCCGCCAGTTGAAATAGGTTTCGACCAGGTCGATCCCGACCGAAGGCAGGGCGTAGATCGGCTTCTTGCTGTCGTCGGGCGAGGCGACGATCAAGCCGGTCACATGATCGAGATGGGCATGGCTGATCAGATAGCCCTTGATCGACGTCGTCAGCGCGTAGCCGACGCGGCTCAGGTTGGAATCGGGCGGCACCGTGATGCCCGCGAGCGCGCCCTTCTCGTCGGCGAGGCGCAGGCCGTTCACCAGCGTACCGGCATCGCAGGTCACGGCGCGGGCATCGCCATGGGGATGGATCATGAAGGCGCTGAGGTTGCCGTCCTGGATGCCGCCCAGCGCCCCCAGGGTGACCAAGTCGAACCCGTTAGCCGCGATCGCGCGCTGTGACACGGGCAACGATGCCAACAGGGCGAGCGTGGCTGCGGCAATTCTCGATCTCATGGTCGCTTCCCCAAAGGTGCGCCGGATGACGGCAAGCGCGCGAGATTAGCCAGTGGCTCGCTTCGGCGTCACCGACATTCGATCCGTCGGACGTGAACGGGCGGCGGCAAATCAAGCGCCCGCCCGCAGCGGCCTCTCGGGACGACGGTGAACTCTCCGGACGACGGAGAAGATGACACAGCCAATGCCCTGCCTGACAGAGTGACACGGCGGGCCGGATGACGCAGAGAGGGAGTCGCTTTCCGGGTGGAGGACTCGCGATGGCAACGATTCCAACTGGCGCTGAAGGGGAGGTCGCGTTCATCTCCGGCGTGACCGACACCGCGAAGGTGGCCGGAACCGCTTTCGGCACCTGGGAACGGGGCACCATCCCGGCGACCTACCGGACGACGACATCGACCGCGAAGAAGTGGGGCGACGGGGCCTTCGGCTCGTCCGGCGGCAGCGTGGCGTACTGGTTCGATAGTGCGTCGGGCTGGACGCCGGTCGAGAAGGACGCGTTCGCCGCGTGCCTGGCCCTGTGGTCGGCCGAGGCCAACATCACCTTCACGCTGGCGTCGGGGCCCAATGCCGCCGATCAAACCTTCTTTCGCCTCCCGGCCGACAGCAAGCGGGCCTACCAGACCTTCATCTCGGCCACGGCCTCGACCGTGGGCAGCAGCGTCCCGGGCAAGGCCTTCGAGTCGGAGATCCACATCGACACCAGCCCGCCGTACTGGCGTGTCGGCACCTCGTTCGAGGAGGCCGGCGGCTACGGCTGGCAGACGGTGGTGCACGAGATCGGCCACATGCTCGGCCTCGGCCATGGCGGCCCCTACAACGGCAACGTTGACACGAGCGCGCAGCAGTTCAGCGCCTACGACACCCGCTTGTGGGCGCTGATGTCGTACATCAGCCCGACGGCGGCCGCGAGATTCACCGACACCTATCCGGTGACCGGCACGGACTGGGGAACGTCATCCGGCACCGATCCGTTCGGAGGCGGTTACCCGTATGGGCCGACGACGCCGATGATCGTCGACATTCTGGCGATCCAGCGGATCTACGGCGCGGCGAAGACCGGTCCGCTCGCCTCGGGCGGGCAGGTCTTCGGCTTCAACAGCAACATCGCGGCGCCGGTGAAGCAGTTCTTCGACTTCACGGTCAACCAGCACCCGGTGGTCACGATCTGGGATGGCGGCACCAAGAACACGCTGGACCTGTCCGGCTTCTCGAAGCAATCGACGGTCAGTCTCAACCCCGGCACCTTCACCAGCGCCAATGGCATGCGAAACAACATCGCCATCGCGATGGACACGGTGATCGAGAAGGTGGTCGGCGGCGCCGGCAACGACCGCTTCACTGGCTCGGCCGCGAACAACATCTTCGTCGGCAACGGCGGCGACGACACGATCGACGGCGGGGCCGGCGCCGACACGGCGGTCTTTGCCGGCCAGCGTTCGCAATACACCCTGACGGCCCTCGGCGACGGCGGCGTGAAGGTCGCGGGACCCGAAGGCACGGATATCCTGAAGAGTGTCGAGCTGCTGCAGTTCGACGACCAGAGCGTCGATTGGCCGTTGGGCGCCGGCAATGCCGACCGCCAGGCCAATGCGCTGACCGATCAGTCGGCTCCCTTCGGGCAGGTTCCGCTCGGCCGGGCTGCGGCAGGCACCATCGATTCGAAGGGCGATCGCGACTGGTATGCCGTCGAGCTGGCGGCGGGCGTGGCCTACACGATCGAGCTGGACGGCGGCACGCTGATCAATCCGGTCGCGCGTCTCTACAGCGGTACGGGCGCCCTGCTCGCCCAGAACGACGACATCGTCCCGGGCGGCAATCTCGACTCGCGGCTGAGCTTCGTTCCGACCGTGTCGGGCACGTACTATGTCGAGGCGGGTGCTTCCGGCGACGGTCTCGCGGGAACCTACTCGCTCTCGCTGAGCAGCCCTGCATCGCGGGCCGATGATCTCGCCAACAGCCTGACCGACACGACGCACCCGTTGGGACTGCTCACGGTCGGCGGTTCTGGCTCCGGCACGCTCGAGGTTCCGACCGATCGCGACTGGTTCCGCGTGAAGCTCGCGGCAGGGGAAACCTATGTCGTCAGCCTCACCGGGACGACGAGCGGCGGCGAGGCGAGGCTCGCGGACCCCTACCTGCGCCTTCACGATGCGGCGGGCGACGTCGTGGCCGAGAACGACGACATCGCCGGCGGCGACACCACCGATTCGCAGCTCGTCTTCGCGGCGACCGAGACCGGCTTCTACTACGTCGAGGCGGGCTCGTACCAGGACAGGTACTCGGGCGCCTATGTCGTCGAGGTGGCCGCGGCGAACGGCACCGACGACTATGCCGGTGCGCTCGATGATCCGTTTCATCCCTTGGGTCGCGTGGTCAGCGGCGGCTCGGCCCCCGGCGACCTCGAGACCGCGGGGGATCGCGATTGGTTCTCCCTTCAGGTGACGGCCGGCACGACCTACCACATCGGCCTCGCCGGCATCCGGGGCGGCGGTGGCTCGCTGGCGGATCCTCTCGTCATCGTGCACGGCGCGGATGGAGTCGCCCTCGCAGCGAACGACGACATCATCGGCGGCGACACCGACTCGCAGCTCGACTTCATCGCGGCGACCAGCGGCACCTACTACGTCGAGGCTGCCTCTTTCAACGACCTGTATGCGGGAACCTACACGATCACGGCGGCGGCGAGCAAAACCATCGACGATGACGTGACCGCCCTGTATGCCGGCTATTGCGACCGGGCGCCGGATGCGGCGGGTGAAGCCTATTGGGTGGGTCGGCTCGCGGCGGGGATGGGGCTCGGCGAAATAGCACGATCCTTTGCGGCGCAACCGGAGCCTCAGGGCGTGTATGGATTTCTCGCCCATCCCGACCCGGGCGACGCCGCCGCGCTTCATGCGTTCGTCGGCGAGATCTACGCCAACCTCTTCAATCGCACGCCCGATGCGGCGGGTGAGGCCTACTGGATCGGCCAGCTGAAGGCTGGACTGCGCCCGACGGGTCTGGCCATCGTCGATATCATCTCCGGCGCCCAGGGCGACGACGTCCTCGCCGTCGAGAACAAGGTGACTGTCGGCACCTACTACGTCGCGCAGACCGTCAACAACCAGGTCGCGATGACGCCGGACTCGGCGCGGACCGTCGTCGAGGGCGTCGGTCCAGACGCGACGAGCGTAAGCGCCGGAAAGTCGGCGGTGGACCTGTTCGTCGCGCAAGCTCTCTACCCGGATCCACTCCCGGTGCTCGGCGCTGCAACCAACGCGGACGGGCAATTCTAGCTAGTTTCTGTCTCGAAACGCAGAAAGTCGCACAGAATCAGGCCCAACTAGCAAGCCGCTGCCCATTCGGTCGGCCGGTCATCCTGCACGGACCGGCTGACGGGGTGGGTGGTAGGCCCGGCAGGATTCGAACCTGCGACATAACCGTTATGAGCGGCTCGTTCTAACCACTGAACTACGGGCCCCCGACCGACCCGCGTGTCGCTCCGGAGAGGCCGCCCTTGTAGCCTATTCGGCGGGCGGCACGAACATATAGCCGACGCCGCGCACGGTGCGAATGACCGTCGGCTTGTCGGCGATCGGCTCGATCTTGCGGCGCAGCCGGGTGACGCGGAGGTCGATCGCCCGGTCGAACGGGTCGCGGTTGCGATGGCTGGTGGTCTCGAGCAGCCAGTCGCGCGACAGAGGGCGGTTGGGATTCTCGGCGAACACCTTCAGCGTGTCGAACTCGGCGGCGGTCACGCCGACATCCTCGCCATTGGGGTCGATCAGGCGGCAGCCCGGCAGGTCGAGGACGTGCCGGCCCATGCGGATGCGCTCGAGCCGCGGCGGCATCGACTTGTTGGCCGAGCGGCGCAGCACGCTCTTGCAGCGCGCCAGCAGCTCGTTGGGCTCGTAGGGCTTGGCGACATAGTCGTCGGCGCCGCTGTCGAGCCCGCGCACCGTGCTCTGCGGGTCGTTTGACGCCGTCAACATGATGATGCCGACCTTGGTGTTGCTCTCGCGCAGCCAGCGGGTGAGGGCGAAGCCGTCTTCGTGCCCGGGAAGCTTCGTTTCCAGCAGGACCAGGTCGGGCATGGCGCGCGAGATCTGACGCCGCATCTGGGCGCCGTTCTCCACCGCAATGACATTGAGATCGTGGTCGACAAGAATGGTCTCGGCCGCTTTGCGCTGATGCGCGTCGTCTTCGACCAGCAGTACTGAAGGCTGCTGCATTTGATCGTCCGAAAATGAATGTGTCTACAATAGGACTAAATTAGCACTATTTTTCAGCGAGATACAGGCTCTTCTTTATCTAATAGTTCAGTTTTGATCGAGCTTTAGTTCGATCTGCCAGGAAACACCACAACCTATTGATTGGACGGCCCAGATCGTACGGCGACCTGGCGGATTTGCTTCATTTCAATTTCATTCGGCCTTCGGGCGTCGGCCCGATTTTCGGCGATCTCGGCGGCGGCAAGATCGCGTGGGCGCGACGCGCAGCAGGTCTGGCCCCAAGGCACCTTCCGGATCAGGGGAGCCATCCCGCCGCCCGTCGCAAGCAAGGGCGCAACGACGGCCGGCTGATTTTGGCAGTCGATGCCGCACGGAAAGTCCTGCGGTCTGCTCTCGATGTTGGACCTCATCGCCGGCCTGCAGGCCGCCTCGTCGATCATCGCGCCGGCCGGCGCGCAGGAGCCCGGCCGCCGCCTACCACAAGGACGTGGCGCCGGTCCTCCAACGAAGCTGCCGGGAATGCCATCGGCCGGGCGAGATCGGGCCGATGCCGCTGCTGACCTACGACGACACGCGACGCGCCGCCAAGCGCATCGTCGAGGCGCTCACCATCGGCCACATGCCGCCCTGGTATGCCGAGCCCGGGATCAAGCGATATGTCAGCGGGTCGATCGGCGACGGTGGTGAAATCCCGAGCCTGGGCGGCAGATCTTCATTCACGCTCTTCCGGACCGCTCGCGCAACTTGATCGTCGCCGAGTAGGACAGGAGCTTGCGGTCGTTCTGCTCGAGCAGGCCGCGCAGGAAGGCGAGCGACTTGCCGTGGCGCGGCACCTCGACGCGCGTGGTCACGGGCGCCGACAGGTCGCCGGCCGACAGGAACTCGGCAGCGAAGGCGACCGTGGTCGGCGCCATCCCGGTCGTCAGGCCGGCGGCGCGCGTGACCGCCGAGTCGGCGAAGCTCATCATGTAGCCGCCATGCAGCACGCCGCCCGAGTTGCACATATGGGGCAGGGTAGGCTGGATCAGCGACGCACCGTCGGTCTCCTTGCGCGCGTAGGAGCGGCCGATGTGCTGCGAGTAGACGCTGGCCGTCGTCAGCGGTGCGAAGTCGGCCGGCACGATCTGCGCTGGCGGAGCAACCGAGGCGGCCTCCGCCTCGTCCTTGCGGGCCATCGCTTTGGCGCGCGGCAGGTGGCGGCAGACGCCCGACCACAAGGCGATCGTGCGGCCTTCCTGGGTTAGGCTGCCGCGGGCGAAGGCCATCCGGCCGGTCACCTGCAGCGGCTCGCCGCTCGCTTCCAGGGGCGGGCCGATGCGGCCGGCGTCGAGGAACTCGACGGCGATGCTCACCGTCATGGCGAAGCTCGTGTTGGTGCCGCGGTCGGCGGCGCGGCCGGCGACCAGGCAGAGCGCATAGTCGGCGAAGGTCAGGATGGCGCCGCCATGCACGCCGCCGACATAGTTGCCGTGGCGCGGCAAGGTCGGCAGCACGCAATGCACGCTGCCCGCCTGTCGGGCATCGCCCGTGATCTTGAAATAGAACGGCCCGACGTGATCCTCGAACGGATCCGGCGGCACGAACTGCGAGTAGCGGCCGAGATCGATGGGCAGGGAATCGGGCATCCGGGTTGGCTCTTGTGAAGCGTCGGGAGGGGGCTCTAATAGAAGATTATCCCCCATCAACAAAGGCCCACGGAGCGAAACCAATGGCGGCTGCGCACAAGATCGACATCGCCTGGGACCGCCGTCCGGCGGGCGTCGTGGCCCACGTCACCTACGATTACGCGCGCCGCCTGAACGTGCTCAATCCTCCGGCGCTGCTCGATCTCACCGAGGCCTTCCAGTCGCTGTCGCGCGAGCGCGACCTGCGGGTCGTCGTGTTCGCCGGCGCCGGCGGCCGCGCCTTCATCGGTGGCGCCGACATCAACCACATGGCCAACATGCGCAGCTCGGAGGATGGCCGCAGCTTCATCACCATGATCCATAAGCTCTGCCAGGCGGTGCGCGACTGCCCGGTGCCGGTGATCTGCCGCCTGGAAGGCTACACCCTGGGCGCCGGGCTCGAGGTCGCGGCAGCGTGCGACATGCGTGTCGCTACCGACACGGCGCATTTCGGCATGCCCGAGGTCAAGGTCGGCGTGCCCTCGGTCGTTGAAGCCGCGTTGCTGCCGCGCCTGATCGGTTGGGGCCGCACCTCGCGGCTGCTGCTCACCGCGGAGACCATTGGGGCTGCCAAGGCGGAGGCCTGGGGCTTCGTCGAGGAGGTCGTGCCGGAAGGTGAGATCGGCGCCGCGGTCGACCGCCTGGTCGAGGCTGTTGTCGAGGCGACGCCGCTCTCGGTGCGGGCGCAGAAACGCCTGATGCGGCGCTGGGAACGCCTGCCGCTCGACGAGGCGGTGCAGGCCGGCATCGACGCCTTCGCCCAGTCGGTGGCCGAGGGCGAGCACGTCGAGCGCATGGGCAACTTCATCCGGCGCAAGAGGGCGTGATGAGCACGCCCAAGCAGACCGTTCGCGTCGGCTGTCATTCCGGCTTCTGGGGCGATACCGAGACGGCCGCCGCGCAGCTCGTGCGTCATGGCAACGTCGATTACCTGGTGAGCGACTATCTCGCCGAGGTGACGATGTCGATCATGGCGGCGCAGAAGCAGCGCAACCCGCAGGCCGGCTACGCCACCGATTTCGTGAGCGTGGTGATGGGCCCGCTCGCGCGCGAGATCGCCGACCGGAAGATCAAGGTGATCACCAACGCCGGCGGCGTGAACCCGCAGGCCTGCCGCGACGCCGTGCTGAAGGCCTGCGCGGCGGCCGGCGTCACGCTCGAGGTCGCCGTCGTGCTGGGCGACGACCTGCAGCCGCGCATCGACGAGCTGCGCGCACTCGACGTCCGCGAGATGGATACCGGCGCCGCGCTGCCGGCCCGCATCGCCAGCATGAACGCCTATCTCGGCGGCTTCCCGATCGCCCGCGCCCTGGCCGAGGGTGCCGACGTGGTGATCACCGGCCGCTGTGTCGATTCGGCGGTGACCTTGGGCGCGCTGATCCACGCCTTCGGCTGGACGATGGACGATCACGATCAGCTCGCCGCCGGCACCTTGTGCGGCCACATCATCGAATGCGGCGCGCAATGCAACGGCGGCAACTTCACCGATTGGCGCCTGGTGCCGGACTACGACAACATGGGCTTCCCGGTGGCCGAGGTCGAACGCGACGGCGCCTTCGTGCTCGGCAAGCCCGACGGCACCGGTGGCCTGATCAGCGCCGCCACCGTGGCCGAGCAGATGCTCTACGAGATCGGCGATCCGCGGGCCTACATCGTGCCCGACGTGGTCTGCGACTTCACCGGCGCGACCTACCAGCAGGTGGGCAAGGACCGCGTGCGCGTCGCCGGCGCCAGGGGGCGGCCGCCGACCGACACCTACAAGGTCTCCACCACCTGGCCAGACGGCTACAAGCTCAGCACCATCTTCATGCTGGGCGGCCGCGAAGCGGTCGCCAAGGGCCAGGCGAGCGCCGACGCGATCATCAAGAAGACGCGCCGCCTGTTCCGCGAGAAGAACATGGGCGACTACCGCGACGTCTCGATCGAGATCATCGGCGGCGAGGCGACCTACGGCCCGCACGCCCGCACCCAGGACTCGCGCGAGGTCGTCGTCAAGATCGCCGCACGGCACGACCAGAAGGAAGCGCTTGGCCTGCTCGGCCGCGAGATCGCGCCGATGTCGACCGGCGGCGTGGTCGGCATGACCGGCAGCTTCGGGGCGGGCCGCGTCTCGCCTTCGCCGGTGATCCGCATGTTCTCCTGCCTGGTCCCGAAGACCCTTGTGCCGGTCACGATAGAGCTCGACGGGCGCGTGATCCCGATGGAGCAGGGGGCCAAGAGCGGCGGCTTCACCACCGATCAGTTGCCCACCGAGGCGCCACCCTTGCCGGCGAGCGCGCCCAGCGCCGCGACCGAGACCGTGCCGTTGGTCGCGCTGGCCTACGGCCGCTCCGGCGACAAGGGCGATAACGCCAACATCGGCATCTTCGCCCGCCGGCCGGAGTTCGAGCCGATCCTCGATTCCGAGGTCACGGAGGAGGCAGTGGCGCGCTACTTCGCCCATCGCATCGAGGGCACGGTGACGCGCTGGCGGCTGCCCGGCATCCACGGCTTCAACTTCCTGCTGCGCCAGGCGCTGGGCGGCGGCGGCATGGCCTCGATCAAGGCCGATCCTCTCGCCAAGGCCTTCGCCCAGATGCTGCTCGACATGCCGGTGCGCGTGCCGACGGCGCTGGCCAAGAGCTTGGGGTCTTGATCGTCTGAAGCTGAGGTTCCGCCGATGGCTACGCCAATGCTGACTGTCGATGACATCGTAGTGGGCGAAAAGGATGGGCTTGCGACGTTCGTTCTTCGGCTGAGCCAGCCATCGGCGAGCGCGACGAGCGTGAGCTACTCGCTGTCGCCCGGAACGGCCGGTAACAGTGATTTCAGCGCGCCGCCGGGCGGGTCTGCCACGGTCAGCTTCGCGCCCGGCGAGACGACAAAGTCTGTCAGCATCGCGATCTTCGATGATGCTGCGATTGAAGGATCGGAGATCTTCTTCCTGAACATCTTCGGTGCGACAGGCCTGACCGTGGGTCGCAATCTGGCGATCGCGACGATCCTCGACAACGACACGATCGGGGCTGCGCCGCTGGTGTCGGTGAGCGACGCCGTGGTCAACGAGAGCGACGGCAATGCGGGGTTCGTGATCACGCTCGATCGTGCCAGCACGACCTCGATGACCGTGACCTATCAGACGAAGGACGGGTCGGCCTTGTCGGGAAGCGACTATGCCGCGGTGACCTCGACGGTGACCTTCATGCCGGGCGAGACGGCGAAGACCATCCTGGTTCCCGTTGTCGACGACAGTCTTGGCGAGGCCGACGAGACGTTCGGCTTTCAGCTCACCGGCGCGACGGGAGGGGCCATCCTCGCGGACACGCAGGGCACGGCGATCATCGAGCACAATGACGGGCCGGTCGCGGTCAGCCCGGTATTGAACGTCGACGACATCGCGGTCGGTGAAGGGGACGTGCTTGCGACGTTCGTTCTACGGCTGAACCAGCCGTCGGCGAGCGTGACGAGCGTGAGCTACCTGGTGTCGACCGGGACGGCGGACGGCAACGACTTCATCGGTCCCCCCGGCGGGACGGCCACCATCGGCTTTGCGCCGGGCGAGACGGTCAAGCTGGTCAACATCCCCATCGCGGGTGACACCGCCGTTGAAGGAGATGAGACCTTTTATTTGAACCTGCTCGGTGCGACAGGCCTGACGCTGGGTCGCGATCTGGCGATCGCGACGATCGTCGACAACGACACGATCGGGGCCGCGCCGCTGGTGTCGGTGAGCGACGCCGTGGTCAACGAGAGCGACGGCAATGCGGGGTTCGCGATCACGCTGGATCGCGCCAGCACGACCTCGATAACCGTGACCTATCAGACGAAGGATGGGTCGGCCTTGTCGGGAATCGACTATGCCGCGGTGACCTCGACGGTGACCTTCATGCCGGGCGAGACGGCGAAGACCGTCCTGGTTCCGCTTGTCGACGACAGTCTTGGCGAGGCCGACGAGACGTTCGGCCTTCAGCTCACCGGCGCGACGGGAGGGGCCATCCTCGCGGACACGCAGGGCACGGCGATCATCGAGCACAATGACGGGCCGGTCGCGGTCAGCCCGGTATTGAACGTCGACGATATCGTAGTGGGTGAAGGGGACGTGCTTGCGACGTTCGTTCTTCGGCTGAGCCAGCCGTCGGCGAACGTGACGAGCGTGAGCTACTCGCTGTCGGCCGGGACGGCGGGCGGCAATGACTTCGTCGGTCCTCTCAGCGGGACGGCCATCGTCAACTTTGCGCCGGGCGAGACGGTCAAGCTGGTCAACATCCCCATCGTCGATGACACCGCTGTCGAAGGGCTCGAGATACTTTCACTCAAGCTGGCCAATGCGGCAGGGCTGACACTGGGCCGCGCTCAGGCGGTCGCGACGATCGTCGACAACGACACGATCGGGGCTGCGCCTCTGGTGTCGGTGAGCGACGCCGTGGTCAACGAAAGCGACGGCAATGCAGGGTTCGTGATCACGCTCGATCGTGCCAGCACGACCTCGATAACCGTGACCTATCAGACGAAGGATGGGTCGGCCTTGTCGGGAAGCGACTATGCCGCGGTGACCTCGACGGTGACCTTCATGCCGGGCGAGACGGCGAAGACCATCCTGGTTCCCGTTGTCGACGACAGTCTTGGCGAGGCCGACGAGATGTTCGGCTTTCAGCTCACCGGTGCGACGGGAGGGGCCATCCTCGCGGACACGCAGGGCACGGCGATCATCGAGCACAATGACGGGGCGGTCGCGGTCAGCCCGGTATTGAACGTCGACGACATCGTTGCCGGTGAAGGGGACGTATTTGCGACGTTCGTTCTACGGCTGAGCCAGCCGTCGGCGAGCGTGACGAGCGTGAGCTACTCGCTGTCGAACGGGACGGCGGGCGGCAATGACTTCGTCGGTCCTCCCGGCGGGACGGCCATCATCAAATTTGCACCGGGCGAGACGGTCAAGCTGGTCAATATCCCCATCGCTGGTGACACCGCCGTTGAAGGAGATGAGACCTTTTACTTGAACCTGCTCGGTGCGACAGGCCTGACGCTGGGTCGCGATCTTGCGATCGCGACGATCGTCGACAACGACACGATCGGGGCTGCGCCGCTGGTGTCGGTGAGCGACGCTGTCGTCGACGAGAGCGACGGCAATGCAGGGTTCGTGATCACGCTCGATCGTGCCAGCACGACCTTGATCACCGTGACCTATCAGACGAAGGACGGGTCGGCCCTGTCGGGGAGCGACTATACGTCGGTGACCTCTACGGTGACCTTCATGCCGGGCGAGACAGCGAAGACCATCCTGGTTCCCCTCGTCGACGATAGTGTTGGCGAGGCCGACGAGATGTTCGGCTTTCAGCTCACCGGTGCGACGGGAGGGGCCATCCTTGCGGACACGCAGGGCACGGCAATCATCGAGAACAATGACGGGGCGGTCGCGGTCAGTCCGGTATTGAACGTCGACGACGTCATGGCCAGAGAAGGGGACGCGTTTGCGACGTTCGTTTTTCGGCTGAGCCAGCCGTCGGCGAGCGTGACGAGCGTGAGCTACTCGCTGTCGAGCGGGACGGCGGGCGGCAACGACTTCGTCGATCTTCCGAGCGGGACGGCCAGCATCAACTTTGCGCCGGGCGAGACGGTCAAGCTGGTCAACATCCCTGTCGTCGATGACCTCGCTGTCGAGGGGCTCGAGACATTCTCACTCAAGCTGTCCGGTGCGGCAGGCCTGACACTGGGCCGTGCTCAGGCCGTCGCGACGATCGTCGACAACGACGCCTTGGCGGTTCTGGTCTCCGGCATTGATTCCCTGAAGGCCGAGGGTCAAGGCGGAAACACGCCAATGACCTTCTCTGTGTCCTTCGAGCAGGCTCTGGGGACGAGCCAGACGTTGAATTGGGTGGTCGCCGGCTTTGGCAATCATCCGGCGTCAGCCGCCGATTTCACAGGCGGCGCGTTGCCGTCGGGCGCGGTGATCTTTGCGCCCGGCGAGACTCACAAGGTCGTCACCGTGATCGTCGCCGGCGATACGGTGTTTGAAGGCGACGAATCCTTCGTGCTCAAGGTCGCCGATCCATCGGGTGTCCTGGGAGCTGGCACGGCGCAGGCACTCGGGACCATCGTCAATGACGACACGGCACCGCCTGTCGCGACCCACGACGATGCGTACATCGTCATCCAGGGCCGCTCCTTGTCGATCGCTGCCTCCGCCGGGATATTGTTGAACGACGAGAGCGCGTCGACGGCCACGTTGGTCTCCGGCCCTGCGCACGGCACGCTGCAGCTCACGGCCCCCGGCGGGTTCGACTATACGCCGTCGGGCGCTTTTTCGGGGATAGATGGCTTCGGCTACCATGCGACCAACGGCGCCACCTCGTCCGACGGCCAGGCACTACTTTATGTCGTGCCGGTCATTGTCGGCGCGACCACGACCTTGAATCTCCTTGCCCTCAGCCCCGAGGAACAGATCGCCGCCACCTATGCTGCCTTCTTTGGCCGCGGCGCGGACTCGGGCGGTTTCGAGTTCTGGGTGGGCCAGTTCAATGCGAACCTGCAGACCCAGGGGCCCGCCGCGCTGTTTGCCAACATCGCCAGCTCGTTCGGCGTCAGCGCCGAGGCCAAGGCGCTCTATCCGTTCCTGGTCGATCCGTTCAGCGCCAGCGACAGCCAGATCAGTACCTTCATCGATTCGGTCTACAATAACCTGTTCAACCGCGGCTCGGACGCGGCTGGCCTCGCCTATTGGACTGGCCAAGTCAAGGCGACCTTGGCGGCAGGTCAATTCGTGGGCTCGGTGCTGATCAACATCATGGCCGGAACACAGGATACCTCGGACGGTCACGACATCACCACGCTGATGGGCAAGGTCGCAGTCGCCCTTGCCTATGTGCACCAGCAGGAGGTCCATCATACGACGTGGTCGGGCGCGAGCGACACGACGGCGGCGACGTCGCTCCTGCATGCGGTCTCGAGCGATCCGACGACGGTTCTCCTTGGCATCAAGCAGGCCGATACTCTGATTGCCGGGCATCCATAGGTCCTTGGCGGTTGTGCTTCGATATGCCTGCCGGCCGTGCTGGTGATAACGATCTCTTTATGAGAATCATTCGCATCCGCAAGGGGGCGTGCGTGACCTTCATTCTCGGCCCCAACGAAGCTGGGGAGGATTATGCGCTACAGCACCTGAACCGCCGCGCGTGCGATCGGCTCGCCCCATTCCTGGACGAAGTGGCCGGCGTCGACGATCTCGATCGGCGGCGGGCAGTTGCGGATGTCGGCGTGCAGGGCGCGCATCACGGCCGGGCCGAGCACGGGATCGGTCATGCCGATCGCCATCAGGCTCTTGCCGGTCCAGCGCTCGCGCCAGAAGCGGCGGGCTTCGCGGGATAGCGCTGCGCCGCCGGCGTCGGGCCGGTCGGGCACGAGATTGGGGAAGCGGCGGACGCCGGCCTTGAAGCTCGCGTCGGGATAGGGTGCGGCGTAGGCGGCTGCCTCGGCATCGTCGAGGTGCGGGCAGGCGCGCTGCATCAGCCGGGCGATGTCCATGTCGGGGTTGCGGTTGGAGAAGCTGCGCCAGGCAAGAAAGCCGTCGCCGAGCGGCGCATCGCCGGTGCCCAGCATGGTGTTCATCACCAGGAGAGCGGCAAAGCGGTGGGCCGCAGCCATAGGAACGGTGAGGCCGATCAGGCCGCCCCAATCCTGCACGACCAGGACGATGTCGCGCAGGTCGAGGGCCTCGACCAGCGCGATCAGCGCCTGCCGATGCAAGTCGAAGGTGTAGACGGCCTCATCGGTCGGCTTGTCGGAGCGGCCAAATCCCGGAAAATCCGGCGCGACCACGCGGTCGCCGGCGGCGGTGAACACCGGGATCATGCGGCGATAGAGGTAGCTCCAGGTCGGCTGGCCGTGCAGGCAGAGCCAGGTGCGGCGGGCCTGCCGCGGTCCTTCGTCGATGTAGTGCAGCCGAAGGCCGTCGGCCCTCAGGTGGTAGCGCGGGGCGTAATTCCAACCCGGTAGCCCGGCAAATCGTTCATCGGGCGTACGCAGCGCGTCGATCATTGGTGTATCCTCGTGGCCATGGCTCCCTCCTCGAAACCCGTCGCGCAGAAGGACGCTGAGCGTGCCGAGCGGCTGGCGGCGGCTCTGCGGGATAATCTCAGGCGGCGCAAGGCCCAGGCGCGCTCGCAAGCTGAGCGCCAGATGGCCGAGCGCGAGACGCCCGGCCGCGCTCCTGTGGATGGCGAGGGGACCGACGGTTGAGCCGCCGGGCCCCCTCCGTTAGAAGCGCCCGACAATGACCATTCTCTCCGACCGCTGGATCCGCCGAATGGCGCACGACAAGGGCATGATCGAGCCCTTCGTCGATGGCCAGAAGCGCGAGGGCATCATCTCCTACGGCCTGTCGTCCTATGGCTACGACGCGAGGGTGGGCACCGATTTCAAGATCTTCACCAACGTCGATTCGGCGGTGGTCGATCCCAAGAACTTCGCCGAGAACAGCTTCGTCGACCGCACCACCGACGTCTGCATCATCCCGCCCAACTCGTTCGCGCTGGCCCGCACCGTGGAGTATTTCCGCATCCCGCGCGACGTGCTGGTGATCTGCGTCGGCAAGTCGACCTATGCTCGTTGCGGCATCATCGTCAACGTCACTCCGCTCGAACCGGAATGGGAAGGCCACGTGACCTTGGAATTCTCCAACACCACGCCGCTGCCGGCCAAGATCTACGCCAACGAAGGCGCCTGCCAGTTCCTGTTCCTGCAGGGCAACGAGCCGTGCGAGGTCTCCTACCGCGACAAGGCCGGCAAGTACCAGGGCCAGCGCGGCGTCACCCTGCCCAAGATCTGAGCGGAGGCGTAGATGGATCGTATCCGCATCAACGGTGGCCGGCAGCTCAAGGGCGAGCTCCGCATCTCGGGCTCGAAGAACGCCTCGCTGCCGCTGATGGTCGCCGCCCTCCTGAGCGACAAGAAGCTCACCCTGCACAACGTGCCGCGGCTGGCCGACATCACCACGATGCTCCAGCTCCTGCAGCAGCACGGCGTCGAGGTCAGTGCGGCGGCGGGCGAGAACGGCCATGCCCACGGCACCACGCTCACCCTGCACGCGCCGCGCATCATCTCGACCACCGCGCCCTACGACATCGTGCGCAAGATGCGCGCCTCGGTGCTGGTGCTGGGCGCCCTGCTGACGCGCGAGCGCGAGGCGCGGGTGTCGCTGCCCGGCGGTTGCGCCATCGGCGCCCGGCCGGTGGACCTGCACATCGCCGGCCTGAAGGCGATGGGGGCGGAGATCGACATCGACGGCGGCTACCTCGTGGCCAAGGCGCCGAACGGCCTGCGCGGCGCGCGCTACACCTTTCCCAAGGTGTCGGTCGGCGCCACCGAGAATCTGATGATGGCAGCGGCGCTCGCCAAGGGCACGACCGTGCTCGACAACGCCGCGCGCGAGCCCGAGATCACCGATCTGGCGCATTGCCTGGTGGCGCTGGGCGTGCCGGTCGACGGAATCGGCACCGAGACGCTGACGATCGAAGGCGTCGACTCGCTCAAGGAAGCGGAACACAGCGTCATTCCCGATCGCATCGAGACCGGCACCTACGCCATGGCCGTCGCGATGACGGCGGGCGACGTCGAGCTGGTCGGCGGCCGCCTCGACCTGATCGAGACGGCGGCGCAGACCCTGCGCGCCGCCGGCGTCAGCCTCGAGCCGACGGCGCGCGGCTTGCGCGTGCAGCGGACCAGCGGCGCGCTCAGGGGCGTCGACGTGATGACCGAGCCCTATCCCGGCTTCCCGACCGACCTGCAGGCCCAGATGATGGCGCTGATGACGCGGGCCGAGGGCGCGGCAATGATCACCGAGACGGTGTTCGAGAGCCGCTTCATGCACGTGCCGGAGCTGTCGCGCATGGGCGCCAACGTCACCATCCATCACGAATCGGCCCTGGTGCGCGGCGTCCCCAAGCTGCGCGGCGCCGAGGTCATGGCGACCGACCTGCGCGCGTCGGTGTCGCTCGCCATCGCCGGCCTGGCCGCCGAGGGCCATACGACGGTGAACCGGGTCTATCATCTCGACCGCGGCTACGAGCGGCTCGAGGAGAAGCTCGGCGCCTGCGGGGCCGACATCGAGCGGCTGAAGGGCTGAGGTGCCGACTCCTCTCAAGCTCACGGCGCTCGACGCCGACGATCTCGGCGTCATCTCCGCCGCCGTGCAGGATTCGCTCGTGGCGGTGCGTGATTGCGTCCACTTCAAGGACGAGCGGCGCTTCGTCCTGCTGCTCAACCGGTTCTGCTGGGAGGCCGATCCGACCATCGAGGCGGCCCACTGGCGGACCCATTCCGCCCTGGTTTTCAACGATGTGAAGGCGGTTCGCCACCACGAGGTGCCGCTCGGCGAGCCCGATCGGGTGCTCGATCTTCTGTCTGTGACCCAGGAAGACGACCATTCAGTCACGCTGCGGTTCGCCGCGGACCGCGCCATCCGACTGGAAATCGGCCGGCTCGCGTGTCATTTGGGGGATGTCGGGGAGCCCTGGGCCACCCCGTGGAAGCCCGCCCATCCGGTCGACTAGGCGCCCGAGGGTTCGTATTCGGGATCCTCTCCCCCCGGCGGGGGAGAGGAGCATGAGTGCGTCCATTTCGGATACCGGTCGCGGAGAAGGTGGGCATTCGTTACTGGAGCGACGGGTCGTGTCGAGCGAAGCCAACGAGAAACTCATCCTGGCCGTGCCGAAGGGGCGCATTCTCAAGGAAGCGGCGCCTTTGTTCGCCCATGCCGGCATCGAGCCCGAGCCGGCGTTCGGTGATCCCGACGCGCGCCAGCTCCGCTTCACCACCAACCATGCCGATCTCGACATCATCCGTGTGCGCTCGTTCGATGTCGCGACCTTCGTCGCCTTCGGCGCCGCCCATCTCGGCATCGCCGGCGCCGACGTGCTGATGGAGTTCGACTATCCCGAGATCTACGCCCCGATCGACCTCGGCATCGGCCACTGCCGCTTGGCGGTCGCCGAGCCGGCCGAGATGGCGGGTAGCGACGATCCCCGGCGCTGGAGCCATGTGCGCATCGCCACCAAGTATCCCGAGGTGACCCGCCGCCACTTCGCGGCGCGCGGCGTGCAGGCCGAATGCGTGAAGCTCTCCGGCGCCATGGAGCTGGCGCCCTCGCTCGGCCTCAGCCATCGCATCGTCGACCTGGTCGATTCCGGCCGCACGCTCAAGGAGAACGGGCTGGTCGAGATCGAGCACATCGCCGACATCACCTCGCGCTTCATCGTCAACCGGGCGGCCCTCAAGACGCAGCCCATCCGGGTCGGGCGCTGGGTCGATTGCTTCCGCGAGATCGCCAGTGCGGCCTGAGATGGGGCCGCTCAGGCTCGATGCCTCGGCGCCGGACTTCGAAGGGCAATTCCAGGCCTTCCTGGAGCGCAATCGGGACACCGACGAGAATGTCGACCGCGTCGCCGCGGGCATCGTGGCCGACGTGCGCGCTCGCGGCGATGCGGCGCTGATCGACTACACGGCGAGGTTCGACAAGGTCGATCTCGCGAAGCTGGGGCTGCGCATCTCCGATGCCGAGCGACAAGCGGCGGCGGCGGAGGCGACCGCGGCCCAGCGCGAGGCGATCGCCTTCGCGGCGCGGCGCATCGAGGCGTTCCATCGCGCGACGCTGCCACGCGACGTCGATTTCACCGACGCCACCGGCACGCGGCTCGGCGCCCGCTACCGGCCGATCGACTCTGTCGGTGTCTACGTGCCGGGCGGCACCGCGGCCTATCCGTCGTCGGTGCTGATGAACATCGTGCCGGCCAAGGTGGCGGGCGTGGAGCGGATCGTCATGACCGTGCCGACGCCGGGCGGTGCGCTCAATCCGCTGGTCATGCTGGCGGCGGAGATCGCCGGCGCGGACGAGGTGTGGCGCATCGGCGGCGCCCAGGCCGTCGCGGCACTGGCCTACGGCACGCAGTCGATCCGCGCCGTCGACAAGATCACCGGTCCCGGCAATGCCTACGTCGCGGCCGCCAAGCGCCGCGTGTTCGGCCAGGTCGGCATCGACCTGATCGCCGGCCCCTCCGAGATCCTGGTGGTCGCCGATGGCGCCAACGATCCGGCCTGGATCGCCGCCGATCTCCTGTCGCAGGCCGAGCACGACGCCTCCTCGCAATCGGTGCTGATCACCGACGACCGGGCCTTCGCCGACGCGGTGGCCGGAGCCGTGCAGGGCGAGCTCGAGGTGCTGGCGCGCAGCGATATCGCCTGCGCGAGCTGGCGCGACAACGGCGCCATCATCGTGGTGCGCGATCTCGCGGCCTCGGCTCCGCTGATCGATCGCATCGCCGCCGAGCATGTCGAGCTCGCGATGGAGATGGCGCCCGCCGAGGCGCTGTCCGGGCGCATCCGCCATGCCGGCGCGATCTTTCTCGGCCGTCATACGCCGGAAGCGATCGGCGACTACGTCGCCGGCACCAACCATGTCCTGCCGACGTCGCGCGCCGCGCGCTTTTCCGGCGGCCTGGGCGTCGCCGATTTCCTGAAGCGCACCTCGCTGGTCTCCTGCACGTCCGATGCGCTGGCCGCGCTTGGCCCGGCGGCACTGGCGCTCGCCGAGGCCGAAGGGCTCGGCGCGCACGGCCGCTCGATCGCCATCCGGCTGAACCGGCGGGACTGAGACGGCCATGTCTGACGCACGACGCATCGTCGATATCGCGCTGGACGAGGAGTCGGTGGCGCGCCGCTCGCCCGAGGTCGAGCACGAGCGCGCGGTGGCTCTGTTCGATCTCCTGGAGGAGAACGACTTCGCCCTGGTCGGCGCACCCGGCCCGTATCGCCTGCGCATCGGCATCTTCGAGCAGCGCCTGGTGTTCGACGTGCGGGACCAGCATGACGCCAAGCTGCGCGACATCGTGCTGTCGCTGACCCCGTTCCGCAAGGTCGTGAAGGACTACTTCCTGATCTGCGAGAGCTACTACGCCGCCATCAAGAAGCTCGGCCCCTCGCAGATCGAGGCACTCGACATGGGCCGGCGCGGCTTGCACAACGAAGGCTCCGAGCTGCTGATCGAACGTCTCGCCGGCAAGATCGAGGTCGATCTCGGGACGGCCCGCCGGCTGTTCACGCTGATCTGCGCCCTTCACATCAAAGCGTGATCGGCCGCAGGTGATGAACGGAATCCCGGCCAGCCTGCTCTTCGCCTGCAGTGAGAATTCGGTCCGCTCGCCGATCGCGGCGGCGCTGGCCAAGCGGCTCTACGGCCAGTCCTCCTACATCGATTCGGCCGGCGTGCGAGCGAGCGACGTCGATGGCTTTGCCGTGCAGGCGCTCGACGAGATCGGCATCGACGTCCATCACCACCACGCCAAGACGTTCGGCGACGTCGACCCGAGCTCCTTCGACGTCATCGTGACCCTGTCGCCGGAAGCCCATCACCAGGCGCTCGAGTTCACCCGCGGCACTGCGGCGGAGGTCGAGTACTGGCCGGTGCCCGATCCCAGCATCGTCGAGGGCTCGCGCGAGATGCGCCTCGACGCCTATCGCCGCCTGCGCGACATGATCCTGGCCCGCCTCAAGGTCCGCTTCGGCGCCCCGTCGGGGCCGTCGGTCTGATCTCCTCCCCAGCTTTGCTGGGGAGGAGAGTGATCGTCGTGTTGAGGGGATCGATTCTCTTACGGCTGGGAGACGTGGCCGGCGCGATCGACCGTCACGTCGACATAGGCATTGTTCCTGTAGGCCTGGGCGTGCCAGGTGCCGTTGTTCATGTCGTGACGCAGATCGGTCACGCCGGCGTAGCCGGCATCATGGATCGACTGCTTCACGATGGCTTCTTCGGCCGTCGTGTTGAAGGACGAGGCCATGCCGCGTGGAACGTTCTGGGCCCCAGCGGACGCGCTGACCGCAACAAGGGCGAGCAGGGACAGGGCGAGGGGTGTACGCTTCATCGGGAATACTCCTTTACTACTTACACGCGAGGCAACTCGCCCCGCGGCGGCATTCCCGACATCCAATTGTGCGCGAATTGTGGATCAGACGATCTGCAGATTGTGACAAAAATTGTGCGGCACGCGTGCAGAAGTAGGATTTTAGTCAGCCATTAGGATGGCGACATGCACAGAGGAAAGGTCCCTCGCCGCGCTCGGGATGACGGCTTTGCCCGCGGCCAATCCCGGTGTCATCCCGAGCGCAGCGAGGGACCTTTTCTCATTGTCAGTTCGCGCCGGCGTACCACGCGCCGCGGTGCGCGGTGCGGCGCGCCGGCGGCAGGTTGATGATGTCCATGAACACCGAGACGGCGCCGTCGCCGCCGGCGAGATCGCCTTCGAGCACGTCGACGTCGAAGGTCAGCCGCTCGCCGTCGAGCTTGGGCGACTTCAGCACCACCACGGCGTCGACCACGCCGGCCTTGGCCTTGTTGAACACCGAGACGGTGGCGTTGGGCGGGATCTTGGCGAAGCTGTCGGAGGCGTTGTCGCTCCACTCCTCGATCACGTGCGCGGTGAGCGCATGACCGGCCGAACGCACCGGCCGGTCGGCGAACACGATGGCGTTGGGCGAGATGCCGTCGAGCACGAGCTTCTTGTCCTTGAGCGTGGCAGTGCGAGCATTGAGCACGATCATCGACGGCACCAGCATGGGCTTCTTGGGCTGGCCGATGGTCTTGGGGCCAGTCTGAGGCGCGGTCGATGGGGCCTGAGCGAAAGCCGGGCCGGACGCCAGCGCGAGCGAGCCCACGATGCTCATGAGGGCGGCGAGGGCGAGAGCGGTGAACCTGTTCATGGTGCGCCTCAGTAGCAGGGCAGGAGGGGAGGCTTGCCGCAGGTCGGCTGATTGTAGCTCGGCTGACTGTAGGTCGGCTGATTGAAGTTCTGCTGATTGTAGGCCGGCTGGTTGTAGTAGCGCTGGTAGCGCGGATCGATGTCGGGTGGCGGGGGCGCCGATGCGCCGCCGACCGGCGCAGACGGTGGCGGAACGTACGGGCCAGTCGGCGACGGGTTGGACCAGCCGGAGAAGGTGCTGGTGCCGTGCGGGTCGCCGATGTTGGGTGTCTCGCCACCGGTCGTCTGGCTCTGGCCATAGTAGGTGAAGCCGTTGGAGCCGAGGCCCCACCACAGCGTGTCGATGAACACCGAGGCCGGGCCGTCGGCGGTGCCGAGACTGCCCTCGAGCACGCGCACGTCGAAAGTCAGCCGCTCGCCTTCTAGCTTGGGCGCGGTAAGCACGACGACGGCGTCGGTCACGCTGCTGCCGTCCTTGGAGAAGGCCGAGACCGTGGCGTTGGGCGGGTCCTTGGCGAAGCTGCCGGTGCGCCAGATCTCGACCATGTCCGGCGTCACCATGTGGCCGACCGTGCGTACCGGCCGGCTGGTGAACAGGGTGGCGGTCGGCAGCACGCCGTCGAGGACCAGCTTCTGCCCGTCGAGCTTGGCGCCGCGCGCGTTCAGCACGATCAGCGCCGTCGAGTATTGCCGCTGCTGCGGAACGCCGATCGTCTTGGTGGCCGGATGGCTGATGGCGTTGGGCGGCGCGGACGGCGTCGTGGGCGTCTGCGCGAGCGCCGGCGCCGCGAGCAGGGCAGCCAGCAGGCTGCACGTCCGAAGTGCCTTCATCGTGACTGGTCCTTCCTTCCCCGGGCGTTCGCTGCCGCGTCTTCTATAGGCGAGGCATGGCCCGCTGAGAAGGGCGCGATGGTCCACCGTCGTGCAGTTGACTAAACCCCGCCTGCGGCCCATTTTCCGGCCCGCTTTATATCCCCCAGACCCCAACCGGAGGCCGGATGGCCAAGGAAGATCTGATCGAGTTCACCGGCGTCGTGGCCGAGCTGCTGCCCAACGCCATGTTCCGGGTCAAGCTCGACAACGACCACACGATCCTCGCCCACACATCGGGCAAGATGCGGAAGAACCGCATCCGCGTCCTGGCAGGCGACCGCGTCACCGTCGAGATGACGCCCTACGACCTGACCAAGGGTCGCATCACCTTCCGCTTCAAGTAGGCGTTGGGCGCGCCACTCGTCCTGGCGTCCGCGTCGCCGCGCCGGCTCGACCTGTTGCGGCAGGTCGGCTTCGAGCCCGCCGAGATCGATCCCGCCGACATCGACGAAACGCCGCAGCCCTGCGAGCTGCCGCGCGGCTATGCCTTGCGCATGGCGACCGCCAAGCTCGCCGCCGTGGCGTGCCGTCATCCCGGCGCGATCGTGCTCGCCGCCGACAGCGTCGTGGCGTGCGGCCGGCGTATCCTGCCCAAGGCCGAAAGCGACAGCGAGGCGCGCGCCTGCCTGGCGCTGCTGTCGGGCCGGCGCCATCGTGTGCTGGGTGGCGTTGCCGTCGGCGGCGCGAACGGCGTGGTGCGAACCCGGCTGGTCGAGACCGCGGTGCGCTTCAAGCGGCTCGCGTCGGCCGAGATCGACGACTATCTCGACTGCGGCGAATGGCAGGGCAAGGCGGGCGGTTATGCCATCCAGGGCCGTGCCGCCCGCTTCGTGAGCTTCGTGTCCGGCTCCTACAGCAATGTCGTCGGCCTGCCGCTGTTCGAGACGGTGGCGCTCCTCACGGCGGCGGGCCCCCTCGAGGCGGCTTCGCCCCTCAAGGCGGCCACGCAATGAACCGTATCGATCGCCTGATCTGCCAGATCATGCCCAAGGCCTTCCTGTTCGCGCTGGTCGCCGAGGGCCGCCTGGTCGAGCTGCAGATCGCGCGGCGCGATACGCCGACCCGGGTGGGCAGCATCTTCCTCGGCCGGCTCGAGCGGGTGATGCCCGATCTCGGCGCCGCGTTCGTCGATATCGGCATCGGCCGCTCTGGCTTCCTGCGCGCCGAGGATCGCGCCGGTGTCGACACCTGGCCGCCGCCCGGCGCGCCGGTGCTGGTCCAGGTGCGCCACGACGGCGACCCCGACAAGGGCCCGCGGCTCACCATGAACATCGCGATCGACGGCCGCTACCTGGTCTACCATCCGATGGGCACGGAGATCGGCTTCTCGCGCCGAATCGAGGGCGAATCCGAGCGCGAGCGGCTGCGCGGCCATGTCGAAGGCCTGCTCGAGGGCGGCATGGTCCTGCGCACCGCCGCCGCCGGCGTCGGCGCCGAGCTTCTCGGCACCGATGCCGCCCAGCTCGCCGAACGCTGGGAGCAGTTTCGCCGCCTGGCGCTCGAGGCCCAGCCGCCGGCCGACCTGTCGGAGCGCGTGCCGGGCGAGCGTGACCCGCTGGCCCGCATGCTGCGCGATCACGGCGCCGCGCTCGAGGAGGTGGTGCTCGACGAGCGGCATCTCGCGCGCACCTTGCAGGACGAGTTCGACCGCCTGGGCGAGAAGATCCGCGTGCGCTGGCACAACGGGCCGATGCCGATCTTCGATATCGACGACGTCTCGGGCCAGATCGGGACCGCGCTGGTGCCGCGCATCGTGCTGTCGAGCGGGGTCGAGGTGCTGTTCGAGCCGGGCGAGACCTTGTGTGCCGTCGACGTCGACAGCGCCAGCGCCGGTGGCCGCCAGGGCCGTGCGCCGCGCCGCGCCGTCGACATCAATGTCGAGGCGGCACCGGCGATCGCCCAGCAGCTGCGCCTGCGCAACATCGCCGGCACGGTGGTGATCGATTTCGTCACCATGCGCAGCACCTACGACCGCGACAAGGTCCAGGCGGTGCTGGCGGAGGCCCTTGCCGACGATCCCGTGCCGACCCAGCTCTACGGCTTCACCCGGCTCGGCCACTTCGAGCTGACACGCGCCCGGCGTGGCGCGACCCTCGCCGCCGAGCTCGAGGCGCTGGAGAGGAGCAATGGCTGATCGATCCGCTTCGCCGCCGCTGCGCGCGGTCCGCACCGAGGCCAAATGTCCGGTCTGCAGCAGGCCGGCCGATCCCAAGTACCGGCCGTTCTGCACCAAGCGCTGCGCCGACATCGATCTCGGCCGCTGGCTGAAGGAGGGCTACCGCTTCGAGACCGACGAGAGTCCGTCCGACGAGGAGAAGGACGGCAGCCGCGGCTCGTGATGTTTTTCCTCTGTCATCGCCGGGAGCGCGCCACTTCGTGGCGCTCTCCCGGCAACGAGATCGCTTCCCCTTCGGGCCCTTTTTCGCTCTGGCGGGTCGGGGGAAGGCGCTGACAGGAAGGGCACCCGGCGCCAGTTGTTCGCTCGAGACGAACGTCGCCGGCAACGCGCCAGCCAGATCCGGCTCGCCAAGGCCAGCACGGGCAAGGGCAGGACGGGCAAGTGCAGCAGGGCAGGACGATCTTGACGTCGTCCGGGTCGTGCCAGCAGGGCTGAGGCGATCCAATCGCCAGTCGTTCGAGCGTTTGCTGCGATGAGCCGATCCATCCCACGCTGACCGATGTCACGGGCGGCGACGCGACGCTGTGGGTCGGTCTCGGCACCATAGCCGCACTACACTGGGGGCGGCGGGGCCCGTCCACCGCTTCCGAACCGCCCTCCCAACTCAATCTCAAGAAGCGGACATTTGATGTGCTACCAAAACCGGACAACTTGATTTGCTACCGACAGCCGGTGCCATGTCTGCTGGACAGGCAGGCCGCGGCTGTCCTATACAGCCGGCCGCTCCCGGAAACGGTGCGCCCAGGTAGCTCAGTTGGTAGAGCATGCGACTGAAAATCGCAGTGTCGGTGGTTCAATTCCGCCCCTGGGCACCATTCCTTTTCAATGGGTTAGCGGTCAGATAGATCCGAGAGGGGACCATGTTTTCCAACATGGATCGTCCTGTTTTCCAAAATCTCGTTCTGTTCACGTTCCCGGAATCGATACTGCGGCCGGAGGCGCATGCTCGGTGACGGGCGTTCTCGATGAATCACCCGTCGACAAGGCGATCCGGCTGCAGAATGGGCTTATTGTCCAAGCGACGGGCGGGGGGGTCGATGGAGGCGACGATGCCTACAAGGATCTGCGCCGCTATTTCTTGGTGCGCGCCGACACGAAGCAAAGGTTGCCTGAGATCGTGCAGCGCTGTCGCGATCTCGGCCAGTTCTGGGGAGTCATCAAGCAGCAGTTCGCAGGCTATGCCGAGCGCCGGGCATTCCTCTGGGATACATTCCATCCGCTGGTCGACTATCTGGAGGCTCACGATCAGTCGCCCGGAACGGCGGCAATCAGTTCTGCTCTGGAGAGGTTCGACCCGGCGCACATCGCGCAAGCTTGGCAAAAGGCGCTCGATCGGCGGCTGAACGATCCGGAAGGTGCAATCACCGCGGCGCGCGCGTTGCTCGAGAGTGTTTGCAAGCACGTGCTCGATGACGCTGGCGCGATGTATCCGGACGACGCGGACCTTCCTAAGCTATGGGGGCTGACGGCTGAGCAGCTCAACCTGTTGCCCAGTCAGCACGAGGAGACCGTGTTCAAAGCGATCCTCGGAAACGTCCAGGCCGTTGTCGGCAACCTCGCCGCCATTCGCAACCGAGTTGGCGACGCCCACGGTCAAGGGCGAAAGGCTGTGAAGCCCAAACCGCGTCACGCCGAACTCGCCGTGAACCTAGCGGGGTCAATCGCATCTTTCATCGTGTCGACCTGGCAGGAGAGACAGAGCGCACAACAGGCTCTCACCGCTTCTTCTCAAGCGCCTTGAACACGCACCTGGCGCCGCGCTCGCGTGCGGTTTCGACGCTGTAGACGCGGGCGCTGGTTGGTCCCACTCTCGCGGGCGGCCTCGACAGTGTACGCGCGGCATCGCTGATCGGCGGTCCGCTCAGCGCTCTAGCCTAACAAGCATATCATCAACGATATCGGCGAGAGCTGAGTTGTGATCCTTGCCAGTCGGCCACTGGGAGCTGACTGATGCGCCGTTACGCCCTTCGCGACGACCAATGGGATCGGATCAAGGACATTCTACCGGGACGCGAGGGCCATGTTGGCGCGACCGCCAGGGACAATCGTCTGTTCGTCGATGCCGTGATCTATCGCTATCGAGCTGGCATCCCATGGCGCGACCTGCCCGAGCGCTTCGGCGCTTGGAAGGCAGTCCATACCCGCTTCAGCCGATGGGCAAAGAGCGGTGTGTGGCGCAGGCTGTTCGAGCTTCTCGCCGCCGACGCCGACAACGAATACGCCATGATCGACAGCACCATCGTGCGCGCTCATCAGCATGGCGCCGGCGCCCAAAAAAAGACGGCGAAGATCAAGCGATCGGCCGAAGCAAAGGCGGGCTGAGCACCAAGATCCATACCCTGGTCGATGCTCTGGGCAATCCTGTCGGCTTCTTCCCGACGCCGGGCCAAGCCCACGACCTGCAGGGCGCGGACGCCCTGTTGCCTGACATGAAGGCTGATACCCTGCTCGCCGACAAAGCCTTCGATGCCGACCAGCGCGTCATCGAACCTCTCCAGGCCGCCGGAAAGACCTGCGTCATCCCGTCAACGAGCAACCGCAAAAAGCCTCGCCCTTACGACAAGGAAATCTATAAGGCCCGCCATCTCATCGAAAACTTCAACTGTAGCCTCAAGCGCTTCAGGGCCATCGCAACTCGCTACGATAAGACCGCTACCAATTTCCTCGCCGCAATCCACCTCGCCGCGGCTATCATTTGGCTCAATTGAGGACAGGCTCTAGCTCTTTTGAAATTATTGGGAGGCACGGGTCGCGCTTTCCGCAACTGTTCGTGTTAGGCACATGCATGCAAAGACTCCTGCCTGCTCTGATGCTGGTGCCGTTGCTCGGCTGCACCCAGACGACATCGGACAGCTCGGCGGGGCCGTCGGTCAGCGGCGCCTCGTCGCGTCGCGCCACGCTGATGGAGCGGTACTCGGCCTGCCTCGACGCGGCGCGCGCGGCGACGACGGCGGAGGCGGCGCTCGGGCGATGTCGGCCCGAGCTGGAAGCATCGCTGGCACGATTCCAGGCGTCGCCCCTGCAGCGGGCGGCGATGGTCGATGCCATAGAGTTCGACGGCAAGGTGCGGCTCGGCCTGGCGGATGATCCGTCGGCCGACGCGCAACCGAACCGCATGGCCTGGGCGTTCTGCCTCACGGTCAAGAGCGTCGAGCTCGATGACGCGGCCTCGCCTGCGGCACAGGTCGGGGTCGCCGTCGAGCGCGCCTGCCGGCCATTTGCCACGGGCAGCAGTCGCGCGGAGCGCGCCACGCCTACCGAGGTGGTGCAGCGGGTCCGATCCGGTCAATGGTAGGAGTGGACGGCGGAGGAGACCAGGGTGCAACCAGCATTAGCATTCGATCCATGAGCCGCCCACGGAGATCGTTTGCATGGCAATTTTGGCGCCGAGCGCCTTCGTATCGCTTGCATTGCCGGCGCACAGCCCGAACCTGAATGCCCACGAGGAGCGCTGGGTCAGGTCGGTCAAGGAGGGGTGCCTGTACAGGGTGATCCTGTTCGGCTAGCGGTCGTTGCGGCGGGCGCTGAGCGAGCACGTCGACTATTGCCATAGCGAGCGGAACCACCAGGGGAAAGGTAACGTCTTGCTGTTCCCCTCGGGCGGCGCAGCAGCGCGCAGGCCCGGTACGATGTCGCGGGCGACAGGACGGTCTCTTGCGCTACTACCATCGCGAGGCGGCCTGATGGCTCGACGGCCAGACCAGATTTGCGGCCGTACGGGTTCGGAATCAGGCCGAGTCTGTGGAAGCGGTCGGTGACGCGCTGCTGTTTCTCGATGATGGCTTCGTTCAGCGGCGCCACCCGGTAGTCGGTACGCTGCACCGCCCGCTTCCATGCGGCGATGTCGATACCGGTCGCGTCGGCGAGGATCTGGGCAACGGCGTCGCGATTCACCTCGGTCCATTGCGCGACCTTGGCCAGTTCCTCGCGGACGGCGGTGATGATCTCAGGATGGGCGAGGGTGAAGTCGCGGTTGCCGAGGAAGTAGGCATTCTGCTTGGCGATTCCGCGCGCCGTCGCCAGGATGCGCACGCCGGGACGGGCTTCCGCCACTTCGAAGCTCAGGTCCCAGTGTCTGGCGGAGACGCGCGATGGCGACGAAGCCATCCCATCTCCATGTGAAGATGAGAGCCGCAGCGGGGGACGAGGAAATGAAGAATCGAATGCGATATCTTGCTCTGATGCTGATCGGGCTGAGCGCGCCGGCATGGGCCGCGGAAACACGCTGCGGCTGGGTCGAGAATCCCACCCCGGCGAACTACTGGATCGTCGACAATGCCGGCACGTGGGTGATCAGCACCCAGGGCGGGCGCCAAGCGGAGGGTGACCTGGCTTTCCCGTCCGACTCCGCCAACGACTATGTCGCCACCAACGGCCACTACGGCTATTTCTGTGCATGCATCGAGGCGACGGCCGACGCCACGTCCAGCCCACGCCAGGTCACGAAGATTCACAAGGCTTGGGTATTGCCGCTGAGCCGGTGCTTGAACGACAAGTCTCTCCCGAACCCGGACTACCGCCCGCGCACGCTCGTTCACGGCAGTGGCAAGGCGTACACCGAGTGCGTCGACAACGACGAGGTGCAGGCGGGCTTCAAGGGCCGCCAAGTCTGCATCAACAAGGCGGGGGAGTATTATTTCCTCGCGAATTGAGCGTCTTCAGGGAATCGAGACGATCATGGCGCGAGAAGCATGCTGGTGAGGAACTCGAGGCGGAGATACTCTTCGTCGCGCAGGCGCAACGCGTCGCTGGAGGACGCGGATCTCGCTGTTCCCTCGACGAAGCCGAGCTAATCCTTGTTCTCGCACCTGATGCTGTGCCAATTGCGCTCGATCATGTCAGCGAAGCGCTCGCGTGCTTTACAGTGAGATGCTGTCACGTGAGGCTGGCACGGCAGTTGCCGAAGAAGCGCCAAACGTCGGGGCCGAGGTCAGGCTGGCCTCGGAGCGATTCTCAACGCCGAACCAGATCGGTCGCTTGCGCTCCAGAATGCCGATCACGATGCGATAGGTGTGACCCTTGCGGATCGGGACCTCGTCGATGCCGATCATCTCCGGCCCCGGCGGCCCGACGCAGGCGAGCTGAGCCTCGATGTACTGCTTCTCCGGCGTCTTGACCATCTTCCGGTCGAACCTCAGCACCTGGGCGACGTCGCGGATCGAGGCTTGTCGGCAACGCGGCTGACATAAACGCAAAGCGCTTCGTGTAGCCTGGGTCGGCGGCCAGAACGTCCACCCGTTCGCGCTTCACAGAACCGTAGCTGCGGCGCTGAACACGCCGAGGCGACCTCGGGAAGTCGAGTGTCTGGGCCGCGCGGCGAGGTGCGTGGGTGGTTGGGTGCGAGATTGAGCGCGCCGCCTTCAATTCGAATCTGGCCGAGAAAGCTGCTCCTGGCCGTGCATCAGGACGATTCGGACGTGGAGGTCCAGAGTCAGTTCGCCGAGCGCGACCATGCACTTCTCCATGGCCTCGTTGTGGCTCGCACGGGAGAACGCATGACCTGGATCAAGGCGACTGCAGACCGACGACATAGGGTCTCCACAAGATCGGGGAGTTCGCATGAAGGACTGGACAGCCAATGTAAACGAACTGACGGCGGAACTGCGTTCGCTGCGCGGCGGAGTGCCTGAGGTGATGAAAGCCTTCGCCGGCATGGCGCAAGCGGCGGTGACGCCCAGGGCTCTCGACAGCAAGACCAAGGAGCTGATCGCACTCGGCATCGCTGTCGCGATCCGATGCGACGATTGCATCGGCTTCCACGTCAAGGCCGCGCTGCAGCACGGTGCCACGCGTGATGAGGTGCTCGAGGCGCTGGGAATGGCGATCTACATGGGCGCCGGCCCGTCGGTAATGTACGCCACGCATGCGCTGAACGCCTTCGCCCAGTTCGACGCGCAGAAGGCGGCGCAGGCCAAGGGTTGAGTTCCTTTCGAGCAGCGAATGCGGCCGCGCGGCATGTGTTGTACACGGGCAGCGCAGGCCTAATGTCTGTCGCATGACGACGATTGCCGCCGGAGCTGCCACGCTCAGCAGGGAGAGCCGGCGCAATCTCGCGCTGCTGACCTGCTGTCAGGCGATCGGCCAAGCTGGCAACGTCATCATGCTGACCGTCACCGCACTATCGGTCATTACATTTTTTCCCTACCGAGAGCTGGCGACGCTGCCCACGACGCTTCAGCACCTTGGCGTCATGCTGTTCGTCTTTCCGGCGGCCGCGGTCATGATGCGGCGTGGCCGTGGCTTCGGCTTTCGCGTCGGATCGATGTTTGGCATGGCCGGGGCGGCGCTGTGCGGGCTGGGACTCTACACTTCGACACTCCTGTTCATGTGCCTCGGCGGCCTGTTGCTGGGCTACGCCGTGGCGAGCCTGCAAATGTATCGCTTTGCGGCGGTAGAGTTGGCGCCGCCGGCCTATCGGGCGCGGGCAATCGCCTGGGTCACGACCGGCGGCGTGGCGGCGGGTACGATCGGGCCGCTGTTGACGCGAGCCACCTTCGACGTGCTGATGCCGATCTACCTCGGCACCTACGTCGCCATGGTGGCCGTTCACGTCGTCGTTTTCATCGTTTTGGGCTTCATCCGCTTCCCGCCCGTGCACGAGACCGCCACCGCGAAGGGCACTCAGCGGCCGCTGTGGGTGATCGCGACCCAGCCGCGCTTTGCTGCGGCCGCCGTCGTCGGCATGACGTCGTGGGCGACGATGATGTTCCTGATGAGCTCCTCGCCGCTTGCCATCGTCGGCTGCGGCTTGCCCTCGACTGAACCGCCCTGGGTCATCTTCCTCCACGTCATGGGCATGTACGTGCCGTCGTTCTTCAGCGGCAGCCTGATCGCCCGCTTCGGCCTCGTCCGGGTCATGGCGGCCGGCTCGCTGATCTTGCTCGCTGGCGTGGCAGTCGCGCTCGCCGGACTCGGCGCTTGGCACTTCAGGATATCGCTCACTCTCAATGGCGTGGGCTGGAACTTCTTGTTTGTCGGCGCCACCGCTCTGGTGACGACCTGCTACCGGCCGTCCGAGCGCGGCAAGGCGCAGGCGCTCAACGACTTCCTGATCTTCGGCACCACGGCGACAGCGAGCTTCCTCGCGGGCTTCCTGCAGGAACGCATCGGCTGGTTCGCGCTCAACTGGGCCTCGATGGCGATCGTGGCCATCTCTCTCCTAGCGGTGGCCTGGTTGGCGCGGCAGCGGACGGCCGGTCCGGTCCTGGCGTGAAGGCTTCCGGCCCGGCAGCACGTCGCGATGCGGCACTGTCGTCGGGTGACAAGCGACTGCGTCACGCCGGCCGGCATTGTCCGCAGCCTGTACTCGACAAAGGCCCGACTGCAGCGACAATGGTTGGTCTTATTTGGATGCGCTGTCCCTCCTCCGACCAACGGCGATCCCCGAACTGAAAGAGGCTTCTTGCCCCGGGGCCTTGAGCGCGGCTGTGTCGACCTGGATCAAGGCAGCTCTCTGCGGACGGCTTTGGGGCCGCGCCATCGGTTACCGTTGCACGGTCTCGTACCCGCGGCTGGCGAAGCGTGACAGGGCCAATTGTCTTCATCGCCTCTCGCTCGCGGGAACGCTGTTCGGCGAGCGTTCGTTAGGGCGCGCGCTGAATGACCATGTAGACCATTTCCAGGCCAAGCGGGACGCCGCGTTGGCGCACGGTCGCGCGGCACCGAGCCTATGGTGCAGGTTCAGACGCCAGCCCGCCGTAGCTGGCCGCATACGGGGAGCAAGACCGTACCTGAGCAGTCTTTCGCTCTCGTCCGTGACCATTGCAATTCCGGCAGCGATCAAAATGAGCCCCGAAAGCCAATGGGGCTGAATCTGTCAGACGCCGAGCGAGGCTCGCTCGGCGAGATCGGGCATCGGCTGGGCTGCAAGGCTCTCGCCGACGTCGCGACCCTTGCCCGGCCTGAGACCATCCTGGGGTGGTGCCGCAAGCTTCTCGCTCGCAAGTTCGCCGGCGCGAAGGCATGTCGGGGGCCAAGCCGCCCCGCATCAGTCGAGAGGTCGAGCAACTGATCATTCGGATGGCCAGCGACGACCGGAGCCGTCTCGCTGAGGTCGAGCGGCGCGTCTTCGAGGCCCTGCTTCGATTCCTGGATACGCGCGGCTGCGTGACGCTCAATTTCCGTCGGCTGGCTAGCCGCGCCGCTCTTTAGGCCACGCGCCGGATCGCCGCGGTGCGGCGATCCGGACTGACGTTCATAAGCTCACCCGATCCGAAAGAAGCGCGCGGCGTTGTCATAGAACCATTTGTCCTTGACACTGTCGCGCAACGGCAGGGCTTCGTATTCGGCGATCAGATCCTCGTAGGGAACCCCGAACGTCTCCCGCGACAGGCCGATCATGATCTTGTCCTGGAGCAGCGTGTTGCCGAACTGCAGGAACATCTCCCAGCCCGCTCCGGGCGTCCCGAAGTGGCGCGGCCGGTGCGAGGCGGTATCGGCATAGAGATTGGGATGCCGGCGCAGCAGCCCGACCATCTCGTTGGCCCACGGCCAGCCGCTCAGCCCTGCGACAATGCGCAGTTCCGGAAAATCCATCGCGATCTGGTCGATGTGGCGCGGATGCCCGAGATCATAAGGGCGGTCGTTGGCATAGCTCATGGCCGTATAGATGCGGACGGGAATATCGAGCTCGACGCATTTGGCGTAGAGCGGATAGTACCGACGGTCGCTTGCCGGCAGCCCGGTATAGAGCGAGCTGGTGCGGAATCCGTGGATGCCGTGGTTGCGCACGATATCCTCGAGCGCGCGTACGCCGCGCATTCCGTCATGCGCGCTGAACTCGGCGAGGCATATGAAGTTGTCGGGATACGTCTTCGCCATGTGCACGAGGTCGGCATTCGGGATGCGGCCGACGACGCCGCGGACGATGTTGGCCTTCTTCATGCGGGCGACGACGCTGTCGAGCGATTCGCCTTTCGGCTTGGCGCCATCCTCCGTCTTCTTGCGCGTCTTGAAGATGTTGGCGTAGTTGCCGAACCCGTGACCCTCCAAGGGCGGCAGCTTCTCGGGATCGCCGTAGCCGGGCGGATGCTCCATGCCCGGCGACTTGCGCGGCTTGCCGGTTTCATCCGGCGGCAGATCGAGCTCGAGATCAATGACTTTACGCATGTGTCTTCCCCATTGCCTTACTTCTCCTTCGGGTCGAGCGCGTCGCGCAGTCCGTCACCGAGCAGGTTGATGGAAACCACGACGCCGAAGATCGCGAGTCCCGGCCAGACGGCCATCATCGGAGCCGTCGTCAGATAGCGTTGCGCCTCGTTGAGCATGCTGCCCCACGATGGCGCGGGCGGGCGCTGGCCGAGGCCAAGGAAAGAGAGGCTGGCTTCGGTGATGATGGCCGAGGCGACGGTCAGGCTAGCCTGCACCAGCATGGGCGGCACGATATTCGGCAAGACATGCCGCAAGGCGATCCGGACGTTCGATGCTCCGCCCGCGTGCGCGGCCTCGATATAGTCCTCGCCCTTGACGGCCAGCACGGCGCCGCGCGCAAGTCGCAGGAAAATCGGCAGCGCGGCGATGCCGATCGCGATCATGGCGTTGGTGAGGCTCGGCCCGAGCACGGCGGTGAGCGCGATCGCGATGACGAGAAACGGGATCGCCAGCATCGCATCGGTCACCCGCATGACGACGGCGTCGATCCAGCCGCCCGCATAGCCCGAGAGCAGGCCGAGCGGGATGCTGAGCCCGAGTGCCAGGCACACTGGAATGACGCCGGCGAACAGCGAGGCGCGCGCGCCCCAGATCAGGCGCGAGAGCAGGTCACGGCCGACCTCGTCGGTGCCCAGCAGGTAGGTCCATGACGGCCCCTGCCGGACGGCGAGGAAATTCGCCTTGAGCGGGTCATAAGGTGCGATCACAGGCGCGAACAGCGCGATCGCCACGAACAGGAGCACGAAGCCGCCGGCGACCAGCGCGCTGCGCTTTGCCAGGAAGCGGCGTAAGGCGCGATTGCGGATACGCGGCTGCGTTTCCAGGGCGAGGGCTGGCTGGCTCACCGACATCTCAGCCTCGCAGGCGCGGGTTGACCGCGTAGTAGAGGATGTCGGCCACGAAGTTCAGCAAGATGAAGAGCGTCGCAGCCACCAGCACGACCGCCTGGATGACCGCATAGTCACGATTGAACACGGCGTCGACGATCAGCTTGCCGAAGCCCGGAATGGAAAAGATCTGCTCGGTCAGGATGGCGCCGGACAGCAGCCGTCCGAACTCGATGCTGGTCAGCGTGATGACCGGCATCAGGGCGTTGCGCAGCGCGTGCTTGTTGATGACCTTGCGCTCTGTCAACCCCTTGGCGCGCGCCGTCCGCACGTAGTCCGACGACAGGACCTGGCGCATCGCCGCACGGGTGTGGCGGGTGATGACACCGGCCACGCCTGTCCCCAGCACGAAGGCCGGCATGATCAGGCTCACGAGATTCTGCTCGGGATCCTCGGTGATGGGAACGAAGCCGGAGGAGGGCAGCCATCCCAGGGTCACGGAGAACAGCAGGATCATCATGATGCCGAGCCAGAAGTGCGGCACCGAGATCCCCGACAGCGCGATCATGTTTGCCGCGAGCCCGACGAAACTGTCACGCCGTGTGGCTGCGACGATGCCCAGCGGCACGCCGATGGCGAGCGCCACGATCATCGAGAAGATCGCGAGCTCGAGAGTGACAGGCAACTTGGTGGCGATCAGCTCGAGCACGGAGATCTGGTTGCGGTAAGAGACGCCCAGATCGCCTTCCAGCACGCCGCCGAGCCACATCCCGTACTGGACGACGACCGGGCGGTTGAAGCCGTATTTCTCGCGCAGGTGCTCGACCACGGCGGGATCATGCTCGTCGCCGGACAAGGCGATTGCGGGATCGCCCGGCAGCAGGTGCTGCAACGAAAAGACGATGACCGACACGAGGAGCAGGGTCGGCACGATCAGGCCGATCCGCCTCAGCGTGAAGAAGGCGAGATTCATGACGTGACGAACCGTGCGTCACGCCTTCGGTCGCGACTGGTTCGATGTTGTCGGACCATCATTGGATCTTGACATTGACGAGGCGGATAAGACCGTCGGGGTAGGCCACGAAGCCTTTCACCTTGGTGCTGTGGGCAATGAACAGCTGGCGATACCACAGCGCCAGCAACGGCCGATCCTTCAGCCAGATCGCGGCCGCCTTGTCGTACAGTGCCTTGCGCGCCGCCGGATCGACGATGCCCCGCGCCTCGTTGATGAGCTTGTTCAGGTCTTCATTGCAGTAGCGCGACATGTTGCCCGCCGCGCCGCAGACGTTGTAGAGGCTGATGTTTCCGTCGGGATCGATGCGCCCGCTCCACACCGAGAACAAGGCGTCGAAGTCGCCCTTGGCGCCGTTGTTCAGTCCGGTGGCGTTCTCCTGCGTATCTATGATCATGTTGATGCCGGCTTCGGCCAGCATCGCCTGGACCACCTGGGCCGGCACCTGGTAGTCGCGATCGGGCCGCGTGATCAGCTTGAAGGTCAGGTTGGGCTGTCCGGCCTCCTTCAGCAAGGCCTTGGCCTTCGCCACGTCGCGCTTCGGCACCGGGATGTTCTTCTGATAGTAGTAGCTGGCTGGGGCGACCCACTGGTTGCCGGCGATGAAGGCGTTGTTGAAGGCGACCTTGACCAGGGTCTCACGATCGATCGCGAGGTCGATTGCCTCGCGCAGGCGCTGGTCGGCCAGCAGCTGGCCGCGCGGGCCATTGGCCATGTTGAACTGGATATAGCCGAAGCCGATGTCGGGAGCGACGGTCAGCACCAGCTTCTTGTCGCGCTTGATCTGGTCCACATCGGTCGGCGAGACGCGCTCGATCAGGTCGAACTGTCCCGATTGCAGATTGGCGAGCCGGACGGTGGTGTCGGTCACCGGCGTGAACTCCACCCGGTCGATATTGACGTTGGCGCTGTCCCAGTAGCTCGGCGACTTCTCGAAGATGATGCGGGATTGCGCGACGCGGCTGACGAACTTGAACGGACCGGCGCAGACCGGGCCGTTGCCGAACTTTTCGCCAAGCTCCTTGGCCGCCTTGGGCGAGATCATCATGCCGGCACGGTCGGCGAGGATGGAGGGCAGCGGCGCCTGCGGTTCCTTGAGGTTGAGCCGTACCGTGGTGCCGTCGATCACCTCGACGGACTTCAGGGAGATCAGCTCGGTCCGGCGCAGCGAGCCGGGCAGGCTGAGATTGCGCTCGAAATTGTACTTCACCGCCTCGCCGTCCAGCGCCTCGCCGTCGGCGAATTTCAGGCCGGGCCGTAACTTGATGGTGAGCGCCTGCCGGTCGTCGGACCATTCGTACCCGGTGGCGAGGCTTGGAACGACCTGCAGGTCGGGCGTGATGTCGAACAGCTTGGCGCAGAACGCCGTCAGCACCAGCCGCGCCGAATAGGAGCGGCTGAGCGCGGGGTCGAGCTGGTCGGGATCGTCGTTGATGCCGATCCGAATCGGCGCTGCCGTGGCGGCAGTGCTGACCAGCAAGGCCAGGCTCGCCCATGTGAATAGCTTGCGAAAGGACATGGCTGGCTCCTTCGATTGCTCAGGTCCCGGGAGGCGGTGGCGCGAGGCCTGCCGAACGCGGCGCGGCGGCGGGCCGCCGCTTGGCGGCAAAGTAGGCTTGCAGCCGCTCGAGGTGCGGATTGCCGCCGCGCGCATCGACAGCGGCGGTCCCGGCAAAGGCGGGGATATCCTGCCAGCGATGGCAGGCGACCGCGTGGTCCGGGGCGACCTGCTCCAGGCGCGGTGCCTCCAGGGTGCAGCGTTCCGTCGCGAACGGACAACGGGGATGAAAGTGACAGCCCGGCGGCGGGGCGATCGGGCTCGGCACATCGCCTTCGATCACTTGCCGCGCGGCGCGGCGTGCGGGATCCGGCACCGGGATGACGTTCAGCAGGGCGCGCGTGTAGGGGTGGCGCGGGGCTGCGAACAGATCGTCGGTCGACGCCGTCTCGAGGATGCGGCCGAGATACATCACCGCAATACGGTCGGCCATGTGGCGAACGACCAGCAGGTCGTGCGAAATGAAGAGGTAGCTCAGGTCGAGCTCGTCCTGGATGTCCTTCAGCAGATTGACGATCTGCGCCTGCACGGAGACGTCGAGCGCCGACACCGGCTCGTCGCACACGATCAGGCGCGGGTCGAGCGCCAGGGCGCGGGCGATGCCGATGCGTTGCCGCTGTCCGCCGGAGAACTCGTGCGGATAGCGACGGGCGTGCGAGGCCGGAAGGCCGACCATATCGAGCAGCTCGGCGATGCGCCGCTCGATTCCGGGGCCCGATGCCAGCTTGTGAATGTGCAGGAGCTCGCCCAGCACGTCGGCCACCGTCATGCGCGGATTGAGCGAGGCATAGGGATCCTGGAAGATGATCTGCAGCATGCGCCGGTAGGGCAGGAGCTTGCGCCCGCGCAGATGCGTGAGGTCGTCGTCGCGGAAGCGGATCCATCCGGCCGAAGGGTCGAGCAGCCGGGTGACGAGCCGTCCGGTCGTCGACTTGCCACAGCCGCTCTCGCCGACCAGCGCCAGGGTCTCGCCTTCGGCGACCTCGAACGACACACCGTCCACGGCGCGCACGATGGCATTGCCGCGCTTGAACAGGCCGCGATCGGCAAAGTGCTTGACCAGCCCGCCGACCGAGAGGAGCGGCGGGCCGCGCCGAGCGGCAGTCGCGGCAGTGGCGTCGTGGGCACTCATGGGATCTGTTCCAGGGGTGCGCGGAGGCAGGCGGAATGGTGCCGTGCGGCGATGGTGCGCAGCGCCGGCTCGCTCGCCGTGCACCGCTCCTCGACAAACGGGCAACGGGCGGCAAATCCGCAGCGCGACAGGACCGTCGAAAGATCGGGCACGTTGCCTTCGATCGAGGCCAGGCGTGCCTTGCGGTCGCCGCCGCGCGGCGTCGCCCCGAGCAGGCCGACCGTGTAGGGATGCTGCGGCCGGCTGAATATCTGCTGCACGGTTCCGCGCTCGACGATGCGGCCGGCATACATCACGGCGACATCGTCGGCGATTTCCGCGATGACGCCGAAATTGTGCGAGATCATCAGCACGGACACGCCGTGCTCCTGCTGGAGGCGGCGCAGCAGGTCGAGGATCTGCGCCTGGATGGTGACATCGAGAGCCGTCGTCGGTTCGTCGGCGATGAGCAGGCGCGGGCGGCAGGCGATGGCGATGGCGATCATCACCCGCTGCCGCATGCCGCCGGACAGGCGATGCGGGTATTCGTCGAGTCGCCGCTCGGGCGCGGGGATGCTGACCTCGCGCAAGATCTCCAGGGCCCGCGCGCGGGCGATGCGGGGACCGACGCCCTTGTGGGCCTGGATCACCTCCATGATCTGGTCGCCGATCGTGAAGGCGGGGTTGAGCGACGTCATCGGCTCCTGGAAGACCATGGAGATCGAGCTGCCGCGCAGCCGCCGCATCACCTCGGGCTCCAGATCCTGCAGATGCCGTCCGTCGAACGACACGTCGCCGTGCACGGCACAGTGTGGCGCGGGCGGCAGGAGTCCCATGATTGCCAGTGAGGTGACGCTCTTGCCGGATCCGGATTCGCCGACCAGGCCGAGGCATTTCCCGGCCCCGATGTCGAAGCTGACATCGCGGACAACGGGATGGATGCCGTCGTCTGTGCGGAATTCGACGTTGAGGTTGCGGACGGAGACGAGCGGGGCCGGGGCGGCTCGCGAGACGTCACCGGTTGTCTGCGTCCGCTCCGTCATCTCAAGCCCTGACAGCCCTTGCCGGGGTGCCGAGCGTTGCGCGGCCATCGACGGCCGTGGCGCCGTCTCCGGCGCGGCCCACGATCAGCGGATTGATCTCCAGATCGATCAGATGCGATCCCAGATCATGCGCCAACCAGCTGATCCGCTCCACGGCGACCGCCAGCGCGTCGACATCGAGGGGAGGTTTTCCGCGGGCGCCCTTGAACAACGGCGCCGTCTTGAGATTGTCGAGCATCTTGCGGGCATGGCCGCGGCTGACCGGCGCTGTCGCCACCGCGACATCGTTCATGATCTCGACTGCGATGCCGCCGAGACCGACGAGGACGATCGGACCGAATTGCGGATCGTGGCGGACGCCAACGATCACCTCCGCTTCGCCGCGCACCATCTCCTGCACCGAGAAGCCGTCGATCGTGGCCTGTGGCGCGGCAGCCTCCAGCCGCTGCAGCATTTCTCGCGCCGCCGCGATGACTGCCGCCTTGTCGGCCAGCCCAACACGGACGGCGCCGACGTCACTCTTGTGGACAAGATCGCGGGACGAGGCTTTCAGGACGACCGGGAAGCCCAGTCGAGCGGCGGCCTCGCCGGCGGCGTCGGGCGAATCCGCCAGCGTCTCGCGGGCAACGGCCACCCCGTAGTCCGCGATCAGCCGCTTGACCTCGCTTTCGGTCTGCGGGCCGCTGTGCAGCGCGCCAAAGTCGTAGTCGACCGGCAGATCGGCGGGGCGCACGGGGGCGTCGTCCAGCAAGCCCGGCCGACGGTCGTTCTCGGCCATCAACACCAGCACGCGCAGCCCATCCTCGAAGCTGTCGACATGGAAGATCCCGCGCTTGCCGAGCTCGCGCCGTGCTTCGTCGGCCAATGCGCCCACCGTCAGGGCGGTCACGACGGGCTTGCCGCTGTCGCGCGCGGCCTCGGCGATCTCGATCGTGCGCGCGGCGAAGAAGGGCATCGAGGCGAGCACGGCGAAACCATAGCCGACATTCGGGTCGGCGAGCAGGGCGGCCGTTGCGTCCCTGGTGATGTCGACGCTTTCCGGCAGCTTGCGACCGCCGAGGTCGATGGGGTTCTGCGCCTGCGGCGTCAGCAGCATGGTCTCGAGCCTGTCGATGGTGTCGCGCGTCGGCTTCGCCAGCGGCAGTCCTTCCTCGCTCAGCCGGTCGCTGGCGATTCCCGCGCTGCCGCCGGACGACGATACCACCGCGATGCCGCCGACGCTGCGGCGGCCGGGATAGCAGGTCAGCAGATGTGCTGCCCGGATCATGTCGTCGGTGCTTTTCGGCAACAGCACGCCCTGCTCGCGGCAGATGGCCGAGAATGCCTCAAATGAGCCGGCGAGGCTCGCCGTGTGCGACCGTGCCGCGACGACTCCGGCGGCGGTGCGGCCGGTCTTGACGATCAGCAGCGGCTTGTCGGCGCGGCGGCAGGCGATGGCGGATTGCCGGAAGCGGTCGGGATCGACGAATCCCTCGACATAGACGCAGATCGCCCTGGTTTCGTCCTCGTGCACCATGTGATCGACGAAGTCGCAGATTTCGAGATCACTCTGGTTGCCGCAGGAGATTCCGTAGCGCAGCCCGATGCCGTCGGCCCTGGCACGATCGAACATCGACACCATCAAGGCGCCGCTCTGGCTGACAAGGCCGATCGGACCATCGCCGAGCGTATCGGTATTGAGCACCACCGAAGAGCACAGCGCCATCCTGTGGTGCGGCACGATCATGCCCATGCAGTTCGGACCGAGGATGCGCATGCCGCTGCGGGCGGCGAGATCGACGATGGCCGCCTGCCGGTCGGCGCCGTGCTCATCCATCTCGGCGAAGCCGGTCGAGATGATGACGCAGCAGCCGACCCCGGCATCCGCCGCTTCCATCAGGTTCTGCTGCAGCGTGCTGCCCGGCACCGCGAGGATTGCGACGTCGGGAGCCGACGGCAGCGCGGCAATCGAGGGGTAGGCCTTACGGCCAAGGATCTCCTGCTGATGCCGGTTGATCGGCAGCAGCTCGCCGGCGAAGCCGTGCTTGACGAGGAAACTGGTGATGCGCCCACCGAACTTCGCGACATTGTCGGATGCTCCCAGGACGGCGACCGACTGGGGATGAAGGATGCGATCCATCGACAGGCGGGAGGCTGCGCGGTTGTCGATCAGATGCGCCGTATGAAGGGTAGGGGCCATTTTCAGCTGGTCCAATCTCTCGATCAACGGGTTTCCGGAAATCCTGTCTTGCCTGGTCAAACGCTCGCTTGCTCAGGTCCGCAGCCACGGCCCGCGAGCTCGATGCGGCTTGTCCGCACCGGCTTCGTTCAGCGTGGACTGGAATTTTCCAGGCGTGTCTGGCTCGGTCATCTGGCGGCAGGGTGGCGACCTCGGACGTCGCATGGCCGCATGGCGCCGTGCCTTGTCGACAATACTCGGTGATCGTGACAGCCCGCCCATCCCCGACCTGATTCGAAGGCCTTCCCGTCGAAGTCGGGTCACTCTAGAGTCATACTAACATTAGGACAATGGTATTTAATGGCCTGGCGGCATCGTCGTCCATCTGCTCCCATCTCCGGCAGTGGCACGACTTTTGATGCCGTGACCTCGTGGGCTGCGCGTACGGCTTTGTCGTTGCAAATGACCGTCGGCTCGTCGCCGCTTCCCGATCGGTCAGAATCGAGAGCGAACTTCCACGCCCTTGGCCTTGCCGGGCGAATCCGCACCTGTTCGCTTCTGCCGCCGGGCGGGCGTCGGTCGCGCCGACATCGGCGACAACGATTTGAGCGACAGCGGCTTCTGTGGTGCAACTCGAGATTGCGTCGTGCCGTTGCCAGCCAGAAGGTCGATGTCGAGACGGACGCAGTCGCTGCGGTAAATGATCTCCGCAACATAAACGACGACGCCCTCGTCATCCGTGACGACACAACGGCACTCCGCAGTCGGCGCACCCAGCGGCACCTGCAGAAGGTCGGCGGATTCTGGATCAGCGCTGCCGAGCACAACGGACTGCACTGCGCGGCGTACTCTCAGTCCTGATAGCTTCGACAGCACCGGCAGCACGGGATGCCGGACAAATTCGTTCGGGTTCTTCCTGTACAGAGCGCGGGCGAGATAGGCGCTGATGATGCCGTAGGGTGCCTCGGCGTGATACTGGACGCTTCGCAGGAGGACATATTGATCGGCGGGTCGACCCTCGGCATCGGCGATGACAGGAGCCGGCGTGGTTGCGACCGGCTCGATCATCTTCGCCACATTGTCCTTCAGCGAATCGACCAGCGACTGCCAAGTCGTCGCGAGTGGGAGCGTGTATTTCTCCGGCGTCCTGGCGGAGATGAATGTACCGCGGCCCTGATAGCATTCAAGACGGTCCTCCTGCCTGAGGATCTCGACCGCCTGCCGCACGGTGACGCGGGCGACCTGAAATTCGTTTTCGAGCTGTTCGAGCGTCGGAATCTTCTGGCCTGGCAGCCAGGTCCGGCCGTCAATCCGTTGTCGCATGATCGACGCGACCTGGATGTAAAGCGGAACCCGGCTCCGGTCGTATGCGCGCTGGAGCTTGGAAGCGGGGTCGTTCTTGACCATCTCATGGTCCTTCATTGTCCTTCCGAGTTCCGCGATGCGCGCACACCGCGGCTGTCGTCGGAATCGCAAGCCCTTGGACTGGTTCGATGTCGGTAGGAAGCGCGACGATGATCAACGCTCGACGAAAGCATGCGCTTTCCTGGCGATCCGGCGGCGCGACAGCTAACGCATCATCTTATCTTACTAATCTTAGTATATATCGCAAGTCGAAGAAGCGCGTCGCTGGAGCAGCGTTGCTCGAGGTCGAATCGCTCGAGCCTCATCCCGAGCGCGGCGCCAAGCGCCCGATGGGACCCCGTCTTTCCTGCTTCCGGGTGTTTGCCGGCGCATCCAGGAGGGCCCCAATCAGCGCCCGCTGCCGCCCCTAGCGTGGCTGGCATATAATGTTGAGCAGCGCCTGGCGGCGTTCCTGCGTCACAGCCTTGATGGCACGCGCCAGCGCGGCCGGCACGTCAGCGGGATCCTCGACCCGCTCGCCGTAGCCGCCGGCGGCCGCGCAGATTTGCTCGAACGCCGGCAGGTCGTTGAGCTGGCTCAGCACCCGTGAATTCGACTTCGCCGCAAGACCCTCGGGATAAACCGTCAAGGTCGACCGCCGCACCGCGTTCCACATGCCGTTATTGAAGACGATGGTGAGGATCGGCAGGCCGTTCTGATGGGCCGCATAGTGCCCTGCGACCGGATTGGCGAAAATATAGGCGCCGTCGCCGAGCGTCGCGATGACGAGCTTGTCGGGCGCCGCGAGCTTGGCGCCGAGGGCGGCACCCATACCCCACCCGAGGCCGGATGCGGAGCTCGAGCCGAAATAGGTGCCTGGCCTCTCGAAGCGGCAGTGTTCGGCCATCAGCGTGTATTCGTTCACGACGATGGCCTCGTCGCCTTTTGCCTCGGAGATGCAATGGCTGACCCAGGCCGGGTGGATGGCGCGCAAGCTCTTCGCGCGTGCGAGCTCGGCCGCCAGACGGGCGCGCATCGTCTCGCGCCGCTTCGCCACGCTTCCACGCCGGCCCTCGATCGCCTGCGCATCAACCAGCGGCGACAGGGCTGTCGCGAGATCGCGCATGAAGGCGGTGGCGCTGCCGCTCAACGCGAGGTCGCACGGGAAGCCTCGGATCGGAATGCTGCCGAACAACGGATCGAACCCGACGTGGATGACCCGGCATTCCGGCTTGAGGCGCACGGTCTTGGGAACCCACGGCACGTCGCATTCGAGCACCATGACCACGTCGGCCTCGCCGAGATGCGGTCCGGACTCGTAGCCCAGATGCATCGGATGGCTCGATGGCAACGCCAGATGGCGGGCGCGGTTCTGCACGACAGGAAGGGCGAAGCGCGTCGCAAGCTCCGCCAGCAGGTCAATCGCCGCCGTGTCTCGTCCGGTATTGCCGGCAATGATCAGCGGATTTTTCGCTGCGGCGAGGAGGCGTGCAGCTTCGGCAACGCCGGCCTCGCTCGGGCGCGATGGCAGCGCAGCGACCGGCCGCCGCTTGGGAGCGGCGGGTTCCATAGGTGCGGCCAGCACCTCGCGAGGCAGCGACAGGTAGACGGGACCGCGCGGCTCGGTCGTCGCGATGTTGATGGCGCGGTCGACCACGGTTTCGACCTGTACCCCCGAGCGCAGCTCGTAATCCCATTTGACCAGCTCGCGCACCATGCCGGCCTGGTCGAACATTTCTTGGCCCCAATGGATGTAGGAATCGCGTGATCCCAGTGTATCGTCCTCGAAGAGCGGCGTGCGGCCGGCGGTGAACAGCATCGCTACGTTCTCACGCGCCGCGTTCATGATGGCGCAGACTCCGTTGGCTGTGCCGACGCTGACATGCACCATCACGGCCGGCAATTTACCCGAGACGACCGCGTAACCATGTGCCATCGACAGCGCCAGATTCTCGTGCGTCGCGGTGATCGGCGTCGGCGTCGGCGTACCCGACAACGATGCCTTGGCATAGCCTTCGACGATCGGCGCGAAATCCGTGCCGGCGTTGGCGAACAGATACTCGACGCCCCGATCGCGGAGAATGGCGAGATAGACCTCGGCTGTACTAGTGGCGGTGGTTGCTTGCGGTCGCACGAAGAACTCCCAATTCGATTCGAAGGGCCGATCCTGAGATATTGGCTGTCGTCGGCGGCCCGCGATGCGCTTGTCTGATACGCCGTCTCAATTGCGCGACACTACACCAGATGCAGAGAGCTCACCCGAGACAATGAAGACTCTTCCAGAAGGCGGCCTGAACGTCGGCCGGACGGGAGGCGGGGTGTCATTTCCGCTCGGCCGGATCCAAGGCGGATTACTGCCAGTGGATCGGCGTCTTAGTAAGCAGTTCGTTGCGGTCCTTGCCGATGATGATGATGTCCTCGAAAAAGGCCGCACCGACACCCTCTCTGGCCAGCATCGCTTCGACCCCAAACACCATGTTCTCCGCCACGATATCGCCCGGCATGGACATCGTGCTCCCAATCCGAGGCAGCTCGAAAGTGAGACCGACGCCATGGCCGTAAAACGGGAACGACTTCATGAACGGCGCGGAGGCCCCTCCGAAATCTTCAGTCATCTTGTCACCGACGGCGGCGACGTCGAGTAGGGGCACACCGGGTCGCATCATGTCGCAGAGCACACGGACGAGCGAACTGGTGGCTTCAAGCAGTTCCTTCTGTGCGGCGTTAGGACCGCCGCGGACAGCCGTGCGGCCCGGGTCGAGCCAGTAGCCGTGATGAAACGCTCCGGTCATGCTGCCCTTCACCATGTCGCCGACCTCAGGCGTGTCGGCGCTGTAGCCTGTGAAGGGGTTGCGATGACCCCAACCGATCGTGTCGCCATGATTGGTGCCGACGGTCTGCAGACGCGCGCCGCGGCGTATTGCCTCCCGGGAAGCGTCCCCGGCGGCCTCTTGCTCGGACTTCCCTCCGAGGAGCCCTTCCATCAGCTTGTTCAGGCTGATGGTGGCCGTCTCTCCCGCGATCCGATAGCAATCCAGCTCGCGCGAGCTCTTGTACATCCGCACGGCGCGGACCAGATCGTCAGTCGGGACCCACTCGATCCCCGGCGTGCCATCGGTCAGCTGCTGATAGTATTTCACCGGAATGAATTCCGTGCCGACGAGCGCGACCCTGCCTTTGATCTTGCGCGCAACCAGTGCGTCGGCGACGCCTTTGAAGGGGTGGCTGTGGCTCGTGACGTCGCGAATGGCGAGGATCTTGGGGCGCGGCGTCGGCTCGTCAATGTGGAGCTGCGGCTCGCTGTCAACGTGAAGGATTACACCCGCGAAGGAGCGGGCTGACCAGATCGCCGAATCGAGGCCGGCGTTGGTCGCGTAGTGGTTGGCGAGGTAGAGCACGTCGCCCGCGTTGTCCATCGTTCCACCGGCTCGACCGAAGACGACGGCGGTTTCGAAGCCGCGGGCCTTCATTTCTTCAAGCACTCGAGCCCAGCGGCCGTGATACTCGTCCAAGGGAAAATAGCGTTCCATTCAGTCGACCTTTCTGTCGATGACGGCGCGCAGGAACGTGCGCGTGCGCTCCCGTGCTGGCGCCTTGAAAATGGTGTCGGGAGGTCCTTCCTCGATGATGCGGCCGGCATCCATGACGATAACCCTGTCCGCGACCTGAGCGGCGAATGCCATTTCGTGCGTCACGATCACCATCGTCATGCCTTCCGACGCCAGCTTCCGCATGACTTCCAGCACTTCGCCGATGAGTTCCGGATCGAGCGCCGACGTCGCCTCGTCGAACAACATCGCCCGGGGTTGCATGGCGAGCGCGCGAGCGATGGCGACACGCTGCTGCTGCCCACCGGAGAGCTGGTGGGGATAGTGGTGCGCCTTCGCCACGAGATTCATCTTCTGCAGCAGCGCGTGCGCGCGATCGGCGGCCTCTGCCTTGGACATGCCGCGGACGCGATAGGGGCCTTGCATGATGTTCTGCAGTGCAGTCAGCGTCGGGAACAGATTGAAGCGTTGAAAGACCATGCCGAGCTCGAGACGCACATTGCGCAGCGCGGTCCGATCCATCCTGCCCCGCGCGATCGTCGCCTGGTCCTGCAGCGTGATCCCGTCGACGACGATCCGCCCCGCGTTGATCGTCTCCAGTCCGTTCAGGGTCCTGATCAACGTGGTCTTGCCAGATCCGCTAGGGCCGATGACGACGACGACCTCGCCGCGGCTCACCGTGAGGTCCACGTCCTTCAGCACCTCGACAGGACCGAAGCTCTTGCACACGCCGCGTGCCTCGATCATTGGCGCCGAGCCGTTTCTGCTGTCGGCAGTGATGCTCTTGGGAGGCTCCATCTGAGCTGACACTAGACCGGTATCGTGTCGACAGGCTGGTGAGGGGAACGCCGCAGCGTAATGTCGAGCTTCCTCTCCAGACGGCGGACGGCGATGCTGGTCGGGTAGCAGATGGCTGCGTAGAAGACGCCAATCACCGCATAGACCTTCATGTACTCGAAGGTCTCGGACGCGATCAGCTGAGCGGAGAACAGCAGCTCGACCACCGAGACCGTCGAGGCCAGCGCACTGTCCTTGAACAAGGCGATCGCATAGTTGCCGGTCGAGGGAAGTGCGATCCGGGCAGCCTGCGGCAGGATCGTGTAGCGCATCGACTCCGACCACGACATCGCCAGCGCGCTAGAAGCCTCCCATTGCCCTCGGTCCACGGCGAGGATTGCGGCCCGAAAAACTTCGCTGAGATAGGCGCCGACACAGAGCCCGAGACTGATCACGCCGGCCATCATCGGCGAAAGCCTGATGCCGATCGCGGGCAATGCAAAGTAGGCAAAGAAGAGCTGCAGGATCATCGGCGTGCAGCGGAAGGTCTCGAGATAGATCGTTGCCGGAATGTAGAGAATTTTCAGCGCCGGGTTCAGTCTCATGGCAGAGATGATGAGCGCCACCACGAGTGACAGCGCGAACGCCAAGATTGTCAGCGTGACCGTAAACTTCAGCCCATCCAGCAAGCGGGGCATCCAGTCGAGGATCTGATCCATGGCCAGAGCTCCGCTCCTGGCAGGTGTTGTGCAGGCAGGCGGCGCGTCGTCATTCCGGGCGTAGGAAGACCTCCGCCGGCTTGAACCCGCGGGCCTCGAATAGTCCTTTGATCGTGCCGTCGGCGAGCAGCTCGGCGTAGACCTTGTTGAAGGTCGTCGCGAAGGACTTGTACTTCGGGTTGATCGGAATTGCGGCGCCGTTGGCGGCGCGATTGGGCGAAACGTAGCCCGGCGCAATCTCGAACTTCAGGTTGGGGTCCTTCGACAGCGTGTAGAGCCCTGCGTACTGATCGACCAGGCCACCGTCGACGCGTCCGGCGATGATGTCCTGCAGGACGAGGTCGCTGGTCGCATACAGGCGGATGTCGATCGACTTGCCGGAGGGGCATTCCTTGCTCGCCTTTTCAAGGATGCTGACCCACACCGTGCCCTTGTAGGTCGCGCCCGTATGACCGCACAGGCCAGCCAGCGACTTGATGCCAAGGGGATTGCCCTTGGCGATGAACAAGGCTTCCGAGTTGTAGAACAGGACGTTGGTGAACAGGATTTGCTTGGCGCGCGCCGGCGTGATGAACATGCTGTTGGCTGCGAGATCGGCCTTGTCGGCGAGCAGCGCGGGGATGATGCTGTCAAACGGCATGACGATCGGATGGACCGTCGCTTCGACGCCCGCCCTCTTCAAGAAAGCCCGTACGATATCAGGCATGATGCCATCCGCCTGGCCGCTCGCGTCCACTGTCGACCACGCCGGTGACTGGCCGACGATTGCTTCCAGTCGCTTGGTGGACTTGATTTTGGCCATGAGGTCGTCGTCAGCCACCGCTGGCGTCGCGAGCGCAGCGCCGGCGGCAAGAAGGCCGATGAAAGATGCAAGGCGGTGACCGAGATTCTTCAAGGTGTTCTCCCCGTGACTGGTTGCGGCGCGGCAGCGGCTGTATGCCGACGGATGTCGATATTGTACCAAGTAAACGGAACGATACAATTTGAGATCGAGCAAGCGCCGGGCCAGAATTGAGCGTCGAGGTCAGCCGGCGGATGCGTCAAGCCGTCGTCCTCGCACCAGAAGCACTCCGGTGGCGCATCGCATTGGTGAGATGGGTCCGCATCAAGTCGGACGCTTCGGGAAGCGCGCCGGCGATCATGGCTTCCATGATGTCGAGATGCTCTTTCAGCCAGATCACCATGCGGCTTTCGTCGGGCGCATCTCGATATTCGAGTAGCTGGCGCAGGCGGTTGTGCTGGGTCACGCCGGAGTGAAAGAAGGGGTTGCCGGCGCACGTCGCAATGACCTCATGGAAGGCGGCATCGACCTTGAAGGCGAGGCGCCCGGTGCGCTCTACTGGCGGCAGGCCGAGGAGACGAAGATGTTCGTCGCGGCAGCTGCGGATTAGGTCGCGGCGGACGGCAAAGGTGGGAAGCAGGAACAGCTGAGGCTCTGTCGCCAAGCGATAGTCGTAGCTGGCGAGGCTGGCCTCGTTGCTGAGCAGAAACGGGTTGAAGCGCCATGCGCCGGGCTTTTCCGCGACAATTACTTTCTCTTCGCTGAGTGAAGCGATGACGTTGCGCGCCAAGCGCCCGCTCACGCGATAGTGGGCCATGAGATCGCGCTCCGAAAACAGCGCCGGAAGCACCCCGTTGAGATGGTCGGTTGCCACGCGCTCGAACAGTGCATTCTCGTCGAACGCCGGGAATTCCAAGCTCGCCGCGAACAGGGCATGGGCCGGCCGGGCGAGGAAATAGCCGCGATGAGCAATCTTCTCGACGAGCCCCTCGGCGTGCAGGTCGACAAGCGCCTTGCGCACGGGAGTCCGGGAGACCTCGAGTGCGTCAGCGAGATGCTGCTCGGTGAGATGAGCGCCTTCCGGAAGATCCTCGGTCACGATGAAGTTAAGGAGGCGCCGGATAAGCGGACCCCGGTCGGCTTCCAGTGGCCGGCCGTCCCATCCGGGTCTCGTCGCGGAGGCAGCCCTTTCGACTAACGGGCGATGGTCCTTCATGGCAGCCCGAATTTTCGGCAACGGTAGGGATCTTGCCGCTTATTGTATCAATTCGTTTGAGCGATACAATCTTATTTGCCATACG
>JAXMCP010000027.1:0-108658 GCA_046349295.1 Reyranellaceae bacterium
TCGGATGGTTCTGTTCGCCCTGGGAGCGGTCGCGCTCGGCGGCGGCGGATACGCGTTTATCCACAAGGGCCCGCCGGAATTGTCGCCCACCATGGGTCCCGTCGCCAACCCATCTGGCCCGCCGGCGGTCGCCCCCGTACCGCCCGCCCCCGCGCCGTCCCGCGTCGTGCTGCCGAATTCGGAACCCGCACCCCCGCTCAAGGCGGACGAGCTCAAGGGGTTCCGCATGAAGCCGCCGGAGCCCCAGCCGGATCCGGAGCCGCCGGCGGGCGATCGCTACGAGCTCACGCTGCGCCTCGAACGGGGCGACACGGTCGAGAAGATCCTGGCCGACATCGACGTGCCGGTAGCCGAGCGCAAGCAGATCGCCCAGAGGCTCCAGGGCCTGCTCAAGAAGCAGCGGCTCGCGGTCGGCGAGATGGTCGAGTTGCTGATGCAGACCGTTCCCGAGCGGCCCGATGAGTCTCGGGTGCTGTCGCTGTCGGTCCGGCCGCTGCCTGAGCGCGAGTACATCATCACGCGCCGCGACGACGGCACGTACGACGCCGAGGAGAAAATCTACCAGGTCACTCCCCGCATCGTGCGCATCGAAGGCCAGCGCGGCGGCCCGGTGATGCAGAGCGGCGCCAAAGCAGGGGTGCCGGCGGCGGCGATGAACGAGTTCGTGCGCGCGCTGGCTTACGACATCGACTTCCAGCGCGACATCAAGGAGGGCCAGAGATTCACCGTGCTGCTCGAGCAGCTCGTCACCTCCGATGGTCGCGTCACTCATCCGGGCCGCCTGCTGGCCGGCGAATGGCGCCTGCTGAAGCGAACCGTGACGGTGATCCGTTTTCGACCGCAGGGAGGTGCCGAGGGGTTCTTCAACCCGCAAGGCGAGAGCGTCGTGCGTTCCTTCCTGCGCACGCCGATGGATACGTCGCGCGTGACATCGGGCTTCGGCATGCGCGAGCACCCGATCCTGGGCTTCAGCGCGCTGCACGCCGGCGTTGATTTCGCCGCTTCGAGCGGCACGCCGATCCTGGCCGCGGGCAACGGCAAGGTTGTGATGGCCGGCCCCAACGGCGGCTACGGCAACTACGTCAAGTTGCAGCACACGCAGGACGTCGCGACGGCCTATGCCCACATGTCGAGGATCGGGCCCGGCATCAAGCCCGGTGCGGTCGTGCGTCAGGGCCAGGTCATCGGCTTCGTCGGCTCGACCGGCCTGTCGACCGGTCCGCACCTGCACTATGAGTTCCTGCGTGGCGGCAAGCACGTCAATCCACTCGCGCAGAAATTCGCCATGCGCGCGATGGTTGCAGGTAAGGACGCAGGCAAATTCCAGGCGCTGGCGCGCCAGTACCTCAACCAGATGAAGAACGCACCGATCGCCGCCGACCTCAAGCCGAAGCCCAGGCAGCCTGCGGGCGCCGAGGTCGCCAAGGGCGGCTAACGGCTCCGGCCGATCATGGCGCCATGTCGCCGTGGTAGTGCTCCGTTGCGGAAACACAACCGGCTTGCCGCGCGATCATCGTCATGACAAGGCTAGGGCCGGCCTCAGGTTGGCAGCCGAGACACCCGGTACATCGAGCAGCCGTGCACAACCTTTGCGGTATGCTTGGACGAGCGCACCGTCCCATGGAAATATGCCGCCATCACGGGATCGTCGATATCCGGGCTCAGCGGCTCCAAAGTGATCCAGCACTGCGGCCTCAGGCAAGGCTGCAGTGCTGGATGACATTTATCGGCTAGTCCGCCGCCTCGCTCAAGACGCGCTGGCCGCCGATGACCAGCTCGCCATTCTCGACCGTGACCTTGACGGTCTCGCCGTCCTTGACGCGGCCTTCGAGGATCAGCGTCGCCAGCGGGTTCTGCAGGCTGCGCTGAATCACGCGCTTGAGCGGCCGTGCGCCGTAGACCGGGTCGTAGCCGCGATTGGCCAGCCACTGCAGCGCCTTGCTGTCGAACGACAGCTCGATCTTGCGATCGGCCAGGAGCTTGCGCAGGCGGCCGAGCTGGATCTCGACGATGTCGGTCATGTGCGCCCGGCTCAGCCGGTTGAACAACAGGATCTCGTCAAGCCGGTTGAGGAACTCCGGCCGGAAGGCATGGCGCACCTCTTCCATCACTTGCTCGCGCACCGATTCAGCCGACTCGCCATCGCGCAACGCCGCCAGGTGGGAGCTGCCGAGGTTGGAGGTCAGCACGATCAACGTGTTCTTGAAGTCGACCGTGCGGCCCTGACCGTCGGTCAATCGGCCGTCGTCGAGCACCTGCAACAGGACGTTGAAAACGTCCGGATGCGCCTTCTCGACCTCGTCGAACAGGATCACCTGATAGGGCCGGCGACGCACCGCTTCGGTGAGCACACCACCTTCGTCGTAGCCGACATAGCCCGGCGGGGCGCCGATCAGACGGCTCACGGCGTGCTTCTCCATGAACTCGCTCATGTCGATGCGCACCATCGCCTGGTCGTCGTCGAACAGGAATTCGGCGATCGCCTTGGTGAGCTCGGTCTTGCCCACGCCGGTCGGACCCAGGAACAGGAACGAGCCGATCGGCCGATTGGGATCCTGCAGGCCGGCCCGCGCGCGCCGCACCGCGTCAGCCACGGCGCGTACGGCCTCGTCCTGGCCGACCACGCGCTTGTGGACCTGCTCTTCCATGCGCAGGAGCTTGGCGCGCTCGCCCTCGAGCATCTTGTCGACCGGCACGCCGGTCCAACGCGACACCACGGCGGCGATGTCCTCGGGCGTGACCTCTTCCTTCACGCCCTTGCCGCCCTGCACCGCGTGGCCCTCGGCTTCCTTGAGCTTCTTCTCGAGGTCGGGGATCACGCCGTAGGCCAGCTCGCCCGCGCGCGCGAGCTCGCCGCGCCGCTGGGCGATCTCGAGCTCCGAGCGCGCCTTGTCGAGCTGCTCCTTGATCTTCTGCGAATCGGCGAGCTTGTCCTTGGCGGACTTCCACTGCGCCGTCAGCTCGGCCGACTTCTCCTCGAGGCCCGAGAGCTCCTTCTCCAACCGCTCCAGGCGGTCACGGGAAGCCTGGTCGCTCTCCTTCTTGAGCGCTTCACGCTCGATCTTGAGCTGGATGATGCGCCGGTCGAGCTCGTCGAGGGCCTCCGGCTTGCTGTCGACCTGCATGCGAATGCGGCTCGCCGCCTCGTCCATCAGGTCGATCGCCTTGTCGGGCAGGAACCGATCGGTGATGTAACGATTTGACAAGGTCGCAGACGCGACGATGGCCGCGTCGGCAATGCGCACGCCGTGATGCAGCTCGTACTTCTCCTTCAGGCCGCGCAGGATCGAGATCGTATCCTCGACCGTCGGCTCGGCGACGAACACCGGCTGGAAGCGACGGGCAAGGGCCGCGTCCTTCTCGATGTGCTTGCGATACTCGTCGAGCGTCGTGGCGCCCACGCAATGCAACTCGCCGCGCGCCAGCGCGGGCTTCAGCATGTTGGAGGCGTCCATCGCGCCGTCGGCCTTGCCGGCGCCGATCAGCGTGTGCAGCTCGTCGATGAAGACGATGACGTCGCCTTCGGCCGCGGCGATTTCCGACAGCACGGCCTTCAACCGCTCCTCGAACTCACCGCGATATTTCGCGCCGGCCACCATGGCGCCGAGATCGAGCGCCATCAGCTTCTTGTTCTTGAGCGACTCCGGAACGTCGTCGTTGACGATGCGCAGCGCCAAGCCCTCGGCGATGGCGGTCTTGCCGACGCCGGGCTCGCCGATCAGCACCGGGTTGTTCTTGGTACGCCGGCTCAGCACCTGGATCGTGCGGCGGATCTCCTCGTCGCGGCCGATCACCGGATCGAGCTTGCCGTCGCGCGCCACCTGCGTGAGGTCGCGGGCATACTTCTTCAGCGCATCGTAGCCACCCTCGGCCGACGCCGTGTCGGCGGTACGGCCCTTGCGCAGCTCCTGGATCGCCTTCTCGAGCGCCTGCGGCTTGACGTTGCCCTTGGCCAGAGCGTCGGCGGCGTCGGTGCCCTTGGCCAGCGCCAGGGCCATCAGCATGCGCTCGACGGTGACGAACGAATCGCCCGCCTTCTCGGCGATGGCTTCCGCCTGGTCGAAGATCCGCGCCGTCTCCGGCGCCATGTAGACCTGACCGGCGCCGCCACCCTCGACCTTGGGTTGCTTGGCGAGGCTCGCTTCCACGGCCCGGTGGACGGCTCGCGAATCGCCTCCGGCCGAGCCGATCAGGTTGGCCGCCAAGCCTTCGGGATCGTCGAGCAGGACTTTCAGAATATGGTCGGGAACAAGTCGCTGGTGGCCTTCGCGCAACGCCAGCATCTGGGCGCTCTGCAGGAAGCCCTGCATGCGCTCGGTGTACTTCTCTTGCTTCATCTCTCTACCCTTTCTGTCACGCCCCCGTCGTGCGGCAGGCGAAAGAGCGGACCCTCTACGAGGCATCCTACGCGGCGATATGGGGAGAGACTTGCGCTAGCTCAAGACCCCAAAAAGCCTGCGCCTTTCAGATGTCACGCTCATCAGCTATGAACGCCGGCCAGGAAAAGGAGCGCGATCCATGTCCGGCGGACACGGCCACGTCGACAATTCAAACAAGACGGTTGCCCTGCTGGTGGCCGTGCTGGCTGCCTTTCTGGCGATCTCGGAGATGGGCGGCAAGAGCTCCCAGACCGAGGTGCTGACCCAGCACGTCGAAGCCACCAACATGTGGACCTTCTTCCAGGCCAAGACGGTCCGGCAGACCGTGGTCCGGACGGCGGCCGAGGAGCTCGAGGCGCAATTCAAGGATGCCAGCACCGTGCCGCCGGCGGTCAGGGCGCAGATCGAGCAGTGGCGGAAGACGGCCCAGCGCTACGACACCGAGCCGGAAACCAACGAGGGCCGCAAGGAGCTCGCGGCGAGGGCCAAGATGCACGAGGCCAAGCGCGAGCATGCTCGCGGGGCCTACCACATGTTCGAGTACGCGTCGGCAGCCTTCCAGCTCGCCATCGTGCTGGCCGGCGCCGCTGCGCTGACCACCGTCATGTGGCTCGCCGTGATATCGGGTGGCCTCGGCCTGATCGGCGCCGCTTTCACCCTGCTGGGCTTCGTCGCGCCGACCCTGATTCACTTGTAGGGTCGGCGGCTCATAGGGTCGGCGGACGCTCAGCCGCCGCGGCGACCCGTCGCCGGCGTGAATTCCGGCACGTCGGGCTGATCCTCCGACGCCGGATCGCCGTTCCCCGGGGCGTTGCGGCCGTTTTGCAGGAAGGCTACGCCGCCAAGACCAGGCTCGGAATCGCCATGCTCCTCGCGATCACCGAGGCGATCGGCCTGGGCATGCCCATTTCCATTGGCCTGTTGCTGCTGGGGCGGGCCACCCTGCTGGCCCTGCTGCTGGGGCGCCGCCTGGCCGTCCTCGCCACTGCCATCGCCCCAACCCTGGTTGTTGCGCTGGCCGAAGCCACCCATCGACTGGATCAGGCGGAAGTAGTGATCGGCATACTGCCAGTACGCTTCCGCCATGATCCGATCGCCCGACGCCGCCGCCTCGCGGGCCAGCGCCTGGTACTTGTCGAACACTTGATGGGCATTGCCGCGGACCCTGACGTCGGGACCGCTGCTGTCGAAGATCTGGTTGCGATTAGGCGGACGGTTGGGATTGTGATGCTGCTGCTTGTGATGATGGCCGCCGCCACCGCCGCCGCCACCACTGCGACCGCCGCGCGACCGCTGACGATTGTTTGGTCTCATTAACCTAAGGCCAATCTGCTTGCCGGACGGTTGTTGTTGTTCGCGACCCTCTGCCCTTCCCGGGCGCCGTCACGGCTGACATTCAGAGGGATCAATCGCCCGAAGCCACCACTCAGCCCGGGTCAGGCCCCCCCAAGGGGCGACTGACAAGGTAGTATCATTCGTCTCACTTGCCAACCTTTTATTGATGAGCCGGCACGACCCGGTCGATCCCGGCCAAGTCTTTCCAGGGCGCTTCGACAACGAGGCCTGCTCGTTCGAAAATCCTCGATATTTCAACCGCTTGCCCTTCGCCGGCCTCGACGAGAATACGACCGCCCGGGACCAGCAGCCCCGGCGCCGCTGCGGCAATCCTGTGATAGGGGGCGAGGCCATCCGGCCCGCCATCGAGCGCCTCCCGCGGCTCGAACCTGCCGACTTCCGGCATCAGGCGATCGATCGCCGCGGTCTCGATGTAGGGTGGATTGGACACGATCAGGTCGAACGGCCCGCCCAGAGACCCCTGCCAATCCGACTGCCGCCAGTCCCCCGCGACCAGTGTGGCTCGGTTGGCCACGCCCAAAGCCGTGGCGTTGGTGCGACTTACCGCAAGGGCGGCTTCCGATAGATCCATGCCGACCCCGGTGGCCATCGGGTATTCGCGCAGCAGGGTCAGCAGCAGGCAGCCCGACCCGACGCCGAGGTCGAGGAAGCGCCACGGCCGGGTGCGATCGGCCAGCAGGGCCAAGGCGGCCTCGATCACCGTCTCACTGTCGGGTCGTGGCACCAGCACGGCCGGCGACACCGCGAAGGCGAGGCCCCAGAACTCGCGCTCGCCCAGGATGTAGGCCATCGGCTCGCGGCGGACCCGCCGGGCGGTCAGCTCGCGCAAGCCGGCGACGGCCGCCGCCGTGGCCGGCTCGCCGCCCCGCGCCACGAGTTGCTCCACCGACAGGCCCGACGCCCGGGCGAGCAGCAGGCGGGCCTCGAAGCGCACATTGTCGATGCCGGCGGCGCTCAGCGCCGTCGCCGCGTCGCGCAGCAGCGTGTCGTAGGTCGCCGTCAGGCAGCCAGCTCCGCCAGGCGTCCCGCTTCGTCGTCCGCGATCAAAGCATCGATGATCCCGTCGAGCCCCCTGCCTTCCATCACCTCGGCGAGATTGTAGAGCGTGAGGTTGATGCGATGGTCGGTCACCCGGCTCTGCGGAAAATTGTAAGTGCGGATGCGTTCGCTGCGATCGCCGCTGCCGACCTGGCCCTTGCGGTCGGCGGCACGGGCCGAATCGCGGCGCTGGCGCTCGGCGTCGTAGAGGCGGGCGCGCAGGATCTTCATCGCCTTGGCCTTGTTCTTGTGCTGGCTCTTCTCGTCCTGCTGGCTCACCACGACGCCGGTCGGGATGTGGGTGATGCGCACTGCCGAATCGGTGGTGTTGACCGACTGCCCGCCTGGACCGGAGGCGCGGAACACGTCGATGCGCAGGTCCTTCTCGTCGATCTTGACGTCGAAATCCTCGGCTTCGGGCAGCACGGCCACGGTGGCGGCAGAGGTATGGATGCGGCCGGACGCCTCGGTCGCCGGCACGCGCTGTACGCGATGGACGCCCGATTCGAACTTCAGCCGGGCGAACACGCCACGCCCGGAGACTGTGGCGATCGCCTCCTTGTAGCCTCCAATGCCGGTGTCCGAGAGCTCCATGACCTCGAAGCGCCAGCCGCGCTCGGCGGCGTAGCGCTGGTACATGCGGAACAGGTCGGCGGCGAACAGGGCGGCCTCCTCGCCGCCGGTCCCAGCCCGGATCTCGAGGATGGCATTCTTTTCGTCGGCGGCATCCTTGGGCAGCAGCATGCGTTTGACGTCGCGCTCGAGCTCGGGCAGCCGCTTCTTGAGCGCCATCGCCTCCTCTTCCGCCATCGCCTTCATGTCGGGATCGGCGGCCATCGCCTCGACTTCCCCGAGCTCGTGCTCAGCCTTGCGCCAGGCACCGATCGCTTCGACCAGGGGCCCCAGGTCGGCGTACTCCTTGGACGCGGCGACGAACTTCTGCGAATCGAGAGAACCGCCCGACAGCGCCGCCTGCAGCTCGGCGTAACGCGCCGAGATCTGGTCGAGTTTCTGCTGCAACGACACGCCTGCTCCTTACTCCGCCAAGGCACTCGCCAGGGCGTCCAGCGCTATTTCGCGCTGCTGGCCGCTGTCGAGGTCCTTGACCTGAGCGATCCCCTTGGCGAGCTCGTCGTCACCGATGATCAGCACGGCGCGCGCATTGGCCTTGTTGGCCCGCTGCATGCGCCGCTTCATGTTGCCGCGATAATCCTGCTCGACCGTGATGCCGTGCCGGCGCAGGCCGCGTGCGATGCCGAGCGCCTTGGCCTCGGCGGCCGGTCCCAGCGGCGCGATCACCACCGGGCGCGGCAGGGCGGCCGGCTCGTTGCACAGCATCATCAGGCGCTCGATGCCGCCGGCCCAGCCGATACCGGCCGTCGGCGGCCCGCCCAGCTCGGCGATCAGGCCGTCGTAGCGGCCGCCGCCCAGCACGGTGCCCTGGGCGCCGATGTGTGTGGTCACGAACTCGAAGGCGGTGTGGGTGTAGTAGTCGAGGCCGCGCACCAGCCCGACATCGAGCTCGAAAGGGACGCCGGCGGCCGCGAGGCCGTCCTGCACCGCCGCGAAGAAGTCCTTGCTGGCCTGGTTGAGATGGTCGGCAAAGCTCGGCGCGTCGGCATTCACGGCCTTGTCGCCCTCGTCCTTGCTGTCGAGTATGCGCAGGGGATTGCGCCGCAGGCGATCCCGCGAGTCCGCGGACAGGCGCGCCTCGTGGCTCGAATAGTAGTCCACCAGCACCTTGCGATAGGCCGTCCGGCTCTCCGGATCGCCCAATGAATTGATCTTGAGCACGCAGCGATCGAGGATCCCCAGGCGATCGAGGATGTCGGCGGCGACGCTGATCACCTCGATGTCGGCGCCCGGCTCGGGCGCGCCCAGCACCTCGAGGTCGATCTGGTGGAACTGGCGCTGGCGGCCTTTCTGCGGACGCTCGTAGCGGAACATCGGACCGGCGGCGAACAGCTTCAGCGGCAGCTGCTGGGAGAGCTCGCCGTTGGAGACGAAGGCGCGGCAGATGCCGGCGGTGTACTCCGGCCGCAGGGTCAGCGATTCGCCGCCGCGATCGGAGAACGTGTACATCTCCTTCGACACCACGTCGGTCGTCTCGCCGATGCCGCGGGCGAACAGCTCGGTGAACTCGAAGATCGGCGTGGCCATCTCGCGATAGCCGTACAGCCCCGCCACATGACGCGCGGCATCGACCACATGGGCGAACCGCCGATATTCGTCGGGGAGAAGGTCGTACGTACCGCGCACGGGCTGAAGTTTCGACACCGGTCTCACTCGCTGGGGGTCGGCGTTCTTAGCCGCCGCAAACTGCCCTGAACAGCGCAAATCGCGCCATCACCGCGGAGGATCGGCGCTCTCCCCCCCTCCAACCCCGCCCCGTCATCGGGAGAGGTGGCCCGGCAGCGCGCCGCGCAATCCTACTCGGCGGCGACCTTGGCCGCTGCCTTCGCCGCCTCGAGCTCGGCCGCCTTCTTCTCGATCATCGTGGCCAGATGCTCGACGATGTCGGCATCCTTCAGCCGATGATGCGGCACGCCGGCAACGTAGACCTGATGGGTGCCGTTGCCGCCGCCGGTGAAGCCTATGTCGGTCTCGCGCGCCTCGCCCGGGCCGTTCACCACGCATCCGATCACCGACACGGTCATCGGCGTCGTGATATGGGCCACCCGCTTCTCCAGCGCTTCGACGGTGCGGATCACGTCATATTGCTGCCGCGCGCAGGACGGGCAGGAGATGATGTTGACGCCGCGGTGACGCAGGTTGAGCGCCTTCAGCAGCTCGAAGCCGACCCGGACCTCTTCCTCGGGCTCCGCCGACAGCGAGACCCGGATCGTGTCGCCGATGCCCGCCCACAGGAGTGCGCCGAGACCGATCGAGGATTTCACCGTGCCGGTGCGCAGGCCACCCGCTTCGGTGATGCCGATATGCAGGGGATAGTCGCAGGCGTCGGCGAGCTGCTGGTAAGCCGCCACCGCGAGAAAGACATCGGACGCCTTCACGCTGATCTTGAACTCGTGGAAGTCGTGATCCTGCAGGATGCGCGCGTGATCGAGCGCGCTTTCGACCATCGCCTCCGGGCAGGGCTCGCCATACTTCTCCAGCAGATCCTTCTCCAGCGAACCGGCATTGACGCCGATGCGCATCGAGCAACCGTGGTCGCGCGCCGCCTTCACCACCTCGCGGACCCGATCGGCGCTGCCGATATTGCCCGGATTGATGCGCAGGCAGGCCGCGCCCGCATCAGCCGCCTCGATGGCGCGCTTGTAGTGGAAATGGATGTCGGCCACGATCGGCACGCGCGATGCCTTGACGATCGCCGGCAGCGCCTTGGTCGAGTCCTCGTCCGGGCAGGACACGCGGATTATGTCCACGCCGGCTTCCTCGCACCGCCTGATCTGGTCGATGGTCGCCGCCGCGTCCGCCGTCAGGGTGTTGGTCATCGTCTGGACCGTGATCGGCGAATCACCACCGACCGGCACACCACCAACCATGACGCGACGCGATTTACGCCGCACGATGTCGCGATAAGGCCTGATGCTCATGCTGCCAATCTAGCGTCGCGATGCCGGCATATCCAGCCGGCGGGAGCTCGTGGTCAGCGCGCGTCGATGACGCGATAGGCGATTCCTGCCGGCACGGTGTAACTTTCGCCGGCCCTGACATAGGTCTGCGCCAGAACGTCGCCGGTCGGCGAGCGCAGCTCGACCCAGCTGTTCGCGCGCACCCGGACCGGCGTATCGACCTTCACCGGAATGTTGGTGGTCGCCGGATCGGGAGGCGTCGGCTTGGCCGTCGCTTCCTCGACTGCCGGCGGCGACGTCGCGGGCTTCGGCGTCTCGACCTGAATGGGCGGCTGTGCCGCCTGAGCCTGGCCGATCGCCGGAACCGTCATGACCGCGGGCGGCGCCGGCACGGCGATGACAACCGGTGGCGCGAGAGGCGCCGGCTGACTCTCGGGCTGAGTGGGCGGAGCGACGCTGTCGCGACGCATGGCGGGCCACAGCTCAGCCGGTTGTGCCGGCGGTGCATTGCGCGCTTCGCGAGAAGGTTGTGACGACGTCACATTGTTCGCCGCCGGAGCAGGCGCACTTGGTGTCGACGGCGGCACATTGCCGGCCGGTACGGCGTCGGGCCGCGAGGCGAGAAGGCGGTCCGGCACTGGCGGCACCTTCTCCGCCACGACGACCTGCTCGCGCGGAAGGTAATGCCAGGCGGCGTAACCCGCAGCGACGAACAGCAGCACCGTCAAGACGGCGAGACCAATCGGCGCGCGCCGCTCGGCGATCGGGAAGTCGGCTGGCAGAGCCACCGGACGCTTGATCGGAACCGCGCCGGAATGATGGTAAGCGCTCAGCACCTTGTCGGGATCGAGCCCCACGTGACTCGCGTAGGCGCGCAGGAATGCCGGCACATACGCAGCGCCCGGCAACTTGTCGAAGCTGCCTTCCTCGATGGCTTCGAGATTCGCGCGACGAATGCGCAGGGCTTTCTCGATATCTGTCAGTGCAAGGCCGCGTGCCTCGCGCTGGTCGCGTAGCAAACGACCGACCGCGCGCCCCGATGATGCTTCGCGTTCAATCGCACGCCAATCAACCTGATCCGGCATGATGAACCCTGCTTGTCCCCTCTGTCGCGGGTTTTAGCAGAGGGATTCTGACAGGGCAAAAGCGATTCGACTCATCGCGTTAAATTTCGATTGCGTGATCCGCTGCGAACAGTCGCAGCGTCTCGCGCATCGGTCGATCCGGTTGTGATAACGCAGCGCGCATGAAGCTTGTTGCTTCACCGAGATCGAGCGAACGGATCATCGCCTTCACAGGTCCGATCGCGCCGGGCGACATCGAAAGAGCACGCACGCCGATTGCGAGAAGCGCAAGCGCTTCGACCGGACGTCCCGCCATCTCACCGCACACCGCGAGGTCGACGCCAGCAGGTCGCGCCTTCTCGACTACAAAATGTAGCAGCCGAAGCAAGGCTGGCGACAAGCTGTCGTAGCGCGCGGCGACTCTGCTGTTGCCGCGGTCCGCCGCATACAGAAACTGCAGCAGGTCGTTCGTCCCGACCGAAACGAAATCGACCTGTCGCAAGAGGCTGTCGAGCTGCCACGCCAACGCCGGCACTTCGAACATCACGCCGACCCGCAACCGCTCGGGCACGAGCTGACCGCGACGCGTCGCGCGCTCAAGCTCGAGATCGAGCAAGCGCCGCGCGCTCTGCAGCTCGCCGACATCGGCGATCATCGGAAACATCACCGACAGCGGCCGCCCATTGGCCGCCTGGATCAAGGCGCGAAGCTGTCGGCGCAGCATGGCTGGACGATCGAGTCCGATACGAATGGCGCGCCAGCCCATCGCCGGATTGTCGTCGCCGAACGCACCGACATAGGGCAGCACCTTGTCGCCGCCGACATCGAGCGTGCGGAAGACGACCGGCCGGCCGTCGGCCAGATCGAGCACGCGCCCATACAGCCAGGCCTGTGCATCAACGTCGGGAAATTCCGAACGCACCATGAACGGGATTTCCGTGCGATAGAGACCCACGCCGTCGGCACCGACCTCGGCGAGATGCTGCATGTCGATCAGCAGACCCGCATTCATGTTGAGCGAGATCCTGACCTGGTCGCGTGTCGTCGACGGCAGGTCGCGCAGGGCCACGTACTTGCGCCGCCGCTGGGCACGGGCATCGATCGCGGCGAAGACCGATTGCAGGACATCTTCCGCCGGGCGCACCAGCACCTGGGCGCTGTCACCGTCGACCACGATCGGATCACCCGGCTCGATGCGTGCCAGCACATCCGACGCGCGGCCGACAACCGGGATATCGAGGGCGCGCGCCACGATGGCGACGTGGCTTTGCGCCGAGCCCTCCTCGAGCACCAGGCCGCGCAGGCGGGCGCGGTCGTAGTCGAGCAGTTCGGCCGGCCCCATGTCGCGGGCAATGACGATCATGTCCTCGGGCAGGGAGTCGGGATCGACGACAGCGCGGCCGGCAAGGCGCAGCAGCACCCGGTTGGTGAGATCCTGCAGGTCGCTGAGCCGCTCGCGGATGTATGGATCGGTCGATTGGCCGAGCCGGGCGCGCACGTCGTCGAAGGCCCGCTGCACGCCCGCTTCCGCGGTCAGACCAGATGATACCGCTTCGCGAACGCGCTCGAGCCAGCCGCGATCGTCGATGAACATCCGGAACGTCTCGAGAATCTCGCGTTGCTCGCCCGACTGCATGTCGTGCGCCTCCAGCATACGGTCGATGTCCTCGCGGACGCCGTGCGCGGCGTTCTCGAAACGCTCCTGTTCCTGGCCGATATCCTCGGCGACCACCCTCTGGATGGCGATCCGGGGCTCGTGCAGGACGGCATGACCGATGGCGACGCCCGGTGTCAGCTGGACGCCGTCGACGCGCAGCGGCAGCAGCCCCAGCCCATCGACCTGCTGGACCTCGTTGGGGCTGACGAAGTGGCCCGCCGCGATCAGCTCGGCCAGCACCATGGCGATGGTCTGCAGCGTCTCGATCTCTTCTTCGTCGTATTGGCGGCGGGTCCGGTTCTGCACGACCAGGACGCCGAGCGCCCGGCCCGCACGGACGATCGGCACGCCGGCGAGGGAATGGTAGATCTCCTCGCCGGTCTCGGGGCGATAGGCGAATTGCGGATGGCTCTGGGCGTCGTCCAGCGCCAGCGGACGCAGGTGGGCCGCGATGTCTCCGACCAGGCCCTCGCCGACCCGCAGTCGCGTGCGGTGAACGGCCGACGGATTGAGGCCCTGGGTCGCGAACAGCTCGAGAACCTCGCCCGCCCGCAAGAGGTAGATCGAGCACACCTCGGCCACCATCTCGTTGGCGACCAGGCGCACGACCTCCCCCAGCATGTTCTCGACGGAGTCGGCACGCGCCATCGTGTCCCGGAGCCGCTTGAGGAGCATTCGCGGTCCGGCCAGGGGAGTCGTCCTCTCCATGGTCAGACCGCTAGATGCTTGAGTCGGATGACGACGAAGCTACGGTCGATGACACAGGCGCAGCGTCGCCATGCCGCCATGGACCGATGCGTCCCTTGGGCGGCCCGGTTAGCCATGAGGATGGCGGCGGCGCACATGCCCCGCTTATAGCAAGACCCGCGCCGAACTTCCTAATCGCTTGTTCGCACAAGCGAAGACGGCCGCCTTCAGGAGGCGTCGAGCTCGTAGGCGGTGTGCAGGGCGCGGATCGCAAGCTCGGTGTACTCGGCGGCGATCAGCACGCTGATCTTGATCTCTGAGGTCGAGATTACCTGGATATTGATGCCCTTGGCGGCCAGGGTCTCGAACATCTTGAGCGCCACGCCGGCATGGCTGCGCATGCCGACGCCGATCACCGACACCTTGGAGACATTGGTGTCGGACTTGATCTCGGTGAACTTGAGATCCTTCTTGGCCCGGTCCAGCCGCTCGACGGCGCGCGCCAGATCGGCCCGCGGCACGGTGAAGGTGATGTCGGTCGAGCTGCCGTCGAGCGACACGTTCTGCACGATCATGTCGACGTTGATGTTGGCCTCGGCCAGCGGGCCGAAGATCGCCGCCGCCACGCCCGGCCGGTCGGCCACCCGCGTCACCGTGATCTTGGCTTCGTCCTTGGAGAAGGCGATGCCGCTGACCACCGATTTTTCCAGCCCCTGCGTCATGATCTCTTCCTCGTCCACAACCAGCGTACCGGGCAGATCGCTGCCGAGCGCGGCATCGAATGACGACAGGACCTGCACACGCACGCGATGATTCATCGCCAGCTCGACCGAGCGCGTCTGCAGAACCTTGGAGCCCTGCGACGCCATCTCGAGCATCTCTTCATAGGTCACCTGGTCGATCTTGCGCGCCTTCTCGACGATCCGCGGATCGGTCGTATAGACGCCGTCGACGTCGGTGTAGATGTCGCAACGATCGGCCTGCAGCGCCGCCGCCAGGGCGACTGCGGACGTATCGGAGCCGCCGCGACCAAGCGTCGTGATCCGGCCTTCCGGCGACACGCCCTGGAAGCCCGGGACAATCGGCACTTCGCCGGCCGCCATGGCGGCCGACATGGCGGCCGTGTCGATGTCGGCGATGCGCGCCTTGCCATACGCGGCATCGGTGCGGATCGGGATTTGCCAGGAAACCCAGGACCGCGACTTCACGCCTTCCTGCTGCAGAGCCATCGCCAGGAGGCCGATCGTCACCTGCTCGCCCGTCGCGACCACGACGTCGTATTCGCGCGCATCGTGCAGGGGCGCGATTTCGTTGACCCATTTGACAAGCTGATTGGTGGCGCCCGACATCGCCGAGACGACGACGGCGACCTGGTTGCCACGCTCGACCTCGGCCTTGGCCTTGCGCGCGACATTCTTGATGCGATCGGTATCGCCGACCGAGGTGCCGCCGAATTTGAGAACGATGCGCGCCATGGACCTGCTCGAAAGCGCGGTATAGACACCGTGAAGACTGGAAAGGTCAAGGGCAGCCATGGCCGAGCAGGCCGAGACCACCATCGATCCCGCCGAGGTCGAACGCTTCTCCCGCATCGCCGGAGAATGGTGGGACCCCGTCGGCAAGTTCGCGCCGCTGCACCGGCTCAACCCGGTTCGCATCGGCTACATCCGCGACCGGGCCGCGGCACACTGGCAACGCGACCCGCTGTCGGGCACGCCGCTCGCCGGCCTGTCGTTGATCGATATCGGCTGCGGCGGCGGCTTGCTGAGCGAACCGATGCGCCGAATGGGCGCCAACGTGACGGGCATCGATGCCGGGTCGAGCAACATCCGCGTCGCCAGCCTGCATGCCGAGAAGCAGGAACTGGCGATCGACTATCGTCAAGCCACGGCCGAGAGCCTGGCCGGTTCGGGCGCCCAGTTCGACATCGTGCTGGCGCTCGAGATCGTCGAGCACGTGGCCGACGCCGCTTTGTTCCTGCGCTCCTGCTGCCGCCTGATGAAACCGGGCGGGCTTCTGTTCCTCTCGACCCTCAACCGGACCGCCAAGGCCTGGGCGCTCGCGATCGCCGGCGCCGAATACGTGCTGGGCTGGCTGCCGCGCGGCACCCATGACTGGCGAAAATTTCTCAAGCCCTCGGAGGTCGCGCGCAACCTGCGCACCAGCGGCCTCGACATGCGCGAGGTCGTGGGCGTGGTCTACAGCCCGCTCAGCCGGACCTGGTCGTTGCACGGCACCGACCTCGACGTAAACTACATGCTTTACGCGACGACACGGCCGTAGACTGATGTTCAATCCCTCCCCCGATCACGGGGGAGGAACATGAGGTGCCGTCTTAGTTCCCGCGCGGGATCCAGGGCAGGCGGCCGAACTCGATGCCCTCTTCGGCCAGCGCCTCGGCTTCATCGTCGGTCGTCTCGCCGTAGATGCCGCGCTTGTCGCTCTCGCCGTAGTGGATCTTGCGCGCTTCCTCGGCGAACTTGTCGCCGACATGCTCGCAATTCTGCTCGACTTGCTCGCGCACCTTGAGCAGCGCCTCGCGCAGCTCCTTGGGCATGTGCCTGGCCAGCGCCGCCATCTTCTGCTGCTCCGGGCTCGGCGCGGCTGTCGGCGGCGGCACAGCCTCGACCGGCACTTCCGCCGGGGTGGACTTCTGATTGCCCTTCTTGCCCAGGCGCGGCGTCATCAAGGCGCGCTCGACCGAGACGTCCCCGCAAACGGCACAGCCGATCAGGGACTTCTTTTCCTGGCGCTCGTAGCTCTTGCTGTCCTTGAACCAGCTATCGAACTCGTGGCCATTGGAGCAGCGCAGTCGGTATAGGATCATGAATCGAGCAACAAATTCCTGCAGTTGGCACTCCCCGGAAGGGAGTGCCAGTGATGATGGGGTGTGATCGTGGCCCACGCAAGAGGCACGCCGTCGTCGTGGATCGTGCAGTGGTCGGGATTGATCGCCAACGGAGCGACAGTCCTCGACGTTGCTGCCGGCGGCGGCCGCCATAGTCGATTCTTCGCCGACCGTGGCCATCCGGTGACAGCGGTCGACCGCGACGTCACTGGCCTGACCGAGCATCGCGGAATTGACGCCGTGCAGGCCGATCTCGAGGATGGATCCCCCTGGCCGTTCGGCATCAGGACTTTCGGGGCCGTCGTCGTCACCAACTACCTGCACCGCCCCCTGATGCCTCACCTGCTCGGCGCCGTCGCCCCGGGCGGGGTGCTCCTGTACGAGACCTTCATGGTCGGCAACGAGCGTTTCGGCCGCCCGAGCAATCCCGATTTCCTGTTGAGGGACGGCGAGTTGCTCGAACTCGCCCGCGGTCCCCTGTCGGTGACCGCCTACGAAGCCCGACTGATCAGCGATCCAAGGATGGCGATGGTGCAGCGGATCGCCGCACGCCGCCCGGGCTGAGCCTATTCAGCTGCCTTGGCCAGCGCCGCCCTGTGAAGGTCCGGCGCGGCATACGTCCGATCATGCGTGAGCGAGGGCACCATGCGGCGCGCGTCGCCCACCTTGGCGAGGTCGATGTCGGCCAGGACGAAGCCCGCCTTCTCAGCCCCCGCGTCGGCCAGGATCTCGCCCCACGGAGCAACAGCCACGGAGTGGCCGTAGGTCTTGCGGTTCGATCCCTTGTGGGTGCCGACCTGGGCCGGCGCGAACACGAAGCAGCCGGTCTCGATGGCGCGGGCACGCATCAGGGCATGCCAATGGGCCTGTCCCGTCGGAACGGTGAAGGACGACGGGATCGACAGCATCGTCGCGCCGGCATGGGCCAAGTCACGATAAAGATAGGGGAAGCGCAGGTCATAGCAGATCGTCATGCCGAGCAAGCCCCACGGCGTCTCGGCCAGCACCGACCGCTCGCCCGGCTTGAAAGTCGACGATTCGCGATAGTTCTCGCCGCCGGCAAGCTGGACGTCGAACATGTGAATCTTGTCGTAGCTCGCCACCACGCCGCCCGACGAGTCGATCAGGTAGGATCGGTTGCGGATCTGTTCCTCGCCAGGCACCCGCACATGGATGGAGCCCAGCAGGAACCATGCGCCGGTCTCACGCGCGCTCGCCCGAGCGGCTGCCAGCATGCCGTGGGCTTCCTCGGTCTCCGCCTTCTGCAGCGTCTCGGCCCGGTTGGCGCCGATCAGGCCGGTATTTTCCGGCGTCATGATGAAGTCGGCGCCGGCGTCCCGCGCAAGTCGCGCCTGTTCACGCACGAAGGCCACGTTTTCGGCCATCTCGTTACTGACGTTGGTCTGGATCAGACCCGCCTTGAATGCGCTCGCCATCACTCGGGCTCCCTTAACCGGGTTGCGCGAGCAGCGCGTCGAGCTTGCCCGCCTTCTCGAGCGCCACGAGCTCGTCAGAGCCGCCGATATGCTCGCCGTTGATGAAGATCTGCGGGACGGTATGGCGCTTGGCACGCTCGCGCATCTCGGTGCGCTTCTTGTCGTCCATCATGACGTCCATTTCCTCGTAAGCCGCCCCCTTGGCGTCGAGCAGGCCCTTGGCGCGCGCACAGTAGCCGCAAAATGGCGTGGTGTAGATTTCGATCCTGGCCATGGTGATCCTCTTTGGCCGACTATACCGCCGGTCGGACGACACGCGCCAGCGTGAGCACATCGACATGCCGGGCCCCGCCGCGTTGCAGAATGCGACTGCAAGCCTCCACGGTCGCACCCGTGGTCAGCACGTCGTCGACCAGCACGACGGCCTTGCCGGCCACCTCGGCGGCCCAGCGTGGATGGATGTCGAAAGCGGCCCGCACATTGCCGCGGCGCTCTTCCGCGCGCAGGCCGGACTGCGAGCCGGTCCATCGCCGTCGACGCAGCAGGTCGGGAGCCAAGCGCAGGCGCGAGCGGTCCTTCGAATGGCGCACGACGGCGCGCGCCAGAAGCTCGGCCTGGTTGTAGCGGCGCAGGAACAGCCGCCGCCAGTGCAACGGCACAGGGGCGACGATGTCGGCCTCGGCCAGCAGCTCGGCGCCGGCGCGCGCCATCCACCCGGCGCAGGCGCGGGCCATGTCCGTGCGATCGCCATGCTTGAACGGCAGCACCAGCCGGCGGCTCTCCTGGTCGTAGACAAGCGCGGAACGGGCGCGGCGATAACGCGGCGGCCGGGCCAGGCAACGGGCGCACAGCGCATCGGCGCCAGGATCGGCGGCGAACGGATCGGCGCAGCGCGCGCAGAACGGCGGCGCGATGAAGGAGAAGCCCTGCCAGCAGGTGGCGCAGAGGGAGCCGGGCGTCTCGACGATCTCCGAGCAGCGCAGGCAGAGCGGCGGCAACACGGCGTCCAGCAGCACGCGGCCGGCCCCGGCGCAGATCCGGCCAACACGGGTTCTGCCGGCTTTGGCGATCAGCATGGCGGGACAAGACTGGGCAATTGCGCCGACAGGATGGCGGTCCCCTACCGGCCCCTACCAGCGGGCGGGCTTTGGCCCTACATACGGCCTGTGATCGCCCCCGATCCCCTGCTCGTCTTCGATCGTGCGACCCTGCGTCAGCGCCGCGAACGCGCGGCCGGCGCCTGGGATCAACGGGCCTTCCTCAAGCGCGAGATCGCCGGCCGCCTCGTCGAGCGCCTCGACGATGTCCGCCGCGTCTTTCCGCTCGCCCTCGACCTCGGTTGCCATGGCGACGAGATCGCAGCGGCCCTCGGGCAACGCCGTACCGTCGACCGGCTGATCCGCAGCGACGTGAGCCCTGCCTTCGCCCGACGGGCACGGGGCCCCGCCGTGGTCGCCGACGAGGAGCTCCTGCCCTTCTCGGCCGAGAGCTTCGACCTCGTGGTAAGCGCCATGGTCCTGCACTGGGTCAACGATTTGCCGGGCAGCCTGATCCAGATCGCCCGGATCCTGAAGCCGGATGGGCTGTTCCTCGGCGCCATGCTGGGCGGCGCCACCCTCTGGCAATTGCGCCAGGCCCTGGCGGCGGCCGAGAGCGAGATCGAAGGTGGGTTGAGCCCGCGCGTCTCGCCCTTCGCCGACCTGCGCGACGCCGCGGGGCTCTTGCAACGGGCGGGCTTCGCCTTGCCGGTGACAGACAGCGAGACGATCGACGTCGAATATTCCGACGCGTTGGCGCTGATGCGCGATCTCGCCGGCATGGGCGAAGGCAACCTGGTCGTCGAGCGCCGCCGCGGGTTCAGCCGCCGCACGACGCTGCTGCGCGCGGCACAGCTCTACGCTGAACGATTCACCCGGCCGTCCGGGCGGGTCGTCGCGAGCTTCGAGGTGCTGTACCTGCACGGCTGGGCACCCCATGCCTCGCAGCCCAGGCCGCTTGCTCCGGGCAGCGCCGCGCGACGGCTGGCCGATGCCCTGGGCACCGCCGAACAGAGCGCCGGCGAAAAAGTCGAACGGAACTGAGGGAGAGCCCGTGACCAAACTGCCGTTCGGCGACGTGCTGTCGGAAAGCTTCGGCTTCTTTTTCGGCAATCTGCGCCTGTTCTTCCATCTCGTGACGCTTCCGTGGATCGCGTCGGTGGCGATCCGCGTCATCGGCGCGGCTGTCGCGCAGGATTCGCCGGCGGCCGTGCTGGTCGAGAAGGCGATCGATGCCATCCCCACGGTGATGTTCATGGTGGGCTGGCAGCGGCTGGTGCTGCTGGGGCCAAATCGCATTGATCGGCTTCCCGGGCTCGGCTGGTCCGAACGCGAGTCGGCCTACCTGATCCATCTGGTCAAGATCGCCGGCATCACCTTCCTGCTGATCGCCGCCTTCATCTTCACCATCGGCACGCTCAACCCCGAGACGATCGGCATGGGCGTTCCGCTCGATCCCGAGGCCGCCCAACGTCAGGCCATGGCGGCGCCGCTCGGCGCGGGGTTCACCATTTCCCTGTTGCTGGCGCTGCGCGTGAGCTTCGGCCTGGCGGCCACGGCGGTCGACGTGCCGTTCTCTCCCCGGCTGTCCTGGGCCTACAGCCGCGGCAACGCCTGGACCATCATCGGCCTGCTCTTTCTCACGTTTTTCGTGGGCGCCGTCGCCACCACGGCGGCAAGCCTGGTGGCGCTCGGCCTGGTGCGTGGCGTGCTCGGCGCCGACAGCGCCGCGGTGCTGGTCACCTGGGTGGTCGCCATCCTGGTCTCCTACGCCGGCGCGGGAGTCGCCGCGACCGTCCAGGCCGTCATCTTCCGCCGCCTGCTGGCGTGGCGCGAAGGCCAGCCACTGCCGGCGCTGTCATAGGAGATCGCGCAGCAGCCCGACCAGCGGGAGATCGGCCGGCGGCATGGGATAGCGCGACAACTCGTTCGCCATCACCCAGCGCAGCGCCTGGCCCTCGCGCGATTGCGGCATGCCGACCCATTTGCGGCAGACGAAGACCGGCATCAGCAGGTGGAACTTCTCGTAGCCGTGGCTGGCGAAGGCGATCGGCGCCAGGCAGCTCGCCGCCGTCTCGATGCCGAGCTCTTCCTGAAGCTCGCGCACCAGCGCCTGCTCGGGCGTCTCGCCAGGATCGATCTTGCCGCCGGGAAACTCCCACAGCCCGGCCATCGACTTGCCTTCCGGCCGTTGCGCGATCAGCACACGGCCGTCGACATCGACCAGCGCCACGGCCGCAACCAGGACGAGCGGCCGCGCGCCCAGGGGCGGCGGGCCGCCCGGACAATCCAGCCCGGAAGCGCTCAAGAACGATAACTGCCGTTGATGTCGATGTAGCCGTGCGTCAGATCGCAGGTCCACACGGTGGCGCGGCCACGGCCGATCCCGAGATCGATGTCGATCACGATGTCGGTGCCCTTGATGTGGCGGGCGACCGGCTCCTCGTCGTAGTTGGGCACGACCTGGCCGCCATCGGTGATGCGTACGCCGCCGATCGAGATCCTGAGCTTGTCGCGATCGGCGCGTTCGCCCGACTTGCCGACCGCCATGACGATGCGGCCCCAGTTGGCGTCCTCGCCTGCGATCGCCGTCTTGACCAGCGGCGAGTTGGCGACCGCCAGGCCGATCTTGCGTGCCGCACCATTGGACGAGGCGCCGCCGACATTGATGGTGACGAACTTGGTCGCCCCCTCGCCGTCGCGCGCCAGGAGCTGCGCCAGCTCGATCAGCACCTCATCGAGCGCTCGCTTGAAATCGACCAGGACGGGATCGTCCGCTTCCTCGATCGGGGCGTGCCGGGCGGCACCGGTCGCCACCATCAGCAGTGTGTCGCTGGTCGAGGTGTCGCCGTCGACGGTGACGCAGTTCAGCGACTTGTCGGCCGCATCCGACACCAGCTTCTGCAGCACCGGCGCCGGCACCTTGGCATCGGTGAAGACGAAGGCCAGCATGGTCGCCATGTCGGGCGCGATCATGCCCGAGCCCTTGAGGAAGCCGTTGATGGTCACGGTGCGCTCGCCGATCTTCGATTGGCGCGTGGCGAGCTTGGGAAACGTGTCCGTCGTCATGATGGCGCCCGCGGCGGCCGACCAGCCATCCTCGCGCGCCGACTTGATCATCGCCGGCACGATGGCGGCGATCTTCTCCCAATCGAGCGGCTGGCCGATCACACCCGTCGAGGCCATGAAGACCTCGTTGCGCGGACAGCCCAAGGCCTGGGCGACGGCGCGCGTGCTCTCCTCGACCGCCTTGTCGCCCAGCTTGCCGGTGAAGGCGTTGGCGTTACCCGCATTGACCACGATGGCCCGCACCTTGCCGCGCGGCAAGTTCTTGCGGCACCAGTCGACCGGTGCGGAACTGGTCTTCGACCGCGTCAGCACGCCGGCGACCGTGGCGCCAGCCGGCACCACGGCGAGCATCACGTCGTCGCGATCCTTGTAGCGCACGCCGGATTGCCCAGCGGCAAGCTTGACGCCGGCGATACGCGGCAGCGTCGGCGTCGTTTTCGGCGCGAGCGGCGATTGGGCGTGCTTGACGGCCATTTAACTCCCCCAACGGACGGCCGAGCAGTTACCGGCCGTACGAAGTCGGGAGCCTACACCAGAAATACCGAAAAACGTGAGTTCTACTTGGTGCCGGTTGTCGGTGCAGCGGGCGGCGCGGACGGAGCTGCCGCCGGCTTGGCGGGCGCCGGGGTCGCCGGCTTGGCTGGCGGCGCCTCGGCCTTGGTGCCGTCCATGTTGAACTTCTCGATCTTGGCGCCGGAACGGAGCTGATCGAGATGCGCGGTGACGGCTTCGCGGACCATTTCCTCGCGGAGCTGCTCGGAAAGCTCCTCGAAGGCCGGCGGCGGCGCCTTGCGGCGATCCTCGACCTTGATGACGTGGTAGCCGAACTGGGTCTTGACCGGGGTTTCCGTGAGACCGCCCTTGTTGAGGGCGAAGGCCGCGTCGGCGAACTCCTTCACCATGTCGGACTTCTTGAACCAGCCGAGATCGCCACCTTCGGCGCCCGACGCCTTGTCGGTCGACTTGTCCTTGGCGAGCTTCTCGAACGCCGCCCCTTTCTTGAGCTCGGCGATCAGCGCCTTGGCCTCGTCCTCGGTGGATACCAGGATGTGGCGGGCATGCACCTCTTCCTCGGACGGCAGGGACTTCAACCGCTCCTCGTAACGCTCCTGCAGCTTCTCCGGCGTGACCTTGCGGGCGATTTCGCGCTGGATCCAGAAATCCTGCAGCACCTGGTCCTCGACGAACGCCATCCGCTTCTTGAAGGCGGCATCCTCCGTGACCTTGTTCTTGCGGCCCTCCTGGACCACCAGCTTGCTGTCGATGAGGCGGTCGAGCAGCGCCGGGAACACGGCCTGCAGCGGCATGTTGCGATATTGCTGCGGCAGCGCCTGCTGGGCGACCTCGAGCTCGGAGAGGCGGACCGGCTGGCCGTTGACGACGGCGACGACCGGGTCCTTCAGCGCCTGGCCGGCCTGCGCCGGCGGCTTGGCGGGTGGCTTCTGGGCCGGTGGGGCGGCATTCGGCTGGCCGCCTTGTGGCGCCGCGGGCTGGGCAGCCGGCGGCGGGGTAGCGGGGCTGGGCTGCTGGGCGGCGGCCGAGCCGGCGATCGCGGTGGCTGCGCAAAACAGCACGATCGGGCGCAGCGGACGCAGGCAAAGGCGCATGAGGGACTCCGGAAGCTCGTTCGCGAGGGCGCTTCGCGACTGGTTTCGTTTACACAGGGCCGCGCCGCCCAAGCAAGGGGCGCCGCTCCGACCGGGGCGGCAATGACAGCGGATTGCGGCACTTTTTCGTGAGTACCGTGACGGTGATGCGACGCTGGCCGGCTCGCTCGTCGCACGCGGCGGGCGCGTTGACACTGGCCGAACCGCTCTCTATCTGTGATAAGCGCGGCGGGCCGTGGTGCCCGCCTAAGTCTTTAGAATATCGAGGGTTTCATGCTGCGAGCGATCGCTCGAAGCCTGTTCGGCACTGCCAACGATCGGGTGGTCAAGAGCTTCGACAAGCCGGTGGCGAAGATCAACGCTCTCGAGCCGGAATTCGTCAAGCTCTCGGACGAGCAACTGCGGGCCAAGACCACCGAGTTCCGCGAGCGCCTGGCCAAGGGCGAGACGCTGGACGATCTGCTGCCCGAGGCGTTCGCCACGGTGCGTGAGGCCGCCAAGCGCACGCTTGGCCAGCGCCATTTCAACGTGCAGCTCAAGGGCGGCATGGTGCTGCATCAGGGCAAGATCGCCGAGATGAAGACCGGCGAAGGCAAGACCCTTGTCGCCACCCTGCCGGTCTATCTGAACGCCCTCGAGGGCAAGGGCGTGCACGTCGTGACGGTGAACGACTACCTCGCCAGGCGTGACGCCGAGTGGATGGGCCAGATCTACAAGTTCCTGGGCCTGACCGTCGGCGTGATCGTGCACGAGCTGGACGACGCCCAGCGCAAGGACGCCTACGCCTGCGACGTCACCTACGGCACCAACAACGAGCTCGGCTTCGACTACCTGCGCGACAACATGAAGTATCGCCAGGACGCCATGGCGCAGCGGCCGTTCAATTACGCGATCGTCGACGAGGTCGATTCGATCCTGATCGACGAGGCCCGCACCCCGCTGATCATCTCCGGCCCGGCCGAGGATTCCTCCGAGCTCTATCGCCGCGCCGACACCGTGATCCCGCGCCTGCAGGCCAGCCATTTCGAGAAGGACGAGAAGAACCGCACCGTGGTTCTGACCGACGCCGGCGTCGAGGCGGTCGAGGACATCCTGCGCGCCGACGGGCTGTTGCCCGAGGGCATCGGCCTCTACGCGCCCAACCAGGTCTCGGTGCTGCACCACGTCACCCAGGCGCTGCGCGCCCACAAGCTGTTCGCGCGCGATGTCGACTACATCGTCAAGGACGGCCAAGTCGTCATCATCGACGAGTTCACCGGCCGCATGATGGCCGGCCGACGGTATTCGGAGGGCCTGCACCAGGCGCTCGAGGCCAAGGAGCAGGTCGAGATCCAGCGCGAGAACCAGACGCTGGCCTCGATCACCTTCCAGAACCTCTTCCGCATGTATCCCAAGCTGGCCGGCATGACCGGCACGGCGATGACCGAGGCCTCCGAGTTCGGCGAGATCTACAAGCTCGAGGTGGTCGAGATCCCGACCAACGTCGACGTGGCGCGCAAGGATGCCGACGACGAGATCTATCGCACCCTGGGCGACAAGACCCGCGCCATCGTCAAGCTGATCGAGGAGTGCCGGACGCGCCAGCAGCCGATGCTGGTCGGCACGGTGTCGATCGAGAAGTCCGAAGCCCTGTCCGACGAGCTCAAGAAGCGCGGCATCCCGCACAACGTGCTGAACGCCCGCTACCACGAGCAGGAGGCGCAGATCGTCGCCCAGGCCGGCCGGCCGGGCTCGGTGACCATCGCCACCAACATGGCGGGCCGCGGCACCGATATCCAGCTCGGCGGCAACGCCGACATGCTGGTGCGCCAGGCCGAGGCCGAGATCGCCGCCCGGTTCCCCGACGAGGCCGCGCGGCAGGCCGAGATCGAGCGCGCAGCCGCCACCATCAAGGCCGACGTCGAGCGTGATCGCGAGATCGTGCGCGCCGCCGGCGGCCTTTATGTCGTCGGCACCGAGCGCCACGAGAGCCGGCGCATCGACAACCAGCTGCGCGGCCGTTCGGGCCGCCAGGGCGACCCGGGCGCCTCCAAGTTCTTCCTGTCGCTGGAAGACGACCTGATGCGCATCTTCGGCAACAACAAGGTGCTCGACTGGGTCCAGAAGAAGGGCATGGCCGACGACGAGGCGCTGACCCATCGCTGGCTGAACAAGGCGCTCGAGACGGCGCAAGGCAAGGTCGAGGCGCGCAACTTCGAGATCCGCAAGAACCTGCTGCGCTTCGACGACGTGATGAACAGCCAGCGCAAGGAGATCTACAACGAGCGCATCGAGCTGATGGCCACCGAGGACGTCTCGGAGACGGTCGCCGGCATGCGCCGTGACGTGATCGACGGCCTGGTGTCGAAAACCATTCCCGAAGGCGTCTACGCCGAGCAGTGGAAGGTGGGCGAGCTCAAGGACGAGGTCCAGCGCATCTTCGCCCTCGATCTGCCGATCGACGCCTGGGCGAAGGAAGAGGGCATCGCCGACGAGGAGATCAAGACGCGCCTGAACGACGCCGCCGACCGGCTGTTCGCCCAGCGCGCGGCGCAGTACGGGCCGGAGGTCTGGCGCCAGGTCGAGAAGAGCGTGCTGATGCAGCTCTTCGACCAGAGCTGGAAGGAGCACCTGCTGCATCTCGACCATCTGCGCCAGGGCATCGGGCTCAGGGCCTACGGCCAGAAGGATCCGCTGAACGAGTACAAGCGCGAGGCGTTCAACCTGTTCAGCGACATGCTGAGCGGCTTGCGCGAGCAGGTGGTGGGCCTGCTCTCGACGCTGCAGCTGCGCATGGAGCAGCCGCCGATGCCGGAGATGATGCCGACGGCGCAGATGCACGAGATCCACGAGGATCCGGCGCTGGCCGCGGCGATGAGCGAGGACCCGGCGTTCGACCCCGCCGATCCGGATGGCGGCGGCGTCGCCACGCTGCATCGACCGCGCCAGGCCGCCAAGCCGACGCGCGATCCCAACGACCCCGCGAGCTGGGGCAAGGTCTCCCGCAACGCCACCTGCCCCTGCGGCTCGGGCAAGAAGTTCAAGCACTGCCACGGGCGGGTGTAGGGTCTTCGCCAAGGCTCTATCCACGCCCGATTGAAGCGTTAGGATGATGGAAATCCGTCGTCTTGGCGCGAGCTGCGACGTTTCATTTCGGTGTTCGTGGCGAGGAACAGTTCTTGGTACCGTCCATTGGCCAAGTCCTGCAGCAGGCGATCGAGGCGCATAAACGGGGCCGCTTGCAGGAGGCCGAGCGACTTTATCGGTCGATCCTGAAGGCCGTGCCGCGCCATGCGGCCGCCAACTACAATCTCGGCGTGCTGGCGGTCGGTGTCGGCAAACCAGAAGCGGCCCTGCCTTTCCTCGAGATCGCGGTCGAGGCCGAGCCGCAACAGGCTCAGTTCTCACTGGGCTATGCGGATGCCCTGATCCAGGCGAACCAGGTCGATTCCGCCCGCCAGCTGCTCGAACGGGCAAGGCAGTCTGGAGTGGCCAGCACGGCCATCGACGAGTTGCTCACGATCCTCCAGACCGAGCGGCGCCCCGACGACAACTCAGGTCGACTCCTGACCGCTGCCGAGGTTCGGTACCAGCAGGGTGTCGTGGCGCGGCGGAGGTCGCCTTACCTCGACTATCCCGCGCACGTTCATCTCGAAACCTTGGCGCTGTGCAACGCCGCCTGCAGCTTTTGTCCGTATCCCACGCTGGCGCGCAAAGGCGAGAAGATGAGTGACGGGCTGATCGAGAAGATCATCTCGGATCTCGAGGACATCCCCAGGGACGTCCGCTTCCAGATCAGTCCCTTCAAGGTGAACGAGCCGTTTCTCGATGTCCGGTTGTTCGATCTTCTCGACCGGCTCAAAGCCAGGCTGCCGAACGCCGACCTTACCCTCACCACCAATGCCAGCCCGATCACCGAACGAACCCTGGATCGCCTGGCCAAGTGCACCGGCCTCACACACCTCTGGATTTCCTTCAACGACCATCGGCAGGACGCCTACGAGAGGGTAATGGCCCTGCCGTACGACAGAACCATGGAACGGCTTCGCCTGATCCATCGAAAGAAGGCAGAAGGCTCGTTCACGACCCACGTCGTCCTGTCCAGGGTCGGCGACGGAACCAGCATCGACGGCGCGTTCCGTGAATGGGTGAACACCAACTTTCCGTTGTTCGCGAGCTATGTCTTCGCCAGGGGAGAATGGCTGGGGCAGATCGCGACGGCCCAATCCTCGCTGCCTCCGAACATCGGATGCACGCGTTGGTTCGACCTGTCGATCACGGCGACAGGCGTTGTTGCCCATTGCTGCATGGACGGAAAAGCCGAACATCCGATCGGCGACGCCAGCAGCAGCCATCTCCTCGAGATCTACAACAGGCCTGCCTATCGCAAGCTCCGCGAAGAGACCCTTTCTCGATTGGACGTGGATCCCTGCCGGAGGTGCAATTTCCTCTGACGGCGCCGCGCGTACGCCCTGTCACGGGCGGCTGCGCGGCGCCGACACATCAGCGCTCGCTCGACACGATGAGGATCATCGGCCGCTCGGCCTCCACGGCAAGCCGGGGATCGCCGGCGATCTGATCGGCGGTCGGGGCGAACTCGACGACGCTCCGAACCCCGAATCCGGCCATGATCAGGGTGTTGAGCGTCGTTCCGATCGTGCGGTGGTATTTGACGACGCCCTTGGCCAACCAGTCGGTGACCCGGCGACCTTCGACCGAGTAGCCGTCGACCGGCCAGCTGACGCGGCCATCGGCCACCGACCAGCCCGGCCGGGCAGGCGCCATGTAGATCGGATGCTCGATGGTGAAGACGAACCGAGCGCCTGGAACAAGCGCCTGATGCACGATCTCGACGAGCCGGGCGAAATCCTCGACGTAGTGCAAGGCGAGCGAGCTGTAGGCGAGCTCGTAGGCCGCAGCCGGAAGCTCGAGCCCCTCCAGATCGGCGATGCGATAGTCGATGAGCGGATCCCTCGTGTCCTCCCTCGCGCGCGCAATCATGTTCTCGGACAGGTCGATGCCGACCACGCGGGCCGCGCCCTGCTCCCTCGCCCAGCGCGCGAACCAGCCGAAACCGCAGCCGAGATCGACCACGCGCTTGCTCCGCAGATCCGGCAGCAAGGCGCGGACCGCGGGCCATTCGGGCGCACCGTCGAGGCCATGCCTGGATCGCGGCAGCTGGCTGTACCCTTCGAAGAATGCCGCCGTATCGTAGATGTTCTGTGCCATGTGTCTCTCCATCGAACCTCAGGAGGACGAGGCATGCAGCCGAGCCTCGTCCGTTTCCGGCGAGGTGCGGGTACGCGATCGGCGCTTCGAACTAGCGCAACCCATTCCCCTGCATCCCGCCTGTTGGGATGCAGGCCAGTCGGGCGACAATGTGGGTGTCGGGCTCACGCACGCGGTCGTCATCGCACGAGGTCTCGGGGCGGGTCAACCAACCCACTCGATATGATCTGGCGGGAGACCGCGTTTATGGCGCTCGTACATGGCCGTGCAGGCGGCTTCGAGATGACGGGCAAAGGTCGTGCTGTCGAACAGCGGCGATGAGCGTCGGTTGGCGGCAAGGCGGCGTTTGACCGTCTCCAGGGCGCCCGGGACGGTGGCGAGCTCCACGGCCCGCTCCTCGTAGTCGTGCGCCGTGACGGTGATCAGCTCTGAAAGACCGACGGCGCCGAGAAGGCTCGCGGCGACCCTGCCGGCAAACGCGCTGCCGATCAGCGTCAGCACGGGCAGCCCCGCCCACAGCGCGTCGCTCGCCGTGGTGTGGGCGTTGTAGGGTAGCGTGTCGAGGAAGAGGTCGGCACAGGCGTGCCGCGCCAGATGGTCGGCGAGGCCGACGCGCTTGGAGAACACGAGGCGATTACCCTCGACACCGCTCGCTTCGGCTTGCCGGCGCAGGTTGCGCACCGCAAGCGCGTTGTCCTCGATGAGCCACATCAGGCTTCCCGGCACGCGCTTCAGGATGCGCGTCCAGCTCTCGAAGGTCGCGGGCTGGATCTTGTAGCTGTTGTTGAAGCAGCAGAACACGAACCCCGCCTCGCCGAGGCCGATGTCGCGGCGGGAAGGAGTTCTCTCGGAAATCCGTTTGCGCGTGTCGTTTGCCTGGTAGCAATCCGGCAGCCAGACCACCTTCTCGCTGTAGTGTCGGCGGCCCGATTCGGGAATGACGGTCCGGTCGGCGATGATGTAGTCGATGTGGTGCGTGCCCATCGTCCCCGGATAACCGATGTAGCTCGCCTGGACCGGAGCGCAGCGGCCGGCGAAGATCGTCGGCCGGCTGTCCCTCGTGTAGCCCTTCAGATCGATCGCGATATCGATCCCGAGCTGGCGCGACAGGTCGACGATGTCGCGATCTGTTCTTCCGCCTACGTCGACGAAGCGGTCGAACCCGGCGACCAGCCGCCGTCGCATGTCGTCCTGCCGATCGACGCCGAACGAGAAGGCCGTGCATTCGAAGCGAGTCCTGTCGTGCTTTTCGATCAGCTCGGCCATCAGGTAGGCCGTCGCGTGATCGTGGAAGTCGGCCGAGTAGTAGCCGATACGGAGTCGATCATGCTCACGGTGCCCAATGAACGGGGCGACGTTCTCGACGGCCCGGAATCTCACCTCTGCATAGGCCTCGCTGACGCGCCGATGCAATGACGGGTCGTCGAGGATGGCCAGGGCGATGAAGGGCGACGTCGCCCGTCGTCCGCCCACAATCCTGGACGCGAGGTCGCCTACGTCGCGCTCATGCGAGGTCCAGTCGCAGGCCTGCATCTTCGTGTGCAGGTATTCGCCGAAGACGAAATCGGCGGCAGGCTCGAGGGCAAGCGCCCTGCGGTAGCTTTCGGTTGCCATCTCAAGGCGCCCGAGATCACGCAGCGCGAAGCCGCGCCTCGACCAAGCCTCGGCATAGCCCGGTTCCAGGGCGACGGCCTGGTCGTAGCTCGCGATGGCGTCGTCCAGACGGCCCAGCTCGTAGAGCACGTTGCCGCGACTGAAGAAGGTCTCGGCATGATCGGACTGAAGCGCGATGGCCCTGTCGTAGCCTGCGACAGCTTCAGCAAGGCGCTTGAGCTGGCGCAGCGCGTTGGCGCGATTGGCATGAAGCGCGGCCTGCACCGGCCTGAGAGCGATCGCCTGGTCGTAGCTCGCTATCGCCTTCTCGAACTGGCCGAGATCGAACAGCGTAACACCGCGGTTGGAATGGGCCTCGGCATGGTCGGCCTTGAGCGCGACGACGTGGTCGTAGCTCGTGATCGCCTCGTCGTGCCGACCCAACCGGTAGAGCGCGTTGCCGCGATTGTAGTGGGCATCGACGAAGGCCGGCGCGAAAGCGATCGCCTGGTCGTAGCTCGCGACGGCTTCCTCCAGGCGATCGAGCCGATAATACGCATTGCCCCGGTTGGAATGGGCCGGCGCATGATCCGGCTTGAGAGCGATCGCACGGTCGTAGCTCGCCACCGCGTCCAACGGACGGCCAAGCTCGAGCAGCGCGATGCCCCTGTTGTAGTGACACTCCACGCTCGCCGGATTGGCCAACAGCGCCTTGTCGAAAAGCGCCAGCGCGCGCCCGGCTTCCCTTCGGTGGACGTAAAGCACGCCCAGCAGGTGCAGCGCCTCGAAGTGATTGGGCTCGGCCGCGAGGACGGCTTCGTAGAGCCGGGCGGCCTCGGCCAGCCGGCCGCGCTGGTGCAACGCCAGCGCCTCTTTCAATCCAGCCTCCGCCGACACGTATGACCGCCCTCAGTCGCTCAGCCTAAAGCGCACCCGGACAGTCCGCGTAGCCTCGGCGCCCGGCGGCGGCAAGGTGGCACCGCGCAGCATGCCGAGCGCCGACGCATCGAGCGCCGCCCAGCCGCTGCCCTTCACCAGGGCGACCTCGGTCACCCGCCCGTCGGGCGCCACCGTGAAGCGGACGGTGACCTCGCCCTCCTCGCTCTTGCGCCGCGACTCCTCGGGATAGCGCCGGTTGGCGGCCAGCCAGGCGGCAAGCTGCGTGTTCCAGGCCGGACCCACGGCAGCGGCCGGTGCCGCCGCGGGTGGGGTGGGCGCAGGCGGGGCAGCCGAGGCCACGTTGCCGGTTGGGGCCGTGGATGGCGCCTGGGCCGGCGCAGGCTTGGGCTCGACCTTCTTTGGCTGGGTCTGCTGCGGCGGCGCAGCGGCAGCCTTGCGCGGCTCCTCGCGCGGCGGAAGAGGCTTGGGTGGGCGCGGCGGTGCGAAATCCGGGACGGCGAGCGCTTCCCTCGTTTCGGGCGGCGGAAGCGCGTCCTCGAGGCTGGGTGGCGGCGGACCGGCCGGCTCAGGAGGCTGGCTGAAATCGGGCGCAGCCATGGCCTCGGCCGAATCCGACGTCGGAAGGGCGTCTTCGAGCTGGGGTGATGGCGGCTCTGCCGCAGCGGCAGGCGCGCTTTGATCGACGACGATCACGACCGCGGGGTCGTCCATCGCCGCGCTGCGCGGTGACGCCAGGGCGAGCAACGCCGACACGGCCGCGCCGTGCAGCGCAACGGCGCCGGCGACCGCCCACATGAATGTCCAGGGCGACCGTCGCGCCAACTGGAGTGGCCGGTCGTGCAGAGCGCCTATCATGTAATACTATAACGTACTATTGTTGGACTGTAGGTCGGCCAACCTCAGGGAGCAAGGCTTCGGAAACCCTCCGCCGTCATCGGGGGAGGAATGGAGCTGTGTCGACTCGATAGCCAATGACGGGGGAGATCTGGGTTCGGCTGAGCTGACGAGGATTTCGAGCAGTAACCGACATGATTCGATCACGCCCAGCGTGCTAGAGCTTGATCATGTCCGATATCGCTCCTCCCTTCGTCGTGCCGCTCGAGGGCGGCTCCAACTTTCGTGACCTTGGCGGCTATCGCACGGCCGACGGCCGCGTCGTTCGTCGCGGCTCGGTCTTTCGCTCCGCTCATCTCGGCAATCTGACCGACGTCGATCGCACGGCCCTGGGCCAGCTCGGCGTGCGCACCATCGTCGATCTGCGCGGCGTCACCGAGGCGGCCGAGACGCCTCACAAGGTGGGTGGCGTCGATTGCCGCATTGTCGGCGCCCACATCGAGCCCCAGCTCGGCACCAAGATCCAGGATGCCGTCGCCGACGGCAGCGCCAGCCCGCATCTCATGATGCAGTTCCTGACCGCTCACTACCGCGAGTATCCGCGCCGCTGCGCGCCCGGCTTCCGCACCCTGTTCGCGACCTTGAGCGACGGCACTCATCGGCCGCTGGTGTTCCATTGCACCGCCGGCAAGGACCGGACGGGCTTCGCCTCGGCCCTGCTGCTCACCCTGCTCGGCGTGCCGTGGGACGCGGTGCTCGACGACTATCTGCGCACCAACGAGCTGTGGACAGGCCATATCGGCCGCTACCCCGAGCTCGACATCGACACCCGCGCCGCCATCGTCGAAGCGCGCACAGCCTACCTCGAAGCGGCATTCGAGGTCGTGCGGTCCGATTTCGGCGGTCCGGAAGGCTTCGCCGAACGGGCGCTGGAGCTCGACGGCGCAGCGCGCGAAAGGCTTCGCGCGGATTTGCTGGAGTAGCCATTTCCGCGCTACGGCTAGGCCATGTCCGAGGCGCGCTACGAGACTCCCGAACCTTTCAAGGTCGACATCCCCGAACGGGCGCTGATCGACCTCGACGAACGCCTGCGCCGCTGGCGGCCACCGATCGCGATTGCCGACAACGGCTCGTGGGCGTCGGGCACCGATCCGACCTTCCTTGCCGATCTGGTCGACTACTGGCGCCACGGCTACGACTGGCAGCGCTGCCAGGAAGCGATCAATCGCTGGCCGAACTACCTGGTCGATCTCGGCCCGCAGCGCCTGCATTTCATCCGCGAGCCCGGCACGGAGGTCGACGGCGCCCCGCGGCCGATGCCGCTGGTCGTTACCCACGGCTGGCCGGGCTCGATCGTCGAGTTCCTGCACCTGATCGACGTGCTCGCCCATCCCGAGCGTCATGGCGGCGATCCAATCGACGCCTTCGACGTCATCGTGCCGTCGTTGCCAGGTTACGGCTTCTCCGGCCCGCCGATCCGCAAGGACGGCAGCGCCGGCCCGATCGGACCGCGCGCCATCGCCGGCCTGTGGCATCGCCTGGTGCACGAGAAGCTGAACTATCGACGGCCCTATGGCGTGCAAGGCGGCGACTGGGGTTCCGTCGTCTCGTCATGGTTGGCCTTCGACCATCCGGTGACCGAAGAGAAGGACGCGTGGAAATCCGGTGTCGTCGGCGTGCACCTCAACATGATGGGGCTGCGCCCGGGCATCGACCTGCGCAAGACCAAGGTCGGCGCCGCCGAGACGGCCTGGCTCGATGCCGCGCGAGCCGACCGCGACGACAAGATCGGCTATCAGCGCATCCAGGCGACACGACCACAGACACTGGGCGTCGCGCTCGCCGATTCGCCGGTCGGCCTGGCCGCCTGGATCGTCGAGAAGTTCCAGGCCTGGAGCGACTGTGGCGGCAATCCCCTCGACCGCTTCTCGATGGACGTTCTGCTCGACAACGTCATGGTCTACTGGCTGACCGGGACCGCCGGCACGGCAACCTGGCTCTATCGTGGCTTCGCCCAGCAACGGCCCTTTGCCCTTCCCGAAGGCCAGCGCGTCGAAACGCCGACGGGCTTCGCCGCCTTTCCGGCCGACCTGTCACCCCCGCCACCGCGCGAATGGGTCGAGCGCGCCTACAATCTGCGCCAATACACCGCGATGCCCAAGGGCGGCCACTTCGCCTCCCTCGAGGAGCCGACGCTGCTGGTCGACGACATCCGCTCCTTCTTCCGTCCCCTGCGCTTCGGCGCGGCGAACGATTGAGAGGATTCATCCCTGGAACCGCGCCACTGGAGTGGCGCGGTCCCGGCGATGAATCCTAGGCCAGCGTCGCCGTGGCCTGCGCGGCGATGGTGCCCTTCGGCGTCACGGTCCACAGCTCGGCACCATTGCCATCGGATGTCGGCCGGCCGACCACGCTGAACGGCGCGGTGTCGAACAACGGCGCGCGGGCACGCACGGCGAACGTCTTGATGCGCCGGCCCGGCATCGAATCGCGCAGCAGGTCGAGCAGGCATTGCTGGGCGAACGGCCCATGCACGACCAGCCCGGGATAGCCCTCGACCTCCATGCAGTAGGTACGATCGTAGTGGATGCGGTGCGGATTGAAGGTGATCGCCGAGTAGCGAAACAGCGTCACCGGATGCGCCTCGATGGTACGCCGCCACGGCGTATCGCCCGGCACGGGATCACGCTCGGGAACGCCGCTCTTCGCACCGGCTTTGACTTCCTCGCGGAACACCGTGCTGGCCGCTTCGGTGAGCGCGAGCCCGCGTGGGGTGAAGATGCGACGGGTCTGAGTCGTCACGATCAGGGTGCCGGTGCTGCCCTCGCGCAGCTGGATGTCGGTGAACTCGGTCTCGCGCCTGAGCTTGTCGCCCACGCGGATGTCGCCGTCGAAGGTGAAGGTCGAGCCGGCATACATGCGGCGCGGCATCGGGATCTTGGGTAGCACGCCGCCTTCGAACGGCGCGCCGTCGGCAGCGAGCGAGGCCGGCCGCGCATAGGAATGCAGGTAGCAGAGATGCCAGCCCGGCGCGATCGGCTCGCCCATCGCCGGCACCTTGTCCGGCCGATCGAAGGTGGCGATCATGGCCTTGATCGGCGCATCGGTGACGACGTCTTCGTCCTCGATCTTGCGTCCGAGCTCTTTCCTCAGCGGTTCGATGTCGATGGTCATGGGCGGTCCTCCGTTGCCGCCGAGACTAGCCCATCACGGCATGCAGACGGAAATCGCTCGCTTGCCGCGATACGAAAGCAGACTAGTGCGGCAGACCCAAGCGGCGGCGCAAGAATGCAAGTACATCCTCGGCGCAGCGTTCCGGTGCCGATTCGCCGATATTGTGCGGCAGGCCTTCGTAGGCGATGAGCTGCACGTCGGGAATGCGCTCCCGCATGACGTCGTAGGTGGCGACCGAGCCGACCGTCTCGGCGCCGGGAATCACCAGCAGGGTCGGACACTCGATCTCGCCCAGCCGGTCGCTCCAGTCGAGCGACGACATCAAGCCGACGAAACGGCCGATATAGGCAGGATCGCAGCGCTCTGCGACCGAGATGAACCATTCGATCCGGCGCGGATCGGTACCCGGCGGGAAGCGGTCGGCGATCGTTTCGCTCAAGAACCTGCGGATGCCATCCTTGGCGATCCTCGGGATCCACGTCGCAGCCTGGCTGTTGCGCAGCCCCGGCGACGAGCCGAACAGGAGGAGGCTGCCCACCTTGTCCCGATGCGTCATGGCCAGGTTCTGCCCGATGTAGCCGCCGGCCGAATTGCCGACGACGTGGGCGCTGCGGCATTTCAAGACGTCCATCAGCTCGACCGTGTCGCGCACCAGCCGGTCCATGCTGAGCTCGCTCGACGAGGGTGGGACGTCGGACCGTCCGTGCCCGCGCAAATCCATGCGGACCACACGACAGTGCCGCGCCAGTGCCGGCACCCAGGCATAGAAACGCTCCGCGCTGCCCATCGCGGCGTGCAGCATCAGGAGCGTCGGCGCGTTCAGCCAGGGATCCGTGTAGTCGTCGACGTAATAGGCGATCTTCACGCCGTCACTGGTGGTAAAGCTCTGGACGTTCATGGTGTCCTCCCCGGACCAGTCTGCCACATGAATCGTCCGCCCCGTCCCTCCCGAAATCGCGCTGCGGCCAGCGATCGAGAACGAAGCCGATCGACGTCATGCGCGTGTCGGACGTGCCTCGGCGTGCCCTGGAGCGCGCCGTTCCATATGCCGCGCGGATTCATCGACCTGCCGCGCGGCCAGTGGACTCGTGCCTTCCGCCTGCAGTTCCTGATCGAGAGCCGTCACGGCCATCCGCCGTGGCGGCGCACGCGCATGTTTCGCAATCTCTAGCGCGCCTTCTTCGGCCGCCGCGCGATCGTGACGTTCTGCCAGGCCATGGTGAGCGCGCTGCGCGCCGTGCGCGCGTCGGCTGCCGACAGCCTGATGCTGGTCGCGCCACGCTGGCCCCAGGTGCCTTTGACGGGCGTGAAGGCCGAAGGCTCGGCGTCGACCAGCATCTGCTGCTGCTCGGGCGCGAGCTTCACCATGCCCCACTCCTCGTCGGGATAGCCCAGCGTGGCGAAGACCTTGCCATGGCTGCGAAAATCGGGATGGCCACCGTGCGCGCCCTCGGTCGCGCCTTCGAGCGACAAAGCGAGCTTGCGGAAGGCCGCCGGCGTCATTCGGCGGCGACCGCCAGTCCCATCTGCTCGCAGGTCGGGGCCACGTCGGCCACCGTGGCGCGGCGCATGTCGCGGGCATAGCGCTGGTCGTCGAATTCCATGCCACGATGCATGGTGCAGCGATCGTCCCAGATCACCAGGTCGTGGACGCGCCAGCGATGGCCGTAGACGAACTGGCGCTGCGTGGCGTGGCGCGTCAGCTCGTCGAGCAGCACCCTCGCCTCGCCGTCGGCCATGCCGCGAATGGCGCCGGCATGGCTCGCGATATAGAGGCTCATGCGGCCGGAATCCTGCAGGCGGCGCACCAGCACCTGCGGCACCGGCTTGAAGGCCTCGCGCTCGGTCTCGTCGAAATCGGCGAAGCCCAGCCTGGCGCGCGAGGTCATGATCGAATGCTCGGCGACCAGGCCGGCAATGCGCCGCTTGGTAGCCTCCGGGAGGGCGTCGTAGGCCGCGCGCAGGTCGGCGAACTCGGTCTGGCCGCCGATCGGCGGGATCGAGCGGGCATGCAGCATCGAGCAATAGGCCGGAACACGCTTGAACGACGAGTCGGTGTGCCACAGCCGGTTGCCCAGATTGTACAGGCGCTGGCGGTCGTTGGTTTCCAGGATGCGGTTCTCGGTGTCGAGATTGCCGACATCGGCCAGGTTCTCATGCAGGCGCAGCTTGTGATCCTTGCGCGCCTTGAACACCGTAGTCTCGAGCGGCCCGAAATGGCGCGCGAAATCCAGCTGGCTCTCGTCCTCGAAATGCTGATCGGGAAAGATCAGCACCGCATAACGGGTGAAGGCGGCGCGGATGGCGGCAAGATCGTCGGCGGAGATCGGCTGGGTGAGATCAACGTCGCCGATCTCGGCGGCGAAACTCTCGGTGATCGGCTGGACGGTAATGGCCACGGCTTCCTCCTGGTTCCTCCCGATCCTGTGTAGGAGTGTGATTGGACCACCGAACGATCCGGGCTGCAAATCCCTTCGCCGCGTTTTTCGGCCGGAGTGTTCATGATGCGCGTTGTCGCCTTCCTGCTGGCACTGGTGCTGGCCGCTCCCGCCGCCTTGGGGGCTCCTCCGGACAACAACGATGGTTTCTGGAGCGACTGGTCGGACGGCACCTTCGCGCGAGCCGCGGCCGAGAAGAAATTCGTGATCGTCTCCCTGCAAAGCTGGTGGTGCCCGTGGTGCCACGCGATGAATCGCGACACCTGGGCCAATGCCGACGTGCGCGCCGTGCTGAAGGACAGGTTCATCCCGGTCTATGTCGACCAGGACAGCCGACCCGATATCTCCCAACGCTACGAACGCTGGGGCTGGCCGGCCACGATCATCTTCGGTCCCGACGGGACGGAGATCGTGAAGCTGCGTGGCTTCTATTCGCCCAAATTCTTCATTCCCGTGCTGCAGGAAACCATCCGCGATCCCTCGCCCGTCGACTACGGTAAGCGCGGCGGACCTGACCGCGAACGCACCCTCGCCACCGGTCTCGGCGACGCCCAGCGTGGCGAAATTCTCGCTTTCATCGACAAGGCCTACGACCGGGCCAACGGCGGTTGGAGCAAGAGCAAGCTGGTCGACGGCCCGACGCTCGGCTGGTTCCTCGACCTTGCCAAGGGGGGCGATGCGGAGGCCCAGACGCGGCTGAAGCGCAGCCTGACCGCGCAGATCGCGCTGATCGACAAGGAGCTGGGTGGCATCAGCCAGGTCTCGCTCAAGCCCGACTGGTCGAAGCCATCGCGCGAGTTCCCGATGTTTGCCCAACAGGCCGCGCTGTCGGCTTATGCGCGCGCCTGGGTGCTGTTCGACGACGCCGAGTATCGCGGGGCGGCGGACCGCATCTATGGTTTCCTTGCCGACACCTTGGCGGCGCCGAATGGCGGCTTCTTCGCCTCGATGGGCATGGCCGAGGGCGAGCCCGGCGTCGACAGGCGTCAATATGCGCGCGAGACCGGGCAGGCGATGCAGGGCCTGCTGGCCTACTACGACGCCACGGGCGAGAAGCGGGCGCTCACGCTTGCTCTTGCCGCGGCAGACTGGGCACTGCGCGAACGCAGCCTGTCGGGCGGCGGATTCCGCCACGGCGAGCGCGACGCTGGCGGGCCATTTCTCGCCGATTCGATCGAGATGGGAGCGGCTCTGCTTGCGCTGCATCGCTCGACCGGCGACCGCAAGTGGCTCATCGCCGCGATGTCGACTGCCGACTTCGTCGCCAAGGCCTTCATCGACACCAGGACCGGAGGCTTCCTCGCCTCGGCATCGCCCGACGCCAGGCATCTGCCGACGCCGATCAAGCAGCGCGAAGACAACGTGACGGCGACGCGCTTCTTCGCCCTGCTCGCCGCCTATTCCGGCCAGGCGCGTCACCGCGAGATCGCCGAGGCCGGCATGGGCTACCTCACCTCGCCTGCCGTTCTCGAGGCTTACGCCTTCCTGCCCGATGTCCTGCTGGCCGGGGAGGAGCTGCGCAACGAGCCCGTCCATGTGACGATCGTCGGGCCGAAGGATGACGCGCGCAGCGCCGCGCTCCATGCCGCGGCGCTGGCCTATCCCCTCGCCTACAAGCGGGCCGAATGGTGGGACAAGCGCGAAGGCCAGCTCCTCCACCACGACATCGACTATCCCGACTATCCCGATGGGCCCGCGGCCTTTGCCTGCACGCGCAGTTTCTGCTCGTTGCCGGTCACCGATCCCGCAGCCGTCGCGGGCCAGCTCGATCGCTTGCAGCGCGCCGCGGCACGATGATTCCGGCTATACTTGGTTCATGATCGAGAAGCAGGAAGTCCAAGAGATATTCCCGACCCCCTTGTGGATCGTGGATCTGCAGCCCGCCGCGGCGGTGGCGCTCAACACGGCGCTCGCGGCCGAGATCGAACGGCTGATCGCGCCACGTCCTAGGATTCCCGCCGGCAGCAACTGGCAGACCCCGCAGGACCTGCACACCAAGCCGGCCTTCGCCGAGTTCGCGAAGCTCGTCGAGACGGCGGCGCGCGGCGTCGCGCGCTTCCTGCAAGTCGACCAGTATCCGATGGCCATCACCGGCTGCTGGGCCAACGTCAATCCACCGGGCGCCTATCATCCGATGCACCATCATCCCAACAACTACCTGAGCGGCGTCTACTACGTGAGGATCCCGGCACCCGGCTCGCAGATCATCTTCCAGGATCCGCGCGGTCAGGCCTCCATGATCATGCCCAAGCCGCGGCAGTACACACGGCTCACCGCCAACGGCGCCAACGCCCAGAGCAAGGAAGGCCGCCTGGTGATCTTCCCGGCCTGGCTGAAGCACACCGTGCCCGCCAACGACGGCCAGAGCGATCGCATCAGCATCTCGTTCAACCTCATGTTCAAGAATTTCAGCGAGACCATGGCCGCCCCCCTGTGGGACGCCACGGCAGGCAAGAGCGGGGGGTGACCGCTCTTCCGCCATGCCGGGAGCCTTTGCTGAGCGCGAGCAATCGTTATCTTGTCATCCCGAGCGCAGCGAAGGATCTCATCGCCAGAAGTACCAGAGCACACTTGCGGAAACGGGGATGAGGTCCTGCGCTGCGCTCAGGACGACTGAGGGGCATCCCTCGTCGCACAGCCGAGCTTGAACTCCTCGGCCAGCAGCTCGTAGGACCGTTTGCGCTTCTCGAAGTCGTAGCAGATCGTGACCGCCATGATCTCTTCGACCTGGTAGGCGCCGGCATGGGTCTCGAGGCCGGCGCGCACCGTCTTGGGCGAGCCCACGATCGAGCGCCGGCGCAGCGCCGGCAGCAGGCGTTCGGCGCCGGGCTCCCTGGCGGCTTCCAGCGCCTCCTCGACCGACGGCACCGGGCCTGCTTCGCCGCGGGTGCGCAGGCGCATCGCCCACACCTCGCGGCTGCGCGCCAGCAGGTCGGCCTCCTCATCGTTCTCCGCACAGAGCACCGAGATCGCCATCATCGGCACGGGCGTGGCGTGCAGCGACGACGGCTTGAAATGCTCGATGTAGGCGCGCGTCACGCGGTCGCCGCCGTCGGGATTGATGAAATGGGCGAAGCAGAACGGCAGGCCGAAATGCGCTGCCAGCGCCGCGCTGTCTTCGCTCGAGCCGAGCAGCCAAACGTCGGGCGCGCTGTCGCCGACCGGCTGTGCCGTCACGCCATAGCCCTCGTGCTTGGGCGGCAGGGCATCGTGCAGCCAGGAGACCAGGTCTCGCACCTGATAGGGATAGTTGTCGGCGCTGCTCCAGTTCGGCTTGCCGTCGGCCAGGATGCGCATGGTCCGCTGGTCGCTGCCCGGCGCGCGGCCGATGCCGAGATCGATGCGCCCGGGGAACAAGGTCTCGATCATGCGGAAATTCTCCGCCACCTTGTAGGCGCTGTAATGCGGCAGCATCACGCCACCCGAGCCGACCCGCATGCGCGAGGTCAGGCCGGCGACCCGCGTGATCAGCACCTCGGGCGTCGAGCCGGCCAACGCCTCGCTGCCGTGATGCTCGGCCAGCCAATAGCGCGTGTAGCCCAGCCGATCGCAGAGCTGCGCCAGCTCGAGCGTCTCGCGCACGGCATCGGCCGCCGTGCCGCCCTTGCGGATCGGCGACTGGTCGAGAACGCTGAGACGCAGACCTGACGACACGACGAGGCGCCGGACCTAAAGGCCCTTCTTGCCCATGGCGAGGAATTTGTCCTGCCGGCGGGCGCGCAAGGTGTCGGCGTCGAGCTGGACCAGCTCGGCCACGGCTTCGACCAGCACCTTGCCGACGACGTCGATCGTCTCGTCGGGCGAGCGATGCGCGCCGCCCATGGGCTCGGGGATGACATCGTCGATCACCTCGAGCTTCTTGAGATCGGCCGCCGTCATCTTCATCGCGTCGGCCGCGTCCTGCGCATTCTCGTTGGAGCGCCACAGGATCGAGGCGCAGCCCTCCGGCGTGATCACCGAATAGATCGAGTTCTCCAGCATGTAGACGCGGTCGGCCGAGGCGATGGCGAGCGCGCCGCCCGAGCCACCCTCGCCGATCACCACGCTGACCAGCGGAACGCCGAGCGACAGGCAGGTGTCGATCGAGCTGGCGATGGCTTCGGCCTGGCCGCGTGCCTCGGCATCGAGACCGGGATAGGCGCCCGGCGTGTCGACCAGGGTCACCACCGGCAGGCGAAAACGGTCGGCAAGCTTCATCAGGCGCTGCGCCTTGCGATAGCCCTCCGGTCGCGGCATGCCGAAATTGTGCTTGATGCGTGAATCGGTGTCGTCGCCCTTCTGCTGCCCCAGCACGACGACGCTACGGCCGCCGAGCCGGCCGACGCCACCCACCACCGCGGCGTCCTCGCCGAACGCGCGATCGCCGGCCAGCGGCATGTAGTCGGTGATCAGCCGATCGATGTAGCGCTGGGCGTGCGGCCGTTCGGCATGGCGCGCCACCTGGACGCGCTGCCACGGCGTCAGCTTGGCATAGGTCGCGCGAAGCTGCTTCTGCACCTTGTCCTGCAGGCGCATGACTTCCTCGGCGATGTCGACATCGCCCGAGTTCGGCAGGTGCCGCAGCTCGGCAATCTTGCTTTCGAGATCGGCGATCGGCTTCTCGAAGTCGAGATAAATGGCCATTCGCGGCTAGATGTCGCCCGGCACCGGAATCCTGTCAACCGGCCGGCGTGCGGCGTCGTCGCCGCGCCAGGGGATGCTTGTCCTGCACCAGGGACCGCAGCTTTTCATCCAGGACATGGGTGTAGATCTGGGTCGTCGCTATGTCCGCGTGGCCCAGCATCAATTGCACGCTGCGCAGGTCGGCGCCGCCTTCCAGCAGATGGCTGGCGAAGGCGTGCCGCAGCACATGGGGTGACACCCGCGCCGGATCGATGCCGGCGGCAAGGGCCGCTTCCTTGAGGAGCTGGGCGAAGCGCTGGCGCGTCAGATGCCCGGTCCGCCCGCGCGACGGAAACAGGAAGTGCGAGCTCTCGCCGTCGGCCAGCGCGGCCGCCCGCACATGCAGCCACGACACGATGGCCTTGCGCGCCGGGTCGCTGAGCGGCACGAGCCGCTCCTTCTCGCCCTTGCCGCGCACGATCAGCATCGTCGGGTCGCGCTCGACCGCGATGAGCGGCAGGGTCACCAGCTCCGAGACGCGCAGCCCGGTGCCGTAGAGGATTTCCAGCAGCGTGGCCATGCGGCCGCCATCGACGCCGCCCTTGTCCCGCGCCGCCTCGATCAACCGGTCGACCTCGTCGCGCGACAGCACCTTGGGCAGCGGCCGCCCGAGGCGCGGCGAATCGAGAGCGCTCGCCGGATCGTCCTCGCGCAGGCCCTCGGCCAGCAGGAAGCGGAAGAGCTGGCGGATGACGGACAGGCGACGCGCCACCGTGCGCGGCGTCATGCCGACATAGTCGAGCGATTTCAGGTAGGCGCGCAGCGCGTCGCTGTCGGCGGTCGAGGGAGTCTGCTTGCGCCGCGCCAGGAAGGCCTCGAGGCTGCGCAGGTCGGCGGTGTAGGCGGTCTCGGTGTTTCTCGAGGCGCCGCGCTCGGCGGACAGCATCTCGATGAAGGCCTGCGCCTCGCGCGACAGCGGCTGGTGCTTTTTCTTCACCACCTGCTCACAAGCCGTAGGCCATCGCCGTTTCTATCGCGAACACCTGCCGCCAGCACAAATACGGCAACAAGCAGGCCAGAGCACATTCCGCTCGGCTGGAACAGCCGAACGGAATGCGCCCGTTGCAACAACCAACCCCGGTGCGCGGATTTCCGATGTGACGGAACCGCAAGCGGTTCCGTCACATCGGAAATCGCTCTAACGCGCGAAACGCTCATTGGGGACCGGAACTTCGAAATGCCGTAGCGGCGGCCTCGGTTCGATGACAGCCAGCGCCACCAGGCCGGCAATCACCAAGCCGATGAGGATGATGAAGATCACCGGCCCGATTTTCAGGGCCGGAACGTTGAGGCGGTGTCTGGAACGAAATAGCGGCACGACCCGGCCAACCTACTCCGGAGGCCGCCGGCCGGGCAATCGCCGCCCGCACCTCGGCTTGAAACGCCGGTCGGAATGGGCGACATCCTCATGGCAGCTCGTCATGGACGCCCCATCTCCCCTGTCGCTGCCGCGCACCGTGGCCCTCGTCGGCCTCATGGGCGCCGGCAAGAGCGCCATCGGCAAGCGCCTGGCCATGCGGCTTGGCCTGCCCTTCATCGACGCCGATGACGAGATCGAGCGCGCGGCCGGCTGCTCGATCGCCGAGATCTTCTCCAAGTACGGCGAAGCCGACTTTCGCGCCGGCGAGCGCCGCGTCATCGCCCGCCTGCTCGACCGGCCATCGCATGTCCTGTCGACCGGCGGCGGCGCCTACATCGATGCCGACACGCGCGCCCTGATGCGCGCCAAGGCGATCACCGTGTGGTTGCGCGCCGAGCTCGACGTGCTGTTCGACCGGGTCAAGAAGCGCGGCCACCGGCCGCTGCTGCGCAACGGAGATCCCAAGGAAATATTAGGTCGACTGATGAGCCAACGCTATCCAATCTATGCCGAAGCCGACATCGTCGTCGAATCGACCGCCCAACCGGCCGATCGCACGACCGAGCAGGTGATCGACGCGCTCCGCCTCCATCTCGAGGCGCTTCAGGCGAAGACCCCGGCATGAACGCCCCGACCGAAGCGGGCGCGCACGCCCGACGCACCATCCGCGTCGACCTTGCCGGACGCGCCTACGACATCGCGATCGGGCCCGGCCTGCTCGACCACACGGGAGAGCTGGCCGCCGGCCTGCTCGCCGCACCGCGCGTCATCATCGTGAGCGACGAGACGGTGGCGCCACTCTATGGCGCCCGCCTCGCTGCCGCGTTCGCGAAGACGGGCGTTCGCACCCATTCGCTCACCGTGCCGGCCGGCGAGGGCAGCAAGGAATTCGCAGCCTTCGGCCGCCTGATGAACGATCTGCTCGACCAGCGGCCCGACCGCAAGACCACGCTGGTGGCGCTGGGCGGCGGCGTCGTGGGCGATCTCACCGGCTTTGCCGCCGCTGTCCTGCTGCGCGGCGTCGATTTCATCCAGGTGCCGACGACCCTGCTCGCCCAGGTCGATTCGTCGGTCGGCGGCAAGACCGGCATCAACACGCGGCATGGCAAGAACCTGGTCGGCGCCTTCTACCAACCGCGCCTGGTCGTGATCGACACCGACATGCTGGACTCCCTGCCGCACCGCGAGCTGCTGGCCGGCTACGCCGAGGTGGCCAAGTACGGGCTGATCGACGAGCCCGACTTTTTCGCGTGGTGTGAGCAGAATGGCGCTGCCCTGTTGGCCGGCGACGCCGCCAAGCGGACCTACGCCATCGAGCAGAGCTGTCTCGCCAAGGCCCGCATCGTCGCCGCCGACGAGCGGGAGACCACCGACCTGCGTGCCCTGCTCAATCTCGGCCACACGTTCGGCCACGCACTGGAGGCGGAAACCGGCTTCGGCCCCGACCTGTTCCATGGCGAGGCGGTGGGCGCCGGCATGGCCCTGGCGTTCGATCTGTCGGCCCGCCTGGGCCTCTGCCCGGCGGCCGATGCAGAGCGCGTGCGCCGGCATCTCGGTGCGGTCGGCCTGCCGGTTCGGCTGCGCGCCATCGGTGGCAGCAACCGGCGCGACTGGCAGTCCTTCAAGCTGATCGACCACATGCGCGGCGACAAGAAGGCCGAAGCAGGCAAGCTCACCTTCGTCCTGGCGCGCGGCATCGGCAAAACCTTCGTCTCCCGGGAGGTCGACGAGAACGTCCTGCGCGGCCTGCTCGACGACGCAATCGCCGCCTGACCCCGCATGGAAGCCGAGCTTCAACTCGACCTGCCGGTCGCTGTCGCCGCGCCCCTGGTGGTGATCTGCCTCGCGCTCGGCGCCTACATGTCGGCGGCGGAGACGGCGGTGACCGGGGCGTCGCGGCCGCGCATGCATCGCCTGGCGCAGCAGGGCAACAAGCGGGCAACGGTGGTGAACAGCCTGCTCGATCGCAAGGACGAGGCGGTGAGCGCCGTGCTGCTGGGCAACAGCGTGGTCAACATCCTGTCGGCTTCGCTCACCACGGCGGTGCTGACGGCGCTCTTCGGCGCGGCCGGCGTGGTCTACGCCACCATCATCGTCGGCATCATGGTGGTGATCTTCGCCGAGGTCATGCCCAAGACCTGGGCATTGCTGCGCGCCGATCGCGTGGCCCTCATGCTGGCGCCCTCGATCGTGGTCACGCTCGCCATCCTGGGCCCGCCGGCGCGGACGGTTGCCTGGATCTCGCGGATCTTCCTCAATCTGCTGGGCGTGCGCATCGATCGCACGCCGGATGCAGAGGAACACGCCGATGTCCTGCGCGGCGCCATCGAATTGCACGGCCAGGATCTGACCGACGAGGCGGCGCCGGCGGAGAAGGCAATGCTGCGCTCGGTTCTCGATCTCGGCGACTACACGGTGGCCGACGTCATGACCCACCGCGGCGCCGTGATCCTGATCGACGCCGACCAGCCGCTCGATGCGATCGTCGACCAGATGCTGGCCTCGCCGTACACGCGCATCCCGGTCTATCGCGGCGAGGCCGACAACGTCGTGGGTGTCGTCCATGCCAAGGACCTGTTCCGCGCCGTCAAGGCCGCCGGCGGCACTGCCGGGGTGAAGCTCGACGACGTCATGACGCCGCCCTGGTTCATCCCCGAATCGACCATTCTGTTCGATCAGCTCCAGGCCTTCCGCGCCCGCCACGAGCATTTCGCCATCGTGGTCGACGAGTACGGTGCGTTGCTCGGCATCGTCACCCTCGAGGACATCATCGAGGAGATCACCGGCGATATCGAGGACGAGCACGACGCGGTGAAGCGCGGCATCGTGCAGCGCGACGACGGCAGCGTGGTATGCCGCGGCGACGTGCCGATCCGCGACCTCAATCGCGAGTTCGGCTGGGGCCTGCCGGAGGACATCGCGGTCACCATCGCCGGCCTGGTCCTGCACGAGGCGCGGCGCATCCCGGAAGTCGGCCAGACCTATGCGTTTTATGGCTTCCGCTTCGAAATTCTGAAGCGCGAAGGCACGCGTATTGCTGAGTTGCGCGTCATGCCGCCAATCGACATACAGGCCGGCTGATCGACCTATTTTCAGTCATCGAGAGGACAGACCATGCCGCTTTCGCCGCCAGTCGGGCGACAGCCTCTGCACACGCGGCGCGTGACCTGCCGGGGCTTCTTCCGCGAGGACGGCCTGTGGGACATCGAGGGCCACATCACCGACGAGAAGAGCTACGACCACTCGAGCGAATGGCGCGGCGAGATGAAGCCGGGCGATTTCATCCATGAGATGTGGATCCGGCTCACCCTCGACCACCGATACACGATCGTCGATGTCGAGGCGGTGACGGACCAGTCGCCCTATCCGATCTGCGGAGACATCACGGTCAATTTCAAGAAGCTGATCGGCCTGCGCATCGCCGGCGGCTTTCACCGCGAGGTCCGCGCCCGGCTGGGCGGCGTGCACGGCTGCACCCACATCGTCGAGCTCCTGGGCCCGGTGGCGACCACGGCATATCAGACGATGTCGTCAGGCCGCGCGCGCACCCTCAACGAGGCCCATCGCAAGAAGAACGGCTCTGCCCTGTCGACTGAGATCGCAGGGAAGCGCCGCAAGCCCTACGTCATCGATACTTGCCACGCCTGGGCAGCGGACGGCCCGGTGACGAAACGCTGGGCGCCCGACTACTACACCGGCCCCGACGCCGATGCCGTGCGCGCCGCGGCGGCCGGCAAGGAAGTCGAGGTCGAGGGCGGGTGACAGCGCTTTCCTCCCCCGTCATCGGGGGAGGTGCCCCGTCACACGGGGCGGAGGGGGAGAGTCGCAGTCGAGATGCATGACATTCCGACGTCGGAACTTCATGAACCTCGCATGGGGCTTTCCCCACCGGCCCTTCGGGCCACCTCCCCCGCAAGACGGCCGCAAGACGGAGGAGGAGAAGCTAGCGCTTCGCGTCCTCCTCCGGCGTCAGCGTCGTCAGCGCGAGCGCGTGCAGTCCTGCCGCGAACTCATCGCTCAGGGCGGCGTAGACTTGGCGCTGGCGGGTGACGCGGCTTTGGCCGGCGAACGACGACGATACGATCTCGACCTTGAAATGGGTCTCGCCGCCTTCACGCCAGCCGGCATGGCCGCGATGGCGCGAGGACTCGTCCTCGATGGCGAGACGCGCCGGCGCGAACGCCATCCTCAGCTTGTTGTCAATCGCGTTCGCGACCCTGCCCATCGCTCGCCTCTCTTGCTCGACCAAACCGATGCACACATATTACCGTCATGCCCCGACGGCGAGCGAAACCCTTGACGGCAATGGATGGCGCAGAGCCGCACCAGCGTGTCTGCGAGGCGCCGGGTTGCCGGCTCGCCGGCGACTACCGCGCCCCGCGGGCGCGCGATCGGCTGACCGAGTATCGTTGGTTCTGCCTGGAGCACGTCCGCGAGTACAATAGAAAGTGGGACTATTTCGCCGGCCTCGACGCCGAGCAGATCGAGGCCCATATCCGCGCCGATACGACCTGGCGCCGGCCCGTCTGGCCGCTCGGTGGCCGGCGGTCCAACGGGCCGCAGGTCCATATCCTGGATCCGTTCGACCTGGCCGGCGAGGCGGGCCTCGAGGAGCGCTTCCAGGCGCCCAGCGACGGTTGGGAGCAATTGACGCCGGACGAGCGTAAAGCCTTGGGGGTGCTCGATCTTTCGTGGCCGCTTACCCAGGCGGATGTGAAATCGCGCTACAAGGAGCTGGTCAAGCTGCACCATCCCGACGCCAACGGCGGAGCACGGGACGCCGAAGAGAAGTTGAAGCAGATAAACGCCGCCTATTCCACATTGCGGTCGTCGGAGCGTCTTCCGGTCGCGTGATAAGCCCTGCTTGTGGCAGCCGTGCGAATTGGTCGCTTGCAGTGCACAATCCGGCCTGCGACTATGCTGTGTTAGCCCGCAATTTGGCGGGCTTTGTATTTAGGACGTGTGATGGCTTCTACAACGACAGCGGCCCGCGAGAACGTGTCGGGCATCCCCGATATCAAGGTCTCGGCGCGTCAGCTTTTCGGCATTGATACCGATATGGAAGTGCCGGCGTTCAGCTCGGCGAGCGAGCATGTGCCGGAGGTCGACGACGCTTACCTGTTCGATCCCGACACCACGATGGCGATCCTCGCCGGCTTTGCCCACAACCGACGTGTCATGGTCCAGGGCTATCACGGCACCGGCAAGTCGACCCATATCGAGCAGGTCGCGGCGCGCCTCAACTGGCCGTGCGTGCGCGTCAACCTCGACAGCCACATTTCCCGTATCGACCTGATCGGCAAGGACGCGATCGTGCTGCGCGACGGCAAGCAGGTCACCGAGTTCCGCGAAGGCATCCTGCCGTGGGCGCTGCAGAACCCGACGGCCCTGGTGTTCGACGAGTACGACGCCGGCCGCGCCGACGTCATGTTCGTGATCCAGCGCGTGCTCGAGGTCGAAGGCAAGCTCACCCTGCTCGACCAGAACAAGGTGATCCGCCCCCACCCGTCGTTCCGCCTGTTCTCGACCGCCAACACGGTCGGCCTCGGCGACACGACCGGCCTCTATCACGGCACGCAGCAGATCAATCAGGGCCAGATGGACCGCTGGTCGATCGTGACCACGCTGAACTACCTGCCGCACGATCAGGAAGTGGGCATCGTGCTCGCCAAGACGCCGATGTACGACACCGACGAGGGTCGCAAGATCGTCTCGGCCATGGTGGCGCTGGCCGACCTCACCCGGGCGGGCTTCATCGCCGGTGACATCTCGACAGTGATGTCGCCGCGTACCGTCATCACCTGGGCAGAGAATGCGCGCATCTTCGGCGGCGACGTGGGCTTCGCCTTCCGTCTCACCTTCCTCAACAAGTGCGACGAGGTCGAGCGCAGCACGCTCGCCGAGTACTATCAGCGCTGCTTCGGCAAGGAATTGCCGGCATCGAGCGGCAAGGGCGGCAAGCTGCACTGAGAGGGCCCTCGATGGCCAAGGACACCACTCCCCTCGAGGAGTTCCGTCGCGTCACCGCAACCACCATGCGGGCGGTGTCACGCAAGGAAGTGAATGTCTCGTTCGTGCCCGACGGCGGCTCGCTGCTGGGCAGCGAGGCGCGCATCACCGTGCCGGCGCGCGACCTGCCGGCCGAGGATGTCAGCCGGGTGCGCGGCGAGGCCGATTCGATGGCGCTGAAGATGCGCCATCACGACCGCAAGACCCATCTGCGCCGCGTGCCTCGCGGCGAGACCGCCCGGGCGATCTTCGAAGCCGTCGAGCAGGTTCGTGTCGAGGCGCTGGGCGCCCGGCGCATGGCCGGCGTGGCCGACAACCTCTCCGCTTTGTGGCGCCAGCGCTCCGACCAGCGCGGCCATGCCCGCATCAAGTCCAAGGACGACGCACCGATCGCCGACGTGATCGGCCTGATTGCGCGCGAGCAGTTGCTCGGCGCCGCTCCGCCCGACTCGGCCAAGGCGATGGTCGACATGTGGCGGGCCGACATCGAATCGGTGGCGGGCCGCGACTTCCAGAAGCTGCGCGAAGCGCTGACCAACCAGGAGTCCTTCGCGCGCGCCGCCCGGCAGCTCATCCGCGACCTCAAGCTCGGCGATGAATCGGCCGATCTGCAGGACGAGGACCCCGAGGACTCGCAGGACCAGGAGAACGCCGACGGCCAGTCCAACGAGACCGGCGACGATCAAAGCGATTCGAGCGAGAGCCAGGGCTACGGCGCTCAGGGCGAGGAGACCGAGGACGCTTCCGAGCAGGACGACGCCTCCGAGACGGTCGCCGACCAGGCGCAGACCGAGATGCAGATGGGCGCCGGCGACGAAGAGGAGCCGGGCCGCGCCGAGCGTCCGTGGCTGCCACCCGGCGCGCTGTCGAACGAACCGAAGAGCCAGCAGTACCATCCCTATTCGGTGAAGTTCGACGAGATCGTCGAAGCCGACCAGCTGTGCGACGCCGAAGAGCTCGGCCGGCTGCGCAATCATCTCGATCAGCAGCTCTCGCATCTGCAGGGCGTCATCGGCAAGCTGGCCAACCGCCTGCAGCGCCGGTTGATGGCCCAGCAGAACCGCTCCTGGGACTTCGACCTGGACGAGGGCACGCTCGATGCGGCGCGCCTGGCGCGCATCGTGGCCAACCCGATGCACGCGCTCTCCTTCAAGAAGGAGAAGGACACCAACTTCCGCGACACCGTGGTGTCGCTGCTGATCGACAATTCGGGCTCGATGCGCGGCCGGCCGATCACGGTGGCGGCGATGAGCGCCGACATCCTGGCGCGCACGCTCGAGCGCTGCGGCGTCAAGGTCGAGATCCTGGGCTTCACGACCAGGGCCTGGAAGGGCGGGCAGAGCCGCGAGCAGTGGCTCGCCGCCGGCAAGCCGGCCAACCCCGGCCGTCTCAACGACCTGCGCCACATCATCTACAAGCCGGCCGATGCGCCGTGGCGGCGGGCGCGCAAGAGCCTCGGGCTGATGCTGCGCGAGGGCATCCTCAAGGAGAACATCGACGGCGAGGCGCTGTTGTGGGCGCACAACCGCCTGCTGCCGCGCACCGAGGAACGCAAGATCCTTATGGTGATCTCCGACGGCGCCCCGGTCGACGATTCGACCCTGTCGGTGAACCCCGGCAACTACCTCGAGCGTCACCTGCGTGACGTCATCGACTGGATCGAGACGCGTTCGCCGATCGAGCTGATCGCCATCGGCATCGGCCACGACGTGACGCGCTACTACCGCCGCGCCGTCACCATCGTCGACGCCGACCAGCTGGGCGGCACGATGATGGAGCAACTTGCCTCGCTGTTCGACGAGGAAGAAGACAAGGACAAGCGGGCGACCCGCAGCGCACGCGGGACGCGCGCTGCCAAGGCAGCGACCGGAAAGTCAGGCAAGCGCGCCGCCTAGTCGCCACGACCTCATGCTAGACGGGCGAGGCATGCTTTCCCTCGCCCGTTCGTTTGTCGCTCTCTGCTTTCTTGCCACGGCTTGCACCGGCGCCTCGCCGCCGCCAGCCGGAGCGCAGGAACGATCGATCCAGATCCGCAGCGTCGCGCTGCCATTCAAGATCGACGAGCCCGGCTCGACTCGGATCGGCCATCTGGTCTGGCGCGGCGGCGTTTCCATGACGGCCAATTCGGCGAGCTTCGGCGGCTGGTCCGATCTCACCATCGCGCCGGATGGCAAGACGCTGACGTCGATCTCCGACGAGGGTGCATGGCTCACCGCCACGGTCGACTACGACGAGAAGGGCAACCTCGTCGGGCTGAGCGGAGGCCGCATCGGGCAATTGCGCGGCCTCGACGGCGCGCCGATCCAGGGCAAGGTCGAAGCCGATGCCGAATCGATGGCCCGCCTGTCCGACGGCTCGTGGCTGGTCGGCTTCGAGCACCATCATCGCATCTGGCGCTACCAGACTCTCACGAGCATTCCGACGCCGGTCGAGGGTCCGGCCGATATCGGCCGCCAGCCCGCGAACGGCGGCATCGAAGCGATGACTGCCCTCGCCGACGGCCGGATCATTGCCATCAGCGAGCAATACCGGCCGCGCCCCGGGGCCGTGATAGGCTGGGTCGGTAGTCCAAAACCCGACGGCCGCTACGAATGGCGCACGTTCGACTATCCGACGATCCCCGATTTCCACCCGACGGCGATCACGCGCCTGCCCGACGGCTCGTTCGCCACGCTCGAGCGGGCCTTCGATTTCGTTCGCGGCGTGCGCTGCCGCGTGATGCGCTTCCCGGCAGCCGAGCTCGAGCCGGGCGGGCAGGTGCGCCCCCAGGAACTGGCGCGTCTCGCATCGCCCTATGCGGTGGACAATCTCGAAGGCTTGGCGGCCGGCAAGGGCCGCAACGGCGAGACCCTTCTGTGGCTGATCTCGGACGACAATTTCAATCCGCTCCAGCGCAACATCCTGATGATGTTCGAGCTGGCGGCGCCGTGACCGGATCATTGGGCAGAGGGATCAACAACGCCTCATCCTGAGGAGCCGGGCGTTGCGCGGCGTCTCGAAGGATGCGGATCAGGCGTGGTATCTGCTGCCGATGCTTCGAGACGCACCCTGCTGCGGGTGCTCCTCAGCATGAGTCGTTTAGGGGCGTCAGCCTTCGCCCTTCAGGCTGGCGGCCCCTCGAAACGAAAAATCCCTCGCCAAGCTCCGGATGACATCAATTCTGTCGTCCCGAGCTTGGCGAGGGATCCTTCCTTTTCCTCGCCGGCCTTAGGCCGCAGCAGCCGCCTTGGCGTCCTTCTTGGCCTTTGCCGAGGTGACGCGGCGCTTCAGCACCTTCATCTCGGGGCTGAGCTTGCTGTCGTTGGTGCCCAGCAGATAGGAGTCGATGCCGCCATTGTGCTCGATCGTCTTGATGCCGCGCGGCGTCAGGCGCAGGCGCACGGTGTGGCCCAGCGCATCGGACAGGACCGAGGCGACCTGCAGATTCGACATGAAGCGACGCCGCGTCTTGTTGTTGGCGTGGCTCACATTGTTGCCGTACTGGACAGCTTTGCCCGACAGGGCGCAACGACGAGGCATGGCGATTTCCGCTAAAAAACGATCCCGCCGGTGGGCGGGAAGGCCGGCTTTTTACGGGCCGGGAACAGGCCCGTCAAGGCGTCAAGCCGTCCAGTCGACCACCCGCTCGCTGATATCCTCGACCTGGTCCTCGGGGATCACCCGGCCGCGGGCCGAGATTCCTGCCTTGTGCACGGTTTCCGGGTCTCCCGAGATCAGCGGATGCCACCAGTAGAGGTCCTGGCCGAAATGGACCAGGCGATAGGCACAAGTCTTGGGCAGCCAATCCATCTTGGCCACTATCTTTGGGGTGAGCTTGATGCAGTCCGGAACGATCTTCTTGCGGTTCTTGTAGTCGCGGCAGCGCGCCGTCTTGGGATCGAGCAGCTTGCAGCACGTGTCGGTCTGCACGATCTCGCCGGTGCCCTCGTACTCGAGCTTGTTGGTGCAGCACATGCCACAGCCGTCGCACAGCGACTCCCACTCCGGCTGCGACATCTGGGCCAGGCTCTTGCGCTTCCAGAACGGGAGCTCGGCCGGACCGGAAGCCCGGCGGGCCTTGTCGACGATGGATCTAGCGACCATGGAAAGCTTCTAGCATGAGACGGGCCGCGGCGGCGGGGGTCGTCCGGCCGCCCTCCACCTCGCGCTCCAGGCCGGGCACCAGCTTCTTGACGTCGGGATGGCGCCGCAGCTCGGCCAATAGCGTTTCGCCGACCTCGTTCCACATCCAGGCACGGGCCTGCTCGGCCCGACGCCGCGCCACCCCCTTCTCTCCCACCGCCGTCCGGAAGCGCTCGATCGTCTGCCAGATCTCGGCCACGCCGTCACCAGCCAGCGCCGAGCAGGTCGTCACTTCGGGCGTCCAGCCGGCGGTCGGCGAGCGCAGCATGCGCAGCGCATGCTGGTAGTCGCTGGCCGAGCGTTGCGCGGTCGTCTTGAGGTCGCCGTCGGCCTTGTTGACCACGATCAGGTCGGCGAGCTCGATCACGCCGCGCTTGATGCCCTGCAGATCATCGCCGCCCGCCGGCAGCAACAGGACGATGAACATGTCGACCATGTCGGCGACCGCTGTCTCGGACTGGCCGACGCCCACCGTCTCGACGAGAACCGTGTCGAAGCCCGCCGCTTCCGCCAGCAGCATGGTCTCGCGCGTGCGCCGCGCCACGCCACCCAGGGTGGTTCCGGCCGGCGATGGGCGGATGAAGGCTGCCTCGTTGCGCGACAGCTCCTCCATGCGCGTCTTGTCGCCCAGGATGGAGCCGCCCCCGCGCTTGGACGACGGATCGATCGCCAGCACCGCCAGCGAACGGCCGCGCTCGATCAGGGAGAGGCCGAACCGCTCGATGAAGGTCGACTTGCCGACTCCCGGGACACCGGTGATGCCGAGGCGCACCGACTTGCCGGTGTGCGGCAACAGGTTGGCGAGCAGGGCATCGGCACGCTCGCGATGATCGGCCCGCGTCGATTCGACCAGGGTGATGGCCTGCGCCAGCGCGCGTCGATCCCCGGCCAGCAGGGGTGACAGGAGCGGATCGGCCGATCGGTCCGTCTGTGCAGCCATGGCGCTCATCGGCCCGACGATTATCAGCCGGGACGGCGGAACGCCAGCAAGGCCGCGACACCGGCGATGACGTAGAACACGGCGAGGGTCGCACCCAGCCCGGGATCGCCGACCGCATCCATGGCCGCGCCGGTGAGCGGACGCCCGACCAGGCCGCCCAGGATGTACATCATGCTGAAGGCGGTGTTGGCACGGGCGATGTCGCCACCCGCGAACCGCTGGCCGAGCAGCGCCAAACCGACCGGATAGATGGAAAACGAGATGCCGCCCCACAGCATGATCACGCCGATCACCACCAGGGACTTGGCCGAAACGGCGGTCAGCAGCACGACCAGCAGGGCGCTCACCAGCGTGCAGCCCGCCAGCACGCCACGACGGTCGAAATGATCGGCCATCCAGCCGACCGGCCATTGCAGGATGACGTTGCCAAGCACGAACGCCGACAGCCAGAGCGCGCCGGCCTCGGCCGACACGCCGGCACCGACGGCATAGACCGGCAGAAAACTGAAGGCGACCTGCTCGCCCAGGCCGCAGGCGAAGGCGGCCAGCATGGCGAGCTGCGCCGTGACGACGACGGTCATGTAACCGCTGTCGTCGGCGTGCTCGATTGCCGGTGCGGTCTTCCAGTAGGGCAGCAGCGGCAGGGCGACCAACAACGCGAGCACCGCGCAGGTCACGAACGGCACCGGCCCGTAGATCCCGACGATCTGGAGAACGAACGGCCCGAGGGCGATGCCGAGTGCGACGAGCGTGGAATACAAGCCCATCACCCGGCCACGCCGGCTTTCCTCGACGACGACATTCATCCAGATCTCGCTCACCACCCAGGGCACGCCACCGGTCACGCCGTGCAGCAGGCTGAGCACGAACCAGATCGCCGGGCTGTCGGTCAGCGTGTAGGCCATGGTGATCGCCGAGCCGGCGACCACTGCGACAAGAATGAACGGGACGGCGCCAAAACGGGCGGCGAGACGCGGGATATGCCCGGCCGTGGCCAGCATGCCGATCCCCCAGGCAGCCGCAACGAGCCCGATCGTGAGGTTGTCTGCGCCCTGGCGTTCGAGGGCCAGCGGCACCAGCGGCATCGCCACCCCGGCCTGCAGCCCGATGGCGGCGCAAGCGGCAAAAACGGGAACCAGCGAACGCCAGGGATTGGTCGCGACAGCGTTATTCGGCGACACGCAGATGGCCTTCGGCGCGGAACGACGGCGGCTCGGTTTGCGCCTCGTGAAGCCGCTCTGCTTCCGCCGCCGCCTCCTGCTGGCGGCGCCACATGTCGGCATAGAGGCCGTTGCGCGCCAGCAGCTCGCCGTGCCGGCCACGTTCGGCGACCCGACCGCGCTCGAGCACGACGATCTCGTCCGCATTGACGATGGTCGACAGCCGATGGGCGATGATGAGCGTCGTGCGCCCACGGCTCACTTCCTCGAGCGAGCGCTGGATCTCCTGCTCGGTGCGCGTATCGAGCGCGCTGGTCGCCTCGTCGAACAGCAGGATGTGCGGGTTCTTCAGGATGGTGCGCGCGATCGCCACGCGCTGCTTCTCGCCGCCCGACAGCTTCAGGCCGCGCTCGCCGACCGGGGAATCGTAGCCCTTCGGCAGTGCCATGATGAAGTCATGGATGCGGGCCAGGCGGGCCGCCTGCTCGACCTCCTCGCGCGTGGCCCCGGCGCGACCGTAGGCTATGTTGTAGTAGATCGAATCGTTGAACAGCACGGTGTCCTGCGGCACCACGCCGATGGCCGCGCGCAGGCTCGCCTGAGTGACCTCGCGGATGTCCTGGCCGTCGATACGGACGCCGCCCGAGGCGACGTCATAGAAGCGGAACAGGATGCGCGAGACCGTCGACTTGCCGGCGCCGCTCGAGCCCACGATCGCCACCGTGTCTCCCGGCGCGACGCGGAAGCTGACGTCGTGCAGGATCGGCCGCGCCTTCTCGTAGTGGAAATCGACATGGTCGAACACGATCTCGCCGCCGCTGACCTTGATCGGCGCTGCCCCGGGCTTGTCGGCGATCTCGGCCTGGACCTCGAGCAGGCCGAACATCTTCTCCATGTTGACCAGAGCGTTCCTGATCTCGCGGTAGGCGAAGCCCAGCATGTTGAGCGGCATGTAGAGCTGGATCAGGAAGGCGTTCACCGCCACGAAATCCCCCAAGGTCATGGTGCCGTGCACCACGCCCTGGCCGGCCAGCGCCATCACGGCGACCAGGCCGGTCGAGATGATGGCGCCCTGGCCGACATTGAGCAGCGACAGGGTGCGACTCGACCGGATCGCCGCGGTCTCGTAGCGCCGCCGGCCGACGTCGAAGCGGCGCGCCTCGTGGCCCTCGTTGCCGAAATACTTCACGGTCTCGAAATTCAGCAGGCTGTCGATCGCCTTGGCGTTGGCCTCGGTGTCGGCGTCGTTCATGCGGCGCACGAACTTGATACGCCATTCCGACAGGGTGACCGAAAACACGATGTAACCGAAGACGACGCCCAGCGTCACCGCGGAGAACCGCCAGTCGTAGAGGCTCCACAGGATGACGCCGACCAGGGAGATCTCGAACAGGGTCGGCAGGATGTTGAACGTCGTGAAGCGGATCAGGAATTCCATACCGCTGGTGCCGCGCTCGATGACGCGGCTGAGGCCGCCGGTCTGGCGCTCGAGATGGAAGCGGAGCGACAGGGCATGCAGATGGTTGAACACTTCGAGGGCGAGATTGCGGATCGCCCGCTGCGAGACCGGAGCGAACACGGCATCGCGGATCTCGCCAAAGGCCTGTGCCAGGACCCGCGCCATGCCATAGGCCACGATCAGGGCGATCGGCACGGCAATCGCCTTGGTGGCCGCATCGCCCAGTGCGTCGACCGACTGCTTGTAGAGGATCGGCACGTAGACGTTGGTGAGCTTGGCTACGATCAGCAGGCCGAGCGCGATGACGACCCGGATGCGCAGAACATGTTCACCCTTTGGCCACAAATGCCGGCCCAATATGGCCAGCACTGCCCCGGTGCGCTTGATGCCGAGCTTGGGAATGCGATCGCTGGCGGGAGGCGACATGGCCAAAAGTATGCAGGTTTGCCGGAGGGCTGCGGATGGTGCAGAGGGAGCCGGCCTTCTATCGTGCCGGCGAGGCTTAGGTAAGCCCCCCTATCGCGAGGGAAATCATGAGTTTTCGTAGGGCCTTCCTGGCCTTTGCCCTCTGTCTGGCGGCGCCGGCGGCGACCCGCGCCCAGGACGCACGCCAGGTCGAGATCGGCTACGAGATCACCCTCGCAGGCATTTCAGGCTTTCGTATCGATGTCACGGCCCGCCTGAATGGGCCCACCTACGACGTCGAGGCCAACACCTTCAAGGATGGCGTCCTGAAGGCCATGACCATGCACTATTACGGTCGCAACCGGGCCTGGGGCAGCTTCTCGCCGACCGGTGCCAGTCCCACGGCGGGCTCGCTGTCGATCATCGTCAGCGACAAGACGCGAACCTGGCTCGCCAAGTACGGCGCCGCCGGCAGCGTCGAGGAAACCCACAATCCGGCGTGGAAGCCCGCGCCGTCGAAGACCATTCCCGACAGCGATCGCGTGGGCTCGCTCGATCCGCTGACCGCTGCGCTCACGGCCGCTTTCGCCGGCGATGCCGGCTGCGACCGCACCCTGCCGATCAACGACGGCAAGCGCCGCACCAACGTGATCCTGCGCAGGATCCGGACGGAGTCCGCCGCCGCAAGCGGAATTCCGGGCGCGCAGGGCGATGTACTGGTGTGCGAGATCTTCACCAGGCGGGTGTCCGGCGAATTCGACGACGCCCCCAAGGAAGCGGAGACCGAGCGCGAGAGGCCGATCAGGGTCTGGCTCGCGCGCTTCGACCAGAGCCAGATCCGCTATCCCGGCCGCCTGGAGGCGCAGACCGGCTTCGGCACGATCCGCGGCAAGCTGCTGTGGTTCCGGGAACGGCCGCTGTCGCCGGGGTGACTCTTCTTGTCATTTTCCTCCCCACGCATGCATGGGGAGGAAAATAATTACGCCGCGCGCTTCTGGTCGCGGTGGCGGAGGATGGTCAGGATCTCGGCGGCCGCGGCCGGGATGTTGGTCCCTGGGCCATAGATCGCGGCGACGCCGGCCTTCTTCAGGAAATCGTAGTCCTGCGCCGGGATGACGCCGCCGACCACGACGAGGATGTCCGAGCCGCCCTGCCGGGCGAGCTCCTCGATCAGTTGCGGCACCAGCGTCTTGTGGCCGGCGGCCTGGCTCGACACGCCGATCACATGCACATCGTTCTCGATCGCGGCTCGGGCCGCCTCCTGCGGCGTCTGGAACAGCGGCCCGATATCGACGTCGAAGCCCAGATCGGCGAAGGCGGTGGCGATCACCTTGGCGCCGCGATCGTGGCCGTCCTGGCCCATCTTGACGACCATCAGGCGCGGCCGCCGGCCCTCCTCCTCGGCGAACGAGGCGATGTCGGTGCGGATGCGCTCCAGGCCCTGGTCGCCCTCCCATTCGCCGGCATAGACGCCGGAGATCGAGCGGATGGTCGCCTGGTAGCGGCCGTAGACGCCTTCCAGCGCCGACGAGATCTCGCCCACGGTCGCGCGTGCCCGCGTCGCCTCTATGCTGAGCGCCAACAGGTTGCCGGTGCCGTTGCGCGCCGCCTCGCCCAGCGCCTTCAAGGCGGCCACGCACCGGGCCTCGTCGCGGCTGCCGCGAATCCGGTTCAGCCGGCTCACCTGCGCATCGCGCACGACGTCGTTGTCAACGTCGAGGATCTCGATCGCCGGCTCTTCCTTGAGCTGGAACTTGTTGACCCCGACCACGATCTCCTCGCCGCGATCGATGCGCGCCTGCTTGCGCGCCGCCGCCTCCTCGATGCGCATCTTGGGCATGCCGGCTTCGACCGCCTTGGTCATGCCGCCCAGCGCCTCGACCTCGGCGATCAGCTTGCGCGCCTCGGCGACCAGGCTCGCGGTCAACGATTCGACGTAGTAGCTGCCGGCCAGCGGATCGACGACCTTGGTGACCCCGGTCTCGTGCTGCAGGATGAGCTGCGTGTTGCGCGCGATGCGGGCCGAGGTCGGCGTCGGCAAGGCGATCGCCTCGTCGAACGAGTTGGTGTGCAGCGACTGCGTGCCGCCCAGCACCGCCGCCATCGCCTCGTAGGCGGTGCGAATCACGTTGTTGTAGGGATCCTTCTCGGTGAGCGACACGCCCGACGTCTGGCAGTGCGTGCGCAGCGACAGCGAGTCGGGCTTCTTCGGATTGAACGGCTGGATCAGCTCGGCCCACAGGAAGCGCGCGGCACGCAGCTTCGCCACCTCCATGAAGAAGTTCATGCCGATGCAGAAGAAGAACGACAGGCGCGGCGCGAAGGCGTCGATGTCGAGCCCCTTGGCCCTGGCTGCCCGCACGTATTCGAGGCCGTCCGCAAGGGTGAAGGCGAGCTCCTGCACCAGCGTCGCACCCGCCTCCTGCATGTGATAGCCGGAGATCGAGATCGAGTTGAATTTCGGCATGTGCTGCGCGGTGTGCTCGATGATGTCGGCCACGATGCGCATCGAAGGTCCGGGCGGGTAGATGTACGTGTTCCGGACCATGAACTCCTTGAGGATGTCGTTCTGGATCGTGCCCGCGAGCTTGTCCTGCGGCACGCCCTGCTCCTCGGCGGCGACGATGTAGCCGGCCAGCACCGGCAGCACGGCGCCGTTCATGGTCATCGACACGCTCATCTTGTCGAGCGGAATGCCGTCGAACAGGATCTTCATGTCCTCGACGGAATCGATCGCCACACCGGCCTTGCCGACGTCGCCGACGACACGCGGGTGATCGGAATCGTAGCCGCGGTGAGTGGCGAGGTCGAACGCCACCGACAGGCCCATCTGGCCGGCCGCGAGATTGGCGCGATAGAACTTGTTGCTCTCCTCGGCGGTCGAGAAGCCGGCGTACTGGCGGACCGTCCAGGGACGACCGGCATACATCGTGGCCTTCGGCCCGCGCGTGAAAGGCGGGAAGCCCGGCAGCGAGCCCACGACCTCGAGGCCTTCCAGGTCCTCGGCCGTGTAGATCGGCTTCACCACGATGCCTTCGGGCGTCGCCCAGTCGAGCGACGAGACGGGCCGGTCGCGCAGCTCCCGGGCAGCGAGCTTTTCCCAGTCGGCGTGGGATTTCTTCGGGAAGTCAGCCATGACTTCAATGTACTGCGGATTCTTGGCCAGAAAAGACGCTATTCGTTGGAGAGAATCGTATTTCGCACCAAGGGATAGATCTGGCCGGCCCAGCGCCGGCCAGCGAACACGCCATAATGGCCGACGCCGGCCTGCATGTAGTGCTTCTTGCGGTACGGCCGCAGGCTGGTGCACAGATCGTGCGCGGCGACGGTCTGGCCGATCGAGCAGATGTCGTCCCGCTCGCCCTCGACCGTGAAGAGCGCGGTACGGCGGATTGCCTTGGGATTGACCCGCCGGTCGCGCCAGTCGAGCTCGCCCCTGGCCAGCCGATGCTCCTGGAACACCCACTGCACCGTCTCGAGATAGAACTCGGCCGCCAGATCGAGCACGGCGAAATATTCGTCATAGAAGGTCTTGATGGTCGCGGCCTGCTCGGTGTCGCCGCTGGCCATGGCGCGATACAGATCGATCTGCGCCTTGACGTGGCGCTCGGCATTCATGCTCATGAAGGCGGTGAGCTGGACGAAGCCGGGATAGACGCGCCGGGCCGCGCCGGGATAGCGCCACGGCACGCGGGTGATCAGGTTCTGCTCGAACCATTCGATCGGCCGGCCGGTCGCGAGCTCGTTCACCTTGGTGGGGTTGATGCGCGTGTCGATCGGGCCCGCCATCAACGTCATGCTGCGCGGCTGGCAGGGATTGTCGTCCTCGGCCATCAGGGCAGCCGCCGCCAGCGCCTGCACACAGGGCTGGCAGACCGCGACGACATGGGCGCCCGGCCCCATCGCCTCGAGGAACTTGATCAGGTGCTCGACATATTCGTCGAAGCCGAACGGCCCATGCCACAGGCCGACATCGCGCGCGTTGGCCCAATCGGTGATGTAGACGTCGTGCTCGGGCAGCAGCACGCGCACGGTGTCGCGCAGCAGCGTGGCAAAGTGCCCCGACAAGGGTGCCACGACCAGGACCTTTGGCTGCGGCGCCCCACCTTCCTTGGCGAAGCGCAGCAAGGTGCCGAACGGCGTGGCGAAGGCCTCCTCTTCCCGGACCGGAACGACATCATTGCCGCTCCTGATCTCACTGATCTCGAAAGACGGCCGGCGATGCGTGAGCGTGGCCCGGCTGACCATTTCGCACAGCGCGGCAGCGGCGCGCCAGCTGTCGAGCGACTGCGCCTGTCCATTGCCCAGGGTCTGGCTGGCCGCGGCCGCCCAGGCCCGTAGCGGCAGCATGACGTCAGCGGCGGTCTGATACAGCGCGTAGAGCATGGAAGGCGACCGGCTCGAAAATTGCATCCTCACGAAAGCTCGAATACACCACAGTGATGTCCATGGCCGAGGCTTCGCTCACCGTCAGTAGCAAGAACTATTCCTCTTGGTCGCTCCGCGGCTTTCTCTTGTGCCGCATGGCGGGACTGGCGTTCGACGAGCGGGTGGCACCGATCGACGATCCCGCGACCCGGGCAGAGCTGCTGCTGCTTTCACCATCATTCCTCGTGCCCTGCCTCGAGCATGGGCCGGTCAAGGTCTGGGATACCTTGGCAATCGCGGAGTATCTGAACGAAATCAAGCCCGCCGCCGGCCTGCTGCCAGCCGACCCGGCAGCCCGTGCCCATTGCCGCGCGGTGTGCGGCGAGATGCATTCCGGCTTCGCCAACCTGCGCTCGGCCCTGCCGATGAATCTCAAGGCCCATCATCCAGGCTTCAAGGTGTGGGCCGGCGCGCAAGCCGACATCGACCGGGTGGCGGCAATCTGGCGAGAGTGTCTGCAGCGCTATGGCGGTCCCTACCTGTTCGGCAAGACCGCGACGATGGCCGACGCCATGTACGCACCGGTCTGCTCGCGCTTCGCCACCTACGACGTGAAGCTCGATCCGGTCTGCGCCGCCTATCGCGACCTGATGCTGAAGTTCCCCCCGATGCTCGAATGGACGCTCGCCGCCCGAACCGAACCGGATGACGTCGAGGAGCTCGACGTCGAGTTCTGACTCCCCTCCTCCCCAACTCCGTTGGGGAGGAGAAAGAGTCTCTTGTCCCCTCCTGCGCCGCCGAGCAAAGTCGCATGGCAATAGGGAGGAACAAATTTGAACATCACGCGGCGCGGCGCGGTCGTGGGCTTGACCGCTTTGCCGCTAGCGTCGGCTATTGCCCAACCTCAGGCCTTTCCCACTAAACCCCTTACCCTCGTCGTGCCTTTCCCGGCCGGCGGGCCGGCCGATATCTTCGGCCGGCATCTCGCCCAAGGCATGACCGGCGCACTCGGCCAGCCGATCGTGGTCGAGAACAAGAGCGGCGCGGCGGGTGTCACCGGCATCGACTTCGTCGCCAAGTCGGGGACCGACGCGCACGTCATGGGCCTGATGAGCGCCAGCTCCGGCGCCATCATGCAGAGCCTGATGCCCAAGATGCCGTTCGATCCGACCAAGGATCTCGCCCCGCAGGTGCTGGTGGTGCGGGTGCAGGAGGCGCTGGCGATCAACGGCAAGCTCGGCATCGACGACATGAAGGGCCTGATCGCCTACGCCAAGGCCAACCCGGGCAAGATCTCCTGCGGCTCGGCCGGGACCGGCGGCATCACCCATCTCGCCATCGAGCTGTTCAAGCGCGAGACCGGCACCGACCTGTTGCACGTGCCGTATCGCGGCGCCGCGCCGGCGATGAACGATCTGATCTCCGGCACGGTCCAGGCGGTGCTTCTCGACATTCCCGTGCTGCTGCCGCACGTCCGGACGGGCGCGATCAAGGTGCTGGGCATCACGTCCGACAGCCGAGCGCTGCTGCTGCCCGACGTGCCGAGCATGCGGGAGCTGGGCTTCCCCAAGGTCAATTCGGACAATTGGTATGCGCTCGTCTCGCCCGCCGGCGCGAGCCCGGAGGCGCGCAAGAGGATCTTCGACGCCGCCACATCAGCCCTGAAGTCGAAGGAGCTGATCGATGCCTATGCCGCGGTCGGCGGCATCGCGGGCGGCGGCACGTCGGCCGAGCTGGTCACGTTCCTGCGCGGCGAGACCGAGAAATGGGCGGCCGTCGTCAAGTCCGCCAACATCAAGCTCGAGTAGAAAATGCCCCTCGACGTCGATCGCGGGCTGGCGAAGACCTTCGCCGGCCATATCCACTGGCGGGCCTGTGGCAGCGGCCCGACCATCATGGTGAGCCACATCAACCAGCAGAGCTCGGCCGTGATGGCCGAGCTCCTGCAGGCGCTCGGCACGCACTACCGCGCCGTCGCCATCGACTATCCGAGCCACGGCCATTCCGATCACATCGATTGGCAGCCGACCATCGAGGACTACGCCCGGGCGGTAGTCGACACCATGGACGCGCTGAAGGTCGAGCGCGCGGTCGCGTTGGGCGAGGCGGTTGGATCGGCCGTATCGATCGCGCTCGGCGCGCGCTGGCCGCAGCGTATCGACAAGACAGTGCTGATCAACACGCCGTTCTTCACCGACGCCGACACCGCGCGCAACGACATCGCTGACATCGCCAAGGTGCGGCCGAGCGATGCCTCGGGTTTCCCGGCGCCACGCTCGATCGAATTCCTGCTGCAGCACGATCCCGAGCACGCGCCGATGGCGCCGACGCAATCGTGGATGGACCGCATCAACACCGCCCAGCTAGAGATCGGCCGCGACCGCTGGCAGGCCATGGGAGCGCTCGCGAAGTTCGACACCCTGGGCGGCATGGCGGCGCTCAAATGCCCGGTGCTGATGCTCTACGGCGAGAATTTCATCTACGGCAAGCATCGCGCGCGCCTGCAGGCCCAGTGTCCGCATGCCCGCGTCGAGATCATCCCCGGCGCTCGCTTCTGCATGAGCTGGGAGCGTGCCACCGACATCGCCGCCCATGTCCGCGGCTTTGTGACCTGAAACGGAGAACGCCATGCTCGACAAGGAAGCCCGCGCCCTGCTCGACCTGATGGAGCAGGCCGTCCAGGCCGGCCGGCCGAGGCTCAACACGCTGCCCTATGCCGCGGGTCGCGCGGCAGTCGACAAGATGTCGGAGGACAGCGAAGCCGATCCGCCCGAGGTCGCGGCCGTCAACGATGGCGCCTTCGCCGGCCCGGCGGGGCAGATCCGCTACCGCCGCTACCGGCCGCTCGGCGCCCCGTCGGGAGCGCTGGCGACCCTGATCTACTATCACGGCGGCGGCTTCGTGATCGGCAACCTCGAGACCCACGATTCGACCTGCCGGCGACTCGCCAACAAGAGCCGCTGCCAGGTGATCGCGATCGACTATCGCCTGTCGCCCGAGCATCCCTTCCCGGCGCCGGTCGAGGACTGCGTGGCCGCGTTCCGCCACATCCGCGACCACGCCTCGTCGTTCGACGCCGATCCGGCGCGCCTGGCGGTGGGTGGCGATTCGGCCGGCGGCGCGCTGTCGGCCGTGGTCTGCCAGACCTGCCGCGGCGCCGGCGAACCGGGCCCGGCCTTCCAGATGCTGATCTATCCGGCGACCGATTCCCGCCGTGGCAGCGCCTCGCACAAGGCTTTCGCCGAGGGCTATTTCCTCACCAAGGACCTGATCGACTGGTTCTGGAAGGCCTATATCCCGGCTGGTGCAGACCTCGAGGACCTCCGCCTGTCGCCGCTGCTCGCCAAGGATTTCGCCGGCCTGCCGCCGGCCTTCGTGCTGACGGCGGGCTATGACCCGCTGCGCGACGAGGGCCGTGCCTACGCCGACCGGCTGATCGATGCCGGCGTGAAGACCACCTATGTCAACTATCCGGGCACCATCCACGGCTTCTTCTCCCTGACCCGCTTCCTGCAACAGGGCCTCAAGGCGAACGACGAAGCGGCGGCCGTGCTGGCGGCGCATTTCGGGACGTAGGCGGCGCGCTTCGCGTTCGTCTCCCCGACGAAGTTGGGGAGGAGAATGAGTTCACGCCGGTCGCAGCCGCACGAAGCTGATCGGATCGGCGAAGCCCTTCAGGGCCACGCTCTCTTCGCTGGCCGGGATCGCCGCGATCAGCTTGCGGACCGCGGGATCGTCGGCCATGGCGCGGCTGAGCACGATGTCGCCGCCGTCGCTCTGGCCTTGCAGGCGGGCGGCCATGTTCACGGTCGATCCGAAATAGTCGAGCCGGTCGTTCAGGTTCACGACCACGCTCGGCCCGCTGTGAATGCCGAGCTTCAGCACCAGCTCGTGACCGACGATGCGGGTCTGCATGTCGAGCGCCGCCTGCACGGCATCGGCCGGATCGCCGAACGCGGCCATCACGGCATCGCCGATGGTCTTGACGACCGCGCCATTGTGATCGCGGATGATGCTGGCCAGCAAGGCGAAATGCTCGCGCACCAGATTGAAGGCGACCGAATCGCCAACCCGCTCGTAGAGCGCCGTCGAGCCGCGCAGGTCGCTGAACAGCAGCGCAACCTGACCGACCCCCGCTTCGTCGCCCGGGCGCAGCGTGGCCTCGGAGAAGAGATCGCGGAAGGCCTGCAGGGAGATCACTTCCGGCGCGGTCAGCGCCTCGCGGGTCCAGGTTCGATCCTCGATCAGCGCCGCGAGCTCGAAGCCCGCGTCGTTGCTGAAGGCGATGGTGCCCGCTTCGCCGATGGGCCCCGCTTCGACGCCGGTCGCGGTCGCGCGCAGGCCGGGAAAGCCGCCGCCGGGATGATCGATATCGACGAACGCTCCCGGATGCAGGGTGCGCAGGCGATAGCTGCCGGCCGGCAGATCGAGGTCGATCGTCCGCCTTTCACCAGCCGCCAGCAGGAGCTGGACCACGACGTGCGGGGTCGTCAGCGGTCCGCTCAGGCAGAAGCCGCCGGCCATCAGCGGCCGCACCAGCGGCGCCGGTGCGAAGGACAGCTCGACGTTGCGCTCGAAGTCGCGGTCGTAGTCGATGTTGCACGAGGCGCAGTGCGCGCCGCGCGGCAGCTCGCTGAGCGCGGGGCTGCTGAGCTTGGCACCACGGCAGTTGGTGCACAGCAGGTCCCACTTCATCGTCAGCAGGCCTGCACGCACGCCGGCCAGGCACGCTTCGACGGCCGTGCGAACCGGCACGTCGAGCTGGGCCGCCAGCTTCTTGGGCTTGAGACGGGCGAGATCGGTCGCCATGCCGGTCAGCACGAGATCGACCAGCTTGCTGCCGAGGCCGTTGCCGTAGGGGCTGCGGTCGATCTCGGCAGCCAGCACCGCCGCCCGCTCGCGCGCGCCGGCGGGCAGCTCGGGCGGCGGCAGGTCGAAATAGGTGGTGCGCTGGCGCTTGGCGAAAGCGACCGCCTCGACGATGCGCTTGCCCACGACCCCGCCGGCCTGGGCGGCCAAGCGGGCGCCGAACAAGCGGCCGACGATCGTCAGCGGCTCCCATTCCAGGGCGTAGCTCACCTTGCTGCCCGAGCCGTCGGGTTCGAGGTCGAAGACCGGGCCGAACCGTCGGAACGGTCCCTTGGAGAAGACCCTGGCCTGACGGAAGTGCCTCCCATGGATCCACTCGTAGGGCTTCTCCTCCCATTCGAGCGTGAAGCCCGCGGCCTTGCCACGGCCGCGGCGCTGGATGGTGCCGTTGGGTTGCGGCGTCTCCTCCAGCACATAGGGCGGCAGACCCAACGCCTCGTTGAACCGATTGGTGTCGGCCAGCACCGGCCAAAGCTCCTCCGGCGGCAAGTCGAAAGTCCAGGTCCAGGTGCGGCGGGCGCGGCGCATGCTGATGGTACTGTAACACCAGCCCTGCCGGATGCCTCGCGGCGCTTCACAGGCCGGTGATCAGGGGCTCCTACCTGGGCACCCCCATGCAGGTCTGATCGAGCAATTCCTCCGCGACACCCGGATTGCCGTCGCCACGGCTGGTATCGAGCACGAAATACTCGTTGGCAACCCGCGACCCCACGACGGCGATGCTCTGGCGGCCCATATCGTCCTTCACTTGGCGATCGGTCTGGAAGACCAGGAACGGGCTCTGCTTGCCGGCAAGGCTCGAGACCTTGACGGCGCGGTAGAGGTGGTCGTGGGGCGGCAGCCGCAGCGTTACCGGCTGTGCCGGGAAGAGCTCGATCGCGGCGTGGTCGAGCGCCTGCTTCACATCAGGACGTACGCACGAGATGTGGATGTGCAGCTGATTCTCGGTCCGCCCGTGCTGCGAATTGATGGCGAGCCCGGTATCGGCCATGGGATAGCCAGGATAGGTGCGTGACTGAGCCCATCCATATTGCCAGAAATCCACCGTGGGCGGCCGAGCGACCAGGCGATCCTCGATGCCCGTGACCCTGATGGTCGGGATGATCATGTACGACCGGGGTTTGCGAACGGCGTTGTCCTTGAGGATGATGTAGTCGTCCGCCTTGTCGTAGACGCGGCAGCCGACATCGTTCGCGAGCGAGCGCATGCAGCACTGCGCCAAGGCCCACAGCGCGTTTGGGGCAGGCGGCACGACGCACTGGTCAGCTCGAGCGGCGACCACGCCGGAGATGGTGCAAAGCAGGCCAATGCTCGCCGCCAGAAGGATGGGCCGCATGAGCCGACACTAGAGCGATTCCCGAATTGATGGAACCGCGAGCGGTTCCATCAATTCGGGAATGCGCGCACTGAGATTGGTCGTTGCGGCAAGCACATTCCGTTCGGCTGCTCCAGCCAAACGGAAGTGCTCTAGGCAAAGGTCGCGAAGTTGTCATACGGAGCCCGCAATTTCCCCGGGCGCAACGATGGAGGACCCGCGATGGACGTCGAGAAGGGCGATCGGAGCTTGACGCTCAAGCTTCGCGAGGAGCTGGCCGACAGCATCGACGACGAGCTGGAGATGGAGATCGACGACGAGCTCCTGCGGCGCGCGACCAACGTCGGCGAAGCCTCGTCGTCCGGTGATCAGAGCGGGCGCCATCTCTATTTCAAGGAGCTGCTGCGTCTGCAGGGCGAGCTGGTGAAGCTGCAGGACTGGGTGGCCCGCAAGAAGCTCAAGGTGGTCGTGCTGTTCGAGGGCCGCGATGCCGCGGGCAAAGGAGGCGTGATCAAGCGTGTCACCCAGCGGCTCAACCCGCGCATCTGCCGCACGGTGGCGCTGTCGGCGCCGACCGACCGGGAGCGCACCCAATGGTATTTCCAGCGCTACGTATCGCACCTGCCGGCGGGCGGCGAGATCGTGCTGTTCGATCGCAGCTGGTACAACCGCGCCGGTGTCGAGCGCGTCATGGGCTTCTGCAGCGAAGCCGACGTCGCGGAGTTCTTCCGCACCGTTCCCGAGTTTGAGCGCATGCTGGTCCGGTCCGGCATCGTGCTCATCAAGTACTGGTTCTCGATCACCGACGAGGAGCAGAACGAGCGCTTCCTGATGCGCATCCATGATCCGCTCAAGCAGTGGAAGCTGAGCCCCATGGACCTCGAATCACGGCGACGCTGGGAGGACTACACCAAGGCCAAGGAGGAGATGCTGGCGCGCACGCACATTCCCGAGGCGCCGTGGTGGGTGGTCGAAGGTAACGACAAGAAGAAGGCGCGGCTGAACTGCATCTACCATCTGCTGCAGCAGATCCCTTACGACGAGGTGCAGCACGAGCCCGTCGTGCTGCCGGTCCGCGAGCACAAGCCGGACTACATGCGCAGTCCGGTGCCCGAGGCCATGTACGTGCCGACGGTGTACTGATGGCCGGCACGTCGGTCTCGGTCGAGGGACGCACCCCGATCTCGCGCGCCCGCCCCCATCACTGTGACTCATGACCCCTCCGTCCGCGATGATGCGGACACCTCCCCACGCCAAGCGTGGGGAGAAGAAAGGGCTAGTCCAGCACCTTCGGCCGGCGATACAGCGGAAACCCGTTGAACGGCTTGGACCGGTCGTGATCGGGCACTTCGTAGAAGTTGGACTTGCCGTTGTTGTGCAGCCCGCCATCGACCCGAAGTGCCACGCCGGTGACGTAGGCGGCGGCCTCGCTCAGGAGATAGACGATGGCGCCGGCGATCTCCGATTCGGTGCCGTGCCGCTTCATCGGGATGCGGCCGCGGACATTGCGCAGCACGTCGTGTGCGCGCTCGGGGTAGCGGTCGAGGCCCGACGAGGCGATGAAGCCCGGCAGGACGGCGTTCACGCGCACGCCGGAATGGGCCCATTCGACCGAGGCCGTGTAGGTGAAGTTGGTCTGGCCGGCACGCGCGGCGCCGTTGTGGCCCATGCCGGGCATGCCGAGCTCCCAATCGGCGCCGACGTTGACGATTGCCCCGCCATTGTCCCGCATCGAGCGGCGATAGACCTCCTTGGACATCAGGAAGGTCGCCGTCATGTTGTTGGCGACCACTGCGTTCCAGCCGTTGAGCGAGATGTCCTCGAGCCTGGCCGGGAACTGGCCGCCGGCGTTGTTGACCAGCCCGTCGATCCGGCCGGCCCAGGCGAGCACGCCGTCGACGGCGTCTCTTACCTGGTCCTCCTGCCGGAGATCCCCGGCGAACGTGAAGGTATCGGGATCGCCGAGCTCGCTTTTCACCTGTTCCAGCTTTTCCGGCGTGCGTCCGATCAGCGCCAGCCGCGCGCCGAGCGACTTGAGCTCGTGCGCGGTGCAGCGACCGAGACCCGAGCCGCCGCCGGTGACGATGATGGTCTGGCCCGCGAAAAGGTCGGGGCGGAAGATAGAACGATACTCCATGAACCTGCTCGATCTCGATCAGCGTTACTTGCCGGAAGGTGCTGGATCGGCCGGTGCCTGCACGACGATCCGGCTCAACCATCTCTGGATGAAGCTGATCAGCACAAAGGCGATCTGCAAGGGAATGCCGAACATCACGATGCCAATGGCGAACAGGGCAAGCCGCTCGTCGAGCGCATGCAGTCGCTCGGCCTGGCGCAGGATCACGGTAATGCCCTCGGTGACGCCGATCGCAGCGCCAGCGCTCGACGACATGACCAGCACGAAGAACGCCCGGGTGACATTGGGCAGGAACAGGAGCGCCCCCAGCGTCGCGCCGCTGCGCAGATGGCGCATCGCGTCGACGGCGGCGTCGGCGACGTAAGCGGCCGAATAGGGCACCAGGGAGAGCGCCACCGTCATGACGCCCGACAGGGCGAACGGCATGCCGAACAGCTTGGCGTCGCGCGGCATGGTATTCAGCAGGAAGAACATGACGACGAAGGTCGGCGCGGCGCGCATCAGGGCGATGACCGACGCCGACAGGCCGCCCGCCACCCCACCGGCAAGACGGCCAAAGGCGAGCACGATGCCGAGGGCGAGGCCAACCGCGATGGCGATGACCGCAATCTCGAAATTCACCGCCATGCCGGCCAGGAAGCGCGGCAGGAAGCCCTCTGCCGACAGGCTTTCGAACAGCGCCGTCATGCCGACATTCCCGCAGCTTCGTCGAGGCGGGCCTGGCGGCTCTCGAGGTAGAGCCGCAGCTTGCCGCACAGCCACACCACGATCATCACAACCACGGTGTAGAAGATCAGCAGCAGGCTGTAGGTCGTGACGCGCCCGCTGGCGAACGACGTGATGTCGGTCAGCGCGCTCAAGAGCTCGGGCGCGCCGATGAAGCTCGCGATCGGCGTGCCCTTGGCCGCGTTGACCAGGAAGGCCACGATCTGCGTCGCCGAGCGCGCAAGCGCGCGGCCGAACAGCGCCTGGCCGCGCAACGTGCCGGGAGCCGCCCCGCGCTCGGTCGTAGTGCCCTGCTCGGCACGCAGGCTCCACACCGCCTCGGCGAGCGCCTGGCCGGCGTTGCAGCCGTTGGCGAGACCCAGCGCCACGATTGCGACGCCCAGTGCCACCGTATCGGAATGTGGAAACAAGGCATGGGTGACCACCGCCGCGACCACCAGCGTCAGCACGATCGGCGAGGACTGCAGGGTGATGGTCACGAAGCGTGCCGGCCAGCGCACCAGGATCGATCGGGCCCCCATCGCGGCGCCGAACAGCACGGCGAGGATCAACGTGGCAGCGAGCGCGCCGGCGATCAGGATCAGCGAGTTGATCACGCCGTCCTGGAACATCGACCAGGCGGGCGCGGTCTTGAGCATCGGCAGATTGAGGTCGAAGCCGACATGCTGCTCGACCCAGTCCTCGACCGCCGTCACCTCGGGAGCGAACGAGGTCGGCTTCAAGGCTGCATCGAGCGGCCGCAGCACGCACTTCGGGTCGATGGCGCCGCTGTCGTTGTTGCACTCGATGCTCTGCCAGACTCTCTGCTGGCGCTGCAGGAAGGCAAGCCCGATGCGATGCGCGCGCGCGATCTCGATGAACTGGCCGTCGCGGTGGAAGATCTGGCTGATCAAATCGAGGGCGCGGGCAAGCTGCTCGGTGCCCTGGCGGGCGACCGCCATGCCCCATGGCACCTGGGCGAAGCCGAATTTCTGGGAATAGGCGCCGGCGAAATCCGGCTCGGTGAAGTAGTTCGCGAAGAAGCTGTCATCCTGCGCCGCGAGGTTGCAGGTGCCGTCCTTCAGCCGGTCGGGCAGCACGCCCGCCTCGTCGAACAGCATGAGACGCGCGCCCTGCGACACCAGCTCGGCGTTCGATCCATTGCCGATGGTGACGCACACCGTCCGGCCCGGCAGGTCGGTCATGTTGGCCACCGGCAGCTCGCGCGGCCCGACAACCGTTGTTTCGGACTGGTAATAGTGCGGCCGGATGAACCGCACCTGGCTGTCACGCTGGGTGTTGTGGCCCATGGTCGCAATCACGAGATCGATGCGATCCTCGGCCAGCAGCGGAATGCGGGTCGCGGCGTTGACGCGCACGAACTCTACCTCGACGCCCAGCATGCGCCCGATCGCCAGCGCCACGTCGACTTCGTAGCCTTCGCGCTTGTCGCCGCTGCGGGTGGCGAACAGCGGATAATAGTCGCGCACGCCGATCCTGATGCGTTTGGCGCAAAGGATCTTGATCAACCGATCGACATTGGGCTGCGAGCAGGAAGCGGGCATGGTCGCGCGCGCCGCCTCGAGCAGCTGCGCCAGGGCCGCGTCAGGGGCAGCGGCGGTCTGGGCCCGCGCTGCCGGGAGGATGAAAGCGAGGACAGACAGGGTTGCGGCCAGCGCACCGGCCACGACACGTGCCAAGGCTCGTGCCGTCATCTCAGCCGACCGCATCCGGATCCCCGATCTCGACGATGTGCATGTCGCCGAAGGCGTAGGGGCCGTAGCGGTGGATCGAACGTCCGTCCTCGGCTTCGAGAATGTGGGCGGTCATGCAGTCGAGCTTATCCTCGGGAATATAGACCAGGGTGGTCAGGGCGACCTGCAAGGCGAGGCCGCTGCGCGCCACCATCTCGCGCGACCGCTCGATATTCACGAAAGCGTTGTGGGTGATGATGGCCCGCCCATGCGGGGCGAGGTGACCGCCGAGCCCCTCGAGAAACGGATCGAGCAGGTAGCGGCCATCGGGCCCGCCAGCGCTCCACGAGGCCAGGCGGCCAGGCATGTGGTTCTGAACCATCGGGAAGTGCGGAAGATTGGCCACGATCAAGTCGAAGCGGCGGCCGAGCACCGGTTCCCACAGATCACCCCGGTGGAACTCCGCGACCTCGCCGTGGCCGAGCTCGTGCAGAAGCATCCTGCCCGAGATCACGGCATCCTGCTCGATGTCGATGCCGCAGACCGAGGCGGCGCCCAACGACGCCACCGCCGCCAGCACGACGCCGCTGCCCGAGCCGATCTCCAGGACGCTCGCGCCTCGCACCGCGCTCGCCTCGGCCTGCAGAACCTGGATGAGCGCCGCAGTGTATTCGCTGGGTCGCAGGACGGCGAGGGACTCTCGCGCACTGGAAAGCAAGCTAGCGTTCGACACGGCGACTCCACTCATGTTCCTCTCCCCCGCCCTCATGAGTGCGGCTCGGCGAAGCCGAACGCGCTCATGAGGGCGGGGGAGAGGAGCCCGACGATGAGATACGAACTGGCCATCATGCCGCGACGAGCCGCTTCAGGAGGGTCGACGCGACGGGATCGTCGGGAAACGCGTCCAGGATGTCGCGATAACGTCGCGCGGCGAGGACATTATCCTCCTTGATCAATGCCTGGTAGGCGAACCGGGTCATCTTGGACAGTCTCACTGCCGCCTCGTCCGGCTCGAGGCCGGGATCGTCGGCGCCGTACACGCCGAGCAGCTCGTAGATCGGCACCTTCGAGCGACGGCCCTTGACGATGACGTCGTCGATCGGCCGCACGCAAAGGCGTTCACCCGCCTCCTTGAAGACGTTGTGGCTGATGCAGATGCGGGTATGGAATTCCTTATTGATGCCCTCGAGCCGTGCCGCGACGTTCACGCCGTCGCCCATCACCGTGTAGCTCATGCGCTCGCGCGATCCGATATTGCCGACCAGCACGGCGTCGCTGTGGATGCCGATGCGGACGTTGAGCGGCTTCAGCTCCTCGGCGACCCAGCGTTCGTTGAGCGTGTCCATTCCGCGCTGGATGCGCAGCGCCGCCACGCAGGACCTCCAGGCATGATCGTCGAGCAGGGCCGGCGCGCCCCAGAACGCCATCACGCCATCGCCGATGAACTTGTCGATCGTGCCGTGTTCCTGGTTCACCGTCTTGGTGACCAGCTCGAGATAGGCCGACACGCGCAGCAGCAGCTCCTGCGAGGGGATCTCTTCCGACAGGGTGGAGAACGATTCGAGATCGGAGAAAAAGATCGTGAGGAAGCGGCTATGGCCGCCGAGCTCGAGCTTCTGCTCGGATTGCAGGAGCTGGGTGACCAGGCCCATCGGCACGAAAGCGGCAAACGACTTCACCGCCGCATCCAAGGTGTCGATCGCCTTCGACAGGACCGAGATCTCGCGGATCGACGAGCGGACCGACGGCAAATGCTCGCTGCCACCGATGTCCTGGATCTTGCCGACCTTGAAAGCCATGCGTTCGAGCGGCGAGGACACGACGCTGGTCAGGAAATAGATGATGACGATCTGCACGAGCGTCGCCAGCAGGCCGAAAATCGCCAGCCGGACGTTGTTGTGCTGAAAGGCACCGGTGAAGTCGGCGACCGGCGTGATGACGAAGAGCTGCCAGCGCTTGCCGAACTCCTGGGGCAAGGTCGCGATGCTGGCGATGTACTCGCGGCCACCATGCGAGAAGAAATACATGTCCTCGCTCTTGCGTGGACGCATGCTGTAGGCCATCGCCGGCAATTCGTCGTCGAGCGACGTGATGTGGCGCAGTTCCAACCGCCCCTGGTCGTTGTCATAGGTTTTCGACAGGTCGGACGCGGCGATCACCCGGCCTTGATGATCGAGGATATAGCTCACAGTACCCGGGCTGATCTTGCGCTCGGCAAGGTAGCCGCCGAGCCCGTCGAGCGTGATGTCGGCGGCGGCCACGCCGGCCAGCTTGCCGTCGACGTAGAAAGGCGATGCCACGGTGAAGCCGATCAGCCCCAGGGCGGCGAAAATGTCGGGATCGGAGATCGTCGTGGTGCCGGCTTCCGCGGCACTGCGGTACCACAAGCGCGCGCGCGGATCGTAGGTCGACAGCTCCTCGGTGCTGCCCAGCTCCTTCAGGTCGGCGTCGAGGAAGGTGTAGTGATCGAGCAAGGGCTGGCCGGCGACCGGCACCACCCAGCGGTAGGCATATTGCGCCCCCTCAGGCGGCGGCTTGCCCTGGATGCTGACCTTGGGCTCTACTCGGCGGGTCTGGCGGAACGCCCCATTCTGCAAGCCGACATAGGCGCTGACGATCTTCGAGCTGTGCAGGACGATGCTGTAGAAGTAACGGAAACACCTGCTGTCCGCATAGAAGTTGGGATCCTGATCGCCGATCGCCGCAGCCGAACGGACCAGGGATTTCAAAGGGTTGAAATCGGCCTGAATGTTGGCGAGGGCGTCGACGCGGAAGCGTTCGACCAGCTCGGCGGCGTTGGCGCGGGCGATATTGTCGTTGGAAACGTAGTTGACGATGATGACGGCGAAGAAAACCGGAACCGTGAGAAAGACGAACGACGCCAGGATGCTCGGCTTGAGCCGCAGGTTGGTGCGGAAAATGTTTCTCATGGTCTGCAGTAATCCTACAGCATCCGGGATTTAGCGTCCATTTGACCCCCAAAACCTAGAGTGGTGGCCGCTTGAGATGCCAGTCGGTGGCCTGCTGGTAGACGTGGCCAGCCGCCAGGACGCCGGCCTCGTCGAAGGCGTGGCCGATGATCTGGAAGCCGATCGGAGCACCATCGCTGTTCAGGCCGCCCGGCAGGGTGAGTGCGGGATGGCCGCTCATGTCAAACGGCGCGGTGTAACGCAGGCGTGCGACGACGGTCTCCGGGGTCCGCCCGGCCACACGCATGCCAGCGAGGGTCGGCGCCGCCACGCCCATAACCGGCATCAGGAGCAGATCCAACGGCGCCAGGGTCCGCTCGATCTCGCCTGTGACGCGGGCCCGCACGAGCTGGAGCCTGGCGAGCTCGAGGGCCGACAGACTGCGGCCGGCGTCGATCAGGTTGGCCAATTCGGGACCGTACTCGCCGCGCCGCGATGGGAAGGTCTCCTGATGGGCAAGGGCGGCCTCGACGCCACACAACGACAGCCATTTCAACGCCGCTTCATCGAACTCCGGCAACGTCACGTCGACGGCCACGGCACCGGCGTCGCGCAGGGCCGCCGCCGCGCCATCGAAGGCGCGTTGTGCGTCACCGTCCATGCCGACCAGGTTGATCGGCAGGCCGAGTCGCTTGCCCTTGACGCCAGCACCGATCGACGCGGCGTAGTCCGGTACCGTACGCTGCGAAGCCGTCGGGTCATCATCGTCGGCGCCGGCGATCACGCCAAGCATCAGCGCGGCGTCGAGAGCGCTGCGGCACATCGGCCCGACATGATCGAGCGTTTCGGCCAGCGGGAACACGCCGGCCCGGCTTACCCGCCCCCAGGTCGGCTTGAGGCCGGTCAGGCCGTTCATGGTCGACGGGAAGCGGATTGAGCCGCCGGTATCGGAGCCCAGCGAGGCGAAGCAAAGTCCTGCCGCGGTCGCCACACCGGATCCGGACGATGACACTCCGGTCCAATAGCCGGCGTGCCACGGATTGACCGGGGGCATGATCGTGGGATGGTGCACCCCGTAGGCGCCCTCGGTCATCTGCAGCTTCCCCAGGATGACCGCGCCGGCCTGCTTCAGCCGCGCCACCACCGTGGCGTCCTTGGCGGGGATGTGATGACGACGGATCGCCATGCCGGCGGCGGTCGCGATTCCCGCCGTGTCGCACAGATCCTTGATCGCGATCGGCACGCCATGCAGCGGGCCGCGCGAGACGCCGGCCGCCGTCTCGGCGTCGCGCTGGGCGGCAGCCTGCAACGCGTGCTCCGGCGTTACGGTGGCGTAGCTCCGGAGTCGCGCATCGACCCGGCCGATGCGATCCAGCATCGCCCGTGTCGTGTCGACCGACGAAAACTCACGCGCCTTCATCCGCCGCGCGATCTCGTCGAGCGGCAGGTAGTGTAAATCGGCCAGCATGGCTCACCCCCGTAGCATCATAGCACGAGGGCAGCGCCGGCATCACACCGGCACGGCTGGCTTTGTCAATTTGGTCGCAAGGCGGCCATGTGGGCCGCGCCCGGAGCAACGCCGGGCGCGACCTTCGACACGATTCAGTCGGCAGACTTCAGGTTGACGGCAGCCGAGCGGCCGCGCTCGGTCGCGATTTCGTAGCTGATTTTCTGACCTTCGTTGAGGCCGTTCAGGCCCGAGCGCTCGACGGCGCTGATATGGACGAAGACATCCTTTCCGCCATCCGTCGGCTGAATGAACCCGAAGCCCTTGGTGGCATTGAACCACTTGACCGTACCTGTAGCCATCACTCTCTCTCCTCGGCAAGTTGCGGGCCCACTAGACGTTCGCGGCCCGCGCACACTCTGCAACGGTCCACGACAACTCGAAGAATTTGGAAGGCTCGTTGGGGTCGTCCTAATCCGCTGTGGGTTGGACTGCCAAGGCGTGGCCAAGTTCGTAAGTCGTAAGCCGGCATATGAGGACGTAACGCTTTGGAGTCAAGTTTGGTTGCACCCGACCCGTCACATGGTTGCGCCAATCTTCCAGGGCTCGAATTCGTCGTCGCCGATGCCCAGCGCTTCCGATTTTGTTTTCTCTCCCGATGCAGTTTTCAGGATCAGATCGAAGATGCGTCGACCATTCTCCTGAATCGTCTCCTCGCCATCGACGATCGTGCCGCAATTGATGTCCATGTCGTCAGTCATGCGCCGATACAGCGAGCTATTCGTCGCAAGCTTGAGTGATGGCGTGGGCTTGCAACCAAATACGCTGCCGCGGCCCGTCGTGAAGCACAGTACGTTGGCGCCGCCGGCGACCTGTCCGGTGGCCGAGACCGGGTCGTAGCCCGGTGAATCCATGTACACGAAGCCCTTCGCCGTGATCGGCTGGGCGTACTCGTAGACATCGACCAAGTTCGTCGTACCGCCCTTCGCAACTGCACCCAAGGACTTCTCCAGAATCGTGGTGAGCCCCCCCGCCTTGTTGCCGGGCGATGGATTGTTGTTCATCTCGCCGCCGGTCCGCGCGCAGTGATCCTCCCACCAGCGGATGCGCTCGACGATCTTCTCGCCGACCGCGCGCGAAGCCGCGCGCCGCGTCAGCAGATGCTCCGCGCCGTAAATCTCCGGTGTTTCCGACAGCACCGCCGTGCCGCCATGACGAACCAGCAGATCGACCGCCGCGCCCAGCGCGGGATTGGCCGAGATGCCGGAGTAGCCGTCCGAGCCGCCGCATTGCAGCGCCAGGATCAGCTCACTGGCCGGAATCGGCTCGCGAACCACGTCGTTGACATCGGGCAGCAAGCGCTCGAGGAAGCCGACGGCACGCATGACCGTCTTGGCGACGCCGCCTTCGTCCTGGATCGCCATCGGGATGAGCTTGGGCCCCTCCTCGAGGCCTTCGGCGTTCATCAGGCCCGAGATCTGGTTGGTCTCGCAACCCAGCCCGAGCACTACCACGGCGGCCATGTTGGGATGACGCACGTAACCTGCCAGTGTGCGCCGCAGCACGTCCATCTCCAGGCCGGACGCCGCCATGCCGCAGCCACCGCCATGCGTCAGGGGCACCACGCCGTCGATGTTGGGGTACTTCGCGAGCAGCGGCTGCAGGCGGGACGCGATCATGCGGCTGGTCGCCGCCGAGCAGTTTACCGTCGTGACGATGCCGACATAATTGCGTGTGGCGGCGCGACCATCGGCGCGACGATAGCCCTGGAAGGTCGCCTGAGGCGTGATGTAGTCGGTCGGATGAGAATCGGTGCAGAAGGCGTAATCGCGCTCGAAGTCGCCCATCACGCAGTTGTGGGTGTGGATGTGCGTGCCGGGCGGCAGATCCTCGACAGCGAAGCCGATGATCTGGTTGTACTTGCGCAGCGGCTCGCCCTGCTTGATCGCACGCGTCAGGATCTTGTGCCCGGGCGGCACGCGCGTCGCGGCCGCCACCTCGCCCTCGACCTTGGTGCCGGGCAGGATGTCCATGCGGGCCACGACGACGTTGTCGGCGGGATGCAGCCGGATGGTGAGCGGTGCGGTCATGCTGTCCTCGCTGAAGCGATCTTTGCGCATGAAGCCATGATAGGCAGGTGCGCCCGAAAGCGCACCTGCCACCATGGTGCTACCAGACCGCGACGCGGTTAGTGGCCGTAACGCTGGTACTGGTAACGGTCGGGAATGCCGTCGTGGTTACGATCCCAGGCCTGGTAACGGTCGGGAATGCCGTCGTGGTTGCGATCCCCGGAGCTGTGCCGCTCATAGCGATCGGGGATGCCGTCGCCATTGCGATCCCAACGGCTGGGAACGAAGCGCCACTGGTCACGGCCGTTGACGACCACGCGCTCCCAGTTCTCCGGAACGTAGCGATAGCCCGGCCGAGCCGTGTACCACTGGCCCGGATACCAGACGTACTGGTCGCGGACCAATCGCCAGTGACCAGGCGCCCAGACGTAGCCGGCACGCGGGGCCGGGACGGCCTCGTAGCGCATCGGCGGCGGCGGCGAGCCGAACATCACGGTGACCTGCGCGGCCGCCGGCGTCACGACCGCGGTGCCAATCGTCGTCGCGGTGAGCACGCTCGCCGCAACAACACCAACAAGAGCGATGCGTCTCATCATAGTGAACCTCCGATCGAGGCGACATCAGTCGCCCTCAGGAAGATCTACGCGGCGGCTCACGTCAGCGTGGCCTGCCCCGGCTGAGGATTTTGCGCACCGTTTCCGCCACGTTTTGGCCATGCACGCGAAGACGCCCCCATGGTCCTCCCCCGTAATCGGGGGAGGTGCCCCCGATAGGGGGGGAGGGGGGAAAGCTGCAGTCGAGATCTCTAAGATTCCGACGTCGGAACTTCATTAATCCCGCTTGAGGCTTTCCCCCTCCGGCCCTGCGGGCCACCTCCCCCGAATGACGGGGGAGGCAAAGAATCACGACGCCGCCACCGCCGGGCGCAGGGCCATCGGCTCGTCCAGCTCCTCCTGCAGGAAACGGTCGACCAGGCGGTTGGCGCGGGTGCGGTCGGCGAGCATGTGCGCCATGCCGAGGTTGCGGCCGCTCGAGCCGAGATAGAAGCGCTCGTACTGCTCGTTGCGGCTGCCGAGCGCGGTGCCCGCGAAGTCCCACGCCAGGCGGAACAATCGGCTGCGCTGCTCGGCATCGATGCCGGAACCCAGCAGGTAGCGATCGATCAGCGGCCGCAGCTCTTCGTCGGCGAGCGCGGCGCGCGACGGCGTGGTCAGGAGATTGTGCGACCCGATCAGACGGATGATCTCGTTGACCCGCGGAAACCAGGTCGGCAGCGCGGCACGCAATGCGACCAGCGGGCGCTGATCGCAGCACCACAGTCCGTTGCCGTACTCGCGCGCTGCCTGCTCGGCGGCATAGACCGTGGCACGGGCGAATTCGGCGAACATGGTGATCTCGCCCAGCATCTGCTGGGTCTGCGGCTGCGCCAGGTTGATCGCCTCGGCCATGCGGTTGGCGAGCCCGTAGGCGAATTCCAGCTTGGTCTGCGCCCGGATCATGGTCTGCTGCATGATGTTGGGCCACCAGCTCGTCTTCATCACCGAGTTGTAGACGGCGAGATTGGCGTCGATGAACAGCCTGTCGCGCGGCACCTCGACGTCGTCGAAGATCACGAACGCGTCCTGCTCGTCGAAGCGGCTCGACAGCGGATGCTCGAAACGGTTGGTGTTCACAGACACGCTGTCGCGGCAGATGAATTTCAGGCCCGGCGCATCCATCGGAATGCAGAAGCTCAGCGCGTGCTGGGGCGCCGCATCCGGCATCGGCCCGCCGGGATAGACCGCGAGCTCGTCGGCGAACGGCGCCAGGGTCGCGAGCACGCGCGAGCCGCGCACGATGATGCCGTGCTCGGTCTCCTCGACCTTGTGGAGCTGCACCGGATCGAAGCCCACCGGGTACTTGCCCTTGGCGAGGTTGACGGTCGAATGGACGATCGTGTGGGTGAGCGAGAGGTCGTCGCGCCGCAGCTTCTTCTGGTAGCGCACGAGGTTGTCGGCGCCGCGCTCGTTGCCGTTGATCGCCCATTCGTCGTGCCGCCCGGCAAAGCCCGCGAAGGTGACGTTCATGTAGTCCGGCGTGCGCCCCATCAGGCCGACCGAATACTCGGCCGTTCGTTCGAGGCCGCGATGCCGCTTCTGCAGATCGTCGTGGCAGTGCGGGATCATGTGGCTGACATTGATCGGCTCGCCGGTCTCCGGATCGGGCATCAGGCAGTCGTCGGCGTAGCGGTGCTGCAGGTCGAAGACCTCGGCCAGGGCATGGGCAGCGCCGGCCAAGGCGGGATGCTCGACCATCGAGCGCACCTTGTCGGCACCGACCCACAGCTCGCGACCATCGCGCAAGCCTTTCAGGAACTGCTGGCCCGTCCGTGCCGCCATCGGTCGCTCCCTGGAATCTTTATTTTCAGTCTCGACGCCGTCGACCCTAGTCAAGGCGCCTGCATAACGAAACAATCAAAGAAGACATGAAACCTATAACACTTGGTTATGCGCCGCCTGCCCGGCCGGCGCCGGAGCTCGAGCTCGTGGCCCGCCTGCACAAGGTCAACCTCGACCTGCTGCCGGTGCTGCACGAGCTCCTGCGCACGCGCAGCGTCACCCGCACGGCGCGCTCCTTCCACATGACCCAGCCCGCGGTCAGCCGGGCGCTGCGCCAGCTGCGCAGCGCCTTCGACGACGAGCTCCTCGTCTCGCCCGGCCGCAACGCCCGCCTGACCGACCGGGCCGCCTCGCTGGCCGGGCCGCTCGCCCGCGCCCTCACCGACCTCGACCATCTGATGACGCCGGTCGGGCCGTTCGACCCGGCGAGCGAGGCGGTGCATCTGGTGATCAACACGGCCGACTACGTGACCCAGCTCCTGGCGCCGATCCTCGCCGGGATCTGCGCCCGCGAGGCGCCGCATGTCGTGCTGGAATTCACCTGGGTCGGCACGCGCAACGTCGATGACCTGGCGCGCGTCGATTTCATGATCGGCCCGCGCGCGTTCGGCGAGCGGATGGGCAAGCGGGCCGGTCGACTCCCCTTGTGGCGCGACGAGATGGTCTGCATCGCCGCCGCCGACAACGGCGCGATCGGCAGCCGCCTCACGCCGGCGCAGTTCCAGGCGGCGCGCTACGTCGCCTTCCGCCGCGACTTGAACATGCCGGCCGACATCCGCGTGCTGCTGCAGCCGACGGCGGCGCTAGAGACCGCGCCGGTCTGCACGGTGCCCAATTTCCTGGTGCTGGGCACCATCGTCGAGAAGTCGGATTGCATCGCCCTGGTGCCGCGCAAGGTGGCCGAGGAGCTGGCGCGACCCTCGCGCCTGCGCATCGTCGAGATCGCCTATCCGCGCAAGCAGCTCCACATCGACGCCTACTGGAGCCTGGTCGCGCACGCCAAGCGCGGCCACGCCTGGTTCCGCGAGCTGCTCGCCCGCGCCGCCTCGGAGCTCGGGTAGCGACGCAGAGCCCTCCCCCGCAATCGCTCCGTAATCGGGGAAGTGGCCCGTAGGGTCGGAGGGGGAAAGCCACAAGCGAGATTCATGAAGTTCCGACGTCGGAAGATCATAGCCTCGTCTGCAGCTTTCCCCCTCCGCCCGGTCTGACGGAGCACCTCCCCCGATTGCGGGGGAGGGACAAGTCTCACTCACCGCTTCGGGTCCGTGATGTCCTCGAACTCCTTGAGATGCGAGGGCGCCCACTTGTGATCGCGCGCCTTGACGATCCAGCGATCGAGCACCGGCCAGCGCCGCCGCGCCGCCTTGACCCATTCGCGGCCGGTCTCGAATTCGGTCGCCAGCAGGTAGAGCGCGATGACGAAGAAGATCCAGCCCTGCAGGATGGGCAGCAGGCCGCCGACCACCGACATCACGAGACAGCCGGCGATAAGAAGGACCATCAGCGGCTTGCGCATCGGCCGCCTACAGGTGAATCGGCTTGTCCCACGCAGCCAGGGCCGCTTCCTTCAACGCCTCATTGACCGTGGGATGGGCGTGGCAGACGCGGCCGATATCCTCGGCCGATGCCGAGAACTCCATGGCGAGCACCGCCTCGGCGATCATCGTGCCGGCCTCGGCGCCGATGATGTGGACTCCCAGGACCTTATCGGTTGCCTTGTCGGCCAGCACCTTCACGAAACCCTCCGTCGACCCATTGGCGCGGCTGCGCGGATCGGCGGTGAACGGATACTTGCCGACCTTGTAGGCAACGCCGGCTGATTTGAGTTGTTCCTCGGTCTTGCCGACCCATGCCACCTCGGGCTGGGTGTAGATGATCGAGGGCACGAGATCCCAGTTCACATGGCCCTTCTGGCCGGCAAGGGTCTCGACGCAGGCGATGCCGTCCTCGCTCGCCTTGTGGGCAAGCATCGGGCCGTCGATCGCATCGCCGATCGCATAGATGCCCGCCACCGACGTCTGGAAGTGCGCATCGACGGCGATGCGGCCGCGCTCCGTCATCTTCACGCCGACAGCGTCGAGACCGAGGCCGGCGACATGGGGACGGCGACCGATCGAGACGAGGACGATATCGGCCTGCACGGTCTCGGCCGCGCCGCCCTTGGCCGGCTCGACGGTCAGTATCACGCCAGAGTCCGACGCTTCCGCCTTGGTGACCTTGGCGCCGAGCTTGAACTTCAGACCCTGCCTGGCGAGCATGCGGTGGAAATGCTTGGTGATCTCCTCGTCGACGCCGGGCGAGATGCGATCGAGGAACTCGATCACCGTGACCTCGGCGCCGAGACGGCGCCACACCGAGCCGAGCTCGAGGCCGATGATGCCGGCGCCGACCACGACCAGGTGCTTGGGCACCTCGGCGAGCTCCAGCGCGCCGGTCGACGACACGATCTTCTTCTCGTCGATCGTCACGCCAGGCAGCGGCGTCACTTCCGAACCCGAGGCGATCAGGATGCTCTTGGTCGCCAGCGCATTCTTCACCGCGCCGTCGTCGGCCAGCACCGACACCTTGCCGGCAGCGTCGATCCGACCGGTGCCCTGGAAGATGGTGATCTTGTTCTTGCGGAACAGGAAGGCGACGCCCTTGGTAGTGGCCTCCACCACCTCGTTCTTGCGTTTCATGAGCTGGGCGAAGTCGAGCTTTGGCGCGGCCAGCACGATGCCGTGCCGGGCGAGATCATGACCCGCTTGCTCGAACAGATGCGAGGATTGCAGCAGCGCCTTGGACGGGATGCAGCCGACATTGAGGCAAGTGCCGCCCAATGTCGCCCGCTTCTCGACCATCGCCACCTTCATGCCGAGCTGGGCAGCGCGGATCGCCGCGACGTAGCCGCCCGGACCGGCACCGATGACCACGAGATCGAAGGTTTCTTCTGCCATGACGTCCTCTCTGCGCTCTCCTCCCCCGTCTTACGGCGGAGGTGGCCCGTAGGATCGGAGGGGGAAAGCCACAGTCGAGGTCATTCCCGTTCCGACGTCGGACTTTCGTGAATCTCGACCGAGGCCTTCCCCCTTCGCCCCCTGGCGGGGGCACCTCCCCCGATTACGGGGGAGGCGTACGAATGCCTCACACCCCCAACAGGAGCCTCTCGGGATCCTCGATGCACTCCTTCACGCGCACCAGGAACAGCACGGCTTCGCGGCCGTCGATGATGCGGTGGTCGTAGGACACGGCGAGATACATCATCGGCCGCACCTTGATCTCGCCGCCCACCACCATCGGCCGCTGCTGGATCTTGTGCATGCCGAGGATGGCCGATTGCGGCGGGTTGAGGATCGGCGTCGACATCAGCGAGCCGTAGACGCCGCCGTTGGAGATGGTGAAGGTGCCGCCGGTCAGGTCGGCGATGCTGAGCTTGCCGTCGCGCGCCTTGCGGCCGAGATCGGCGATCGTCTTCTCGATGCCGCCGAACGACAGCGTGTCGGCGTCGCGCACCACCGGCACGACCAGGCCCTGCGGCGTGCCGACGGCAACGCCGATGTCGTAGTAGTTCTTGTAGACGAGGTCATCGCCCTCGATCTCGGCATTGACCGCGGGCAGTTCCTTGAGGCCGGCGATGCACGCCTTGACAAAGAACGACATGAAGCCCAGCCGCGCGCCGTGCCTCTTCTCGAAATCGTCTTTCAGCCGATCGCGCAGCGCCATGACGTTGGTCATATCCACCTCGTTGAAGGTGGTGAGCATCGCCGCCGTGTTCTGCGCATCCTTGAGGCGGTTGGCGATGGTGCGGCGGAGGCGCGTCATGCGTACCCGCTCCTCGCGATCGGCGCGCAGGCGCGGACCAGCCGGCGGCGCGGGCCTGGCGGCAGCCGGCGGCGCCGCCTCCGGGATGGATGCGAGCGCCGCCAGAACATCGGCCTTGGTCGCCCGGCCATCCTTGCCGGTCGGCTGGATCGCCTGCGGCGCGACGCCGGTTTCGGCGACCAGCTTGCGTGTGGCGGGCCCGGACGCCGCGACATCGACGACAACGGGAGCGGCAGCCACCGGCGCGGCGCCCGGGGCGGGTGCAACGGGCGCGGCTGCGGGCGTCGGAGCGGGCGTCGGCCTCGCTGGCGCGGCAGCAGCAGGCTTCGCCGCCGCGCCGGCGGACCCGGCTTCGATGTGGCAGAGCACGCCGCCCACCTGCACCGTGGCGCCTTCCTCGACCGCGAGATCAGCGATGCTGCCGGCGACCGTTGCATTGACCTCGACGGTCACCTTGTCGGTCTCGAGCTCGCACAAGGGCTGATCGATCGCCACTGCATCGCCCGCCCTGACCAGCCACTTGGCGACGGTCGCCTCGGTGACGGACTCGCCCAGCGCCGGGACCTTGATCTCGACAGCCATGTCCTGAAACCCCTCTCGCTCTGCCGCTAGCCGATGGTGAGCGCGCGCTCGACCAGATCGGCTTGCTCCTTGACGTGCGTGCGTGCCGAGCCGGTGGCCGGCGACGCCGCTTCGGGACGACCGATATAGGTCGGCCGTGACGACTTGATGCCAAGCCCGGAGAGCGAGCGCTCGATGCGACGGTCGACGAAATGCCAGGCGCCCATGTTCTCGGGCTCTTCCTGGCACCACACGACCTCGGCGTTGGGATAGGCCGAAAGCCTGACGCCGAGCCGGCTGAACGGGAACGGATAGAGCTGCTCGATGCGATAGATCGCGATGTCATCGATGCCGCGCTTGCGCCGCTCGGCCACGAGATCGAAGTAGATCTTGCCCGAGCACAGGATGACGCGGCGTATCTTGGCGGGCTCGGCGATCTTGTCGGTCTCGGCCAGGATGCGCCTGAAGGACGAGCCCGGACCGAAATCCTCCAGCCGCGACACGCAGTCCTTGTGGCGCAGCAGCGATTTGGGTGACATCACGATCAGCGGCTTGCGGAAGCTGCGGCGCACCTGGCGGCGCAGCGCATGGAAGAAATTGGCCGGCGTCGTCGGCACGACGACCTGCCAATTGTCCTCGGCCGAAAGCTGCAGGTAACGCTCGAGCCTGGCCGAGCTGTGCTCCGGCCCCTGCCCTTCGTAGCCGTGCGGCAGCAGCATCACCAAGCCGTTCATGCGCAGCCACTTGCTCTCGCCCGAGCAGATGAACTGATCGATGATCGCCTGCGCGCCGTTGGCGAAGTCGCCGAACTGGGCTTCCCACAACACCAGCGCATTGGGCTCGGCCGACGAATAGCCGTACTCGAAGCCCAGCACGCCCGCCTCGTTGAGCGGGCTGTCGATCACCTCGAAGCGCGCCTGGTGCAGCGCCACGTGGTTGAGCGGAATGTACTTGTCTTCGTTGGTCTGGTCGACCAGCACGGAATGGCGCTGCGAGAAGGTGCCGCGGCCCGAATCCTGGCCGGACAGGCGGACCGGCGTTCCCTCGGCGAGCAGGGTGCCGAGCGCCAGCGCCTCGCCGGTCGCCCAGTCGATGTCCTGGCCGGTGTCGATGGTCTTGCGCTTCTCCTGGAGCTGGCGCGCGATCTTGCGGTTGAGGTCGAAGCCCTTGGGCGCCTCGCACAGCGCGTGGCCGACCGAGCGCACGAGGTCGAGCTCGACCGCGGTCGTGCCCTTGCGATCCTCCTCGCCCGGCGCGACGGTGAGCCCGGCCCAGCGTCCTTCCAGCCAGTCGGCCTTGTTGGGCTTGTACTGGGTGGCCGCTTCCAGCGCCTTGTCGAGCTTGTCGCGCAGCGCCGCGTCGAGCTTGCCGACATCGTCCGCGGTGACCACGCCCTCGGCCTCGAGCCGCGCGGCATAGACCTCTTTCACCGTCTTGTGGCCGGCGATCATCTTGTACATCAGCGGCTGGGTGAACATCGGCTCGTCCGATTCGTTGTGGCCGTGCCGCCGGTAGCAGAACATGTCGATGACGATGTCGCGCTTGAAGTGCTGGCGATATTCGGTGGCGATGCGCGAGGCATGGACCACCGCCTCGGGATCGTCGCCGTTCACGTGCAGGATCGGGGCCTGCACGATCTTGGCGACCTCGGTGCAGTAGGGGCCCGATCGCGAGAACGTCGGCAGCGTGGTGAAGCCGATCTGGTTGTTGACCACGAAGTGGATGGTGCCGCCGATGCGATAGCCGCCGAGGTCGCTGAGGTCGAGGCTCTCGGCCACCAGCCCCTGGCCCGCGAACGCCGCATCGCCGTGCATCAGGATGGCCATGACCTGGCTGCGGTCGGTGTCGTTGCGCTGGTCCTGCTTGGCGCGGGCCTTGCCGAGCACCACCGGGTTCACCGCCTCGAGATGCGAGGGATTGGGCGACAGCGACACGTGCACCGTGTTGCCGTCGAACTCCCGATCGGCCGAGGCGCCGAGATGATACTTGACGTCGCCCGAGCCGCGCATCTCCTCGGGCTGCGAGGAGCGGCCCTGGAACTCGGAGAACAGCGCCGTGTAGCTCTTGTGCAGGACATGCACGAGCGTGTTGAGGCGGCCGCGATGCGGCATGCCGATGACGACGTCGCGGATGCCGAGCTGGGCGCCGCGCTTCAGGATCTGCTCGATGCCGGGGATCATCGATTCGCCGCCGTCGAGGCCGAACCTCTTGGTGCCGACGAACTTGACGCCGAGATAGCGCTCCAGCCCTTCCGCCTCGACCACACGCTCGAGAATGGCGTGACGCCCCTCGAGGGTGAACTCGGTGCGGTTCTCGACGTGCTCGATGCGCTCCTGGATCCATAATTTCTGGTCGGGATCGGAGATGTGCATGTACTCGACGCCGATCTTGCCGCAGTAGGTGCGGCGCAGGCGGTCCCAGATCTGCCGCAGGGTCGCCGATTCGCCGAGTCCCAGCAGGCCGAAGATCAGGATGGGACGATCCCAGTCGTTGTCTCCGAAGCCGTAGGTCTTGGGATCGAGCTCGCGATGCAGCTCGCGGTGCAGCAGGCCGAGCGGATCGAGATCTGCCTCGAGATGGCCGCGGATGCGATAGGAGCGGATGAGTTGGAAGGCACGCAACGTGTCGTGCGCGGAGCTGCGGATATCGGCCTCGGTCCTGCCGCCGAGCGCCGCCGCTCCATTGGCCTTCACGTTGCGGTTGGCCGGCATCGGCAGCGTGTCGGGGTCGACCGCGCCGATGACATGTACGCCGTTGGGCGCCCACGAGGCGCCGCGGACCTCGGCCAGCACGTCGCCCTTCTGCTCGCCCAGCGCCTCGAAGAAGGTGCGCCATTCCGCATCCACGGAATTCGCGTCTTCGAGATAGCGCGCAAAAAGCTCTTCGATGAACGGCGCGTTGGCGCCGAACAGGAACGATGTCTGTTCCGCTCTCATGGCCCAGCCCTCCTTGGTCCGGCCTTCACACAACGACGATGGCTTCGCCGTCAGCCCTTCATCGCGGCGAGCATTTCCTTGCCCAGCGCCGCAGGGGAGTCGGCCACGCGGATGCCCACCGAGCGCATGAAATCGACCTTGAATTCGGCGGTATCGTGACCGCCCGAGATCACGGCGCCGGCATGGCCCATGCGGCGGCCCGGCGGCGCCGTGCGGCCGGCGATGAAGCCGACCACGGGCTTCTTGGTCTTCGAGGCCTTGATGAACTCCGCGCCCTTGACCTCGGCGTCGCCGCCGATCTCGCCGATCATCACGATGCCCTGGGTCTCGGGATCGGCGATGAACATCTCCAGGCACTCGACGAAATTGGTGCCGTTCACCGGATCGCCGCCGATGCCGATGCAGCTCGACTGGCCGAGCCCGACCGCCGTGGTCTGCGCCACCGCTTCGTAGGTGAGGGTGCCCGAGCGCGAGATGATGCCGATCTGGCCGCGCTTGTGGATGTGGCCCGGCATGATGCCGATCTTGCATTCATCCGGCGTGATGACGCCCGGGCAGTTGGGGCCGATCAGGCGCGATTTCGAGCCGCTGAGCGCGCGCTTCACCTTCACCATGTCGAGCACCGGGATGCCCTCGGTGATGCATACGATCAGCGGCACCCCTGCGTCGATCGCCTCGAGGATCGAATCGGCGGCATAGGGCGCCGGCACGTAGATGACGGTGGCGTTCGCGTCCGTCCTGGCGACGGCCTCGGCGACGGTGTCGAACACCGGAAGGTCGAGATGCCTGGTGCCGCCCTTGCCCGGCGTGACGCCGCCCACCATGCGCGTGCCGTAGGCGATCGCCTGCTCGGAATGGAAGGTGCCCTGCGAGCCGGTGAAGCCCTGGCAGATGACCTTGGTGTTCTTGTCGACCAGGACGGCCATCAGTTCTCCTCCTTGACGGCCTTGACGATCTTCTCGGCGGCGTCGCCCAGGTTCTCTGCCGAAGTGATCCTGAGACCCGATTCCTTCAGGATCTTCTTGCCCAGGTCGACGTTGGTGCCTTCGAGCCGCACCACGAGGGGCACGTGCAGATTGACCTCGCGCGCCGCCGCGACCACGCCCTCGGCAATGACGTCACAGCGCATGATACCGCCGAAGATGTTGACCAGGATGCCCTCGACGTTGGGGTCCTTGAGGATGATCTTGAACGCCGCCGTGACGCGCTCCTTGGTGGCGCCGCCCCCGACATCGAGGAAGTTGGCGGGCGCCGCGCCATACAGCTTGATGATGTCCATGGTGGCCATGGCGAGGCCGGCGCCGTTCACCATGCAACCGATCTGGCCGTCCAGCTTGACGTAGTTCAGGGCATACTTCTCGGCCTCGGTCTCGGCCGGATCCTCCTCGTCTACATCGCGCAGCTCCTCGACGTCCTTGTGGCGGAACAGCCCGTTGTCGTCGAAATTCATCTTGGCATCGAGGGCGATCACGTCGCCCGTGCCCGTGACCACCAGCGGGTTGATCTCGATCAGCGAACAGTCGAGCTCGGTGAAGGCGCGATAGAGACCACCCAACATGGCGACGAAATTGCCGACCTGCTTGCCCGAGAGGCCGAGGGCAAAGGCGATGTTGCGGCCTTGATAGGCCTGGAAGCCGGCCGCCGGATCGATCGCCTGCTCGACGATCTTCTCGGGATGGTCGTGCGCCACAGCTTCGATATCCATGCCGCCTTCGGTCGAGGCGATCACCGCGATCCGGCCGATCGCCCGGTCGACCAGCATCGACAGATAGAGCTCGCGCTTGATGTCGCAGCCGTCCTCGATGTAGAGGCGCTTGACGGTCTTGCCGGCGGGCCCGGTCTGCTTGGTCACCAGATCGTGGCCCAGCATGGCGGCAGCGTGCTGGCCGACCTCCTCGACCGATTTGGCGATACGCACGCCGCCCTTGCCGTCGGGATCGTCCTTGAACCGGCCCTTGCCGCGCCCGCCGGCGTGGATCTGGGCCTTCACGGCGGTGATGGGCCCGCCCAGCTTGCGCGCAACGTCCATCGCCTCGTCCGTGGTGTAGGCGACACCGCCCTTCAGCACCGGGACGGCATATTTGGCCAGCACGGCCTTGGCCTGATATTCGTGGATATTCATGAGGTCCTGTTCGTTCGGGCCCGCTTGCAAAGCCTACGCCAAACCTAAGTTGCCGATAGCAACTGACCAAAGTCAGCGGCACTCTATGAGTGCCCTTGGTGCTTGGCAACGTAGGATTGATAATCGTTTTGAGTCGCCATGGCGATTGTCAATCCGATGGAACCGCAAGGGGCTCCATCGGATCGAAAATGCGCGCACCAGGGATACTTTGTTGCAACAGGCACAGCGCGTTCGGCTGTTCCAGCCGGACGCGCTGCGCTTTAGACTTAAGTCTAAGACCGCTGGCCGCGTCAGCGGCCGACGATCTTGTTGGTGGCGTCGATCAGCGACTTCACGGCGGCGACCGATTTCTCGAACATCGCCTTTTCCTCGGGATTGAACTCGACCTCGACGATGCGTTCGACGCCGTTCTTGCCGATCACCACCGGCACTCCGATGTAGAGGCCTTTCACGCCGTATTCACCGTTCAGCATGGCTGCACAAGGCAGCACCCGCTTCTTGTCCTTGAGGTAGGATTCGGCCATGGCGATGGCCGATGCCGCCGGGGCATAGAAGGCCGAGCCGGTCTTGAGCAGGGCCACGATCTCGGCGCCGCCGTCGCGCGTGCGCTGGACGATGGCGTCGAGCCGCTCCTTGGTGGTCCAGCCCATGTCGACCAGGTCGTGCAGGGAGATGCCGCCGACCGTCGAGTAGCGCAGCAGCGGCACCATGGTGTCGCCGTGGCCGCCCAGCACGAAGGCGGTGACATCCTCCACGGAGACGTTGAACTCCTCGGCCAGGAACAGGCGGAAGCGGGCGCTGTCGAGCACGCCCGCCATGCCGACCACGCGGTTGGCGGGGAAGCCGGTGACCTCCTGCATGAGGCCGACCATGGCGTCGAGCGGGTTGGTGATGACGATGACGAAGGCGTCGGGCGCGTGCGCCTTGATGCCCTTGCCGACCGAGTCGATGACCTTGGCGTTGATGCCGACCAGGTCGTCGCGCGTCATGCCGGGCTTACGCGGCACGCCGGCGGTGACGATGATGACGTCGGAGCCCTCGATATCCTTGTAGTCCGACGTGCCGGTGAACGCCGCGTCGAAGCCCTCGACCGGGGCCAGTTGGGCGATGTCGAGCGCCTTGCCCTTGGCGATGCCTTCGGCGGCGGGAATATCGAACAGGACGACGTCGCCCAGTTCCTTCTGCCCGGCCAGCATCGCCAGGGTGCCGCCAATCTGTCCGGCGCCGATCAGCGCGATCTTCTTCCGAGCCATGCGTAAAACTCCCGTTCCGTGAAGGCGGCGCGTGGTAGCGCGATTCGCCCGGACCGGCAAGAACGCGCCGGTCAGCGACGCGGTGGCGGGCCGGGTGGGCCGGGCGGCAGGCCCCGCTTCACGAAACTGGCATCGGGCGCGCCGACGAAACACCGCGGAGCCGCCTCGTCGACATCGATCGGGAAGCCGTCGGCCGCCCAGCCGACCAGCAGCCCCATGCCGCGCCCGCCCAGCCTGTCGATCAGGCCGGTCGGCAGGCCGTGGTAATGGTACGAGCCATCGGGCTGCACGTGGGCCTTGTTCTGGTCGATGCCGAGCGGCCGCGCGCCGGACAAGGCTTCCATCATCCAGCCCGAGCGTCGGTCGTCGTTCCAGTACTCGGCGCCGGATGCCTCGCGATGTGGGCCAGCATCAGCTCGGTGGCCTTGGCCGGCGCCTGGTCCATGACGAAATGGCCGATGCCGGGCAGAACCTCCATCGCGAACGGACCCGCCATGAACTCCGTCGTGCCGCGCGCTGCATCGGCGCCGACGGTGGCGTCCGCGTCGCCCCAGATGTAGAGCGTCGGCACCCTGATTGCGCCGATGTCGGCGGCCAGTCCTTTGTTCGAACGATACCAGGCGAGCGCCGCCTCCAGCGCCGCCGGATTGCCCAGCACGGAGAGATGCTCCTCGAGCGCGGCCTGCGGCACGCCCTGACCGAACAAGCCGTCGCGCAGGCGACGCGCATTGTCGGCCAGCAGCATCGGACCAGTCTCCGGCTCGAGGAAAGCACGATGATGGCGTGAGCGATGCTTCTGGTCGCCATCTTCCTTCAGGAGTGCACGGCGAAACGATTTCGGATGCGGTCGTGACAGGATCGTCAGTGAGGCCAGCCGCTCCGGATATTTGTCGGCGACGCCCCACGAGACCTGTCCACCCCAATCGTGTCCGACCAGATGAAAACGCTGGCCTGCACTGCCGGCGGCATCGGCGATATCGATCGCGTCGTCGACCAGCCTGTCGAACGCATAGTTGGCGAGATCCGCCGGATCGGGCCGCGCCTCCGGCGAATAGCCGCGCTGGTCGGGCGCCACGGCGCGATAGCCTGCTGCGGCGAGTGCCGGCAGCGCCGCCCGCCAGCTGTGGCGCGATTCGGGAAAGCCGTGCAGCAGCAGCACGAGCGTACCGCCGGCCGGGCCCGCGACATCTGTCGTGAAGGAGAGGCCCGGCCGGGTCGTTATGCTCGTGGTGTCGACCATCAGCCGATCAGACGCCGTTGGCCTTGAACCAGGCCAGCGCCTTTTTCCAACCGTCCTCGGCCTGCTCCTTGCGATAGCTCGGGCGATAGTCGGCATTGAAGGCGTGCGGCGTATCGGGATACAGCACGATCTCCGACTTCGTCGCCGCCGGCGTGCCCGCTTCCTTGAGCGCGGCGCGCATCTTCTCGACGCTGTCGTTGGGGATGCCGGCGTCGGCGCCGCCATAGAGACCGAGCACCGGCCCGTGCAGGTTCTTCACCAGGTCGATCGGGTTCTTGGGCTGCAGCTCCGTGCCGGGACGGACCAGAGGACCGTACCAGGCGACGCCCGCTTTCACCGCCGGATTGTGCGCATCGTACAGCCACACGATGCGTCCACCCCAGCAGAAGCCGGTGATGCCGAGCTTGCTGGTGTCGGCCTTGCCCTCACCCTTCACGAACTCGACCGACGAATCGAGATCGTTCATCACCTGCTGATCGGGCACCTTGCTCACCAGCTCGGAGACCAGCTTGGGAACCTCGGTATAGGATTTGGGATCGCCCTGGCGGAAATAGAGCTCGGAGGCGATGGCACAGTAGCCCGCCTTGGCGAAGCGCCGGCACATGTCCGCGATGTGGGCGTGCACGCCGAAAATCTCCTGCACGACCACGATCGTGCCGAAGCCCTGGCCCGTTGCCGGCATGGCGCGATAGGCCGGCATCTCCTTGCCGTCCTTGGTCTTGACCTTGACCTCGCCCGCGACCAGGCCATCGGCCGGCGTGGTGATCATGGTCTGCGCCTGCACTGGCTGCACAGACAGCGCGAATGTGCTGCCAAGTGTCGCCGCCATCGCCGCGCGCCGCGACAAGCCGTACTCGGCCCCGTAAATCAAGCGATCGCCATCCATGTTCAGCCTCCCTGGGGTTGAATCGCGCCGCGGAGCCTAGGCTGGGCGGCCGTTGGCCCACAATCACAATTAGGCGATATGCGGCAGGGCCAAGTATTCGGGGCTCTGCATCTCCATGAGGCGCGACACGGTGCGCTGGAACTCGAAGGCGCCGTCGCCCTCCATATAGAGCCGCGCCGGCGCGGTCGCCGCCGAGCAGACGAACTTCACCTTTTTCTCGTAGAACGAGTCGATCATGGTGACGAAGCGCGCCGCCTTGTCGCGGCTGTCCGGCCCCATCTGCTGGATCTCGGCCAGGATCACGGTATGGAAGTTCTCGGCGATGCACAGGAAATCGGCGGCGCCCATCGGCTTGGCGCACCAGTCGAGATAATGCGCCATGGCGACGCCGGGCGCGGCGCGCGGGATCTCGACGTCGCGGCCCTGGGTGCGCAGCACGCGCGGCTGGCCGTCGGCGCCATCGCTCAGCGCCCGAAACGCCTCGTCGAGCTTGGCCGTCGCCCAGGCGCCAAGCGGGGTCAGGTAGACGTCGAGGTTGCGCAGACGGTCCATGCGGTAGTCGTGGCCGCCGCCCAACTCGAGGATTTCCAACCGCTGCTTCAGGAGATCGATGAAGGGCAGGAAGCGGTCGCGTTGCAGGCCGTCCTTGTAGAGGTCGTCAGGCGCGCGGTTGGACGTGGCGATGACCGTGATGCCCTCGTCGAACAGGGTCTCGAACAGCCGCGCCAGGATCATCGCGTCGGCGATGTTGGTCACCTGGAACTCGTCGAAGCAGAGCAGGCGCGTCTCGTGGGCGATCTCGCGGGCGATCGGCACGATCGTGTCGGCCTCCGGCGGTGCGCCCTCGCCGGCGAGCTTCTCGCGCCGCTTGTGCAGGCGCTCCTGCACCTCGAGCATGAATTCGTTGAAATGCACGCGCCGCTTCAGCGCCACCGGCGCGTCGGCGAAGAACAGGTCCATCAGCATCGACTTGCCGCGCCCGACCGGTCCCCAGATGTAGAGGCCATGCGGGCCGGCCGGCGGCTTGGGCTTGGGGGCGAGCCCGAGACGGGCGAACAGGCCGGGCCTGGCCGCCGGATGGTTGGCCATCGCGACGAGCTGGTCGTAGATCGCCTGCAGGCGCAGCACGACCTTCTCCTGCACGGGATCGGCATGAACCTCGCCCGCGGCTCGGCGGGCGGCGAGGTTGGCGGCAGGTCCGCTGCCCAGGCTCGGGACGCCGGCAGTCGAGGGGGTCGTTCCGGTCATTGACGGCGCATACCTAGAGCGATTCTCGATTTGATGGAACCGCCTGCGGTTCCATCAAATCGAAAATGCGCGCACTCGAGTCCGATGGTGCAGCGGACACGTCCCGCCCGGCTGTTCCAGCCGAACGGCAGGTGCTCTGGCTCACCGCCGCCCGGCTGCCTATAAGGTCCGGCGATGAAGCTTGCGTTTCTCGGCACCTCCGAATTCGCTGTCCCGGCGCTGCGTTCGCTGGTCGACGCCGGCCATGAGATCCTGGCCGTCTATACTCGTGCGCCCAAGCCGGCCGGCCGCGGCCAGCGCGAACGGCGCACGCCCGTGCACGAGCTCGCGCTGTCGCTCGGCCTCGCGGTGCGCACGCCCAAGGGGCTGCGCGATCCGGCGGAAGCGGAGGCCTTCAAGGCGCTCGATCTCGATGCCGCTGTCGTCGTCTCGTACGGCCATATCCTGCCCAGGAGCTTCCTCGACGCGCCGGTGCTGGGCTGCCTCAACATCCACGGCTCGCTGTTGCCGCGCTGGCGCGGCGCGGCGCCGATCCATCGCGCCATCCTCGCCGGCGATGCCGAGACGGGCGTGACCATCATGCGCATGGACGAAGGCCTCGACACCGGACCCATGCTGCTCGCCGAGCGCACGCCGATCTCCGCCGCCGACACCGCCGAAACAGTGCATGATCGGCTGGCGGAACTCGGTGCACGCCTGATCGTGGCGGCGCTCGACGGGCTGCTGCGCAGATCCATCGAGCCGGTGCCGCAGCCGGAGGACGGCGTCGTCTATGCCCACAAGCTCGGCCGCGAGGAAGGCGCGCTCGACTGGCGCCGGCCGGCCACCGAGCTCGAGCGCAAGGTGCGCGGCTTCCATCCCTGGCCCGGCACCTGGTTCGAGGTCGCGGGCGAGCGCATCAAGGTGCATGCGGCCGCGCTCGCCCTGGCCTCGGGCAAGCCGGGCACGGTGAGCATCGGCCGCGACGGCTTTCCGGTCGTGGCCTGCAGCGTCGGCGGGCTGAAGCTGCTGACGCTGCAGCGCGCCGGCAAGACCGCACAGCCCGCCGACAGCTTTTTGCGCGGCTTTGCCCTCGGCTCCGGCACGGTGCTGGAGTCGCCGGCGGCCGCCTCGCTGCCCGCCTGACCGCGTGCCGCGCTACAAGCTCACGATCGAGTATGACGGCGCGCCGTTCGTCGGCTGGCAGCGCCAGGACAACGGTCCGACGGTGCAGGCGGCCCTCGAGGAGGCGGCGTTCGCCTTCAGCGGCGAGCGCATCGCGATCCACGGCGCCGGTCGCACCGACACCGGCGTGCACGCCGCCGGCCAGGTAGCGCATCTCGACCTGGCGCGCGAGCATCCCGCCGGCACGGTGCAGGCGGCCATCAACTTCCATCTCAAGCCGCAGCCCATCGTCGTCACCGAGGCGACCCTCGCAGCAGTCGACTTCCATGCCCGCTTCTCGGCGACGGCGCGGCGCTATCGCTACCGCATCCTCAATCGGCGGGCGCCGCCGGCGCTCGACCGCGGCAGGGTCTGGCACGTGCCGATGGCGCTCGATGGCGACGCCATGGCCGATGCCGCCGTGCTGCTGGTGGGGCGCCACGACTTCAACAGCTTTCGTTCGACCGCCTGCCAGGCCGCCTCGTCGTTGAAGACGCTCGATCGTCTCGACGTGATGCGCGAAGGCGACCAGATCGTGATCGACGTCGCCGCCCGCTCCTTCCTGCACAACCAGGTGCGCATCCTGGTCGGCACCCTGCAGCTGGTCGGTCGCGGACAATGGAGGCGAAGCGACGTCGAGCAGGCGCTGGCCGCGCGCGATCGCACACGGGCCGGCCCGACGGCGCCGCCGCAGGGTCTTTACCTGATGGAGGTACGTTACGACTCAGACCGCCGTGGCGGCGACGACGCCGAGAATGCGAGCGACCAGGATTGACAGCAGGAAGGACGGCACCCAGTTGACGACCAGCAGGACAACCGACATCGGCCAGGTCGTGCCGACCACCATGCGGGTCGTGATCAGGAACCAGTAGAAGAAAAGCGCCCGCAGCCCGAGATCGATGACGATGGCGACCGCCGTCGGTGCGATTTCGGTCAGCGCCAGGCTGATCACTGCCACCACCATGGCCGGCAGGTTGATCCAGTTGAGCGCGCCGATGTAGCGCGGATAGCGATCGAGCCAGCCCTGGCGCCTCGCCGCTTCGTAGAACAGCACCGGGTAGAGCAGCCAGTCGACGACATAGCGCACGCCCTCGACCAGGAAGATCTCGACCTCGTCGGCGGTCGTGGTGACGTTCGAATAGTAGATCAGCAGGTAGATGACATAGAGCGGCGCGATCAGGGCCATCACCCGGAACGAGCGCAGGCAGGCTTCCATGGTGTTGTCGAAGCTGCGCGGCGCCGACGGGTCGCGCTGCAGCAGCTTCAGCGCCCCCGACACGCCGCGCGCAATCTCTGCGGCGGTGAGCACGATCGGCCTTACGTCGCGAAGTAGCGATCGAGCACTGTCTCGTAGACGCGGCTGAGCGTCCTCAAGTCGGCGACCGCGCTCTTCTCGTCGACCTTGTGCATGGTCTCGCCTACGAGGCCGAACTCGAGCACCGGACAGTAGCTGCGGATGAAGCGCGCGTCCGAGGTGCCGCCGGTTGTCGACAGCTCGACCTCGACGCCGGCGACGTCCCGGATGGCGCCGGCCACCAGCTCGCTGAGCGGGCCCGGTGGCGTGTAGAAGGATTCGCCCGAGACCTCGGTCGAGAGCTCGATCGTACCGTTGCCGCCCAGCGCCGCATTGGCGCGCTCGAGCCGCGCCTCGAGATGAGCCAGCAGCGTCTTGGAGGTCCACAGATCGTTGAAGCGCACGTTGAAGCGCGCCTTGGCGACGCCGGGCGCGATGTTGGTCGCCTTGTTGCCGACATCGACCGTGGTGAATTGCAGCGAGGTCGGCTGGAAGTGCGTGCTGCCCTGGTCGATCGGCTCGCGCACCAGCGCCTCGATCAGGCCGGACAGGCGATGGATGGCGTTGTCGAGCCGCTCGGGATAGGCGACGTGGCCCTGAACCCCGCGCACCACCATGTCGACCGTCATGCTGCCGCGCCGGCCGATCTTCATCATGTCGCCGAAGCGCCTGGAGCTCGTCGGCTCGCCGACCACGCAGGCATCGATCGTCTCGCCGCGCTCGGCCAGCCGCTTCAGCATCTTGACCGTGCCGTTGACCGCCGGCCCCTCCTCGTCGCCGGTGATCAGCAGGCTGATCGAGCCGCCGAACTCGCGGCCGCGGCGCGACAGGAAGCGCGCCAGCGCGTCGGTGAAGGCGGCGATCGCGCCCTTCATGTCGGCGGCGCCGCGCCCGAACAGGTAGCCGGCGGACAGCTCGGCGGAGAACGGCCCGATGGTCCACGACGAGAGATCGCCGACCGGCACGACGTCGGAGTGCCCGGCGAAGCAGAAATGCCGGCCCGACCGGCCGATCCGGGCATAGAGGTTGGCGACGTCGTCGGTGCCGGCCTGGCTGAAATCCATGCGTTCGCACCGCAAGCCGAGGCCGCTCAGCACACCTTCGAGAAGCTGCAGGGCGCCTGCTTCTCGCGGCGTCACGCTCTCGCAACGCACCAGCGAGCGTGTCAGCTCGACGACGTCGGTGACGCCGGCAGTCATGGTATCGGGCATGGCGGCGACACTACATCCGCGCTCCAGCAAAGAGAACTCTCATGTGCCTCCCCCGTAATCGGGGGAGGTGCCCCGTCAGACGGGGCGGAGGGGGAAGGCCGCAGATGAAATCCATGAAATTCTGACGTCGGAATCATTCAGATCTGGACTGCGGCTCTCCCCCTCCGGCCCTCCGGGCCACCTACCCCAATTACGGTCGATTTCGGGGGAGGAATGGAAGAGCCAAAGAAAAAGCGCCGGTCCGGTTGGACCGACGCCAAGTCATTCGAGAGAGGAAGATCGTCTTGTTGCTTGCTTGAACGATCAGGCAGCGTCGATCACGCCGCGATCCGGTCGGCCTCCATCAGGTTGACCGACACGAGTTGCGAGACGCCCTGCTCGGCCATGGTCACGCCGTACAGGCGGTCCATGCGCGCCATGGTGACACGGTGATGGGTGATCACCATGAAACGCGTATCGGTGCGGCCGGCGATCTCCTTCACCAGGCCGCAGAAACGTTCGACGTTCAGGTCGTCGAGCGGTGCGTCGACCTCGTCCAGCACGCAGATCGGCGCCGGGTTGGTCATGAACACCGCGAACAGCAGCGACAGGGCAGTCAGCGCCTGCTCGCCGCCCGACAGCAGCGACATCACCTGCAGCTTCTTGCCCGGCGGGCTGGCGTGGATCTCAAGGCCGGCCTCGAGCGGGTCCTCCGACTCGGTCAGCCTGAGCTCGGCCTTGCCGCCGCCGAACAGCTTGGTGAAGAGCTGCTGGAAATGGCCGCTCACCTGCTCGAAGGCGGCGACGAACCGTTCGCGGCCCTCGCGGTTCAGGCTCTGGATGCCCTGGCGCAGCCGGCCGATCGCGGCGATCAGGTCGTCGCGCTCGGCGGTCATGCCGGCGATCTGCTGCTCGAGCTCGGCCGCCTCTTCCTCGGCACGCAGATTGACCGCGCCCATGGTCTCGCGCTCGTGCACCAGTCGCTCGAGCCGATGCTCGGCCTTGTCGATCTCGGGCAACTCCTCGAGCGACTGCACCTCGGCCAGCGCCAGCACGCCGTCGGGCTCGCAGCGCAGCCGTTCGGCGATGCGCTCGATCACCGCCTCGCGATCGCGCGTCGTCTGCTCGACCAGGCCCTCGCGCCGCACCCGGGTCTCGCGCGCCGTGGCGAGCTCGGCCTCGGCCTGCTTCAGCGCCTTGTCCGCCTCGCCGAGACGGGTCTCGCCGACCGCCAATCGATCGGCGGCGTCCTGGCGGCGCTCCTCGGCGGTGGCGATCTGCTCGGCCAGCGTCTCGCGCTTGGCCTCGATCTCGGCCGGCTTGCTGGCGAGCTCGGCGAGCGCCGCCGTGATCTGCTCATGGCGGTGGTCGAGCTCGCCGATCTGGCCCTCGGCGTCAGCCAGGCGATTGGCCCAGCCGGCGCGATCCTGGGCGATCTGGCCCAGCCGATCGCGCCGCATCGCCGTCTCGCGCGCCAGCCGGTCGCACTGGCCTTCCGCTTCGACGAGGGCGGCGCGCAGCTCGGCAATGCGCGCCCGCAAGCTGCCCGCCGTGACCCGATCGGCCTGGGTGTCGGCGATCGACGACAGGCGCGCCTGGCGGAAGGTGCGACGCATCTCGCCGTCGGCGATGTCGCCGGCGAGCTCCTCGATCGTCTGCTCGAGGCCGGCGAGCCGCGTGCGCAATTGATCGGTGCGGCGCGCCACCTCGGCGTGCCGGTCGCGAGCCGAGAGGGCGGCGCGCTCGGCCGCAGCCGCGGAACTCTGGGCGAGACGCTCGGAAGCACGAGTGGCCTCGCCCGCCTCGGTCGTCTTGCGCCGTGCCGCCTCGGCAACCGTGCGCTCGTGGGCGCGCGCCTGGTCGACGCAGGCCTTCTCCGCGTCGACGGCGGCGGCGAGCCAGCCGGTCTCGGCATCGAGCCGCGCCTGGGCGGCGGCCTGCTCGGCTACGGTCGCATCGATCTGCTGGCGGATCTCGGCCAGCCGGTTGCGCTGGCTGAGCCGCACCGCCGCGGTCGACGGCGCGCCGGCGCGCATGGTGTAGCCGTCCCACCGCCACACCGCGCCGTCGCGCGTCACCAGCTGCTGGCCAGGCGCCAGGCCCGCTTGCAGGGCAGCGCCCGTCGCATCGTCGGCGACGACGCCGATGAAGGCGAGGCGGCGCTCGAGCTCGGGCAGCGCGGCGACATGGAGGCCGAGCGGCGTCGCACCCTCCGGCAAGGCCGGCGCCACTTCGCACGGGCCGAGCGGCAGCCAATGGACCGGCGCGCCGCGATCGGCCGACGCTTCGAGCTCATCGCCGAACGCCGCACCCAGCGCCTTCTCGAAGCCGGGCTCGACCGTGAGCGCATCGAGCAGGGGCGGCCACAGCGACGACGCAGCCGACTTCAGGGCGGCGGCGATGCCGGCCTCCTCGGCGCGGAGCTTGGTGAGCCGCGCTCCGATCTTCTGCACCACCTCGCCGGCCGCCTGGTGGCTCGCCTCGGCGGCACGGCGCTCGGCCAGCCGGGCGCGTTCCATGTCGATGCGCTCGGCCTCGGCCTTGGCCACGGCGAGTCGCGCCGCATCGGATTCGTAGCGCTCGGCCTCGCGCGCCGCCTCGATCGCCTCCTGGCCCTCTTCCCGTGTGCGCTCCAGCGTCGTGCGCGCCGTCTCGAGGGCGGCCTCGACCTCGGCGAGCGCCGGCAGGCTCGCCAGCTCGGTTTCGACCTGGCGCTGCTGGTGGGCGATCTCCTCGCGCCGCATCAGCAGCCGGCGCAGGCGCTCCTGCAGCTCGGCGATCTCGCGGCCGACGCTGCCGCGCAGCGCCTCGTCGTCGGCGATCTGGCGGTTCAGGCGATCATGCTCGGCCTCGGCCGCCGCGGTCTCGACCCGCGCCGCGTCGCGCGCCTCGGCCGCCGCCTCGGCGCGTTCGTCCTCGCCGACCCGTTCCTCTTCCAGACGGGCGCGCTGGCTGTCGAGATCGGCGATCGCCGCCTCGGCGTCGCCCTTGCGGCCATGCTCGCGCGCCAGGTCGGACTCGGCCTGGCGCAGGCGGGTCTCGGCCTCCTGCTGGGCCTGCGCCACGCGCTCGCCTTCGGCGGTGAGCGCATCGTGCGCCACGCGCAGGCGCTGCAGGGCCGCCGCAGCCGCCGCCTCGTCGTTGCGCAGCGGCGGCAGGGCGGTCGCGGCCTCGGCCTGCGCCGTGGTGGCGAGACCGACCAGGCGGGTGAGATCGGCGACCGCCGCCTCGGACTCCTTCAGGCGCTCGCCGGCCTCCGCAAGGTCGCGCTCGGCGGCCGCCAGCTTGAGCGCCAGCACGGCCGCTTCGGCGCGCCTTATGTGGTCGCTGAGGTTGCGATAGCGGCTGGCCTGGCGGGCCTGCCGCTTCAGCCCCTTGTGCTGCTCCTCGAGCGCCACCAGCACGTCCTGCACGCGGGCCAGGTTCTGCTCGGCGGCGCGCAGCCGCAGCTCGGCCTCGTGGCGGCGGGCATAGAGGCCGGTGATGCCGGCGGCCTCGTCGATGACCGTGCGCCGGTCGACCGGCTTGGCGTTGATCAGCGCGCCGATGCGGCCCTGGCTCACCAGCGCCGTCGAGCGCGAGCCGGTCGCGGCGTCGGCGAACAGCGTCTGCACGTCACGTGCGCGGATATCGCGGCCGTTCACCGTGTAGGACGAGCCGTGGCCGCGCTCGATGCGGCGCACGATGTCGAGCTGGTCGGTATCGTTCACCATCGCCGGCGCGGTGCGGGTGCGGTTGTCGAGGGTCAGCAGCACCTCGGCGATGTTGCGCGCCGGGCGGGCGCCGGTGCCGGCGAAGATGACGTCCTCCATCTCGCTGCCGCGCATCTGCTTGGCGGAGGTCTCGCCCATCACCCACTTGAGCGCCTCGACGAGGTTCGACTTGCCGCAGCCGTTGGGGCCGACGATTCCGGTCATGCCAGGCTCGATGACGAGCTCCGTCGGGTCGACGAAGGATTTGAAGCCGGAAAGCCGGAGCTTGTCGAACTGCACCATCTACACCACGCCTGTTTGTTGCCTGTTGTCCGTTATTTCCCGAGCTTGGCGAACGTTGCGTCGAGTTCCTCGACCGAACGCGGCCCGCGATAGAGTTGACCGTCGATGAACAGGGTGGGCGTCGAGTTGACGCCCAGCACCTCGCCGCCCTTGTAGTCGGCCACCACCTGGTTGGCCTTGGCCTCGTTGGCCAGGCAGGCCTTGATCTCGTTCTCGCCCAGGCCGGCGATGCGCAGCGGCTTGGCAAGCTCGGCGATCGGGTCGGAGCCGGTGGCCCAGGTGGCCTGGTTGCGGAAGATGAGATCGACGATGCCGTAGTAGCGGTCGCCCGGCGCGCATTCGGCGATCTGCGCGGCCTTGGCGGCGACCTGGTCGAGCGGGAAGTCGCGGTAGATCAGCTTCACCTTGCCGGTGTCGATCCACTTCTTCTTGAGCTCGGGCAGGATCTGGGTGTGGAAGTGGGCGCAGTGCGGGCAGGTGAACGAGGCGTACTCGATCAGCGTGATCGGCGCCTTGGGGTCGCCCAGCACATGGTCGCCGGGCTGCACGCCCAGCAAAGCGGTCTTGTCCGGCGTCGCCGCCACCGTCGTCGGCGCAGGGCCGGCGGCAGGCGGACGGGTACCGAAATAGACGCCGAGCGCTATCGCGGCCACGGCCACGACGCCGCCGGCGACGATCAAGATATTCCGCATTGCCTCTTCCTCTCCACTACATCTTGGAAATAGCCCCTGTGGGGTGTCAAACGCTTAGCGCCCCACCTGGCGTAAAATTGCGGCGATGGCATCGGCGTCGCCCGGATTGCCGTAGTTCTGCTCGTTGATGAACAGGGTCGGCGTGAAGCGCACGCCCAGTGTCTGGCCCGACTGCACGTCGGCCACCACCTTGTCCAGCGACCAATCGCTGGCGAAGCAGGCCGACGCCTTATCGGGGGTCATGCCCTGGCCCTCGAGCACCTTGACCATCTCGACCAGGGGGTCGCCGACCGACAGCCAGTCGACCTGGCGGCGGAACAGCAGCTCGACGGTGGCGAAGAACTGGTCCGGCGGCCCGCATTCGGTGAGCTGGGCGGCGCGGGTCGCGACCAGGTCGGACGGGAAGTGACGATGGACCAGGCGCAGCTTGCCGGGATCGATCCATTCCTGGCGCAAGGTCGGCATCACCGCGATATAGAAATTTGCGCAGTGCGGGCACGTGAACGAGGCGTAATCGATCAGCGTGTTGGGGGCGTCGCGGTTCCCGAGCACGTGATCGTCGGGCAGCGGGTCCAGCAGCTTGTCGCGCGTGCCATCCTGAACCTGAACGAGGGCCTGGGCCCGCCCCTCGCGGCCGGCCAGCGCGGCGCCGAGTGCGCCCACCAGGACGTGGCGCCGGTTGATGCGGGCCCCGAGCCGCGCCAGGGCGGCCCTGAGCTCGGGGTCTTCGACCGACTTCGCGCGGTCGGCCATCTCGGCGACGAGCTCCGGTGCCGGTGCGGGCGCCTGCTCTTCCGACAGCCCGCGACGCGACGGCAGAGCGCCCTGCACCAGCCGTATCCCCTCGATAAAGCGATGGCCGAAATAGCCGTTCACGCGATCGACCACCTGTCCGGTCTTGTGCTGGACCTCCAGGGCCGCCGCCCCCGACACGAGAAGCCGCAGCACCTTGCCGGAGCGGCCGCGGCCCGAGGTCAGCTTGTCGGGCCAGGTGACGGCGGCGACTTCCGGCCCGACGACCGCCGACCAGTCGGCGCGCAATCGCGCAATCGAGGCGCCGCGTCCCTTGGCGATGTCGGAGGTGAGCCGCTGCGCCAGACCGCCGATGCCCCGGAAGCCGTTTTCCCGCATGGACCCTTTCAAACCTCGACACCTATGCTAGAGCGATTCCCGATTTGAAGGAACCGCATGCGGTTCCATCAAATCGGGAATGCGCGCATTGGGGTTGGTTGTCGAAACAGGCACATTCCGTTTGGCTGTTCCAGCCAAACGGAATGTGCTCTAGGCCACGACCGCTTACATGACCATGACCCACGCCCAGCGACTGCTCGCCTGGTACGATCGACATCGTCGCACCCTGCCGTGGCGCGCCCCGCCCGGCGAGCGGACCGAACCCTACCTGGTGTGGCTGTCCGAAATCATGCTGCAGCAGACCACGGTGGCCACGGTCGGCGACTATTTCCACCGCTTCGTCGCGCGCTGGCCGACCGTCGAGGCGCTGGCGGCCGCCCCGATCGACGAAGTCCTCTCGGCCTGGGCCGGCCTCGGCTACTACGCCCGCGCGCGCAACCTGCATGCCTGCGCCAAGGTCGTGGCCGAACAGCTGGATGGCCGCTTCCCCGACGAGGAGGCGAACCTCACCGCCCTGCCCGGCATCGGCCGCTACACCGCGGCGGCGATCGCGGCGATCGCCTTCGACCGGCCGGCCTCCGCGGTCGACGGCAATGTCGAGCGCGTGATCGCCCGCCTGTTCGCGATCGAGACGCCGCTGCCCGACGCCAAGCCCGAGATCGCCGAGCGCGCCGCCGCCCTGGTGCCGCGCGCGCGGGCCGGCGACTACGCCCAGGCGATGATGGATCTCGGGGCAACCGTGTGCACGCCCAAGAGCCCGCGCTGCATGCTCTGCCCGCTCACGACCAACTGCCAGGCGCGCAAGCGCGGCATCGCCGAGCAGCTGCCGGCACGCGCGCCCAAGCGCCCCAAGCCGACGCGGCGCGGCCTCGCCTTCGTGGCAACCCGCCGCGACGGCGCCATCCTGCTGCGCAAGCGCCCGGCCAAGGGCCTGCTGGGCGGCATGGACGAGGTACCGTCGAGCGCCTGGCGCGAGGGCGCCTTCGCCGCCGACCGGGCGCTCGCCGAAGCGCCGATGCCGGCGCAGTGGCAGATCCTCGACGGCATCGTGCGCCACACCTTCACGCACTTTCATCTCGAGCTCACCGTGGCGCGCGCCACCGCCGCCGACGGTGCAACCGCACTGGCGACCGGCGCGGCTTGGTGCACCATCGACCGCATGCCCGAGCGGGCGTTGCCCACGGTCATGCGCAAGGTGATCGCCCACGCCCTCAAGGAATAGAACGAGGCCCGGATTCTTGCGGTCGGTGCGGTCGGTGCGGTCGATCTCGTTGTTTTTCAAGGACTTGGCCGATTCCGCCGTTGCGGTCGCAAACGGCTTCTTGCGGTCGGGATGGGGGTTTTGCGGTCGGCCCGCGTGCCGTGGGCACGCACGAGGCCACAAACGACCTCGGCCACGACCTCGAGCGTGCGCATGATCCATCCTCCGTGATGCCGCGCGGTCGCTGGCAACGAGTCGTCGCCTGCCTCACCCACGCTAGCCGGGATTTGCGCGACGTCAACCCGGTCCAGCGGCGCTCCGGCACGGACCACCCTCCGGTCCAGGTGCGGCCAAACGAGCTCGCACAGCACCGGGGATTGCGAGCGCCACGCTGTCGGCGTCGGCGAGTTGCGGTCGAGTTTCCCTGTTTTGCCGTTCGTCGTCGCCGGTGATAGCGCGGACGAGCACATCGGCGCCTACGGCGATCTTCACCGCCGCCCGGCCCAGCCTCGCGCCGCGATCTCGTTGATTTACTCGATCGACAGCGAAGCGCTCTTCTTTCTCCGAGATCGCGTTCTCCGCCTGTCGACCAATCCGTCCAGAAGCGCTCTGGATTCGCTGGGCAGGCGCTGCCGTCCAGCATCCAGTTTTTCGCGCCACCTGGGTCCGGTGTCCCATGCGGCCGTCCAGGCTCGGGCGAGCTCGGCCGGACGCCGCATCGCGAGCGCCTGAATGAGCGTGTGGGCTTGAACGATGTCCTTGGGCGACTTCGCCTGCTCCACTCTTTCGACGGCGACAATCAACTTGTGCACCGCGTAGCGCTCGGCCCGCGGAACCGTGACCGGGACGCCGCCACCAAAAAGCAGAGCCGAGCGCTCGGGCTGGTGAATCAGGAACGCCAGGTGTCGCAGGGGTTGCGCGCCCGCCCCTGCGAGCGCCTTCATCCTGGCCGGCTTGCCCTGGTGCCCGGCCGAGCCCCGGTTCGGCGTCAGAAAGTCGACCGCATAGTCCGCTCTGTTCCGATAGCGGGTCGAGACGATTGGATCGCGGATGTTGGGAACCGCCCTGAACGTGGGATCGACGCCTTGCAGGATCGCCAACGGGTTGGCGATGCTTTCACCGATGTTTTCCGAGATCCCCCAGGATTGCGCGAAGTCCGCATCCTGCGTCATCAGCGGGCGGCTTCCGAGCTTCACGCCCAGCGCCCCGGCATAGGTCTGGAATGCCAGCGTTCCGACGAGGACACCGCGGAGCCGGAAGAACCCTGCTTTCCACATTGCCTCGACGACGGCACCCGACAATGGATCGGGGGTCGGGAGCCCGGCGGCGATCAGCGCACGAACCAGCGTTCGACGCCGTTTGAAGCTCGATTTGATCGCGCCAAATCGCGCGACCCGCTCGGTGATGCTCGTGTCGGTCACCGGCCCGACATATTTGCTCAGAACGCTTTCCCCCTGGCGCCATTGATAGTGCCAATAGAGATGACCCTTCGACCTCTTGCGCCTGAAGGTGCCCTTCTCGGGAAACTCCTCGTCGAATTCCGCATCGAGGGTACGCTGGAGCAGCTCCGCGAACATGGTCTGCGCGGCAAGATCGATCTCTTCCATGGAACGCCGGCTCGGTTGACCTACGGAACAGCAATGTCGGTCGACGAAGGTTGACCTACAAATCAAGAATGTAGGACAACGACACGCGAAGGGTCGAGCTGCGCGTGTCCAATGCGGCCGATACGCACGACGTCGAGGTCCACCCCTGGCAACGATTCTAATAGCCGAATTTCCTCTTCTCTAATAGCCGTTTTTCGATTGCCCTGATAGCCTATTTTCCTCATGCTGGCGGACGATGGAAGTCGTTCCCCGGTATCTGGCGGAAAGGGTCCTTGCAACCCTGAGGACGACGCGCGTCATCAACATCGTCGGACCCCGGCAGAGCGGCAAGACCACGCTGGTGCGCGACATGATCCCGGCCTCGCACTTCCTCGACCTCGACGACGAGAGCCTGCTGGAGGCCCTGTCGCTCGATCCGTACGGGCAGCTCGGCGCCTTGCTCGGCGACGGCAAGGCCGGCCTGCCGATCGTGATCGACGAGGTCCAGCGCCT
>JAXMCP010000028.1:0-102264 GCA_046349295.1 Reyranellaceae bacterium
CACGAAGAAGCGCGAGAGCAACTCGTCCGTCTCGAGCGAGTCGCCGGACGTCTCCGCCAGCCGGTGAACCTGAGCGAACGTCCGCGCGAGTTCCGGATCATGAATGATCGGCTCGGCGAAATCCGGCGTTCCCACGGACCGGCATTCGGTGGCGTCGGCAAAGGCCTCCAGAAGATAGTCCGTGGTCGGATAGCTGATCCGATAGGCATAGCCGTCGTTGGCCGGACGGCCGTCGTGCACGACACCGGGCGCCACCAGGCAAAGGTCACCCGGACCGGCGTAGCATCGGCTGCCGCCGATCAGCAAAGTCTCGCAACCGGAGATGATCGTGCCGACGACGAAGGTATCGTGCGTGTGCGGGACATAGGCATGGCTTACGAAGCGCGCCGACAGGCATTCCAGCGGCGCGGCCGACGAGACGCTGAAGAAGTTCGTCACCTCTCCGGCGCCGAGCTGATCCAGGCCGAAATCGTTCCTCGACATTGGTTCCTTCTAGCACATTGACACGAGCGCGGCCGGCGCCTGATCTGTCGTCAACGAAGCTCATGGGAGAAGATGCATGGACGAGGTCAAGATACTGGCGACCGGTCTCGGCTTTCCCGAGGGGCCGGTGGCGATGCCCGACGGATCGGTGATCCTGACGGAGATCCGCAACGGCCGCTGCTCGCGGGTGATGCCGGACGGAAAAGTGTCGGTGTTCTCGGCGACCGGCGGCGGGCCGAACGGGCTCGCGGTCGGCCCCGATGGTGCGCTCTATCTCTGCAACAATGGCGGCAGCCGCTACGTCGCGGGCGTGTCGATGGGCCAGGGGCCGCATCCCGACTACAAGCATGGCTCGATCCAGCGGCTCGATCGCGCGACCGGCGCCGCTACCACGCTATACACCGCGTGCGACGGCCACAACCTGTCCGCCCCAAACGACATCGTGTTCGACAAGCAGGGCGGCTTCTACTTCACCGATCTCGGCAAGCGCTACGCGCGGCATCGCGATCACGGCGGCGTCTACTACGCGCTGCCCGACGGCTCGAAGATCGTGACCCTGGCCTATCCGATGCTGAGCCCGAACGGCTGCAGCCTCTCGCCCGACGGCAAGACGCTCTACGTTGCCGACACCGAGGGTGCGAGATTGTGGGCATTCGACGTTGAAGGACCGGGTGTGCTGCGCAAGCCCGCAGGTCACGCTCCGCACGGTGGCCGCGTGATCGCCGGCCTGCCCGGCCCGGCGCGCTTCGACAGCCTGGCGGTCCTCGAGAACGGCAACATCACGGTGGCGACGCTCACCACCGGCATGATCACCGAGATCTCGCCGGCCGGCGCCATCGTTCGCGAAGTGAAGATGCCGGACATCTATCCCACCAACATCTGCTTCGGCGGCGCCGATCGGCGCACGGCCTACATCACGCTGTCCGATTCGGGCCGGCTCGGCGCGATGCAATGGCCGACCGCCGGTCTCAAGCTCAATTATGAATGACGTGCCGCGAATGACGGGGCCTTGCAACCCGACGATGGGAGACCGATATGGCTGACAACGGACAAATGATCATCGATCTCGACAAGAATCGCATGCAGGCGATGGCAGCAAAGGACGTCGCGACACTCGAGTCTCTGCTGGCCGACGATCTGGTCTATGCTCACTCCTCGGCTCGCCTCGACACCAAGAAGAGTCTGATCGGCGCCATGGTGTCGGGCGCCACCGTCTATACCGGCGTCGAGCCCTCGGAGGTGAAGGCGCAGGATCTCGGCGATGCCGTGGTGCTGACCGGGATCGCGCAGATCAAGGTGACGGCCAACGGCACTCCGAACGCATTCGGCGTGCGCTTCACCGATGTCTACGCCAAGCGCAACGGGCGCTGGCAGATGGTAACCTGGCAGTCGACGCGGCTGCCGACTTGAGGAGACAGTCATGACCGAAGCCAAGCTTGCCCCCAACATGCCGAAATGGATGGTCGATCACGTCGACAAGTATCTGTCGAGCGGCGGCAAGGAAGGCCATATGTACACGCTGACGCCGCCCAATTCGGCGCCGATCACCGTCCCCTCCCTGCTGCTGATCACGACGGGCCGCAAGAGCGGGCAGAAATTCCTGTTCCCGCTGTTCTACGGTCGCACCGGCGACAGCTACTACATTGTCGCCTCGAAGGGCGGCGCGCCGGAGCATCCGGGCTGGTACCGCAACATCCTCGCCAATCCCGAGGTCGAGATCCAGGTCGGCACGGCCAAGATGCGGGCCAGGGCCCGTACCGCCCAAGGCGAGGAACGCGCCAAGCTCTGGAAGGACGCCGCCGTTTTCTGGCCGCCTTATGTCGAGTACCAGAAGAAGGCCGGCAACCGCGAGATCCCGGTCGTCGTGCTCGACCCGGTGCACTGACTCATCGCTGGGACCGTGCCACTGCGGCGGAGTCTGCTCCGCCTCAGGGGCGCGGTGCCAGCCCACGACCCTCCAACCTTGCCTTTCGGCACGCGAGTTGCCTAAGCTTCCGTCAGTTCCAATGACGGTGGGTCCATGCCGACTGCCAAGCGTCAGCTGCGCTTTGGCGCTTTCTTCAGCGTTCCAGGTTGCCATCCCACGGGTTGGCGCCATCCCGATGCGATCTGCGAGACAGATCTCGACATGCGCTTGCTCGCCGACATGGCGCGCATGGCCGAGCGCGGCAAGCTCGACTGCATGTTCTTCCAGGACAGCGTCGCGATTCCGGGCAGCACTGCCGTCTATGGCGGCAAGCCGTTCCGGGTCAAGAACGGCCGCCAGGCGCACATCGAGCCGATGAGTGCGATCGCGGCCCTGGCCGCGGTCACCAGCCGCATCGGTCTGGTCTCGACCTGCACGACTTCCTACAACGAGCCCTACAACGTCGCCCGGCGCTTCCTCACCATCGATCATATCAGCGGCGGCCGCGCCGGCTGGAACCTGGTGACCTCGCAGGCCGAGGACGAGGCGGTCAATTTCGGGCGCGACGCGCATTTCGAGCACGGCGTGCGCTACGACCGCGCCAGCGAGTTCCACGACGTCGTGATCGGCCTGTGGGACAGCTGGGAGGACGACGCCTTCCTGCGCGACAAGGAAAGCGGCGTCTGGTTCGACTACGACAAGATGCACATCCTGCGGCACAAGGGTAAGCACTTCACGGTGCGCGGACCGCTCAACGTCGCGCGCTCGCCGCAAGGCCGGCCGGTGGTGGCGCAGGCCGGATCGTCCGATGTCGGCATCGAGCTCGCCGCCCGCACGGCCGAGATGGTCTTCACCGCCCAGACCACGATCAAGGACGGCCAGGATTTCTGCAACGAGATGCGCTCGCGCATGGACAAGTACGACCGTGGTCCGGATCACATCCGGATCTTCCCCGGCATCATGCCGATCGTCGGCCGTACCGACTCCGAAGCGCAGGAGAAGTACGAGGAGTTGCGCGGCATGGTCGATGACGGCGTCGGCATCGCCGGCGTCGCGCGCCTGGCCGGTGGCGTCGACATCTTCGCCTGCGATCCCGACGGCCCGCTGCCCGAGCTGAAGCCCAGCAATGCCGCGCGCGCCCGCCAGGAGATGATCATCGCCATGGGCAAGCGCGGCATGACGATCCGCCAGATCGGCCGCGTGCTGGCCATGAGCCAGGCCCATCGGGTGCTCTACGGCACGCCGAAGTCGCTGGCCGACGACATGCAGGAGTGGCTCGAGGCCGGCGCCTGCGACGGGTTCAATCTCCTGTTCCCGCACTATCCCAAGCCGCTCGAGGACTGGGTGACGCTGGTCGTTCCGGAGCTGCAGCGCCGCGGCATCTTCCGCACCGAGTACGAGGGCAAGACGTTCCGCGAGAATCTCGGCGTGCCGATCCCCGAGAACATCCACGTCAAGAACCGCAGGAGCGTCCAGGTGAGTGCGGCGGCGTCCAATGACTAGCCCTGATTATCCGAAGGGGCGCCAACTCCGCCTCGGTGGCTTCTTCAGCGTGCCCGGCAATCATCTGGCGGGCTGGCGCCATCCCGATGCGCTGGTCACCGCCGACATGGATTTCCAGCTCTACGCCCACATCACCCAGGTCGCCGAAGCGGCCAAGTTCGACACCATCTTCTTCCAGGATACGGTGGGCGTCGCGGGCAGCCGCGCGCTGGCGCGCGGCGAGCGCACCCGCGCCAAGCTTTCGCGCACGGTCAAGCTGGAGCCGACGGCGACGCTCGCCGCGCTCGCCATGGTGACCAGCCGCATCGGCCTCGTGGCAACGGCGACCACGACGTACAACGAGCCCTACAACATCGCCCGCCGCTTCGCCTCGATCGACCATATCAGCGGCGGCCGCGCCGGCTGGAACCTGGTGACGTCGCAGATCGAGGACGAGTCGGAGAATTTCGGCTTCGACGAGCACCTTGCCCACGCCGACCGTTACGAGCGCGCCACCGAGTTCTACGAGGTCGTGACCGGCCTGTGGGACAGCTGGGAGGAGGGTGGCCTGCTGCGCGACAAGCAGCGCGGCGTCTACATGGACCGCGACAAGGTCCATTTCCTCGACCATGTCGGCAAGCATTTCAAGGTGAAGGGCCCTCTCAACATCACACGCTCGCCGCAGGGCTGGCCGGTGATCGCGCAGGCCGGCTCCTCGGAAGCCGGGCGCGAGCTCGCCGCCCGCACCGCCGACGTGGTGTTCACTGCCCAGACCAAGATCGACGAAGCCAAGACCTTCTACGCCGACATCAAGAAGCGCGCGGCGCGCTATGGCCGTACGCCCGACGACATCAAGATCATGCCCGGCCTCACGCCGGTGCTCGGGCACACCATGAGCGAGGCGCGCGAGACCTACGAGCACCTGCAGTCGTTGATGCCCGACGACGTCGCGCTGCAGTCGCTGGCCCACATCTCGGGCGGGCTCGACCTCTCCAAGTATCCGCTCGACGGGCCATTGCCCGAGCTGCCGCCCAGCAACGCCGCCAAGGCGCGGCAAGCGCTGATCGTCCGCACGGCGCGCGAGAACAACATGACCCTGCGCCAGATCGCCCGCCATACCGCTGCCGGCACCGGCCATCGCGTGCTGGTCGGCACGCCCGAATACATGGCCGACGAGATGGAGATCTGGCTGAAGGAAGAGGCGGCCGACGGCTTCAACGTCGTGTGCAACCACTATCCCAAGCCGTTCGAGGATTTCTGCCGGCTCGTCGTGCCCGAGCTGCAGCGGCGCGGCATCTTCCGCACCGAATACGAAGGCACCACGCTTCGGGAGAACCTGGGGTTACGCGTACCGGAGAACCGCTACACGCGCGAGGCGCGCCTCGCCAAGATCAAGGAGGCGTCATGAACAAGCTCTTGATGGCAGCGGCGACTGGGCTCGCCGTCCTCTCGGCCGCCGCGACGGCATCGGGCCAAGGCCCGACCGAGAAGGTCCGCAAGATCAACCTCTACACCTGGCCGCAGGCGGCCCTGCCGCAGCACTATCAGGCCTCGCAGCTGATTGCCCAGCAATGGCGCCAGCTCGGGCTCGACGTCGAGGTCAAGCCGCTACAGCGCCAGCAGCAGACCCAGCTCATCTGGTTCAGCCGCGACAAGTGGGACACCACCATGTGGCGCATGGTCGGCCGGCCCGAGCGCAGCGACCCCGATGAATTCCTCTATAGCCTCTATCACTCGAGCTATGCCGAGAAGGGCTACAATTTCATCGGCTACAACAATCCCGAGTACGACAAGCTCGCCGAGAAGCAGCGCACCCAGCTCGATCCCGAGGAGCGCCGCAAGACCGCCTATGCCATGCAGCAGATCATCAACCGCGATCAGCCGCAGGCCTTCCTCGTCCATCCGAAGTATCCGCTGGCGTTCAACAAGGCCGTGTTCAAGGAAGACACGGTCGTCAACCAGAGCGGCATCGGCATCCGCAACATCTGGACCTTCCTGAAGATCGAACCGCTGGGCGCGCAGAAGGACCTGATCATCAACAGCAACGAGGTGATCAACGCCACCAACCCGCTCTACATCGGTGGCGCGGTCGACAGCTGGGTCACCGACCTGGTGTGGGACCGCATCATGCGCATCGGGCCGGACGGCATGCCGCAGCCCTGGGCAGCCGAGACCGTCACCTGGGTCGACGACAAGACGGTCGAGATCAAGCTGCGCACCGGCATGAAGTGGCACGACGGCAAGCCGGTCACGATCGACGACGTTGTCTTCTCCTTCCAGGCACCGGGCGGCTCCAAGGCGCCGATGTACAAGCCGTTCGTCACCGACATCGCCGAGATGGAGAAGGTCGGCGAGTCGGGGCTGCGCTTCAAGCTCAAGCAGCCCAACACCACCTTCTTCTCCGCCTCGCTGGCCAAGATCAACCTCATTCCCAAGCACATCTGGGAACCGGTCCTGAAGGATCTCGAGGGCAAGCCGGAGACTGCCGAGCAGCTCAAGGAGGTGTCGAAGATCGGCTCCGGCCCGTTCAAGCTGGTGCGCTGGCTGCCGACCGAGGAGATCCTGCTCGAGCGCAACGGCGAGCATTTCGCGGCGCCCAAGATCGAGCGCTGGATCATGCGCATCGTGCCCAACGCCGAGGCGACCCTGGGCATGCTGAAGCGCGGCGAGCTCAACTTCCTGGGCATGTTCAACGGCGATCCCGAGGTGCTGACCAAGTTCGCCAAGGACAACCCCGACATCGCCATCCGCAGCGAGGTCGATATCGGCTTCGAGTACGTCGCCTTCAACAACCGCCGCCCGCCGTTCGACGACGTGGCCTTCCGCCGTGCCTTGTCGATCGCCATCGACCGCCGCCTGATGGTGTCGGCCGCCTGGCAGGACTACGCCATCCCGGCCAACAGCCACGTCTCGCCGGTGCTGAAGTTCTGGCACGACCCGTCGGTCGACACCTTCAAGACCGGCCTGGCCGATGCCAAGAAGATCCTGCAGGACGCCGGCTACCGCGTCGTCGGTGGCAAGCTCTATTACCCGGTCGGCAAGACGGAAAAGCTGACGACGGAATGAGATGACGGGCTCGATCGCACTTTCATGTTCCTCTCCTCCGCCAGGGGGAGAGGTATGACGCGTTCGGCTTCGCCGAGCCGCGCTGAGGTGAGGGGGCTACGACGTGCGTAACCCCCTCACCCAACCTCTCCCCCTAGCGGGGGAGAGGAGCCAGACTCGCGGTTGCCCATGAAGCTCGTCCTGGAGCGCTTCGCTCACAACGCGCTGGCGCTGCTCGCCGTCACGACCATCCTGTTCTTCATGTTCAGGCTGATGCCGGGCACGCCGCTCGCCGCCTTCATCAACGAGAACCTGAACGCCGACCAGCAGCAGGCGATGCTCGAGCAGTTCGGGCTCGATAAGCCGATGTGGATGCAATACTTCATCTATCTCGGCAACCTGCTCTCCGGCGAGATGGGACTGTCGTTCTTCCAGCGCCGGCCGGTCACCACCATCCTGTTCGAGGTGCTGCCCAACTCGATCGTGCTCACCCTCAGCTCGCTGATCATCGCCTACGTCTTCGGCGTGCTGGCCGGTGCCTGGCTGGCCTGGAAGCGCGGGAGCTGGATCGAGCGGGCCGCCGTGCCGGCGGTGCTGGCGACGCGCGCCGCCCCGGAGTTCTGGATCGGCATGGTGCTGCTGGCCCTGCTGTCGTTCAACGCCGGCTGGTTCCCGTCGGGCGGCGCCTCGAGCCCCGGTCTCGCCTACTCGAGCAACCTGCAGCGCATGCTGTCGTGGGACTATCTGCACCATCTCGCCCTGCCGGTGCTCACCCTCGCCCTCTATCTGCAAGGCCTGCCGCTGCTGCTGATGCGCTCCAACATGCTCGAGGTGATGCACGAGGAGTACGTCACGATGGCACGCATGAAGGGCCTGTCGGAATGGCGCATCGTCATCGGCCATGCCGCGCGCAACGCGCTCCTGCCGGTGGTCACCGCCTTCGCGCTGGGCGTCGGCCTGTCGATGGGCGGCAACGTCGTGATCGAGACCGTTTTCAGCTGGCCCGGCATCGGCCGGCTGCTGGTGCAGGCCGTCTCCGCGCACGACTATCCCCTGGCGCAAGGCGCCTTCCTGATGATCGCCCTGGTGCTGGCCCTGATGAACTTCGTCGCCGACCTTCTCTACATGGTGCTGGACCCCCGGGTGAGTCATGGTCGACGCGCCTGAAGCCAGGGTGATGGTGAGGCCGCGCCCCGGCCGCGGGCAATCGATTCTGCCCGTGCTGCGCCGCATGGCGGCGATGCCGCTCAAGGATCCGTTCGCCTTCATCGGCCTGCTGATCTATGCGCTGTTCGTGCTGGTGGCGCTGTTCGCCGACCAGCTCGCGCCGATCGACCCGCTGGAGATCCTGTTCACCCAGGCCGGCAAGGTTGCCGCCAACGTGGCGCCGAGCGGTGAGTTCCCCTTGGGCACGACCAATCTCGGACGCGACATCTACGCCCAGCTCGTGCACGGCACGAGGAGCGCCCTCGCTGTCGGGCTGTCCGCCGCCCTCATCGTCGCCACCGCCGGCACCGTGGTCGGGCTGGTGGCCGGCTATTTCGGCGGCACCACCGATGCGGTGCTGATGCGCATCGCCGACATGGCGCTGTCACTGCCCTTCCTGCCCTTCGTCATCGTGATGACCGGTTTCCTGGGCGCCAGCACCTCGAACATCGTGATGGCCGTGGCTCTGCTCTTGTGGCCCAACTCGGCGCGCGTGATCAGGAGCCAGGTCCTGAGCCTCCGCGAGCGGGCCTATGTCGAGGCCGCGCGCGTCACCGGCGCCAGCCACCGGCGCATCCTGTTCGTGCACATCGCGCCCAACATCCTGCCGCTCAGCTTCGTCTATGCCGCCATCGCCATCGGCTGGGCGATCATCACCGAGGCCAGCGTCAACTTCCTGGGCTTCGGCGATCCGACCAGCGTGTCGTGGGGCATGATGCTGCAGGACGCCTTCACCTCGCAGGCGCTCTCGCGCGGCCAGTACGCCTGGTTCGTGCCGCCCGGCATCTGCATCATCCTGGTGGTCGTCGCCGGCTTCTTCATCAGCCGGGGCTACGAGGAGGTCTTCATGCCGAGGCTGCGCGGCCGATGATCCTCGAGGTCGACGGCCTGCAGATCCACTACAAGACGAGCGGCGGCGTCGTGCGCGCGGTCGACGGCGCGTCCTTCGCCATCCCCGAAGGCCGCATCGTCGGCCTGGTCGGCGAATCGGGCTGCGGCAAGACGACGGCGGTGCGCGCCATCATGGGCGTGCTGGCCGAGAACGGACGCCGCGCCGGCGGCCGCGTCACCTTCAAGGGCAAGCCGATCGACGAGGCGACCACGAGGCCGCTGCTGTGGCGCGACATCGCCTACGTCCCGCAATCGGCCATGAGCTCGCTCGACCCGGTCTACACGGTCGGCACGCAGATCGTCGAAGTGCTGACCAAGCGCGGCCGCTACGGCAGGGCCGCGGCGCGCGCCCGGGCGGCCGAGCTGTTCGACCTGGTGGGCCTGGGCGAAAGCCGCCTGACCGACTATCCGCACCAATTCTCCGGCGGCATGCGCCAGCGCGCCGCCATCGCCATGGCACTGGCGCTCGAGCCCAGCCTGCTGCTCGCCGACGAGCCGGTGACGGCGCTCGACGTCATCGTGCAGCGCCAGATCCTCGACACGCTGCGCGCGCTGCAGCAGAGGCTGAAGCTCTCGATGGTGCTGGTCACGCACGACATCAGCGTCGTCGCCTATCTCTGCGACGAGGTGGTGGTGATGTATGCCGGCCAGGTGATCGAGAGCGGCCCGGTGCGCGAGGTGCTGGGCCAGCCGCGCCATCCCTACACGATGGGCCTGCGCAACGCCTTCCCCGACCTGATGTCGGACGCACTCGAGCTGGTGCCGATCGCCGGCAGCCCGCCCGACCTCGGCGACCCGCCGCCGGGCTGCCGCTTCACGCCGCGTTGCCCGTTCGCGCTGTCGACCTGCAGCAGCCGACCTGCCGCGATCAACTCCGACAGGGGCGGTACCGGCCACAACAAGACCCACGTCTCGGCCTGCCTGCGCGACGGCGAGGCCGATCAGCTCCGCACCTCCGCCCTGGATCCCGTGACATGGCAGCGCTCGTCAGCGTACGCGACGTCGTAAAGCACTTCCCGGTCGCGCGCTCGCTCGGCGAGGTCGTGCGCCGCGAGAGGCCGTTCGTGCGCGCCCTCGATGGCGTGAGCTTCGAGGTCGGCGCCGGCGACGCGGTGGCGATCGTGGGCGAATCGGGCTGCGGCAAGACCACCTTAGGCCGCCTGATGCTGAAGCTGGTCGAGCCGACCACCGGCTCGATCACCTTCGACGGCTCGGCGCTGGGCGCGCTCAAGGGCCGGGCGCTGAGCGAGTTCCGCCGCCAGGCGCAGCTCGTGTTCCAGAACCCGTTCGATGCCCTGAACCCGCGCTTCACCATCTACCGCGCCGTCGCCGAGCCGTTGGTCAATGGCGGCATTCACGAAGCCGAGCACGCCGATCGCATCGCCACTGCCTTCCGTCGCGTCCACCTGCCCGACCTCGACCGCTACCTCGACAAGTATCCGCACCAGCTGAGCGGTGGCCAGCTGCAGCGCGTCGTGCTGGCGCGCGCGCTGGTGCTGGCGCCGCGCTTCCTGGTGGCCGACGAGCCGGTGTCGATGCTCGATGTCAGCGTGCGCGCCGGCATCCTCGCCCTGATGCGCGAGGTTCGCGACGACATGGGGCTGACCGCCATCTACATCTCGCACGATCTCGCGCTGGTGCGATACCTCTGCGATCGCACCCTGGTGATGTATCTCGGCACCATCGTCGAGGACGGCCCGACCGCGGAGATCGTGCGCCGACCACGCCATCCCTACACCCAGGCGCTGGTGGCCGCCGTGCCGGTGCCCGACCCCGACCAGTCGCGCGCCCCGCTGCCGATCAAGGGCAACGTGCCCGACGCCCGCGAGCCGCCCTCAGGCTGCCGCTTCCGCGACCGCTGCCCGCACGCCTTCGCCCGCTGCACCGACGAGCCGCCGCCGCTGCGCGTCATCGCCGACAGGCACAGGGTGGCGTGTCATCTCGACTCGCCTTCCCCGTAGTCGGCGGAGGAACCTATCGCCTCCTGATATCCGACAGGAGGCGATCGACAAATTTGGGCGACATGCCCAGCATCGCTTTCTCGTCGCTGAGCTCGCGCTCGAGCTGGCCCAGTGCCGAGACGAACGAGCCGCCCTTGGACAGGGCCGCCTCGACGATCTTGCCGGCTTGCTCCTTGCCCATCTTCTCGGCCAGCAGGAACGTAGCCCGTTCGGCCAGCACCGCGCCGTTGGTCGCCGCCAGGCTGGCCGCCAACTGGTCGACGTCGATCACGAGGCCGGGCGCCACCTCGCCCATCGCCTCGACGGCAGAGCCCAGCGCCTCAACCAGCGCCGCCAGCGTCGGCCATTCCGCCTGCCAGCCGCCCAGCGCCCGCTCGTGCTCCTGCGGCAGGCCAGCGACGATGGTGGCAGCGAGCTGCGGCGCGCGGCTCGCTGCAGTCAGCACCGTGCCCGCACCGACCGGATTGCGCTTGTGTGGCATGGTCGAGGAGCCACCCCGGCCTGCGCCCGTCGGCTCGGTCGCCTCGGCAACCTCGAACTGCATCATGAGCGCGATGTCGCGCGCCGCCTTGCCCAGCGCGCCGACCACCAGCGCGACATCCTGAGCGAAGGCCGCGACCCTGACCCGTTGCGCGAACCATGGCGCCGGCGGCAGCGCGAGGCCGAGACGACTCGCCAGCGTCTTCATGACCGGCTCGGCCTTGGCGCCCAGCGCCGACAGCGAGCCGGACGCCCCGCCGAACTGCAGGACCTGGGTCTCGGCGAAGCTCACCTCGAGCCGGCGCGTCGCGCGATCGATGTCGGACGCCCAGCCGGCGATCTTCTGGCCGAGCGCCAGCGGCGTCGCCGGTTGCAGCAGCGTGCGGCCGAGCATTGGCGTGGCTCTGTGCCGGCGCGCCAGCTTGGCCAGCGCCGCAACGATGCCGCGGAGGTCTTCGAGGAGAGGCGGCACGGCGTCGCCCAGCTGCAGCACCATTGCGCTGTCGATCAGGTCCTGGCTGGTCGCCCCCCAATGGACCGAGGCCGCCGCCGCGGCATCGCGTTTGCGCACCTCGGCGGTGAGCGCCCGCACCACGGCCACCGTGAGCGTGAGATTGCGCCGCGCCGTCTCGGCGAGGGCAACAGGGTCGTAGAGATCGGGATCGCAGGCCTGCTCGATCGCGGCGACATGCTTCCTCGGAATCAGTCCGGCGCGGGCGACCGCAAAGGTCAGTGCCGCCTCGAAGCGCAGCATGTGGCGCAGCGTCGCCTGATCGGAAAACGCCTCGGCCGTCTTCGCCGCCGCGCCCAACGCATTGACCAATCGACCCGCCATTCGCTGCCCCTCCCTCGCGCATCGTACCGTAGCGGCGCTCGTGAACCTCTGTCAGACAGCCGTCAAGACTGGCGAAGCCGGTTGCACGAAACGGGGATACGTATTTTTCCGAAGGATGGCGGAGTTCCCACTTTCCAGAAAGGCACGACGACAACCTTGCCAAGGAAGTCAGCGCTCGCCACGGCGATTCGCTGATGCGATCACGCGGAGTCCGAATGCTTCCCTGGGTACTAGTCTTGCCTCGTCAGCCAACGACGGCTGTCGATCATCAGTCGTCGGACAGCAATTCCTGCAACGATACCCGACGGAAACCAAGCGGGGTCTGCTCATTGGGTTGCGCGATCCGCACGCCGCCGATCGCCTCCTCGACGTCCTGCGTTGCAAGCGTTTCCCAGTCGAAGTTGAAGACTTTGCGAAAGTACTTCGCGACCTCCTGGTCCTTGATCAGGAGACTGGCATCCCGGTTGAACAGCGCTCCCGTGTTGGTCAGGTTGTGGCTGCCGAACAGGACGGTAGCGCGTGCGGGATCGTCCGCGTCGACGATGATGCCCTTGTTGTGGCAGCCGCGCTGGACACGGATGGCATCGGTATCTATGCCAAAATCCTTGAGCCGCTCCAACAGCGCCTGCTGGTCCTCGTTGTTGTGGAACTCGCGCCCGTCGCGGAAGATGATCCGCGTCTGGACCCCTTGCCGTTGCTTCTTCTTGATCAAGGCAAAGAAGGCTTCGAAGGCGGGAACGTTGTCCTCCAGCAGCGTGAAAGACTGGTTCTGCAGGTCGATGGTATGCCGGGCGCTGTCAACCAGAGCGGTCGCCGCCTCCATGAAGATTCGTTTGCCCCGGCCGTCGCGATCCGGTGTCAGGAGCGGCGTGATGTCAAGTTTGCGGTCGAGGACGAGCGGATCGAAATACTCGACGACCACGCGTCTTTCCGGCACGGCCTTCACCGGCACGAACACGTCAGGCAGAACAGCTGGGGGAACTTCTTCGAGCGGCACCCGCTTGGCTTCCTCGAAGTCCCACTCAATGTAGCTCTCGAAACATTCCGTCAGCGCGGTGTTCTCGATGATGGCATGCCATTCCCGATTATGCTCACGCAGCGGTGTGATCGAGGTCGAGTCTTCGCCGGCCGGATCGATATCGGCCTGGTTCGAATCCTTCCAATTCCCGCTCGACAGCCAGAATTCCTTGCCGTCGCGACAGGCGACCTTGATGTGGTAGGCCATCGGCACGATCTTGCCCGCGCCGACAGACGCCCAGACATGATCGAATTTGGCTCCCAGCTGGCTCTCCAGCTTGTTCACCGCACTGGCAGTGCCCGCTTTCTGGGTGACCATTTTCAGTCGGCGATCCCCAGGCTTGATGGCCCCGAACAGGGCAGCGCTGATGTGGTTGGGCTCCCATTCATACATCGTGGCCGTCAGGCGCTCAGTCGTGCGCTCTATGAACGGGCGCAAGTTGGGGAATCCCGAGTCGGGGCTGACATGGAAGATCGCCTTCATCCGTTCGTTGACGGGTGCAAGGCGTGGATTGGGTGGCTCGCGGTAGACACCTGGCCGTGGTGCTTCCTTGAGCGGCAGGCTGACCCCGAGAGGCTCCAATTGTCCGCCCAGCGCCGCGGCCCTCACATCGACTCCGATGCCGAGGACCTGGCCCGGCATGAGTTGCTTGCCGGAGGTGCGCAAGGCAGGCAGTTCCTGCTTCTCCTGGACCTCGACCACGATCACGCGCTCGTCGGTGATCCAGCCGCGCCGGAAACGATAGCCCAGCCGCACGTCGAGGACACCGGGCTGACCCAACAGCTGTTGCCGTGCTACCTGCAGGGCGGCATCGTAGTTTTCTGCAGTCGGAACTGCCGATGTGAGCCCCGCCGGCGTGGGGGTCCCGAGTTGCACCGATGACACAGCCCCCCCGATCTCAAGAGTGACCTTGATCGGGATGGACGCCTCGAGAGTGAAGATACCATTGCCTGACATTGCGGAACCGGACCTCGCGATGGAAACCGGCGTCGCCACCGCCGGGCTTGTGAGGACTTCGACCGGACGCAGCCTAGGCAAGGTCCGCTTGTTCAGCCGGTCCAGCAGGTCTCTGAGCTTGGGCGCAGGAACGGCGTAGTTCGCTTCCATGTAGAGACCAGCGAAGTGCAGACCCAAGGCCTCGCCTGTCGCCAGGCGAATCACCGCCGAGCCGGAATTTCCGCCGAGTGTTGAGCAATCGTGCTCGAGTTCGCTGTCGCTGACCTTGATGATCTCGCCGGGTGCCAGCCGCTTCTTGTCGTAGACGTCGCCGAAAACCCGGTGCACCAGGTCCTGGTCCGGAATGTCAGGATCGCGCGCCGGGTAACCGATGGTAATTGCAACGTCGCCTTCGTTCGCAGCGGCTGCGAGCGGGATCGGTCCGGGCAGCGGCCGATCCGCAGAGAGGCGCCTGACCCTGAGGAAGGCGACGTCCGGCTCGCTTTCGCGGTTTTCGGACATCCACAGGACGGATTCCACCGCAAACTCGAGTGACTCGCTGCGCTGATCTTCCTCAAAGAAGTCGATCTTTGCCGACTGCAAGCCGCTCGGATAGCCGGTCTTAAAGGAAAAGCCTTCTCTGTTCTGGCTGAAGACGCTTGCGACGTGGCGGTTCGTCACGATCACGTCGTTGTCGATGAGCCAGCCGGTACCGACCCAGTTGTAGATCGCGTTGCTGTTGACCTCCACTCGACCGACGGAGCGGATCACCTTATCAATGATACTCTGTTTGTCCATCAGGCGCTGCTTCCAGACGGCGCTGTCCGGTCCGACGAAATCTCCCGTGAGCCGATTGTCACGGATCACGAAGACCGGGCGGAACTGCGCCTGTGCAATGGATTCCTGGACTCTCTTTCCTTCAGGTGTAAGCGCTCCGGCGATCATGGCCGCCGGCGCCGCCTCGGCGATTCCCACGCCGCGGTTCATGGAGGCGACAAGCAGAGCATGGGCGTTGGCGTCAAGTTTCGCCTTCGCTTCGGCGTACAGGTCGGGATCGCGTTTGAAGCGGTCGATGAAACCTTGCAGATGACTGTCCATGACTTCCCCCTGTTGCAAGAGGGATACAACTTTAAGGAGCACACTTCTGTCAACACCAGCGCGAGCATTGGTTGTTCGGTGTTGGGCGATTGCCAGGCCATCGATTAGAATGAAAGTTCAATGACAGCCGACGCGAGTCCGTTGAGTCATCGGTTGAGCAGTGGCATTGCTCCGACGATCGGACCGATGCCGAAGGTTCGGCCCCCTGGTTCGCCTGTAATAGGCAAGGCGGGTAGGTTCACTTGGGCTTGAAGGCAGTTACCTTTTCGGCTTCGCCCGTCATCCGCGTGGTGAATTCGGTCGGCTTGTCGGCCCCAGCCCCAAACCAAGCTTCTGCACGCTGGCAATGACCTCGGGGCCCGCATGGCGCGCACTTGTCAATCAGTCGATGCCCGAGCGCCCTTGATCACACGCCCCGCTCGACGGCGCGTGTTGAGTCAGGCCAGCCCGGCGCGGCGGAAGCCTTCGAGATAGTGGTCGCGGTCGGCGTCATGCAGGATCGGCACCTGGGCGGCGACCCACGCCAGGGAGATGTTGGGCTGTGCCCGGCGCAATTCGTGCAGCGCCGCCGCCGCAACCTCGGCCTGGCCGGACATGCCCGCCGCGGAGGTGAGCCCGCGATAGCCGCCGATGAAGTCGGGGTGGAGACGGATGGCCGTGCGCGCGAGCTGCATGGCCTCGTCGTAGTTGCGTCCGACGAACTGGGCGTAAGAGGCCACGCCATAGTAGAGCGCCGAGAACGGATCGCGCGGACTGAGCCGCAGCGCGCGCTGTGCCGCCTCCTCGCCTTCCTTCCAACGGCCGCAAAAGGCCAGCGCCAGCCCATAGTAGCCCTGGGCCAGGCAGAAGTTCGGGTTGAGCCGCAACGCCTGCTCGAACTCGGCCAGCGCATCCTCGAAGCGCCGCGCGAACAGATGGATGCTGCCCATGGCGTTGTGCGCCCACGGATCCTCGCTGTCGGCCCGAACCGCCGCCTGCGCCGCGCGGGCGGCGATCGGGCCCACGATCACCCTGTCCGCCCAGCCCATGTGGACGTTGAACAGATGGCTGGTGGCGAGCAGGCCGAGGGCCTGGCCGTATTGCGGATCGATCTCGGTCGCCCGCTCGAGCAGCTCCAGCGCGGCGGCATTGTCCTCGCGGGTCAGCCGCCAGTAGTGCGACTGCGCCCGCATCAGGAGGTCCCAGGCATCCAGCCGGTCGGGCGGCTTGCGCAAGGTGCGGCAATTCTCCGCCGCGTAGATCTGCGGCTCGATCGCCGTGACGATGGCTTCGGTGATCTCGTCCTGGACCGCGAACACGTCGGCGAGATCGCGGTCGTAGCGCTCGGCCCACAGCTGGCTGCCGGTCAATGCATCGTTGAGCTGCGCCGTGATACGGACCCGATCGCCGTGCCGACGCACGCTGCCTTCGACCACGTAGCTTACGCCCAGCTCCTCGGCGACCTGCTTGAGAGGAACCGGCTTCCCCTTGTAAAGGAAGGCAGAATTACGCGCGATCACGAGGAACCGGCGCAGCTTGGATAGCGCGGTAGCAACATCCTCGCTGATGCCGTCTGAAAAGTAGTCCTCGGCGGGATCGCCGCACATGTTGGCGAAAGGCAGCACGGCAATGGCCGGCCGCTCGAACTGCGGCATGGCAGCCGCCCTGGGCAAGAAGATTTCAGCCGCCGGCACCTGGGATTCGGCCGCGACCGCAACCTCTTCGTGGTTCGGCTGGGTACTCACGTCGCCCACGAAGCGCAGTCCCTTGCGCGAAATGGTGCGAATCAGCTTCTGGCCCTGGCCGTCGTCTCCGACCGCCTTGCGGGCGGCGTAGATCCGGCTGGTGAGGGTCGCGTCGGAGACGATCCGGCCTTGCCAGACCGAGGCGATGAGATCGTCCTTCGTGACGACGCGATTGCGGTTTTCCACAAGGCAGATCAACACATCGAGCACTTGCGGCTCGACGGAAACGGCGTCCGCACCGTGGCGCAGCTCACGCCGGTCGGTGTCAAGCACATGATCGGCAAAGAGAAATTGCACGCTGCTCCCTCAACGTTCCGGCAAACCATTTTTCGCGCGAAAGCGACCTTGTCGTGGCAAGCCAGGATTGCGCGGCAATTCCGGGCGAGGTGTGTCTTTTGCGCACGGCCGGGTAGCAGACCTCGGCGCAGGCCGCACGCACGAAAAATTCACGCATCTCCATAAAAAATCAACGCCGCCCGCAGTGCGGCTTCAAGCCTGTCATGCGGGTCGGAGCTAAGCCTGCCATCCGACGCCAATGCGCCTTGAATCCCCCCATCCGCGCCGCGGCGATCGTCTGAAAGGACCAGAACCATGGCTATCACGGCTAGCTTCATCCCGAGTTCAGGCGTGCTGTCCGTCTTCGGCGACAGCCTCGACGACATCATCAAGCTCAGCCGCAACGCGGCCGGCCAGATCCTCGTCAATGGCGGCGCGATCACCGTCATCGGAGGCACGCCGACCGTCGCCAACACCACGCTGATGCAAGTGTTCGGCCAGGCCGGCAACGACACCATCACTCTCGACGAGAGCAACGGCGCCCTGCCTCCCGCAAACCTGTTCGGGGGCGCCGGCAACGACGTCGTGACCGGCGGCTCGGGCGGCGACAAGCTGTTCGGCCAGACCGGCAACGACACTCTGCTCGGCAAGGGCGGCAATGACTTGCTGTTCGGTGGCGATGGCGACGATACGCTGACCGGCGGCGATGGCGACGATCAGGTGTTCGGCGAAGCCGGCAACGATCGCATGATCTGGAACCCGGGCGACGACTCCGACCTGTTCGAGGGCGGCGACGGCACCGACACGGCCGAGGTCAACGGCGGCAATGGCGCCGAGACCTTCACCATCACGCCCAACGGCACGCGCGTACGCTTCGACCGCGTGACGCCCGCGCCGTTCTTCCTCGACATCGGCACCACCGAAGAGATCGTGGTGAACGCCAATGGCGGCGATGACGTCATCACGGCCAGCAACGGCCTGTCCGGCCTCATCCGTCTCACCATCGACGGCGGCACCGGCAACGACACCATCACCGGCGGCGACGGCAACGACCGCCTGCTGGGTGGCGACGGCAACGACACCGTGACCGGCGGGCGCGGCAGCGATACGGCGCTGCTGGGCGCGGGCGACGATACGTTCATCTGGAATCCGGGTGACGGAAACGACGTGGTCGACGGCCAGGACGGCACCGACAAGCTGCTGTTCAACGGCGCCAACATCGCCGAGTTCATGGATCTTTCGGCCAATGGCGGGCGCGCGAAGTTCACGCGCAATGTCGCCAACATCGTGATGGATCTCGACAACATCGAGAACGTCCAGGTCAACGCCCTGGGCGGTGCCGACCAGATCATGGTGAACAATCTGGCGGCCACCGACGTCAAGCAGGTCTCGATCGACCTCGGCACGGCCGATGGCGCGGCCGATCAGGTGATCGTTGCCGGCACCAACGGTGCCGACCAGATCACCGTCGCCGGCGTCGGCAGCAGCGTCGCAGTGACCGGGCTGTCGGCCCAGGTCAATGCCGATCACACCGAGGCCGGCGATCTGCTGGTCATCAATGCCGGCAACGGCAACGACACGATCAACGCCGCGGGCCTGGCGGCCGGCGTGATCGGCCTCACCATCGACGGCGGTGCCGGCAACGACGCCATCGTCGGCAGCCAGGGCCGGGACACCATCCTGGGCGGCGACGGCAACGACACCGTGACCGGTGGGCGCGGCGACGACGTGGCCCTGCTCGGCGCGGGCAGCGACACCTTCATCTGGAACCCGGGCGACGGCAACGACGTGGTCGAGGGCCAGGCCGGCACCGACACGCTGCTGTTCAATGGCGCCAACATCGCCGAGAAGATCGACATCTCGGCCAACGGCGCGCGGACGTTGTTCAGGCGCGACGTCGCCAACATCACCATGGACCTCAACGAGGTCGAGAACGTCGACTTCAACGCCTTGGGTGGCGCCGACAACATCACCGTCGGCGACCTGACCGGCACCGCCGTCAAGCAGGTCAATATCGACCTGTCGGCGACGCCGGGCAGCGGTCAGGGCGACGGAGCGGCCGACAGCGTGGTCGTGAACGGCACGCAGGCCGCCGATGCCATCACCGTCGCCAGCAGCGGCACTTCGGTCGTCGTCTCCGGGCTGCCCGCGAAGGTGACGGTGACCGGCAGCGAAGGCGCCGACGACTCGCTCACCATCAACGGTCAAGGCGGCGACGACACGATCAACGTCTCCGGCCTCAACGCCGGACAGGTCAAGCTCACGATCAACGGCGGCCTGGGCAACGATACGATCACCGGCAGCAAGGGCGACGACGTCGTCAATGGCGGCGACGGCAACGACACGGCCCGCCTCGGCCTGGGCAACGACACCTTCGTCTGGAATCCGGGCGACGACAACGACATCGTCGACGGGCAGGGCGGCTCCGACACCCTGCTGTTCAACGGCGCCAACATCGCCGAGGCGATCGACATCTCCGACAATGGCGGCCACGCCAAGTTCACCCGCAACGTCGCCGCCGTCACCATGGACCTCGACAACGTGGAGACGATCGATTTCCGGGCGCTGGGCGGCGCGGACACCATCACGGTCAACGACATGACCAAGACCGATGTCGGTAACGTCAAGCTCGACCTGGGCGGCGCCGACGGCCAGGTGGACACGGTCGTCCTCAACGCGACCAACGGCGACGACGTCGTCACCGTCACGAACAACAACGGCGTGATCACGGTGAAGGGCCTGGGCACCGACGTGACCATCACCGGCTTCGAAGCCACTGATCGCCTGGTGATCAACGGCCTCGGCGGCAACGACGTCATCGAGGCAACCAAGCTCTCCGGCATGCTGCTGACCGCCAATGGGGGTGACGGCGACGACGTGCTGATCGGCAGCGCGGGCAACGACACGCTGGCGGGCGGCGCAGGCGATGACGTGCTGATCGGCGGCCCCGGTCAGGACGTGCTCGACGGCGGGCCGGGCAGCAACGTCGTCATCCAGTCCCTGCTGGGTCAGTTCATGGCGTCGAGCTTCGTCCCGTCCGGCCTGGGGCAGGTCGTCCAGTCGATGATGGACGCGGCGTCCAGCCAGACGCCGACGCTCGCCCAGCCGCACGCATGATCGTCACCTCGAGTCCCGGAGAACGTCGACCATGAGCCCCTCCCTCGCCCTCCCGGTCGACCCGGGACTCGAGGCCCTGGTGACGCTGCTGCGCCTGAAAGACGTCGCAGCCGATCAGGGCCAGCTCAGGCACCGCCTGGGCACCGACAAGGTCGGCGCCGCGGAAATGCTCCGCTGCGCCCGTGATCTCGGCCTGAAGGCGCGCGCCTGGCGGACCAAATGGTCGAGGCTCGCGCAGACGCCCCTCCCCGCCATCGCGTCCCTGCGCGATGGCGGCTTCATGGTCGTGGCCAAGGCCTCCGAGGAGCAGGTGCTGGTCCAGTCACCACAGACCGCGCGGCCTGCCCTGATGACGCGCGAGGAGTTCGTCGCGGTGTGGGACGGCGGGCTGATCTCGATGGCCCGCCGGGTCGGCCTCGCCCATCTCGCCCGGCGCTTCGACATCACCTGGTTCCTGGGCGCGATCCACAAATATCGGCGGCTGCTGGGCGAGGTGCTGGTCGCCTCGTTCTTCCTGCAGGTCTTCGCCCTGGTCTCGCCGCTGTTCTTCCAGGTGGTCATCGACAAGGTGCTCGCGCACCGGTCGCTCAGCACGCTCGACGTGATGGTGATCGGCCTGGTGACGATCTCGGCTTTCGAGACCGTGCTGGGCATCCTGCGCACCTACCTGTTCTCCCACACCACCAACCGCATCGACGTCGAGCTGGGCGCGCGGCTGTTCCATCACCTGCTCAGCCTGCCGATGGCCTACTTCCAGGCCAGGCGGGTCGGCGATTCGGTGGCGCGCGTGCGCGAGCTCGAGAACATCCGCAATTTCCTCACCAGCTCGGCGCTCACCCTGGTCATCGACCTGTTCTTCACCTCGGTGTTCCTGGCGGTGATGTTCTTCTACGCGCCGACGCTCACCTGGATCGTGGTGGCCTCGCTGCCGGTCTATGTGGTCATCTCGGCGGCGGTGACGCCGCTGTTCCGCCGGCGCCTCGACGAGAAGTTCCAGCGCGGCGCGGAGAACCAGGCGTTCCTGGTCGAGAGCGTGACCGGCATCGAGACCTTGAAGGCCATGGCGGTCGAGCCGCAGATGCAGCGGCGCTGGGAGGAGCAGCTCGCCGGATACGTGAGCGCGAGCTTCCGCGTGCTGAGCCTGGGCAATACCTCGAGCCAGGCCGTGCAGTTCGTCAGCAAGGCCGTCACCGCCGCCATCCTCTACTTCGGCGCCAGGCTGGTGATCGACGGCAGCCTGTCGGTCGGCGAGCTGATCGCCTTCAACCTCCTGGCCGGACGCGTGAGCGCGCCGGTGCTGCGCCTGGCGCAGCTCTGGCAGGATTTCCACCAGGCGCGGCTCTCGATCCAGCGCCTGGGCGACATCCTGAACACCACCGCGGAGCCGACCTACGCGGCAGGGCGCTCGCGCCTGCCCGCGCTGCGCGGCAGCATCAGGTTCGAGCATGTCGACTTCCGCTATCGCCTCGACGGCAAGCAGATCCTGCACGATGTGAGCTTCGACGTGCCGACCGGCCAGACCGTCGGCATCGTGGGACCTTCGGGCTCGGGCAAAAGCACCTTCGCCAAGCTGGTCCAGCGCCTCTACGTGCCGGAAAGCGGGCGCGTGCTGATCGACGGCATGGACCTCGCCATGGCCGACCCCGCCTGGCTGCGCCGCCAGATCGGCGTCGTGCTGCAGGAGAGCACGCTGTTCAACTGCTCGGTGCGCGACAACATCGCGCTGGCCGATCCGGCCATGCCGATGGAGCGCGTCGTCGCCGCGGCACAGCTTGCGGGCGCGCATGACTTCATCCTCGAGCTGAGCGAAGGCTATGACACGGTGGTGGGCGAGCGCGGCTCGACGCTGTCGGGTGGCCAGCGCCAGCGCATCGCCATCGCCCGCGCCCTGGTCTGCGACCCGCGCATCCTGATCTTCGACGAGGCGACCAGCGCGCTGGACTACGAGAGCGAGCGCATCATCCAGGAGAACATGCGCGAAATCGTCAAGGGCCGCACCGTCCTGGTGATCGCCCACAGGCTTTCGACGGTTCGCGGACTGGACCGCATCGTCACCCTCGAAGGCGGCCGTGTGGTCGAGGACGGCACACACGACGCCTTGATCAAGACCGGCGGCCGCTACGCCTCGTTGCACCGCTTGCAGGCAGGGATCCATGAAGTCCGTTAGACTCGCCATACCTGCTCGTCCGGCGCCCCCCGCCAACGACGTCGTTCGCCTGGCCGACAGGTGCCGGCCCGTACGGCACGGCAACGAGCTGGCGTTCCTGCCGGCTGCGCTCGAGATCGTCGAGACGCCGCCCTCGCCGATCGGGCGAAGCATCGGGCTCACCCTCGTCGCGCTGTTCTGCGCGGCGCTGGCCTGGGCGTGGTGGGGCACCATCGACATCGTGGCTTCGGCCACCGGCAAGATCGTGCCGAGCGGCCGCACCAAGGTCATCCAGCCCTTCGAGACCGGCGTGGTGCGTTCGATCCGGGTGCAGGACGGGCAGGCGGTAAAGGCCGGCGACGTGCTGATCGAGCTCGATCCGACCGCCAACGCGGCGGACCGCGATCGCCTTCGCAGCGATCTTCTGGCCGAGCAGCTCACCGCCGCCCGGCTGCGCGCGGCGCTCGCCGGCGGCGAGGATGCCCTGGCCGATTTCGCGCCGCCCGCCAACGCCGACCCGACCCTGGTGGCTGTGCAGCGCCAGCTCCTGCTCAATCAGGTCGCCGAGCATCGCGCCAAGCTGGCAGCGCTTGGCCGCCAGCAGGCCCAGAAGGAGGCCGAGATGGCGACGACGTCTGCCACCATCCACAAGCTCGAGACGATCATTCCCGTCATCCAGCCGCGCGTCGACACGCGCCGCATGCTGATGGAGAAGGATCTGGGCTCGAAGCTCGCCTACCTGGAGACGCTTCAGCTTCTGGTCGAGCAGCAGGAGGAGCTCGGCATCAAGAGGAGCCATCTCCTGGAAGTGGAGGCGGCGGCGGCCGAGATCGGCGAGACCCGCCGCCAGGTCGAGGCCGAATTCCGGCGCGTGCTGTCGGACGATCTCGCCAAGTCGGAGCAGAAGATGCTCGGGCTCGCCCAGGAACTGATCAAGGCCGAGCAGAAGACCAGGCTTCAACAGCTGACGGCACCGGTCGACGGCGTGGTCCAGCAGCTCGCCGTCCATACGGTCGGCGGCGTCGTCACGCCGGCGCAGTCGCTGCTCGTCATCGTGCCGAGCGACAGCCGGCTGGAGATCGAGGCGCTGGTGCCGAATCGCGACATCGGATTCGTCCAGCCCGGACAGCCGGCCGAGATCAAGGTCGACACCTTCAACTTCACCCGCTACGGCCTGCTGAAGGGCGAGGTGCTGAGCGTCTCGCAGGACGCCATCATCCGCGACCGGCGCCAGGATCGCGCCGACGACCGCTCGCCCGGCGCGCAGAACGACAGCAGCGAGCCCAAGGGCCAGGAGCTGAACTACAGTGCGCGCATCTCGCTCGATGCCACCAAGATGCAGATCGACGGCCGGACGGTGAACCTGTCACCCGGCATGGCGGTGACGGTCGAGGTCAAGACCGGCTCGCGCCAGATCCTGAGCTATCTGCTGTCGCCCCTGCTGCGCTACCGGCACGACACGTTGCGGGAGCGCTGACTCACCCCAACTAGCCACTCTCTCTCAGGACGAGCTCGAAGCCGACATCGACACGGCGCGGTCTCGTCGGGTCGAGCGCCAGTTCGGCAGCCGCGCGGCCGATAGACTCGCCGTGGACGCGGATCGTGCTGACCGCCGGTGCAAAGAGCTGCCCCATCTCGAGATCGCCGAGCCCTACGACGGCGACCGGTAGCGTCGCTCCGGCGGCGGCGCCGGCACTGCGGGGAGCCACCACTCGGCGCGGCTCTTCGCGCCCCTCGGCGCGCGCGGCTTCACGGAACCCTTCCCAGCGTTGCGTGGCGCGCCGTGCCCCGCCACGCCCGCTGGCCGGGCAGCGCCGATGACCACGGCGCCGCCTTGATGCCGCAGGCGCCTGCCATGACGCGACGATGAAACTCGCCAGCCGAAAGACCGATGGCGGAGATGATGCCCATGCCTGTAATGGCAACGTCGTGCATCGTCCTTCCTCCCATTGCCCGCCACCATAACAAGAGTTACGGTTTCGACCAAGGCGCCACGATGTATCGGGAGGGCAGCATGGGACTGAAGACGCCGCAACAATATGTCGAGAGCCTGCGCGACGGCCGCGTCACCTACTGGGACGGCGAGCGCATCGACGACATCACCACGCATCCGCGCTTCAAGGTGCCGATCGCGCTGACCGCGGCCGACTGCGACTATGACGCTCCGGATCACGGCGCGTTGCGCCGCTACCGCACCGAAGCGGGCGACGAGGCGCATCGCATCTACCAGATCCCGATGAACGAGGGCGACCTCGCGACACGCGTCGAGATGCTGCAGCACACCTCGATCGGCACCGCCGTGTCGGGCGTCTACATGGCGCTGATGAGCGTCAAGGACGATATCGCCCAGGTCAATCCGCAATGCGCCGCCAACATCGAGCGCATGTACCGCTACTGCCGCGACAACGACCTTCGCGCCGCCGAGGTGATCACCGACGCAAAGGGTGACCGCAAGCGGCGCGCCCACGAGCAGGACGATCCCGACCTCTATGTCCGCATCGTCGATCGCAACAAGGACGGCATCGTCGTGCGCGGCGCCAAGCTGCACATCACGGCAGCCTCGCTGGTGCACGAGCTGGTGGTCATGCCGACCAAGGGCATGCGGCAGGACGAGAAGGACTACGCCGTCTCCTTCTCGATCCCGGTCAACACCAAGGGCGTCAGCATCATCAACCGCAGCTTCGCGCCCGCCGAGCTCAACGCCTTCGACTATCCGGCGAGCGCCCATCACAGCATGCCGGAAGGCTTCGTGGTGTTCGACGACGTGTTCGTGCCGTGGGACCGCGTGTTCCTGGCCGGCGAGGTGCAGCTCGCCAGCCGGCTCGCCCAATCGCTCGGCCTGTGGGAGCGCACCGGCGGGCTGATCGAGGCGGTGCGCATGTCGGAGTTGTTCGTTGGCCTCGCCCAGCTCGTCTCCGAGCACCAGGGCAAGGACAAGGACCCGACGGTGATGAACACCATCGCCGAGCTGATCACCTATGCCGAGATGCTGCGCATGAGCCTCGACTATGCCTGCCGGCACTACGAGACCACACCGTCGGGCATGGTCCATCCCAACATCCTCGCGATCAACGCCGCGAAGTACTACTATGCGGCCAACTATCATCAGACCGTGCGCCATCTGCACGACGTCAGCGGCGGCCTGGTGCTTACCCTGCCGCTCGAATCGGACCTGCGCAGCGAGCCGGCTGGCAGCTACCTGCGCAAATATCTGCACACCAAGAAAGACGTCGACATCGAGACCCGCATGCGGGTCTACAACCTGATCCGCGATCTCACCGCCGACGCCTATGGCGGCTGGCAGTTCGTGGTGGCGCTGCAGGCCGGCGGAGGGCTGACGGCGCAACGCATCATGATGCATCGCACCTACGATTTGGCGCGAGCCAAGGAGCGGGCATTGATCGCCGCCGGCGCGCTGCGTCACGGCGAGCAGGCTACGCGGAAGGCCGCCGAGTAGCCCGTTCTCGAGATGCGCCGGCAAGGGCCGGCGCATCTCGGGTCAGGAGATCGAGGCTCTGCTCGAAGAGCGTGCGATTGCCGTCGAGCTGGAAAGCGCCGATCAGCGCGACATTGGCCGACAGCAGGAGATGCGCCCGCAGCGCTGCGTCGGCCTGCACGAAGCCCAGCTCAGCGAAGGCCTCAGTGAGATAATCCAGCACCAGCTTCTCCGAGGTCTTGACGCTTGCCATGGCACGCCGGTCCGACGTCGCCCAGATGCGCATGGCGCGATCGAGCTGGAAGATCGTGCTGTTGAGCGAGATCGCCGCCAGCCGGCGGATGCGCGACAGCGGCCCCGTCGCTCCGGACGCCGCCCGCTCGAGGATGCGCTTCACGTCGTCCCGGCTGAAATGGCGCGCGAGGGCAGCGAGGTAGGCCTCCATGTCGTCGAAGTGGTGGTAGAAGCTCCCGGTCGAGACATGCAGCCGCCGCGTCAGAACCGACAGGCGCAATCCGGCGATCCCAGCCTCGCACAGCACGGCCTGCCCGGCAGCGATCCAATCGTCGCGACTGAGCCGCGACGCGCGACGAGAAGTCGGCTTCGCAGCACCAAAAGTCCCTCGCTGCGCTCGGGATGACAGGCTTGCTGTCATTCAGGATTTCCTGTCATTCCGAGCATAGCGCCTGCCCTGAGCAGCGCCGAAGGGAGGGATCCCTCGCCAGGATGCGTTCCAAGACGATACCTCAATACGAGCCCCTCACCCGGCGTTCACGCGACGGTTCCGTCTCAGGCGAAGCAGTGCGAACAGCAGCCCGGCGGAGACAATCATGCCTCCACCAACGAGCACGGGATGCCGCTGGACCGAGCCCGCGGTCTGCTTTGCCCAGGTCTCGAGACGACGCTGCCAGAAGGTGCGGGCGGCGGCGAAGTCCGGTTCGACACAGTCGCGGCCGAAGTTCTTGGCCCAGGATTGGTAAGCTCCAGTCGCGACGTAGCGGTCATAGATTGCCTCGGCCTTGGCCGGATCGGCACTGGCGAAGGCATGGCGCGCCGCCCAGCACAGGGTCGCAGCATAGGCCTGCGAGCGCTGCGGCAGGAAGTCGGCCGCCGCAAGCGCCTGGTCTGCGGCGATTCCGCGATAATGGAACCTCGCGTCCGGCTTCGGCGCACTCGCCTCGAAACGACGCATCTCGTCCGGCCCGAGCAACTTGCTGGGTGTCTTGGCGTTGCCGTTCGGGCTGTCTTGGCCGAGGCCATATGCGAACGAGCCACCCGTCGAGGCTTCATCGGGCGGGCCTTCTGTCCCCATGAGCTCCATGCCGCGCTCACGCGTCATGACCGAGAGCTTGTACAGCGCCTCGGCGCGATCGACCCACTGCCAGGGCCAATCGAACGGCCAGCCCTGACGCGTCGCCTCGACCGCGGCGAGATAGGTACGCACTTCCTCGGGAGTCGCACGATCTGCTCGAGATGGATCGGGCGGCAATCCCGGCGTCGGCTCGAAATACGGCAATGAGTCGCTGATCCGTCCCACCCGAACGAGGCGGCGTGCCAGCAGTTCGCGCAAACGCTCGGTCGCCGGCACGCGATAGCCCCAGTCGCTGTCAGCCGCCGGCGGCGGCATCGGCTTGGCCGGCGGCAGGCTGTCGACAAACGTCTTGAGCTCGTCGACCGTCAGCACGCGTTCGGCGATGTAGATGACATCTCCCCAATAGGTGTCAGCCGCGGGAAACAGCAGGCTGAGCGAATGGCCATAGTCGCCCTGGCTGAGCTTGGCCACCGCCGTCTCCCCGCGCAGCCGGGTCCGCGACGCCGGATCGATCATCGCCTCCGAATCCGGCTGCTCGACCGCCGTAAAGGCCGCCGTCCAGTCCTTCACGGCGGCCGCACGATCGCCACGTCGCAGCGCCAGCTTGGCTCGCACCCACAGACCCAACGGTCCGGCCGGCTGGGCGGCAAGCTTCTCGGCGATCTCGTAGCGTGCGGCCTGGTAGGCGAGCGCGGCGAGGCGATCCAGATCGGGACCCGAGGGCGGAGCCGGCTGGGACAACACGGCCTCGCTGATGCTGACGACCATCGGCTCGTCGGTGCCGTAGGGCCCGTCGTCCCAGGTCGTCGTACCGTCGCGCGCGACCACGTAGGCCACCAGCAGGCGACGGATCAGCGGATCGGCGGCCGCGCGCTTCAGCAGGCCTTCGTTGTCGATCAGCGACCGCGCGACTTCACGCAGGGACAGCAAGGCCATCTTCGAGCCGCGATTGGCCTGCTCGGCATAGAGGAGAACGGCTCTGGAAATCAGCCGCACCCTGGCGGCATCACTGAGGTCGGGGGCTGTCACCGCCCAATCCGCCTTCGTCAATCCGGCCTCGACGAGATCGACACGCGCCTCCTCGCCAAGGCTCGCGACCGCCAGGCCTTGCGGATCGGGAGCGCCGCCCTCGGCAGCGCGGCGCGTCGCCTGGAAGGCGGCACGCGCTTCGGCGAGATCGCCCAGGCGCTGGTAGACCCTGCCCTGCATATACGCCGCGGCAACCAGCCGGACGCGTCGCTGCTCGGGTGGGAGGCGATTGATCGCCTTGAAGTAGCCCAGCGCTTCCTCGTAGTTGTCGGCACGGAACTCGACGGCGCCAGCGATGTAGTCGATCACCGCTGCCGGCAAGCCCTCGCCGGCAGCCAGTGCCTCCTTGCCGTTGGCCGCGCGCCGCACCACGTTGAGCTTCGCCTCGAGCGCGTCGGCGTCGAAGCTGCCCGACATCAAGGGGCGCCAGACGCCGGCCTGGATTTCAGCGCGCTCCGACGAGATTGCTTCCGGTTCAGTGGACTGCGGGGGCTCGTACGAGGTGGGATCGCGCGGCTCGACGAGCTTCAGATTGTCCTTGGGGGCGATCACGAGGCGCGACGCTTCGAAGTTGAAGCTCAGGCCGATCGGGTCCGCCATGGTCTGATCACGGTCGTCGAGCAACTGCCATGGGAAGAACGGCCCGCAGGCAAGTGCGGCACCAAGGCAGGCCACCGCCACAGCGGCGGCGACGACAAGCCTACTCAACGACATCGAGCTCTCTCCCGGGCTGGGCACAGCGGGCCCAACCGATAACGCGCTTGCGATGGGCGCGCAGACGCCCCTCTTCCGCAGCTTCGAGGACCAGCGGCTGGCCTGCCGCCCTCCTGAGCCGAAACCCGTTGGCGCCGTCCGCCAGCGTGCAGCCCTTGTCGAGCCGGACCTGGCGCGGAAACGGCGAGTCGACGATGCCATCATTGGTCAAGGCGACGGTCCACAATTCAGGCTGGTCGGTCGGCAGCAGCGCGGCGCGCACGGCGCGCGGCGGCAGGGCGCCGCCGACAACCGAGCGCCAGGTATCGAGGCTCCAGGCCCGCGAATCGGCATCGGTCGGCAAACGGAACCAGGCAACGCCGATCAGCCCCCGCGGCGCGCCCGACGACAGTCTGTTCAAGAAGCGCAGGATCGTCTCCGGCGCGGCGCCCAGCAGAGCGCTATCGCGCGCGCCGGCGAGCAGCGGCATCTCGCCTTCGACACTGGCCAGCCGTCCGTCGGCCTGCCAGCTCACGCGAACGTCGTAGACCGGGAGCGCGACACGGAACGGCCGCCCGATGCGTCGGCCGAATTCCCTGACCCAACCCTCGGCGCGGACCGGATCGAACAGGCCGCGCCGCGGCTCCTCGACGGCGTGGACCTGCAGCACGATCTCGTCGAGCGGCGTCGCCAGCTGCTCGAGCATCCGTGAATTGAGCCAGGTCGGGAGAGCCGTGATCGACAGCGCCAGCGTCTTCGGCAGCTGGGAACGCAACTCCCCCAGGAAACGCGCGTAGATCGCGAGCTTGGAGGTGGGGCAGTCGTAGTCGATTTCGAGTCCGGCGAGAGCGCCGCCGGACCGGCCTGCCGCCTCGACCTTGGCCACCATTTGGTCGATCAGGGTACCCATCCTGGCTTCGTCGAGCCGGCCATCGATGCGGACGACCGCCACGACCGGTCGGCCAGTGGCAAGGAGGTCCTTCCAGGGGATGGCGACATCGGCCCAGCGGCCCGACCTGTCGGCCTCGGCCAGCAGCACCCGCCAGGTCCGGACAATGTCCGCCGACCGCCGGGCGGCGGCGATCACCGGGCCGGTCCAAGCACGCTGCCAGATGTAGGCGTCGTGGCCGAGCGGTTCCGTCGTGGTCCGGAGCTGCGGCGTCGATCCCGCCAACCCGACGACGCCCAACAGCAGCAGCGCGGCAAGCAACCGCATGACGGCTTCCTTCGGCCTCGGGCCGACAACCCATTCCGGCCGGCCGATAGTGTCAAAAAACCCTGCCTGCCGCGAGGATTCGTTCTCATCCGGACCGGATATGCGCGTCAGACGCGCAAGCGCGGTCCCAATACCATGACCCTCGCAGCGAAACGACATTTCACCCTGCCATTGCATTGGTGCGAATTGAGGGCATGCTGGCCGACAGGAGGATTGTTCCATGAAATTCGGCATCTTCTACGAGCTGCAGCTGCCCCGGCCCTGGAAGGCGGGCGACGAGCACCGGCTCTACCAGAATGCCCTGGCGCAGATCGAGCTGGCCGACCGGCTGGGCTACGACCATGCTTGGCAGGTCGAGCACCACTTCCTCGAGGAATACTCCCATTCGCCGGCGCCCGAATCCTTCCTCGCGGCGGCCAGCCAGCGGACCAAGCAGATCCGGCTCGGCCATGGCATCGTCCAGCTCACCACCAATCATCCGGCGAGGGTCGCCGAGCGTGCCTCGACGCTCGACCTGCTGTCCAACGGCCGCTGTGAGCTCGGCATGGGCGAGAGTGCGTCGATCACCGAGCTCGAGCCGTTCGGCGTCGAGATTGAGAAGAAGCGCGAGATCTTCGAGGAGGCGGTGCGGGCGATCATCCCGATGTTCGGCGACGCGCCCACCGAGCATCAGGGCAAGTACTTCAACATGCCGCTGCGCCAGGTCCTGCCGAAGCCGCTGCAGAAGCCGCATCCGCCGCTGTGGGTCGCCTGCTCGCAGCTCGAGACCCTGGCCAAGTGCGGCGAATGGGGCATGGGGGCGCTCGGCTTCCAGTTCGTCTCGGCCGACGCCGCGCACGCCTGGGTGCACGCCTACTACAATGCCTTCGTGAAGCGTCAGAAGAAGCTGGCCGATTACCGGACCAACCCGAACATCGCGCTGGTCTCCTTCTTCATGTGCGCCAAGACCGACGAGGAGGCGCGCGAGCGCGCCGACGGCGACACCTTCTTCCAGTTCTCGTTGCGCTTCTACGGCCAGTCGGCGGGCCGCCGCCGCCCGCCGGCCGGCACCGTCAACATGTGGGACGAGTACAACAAGTGGAAGAAAGCCAACCCCGACCTGCACGCCGCGGCGCTGCGCGGCGGCCTGATCGGCTCGCCCGAAACCATCCGCCGCAAGCTGCGCCGCTTCCAGTCGTCCAACATCGACCAGGTCGTGCTGCTCAACCAGGCCGGCAAGAACACGCATGAGCACATCTGCGAATCGCTGGAGCTGTTCGCCAAGGAAGTCATGCCCGAGTTCCAGGAGGCGCATCCCCAGCTGCTCAAGTGGAAGGAAAAGGTGCTGAACCGCGAGATCGAGCTCGAGGAGATCGACACCACCGCCTTCAACGACCGCTACGGTGGGGCGATGAAGCAGATGGGTCCGGAGGCCGCCAAGGCGCAGGCGGCGGAGTAGGAGCGCCGGTCGCAGGGGGTGACCGGAACAAAATCTGTTGTCATCTTTCGCGGCGCGAGGGACCGTTTGCCGGCTTGGCGCAGCACACGCCCGATGGAGGGAACATGAGCCGCAGCTACAACGTCATCGATGCCGATGGACACGTGCTGGAGCCCTTCACGCTCTGGAACGATTACATGGATCCGGCCTACCGCGAGCGCGCGCCCAAGCTCGTCAGGGACAACCACGGCAGAGAGAAGCTGCTGCTCGAGGACAAGATGCTCGGCAGCAAGGCTGGCTTCGGTGGCATCGGCGGCGTCGGCGCCCGCCAGGGCATCGTCGCGGCCAACGCCATGGACTACAAGGACGGGCGCAAGGGCGGCTTCGATCCGCACGCCCGCATTCCCGATATGGATCTCGACGGCATCGACGCCGCGTTCCTCTATCCCAGCCTCGGGCTGTTTGCCGGCTCGGTCGCCGATCCGAAGTTCGCCGCCGCGATGTGCCGGGCCTACAACCGCTGGCTCGCCGACTACTGCAAGCCCTATCCCGACCGCCTGTTCGGCATCGCCATGCTGCCCCTGCAGTCGATCGACGCGGCGATCGAGGAGATGCGCTTCGCCCGCAAGGAGCTGGGCTTCCGCGGCGGCTTTCTGCGGCCCAATCCCTACGCCGACCGCCTGCTGCACTCGCCCGACTACGAGCCGTTCTGGACCGAGGCCGAGGAGCTCGACTTCTGCATAGGCCTGCACGAAGGCGGCAACAGCGGCATGCCGACGGTCGGAGTCGACCGCTTCGACGGCCGCGGCGCGCAACACATCATCTCCCACACGATGGAGATGATGCTGGCCGCCATGAGCATGATCTGGGGCGGCGTCTGCGAACGGCACCCGAAGCTGCGCGTCGCCTTTCTCGAATCGGGCGGCGGCTGGATCGCGCCGTGGCTCGATCGCATGGACCGCCATTTCGACGACAAGGGATTCAATGATTCCGGCCTGAAGAACAGGCCGAGCGACATCTTCCGGCGCAACTGCTGGATCTCGTTCGAGCCGGTCGAAGGCTCGCTCGGCCCACTCGCCGAATATATCGGCCCGCACAAGATCCTGTGGGCGACCGACTACCCACATCGCGACGGGTTCTTCCCCGGTGCGCCCGACATGATGCGCGAGCGGATGAAGGGCCTGTCGCCCGAGTCGCAACACAAGGTGATGGCCGGCGGCGCCATGCAGTTCTACGGCTTGAACTGACCTATTCGATCACCTCGTCGGCCCGCACCAGAAGATGGGGCTGGACGACGACGCCCAGTGCCTTCGCCGTCCGCAGGTTGATGACGAACTCGAACTTTGCCGGAAGCTGGATCGGCAGGTTGGCGGGGCTCTCGCCCTTGAGAATGCGGTCGACGTAACCGGCGGCGCGGCGAAACAGATCCGGAATGTCCGCGCCATAACTGAAGACAGCGCCGGCCCGTGCGAACTCATCCCACTCGCCAAGGACGGCAATGCCTGAATCCGTAGCGATCCGGCAAATCTCATCCATCAACGTGACGGTCATGAAGTCGCGAACGACGATCAGGCCGGTGCCGCCAGCGTCGCGCAGCCGGGGCGAATATCCTCGGCGAGGTGTTCACGTGATGGCGACCTCCCCCTCGACAAGGACGAGCCCTTGGGAACGCTACGCGGACAGGCTCAGGAGACGCGTACCTCTGTTCGAGAGTCGGTGCGGCTCTCGCCGGCAGATTTACCGGCCCAGCCTGTGGCGAGCGCAGCCAACCCCGTCGGATCGCCGGGCGGTGCATTGCCACGCCATACGATGTGCAGGTCGGGCCGCAGCAGGAAAAGGCTCGCGCCATAGACGTCGCGCACCCGCTTCTCGTCCCGGCGAAGGACTTCGAACGGCGCGCCGCGCGCCCGGAGGGCGACCTCCAGGGCCGCGGTATCGGCATCGCCGCGCAGGTCGAGCACCGTGTAGCCGTCGCCCAGGATGTCCTGCAAAGCATGCCCGTCGGCCAGCCACATGTGCGGGATGCGCGCCCCGGGAACTGCCTTGGGGTCGTAGCGGCTGACCTCCCATTCGGCTGTGTTGCCGGGCTCGTCGGCAATCAGCGGCGAGCCGGCATAGGAATAGCCTGCCTCGACGCCGACCATGCCGTGCATGCGACGATGACCGATCTCGAAGGACTCCGCGAGCCTGGCGCGCAGCGCCGCACCGCCCGGCGTGTCGTCGTAGGCCTCCGGCGTCACCAGCTTGCGCCAGATCGGTACGCCGGCGGCGGCCCAGCCGGCCGCGTCGACATTGCGCCGTCCGATCGGCCGGCGCTCGCCTTCGTAGCCGTCGAGCAGGCCCGGCCCGCCCCAGCCCTGGATGGTGCCAGCGAGCTTCCAGGCCAGATCGAAGGCGTCGCCGACACCGGTGTTCATGCCCAGCCCGCCACTCGGGATCACCAGATGGATGGCGTCGCCCGCCAGGAACACGCGCCGGTCACGGTAGTGCTCGGCCAGCAGGAGGTTGTGATGCCAGCGGATGATGTGCGTGATCTCGTAGGTGAAGGGAAAGCCCACCAGGTCCTCGAGAATCGGCCGGAAATCCGTGTCGCCCGGCAGCGACGAGTGCAGGGTGAACTCGGTACGGCAGCCCTGCGCGATCAGGGTCGAGCCGTTGACGTCGGCGAAGTTGTAGTGCCGCCCGCGCCCCGTGACGATCTTGTCGTAGAGGTCCTCGGAGCGGAAGATCACCTGCACCAGGGCACGAATGCGGCCCTGCCCTTCGAGCTTGATGCCGGCCTTCTTGCGCACCGTGCTCGAGCCGCCGTCGCAGCCGACGAGATAGCGCGCCCGCAATTCCTCGCGCTTGCCATCGACGGTGAGCGCGTCGACGGCCACGCCCTCTTCGTCCTGGGTGTAATCCTCCAGCGCACAGCCGTAGCGCACGGTGACGTTGGGCGTGCCCTCGGCCACTTCCTTGAGAAGCGGCTCGAGCTTGTTCTGCGAGACCAGCTGGTAGGGCTCGAGCAGGAAGGCGCCGTTGGGGCTGTCGGCAATCTGCTTGCGACGCTCGCCGACCGACGGATATCTCAGCACCGCGATCGGCGGATCGCTGAGCCGGGTGGTGAGGAAGACATCCATCGGATTGTCCGCCGGATAGCCCTGCGCGCGTACCCGGTCGGCGATGCCGATGCGGCGGTAGAATTCCATGGTCCGCGCATTCGACCTGTCCATCTTCGGATAGGGCAGGGTCGTCGGGCTGCGCTCGATGAGCAGGCAGCGCACGCCGCGCCGACCGAGGTCGATGGCAAGGGTCAGGCCGACCGGGCCGGCGCCGACAACGATCACGTCGTACGTAGGCAAGCGCACTCTCCTGGAGAGCACGACTGTAGCACCATGGCCGACGCTCGCCACCATCATCACCGGGAGCACACGAGTTCGTGGTGCGCCCCGGCAATCAACGAGAGAAGCTCAGTTCAGCGCCACTGATCCGCCGATCATCAGGTGCCGGGTGAACCAGTCGCGGGCGGCGTTGCTGGTCAGCGCGAATTCCTGGACGTAGGGCGAGAAATGGTTGCCGGGCAGAAGGACGAGCTTCTTCGGTTCAAGCGCGGTCTCGAAGGCCCGCAGCGACATGTCCGGCGAGACCAGTTCGTCGTCGAGCGCCTGTATCATCAGGAGCGGCGTCGGCGAGATGTACGGCACGAACGCGCCGTTCTCCAGACCGCGCGTCAGGTCGACGGAGCGAAGGGTGAGCTCATTTCGCCAAGTGGGCGCCTGTTTCCCCTGCTCCATGAAATAGGTGTAGGCGGCCTTTCCCGGCATGGCACAGGGCTCGGCAGGATCGTCCGATACCGCCTTGATGATCGCCGGCTTCTTGCCCAGGAACCGCGCCTCGCGGTCGGCATCCTGCGCTGCCAGCGTCGCCCCACGCTGCAGCGCCGGAACGCGGCGCAGAAAATTGTGCAGGCCGCTGGCGAAGGCGATCTGCGACACCACGCACTTCACCCGGCGGTCGTGTGCCGCGACCTCGAGGACATGGCCGCCAGAATAGCTCGTGCCCCAGATACCGATGCGCGCGCGGTCGACTTCGGGCCGAAGCGACACGAAGGTGATGGCATCGCGATAGCCGCGCCGCTGCAATTGGGGATCGGCCTCCTGGCGCGGCTCGCCTTCCGATTCGCCGAAATTGATGTTGTCATAGGCGAGCACGACAAAGCCGCCGCGGGCGAAGAACTCGGCGTACTTGAAGATCGAGCCTTCCTTCACGCCCGACAGGCCGGGTGCCATGACGATCGCCGGCAACTTGCCTTGGCGCTCCGTCGGCACCAGAATCAGGCCGCGCAGCAGCACATTGCACGACGGGAACTCGACCGTGATGCGGTCGAACGATCGGTTTTCGTCGTTGCGCACGATGTTGTCGGAACGCCCGTCCGCGGTGTTCGATCTCACCCTGCACTCTCCTATTCGGCGGCCGCCCGCTTGGCCGCCCGCATCGCCGGATGGAGCGGCCGCGGCAGGCCGAGGTTCTCGCGGAAGGTACTGCCCAGATATTCGGTCTGCGCCAAGCCGCGGCGCTGCAGCTCGGGGATGACCAGCGAAACGATCTCCTGGACACCCTCAGGATAGATTGGCGCCCGCAGCACGAACCCGTCGGCGGCACGCTCCTCGAACAGCCGCTGCAGTTCGTCGGCCACAGTCTGCGGGCTGCCGACAATGAACTGATGGCCATAGGTGTCGGCATAGTGAATGGCGATCTCACGGAACGTCATGCTGCCGCGCCGCGAGATGTCCATGACGAGCTCGAGCCGCGACCAGGCCGGCGTCTGTCGCAGCGAGTCGGGCAGCGGCTCGTCGAGCGGCAGGTGGGAGAGGTCGGTGCGGACCAGCCCCGAGAGATAGAGAATGCCGAACTCGAGATCGATCGACTCCTTGAAGCGATGATGCTTCTCGTGCGCCTCTTCGTCGGTACGGCCGGCGACGATCATGGCACCCGGGATGATGAAGAGATCGTCGGGCGAGCGGCCGTATCGCGCCATGCGCCCCTTCACGTCGCCATAGAACCGCTTGGCCTCCTCGAAGTCGGGCTGGGCGGTGAACATGCAATCGGCCTGCTCCGCCGCGACCTCCTTCGCGCCTTCGGAGGAGCCGGCGACGAAGATCACCGGATGACCCTGCGGCGGCCGCTCGATATTGAGCGGCCCCTCGACCTGGAAATGCGCCGACTTGTGGTGCAATGGATGCATCTTCGCCGGATCGACGAACACGCCGCCTGCCTGGTCGTGCACGAAGGCGTCGTCCTCCCAGCTGTCCCACAGGCCCTTGACGACTCGCGTGAAAACCTGCGCCCGCTCGTAGCGGTCGCCCTTCTCCATGAAGGCGCCGCCGCCGAAATTGCGCGCCGAGTTGGGATCGTGCGAGGTGACGACGTTCCAGGCAGCCCGCCCGCCGCTCACGTGGTCGAGCGAGGCCAGCAACCGGGCGACATTGTAAGGCTCGCTGTAGGTCGTCGAGATCGAGCCGACCAGGCCGATCCGCTCGGTGAGGGGCGCCATCGCCGAGAGGAGCGTCATCGGCTCGAGGGAGAAATCGTAGGCGGAGCGCCGCAGCAGCGGTGCGTTGGTCGCGTTCGGCATGGCCAGCACGTCGGCCAGAAAGACGAAATGCATCTTGCCCTGCTCGGCTGCACGGGCGACGTCGGCCCAGTGCTTGAGCGTCGTCGCCTCCCTGAGCTTGGCGCGGCCCACCGAGGGATGGCGCCAGGCTGCCACGTGACTGCCAATGCCGCGGGCGACCGCGCCCAGGATCATCTTGCGCTGCCTGATCACGCGCGCACCTCCCGTCCGTCCAATGTGAGCACGACTTTTCCCATCTGGCGGTTCCCGTCGAGCATGCGGTGAGCCTCGGCCGCCTGGTCGAGCGGCAGCACGCACTGCAGGGGCACGACGATGCGCCGGCTGGCGAGCAGCGGCCAGACTCGGGCGAGCAGCGCATCCGCGATCAGCTTCTTGTAGGCCGGTGGGCGGGGCCGCAGCGTCGAACCGGTGATCACCAGGCGGCGGCGCAGGATTTCCTGGAAATTGATCGTACCCGTCGCACCGCGATGAGCCGCCAGCATGACCAGTCGCGCATCCGGCGCCATGATCGACATGTGCTTGGCGACATAGTCGCCGGCCTGGGCATCGAGGATGTAGTCGAATGGCTCGCCGCGATTTGCCCGCACGGCCGCCTGCGGCCAGTCGGGATCGCGGTAGTCCACGGCCCCGTCGGCGCCGAGCTTCAGGCAGAGCGCGCGTTTGTCCTCCGAGCTTGCCGTGGCGATCACACGAGCGCCAAAAAGCTGCTTGGCGATCTGCATCGCCGCGACGCCCACGCCGCTGGTGCCGCCTTGGAACAGGGTGCGCTCGCCATCGGCCAGTCGGCCGTGCAGGACGAGGTTGTTCCACGCCGTGAAGAAGATCTCGGGCAAGGCGGCTGCCTCTGCGAAGGAAAAACCGTCGGGCAGAGGCAGCACCTGCTCGGCAGGCACCGTGCAGAACTCGGAATAGCCGCCGCCGGTTACGAGGGCGCACACGGCCTGGCCCTTTGCCGGGCTGCGGACGCCGGCCGCCACCTCGATGACGATGCCGGCGATATCGAGGCCCGGAATGTCGGAGGCGCCGGGCGGCGGCGGATAGAGGCCGCGCCGCTGGGTGACGTCCGGACGATTGACGCCGGCCGCCCTGACTTCGACCAATACCTCGCCCGGCCCGGGCACGGGTCGCGGACGATCGACGAGGCGCAAGACCTCGGGGCCGCCGACGCCGGCAAATTCGATGGCCTTCATGGGCATGCAATTCCTGGGGGCGCACGCTACGGCGAAGCCAGGGCAGTGGCCACGCCGTCTGCTGTCCATCACTCGTGCTGATGCAGCATCAATCGACCCGCGCAGTCGCGGCTTTGTTTTTGCTAAGGTGACGCCAGGATAGAGGAGTATCGGAATGAGCGACGAGATCGACGTCAAGACCTTCTGGAAGGCACTGGGTTGCCGCGCCATTGGCGCTGCCATCGTGACCGCCAAGGGAACCGATGGGCCGGCCGGTTTTCTCGCCTTGTCGGCCACGCATCTCACGGCCAGCCCGCCGATGATGATGATCTCGATTGGCCTCACAACGTCGGCCCTGGCCGCGATCCGACACGGCAATCACTTCGCCATCAACTACGTTCCGAAGGGGGGCGACGCCCTGGTGAAAGAGTTCGGCGGCGGCGGCTCGCTGAAAGGTGCCGACCGGTTCCTGCCAGGTGCCTGGGCCGAGCTGAAGACCGGTGCGCCGACGCTGGTCGATTCCGTCGGCGTCATCGACTGCCAGCTCGACGAGATGATCGAGCGCCACAAGACCGTCATCGCGCTGGGCAAGATGGTCGCCTACACGGCCTCGACCAAGGACCCGCTGATCAGCTTCCGCGGCGGGTACATCTGAGAGAAGGTCGCCCGCTACTCGCTCGTCAGAGGCACCTTGGCGGCAAGCGCCTTGAAGGCGTGAACCTCGTTTTCGATCAGCTTCTGGAACTGCCCTGGGCTCGAATTCACGACCACCGCGCCCATGGCCAGCAGCTTCTCCTGGACGGCCGGTTCCTTCAGGATCCGGGCGAGCGTGTCATGCAGCTTCTGGACGATCGGCGCCGGGGTTCCGGCCGGCGCCAGAAGCCCCATCCAGGAATCGCCAATGATCGCTGGATAGCCGAGCTCGGCGAAGGTCGGGACGTCGGGGAACGACACGAAGCGCTTGTCGCCGACGACGGCGAGCGCTCGTACGCGGCCCTGCTTGAAGGCCTGTCCACCTGTGAAGACCGACGATGAGCCCAGATCGACCTCGCCGTTGATGGCAGCCTCGATCGAACCGACCGACGACTTGTACGGGACGTGCATCAGCTTGGCGCCGGTCGCCTGTTCGAACAGCGCCGCGGTAATGTGGGTCGTCGTGCCGTAGCCCGGCGTCGAATAGGTCATCTTGCCTGGCGCCTTATGTGCCGCGTCGACGAGATCCTGAAGGCTGCCGATTTTCGAGTCCGGCTTGACCACGAACATGTTGGGCGACGAGGAGATCTGCGCAATCGCCGTGAAATCCTTCAAGGTGTCGTATTGAAGCTGCTTCTCCATCGTCGCCGGCAGGATGGTATGGCTGGCAATGACGAAATAGAGCGTGTAGCCGTCCGGTGGCGCCTTGGCCACGATGCTGGCGCCGATCGCGCCCGAGGCGCCGGCCCGATTATCGACGATGATGCGCTGACCGAGGATCTTTTCCATCTCGTCAGCGATCAGGCGCGCCGTGACATCGGTGATGCCGCCCGCCGGATAACCGACGACCAGGCGGATGACCTTGCTGGGATAACTGTCCTGCTGAGCATGGGCAGTGCCAACGAATCCCATCATGCCCGCAATCGCCGCTCGTCTGCTCAGCGCTTCCATCGATCCGTCTCGTCTTGGCGTTGTATCGACCCTAGTCGACCGCCCTCCCGCGACCACCCTGAAGAGCGGCCGACAGTGATACGGATTCGGTCCGAATGACTTTTCGCTAATGTCGCGTGAGTTCGTCGACAATGAAGTCGGCGAGCAGACGGGTGCGCCGCAGCACGCGCCGGTCAGCGAACACGATCCACATTCCCGGCAGCGCGCCATCGGCATAGACGCAGCGGTGGTCAGACAGCACCTCGACCAGGGCGCCGGAGGCAAGGGGCTCGCGTACGAGCTCGCTCGACAACCGGGCGATGCCGACGCCCTTCAAGGCAAGCTCCTTGAGCACGAGATAGTTGTCGGCCTCGATATACGGCCGGATGGCCTGGGTGACGATCTCCGATTTGCGCTCGAACGACCAGTGCGACCGCTCGCTCGACGAGTGCACCAGGCAATCGTGGTCGACGAGGTCGGCGGGAACGCGCGGCCAGCCCTTGCGCGCGAGGTAGTCCGGCGCGGCGCAGAGCCGCCGTCGGTACTGGCGGAACCGTCGGCCGGTCAGGCTGGCCTCCGGCATGCGGCCGGCGTGGACGGCGAGGTCGAAGGCGCTGGCCAGGAGCTTGGTCGGATCGGTCGAAGTCGAGAGCTGGATGCGGACCTCGGGATATCTGTGACAGAACTTCTGCAGGATCGTCGGCAGGTAGGTGAGCGCGGCATAGTCGTTGCTCGCCAACCGGATGATCCCGGACGGTCGGTGCTGCATCGCACCCAGCTCGTCAGCAACCTCCTCGTAGCCTTCGACCGTCGTGCGTGCCCATTCGAGCAGGGTCATGCCGGCCGGCGTCAGCGACAGCCGGCGTGTCGTCCGGGTCAGGAGCTTGGTCTTGAAGGCACGCTCGAGCGCCGCGATCTGCCGGCTGGCAATCGACGGCGCGATGTCGAGCTGCCGGGCCGCAGCGGCAATGCTCTCGGTCTCGGCGACCTTCACGAACAGCCTGAGCGGATTGACGTTCACCATCCGCTCCTTCTCGATCCTGACGGCCGGCATGGCAAGCCGGCAGGTCGGCTGCTAAACAGGCTGCATGCCCGCCAAGCCTCCATCGCGCACCGGCTGGACGCGCAGCAGCGACCTGCTCGATCTCACCGGCAAGCTCGGCGAGAAGCTGCGCGCGCTGCGGGAAACGCGCGGCATCTCGCTCAAGGAGGCGAGCGACATCACCGGGGTGCCGCGCCCCACCCTCTCGCGCATCGAGCACAACAAGATGGCGCCGACCATCGGACTCCTGTCCAAGGTGGTCGCGGGCTACCGCATTCCCTGGTCGTCGATCCTGCCCGATTCGATCATCTCGGACGCACCGTCGGGCAAGGGTGCGTCCTTCTCCTCGCAGCGTACGCAGGAGGTGAAGCTCGGCCGGCGCAGCCTGAAGTCGCTGCATCCAAACAACCCGCTGTCAGTGCAGCTCCGCACCTTCGTGCTGACCACACGGCACAAGACGGTCGAGGCCGGCGGCGGCTATCTCGCCCATCCCGACACCGAGTTCTGCTTCGTGCTCGACGGCGCGCTCACCATCCATTTCAAGGGCAAGCGCGCCCGCCGGCTGAAGCCCGGCGAAAGCGCGCTGTTCGCGGCCGGCATGCCGCACGCCTACACCTCGCATACCGGCAAGCAGGTTCAGTTCCTGCTGGTGACGACCCGAGAGCCGCGGCCTGCTGCTTGACTTACCGATCCGTAAGGGGGACGCTTTGCCCATGACCATTCCCGTGCTGATCGTCGGTGGCGGCCCGGTGGGCCTCACCGCCTCGCTCCTGCTCTCGCGGCTCGGTATCCGCTCGCTGCTGGTCGAGCGCCATCCCGGCACCGCCATCCATCCCAAGGCGCGCGGCATCAACGCCCGCACCATGGAGATCTTCCATCAGCAGGGTGTCGAGGACGACGTCCGCAAGGCGGGGCTGCCGCCGAGCCGCACCGGCTTCATCGTCTGGGCCAAGACGCTGGCGGGAGAGGAGATCGAGCGGCGCGTGCCCTGGAGAAGCAGCGCGCGGCTCGCCGAGGTGACACCGGTACCAGCCTGCCTGTGCGCCCAGGACTATCTCGAGCCGGTGCTCCGCCGGGCGGCCGAGCAGCAGCCCCTGGGTGAGCTGCGCTTCAACACCGAGCTCGGCAGGTTCGAGCAGGACGGGCGCGGCGTCGTGGCGACGATCGTCGACACCACCACCGGCAAGGCCGAACAGGTCGTCGCGCAATTCATGATCGCGGCCGACGGCGCGCAGAGCCGCGTGCGTGCGGCGCTCGGTGTCGCCATGCAGGGCGAGAAGGACGTCTACGACAGCGTCAATATCCTGCTCGAGGCCGACCTCAGTCCGTGGACCAAGGACCGGCCCGCCGCGCTCTACTTCATAGAAAACGAGGAGCTGCGCGGCACCTTCCTCACCATCAACGCCCACGATCGCTGGGGTTTCCTGGTGAATTCATTGAAATCGCAGGGCTACACGGCGGAGGACTTCACCGCAGAGCGTTCGGCCGCGTTGATCGGCAAGGCGGCGGGCGTGCCCGATCTTCCGGTGAAGGTGCTGGGCGTGGCGCCGTGGGTCGCCTCGGCCCACGTTGCCGAGCGCTACCGGCACGATCGCGTGTTCCTGGCCGGCGATGCGGCGCACGAGATGCCGCCGACGGGAGGATTCGGCATGAACACCGGCGTCCAGGACGTCCACAATCTGTGCTGGAAGCTCGCCGCGGTGCTGCAGGGCACGGCAGCCGATGCGCTGCTCGACACCTATCACGACGAGCGGCAGCCGCTCGGCAAGACGATCACCGAGCAGAGCCTGATCAACGCCATCTCGATGGGCCGCCTGCAGAAGACCCGCCAGACCACCAGCGCGCGGCCGGAGTATCTCAACGAGCAGGGCATGATCTTCGGTGCGAACTACAGCTCGTCGGCCGTGCTGTCCGACGGCAGCCCGCCGCCGGCGATCGCCAACCCGGTGACCGACTACACCCCGTCCGGCCGTCCCGGCGGCCGTGCGCCTCATGTCTGGGTCAGGAACGAGAATGGCGCACGCACCTCGTCCATCGACATCGTGGGCAATGGCTTCGTCCTGATGACCGGAAAGGACGGCGCGGCGTGGGTCGAGGCGGCCCGCGCGCTCGACGTCAAGCCGATCGGGGTCGGCAGGGGCGACTACGCCACGGCCGATGCCGCGTGGCGCGAGACCTACGGCATCGAGGAGTCCGGGGCGGTGCTCGTGCGGCCCGACGGCCATGTCGGCTGGCGCAGCGCGAGCCTGAGCGGTGATCCGCGCCGCGCCCTCGCCGCAGCGATGAACGCCATCTACGGCAGGGCCTAGCCGTGCGCGCGACGCGGCGCGGGGCGCTCAAGGGAGCCCTCGCCTCTTCCCTCGCCGCGCCGGCCCTGGCGCAGGAAGGAAGCCTGCGCATCGTCGTGCCCTTCGCCGCGGGCTCGGGCACGGACAACGCGATGCGCGTCTTCGCCGAAGCCTTTCGGCAAGCCACCGGTCGCACCGTCATCGTCGACGACAAGCCGGGTGGCGGCACATCGATCGGCTCGCTGGAAGTGTCGCGGGCCAAGCCCGATGGCGCCACGGTGCTCTACACGACCGGCGGCCATACGACCAACGCGGTGCTGATGCGCCGTCTGCCTTACGATCCGGTGGAGGGCTTCACCGCCATCACCCTGCTGACGCGCTCGCAGGGCTTCGGCCTGATCGTGTCCGGCGATTCGCGCTTCAAGACCATGGACCAGTTCCTCGCCGCGGCGCGCGACCAACCAGGCAAGATCACCTACGGCTCGTCGGGCATCGGCAACACCACCCATGTCGTGGGCGAGCTGTTCTGCCGCAGCGCCCGCATCGAGCTCACCCATGTGCCTTACAAGGGCACCCCGCTCAACGATGCACTGGCCGGCACGATCGACTGCTTCTTTGTCTCCCCCTCCCTCATCATGCAGTACCTCCAGGCGGGCAAGCTGCGCGCGCTCGGCGTCTCGAGCGCCCAGCGCATCCCCCTGCTGCCCGACACGCCGACCTTCGGCGAATTCGGCATCGAGGCCGACATTCCCGCCTGGTCGGGCTTCTGGGGGCCGCCCAAGCTGCCGCCGGCCATCGTCGACCAGCTCTATCAGAGCATCCTGAAGGCGGCGCGCGAGAAATCCTTCGAGACCTACACGCGCGACAATGGCGGCGAGATCGTCGGCCTGCCGCCTGCCCGGTTCCACGCCTACGTCGCCAGCGAGATCGAACGCTACAAGAAGGTCCTGCCGCCGCTCGGCATCCAGATGGATTAAGTTCATTGCCGGGAGCGCGGCGATGACTCACTCCCTGCAACGCGCCGCGGCAAGCTCGGCGGCGCTGGTCGCCTCGGCGACCGCGTGCGTCAGGCGGCCGCCGTAGCCTGCCCGGACGGCGCCGATCGCGAACACGCCAGGCATCGCTGTTTCAAAGGATCCGTCGGTGACCACGAACCCGCCGGCATCTCGCGCAATCTCCGGTCCCAGCAGGCCGGCATTGGGGGCGAGCCCGACTAACACGAAGAGTCCCGTGCAGGCGATCGTCTCCTCACCACCGGCCTCGCGGTCGTGGACGCGCACGCCCTCGACACCATCCCCGCCCAGGACCTCGACGATCTCGCTCGCCCAGCGCAGGCGGAAGCGCTCGTCCTCGGCGATGCGCGACACGTAGTGCTGGCGCGCGCGGAACATCTCGCCGCGCGTGACGACCGTCACCGTACGGGCGTACTGGCCGAGGTGGATCGCCTCCGACAGCGCCGCATCGCCGCCGCCGGCAACCACCACGTCGGCATCGCGATAGAGACCGCCATCGCACCACGCACACTGCGAGACGCCACGGCCGGTCAGCCGCTCCTCCCCGGGCACGCCGAGAGTGCGCAGCGCGGCGCCGGTGGCCACGATCACCTGGCGCGCCCGCCAGGCGCCGTCAGGGCTACTCAGAGTCTTGAGCGCGCCGCCTTCGATGCGCGCGACCGCCGACGGCACGAGGCTGACGCCGAGCTCCTCGTTGCGGCCGAACAGGCCTGCCGCCAGGTCGGCGCCGCCGACCGGGCCGGCCGACGGCCAGCCATCCAGCGCGCCCACGTTCAGCACCAGCCCGCCCGTCATGCCGTGCTCGACGAAGTGCGCGACCGAGGCGCCGGCGAGAGCCGCATGAAGGGCCGCCGTCAGGCCCGCGATGCCGCCGCCGATGACGGCGATGTCGAAGCTTGTTCCCGTCACGCCTCTACACTCCCTGTCCACATCCATCCATCTTGCCGCCGGCGTCGCTGCACTGCCAAGCTCGCGCCTCCATCGTGCAGGAGAATGCCGTGCGGCTTTACGTTACCCCAGCCTCGCCCTGGGTCAGGCGGGTGGTGGTCTCGATCCTCGAGCTCGGGCTGCGCGATCGCTTCGAGTTCGTGCAGACCAGATGGCCGCATAGCTGGGGCACCCGGCGGGTCGCCCATGCCGGCAATTTCACCCACGACACGCCGGTCGAGCGCATCCCGGCGCTGGTCGCGGACGACCTTCACCTCGTCGAGTCCCATGCGATCTGCGACTACATCAACGGCGAGCTGGGCGGCTATCGCCTGCTCGCCCGCGAGGGCGCAGCGCGCTGGCAGGCACTTGCCGACATCTCGGTCGCCAACGCCGTCATCGAAGCGCAGATCGCGCGCCGCGCCGAGCTGCTGCGCGAGGAAGGCGAGCGCTCCGACGACTTCATCGGCAAGATGCGCGACCGTTCGCTGCGCTGCCTCGCCGCCCTGGAAGAGCGCGTGCCGAGATTCGCGCCGGAGTTCGACCTCGCCCAGATCACCGTCGCCGTTGCCTGCGGTTACCAGGACTGGCGCTACCCCTCGGACGACTGGCGCGGCCCCGCGCCCCGGCTGGCGGCGTGGTTCGACCGCGTCTCTCCGCGACCGTCGCTGGTCGCCACCAAGCCGGCCGAGACGCCGCAAGCGTAGCCCAGCGAGCCCATCGTCACGCGCACAGGCTGCCGGTAGAAGCGGGCGAAGGCGTGGGCGGGCGACACGGTCAGGCGGACCGCGGGCGTCCCGCCCGCTCATCGATCATGAGCGGGCGGGACGCCCGCGATCCGCATGAGCTCATGAACGCCACTCGCGTAGCGTGGTCCCAGCTAATCATGACGCTGCTGCTCCAGCCAGCGGCCGTAGCGGCGGATGCCCTCCTCCAGCGACACCTCGGGCACCCAGCCGATCGCGGATTCCGCCCGCTTGCGGCTGAAGCCGAGGTGGGTGCCGCCGGCGGAGCGCACGACGCGCGTGTCGGGGCGATATTCGGGCTTCAGAGCCGAGCCGCAGACCTTCAGCACGGTCTGCACCACGTCGGTCAGCGTCGAGTCGACTGCCGTCGCGAGATTCATCACCAGTCCGTGCTTGTCGCTTGTCATCGCCGCCAGGCAGCCGGCGGCAATGTCGGTGACGTAGATGTAGTCGTGCACTTCCTTGCCGTCGCCGATGACGACAGGCGCCTCGCCGCGGCGCACCCGCTGCCAGGTCTCGGCGATGAAGTTGGCGTTGACGGCGCGCGCATGCTGGCGCTCGCCGTAGACCGAGGAGAAGCGCAAGGCGTTGAACTCGACGCCGTACTTCTGGGCGTAGAGCCGGCAGAGCGATTCGCCGAACAGCTTGCTGACGCCATAGACGGCGCTGACCGGCGACAGCGTCGCCGTCACCGACGCGGCGTCCTCCTCCAGCACAGGCGCCTCGGCGTTGCCGTAGGCGGCGACCGAGGACGAGAAGACGACGCGCCGCACGCCGGCGAAGCGCGCCGCCTCCAGCGTGTTCAGCAGGCCGACGGTATTCACCTGAACGCCGAGCGCCGGGTTCTGCAGCATGGGAATGGTGAGGAAGCCTGCCAGGGCGAACACGCCGTCCGTACCCTGGCTCGCCTCCATGAGTTCGCCGAGGCGCAGCACGTCGCCGCGCACCAGCTTGACCCGAGGTTCGGCCTGCAGATGGGCGATGGTGTCAGGCGTGCCAAGGGAAAAATTGTCGAGCAGCCGCACCTCGGCAGCGCCCGCCGCGAGCAGTGCGTCGGCGATGTGCGAGCCGATCAGGCTCGCCCCGCCGGTGATGAGATAGGCCTTGCCGGCAACCTCTGGCATGGCGCTACTCCGCCGCCGCGCGCGCCGGCCGCTGCGCGTGCTGGCCGGCCGAACGCCCGGACAGGCGGCCGAACACCGAGCCCGACATCAGCCCGGCCCCGCCGAGATAGTTCTGGTAGAAGATACCGCCCACCAGCTCGCCGGCGGCGTAGAGGCCGGGGATGACCGTGTCGGTGGTGTCCACGACCTCGCCGTCCGTCGTGATACGCAGGCCACCGAAGGTGAAGGTGATGCCGCAGGTCACGACGAAGCCGTAGTAGGGCGGCTCGTTGATCGGCAGGGCCCAGTTCGACTTGGGCGGCAGGATGCCCGTCGTGTGCTTGCCGTCGAGGGTGGCCGGATTGTAGTCGCCGGGCTGGCAGGCGGCATTGTAGGCGTCGACCGTGCGCACGAAGCCCGTGACGTCGATCTCGAGCGCCTGCGCCAGCTCCTCCAGGGTGTTCGCCTCGGCCTTGGTCACCTGCTTGATGCGATACTCGTCACGCACCATGCCGATGGTCTGGCTGTCGAAGATCTGCACGGCGGCGCGCTGCGGCTGCTTCATCACCTCGCGGCCGTACTTGGCGTAGGTGTGGTTGCGGAAGTCCGCGCCCTCGTCGACGAAGCGCTCGCCCAACATGTTGACGACGATGCCGAGCGGATAGGAGTGCTTCTGGAAATTGTCGAGCACGACGCGGTCACCGAACGGCGGCGCACTGATGTCCCATTGCACGGCGTGACAGGTCGACCATCCGCCATAGGCCTGGGCGCCGATGTCGAGCGCGGCGCGAATGCCGTCGCCGGTGTTGTGCTTGGTGCCGCGCACGCGACAGAGCTCCCAGCCCGGCCCGAGATAGCGCGTGCGCATCTCGGGATTGGCCTCGAAGCCGCCGCAGGCCAGCACGACGGCGCGGGCGCGGACCTCCTCGTAGCCGTCGGGACCGAAGGCCAGCACGCCGCTCACCGCGCCGCTGTTCTCCTGCAGCAGCTTGCGCAGCCCGGTGCGATAGCGGATCTCGATGCCGGCGCGCTCGGCCGCCTTGACCAGGAAATCGACAAGGCCCCAGCCGCCGCCAACCGCCTCGATGTTCACGCCGCCGTAGAAATGGTGGATGCCGTTCACCTTGTAGGATTGGCGGCCGAACATCGGGATGAAGCGCACGCCCTTGCTCTTCATCCACACGACGGTCTCGCGCGAGCGGCCAATCAGCAGGCCGGCCAGCTCCTCCTGCGAGAGGCTTTCCGTCACCTTCATCAGGTCGTGCATGTAAAGGTCGGCCGGCAGCGGCGGGATGTAGATCTGGCGCGCTTCGGCGTCGGACAGGTCGCTCAGCACGTCGGAGCGCAGATCCTCCAGCCCGTCATGCACGAAGCGGAAGCCGCCGGCCGTGAAGGTCGAGTTGCCGCCGCGCTCCTCCTCGCTCGCCTTCTCGAGCACCAGCACCCGGCAGCCCTGCTCGCGCGCCGACAGGGCAGCGCACAGCGCGGCGTTCCCGGCGCCCACGACAATGACATCGTATTCGGTGGCGTCCGACATCGTTCGTTCCCTCCGTCCCTCTGCCCCGCATGGTGCAATGGCAACGACGCATGCGTCAATGTACACATGTATACACGAGTATAATTATTTATCTTGAGCGGCTTATGGCGAGTGGGTACTCTTGACTGAATGTCTCCCGATATTCTCGGCGACACTCTCGAGGAAGGCCGCCCCGGTCCCCGCGGCCGCAGCGACTGGGCGTATGAGCGCCTGCACGAGGCCATCCGCGACGGCGCGCTGGAGCCCGGCCAACGGGTGATGGAGACCGAGGTGTCGGCCTGGCTGCGGGTCAGCCGTACGCCGGTGCGCGAAGCGTTGCATCGGCTGCTGGCCGAGGGGCTGCTGGAACCCGCCGCCACCGGCGGGTTGCAGGTCACGCTCTACGACCTGCGCGCCATCAGCGAGTTCTACGCCACGCGCGAGCGGTTGGAGGGTGCGGCCGCGGCGCTGGCCGCCGAGCACGCCGATCCGACCGAACAGCGCATCCTGTCGGCCATGCTCGACGCCATGCGCACGCTGCCCAACGATACCCGGGCGCATGCGCGCGAAAACCAGGCGTTCCACGAGCAGATATACCGCGCCGCGCACAATCGCTTCCTGCTCAAGAGCCTGCGCACCCTGCTGAACTTCGTGCCCCTGCTCGGCCGCACCACGTATCACGCGCCGAATCGTTTCGAAGAAGCCGACCGCGAGCACACCGAGATCGTCGACGCGATCCTCGCCCGCGATCCACGCCGCGCCGAGGAGGCGGCGCGGACCCACATCCGCCACGCCTATGCCAGTCGCGTGCGCGTGGTGACCGAAGATGTCCGCATGGCGGCGGAGCGCCGGTCGCTGCAGAAGCCGGTCCTGGCGCCGCTGGGAGCGGGCTCATCGCGAGGCCAGACCGGTTGAGCTGACCAGGCTCCTCGATGCTCAGGCAGGCTTGCCGTCAATCAGCGTGCCGCTCTGCCCATCGAAGGCAATGACGCCGAGTGCCTCGCTTCATCATGAGAAAATCGTAGCTCATATCTCCGCGTCAGCGGGCTCCACGTGTGATGATCGTGCAGGCCTCAGCGGAAGGGACCCGCACGCTCGGAAGCTCCACCTCGATGGCGGCGAACTTGCGTACGAAGCAAGTAGCTGATCATCATTGCGGGATGGCGCTCATCGGCAATCGCGGAGGCGTATCACCATGGAGTTGAGCGTCGGCTCGAACGTGAATGCCCATCCCACGAGCGCCGATGTCAGACGGGCCATCGACGCAACGCCAAAGGATCCGGACTGGTTCATCAGCCTTCAGTCGGGGGACGACTACATCGAGGCCGAGATCGAGGCCGAGGGGCGCTATCGCGTGAAGTTCTCCGAGCAGGAGCGCAGCTTCACCGCTTCCGGTCCTGTCGGGGCCGATACGCTGAAGGCAATCTTCCTCGATTACCTGAGCGGCAATCCGGGCTGGCGACGCAGGTTCCGCTCGGTCCCCGACAATCCCCGCGTAACCGGATCCAAGCTCCGCCGGCGCATCGGTTCAGAACCGCCGGTATGGGTGATCATCGCGGTCGCCGGCGCGTTCTTCGGCTTGCAGCTTCTGTCGTTTCTGCCCGAATCCTGGGTCGACAGCCTCCCCGATGGCGCCCTCATCCTCTGGCTCATCGCCGGGCCCATGGTCGTCATGCTGCTGGCCATGCTGATCAACAAGATGATCGTGGTTCGCCGGGCCTCCACCTGGCCCCAGGCGATGGGACGGATCACGAGATCGGAGGTCGGCGCAACCTATCGATCATCGTCCGATGGACCGGCCAAGGCGACCAACTACCCTGCAATCGAATACGAGTTCTCGGTCGGCGGGCAAAGCTTCATCGGTAGGCGGATCAGCATCGGCGAAGACACCGGCGGCGCCAATACCGAAGCGACCCTCGCTCACTACCCGGTGGGCGCGACCGTGACGGTCTCCTACGCTCCCGACGACCCGGCCAACTGCGTCCTCGAACGGGACATGCCGAAGGAGGTGCCGCTGGGCTGCGCCGCAATGCTGGCGGCCCTGGCGGCGCTGATCGGTGGCGGCTACTGGCTGTACGATCATTTTGGCGACGCGACCTCGGCATTCCTGAAAGATGGCCAAAGCCGCACCATCCTGTTCTCGGCCGTCGGCGGCCTGATCGCGCTCATGCTCTTCCTCGGCTCGCGATGGGGAGCCAAGGCCCGCAACACGTGGTCATCGGTTCGCGGCAAGGTCGTGCTGAGCCGCATCGAGCGCCATCGTGCCGAGGGCAACCGAAGGTCTGCAGCGTCCTATGTCCCGGTCGTCGAGTACGCCTACATCGTCAACGGCCATGAGTACCGCAGCCGGCAAATCCGGCTCGGTGTCGACAGTCCGGGCCAGTCGAGCGACGCTGCAACGCAGGCCGCGGCGCGCTATCCGGAAGGCTGTGAAATCGAAGTGTTCTACGACCCCTCGAATCCCGGCTCTGCAGCGCTTGAAATGCCCAGGAGACCCGCGTGGTACCTGTTGGTGATTGCAGGACTATGCTTCGGCGTGGCGGCCTATGCCGGCGTATGGGGCTCTTGAGCGACAGCCGAGCGACAGTCGTCTCAGCGCCTGGGCGTGAGCAGTTCCGTGCCGACCCCTTCCTTGTCGGCAACGGTCCAGTAGCCGCGGAGCGAACCGTCAGGCATTACCTCGTATACGACGAGGCCGTACTCCGAGCCCATCTTGTAGGACGCGGCGAAGGCCTTGTTCGCCAGCATGCAGATCCCCTCTGACGTCGTACCATCGGTCTGCCACTTGATCCGGCACGAAGAACCGCTCGGCGTGATCTGCGCCGTACCGCTGTAGTCCGAGCCATCGGGATTCTTGCCGGCAACACTGTAGGCGCCGCCAACGCTTTGCGCCCACGCTTCCCCGGAGATGCCCACTGCCAACAGCACCACGAACCCCAAAGTGCGCATCGAAGACTCCGATTATGTGGTGGTCGTAACGTCTCGCACCGGCTGGCGCAAGATGGTCCTGAGCTTCGCGGGCGGGGATCGCCGAGGTAGCTCTCGCGATGATGGCGCTACGCTGGCAGCTTGTCTCCGTCGGACGGCGCCGCCACCTCGAACGCGTTCACCACGCCGCACAGCATCGCGTAAAAGTGCACGCCTGCGGTCAACTCGACGAGCCACTTGGTGCCGTACCTGCTCTGGAGGGCGTCGAACGCGCCCTGCTCCGCCCGATTCGTACGCATGAGCTGACGGACATACGTCACGATCGCGGCCTCCTCCGCCGGAAACTTCGAGGCGTCCGCCTTCGCACGCAACAAATCGATCACCTCTTCACGAACACCGTTGCGGCGCGCAACCGCCACCTGCGCCGACCACACATAGGCGGCTTCACGCTCGCGCACGGCGGCGAGGATGCCGGCGGAGCGCAGCTTGCCTTCGACGATGCTTTCGTCGCGGAAGAAGGGCACGAGCGGCAACATGCGCTTCGTCATCTCCGGGCTGTGCAGCATCATGCTGAACGGGCCACGGATGGCGCCGAACACCTTCAGCACGTCGTCGGCGACGGCCTGATGCTCGGGCGCGAGGTCGGTCTTGCTGGCAACAGGTGTCACGCGTGGCATGGCTCGGCTCCATTTCGCGATGGACGTGCAGAAAGCTAGTCCACGAGACTCTGGCGCAGTTCCATTGTCAACTCTCGTGCCTCCGACAGAAGGACCGTCCAATCCGCCGGCAGCCGCACCTCGCGTGTGATGCAGGCCGGAGGAAATCCCCAGGTCGGGCAGTATGCATTCTGCGGGATCGGCACGTCGCCGCCGGCGACGACGAGGACGATGTCGTCGGGCGTGCGCGTCACCGGGATGTCGCCCGCCTTCGCTGCCTCCTCGACCCAGTCGGGCCAGCGCCGGTTGGCGACGATGCGCTCGGTGAGCCAGGACTTCTCCCAGTCCTCGCGGCGCCAGCGACCGTGCTGCCACAGGAAGCGGCGCACGTCGGCCTTGCTCATGCCGCGGCTCGCACAGTCGTCGGCGACGGCAGGAGCGATCAGCACCGTGGGCTTGCCGCCCCACAGGATGCCGAAGCCCGACATCGCCGTGCCCATGACGCTCGCGATCTCGGCCAGGCCGCCGGTGACGTTGGCCACTGTCTCGGCCCGCGTCACAGTCACGGCGCTCGCCGTGGCCGGCAGCCCGGCATCGACATGCAGCGGCGGCCACGGGCTCAGCGCCTCGTTCTCGGCCAGGCAGAGTGTGTAGCGGCCGGGCTGGCCCAAGCCGGCGAAGGCCACGGCGCCGGGCCAGCCGCCGCCGAGATTGTGCATCACCAGGCGTAGCGCGCGTCCGATCGCGGCGTTGGCCTGCCAGCCGGGGCCCAGGGCGCCGAAGCTGCCGTTGACGTCGAGCTCACGCGCGATGGGTCCGTTGACGATCAGAAGCGGCGTCACGTTCTCGTCGGTCGTCTGCACGCCGCGCATGTTGAAGGTCGGGTCGAGCAGGCACTCGACAGCGGCCAGCACGACCGGCAGGTACTCTGGCCGGCAGCCTGCCATCACCGCGTTGGCGGCGATCTTCTCGACCGTCGCCACGCCCTTCAGCGGCTCGACCTCGCCCAGCGAGTCGGTCGGCGCGCGCCCGGTGAAGGCGAGAGCGGCCTTCACCCGCGCCACCGTCGGCGGCACGAGCGGCAGGCCGTCGCTCCAGCCACGGCGCAGGAACAGCTCCTGCAGGCGCTCCTCGGCGCGCGGGCCGCGCACGACCTCGATGCGCTGGCGCGGGAAGTCGGCGGCGAGCGGCACCTTGGCCAGAAGCCCCTGCTCGAGCGCGCGCTGCCTCAGCGTGTCGTCGATCCAGCCGCCCCCCGCCTGCTGGCCCGCGGGCACCACGACCCACAGGCTCGCGCCCTCGCTCATGTTCCTTCGCTCATCCCTCGGCGTCGCGCAGCTTGGCGCGCCAGCCCTGCGGCAGCTTCACGGTCTTGGTGGTCGGGAAGCCCAGCATGCCGTTGTGCACGAAGAGATAGCAGTTCGAGCGCAGCGGATCGCCGGACACGGCGATCATGACATGCTCCGGCCTGGTCACGACCGGCACCAGCCGATTGGGATCGTTGCCGGCGAAGACGCGCGGCAGCTTGCCGAGCCGCACCCAGTCGTTCAGCGAGCGCTTGCCCGGCACGAGGTTGGTCCAGCCCCACAGGTACTTCTCGAACAGATGCGCCGGCATGCGCGCATGCTCGAACAACCAGGCCTGGACATCGGCCTTGGTCATCGTCTTGGCGATGGTCTCGGCAATCAGCGGGCTCAGCACCAGCAATGGCCGATAGGTGCCGGTCGCCATGCCGACGGTGAACACCAGCTCCCAGCTCGTGTGCGTCACCAGCGCGTTGCCGAGATAGGGCAGCAGCTTCTCCGCGCTGTCGCCGAACACCGAGACGATGACGTTGCCGCCGGTAAAGCGCGAGATCGTGACGGCACTTTCGCCGGCCGGCGCACCCATGTCGGCCGCGACCGTCGGCCACTTCATCTTCGCCAGGCTGTCCTCGTTCTCGGCCAGCACCACGCGCCAGGTGTTGCCGAACGTGCCCTTGTCGTTCTGGTGCAGCAGGAAGCCCGCGACGTTGCGCAGGTAAAGCCGCCAGAACCGGCCGATCGAGGTGTTGGCCTGGAAGCCGTCGCGCAGCGCGCCCTGCTCGTAGTTGAAGTGGAGCTGCTTGATCAGCGGCCCGTTCAGCACGATCAGCGTCTCGGCCCCCGGCGTGTTGCCGGAATGCTCGACGCCGTACTGCGGATCGGCCATCGCCTCGGCGAGCGCCACCAGGATCGGCATGTATTCCGGCCGGCAGCCCGCCATCACGCCGTTGACGGCGACGTTCCACACCGTGGCCAGCCGGTTGTCGGGCAGCAGCTTGCCGATCGCGTGGTCGGGCGCCAGGTCGGTGAAGGCCAGGAACTCGGCGATCTTGGCTTTGGTCGGCGGCACGATCGGCAGCCCGTCGCTCCAGCCGTTCTCGAGGAACAGCCGGTTGACCTCCTCGAAGCTGCCTTCGAACACGATGTCGCCGGGCTCGGGATCCTTGGCCGTCTGCACGGTGGCGATCTCGCCCGTCAGGTTGCGGATCACATGCTCGACGGTGGTGCCGACCACGTTGCTCCGAAGCTCATCGGCGCTCTGCACGTCGACATGACCCGGCACGGTGGCGAGCGCGAGGTTGGGATAGCCCAGCCCCACCGATGTCGTCTTGGCCTGGCCGAGAAAGCCCTCGCAGCACAGCGAGGAGGTCGGCACGCCGGCCTGTTCCGCAATCGCGCTGACCCGCAACACGGCGGGCGTGCAGCTTCCTCAACACCCCATGCCGGACACGACCGCGTCGATCTTCATCGACTTGATCTTGCCCGGCAGCTCGGCCAGCACGCGATGCTCCTCGTCACCATGGGTCGAGCCGAACGCGTCGTGATCGACGAAGGAGAGGCCGGTGTAGCGCGCCGACAGCTCCTGCTTGAGGATCGGCCAGATCTCGTCGCCGCGGAAAAGATCGTCCCACAGGAAGGCCACGGTCTTGCCGTCCATGGTGTCGAGCCGCTTGGCGAGCGGCTTGATCTCGACCGCCTTGGCGCTGCGCGGCCAGACCACCGCGTAGTCACTGCTGTTCCGCCCCGCCATCGCTGTCCTCCTTCGTCACTCCTTCCTGTCTAGTGTGATGTCTTCTGGGATTGAAGCACAAAGAGCGACCCGACTCCGAGAGGCCGGGCGCGGTGTGGCGTCTCACATTATTCTAATTTCCATTCGATAAAATCCGGATTTGACTTCGCCTTGCCGGAAGCGCGCCGTCCCGCGGCGCATGCATGCGCGGACAGGATGCCGTGCTCCCGGCAATGACCGAAAAGCTCAGCGAGCCGCGAGGCCGTGCAGGACCAACAGGACGATGTCGCGTGCGATCTGCTTGGGGGGCGCGCCCGTCGGATGATACCAGTCAGCCGCCCAGTTCAAGGCCCCCAGGATCGACATTCGGATGGCCGAGAGATTGACGTCGGACCGGATCTCCCCGGCGTCGCGCGCCGCTTCGAGAACCTGGCGCCAGGTCGCCCCATAGGCGCGCTGGACAGCGAGTGTTCGTTCGCGGATTTCCAGGGGAATCTGCCAGATCAGCTGAATGCTTGCCGAAGCGATGTCGCCTTGCAGGAGGACGAAGGTGAGGTGCGTCTCGATCATCACTTCGAGCTTGCGCAGGAAGGTCGTGTCGGCAGGCAGCTCGCGCAGCCGACCCTGCACGGCATCCTTGGTCCGCCGTACGCCTTCCAGCACCACTTCCTCGACCAGCGCCTCCCGAGAATCGAAGTGGTAGTAGAGGCTGCCGGCCTTCATGTCGGCGGCCTCGGCGATGTCGGTCAGCCGGGTCCCGGAATAGCCCCGGTCGCGGAACACACGGGCAGCGGCCTGCAGGATGCGTTGCCGGGTGAGATCGGACTTGCGCGGGTTGGCCGACGCCGCCGGCCGCGACTTCGACAAGCGGACGACGGTCCGTCCGGCAGGGTTTTCCTTCGGCTTCGAACGCGTCTGCCCTGCTGCCAACACCCGCTCCCTGGCTGGTCCGAAGACTGTACCGCGCTCGGTATAGCACCCCGCCGGCGAAGCGCCTTGCCAAAACTCCCTGCTGCCTACATTTTCTAAAACAACGTAGAATCGAAAAACGGACAGCCAAGGGAGCAGACGCGATGCCGGACATGGCTTCGCCCGCCGATCGACTGGCCCCCTACCAGGAACGGCGGGCTCTGTTGAAACCCCGCTATCCAAGCTGGATCGCCAGGATCATGGACGCCCACCTGGCCGACGTCGCGGCCAGGCATCCCGACCGGCCCCTGATCCTGACCGACGAGTTGACGCTTTCCTACGCCGACGTCGTCGAGCGCCCGGAACGCACGACGGTCGGACGGCCGTTGGATCCCGGCGCTGCGGGGATCGACATCGGCATGGGCCCCGAGGAGATCCGGAACATCGCATCCGGCATTCCGCTGCGCCGGCGGTCGGAGGCGGTCGATATCGCCTGGTCCGTCGTGTTCCTTTCGTCCGACCGGGCGCGCCAGCTCACCGATCTTCGTCCATCCCACGAGCAAGGAGCGCTTCGACCAGCTCGACCACATCTATGCCGTGCTGGGCGTGCACTGGTCGGCGTGCACCAGGCACGATCGCGCGGTCGTCGACGCCGCGCACCGCCGCATCCTCGTATTGTACGAGCACGGGCCCCTGAAGCCCGTCGTGGCGCGAACGGTGGCGCTCGATGGCGTGCCGCAGGCTTTGAGCGCGCGCGAGAGCCGGGATGTCCTCGGCCGGCTGGTGCTCGTTCCCGAAGATTAGCAAGTCGACGCCGGACATCGTAGGGTCGCCTGTACACCAGGAGACCTCGATGCTGCTCAACGCGCTTTTCCCGACCCGTGACATTGGTTCCGACCCGGCGAAGATCCGGGATTGGGCGCAGGCTGCGGAAGACATGGGCTTCCACTGCATCGAGGTCGCCGATCACGTCTTCGGCGCCGCGCCGCGCGGCGACTGGAAGCCGACCTACAGCGAGTTCGACCCGTTTCACGAAACCTTCACGACGATGGCCTTCATCGCCGCCGTCACCAAGAAGATCCAGCTGTGCAGCGGCGTGCTGATCCTGCCGCAGCGCCAGACCGGCCTGGTCGCCAAGCAGGCGGCGCAGGTCGACATCCTGAGCGGCGGACGGGTCCGGCTGGGCGTGGGTGTCGGCTGGAACCACGTCGAGTACGAGGCGCTCAACGAGGATTGGAAGACGCGCGGCGCGCGCCAGGCCGAGCAGATCACGGTGATGCGCAAGCTGTGGACCGAGGATTTCGTCACCTTCGAAGGCCGCTTCCACAAGCTGGTCGACGTCAACCAGCTCCCCGTGCCGGTGCAGCGCCCGATCCCGATCTGGTTCGGCGGCTCGTCGGACGCCGTGATAAAGCGCTGTGCGCGCATCGGCGACGGCTGGATGCCGATCCTCGCCCCCGATGCGGCGGGCGAGGCCAAGCTGGCTCAGCTGCGCGAGCACCTCGAGGCGTTCGGCCGCGATCCTGCCACTTTCGGATTGGAGGCCTGGATACGCTTCAACGAGCCCGATACCCAGCAGTGGGCCGCCGCCGTCCAGGGCTGGAAGCGGCTGGGTGCGCAGATGGTGATGCTCCATCCGATGTACCGCATGCCCAAGTTCGAGGACCAGATCGACACCCTGCGGCGCTTCAAGGAAGCAGCGGGCGGATAGCGCCGTCCGGAACTTCGACGACCCTTCCGGCGTTTCCTCAAGTCACCAGCCTGGAAGGAAGATCATGAGGCGTGCGCTTCTCGCATTCCTGGTCCTGTTCGCCACCGCCTCGGTCGGCGGCTGCGGCGTCGTCGCGTTTCCGGTTCGCGTGAGCAGTGCCGCCGTCAAGGTAGTGCCGGTGGCGGGGGACGTCGTGGCGAAGCCCCTCGACGTGACCGCGGACACCATCGACTGATCCCTCGCGTCTTGCCCGTCGCGTCCTACCAACGCATCCGTTGGTTCAGATATGCGCCCGTGATCGGCCGGCTCGATTGCGAGACCTGCCTTTCTATGTTGTCTTAGCACGCATTGTGATTGTTCTGTGCGTTCCTGGCGTTGCGGCATCCGTTGGTTGAGCTGCGGCGTATGCACGGTGCTGGGTGGAGGGGGCAGTGACGACATCCACGGAGGACGGAGGCTGGTCTTCGGCGCTCCTGCGCGTCGCCTCCATCGACTGGCGATCCGAGCCTGGCGTGGCGCGGCTCGGCGCCGTGACCGAAGCCCTCGGCACCTTTGCCGGTCTGCCACCCCAGATTGCGCTGCTGGGGGACGGCCGGCTGGTCCGTCTTCTCGCGCCACTCTCCTTCACCCAAGCGAACGGCACGGCCTGGCCGGTGCCGGCCGGAGTCGAGCTCGACGGCGCGTCGATCCCCCGCATCCTGTGGTCGCTGATCGGCGGTCCCTTCGAGGGCCGCTACCGCGACGCCTCGATCGTCCACGATCATTATTGTGTCGTGCGCACGCGCAGCTGGCAGGACACGCATCGTGTCTTCTACGACGCGATGCGCAGCAGTGGCGAAGCGCCCGGCAAAGCCAAGATCCTGTACTACGCGGTCTATCGCTTCGGACCGCGCTGGACGACCGGCGCGGCGACGGCCTTCACGGCTGCCGCTTCCGTGGCCTCCGACGAGGCCGAGAGCTTCGCTGCCGATGCCGAGGCGATCCATGTCCACAACCTCACCCTGGCCGAGATCGAGGCGCTGGCCGATGCACGCAACGCCACCGTCCGGGTGGCGGCTGCGGCGGGCGCCGTCATCGCCGAAGCCGCCGGCGATCCGGTCGAGCGTGCTCGCCGGCTGGTCGTCAACGGAGGCTCGGGCACCGGCGATGATATCGAAGCGGTGGCGCGGGAAGCCGCCATGCTGCCCGACTCGGTGCTCAGCCGGTTCGAAAGCAAGGGCATCCGCATCATCGCCTGCCGCGAGAGCGTGACCGACTTCGAGACGGGCCTGCGTGGCGTGCAACCGCGCGGCTGGCCCCCCGGGTCGACCTGGGACACCGTTCCCGGCACCTACTTCCAGGACAAGCGGCGCGTCGTCATCGCCACCATCGACCTGGACGGCCAGCGTGTCGTGCCGACCCGCGACTCGGGACGGCATGGCTCGACCAACCTGACCGTGCACGAATCGCTGCACGGCTTCGACTATTCGGGCAGGCACGCCATCCTGCGCGACCGCGGCTTCGTGACGGCGCGAACGGCCGACTTTCCCCGCCTCGGGACCTACGAGCAGCAAGCCGGCAGCGCGGGGTTGGAGGAGACCTTCGCCGAAAGCGGCGCGCGCTTCGTCGCCGACGCGACGATGTCCGGCGACTGGAGCAACCTGTTCACTTTCTGGCAGGCGAACCCGCTCGCGAATTCCCGGTCGGGCCTGTTCGGCTTCGCGGTATCCGAAGCGGCCGAAGCAACCGATGCGGCGGAAGCGCCCGACGGGGCGATCGGCATGGCGGAGATCAAGGACGACGGCACCATCGTGCTCGACCTGCGCGCCGAAGGCGACGGCGGTGCGATCGGCCACGCCTTGCTGACGGTGCGGCCGGGCGAGCCCGGCCATGCAGCGCTGCGAGCCCACCTCGCCGGCGGCACGACAGCAGGCGCCGCGGCGGCAGAAAGCACGCTGAGCGGGAAGATTCCCTTCAAGCCCATGACGTGACCGTCGCTCCATCACGGAGGAAGAGATGGCGATAAATCCACGCAGGTTCATCGACAGCGCAGCGATCGGCGAATTGACGGTCGCGGAAGCGACAGAAGCAAGCGATGTCCCGCCGCTCGATCTCGACAAGTTGCCGAAGGGCGTGGTCTCCGGCCCGACGCTGATCGACTTCTCGAACGTGCCCGACGTCGAGGTGCGGGCCGGCGTGTCGCTGTCGATGCTGTTTGCCAGCCGGGTCGCCGCGCAGGCTGCCAAGAAGACTGGCGGCGACGAGGATGACTGGCTCGCGGCCTATACCTCAAGCCTGAGCAGCCTCGGCTTCGCCACTGCGGGCACCGCCCTGGTCAAGTCGAGCTTCAGGAAGACCGGGCTCGAGGTGCACAAGGCGATCATCCCGTTCCTTACCGTCGCCTTCGGCGGCGCGGCGGTCGGGCCGATCATCCTGGCGGCGCTGCAGAACCTGCAGTCGATCGACGAGGGCAAGCCCTGGATCCAGCTGTTCGAAAGCGAAGCCAAGCGCTTCGAGGTGCGCGAGATGCACTTCGCCGCCGTCAGCAGCTCTCCGACGGACACGGCTATCCGCTATGCCATCGCGCGGCTGAACGTCGACGCATCGGTGACAAGCGTCCTGTTCTTCAAGATCAGCAAGGCCACCGCCGATTTCGACAGCGCCACCACCACCATGTCGGTCAACAACAGCCTGATGGCGGCCACCGAACCGGATCTAAGGTTGCGGCTGGGGCAGATGACGAAACGATTCATCATCGGCGCCGATCTCGGCGACGGTACGTGAGCTCATGTCATGTTCCTGCCCCATTACGGGGGAGGAATCCGGGCCGCTGGTGCCGCGCTACCGCCGATAGCCGTACTTGGCTTCGGCGAAGCCCGGGGTGACGTAGCCGTCGGCGATGTCCTCGGCGATCGCCTGCGGCACGCGCTCGGACGGCGGACCGTAGCCGCCGGCGCCGGACAGCCGGTAGCTCACGACGTCGCCCTTGCGGATCTCGCGCACGTCCTTCGAGCCCAGGGGCTCGGCGTTGCGTTGCGGATTGAGGATGGTCTCCGCCTTGCTGCCGGGCTCGCCGCCGGCGAGCCCGTAGGGCGCGAAGCGATGGCGGTCGCCGAGCAGCGACAAGGTCGCGGTCGAATTGAGCAGCTCGACATCCTTGCGCAGGCCGCAGCCGCCGCGCCACTGGCCGGCGCCGCCGGTGTCGGCCAGCAGCTCGAGGCGATGCACGAGCACGGGATTGTTGGTCTCGTGCACCTCGACCGGGATGTTGGAGCAGTTCATCACCGGGCTCAGCGCTTCGGCGCCGTCGCGACCGGCGCGCCCGCCATAGCCCGCCAGGCCGACATCGTACATGACGAAGGCACGGCCCGTGCGATCGTCGATGCCGCCGATGTTGGGATTGCACCAGTGCGAGAAGGCGCCCATCGCGCGATCCGGCAGCGCTTGCGCGATCGCTCCGTTGATCGCGTCGAAGATGCGGACCTGCACCGCGGCGCGGCCGCCCGACGGCGCGGGGAAGCGCGGATTGAAGAACGAGCCCTCGCGCGCCGTCACCTTGATCGGCCGCATGTTGCCTTCGTTCTGCGGCTGCAGCGCATCGCAGAACACCTTGATCGCGAAGATCGCATAGGCGCGCGTGTAGTTGATGTACGAGTTGATGGCCGCCGGCACCGCATCGGACGAGCGCGAGAAGTCGACCTCGACCTCGCCCTGCCCGTCGAACGTCACGTCGACGGCGATGCGGATCGGCTCGGTGCCCGGCCCGTAATCGTCGAGATGATCCTCGAACGAGTATTTTCCCGGCGGCACCTTCGCCAGAGCCCGGCGCATGGTCTCCTCCGAACGGTCGAGGAAGACGTCGTAAGCCTGCTCGATCGAGGCCGCGCCGTGCTCGCGGAAGAGCTGCTCCAACCGTGCCGCCGCCGTGCAGTTGGCGGTGTGCTGCGCCAGCAGGTCGCCGCGCACCTTGTCGGGCATCCGCACGTTGCCGAGGATCAGGCGCAGGATGTCCTCCTGGATCTCGCCCTCGCGCACGAAGCGGACGGGCAGGATTCGCAGCCCTTCCTGGAAGGCCTCCGTGACGCCATGCACCTTCTGCGAGCCCGGCGCCGCGCCGCCCATGTCGACCTGGTGCGCCGAGCAGGCGACGAGGCCGATCAGCTCGCCGCCGACGAAGACGGGCATGACCTGGAACGTGTCGGGGAAATGTCCCGACCCGAGAAAGGAATCGTTCAGCAGGATCGAATCGCCGGGCCGCAGCGTCTCGGGTGGAAAATATTCCAGCGCGTGCCGCGCGACGGCCGGCATCGAGCCGAGATGGCCTGGGCTGAAATTGCCCTGGGCGACCAGCCGGGCATTGCGATCGAAGATCGCCGTCGAGAAATCATCACCCTCGCGCACGCCCTCGGAGAAGGCGGTGTGGCGCAAGGTGACGCCCAGCTCCTCGGCGATCGACATCAAGGCGTTCCAGATCACCGTCAACGTGATGGGATCGACTTCGGTCATGAACGATCTCCTTCCGATGCGAGCTCGATCCGCAGATTGCCGGCCGGGCTGATCCGCACCGTCTGGCCCGGCAGCACGACGGCGGTGCAATCCGGGTCCTCGATGATGGCCGGCCCGCGGATGCTACCGCAATCAGCCAAGGCCTGGCGATCGACCACCTGGGTCGCGACGTATCCGCCCGCTTCGGGGAACCACGCCTGTCGCACCGACCGCCGCCCACCTCCGCTCGTGGCGCCTGCCAATCCCAGCGTGCCGCGTCGCCTGGTCGGCACGGTCGCCACGAGGGTCCAGTCGACGCCTTCGACCGCGGCTGTCGTCTCCGACCACCGATGCTTGCGGGCGTACGCGGCATGGAAGGCGTCGGCCGCACGCCCGGCATAGCCGGCGCCGATCTCGCCGTCGGGCAGGTCGACCTGGATCTCGAAGCCCTGTCCGGCGTAGCGCATGTAGGCGTAGCGCGACCAGCGGATGCTGCCGCTGCCGAGCTGGCGCAGCTCGCGTTCGGCCTGTTCGTGCAGGCCGGCATAGGTCGCGGCAATCGCCGCATCCCCCGCCGCGTCGAGGCGCAGGATGCGGGTGACCGAGACGTCGAACCGGCGATCGGCCTGCAGCAGGCCGACCGCCGAGCCCACGCCGGCGCCAAGCGGCACGATCACCGTCGGGATGCCGATCTGATGGGCGAGGCGCGCCGCGTGCAACGGCCCCGCCCCGCCGAACGCCACCAGCACGCATTTTCGCGGATCGCGACCCTGCTCGACCGAGACCAGACGCATGGCGTGCTCCATGTTCTTGGTGGCAATGAGATGGGCGCCCCAGGCGGCCTCGCCGATCCCGATGCCGAGCGGCTCGGCCAGCGCCTGCGCAATCGCGCGCTTGGCCGCAGCGCCGTCGAGCGGCATCGCACCGCCGTTGAAGTAGCCCGGATCGATATAGCCCAGCACGACGTTGGCGTCGGTCACGGTCGCCGCGGTGCCGCCGCGGCCATAGCAGGCAGGACCGGGCTCCGATCCGGCGCTCTGCGGGCCGACGATGATCATGCCCGCCTCGGCACGCACGATGCTTCCGCCCCCGGCGCCGATCTCGATGAGCTCGATGGCCGGCGCACTGATCGGCAGGCCGCTGCCCTTCCTGGAACGCACCAGGTCGACCTCGAAGCTGGGCGCGATGGCCGGCTGGCCATCGTCGACCGCGCCCAGCTTGGCCGTCGTGCCCCCCATGTCGAAGGTCAAGACCTGGTCGAAACCTTCCTGGCGCCCGACGCCGGCACACATCAGGACGCCGGCGGCCGGACCGGATTCGACGATGCGGATCGGATAGCTGCGCGCCAGATCGGGCGTCACCAGCCCGCCGGACGATTGCATGATCAGAAGATCGCGCTGGTAGCCGCGCTGCGCCAACGCGCCCTGCAGGCGCTCCACATAGCGGCCCACCAGCGGTCTGATATAGGCGTTGACCAAGGTCGTGTTGGTACGCTCGTACTCGCGGAATTTTGGTGACACCTCGGACGACAGCGACACGGACATCTGCGGCACGCGCGCCAGGATGCGGTCGCGGATCGCGCGCTCGTGCTCCGGGTTGGCGTAGGAATGCAGCAGCGAGATCGCCACGGCATCGTGACCGGCGGCGCCCATGGCGTCGATGGCGGCATCGATCGATGCGGCGTCGATCGGGGTCAGCACCTCGCCCGAATAGGAGGTGCGCTCTCGCACCTCGTAGATGTGCCGGCGCCGCAGCAGGGGCGCCGGCTTGTCGATGTAGAGATCGTAGGTCTCGTAGCGCTTCTGCCGGCCGATGATGACGATGTCGCGGAAGCCCTCGGTCGTGATCAGGCCGACATGCGCGCCCTTGCGCTCGATGATGGCGTTGGTCGCCACCGTCGTGGCGTGCAGGACGGTCTCGACGTCGGCGAGCGTTCGGCCGGCCTGGCGCAGGATGGCATCGATGCCGGCCAGCACGGCATCCTCGGGCGAGCGCGGCGTGCTCGGCACCTTGAGGAACCAGGCACGCTCGGCCGCATCATCGTGCAGCACGAAGTCGGTGAACGTGCCGCCGATGTCGAAAGCGAGATGAAGCATCTCCTCAGGCGGCCAACCTTTGGACCTCGGCCGCCGTGTCGTCCAGGGTGCGGCCGAGACGCTGCAGCAGCTCGCCGACCTCGTCGCGCGTGATGATCAGCGGCGGCGACAGCGCCAACCGGTTGCCGATGACGCGCAGGATGAGGCCGTGCTTCTTGGCCATGCGGTCGGCCACCGCACCGATCTGCGTCTCGGCCGGGAACAGCCGGCGCGTCGCCTTGTCGGCGACCAGCTCGATGCCGGCGATCAGGCCGACGCCGTTCACATGGCCGACGAGCGGATGGTCGGCGAGCTTGCGCAGGCCGGCGAGGAGATCGGGGCTGACATCCCGCACGTGGCCTACGATGTCGGTCTCCTCGTAGATCTTGAGCGCCTCGAGGGCGACGGCCGTGGCCACCGGATGGCCCGAGTAGGTGTAGCCATGGGCGAAATTGCCGAGCTTGTCGCTGGCGACCAGCATCGCCTGGTAGATCTTCTCGTTGACCAGCAGCGCCGACACCGGCTGGAAGGCCGCCGACAAGGCCTTGGCACAGGACAGCATATCGGGCGCGAGGTCGAAGGTCTGGCTGCCCCACCAGTTGCCGGTGCGACCGAAGCCGCAGATCACCTCGTCGGCGATGAACAGCACCTCGTGCTTCTTGAGCACCGCCTGGATCTTCTGGAAATAGGTGCGCGGCGGAACGATTGCCCCGCCCGCCCCCATCACCGGCTCGGCGAAGAAGGCGGCGACCGTCTCCGGTCCCTCCTCGATGATCAGCTTGTCCAGCGCGTCGGCCATGCGGGTGGCAAACGCTTCCTCGCTCTCGCCGTCGAGGTGATACCGATAGAAGTGCGGGAACTCGGTGTGGCGCATCATCGGCAGCGGGATGCCGAAGCTCGCGTGCATGTCGGGCTTGCCGGACAGGCTCGCCGCAGCGACCGTGTTGCCGTGATAGCCCTGGAAGCGGCCGATGATCTTCCTCTTGTCGGGCTTGCCGATGGCGTGGTGGTAGTACCAGATCAGCTTGATCGCCGTATCGTTGGCCTCGGAGCCCGAGCATTGCAGCAGCACCTTGGACATCGGCACGGGCGCCAGCTTCAGGAGCTTCTCGGCGAGGTCGATCGTCGAATCGTTCGAGACGCTGCGATAGGTCTGGTAGTAGCCCAGCCGCCGCATCTGGTCGTAGGCGACGCGGGCCAGGCGCTCGTTGGCGGCAAAGCCCAGCGAGGCGCACCACAGGCCGGCCGAGGCATCGAGCGCGCGCTTGCCTTCGCTATCCTCGACCCAGATGCCCTCGCCCTTGGCGATGATGCTGGGCCCGGTTTCCTGGTGCGTGCGCGGGTTGGTCTGCGGATGGATGTAGGAGGCGATGTCGCGCGCTTCCGGTGAATTGGGCATGAAGGTCATGATGGTTCTCCCTCGGACTTGATCAGGTGGCTCGGGCTTTCTGCATGAATCGGTCGGTGCGGCGGCGCAGCATCTCGATGGTCACCAGGAGCGCGATCGAGAGCGCCACCAGCAACGTCGCCGCCGCGGTGATGGTCGGGCTGATCTCCTCGCGCACGCCGTTGAACATCTGGATCGGCAGGGTGCGCTGCGTCGGACCGGCGAGGAACAATCCCATGACGATCTCGTCGAACGAGGTCGCAAAGGCGAAGATCGCGCCCGAGACCACGCCGGGCAGGATCACCGGCAAGACGACGCGGCGAAAGGCCGTGACCGGCGGCGCGCCGAGATTGGAGGCGGCGCGCCACAGATTGACGTCGAAATTGGCGAGGCTGGCCGACACGGTGAGCACGACGAACGGGATCGCCAGCACGGTATGGGCGAGCACCAGACCGAGATAGGTGTTGGTGAGCCGGAGCGGCGCGTAGAGGAAGTAGACGCCGACGCCGGTGATGACGACGGGCACGATCAGGGGCGCCAGCACGAGCGCCCCGATCGCGGCGCGCGACCGCGGCTTCAGGCGGGCGAGGCCGAGCGCCGCCAGGGTGCCCAGCGCCGTCGCCAGCAGCATCGTCGCCAAGCCGACACCGATGCTGTTGTAGACGGCGGCCAGCCACTTCTCCGAGGCGAAGAACTCGGAGTACCAGCGCAGCGACAGGCCAGGCATGGGGAAGGTCAGGAATTGCCCCGAATTGAACGAGAGCGGCACGACAGCGGCAATGGGCAGGACGAGGAAGACGAACACCAGGCCGCAGAAGATCCTGAAGGCGACCTGCCAGACGATCTCGCCGCGGGTCCGGTACGGCGCGCTCATCTCACGCCCATCGCGGACCGGCCTGGCCGGCCAGTCGGCTGAAGACGGCATAGAGCAGCGCGGTGATCACCAGCAACACGCCTCCCAGCGCGGCGGCCATTCCCCAGTTCGTCGTCTCGTTCGTGTAGAACGCGATGAAGTAGCTCAGCATCTGATCGTCGGCGCCGCCGATCAAGGCTGGGGTGACGTAGTAGCCGATAGCCGAAATGAACACGAGCAAGGTGCCCGCGGTGATCCCAGGCAAGGTCTGCGGCAGGTAGACCCGCGCGAAGGCCACGAAGGGATGCGCGCCGAGCGACACCGCGGCACGCAGGGTGGTGGACGGGATGCCCTTCATCACGCTGTAGAGCGGCAGGATCATGAACGGCAGCAGCACGTGCGTGATGGCGACATAGACGCCGACGCGGTTGAAGATCAGCCGCAGCGGTTGGTCGATCAGGCCGAGCCATTGCAGCAGGCCGTTGACCGGCCCGTCCTTCTGCAGCAGCACGACCCACGCCGTCGTGCGCACCAGCAGCGACGTCCAGAACGGCAGCAGGACCAGGATCATCAGCAGGTTGGCGACGCTGGTCGGCGCCGTTGCCAGCAGATAGGCGACCGGATAGCCGAGCAGCAGGCAGAACACGGTGACCCAGAAGCCGATCCACAAGGTCCGCGCCACGACCTTGAGGAAGATCGCGCGCTCGGCGTCCATCGCCTGGATCTCGCCGGTCGCCGTGCGCTTGAGATCGAGCGCGCCCAGCAGATAGAAGCTCGTCGTCGGTCCGGTGGCGCGCTTCAGCGCGGCCCAGGTCTCGGGCTCGCCCCAGCGCGCATCGAGTGCGGCGAGCGCCTGCGCGGGCTCGCCGTCCGCCGGCGTCGGCAGGTTGCGTGCGGTCTTCATCACCAGCGAGCGCAGGCCGTTGATGTCGTAGTTCACGCGGTTGGCCGCCCGGCTGAGATCGCCGCTGTCATTTGCCTTGCCGAGCTCGTCGACCAGCAGCGTGGCGATCACCGCCGGCGGCTGGCCTCGGCCATCCCAGGCATCGAGCGCCGCGGCGGTGTGCGGCAGCGCGGTACGCACCTCCGGATCGTCGATGCTGCGATAGAGCATCAGGCCGATCGGCAGCACGAAATTGACCAGCAGGAACAGCAGCAGCGGCATCACCAGCGCGAAGGCGAGGAGCGACTGTCGCCGCTCGACGCGGCGCAGGCTCGCCTTCAGCGCCAGGGAGGCCTGCGGCTGCATGGCGCCGTCGCCGACTAGCGGCTTGCCCAGGCGTTGAAGCGCTGCGTGAGCTGGTCGATGTTGTCGACCCAGAACTCGACATCGAGCGGCAGAGCGACTTTCATGTTCTCGGCCGACGTGGGAATCGAGGGCAGCACCGCCGGGTCGACCTGCTTGGCGGCTTCGATGTTGGTGATGCCCTGCAGCGCGAGCGGCGGGAACTGCTTCTGGTTCTCCGGTCGCGTCATGAAGGTGACGAGCTGCATGGCCTCGGCCTTGTTCGGGCTGCCCTTCAGGATGACCCAGAAGTCGATGGCGTAGACGCTGCCCGGCCACACGACCTTGAAGTTGCGGTTATCGGCCTTGTTGGCGGCGAGCGCGCGGCTGAAGTACGCATCGGCCATCACGACCTCGCCCGACGCGAGAAGCTGCGGCGGCTGCGACCCCGCCGTCCACCACACGATGTTGGGCTTGAGCTCGTCCAGCTTCTTGAAGGCGCGATCGATGCCGGCCGGCGTGCGCAGCACCTTGTAGACATCGGCCTGGGCCACGCCGTCGGCCATCAGCGCCGATTCCAGCGTGTATTTCGGCCCCTTGCGCATGGTGCGCTTGCCCGGGAACTTGGTGACGTTCCAGAAATCGGCCCAGCTCTGCGGCCCATCCTTGAAGCGGCTGCCGTCGTAGATCAGCCCGGTGGTCCATACCACCGAGCCGACCGCGCAATCCGTCGAGGCGCCCTTGATGAAGGCGTTCTTGCCGCCCAGCGCCGCCCAGTCGAGCTTCTCGAACAGGCCCTCGTCGCAGCCCAGGATCGCCTCGTCGGCCTCGACCTGGACGACGTCCCAGTTGGCGTTGCCGCCCTTCACCTTGGTGCGCAGGACACCGATGCCGCCCGACCACGAATCCTCGAGGAGCTTCGCGCCTGTCTTGGTCATGAAGGCTTCGTAGTAGATCTTCTTCTGCGCCGCCTGCGAGGACCCGCCCCAGGCGGTGACGGTGAGATCGCGCGCCTGGACACTGGCTGCCGCCATCGACAACAGCACGGCAACGGCGCCGAGCTTGAGCATGGACATGTGGTTCCTCCCTAAGGCAACGGATCGAGCGCCCGGCAATCGGCCGCGTGCCATGCAAGGCGCACGTCGACTCCCACAGCGAAGGCGCCGGCATGGCGCGGATTGGAGATCTTGACGGTGAACGGCTGACCGCCGGCGAGCCGGAACTGCGCCCGCGCATGATCGCCGTGATAGATCAGGCTGTCGAGCCTGGCCGATACGATGTTGTCCCACGGGCCGTCGGCCGGATCGATGACGATATGCTCGGGCCGCACCGACAGTGTCGTGGGCGAGTCCGTCGCTCCACACGCCACCGGCACGGCCTTGACGATGCCGACGCCGTCGATACGGACATCGCAGCGATCGCCCTCGCGAGCAGCGACCTGGCCGTCGAGCCGGTTGCTCTCGCCGATGAACTGGGCGACGAACGATGTCGCCGGCCGTTCGTAGATGTCGACCGGCCGGCCGATCTGGCAGATGCTGCCGTCCTTGAACACGGCGATGCGATCGGACAGCGTCAATGCCTCGGACTGGTCATGGGTCACGTAGACGATGGTGACGCCGAGATTGGCGTGGATGTTCTTGATCTCGAGCTGGAGCTGCTCACGCAGCTGCTTGTCGAGCGCCCCCAGAGGCTCGTCCATCAGCACGAGGTCGGGATCGAACACGACGGCGCGGGCGACGGCGACGCGCTGCTGCTGGCCGCCCGACAGCTCGGTCGGCCGGCGATGGCCGAAGCCGGTCAGCCGCACCAATGCCAGCGCCCTGTCGACCCGCCGTGTCCGCTCCTCGCGCGACACGCCGCGCACCGACAGCGGGAAGGCGATGTTCTCGGCAACCGTCATGTTGGGGAACAGGGCGTAGTTCTGGAACACCATGCCGATGTTGCGGCGGTGCGGCGGGATACGGCTGACCGAGCGGCCGGCGAGCCTTATGTCGCCGGCGGTCGGCGCCTCGAAACCCGCGAGCATCATCAGCGACGTGGTCTTGCCCGAACCCGACGGCCCCAGGAAGGTGACGAACTCGCCCTTGGCGATGGCGAGATCGAGATCGGCGACGGCGAGGCCGTCGCCGTCATAGCTCTTGCTGACGCCGATGAACTCGACGAAGTGATCGGCGGGCTCGGCGACAGCCTGGGGTCGCGCCGGCCGGTCCCTTGCAGGCGTCATTTCTTGGGCTACTCGCCGCATCACGGAATCAACAAAACTGCCTCGATCCGGCTTCTGGTATACCATCATACAATCAGCGGGCAATAGCGGGAATCAGCGTCTCATTCTGCTCCCCAGCTTCACTGCTGAGGACTGCACACTTCTCCAGCCCCTCCCCCGTCATCGGGGGAGGTTGCCCGAAGGGCCGGAGGGGGAAAGCATCAAACGAGCTTCCTGAAGCTCCGACGTCGGATTCTCATGGATCTCTGAGGCCTTCCCCTTCCGCCCCGTATGACGGGGCACCTCCCCCGATGACGGGGAGAGTCTGGAGAATCGTCCACCCCGCATCGTTAGCCCGTGGCACGCCGCTGCTCCTCGCCTGCCTGCTCGGCGGCGAGCACCTCGAGGACGCCGGCGAGGGCGTGCTCGACGTGCTCTTCGGCGAGGGCGCGGGCCTTGGCGGCGTCGCGGGCTGCGATGGCGCGGACGATGCCCTGCTTTTCCTCCAGGCTCGTCCCCCGCCGCTCGCGCCGCGACAGGGAGATCGCGCGCAGCCAGGTCAGGCGCGCGCGATGCAGCGCCACGGCGCTGGTCAGCATGTCGTTGCGGGCGCCGCGCAGCAGCAGGTCATAGAAACGTTCGACGGCCGCGCGCTGCCCCGTGTCGTCATCCTGCCGATAGCACTCGGCGACGGCCTCCACCGACTCGGCGAGAGCCGCCACCTCCTCGTCGCTGGCGCGCAGGACGAAGAGCCTGGCCGCCAGCCCTTCGAGCGCGCCGCGCATTTCGTAGATCTGCTGCACCTGCTCCGCCGTCACGGTGGCGACCGACGGACCGCGATAGGGTGCATTCTCGACAAGGCCCTCGGCCTCGAGCTGCCGCAGGGCTTCGCGCACCAGGGTCCGGCTGACGCCCAGCAGCTCGCAGACCCGCCGTTCGACCAGGCGCTCGCCTGAGCGAAACCGGCCCTCGACGATGGCCGAGCGCAGCGTGTCGACGACCTGGCCCCGGAGCGTGCCGGCCGGTCGCACGATCCGCAGCGAAGCCTGTTCCGTCCCATCTCGCGTCATGCCGCCCTCAGCCGATCGGTGTCCGACGGGGAGACTTAGACCCTCGACATGGTCGAGCACAATCACGGCGACAGCTCCTGTCGCAGGCCCGGCTTATGGATCTTGCCGGTCGCCGTGCGCGGAAACTCCGATGCGTCGCGCACGACGAGCCGCGTCGGCACCTTGTAGCTCGCCAGCCGCTCGCGACAGAACGCGAGCAGCGGCGCCGTGTCGCCAGCGGCGCCGGCACGCAGCTCCACCGCGGCCGCCACCGCTTCGCCTTTCACCTTGTCCGGCACCCCCACCACATAGGCCTGCACGACGTCGGGATGCTGCATCAGCACGTGCTCGACCTCGAGCGGCGCCACATTGACGCCGCCGGTCTTGATCATCTCCTTCAGCCGACCGCGAAAGCGGACGCGCCCGTCGGCCTCGATCGAGCCGAGATCACCCGTGAGGAAGAAGCCATCACTATCGAAGGCCTCGGCGTTGGCCTCGGGCGCCCGGTAGTAGCCCGGCGTGATGCGGCCGGACACCGCCAGCTCGCCGACCTCGCCCTGGGGCAATACCTGCCGCGTCACCGGATCGACGGCTCGGATCGTCATGCCCGGCAGGGGCAGGCCCTGGCGCTCTAGGCGCAATTGCCGCGGCTCCGCGGCGTCGGTGACGGCGCAGTTGCCGTAGGTCTCGGTCGAGCCATAGACGTTGCACAGCTCGTCGGCGCCGAGCGCACGCATCGTGAGCGCGATGTCCTCGGGCGGACCGATAGTAAGCCCGGTGCGCATGGCGCCGAGCCGCCGGCCTGGGTGGCTCGGATGCTCCAGCAGGGCGCGCGCCATGTTGACCATGCCGTAATAGACGCTGCAGCGCTCGCGCTCGATCAGGGCCAGCGTCTCGCCTGCCTCGAAGCTTTCCTGCAGCACCACGCAGCCGCCGTGGGTCATGATCGCCGGCAAGGCATTGGCCGAGCCGAACGACCAGAACAGGGGCACGGCGAGCCATACGCGGTCGGCGCTGGTGAGATGCATGCGCTCGCCGATCTCGAAGCCGTTGTCGATCAGCGGTCCGTGCGCGAGGGTCACGCCCTTGGGCGCCGCCGTCGAGCCTGACGTGTAGAGGATGTAGCAAAGGTCGCTCGCCGCCACGGCCGCCTGCGCCGCCGCCAATTGTCCCGCATCGATCGCGCTCGCGCGCGCCAGGAACTGGGGCCACGCAAGGGCACCGGCTGGCGCCGAGCCGTCCAGCACGACGACGGTGCGCAGTTGAGCGCCACGCAGCACCCCGGACTGCTCGAGCGGCTCGAGAAAGCGTCGTCCGCGAAACGCCGGCAGCATGATCAGCGTCGAGGCGCCGCTATGCTCCAGCGACCAGGCGAGCTCGCGCGGCGTCGAGAAGGTGCTGATGGCGGCCGTGATCGCGCCGATCTTGGCGCAGCCCAACGCCGCCACGATCCACTCCATGCGGTTGGAGACGACGAGCGCCACGCGATCGCCATGGCGCACACCGCTCGCCATCAACGCCCGTGCAAAGTCGTCGACCCGCCGCTTCAAGGCGCCGTAATCGAGACGCTCGTCGCCGAGCACGACGGCGGGAGCTGTCGGCGTGTTGGCCGCAAGCTCGTCGACCAGATCGCCCAGCGTCCGGCTGCTCGGTCGCGTCATCGTTCCCACACGTCCTTGAAGGAAAGATCCCTCGACAGGCGCGGGATGACACCCTTCTTGTCATCCCGCGCCTGTCGAGGGATCTTTCGTTTCGAGCACGTGTGACTTTGATTGCACCGAGAGAAGAGATCACGGGCTCTCAGGGTGAGGTTTCCACTCGAACCGATCATGCTAGTAGCGCGGCTGGCGCTTCTCGCGGAATGCCGCGACGCCCTCGGCGAAGTCCGGGCTGGCGCGCACGGCGTCGCCGAGTTCCTGCTCCAGCGTCTCGCGCGTCTTCGCATGGTCGGCGATGGTGGCGCTCACCTGGCGCTTCACCGCCTGCACCGCGGAAGGGCTGTTGGCCGAGATCATCTCGGCGGTGGCGAGCGCCCAGGTCATCAGGTCGCTGGCCGGCACCACGCGGTTGACCAGCCCGAGGCCGGCCGCCCGCTCGGCGTCGATCAGCCGTGCCGTCAGCAGCAGGTCCATGGCGTGGACGTAGCCGATCTGCTGCATCAGCTTGATGGTCGAGCCGCCGAACGGATAGATCGACCACTTCACCTCGGTCAGGCCGAAGCGCGCCTTCGGCGTGGCGGCGCGGATGTCGGTCGCCAGCATCAGCTCGATGCCCCCGCCGATGCAGTCGCCGTTCACAGCGGCGATGATCGGCTTGGGATAGGAATCGTTCTTGAGCAGCGCGTGGCTGACGGTCTTCGCCATCTCCGGCCCGGCGGAAAGATCGCCGCTGACATCGGCGCCGACCGTGAACGCCCGTTCGCCCGCACCCGTGAGGATGATGCAACGGCAATCGTCGCGCTCGAGCTCGTCCCACAGGCGGCCCAGCTCGGCCAGCATCGCACGCGTCATCGCGTTGAGGCGCGGCTGGTTGTCGATGGTCACGATGGCGATGTGCCGGCCATGCCGGGTGAGGCGAACTTCCATCAGGCAGCCTCCAGCTCGATCACGATCTTGCCGTGCGCCCGGCGCTCGGTCAGCAGGTGCAGGGCTTCGACCGTGCGTTCGAGCGGCAGGCGATGGGTGATGCAGGGCTCGAGCTTGCCCTCGCCATACCAGCGGAACAGCTCGTCGACCGAGCGCTTGAGCTTGTCCGGCGCATTCCAGCGGAAATAGCGCAGCGACGATCCCATGGCAGAGCGATGCTTGACCAGCAGCCGGTTGGCCGGAATCTGCGGCACACCGCCGACGAAGCCGACCAGCAGGATGCGCCCGCCCCAGCCGAGCGACGACAGCGCCGCATCGAACAAGGGGCCGCCGACCGGATCGAAGCAGACATCGGCGCCTTTGCCGTTGGTCAGCGCCATGACGCGTTCGGTGAGCTTCTCCTTGGAATAGTCGATGGTCTCGTCGGCGCCGTGCTCCTTGGCGACAGCGAGCTTCTCCGGCGTGCTCGCAGCGGCGATGACGCGCGCGCCCATCGCCTTGCCGATCTCGACGGCGGTCAGGCCGACGCCACCGGCCGCGCCCAGCACCAGCATGGTCTCGCCGGGCTCGAGGCGTCCCTGCCAGCGGATGGCGACGTCGCTCGAGATGTAGGCGATAGGGAACGCACCCGCCTCGACGAAGCTCATGCCGGCGGGCAGGCGCCAGGTCTCCGCTGCCGGGGCGACGGCGTATTCCGCCAGGCCGCCGTAGGCCAGAATCGCCATCACCTTGTCGCCGGGCGCCAGGCCCTTCACGTCCTTGCCGCACGCCGTCACCGTGCCGGCGGTCTCCAGCCCCGGGCTGAACGGCAGCTCGGGCTTGGTCTGGTAGCGCCCGGCAACCATGATCGAATCGGCGTAGTTGACCGCAGTCGCCGCGACCTTGATCAGGACCTCGTCGGCCCCGGGGACGGGCATCGGTGCATCGCCGAGCTCGAGCTCGTCGACCTTGCCCCAGTGACTGCAAATCAGAGCGCGCATGGTCGACAATGTGGCCGACGAGACTCGGCGGCAGCAAGCGGATTGCGGGCCTCAGGCGTCGCGATGCGACACCGCCGAGGCGGAGCCGATCCTCGACGGCCAAGCCATGGTCCGCCAGTTCGCACCGCATCGACCGCGACGATGTCTGGGCGCTGATCTGGGCGCTGATCTTTACGCTGACCTTGGCGCTGATTCCCTGGATCAAGGCGCATTGTTGCCCTCCCTGCGCGAAGCGCGGGAAGGGCAACATGATGTGTGAATGCGACCTCGGGAATCATGAGAGCCCTGATCAAGCGAGTCCTGCTGATTCTCTCTTCGAACCCTGAAAACTTGCGTCCGTTGCGTCACAGCGTCATTTCCTTTTCACCTCAAGCACTTGGCCCTGACGCAACCGCGTCCTCCTGATCCGGCTTTGCGGCAGCGGCCATGATTGCGGCAGCAAGGCTGTGGGGTACGACCCGCAGGTGGATGAACCGCTTGCCACTGCTGCCCGTCCGGCCGAAGTGAACCTCGATGCCGCAGCGCCGCAGGAAGGCCGCGCCTTGGCGCAGCCGGCTGGAGAGTGCGCGCGCATTGCCGGGCCCCCCGACAACCGGCGGCATCTCGCGATGGAGCTGCGTGGCTGAGCCAACCCACGTCCCCTCCTGGCACGCGAGGTCGAGCACGCTGGCGATGAAGGCATCGCACTCGATCGCGTCGCGCGCCGCGCCGTCGCGGTTGCCCGAATAGAGCGTCTTGAACACGCCGGGCGCGAACAGCGAGGGCTCGCAGGCTTCGACCCAGCGCGCGAGATCGGCCATGCGCGGCGCCTGTGTCAGCCTGATCTTCGGCAGTCGGCTCAGGCCGGCAGACACGGCGTCGAGCAGCACGCCAAGCAGACACGGCCGCGCCGCCTCGAAAGCGGCCCACAAGTCTGCCTCGGTCCGGCGCCGCTCGGGCGGAATCCCGTTCATGGTCACGAACAGGGCTCGATCGGCAAGGTCGGGCCTGGCCACGATGTCTGTGATGCCGTTCAGGATCACCGGCCGCGCCATACCGGCCATCCCTGGCTCGGCGGCGCCACCCTCGTGAGTGGCGGCGAATCCACCACCACTCACCATCCGGCACAACGCATCGGAGAACCAGCCCGGCAGCGAAGACAGGTTGTCGAACGCCAGCACATGGGAGTCACGGGCGGCGACGATCAGCTCGCGCTCGCCGCGCGGCAGCGCGCGCAGCCGCGCCGCGCCGGGATCGACCAGCGCCTGCATCATCGCCATGAAGGTCGATTTGCCGGCCCCCGCTTCGCCCGTCAGCACCAGCACCGGATAGGGACCGCGAGCGCCAAGGGCTGCAATCAGCCACGCGATCGCCATCGCGAGATCGGTCTCGGTCGCAAGATTGAGCTGTCGTCGCAGCATGGTGATCGTGCCGCCGCGCTCAGGCGCCGGCAGCGGCTGCTGGATCGCCGGCCGGCGAAAGCGCAGCGCCGGCCTCTCGACGAGGCGCCAGCCATCGGCATCGATCTCGACGGCACGCCACGCCGGATCGCCGAGATCGAGGTAGATTCGGTCGTCGAGCCGGCCGATGCGGACCTTCACTTCCCGCACCGGCCCGGCCGACAGGGCACGGGTCTCGAGCACGCCGAGCGTCTCGTTCAGTGCCTGCATCGACGGCATGCCGTCGCTCATCGACAGGCCTTGCCGGATCAGCCAGCGCCGGAAGAAGCGGCCGCGCACAGCCCAGGTCTCGCGATGGCCATCGATCTCGAGATCGGCATAGGCAATGCCGTCGGGTGTCTGGAACAGACCGGCTGAGCCGGCCAGCGCCAACGGCCGCGACGCGCTGGTGAGGCCACCCGTTGCGGCCCGCTGCCTGTTGTCGCGCTCCTCGATATCGGGCGCCCGGTCGCGGCAAGATTCCGCCGCGGGCGCAGCCCTCGACATGCGCATGTGCCATCCTCCTTGATGATGCGCGCAGGCCGGCAGAGTCCCGACCGCCCAAATCACGCTAGGCAGATTTTTTGCGCCGTCAATGGGGGGTTGAGCGGGATTCGCAAAAAACAACGGAGAACGACGCCCCGGATGGTGATGCCACCCGTGGAAGGGCGAGCACACGACAGATGTCCTCTGCATGGCAACGCAATCGTTCCTGGTTCGCTACGCGCTTGGACCGCGGCGCCAAGAGTCGCCGAATTGCCGAAGAGTCAGCATGATGGCCTGCCCTGCTGGGAGGAGCCGTGCCCAACTCGACATCAGCCGCCATTGCCGGAGCAACTCTCGAGCTGCTCGACTGGGGTACGGGCATGCCGATGCTGTTCCTGCATGGCTGCGACGGCTTCGACTCCAGCCATCGGTTCGCCACGGCGCTTGGCGAGCATGGCCGTCTGATCGCCCCCTCCCACCCCGGATTCGGCCGATCCGACTTGCCGGACTGGATCACCGAGGTCGACGACATCGCCTACATCTACCTGGAGCTGCTCGATCGCCTGCAGCTGGCCTCGGTCGACCTGGTCGGATGCTCGATCGGCGGCTGGATCGCGGCGGAAATGGCCACCAAGGCACCACGCCGATTCCGCAGGGTCGTCCTGTCCTCGCCGTTCGGTGTGAAGACAGGTCCCACGGACCGGCTCGACATTCCCGACATCTTCGCCATGCCGGAGGACCACCTCGCGACGCTGATGTTCCACGATCCGGCGATGGGACGGCTCGACGCCGCCGCCCTTTCGGACGCCGAGCTTGCCATCCGCTTGCGCAATCGCGAGACGCTGGCCCTGCTCGCCTGGGAACCCTACATGCACAATCCCAAGCTTCGCCATCGCCTGCATCGCGTCGATTGTCCGGTGCTGTTCCTGCGCGGCGAGAGCGACGGGCTGGTGTCGGATGCGTACCTCCGTCGCTACGCGGCCCTGTTGCCCGATGCGCGGTGCGCCACGATCGCCGGCGCGGGCCACGCGCCGGAGATCGAGCAACCCGACGCGTTCATCGCCAGGATCGAAGCCTTCCTGGGTGCCAACACGGAGCCTGAGCGATGAAAGCCTGGCACTTCAGCGAGAACGCCTATCACTACCTGCCGCCCAAGGACACCTACGAGTCGATCCGCGTGAGCTTGCCCAACCGGATCTACGACCCGGAGAAGGGCGCCGCACTCTATGACCGCTTCATCGCCGAGTGGCTCGTCGCCGAGGAAGAAGGCTTGGGCATCATGCTCAACGAGCACCACCAGACCGCGACCTGCGTCGATCCCGCGGCACCGTTGATGCTGGCGGCGCTGGCCCGGCTGACGTCGCGCGCGCGCCTGCTGATCCTCGGCAATCCGATCGCCAACCGCTCACAGCCCGTGCGGGTGGCCGAAGAGATGGCCATGGTCGACGTCCTCTCGCACGGCCGGCTGGAGTGCGGCTTCGTGCGCGGCGTGCCGTACGAGATCGCCGCCGGCAACAGCAATCCGGTGCGCATGAACGAGCGCCAATGGGAAGCGCTCGACCTCATCGTCAAGGCGTGGACGAAGCATGACGGTCCGTTCAGCCACGAGGGACGCTTCTTTCACCATCGCATGATCAATATCTGGCCGCGTCCCTATCAGCAGCCTCATCCGCCGATCTGGATCAGCACGACCAGCCCCGGCGGCGCGGCCCAGGTCGGCGCGCGCGGCTATGTGCAGGCGACCTTCCTGACCGGTTTCGACGGCACGCGCGCGGTCTTCGACGGCTACCGGCGTGGCTGGCGCGGGGCCGGCCTCGGCGAGGCGGTTCCCGCCCATCGGCTGGCCTATGCAGCGCTGGTCTACACCGCGGACAATGAGCGCGACGCGCGTGCGGGCGCGGAGAAGCTCTTGTGGTACGTCACGTCGAACAAGGTGCCCCGCCACTTCGCCAATCCGCCGGGCTATATCCCGGTCAGCGCCCACCTCGCGATGCTGCGCGGCGCCGAGCATCCGCTCAGTGCCTTCGCGCGCGGCGCCAGCGTCGACGCGGCCATCGAGAGCGGCATCATGTTCGCGGGAACGCCCGACCAGGTGCTGGACCAGATCCGCAAGCTATATCGTCACGTCGGCGGCTTCGGCCACCTCCTGATCATGGGCCAGGCTGGCTTCCTGGAGCATGACGAAACGGTTGCCGGCATCCGCCACTTCGCACGCCATGTCCATCCCGCACTGAAGGCGGAGTTCCCCGATACGGCGCTGACATCAGATGCGCCGACCGCGGCGCCAATCAGCGGGCAGGCTGTCTCACGCTAGCTGTTCCAAGGCGGCTTCCCCATCGTGGGCACAAATCGATAATGGCACGGGGTGAGTGGAGCGATGAGCTCGTACTCGCCATTGCCGTGGCCGACGAACTTCAAGATTCCCCCAGCGGGGTCTTTGTAGCTCGTAGCAATCTTGCCGCCGCTCGTGACAGGCTCGGAAAACAGCCTCCGGGCATAATTGACGCCGAGTGTCAGCACGCCATTGGAAACGTCCACCGCGTAGGTTTGGCCCCATCCGGAACAGGCCTGCACCGACTTCTCCGGGATCAATACCGTGCGGTATGTCCTGCTCTCTGCTTGAGCTTGGGCGGCCAGCATCACGAGCACTCCAGCAATCGTCATGTAGCGCATCGGAATACCCTCCCAGGTAGCGGTATGTTCCATTAGCGCAACAACCGTCGAGAATGTCCATGGCCGTCGCGCCGCCGCTTCATTTCGCTACTTCCGCCTCACAATCCTCCCACAAGGCCCGGATGAACCGACAGGCGTTTTCAAGGCTCTGGGCGCGCTGGGCGTAGTCTCGCGCCGGAAGCCGGCGCAATCTTTGCTGACCTTGCCTCACTCGATCATCTCTTCGGCCCGGCCGATGATGGCCAATGGCAGCTCGAGGTCGGGCGCCTTTGCCGTCTCGAGATTGACCAGGCGCTCATATTACGACAGCTGTTGCACGGGAAGGCTGCCCGACGGCGTACCACCTCGCGTCACTACGGAGCCCGTATCGAGTTCGGATCTCAACCCGCATGGTGCCATAGAAACCGACCCGGAATCATTCCTCTACAGGAACGGATGGTCCGGGGCACAGCGCCAGAACCATTCGCGATTCTGGCGCTCTGCCCATTCGATGCAGACGCCGGCGCAGGCCGTGGGATCATGGACCGTGGGGTCGATCTGCTGCACCCGCCTGGCCGCCTGGGTGTGGGCCGTGCTGGAGGGGGCGCCGCGGCTGCGCTCGAAGCGGTAGGTCTGCACGATGTCCATCAGCACCTTGCGCTCGCGCGCCCAGGCCAGGATGGCGGCGCGCTGCTCCGCCATGCGCGGCCATTCGGCGGCAACCTGCTCGGGCGTTGCCGCCTCCGTGCTACCCGGCACCAGGCGATGCAGGCGCCGGGCGAGCAGGAACGCCGCCATCAGCGCGCCCTGCTCGGCGAACTGAAAGTAGAAGTATTCGACTCTGTTGAAGAGGCTGCAGCGCCGGGCCTCGTGCTGCTCGAGATACTCGTTGAGCCGTCCCTGCTCGCTGTAGGTCAGGACGCCGCGTGCGATGCGCGCGACGGCGATGGGAAAGCTGCAGGCGCGCTCCCCTGCCGACAGGTCGCCGCGATACGCCGGCACGGTCAGCGGTACTCCGCCATGAAGCGCCTGACCTGGCGCTCGGCCTGGAATACGTGGAGCTTGACGCGATTGCCGCCGCAATTGGTGCAGCGGAGCGGCAGAGGCGCGCCATCCTCCGGACTCTCGACGCGCGTGCCCAGCTGCTCGCGCGATATCAGGCCGCGATGCAGGCACTGCAGGCACTCCGCGCCCAGGGGACGCTGTGCGCCTGCCATGCTGCGAAGACTTTCCGACTGCGCGCGCACCCTGTCTCTCCACTGTCTGCGATGGGAACAAAATGAGAACAATCGATGCTGCTGTCAATCGATGACGATGAGGCCCGAGGAGCGCGGCCGGCCGAATCGCCCGCGTCGCGCCAGGTCTCTGCCAACCCTCCGTTTCGCAGCCTGTCTCGACCTGCGATCAGAGGCGCCTCACTCCCTGCGAGATCAATGCCGCGACCGCCGCGCAGGCCCGGCAACAATTGAAGGCTCTGCTGCCAACCCTGCGCAACGAGGGTCGACGAGATAGCGCGCGCCGGGGACGCACTCGGCGAGCACGTCGGGGAGTCGAGCGGATACTAGCCGCCGTCCCCATCGGTCAGGTACCGTCGGCCGAAGACCGGGAGGGATCGTGCAGTTTCACCTGAATGGCTTCGAGCCGGGCGACCCGGAGATCTTCGACCGTTCGCAGCGCCATCCGGCCTCGGCCCAAGGACCTGTTCCCAGCGAGGTCGATGTCCTGATCGTCGGCTGCGGACCGGCGGGGCTGACGCTGGCGGCGCAGATGTCGGCGTTTCCCGACATCAAGACCTGCATCGTCGAGCAGAAGCCGGGCCCTTTGCTGCTCGGCCAGGCCGACGGGATCGCCTGCCGCACGATGGAGATGTTCCATGCCTTCGGCTTCGCCGAGCGCGTGATGAAGGAGGCCTGCTGGATCAACGAGACGACGTTCTGGAAGCCGGATGACAAGCGACCCGACACCATCGCCCGCAGCGGCTGGGTGCAGGACGTCGAGGACGGATTGTCGGAGTTCCCCCACGTCGTCCTCAACCAGGCGCGCGTGCATGACCTCTATCTCGATGTCATGCGCCGATCGGCCTCGAAGCTCGAGCCGCACTACAGCCGACGCGTGGTCGCCGTTCAGCCCGGTCACGGGGCGGCAGAGCGCGTGACCGTCACGCTCGAGCGGGTGGACGCCGCGCACCAGGGACAGACCGAGACCGTCTCGGCGCGCTACGTCGTCGGTTGCGATGGCGCACGCAGCGTCGTGCGGGCGTCGATCGGGCGCGAGCTTCACGGCGACTCCGCCAACCACGCCTGGGGCGTCATGGACGTGCTGGCGGTCACCGACTTCCCGGATATCCGCTGCAAGTCCCTGATCCAGTCCTCCCACGAGGGCAGCATGCTCATCATCCCGCGGGAAGGCGGCTACCTGGTTCGCCTCTATGCCGAGCTCAGCGAGCTCGAAGTCGGCGAGCGGGTCGCCAACCGCCATATCACCCTCGACGCGCTGATCGCCAAGGCGCGGCGGATCCTCAATCCCTACCGGCTCGAGGTGAAGGAGGTTCCCTGGTGGTCCGTCTACGAGATCGGCCAGCGGCTGACCGACAAGTTCGACGACGTGCCGGCGGACGCGGTCGCCGCGCGCCTGCCCAGCGTCTTCATCGCCGGCGATGCCTGCCACACCCACAGCCCGAAGGCAGGCCAGGGCATGAACGTCTCCATGCAGGACGCCTTCAATCTGGGATGGAAGCTGGCCGCCGTCCTGCGCCGGCGCTGCCCCGCTTCCCTGCTGCACACCTACTCCGCCGAGCGGCGGGCCATCGCCAAGGAGCTGATCGACTTCGATCGCGAATGGGCCGCCTTGATCGCCTCGACGCACAAGGAAGGCGGCGGACCCGATCCGGCAAGGACCCAGAGCCATTTCATCAGGCATGGGCGCTATACCGCGGGAACCGCGACGCACTACAGTCCGTCGATCCTCACCGGCGCGCCCACCTGCCAGCATCTGGCGAAGGGGTTCACCATTGGAACACGCTTCCATTCCACGCCGGTCGTCCGTCTCGCCGACGCCAAGCCGGTTCACCTGGGCCACGTCGTCAAGGCGGATGGGCGTTTCCGGATCTTTGCCTTTGCCGCAGCGGGCGATCCGGCCGCCTCGGGTTCAGCGATCCGCGCGCTGTGCGATTTTCTCGCAGAGAGTCGGGAGTCGCCTCTCCGCAAGCATGGGCGGCGCGGCGAGGACATCGATGCGGTAATCGACGTGCGCGCGGTGTTCCAGCAAGCCCATCGCGAGCTTGCCCTCGAGGCCATGCCCCCGCTGCTTCTGCCCGCGAAGGGACGTTACGGCCTTCTCGACTACGAGAAGATGTTCTGCGCCGACACAAGGAGCGGCAACGACGTGTTCACGATGCGCGGCATCGATCGGGAGAAAGGGTGCATGGTGGTCGTGCGGCCCGACCAGTACGTCGCCCATGTCCTGCCGCTCGATGGATACGAGCAGCTCGCCTCGTACTTCGACGGCTTCATGCTGTCGGGAGAAGACCAGGACGCGCCGTCCAGCGCACAGATCGCTGCGGCTTGATCTGATTGCCATGAGCGCGCCACTCCGTGGCGCTCATTTTCTCCTCCCCAAGCTTCGCTCGGGGAGGAAGACTTTGGGCGCCACGGAGTGGCGCGCTCCCGGCAATGAAGATGAGTCTACGTCCGGCAGGACTGGACGAAAGCCATCAGCTCTTCGTTGAACCGCCCGGGATGCTCGGCGAAGGGCGAGTGGCCGCAATCGTCGAACCATGACTGCCGGGCGTGCGGGATGGCGGCGGCCGTCATGTCGACGGCGGCGGGCAGCACGACCTCGTCGTCGCGGCCGTGGGTGATCAGGACCGGCACGCGCACCTTGTTCAAGGCGGCGATGGTCGGCGCCGCCTCGGTCGACCAGCCGCCGATCGCGCGGCGCACGGCGGCGGGCACGCGCATGTTGTAGGCGACGACGCGCAGGAACTCGGGCGCTGCCGGCTTTCGGCCATAGCAGCCGTCGACGAACTCGATCGCCGCCTCGATCTCCTGCTCGAGAGTCTGCCCGTCGGGCGGGCGGGTCGGGGCGCGCGGCCCGCGACAGCTCGGATCCTCGATGACTTGCGAGGCGACGAAGTTGACGCCGGCGAGACGCGCATCGCCGTGCACCATCAGGTACTGCCGGATCACCCGCCCGCCCATCGACCAGCCGGCGAGGACCGGACGCTCGAGCCGCTTGGCGTCGAGCACGGCGGCGATATCGTCGGCCCATACCCGGCTGCCCTGATAGGCCGTCGGGTCGGCGGGCTGCTCGGAGGCGCCATGCCCGCGCTGGTCGAAGGCGATCAGACGGCAGCGCTCGGCGAGGGCGCTCCTGATCTGCGGCGCGAAGCACAGATGGCTTTGCGCGAAGCCGTGAACGAGCACGACCTCCGGGCCGGCCGGGTCGCCCCATTCGTAGACGGCGAGCCGCGTCCCATCGGGGGCGCGGGCCTCGCTCACGGCCGACGGCGAAGACAAGCGCGCCTCCTCAGGTCTTCTCGATGTTCCACAGCACGGTGACCGGCGCCTTCAGCCAGCCCTGGACATTGGTGCGCGACGCGCCCGGCCCGTACCACATGCCGAGCCAGCCATACTGCGCCTGATCGAGGCAGCGATTCTGCACCGCCGCGGCCAGCGCCTTGCCTTTGACCGGATCGGTCTCCCGGGCGTAGGCGTCGCGCAGCTTCTCCATCTCCGGATCGTTGGGCCAGCCGAACCAGGCCTTCTCGGGGTCGGCGACCATCCAGTTGGCCGAGATCGGATTGAGGATATCGGCGGCGATGGCGTAGGTGTGGAAGACGCTCCAGCCTCCCTTGTCCGCCGGATCCTTCTTGGTGCGGCGCGTCACCACCGTCTGCCAGTCCATCGACTGCATGTCGACCTTGAAGCCGCCCTGCTCGAGCAGCGCCTTGGTGACGGGCGCGGTATTGGTCAGCACCGGCAAGGTCGTGGACTGCATCAGCACCACCGGAGTGCCATCGTAGCCCGCCTCCTTGAGGAGCGCCTTCGACTTCTCGAAGTTGGGCCTGGTCAGCAGGTCGCCCTGGATCTCGACGCCGTTCGGCGTGCCGCAGACGAACGCCGCAGTGCAGACTTTGTAGTACTGCTGCTCGCCCACCGTCGCCTTGAGGTAGTCCTCCTGACGCATGCAGAGCAGCGCGGCCTGGCGGATCTTGAGATTGTCGAACGGCTTGGTGAGGTGGTTGAAGCGGATGCAGAACTGCTGCCCGAGCGGGTTCCAGTTGACTGTCTGCACGCCCTTGTCGGCCTTCAGCAAGGGCAGGAGATCGTGCGGCACGTTCTCGATCATGTCGATCTCGCCGGCGATCAGCGCGTTCACCTGCTGTGTCGGATCCGACATGTCGATGAACTCGACCCGATCGACCTTGGCGACCTTGGCGCCGGCCAGGCCCGAGGCAGGCTCGGCGCGCGGCTTGTACTTCGTGTTCCTGACATAGACGTGCTTCTCGCCGGGCTTGGATTCGGCATTGACGTAGATGAAGGGGCCCGAGCCGACCTGGCTGTCGATCTGCTTGAACGGATCCGTGCTGGCGATCCGCTTGGGCATCATGAAGGGCACGGTGGACGAAGGCTTGCCCAGCGTATCGAGCACCAGGCCGTACGGCTCCTTGAGCTTCAGGGTGAAGGTCTTGGCATCGACCGGCTTCAGGTCGGCGATGAACTCGTTCAGCTTCTGGCCCATCGCATCGCGGGCCTGCCAGCGCTTGAGCGAAACGACACAATCCTCCGCCGTCACCGGCTGGCCATCGTGCCATTCCAGACCGTCGCGCAGGGTGAAGGTCCACAGCGTCTTGTCGGGCGACACCTCGTACTTGTCGACCATCTGCGGCCGTATGGCGCCCTTCTCGTCGGTCGCGAACAGCGTGTCGTAGATCATGTAGCCGTGGTCGCGGGTGACGTAGGCCGTCGTCCAGATCGGATCGAGGATCGTCAGGTTGCCGTTCTGCACGAAGCGCAGCAGCTTCTTGTTCTGAGCAGTCGCCACGCGCGGTGCGAGAGCGAGCGCAGCGCTGCCGGCCGCAAAGGTGCGGCGATTGATCTTGACCATTTGTTTCCTCCCATGAGCCGGTCGTTTGCCGGCACTTCTGAAATCGTTTCCACCAGACTTGCCGGCTCGCCGATCGGAGTCAATAGTGGCGAGACATGACGGAGGAAATCGTTTCCAGAAATGAGCGTCGTAACCATTCGCGACGTCGCCCGCGTCGCCGGAGTCTCGCTGAGCTCGGTGTCGCGGGCGCTCAATGGCGGCAAGCACGTCAGCGCCCGTATCGCGCGTGACGTGGCAGCGGCGGCCGACCGGCTGGGCTACCAGCCCGACTTCCTGGCGCGCGGCCTGCGCACGCGCTCGACCGGCATGGTCGGCTGCCTGGTCTCCGACGTCGCCAATCCGCTCAATGCCACCATCGTGCAGGCGGCCGAGGCGCGCTTGCGCGAGGCGGGCCACCTCCTGGTCGTCGCCAGCACCGCCAACGACCCGGCACGCGAGCGTGCGGCGGCGAGCGAGTTCCGCGGACGGCGGCTCGACGGCATGCTGATCGCGCCGGGCACCGACACCAACGCGGCGGTCTGGCGCGAGCTCGCCGCCGCCGGCACGCCGGTCGTCATCCTCGATCGCGATCCGCTGGACCAGGACGATGACGACGATATCCGTTGGCCGGCCGTCCTGGTCGATCATCGCGCCGGCGCCCGGGCGGCGACCCGCTATCTCATCGGGCTCGGCCATCGGCGCATTGCGTTGCTGACGGCCGACGCGCGCATGCGGCCGAGCCGCGAACGCATCGCGGGCTTTCGCGAAACCTTCGTCGAGTCGGGTCTAGCCCCGGCGGACGCGCTGCTCTGCATCCAGAAATCGCCGATGGATTTCGCTCAGGGCGACACCTTGGCCCTGCTGCGCGGCGACAACAGGCCGACCGCGGTCATCGCGCTCGGCACGCGCATCCTGGCGGGCGTGCTGCGCGCGGCGCGTGACCTGGGCCTGGCCGTGCCACGAGAGCTCTCCGTGCTGTCGGTCGGCGACACCGATCTCGCCGCCGCCCATACGCCGGCGATCACCGCGCTGCGCTGGAGCCTCGAGGATGTCGGACGCGCCGCGGCCGAGCTCCTGCTGCAGCGTCTCGGCGGCGATGTCGGCGACGCGCAGTCGCGCGCCTTGCTGCCCGTCGACCTGGTGCTGCGCGAGTCCTGTGCGCCACCTTCGAGAGTCTGACGGCCGAATCGCGTCGACGGCGCATCCGTCTACGCAAGCAAGAAGCAATCGCATTCCCAACAGAGGTACGCGAGCTGCCGATCCGCCACGGCGACAATGCCTGCCGGCTGCGCGTGACCATGTCGGCAAGCTCATTCTCGCGAAGCAGGTCGCGACAGCACGGTCTTGTAATCGAAGTCGTAGCCGAAGGCGCGCGGGCCGGTGGCCTGCAATCCTTTCGGCGTCAGGAACAGCTCGGGCGGCGGCAGCACGATGACGGTGACTCGCTGGCCGTAGCGGATCATCTCCGTGCCGATCGCCTCCCCCGACTCCCTGTCCATGACGCAGAGGATGTCGGGCGTGGTGTCGACCACCACGCCATCGCGCCAGGCAGCGGCGAACTCGTTCTGGAACTCGAGATCGAGGATCGCGCCGCGGTCTCCGTCCAGCCCATGGAGTCGGGCGCGACCACGCAGGAAGCCGTCGGTCGCGCGCCGCTCTATGTCGTGGACCTTGCCCTTGAACAGCATCACGCCGCCCTCGGCGTCGACCAGGGCGGCGATCGGATCGTCACGGCGGCGGCGCGCCTCGTGCACGATCCGGCCGATGCGGATCGCCTTGCTCGTGCTGTAGAGGATGCCGTGGTCCTTGATCTCGCGCCCGGTGCGCGGCGCCTTGCAGGTGGCGGCGACCGCGCCCATCTCGACGAGCGCCTTGCGGGCGATGCGCTCCATCCATTTCGGGCTCTCGGCCCGCGGGATGATCACCTCGTTGTCGCGGATGTCCGACATCACCAGCGGCAGCATCGGCAGGTCGGCGATGGCGAAGCTGGTCATCTGACCTTCGGGGAAAGCGCGACCCATCGAATCGGCGTCGACCACCGGCAGGCCGGTCATCGCGGCGACCATCAGCGGCTGCAGGGCATTGGTGCCGCCGACCTCGACCGACATGACGGCGCGCACATCGCGCCTGAGCCAGGCCTGCATCGCCAGCAGCGGCTTGGTGGCGAAGCGCGGATCGGACAGGCGCTCGCGGCCGACCAGCGGCGCGCCCACGCTGGCGACGATGGCGACGGCATCGTCGTCGGCCAGCGCGATCGGATCGAGCAGCGGGACCCGCGTGCCGCTCTCGTACAACCGGCGCAGATTGAGACAGGCGAGATAGGGATTGCCGCCGCCGCCCGCACCCAGGATCCAGGCGCCGGTCGCCAAGAGCTCGAGCTCGTCGGGCTCGATCGTGCGCATCATGGCGTCGATTTGTCGGCAGCGCGGGCGGCTAGCCCGCGCGGATCGGTGAAGAAATGCGTGTCCTTGCGCGCCAGGCCGCCACCGATGCCGAGCGGCGTGCCGTCGGCGCGCCAGCAGGCGGCACCGGTCATCGAGCCGTCGGCGCGGAAGTCGATGGCGCACATACCGCCCGCAACGTGGTCGACGGCCACAACCGGATGGCCGAGCGCCGCGAGCCTGGAGCGCACCGCGTCGGGGAAGCCCTTCTCGAGCTCGGCCTCCTGTCCCTGGGTAAAGACACGCGGCGCCTCGACCGCCTCCTGCAGGCTCATGCCGTGATCGACGATGTTCAGCACGGCCTGCATCGCCGCCGCGGGAATCCGGTGGGCACCGGGCAGACCGAGGGCAAAGATCGGCCGGCCGTCCTTCTTGCCGATCAGGGCGGTGATGCCGCTGGTGATCCGCTTGCCCGGCATCAGGGAAAGCGCATGGCCGGGATGCGGGTCGAACAGCAGCATGTAGTTGTTCGGGATGATGCCGGTGCCGGGGATCATGATGCGCGATCCGAACAGGCTGTTGAGGGTCTGCGTCGAGGTGACGATATTGCCCTCGGCGTCGGCAATGGTGACGTGGGTGGTGTTCTGCGATTCGTTGGACCGCACACCCGCATCGAACGCAGCGGCGCGGTCGGCACGGATCTCGGCGCGGCGCTGGGCGGCGTAGGCCTTGGAGGTCAGGCGGGCCATCGGCACGTCGACGAAGGCCGGATCGGCGGTCGCTGCGCGCCGGTCGGCCGCGGCGATCTTGAGGCATTCGAGGACGAGATGGACCGTCTCCGGCGTGCCGAACCCCAGCTTCCCGAGATCGAAGGCCTCGAGCATGTTCAGGATCTGGATGGTGTGCACGCCGCCCGAGCATGGCGGCGGCGGGCCGACGATCTCGACTCCGCGATAGCTGCCGCGCACCGGCTCGCGCTGCACCGTCGTGTACTGCTCGAGATCGCTCAGGCGCAGGAAGGAGCCGGCTTTCGCGAGATAGTCGGCGACCCGTCGACCAAGAGGCCCACCGTAGAGATACGATGGACCGTGGCTCGCGACGCCGCGCAGCGTTTCCGCATAGTCGGCCTGCACGAGCAGGTCGCCGGCCACGAGCGCCTTGCCCTGCGGCAGCAGCAGGGACGCGATCGGCTCGTCGTGGCGGAGATCGAAGGCGCAATCGGCGATGCTGGTGGCAAGGTAGGGCGTGACGGCGAAGCCGCGCGCGGCGTGGCGGATCGCCGGCTCGATCAGCGTGCCCAGCGCGAGACGGCCGAACCGTTCGGCGACTTCGCACCAGGCCTTGAGGTTGCCGGGAACGGCGATCGCCTTGGGCCCTACGCGATTGGCCCAACCCTCGGTCTCCATGTAGGCGGGCCAGGTGTCCGACACCGGCTTGTAGCTGTCCGGTCGCGTCGACGACGGCGCGGTCGAGAGACCGTCGATGACGACCTCACGCCCGTCGGCGAGGCGGATCAGCGCCGTGCCCCCGCCGAAGATGCCGACCATCATCGGCTCGACCACGGTGAGCGTGAACAACGCCGCGACAGTGGCATCGATCGCATTGCCGCCCGTCGCCAGCATTTCCGCCGCCGCGGCCGAGGCCAGTGGATGGTTGGTGACGATCATGCCGCGCGAGGCGGTGACCGGCGTCTTCTCGCAGCCAAAGACTGTTCCCGCGCGTGCCTGCCACATCGTCGACGATCACCTCCGACATCCCTGCCGGATAGTCGCTACATCGAAGTGCGCCGTGACATCAACGAGAAGTCGACCTGCCAGCCGCGCAGCGCAACGGTCGGCTTGGCTTGGAGGGCGCTACGAGCGACCGCCGTAAGCCGCCTGTCGCGTGAGACTGTCCAGGATGTACGGCATCATCCCGCCGGCACGTGCGTAGTCGAGCTCGGCCTGGGTATCGAGACGCAGGCGTAGCGGCACCGCCATGGTGCGTCCATCCCGCCACGTGACTCGCAGCGTGACCGGCTGGCCGACACGCGCTTCACCGGCGAGCCCCAGCAGGTCGAAAACCTCCGAGCCGTCGAGGCCGAGGGTCTCGGCCGTCGTGCCTTCCTGGAGCTGGCAGGGCAGCACACCCATGCCGACGAGGTTGGAGCGATGGATGCGCTCGAAGCTCACGGCCACGACGGCGCGCACGCCGAGCAGCCGGGTGCCCTTGGCCGCCCAGTCGCGCGCGCTGCCGGTGCCGTATTCCTCGCCCGCGATGACGATCAGCGGCACGCGGTCGGCCTGGTAGCGCATCGCGGCGTCGTAGATGGTCATCTCCTCGCCGGAAGGATGATGCCGCGTGACGCCGCCTTCGCGCCCCGGGACCATGAGATTCTTCAGCCGCACGTTGGAGAACGCGCCGCGGATCATCACCTCGTGATTCATGCGCCGCGCGCCGTAATTGTTGAAGTCCCCGGGCGCAACGCCGCCCGCCTGCAGGTAGCGCCCGGCCGGCGAGTCGCGGCCGATGCTGCCGATCGGCGAGATGTGGTCGGTCGTCACCGAGTTGCCGAGGATCGCGAGGGCGCGGGCGCCGGGAATGTCGGCCAGTGCGGACCGGCGCAGAGGATCGGCGAGGAACGGCGGTTCCTTGATGTAGGTCGATCCGCTCGCCCACGGGAACAGCGCGCCGGTCTCCGACGAGATGTCCTTCCAATAGGGATTGAGGTTGGCGAGATCGCCCGAATAGGTCTCGCGGTAGAGGTCGGGATTGCCGGCCGCCTCCAGCGCCTGGTCGAGCTCCTGGCTGGTCGGCCAGATGTCACGCAGGAAGACGGGCTCGCCGCCGGGGCCGCGCCCCAGCGGTTCGGCCGAGAGGTCGATGTCGACGGTGCCCGCGATGGCGAAGGCCACGACCAGCGGCGGGCTCGCCAGGTAGGACGCGCGGACCAGGGGATGGATGCGCGCCTCGAAGTTGCGGTTCCCCGAGAGCACAGCGCAGGCGACGACGTCATCGGCCTTTATCCTGTCCTCGAGGCCTTCTTCCAGCGGCCCCGAGGCGCCGACGCAGGTGGCGCAGCTGTAGCCCGCGACCGCGAAGCCCATCGTATCGAGCGCCCTCTGCAGCCCATTGGCCTCGAGGTAGCGGCTGACGACGAGCGAGCCCGGCGTCAGCGAGGTCTTGACCCACGGCGCCGCGCGCAGGCCCAGCGCCGCCGCCTTCTTGGCCAGCAGGCCCGCCGCCAGCATGACGCTGGGGTTCGAGGTGTTGGTGCACGACGTGATGGCGGCGATGACGACGTCGCCGTCGCGCGGATGGGATGGTGGATCCTTGTCGTGGCCGAACGCGGCGCGGAAATTCGCCTTGAGCGCGTCGAGCGACACGCGGTCCTGCGGCCGCTTCGGTCCGGCGACGTTCGGCACGACCGACGACAGGTCGAGCTCCAGGATCGTCGAGTAGTCGACCTCGCCGGCCAGGGGCGCCCCGAAGATGCCTTGTGCGCGATAGTATTGCTCCGTCGCGCGGACCCGATCCTCGTCGCGGCCGGTCTGGCGCAGGTAGCGGCAGGTCTGCTCGTCGACCGGGAAGTAGCCGATGGTCGCGCCATACTCGGGCGCCATGTTCGAGATCGTGGCGCGGTCCGGCAGGCCGAGGCGGCGCACGCCGTCGCCGTGGAACTCGACGAACTTGCCGACCACCTTGGCCTTGCGCAGCATCTCGGTCACGTGCAGCACGAGATCCGTCGCCGTGACGCCGGCACGCATGGCGCCCGACACGTGGACGCCGACGACATCAGGCGTGAGGAAGCTGACCGGCTGGCCGAGCAGGGCGCCCTGCGCCTCGATGCCGCCGACGCCCCAGCCGACGACGCCGAGGCCCGCGATCATGCCGGTGTGCGAATCCGTCCCGACCATCGTATCGGGAAAGCACAGTCCATCCTTCAGCAGGATGCCGGGCGCGAGGAATTCCAGATTGAGCTGATGCAGGATGCCCGCGCCCGGCGGCAGCAATCGGATGCCGTCATAGGCCTGAACCGCCCATTTGACGAACTCGAAGCGCTCACGGTTGCGCTCGATCTCGAGCGCCATGTTGCGGCCGAGCGCATCGGGCGCGCCGTGGAAGTCGACAGTCAGGGTGTGATCGAGCGCCATGTCGACCGGCACGGCGGGGACGACCCTGTCCACCGGCAGGCCGAGGCGATGCATGGTGCTGCGCATCGCCGCCAGGTCGCCCAGCAATGGAATGCCGGCCGCGCAATTGAGCGCGATCCGTCCCACGGTGAAGGGGATCTCCTCGCTGCGTGGCGCGTCGGGCTGCCATCCGGCGAGAGCGCGCACCTGGCCCTCGGTGATGCGCCGGCCGTCACAATGCCGCAGCAGCGATTCCAGGATCACCCGCAGCACGACCGGCAGCCGCGCGATCCGGCCCAGCCCGGCCTTCTCGAGCGAGAAGGTGCGGACGCTCCCGACCCCGGGCAGATCGATGGTCCGCAAGGCAGACGCGGCGAACGGGTTGGTCATGACGCCACGCCGAGCCGCCTGGTCAGGCCGCCGATCTTTTCCAGCCGCTCCAGCCGCGCGACGTCATCGGCGACGGCTGCCGCCTCGGACGCGGCAAGGCGTCGTCCCGCCAGCAGCATGAACTTCGCGCGCAGCTCGGCGGTGGAACAGGGATCGGCCGGCGTGCCATGGCATTCATGGACGCTCGCCGACAGTGGCGTGCTTCCCGCGACGGCGAGCTCGACGCTGGCGGCGAACTTCGCCGGATAGACGGCGTCGGCGTCGGGATCGACATGGATCTCGACCTTGCGCGCGACGGCACGCAAGGCGGCGTCGGCGACGCGGTCGCGAGCGTACTCCGCCGGATCGCGCGGATCGCCCAGCAGGGAGAGCGCGGCGCAGTAGGGAATGCTGTATTGCGCGCCCATGGTGTCGACCGGCGCCGGCTCGCCGTTGTTGCGCGCGGCATAGGCGCTGACCCCGACCCGCACCTTCTCGATATCGGTCGCCTCGAAGGTCCGGTTGCCGCGCAGGCTCGACAGGATCTGGACGACGGACTGGATCCAGCCGCAGATCGGATAGACCTTGAACCAAATGTCCATGACGGCCCAGTCGCGGCCGAGCCCCCGGGTCAGCCGCTCGGGGCGGGCCGTCTCGCCACCGAAGACCTCGAGCAGGCCCATCTTGCCGTCGATCGCATTGGGCGGACCGGCGAACTGCCGCGCCGCAAGGCGGCTCATGCGAATGCCGGCCTCGGCGGCGCGGCCGAGATGCAGGCGCTTCACCATGCCGCCGCCCTGCCCCGCGGCGAAGTTCTTGATGCCCGAGGCCGATGAGCAGGCGAGACCGATCGCCGACCGCAGATCGGCCTCCGATAGACCCATCACGACCCCGGCGGCCATGGTCGCGGCGATCGGTGCGGCGAGGCTCGTGGTGTGGAAGCCCCGTCGCGCCGGCCCGTCGCCGAAACCGACACCGACGCGATGCATGATCTCGTAGCCCGCGACGATGGCCAGCAGCACGCGCTCGCCCGAGGCGCCGTTCTCCTCGGCTGCCGCGAGAGCTGCCGGGATGACGGCCGCCGCCGGATGGACAATCGATTCGGCGATCAAATCATCGAGCTCGAAGCCATGGATGGCGGTGCCGTTGCACAGCGCCGCCGCCGTCGCCGGCAGCGGCTCGGCGCGGCCGATCACAGTGCAGGCGCCCGGCCGCGAATCGGCGACCATCTCCTCGCACAGGATGCGCGACCACGGCTGCTCCGAGCCGAACAGCCCGCAGCCCAGCGCATCGAGCAGGCAGTCCTTCGCCTTGCTAACGATTTCGGCCGGCAGGTCGTCGAGCGCGAGGCCGTGCAGGAAGCCGATCAACTGGCCGGCCCGCGTTTCGTTGCCGTTGTCCACGAAGGTTCCGCCTCCCGATGCCCCTCAAACTCATGCTCCTCTCCCCCGTTAGGGGGAGAGGTTGGGTGAGGGGGTTGCAGGTGATCGCGCAACCCTCGAAGCCCCCTCACCTAGCCTCTCCCCCTAGCGGGGGAGAGGAACATGATTACGAGGTCGGAAGCCTCAGAAAGCCACCCCCAAAAGTTCATAGTGCTATGGCGATTGGCTATCGCGGGCGCCGACCTCGCGGCTGGCGAGGATCTTGCGGCGCGTGAGCCCGGGCGACAGCAGCGCCATGAAATCGAGCTCGAGCTTGCGCAGGTAGGTGCTGCGGCGGAACGAGACGTAACCGGTGCTGGAGGCGAAGAGGTGGCTGACGTCGCGCGCCTCGAGGTCGCCGTCATGCGCCGGGTCGACCGCGACATGGGCCATGATCGCGATCCCGAGCCCCAGCTCGACATAGGTCTTGCCGACATCCGAATCGACGCCCGAGAAGGGAATGGTCGGCGTGATGCCTTTCTGCTGGAAGGTCTCGATGATGTTCCAGCCGCCGCTGCGGAAATTGTCGTGCGCGATGATCGGATAGCGCGCCAGATCCTCCAGGGTGATCTTGTCCAGCGCGAGGATCGGATGGCCCTTCCTGGCCATCACGCAGCGCGTCACCGTGAGACAAGGCAGGCGCACCAGGCCGAGAAAGGTCTTCATGCTGTCGGTGCCGATGCCGATATCGGCCTGGCCGGCATGGACGAACTCGCAGACCTCGGTCGGGTTGCCCTGCATCAGCCCGACCTGCACCTTGGGATGCTGCTCGAGGAAGGCCTGGACGACGCGCGGCAGGACGTAGCGCGCGAAGGTGTGCGTGGTGGCGACGATGAGCTTGCCGCCCTCCTCCTTGTTGTAGTCGTCGCGGATCTTCTGGATGGCGGCGACCTCGCCGAAGATGCGCTCGGCGATGCCGATCACCTCGCGGCCGGCCTCGGTGACGCCGACGATGCGGTTGCGCGTGCGCTCGAAGATGTCGAAGCCCAGCTCGAGCTCGAGCAGGCGTATCTGCTTGCTTATGCCGGGCTGCGAGGTGTGCAGCGCGTCGGCGGCGTCGGAGATGTGGTTGCCCCGCCGGTACACCTCGACGACGTATCTGAGCTGGCGGAGCTGCATTGCTTTCGGGACCCGGACGTTTTCAGCCCCGCCGCCGCCTGCCGCAGCGGAAGGGCTGCCGGGATCGACCTTAGCGATATTGCGCGCCGGCGCTACTGCGCCGCCTCGACCTGCGGTTGGCGCGCCGCCGCGGCTGCACTGCGGCCGGCCAGCCGGCCGAACACCGTGCCGCTCGTGAGCCCGGTCGAGCCGGGATAATTGAAGTAGAACAACCCGCCCACCATCTCGCCGGCGGCGTAGAGGCCGGGGATCGGACGATGGTTCTGGTCCATCACCTGGCCCTCGGTGGTGATGCGCAGCCCGCCGAAGGTGAAGGTGATGCCGCAGGTCACGGCATAGGCCTCGAACGGCGGGTTCTCCAATGGGATCGCCCAGTTCGATTTAGGGATGGCGAGACCCACCGTGCCACGCCCGTCCTTCACCGTGGGATCGAACGGCACGTCGCGCTTCACCGCGGCATTGAACGCGCGGATCGTGGCGAGCAGCTGGTCGGTATTCACGTCCTCGATCTTCTCGGCCAGCTCCTCGATCGAGCTGGCGACCACCTTGGTCACGCGACGCGCCCGGTACTCGGGCCGCAGCAGATGCCCGACCGAGGAATCGAAGAGCTGCCAGGCGAACTGGCCGGGCTGCTTCATCACGATGTGGCCGTACTTGGCATAGGTGTAGTTGCGGATGTCGGCGCCCTCGTCGAGGAACCGCCTTCCCTCGCTGTTGACCATGATCGAGAACGGGTAGCTGTCGCGCTCGTAGTCGTCGGTCACCGAGAAGTCGCCGAAATTCTCGGCGTAGCGCTCCCAGCTCACGGCGTGGCAGCCCGACCAGTTGCCGCACGGCTGGGCGCCGATGCCGAGCGCCATGGCGAGCCCGTCGCCGGTGTTGAACTTGGTGCCGCGCACCTTGGCGAGATCCCAGCCCGGGCCGAGATAGCGGGTGCGCCATTCGGTGTTGGCCTCGAAGCCGCCGCACGCCAGCACGACAGAGCGCGCGGCGAGCCGCGTCGTCTCGCCGGCGATCTGGGCCGCCACACCGTGCACGCCGCGATCCGACGCTTGCAGCTCGCGCACCCAGGCGTCGTAAACGACCTCGACGCCCTTCCGCTCGGCCGCCCGATAAAGGTAGTCGACCATGCCGCGCCCGGCTCCCGAAACCGCAAGCGTGGCGCCACCCCAGAACTTGAAGCGGCCGTTCACCTTGAACGACTGGCGGCCGAACTGCGGGATGAAGCGCAGCCCCTGGCTGCGCAGCCAGTGGACCGCCTGGTTGCTCTGCCGCACGAGGATGTCGCACAGGTCCGGGTCGGTGCGGTTCTCCGTCACCCGCGCCATGTCGGTGAAGAAATCGTCCTCGGTGTAGCTGCCGAAATCGCTCTTCCTCTCCTCCTCCGACAGATCGGGCGAGAGCGCGAGGATGTCCTCGGCGCCGTTGTAGACGAAGCGCATCAGGCCCTCGGTGTAGGCCGTGTTGCCGCCGCGCTCCTCTTCCGGCGCGCGTTCCAGCAGCAGCACCGCGGCCCCCTCCTCGGCCGCCGTGATCGCGGCGCAAAGCGCCGCATTGCCGCCGCCGACGACGATCACGTCGTAGTTCTTTCCAGGCTTCATCGGGGTCCTCGTGTCGACCTGCCCTAGCACCGCCGGCGGTCGCGCGCTCAGAACCCTTGGTCATTCCAGTATGGCGATTCGGCTGATGACGTTCATCCGGCCCACCGGCAGTCTGCCTGGACAAGACGGCAGGGACGGAGACGTACAATGGGCTCGAGGCGCGCTTTCATGATGGCCGGCATCCTGGCCGGCCTGTCACTGCCGGCCGGCGCCGAGACCTACCCCGATCGTCCCATCAAGATCGTCGTGCCGACCGGTCCCGGCGGCGCCACCGACATCGTGACGCGCGTGATCGCCGAGAAGATCCAGGCCACCCTGGGACAGCCCGTGGTCGTCGAGAACCGGCCCGGCGCCAACGGCAATGTCGGCGCGGCCTATGTGCTGTCGCAGCCCGCCGACGGCTACACGCTGATGATGGCTCACATCGGCCTGATGACGATCAACGCCCATTTCTACAAGGACATGAAGTTCGATCCGCTGGCCGAGTTCACGCCGGTCATCCGCGCCACGACCTATGCCAACGTGCTGGTCGTCACCAACAGCCTGCCCATCCAGACCACCAAGGATCTCGTCGACTACGCCAAGAAGAGTCCCACCGGCCTGAAGTTCTCGTCGGCCGGGGTCGGCGGTTCGCTTCACATGGGTTTCGAGCTGCTGAAGGTGGAAGCCGGCTTCGAGGCCCTGCATGTGCCCTACACGGCGACCGCCAAGGCCCTGCTGAGCGTGATCTCAGGCGAGACCGACGCTCTGTTCTCCGACGTGCTGGCCGCGGTCCCGCACATCTCCAGCCGCTCCCTGCGCGCCGTCGCCATCAGCGGCAAGCAGCGCTCGCACCTGCTGCCCGACGTGCCGACCGTCGCCGAATCGGGAATCCCGAGCCTGGTCGGGTACGACGTGGTCGGCTGGAACGGACTCGTGGTCAAGAACGGCACGCCGCCGGACCGCATCAAGCTGATCTACGAGCACGTCAAGCGCGCCCTCGAAGCCCCCGACATGGCCGAGCGCATGACCAAGCTCGGCGCCGAGGTGGCCGTGATGTCGCCGGACGAATTCGGCGCCTTCATGCGCGCCGAGGACAAGAAATGGGGTGGCCTGGTGAAGAAGGCCGATCTGAAGATCAATTGACGTCATCGCCGGGCGCGCGCCACGACTGCGGAGTAGTCTCCGCTCTCCGTGGCGCTCATCATGTCCATGAGCGCCACTAAGTGGCGCGCTCCCGGCGATGATCCTTCAGCTCGCTGCCGCCTCGTCGGCCGACCAGGCGATGATGCGGCGCAGGCCTTCGTCGATCGAGATCTCGGGCCGCCAGCCGAGCTGCTGAACGATCTTGGCGTTGGAGAATTTGAGCGTGCTCGACACCGTCGCGCGGATCTTGCCCTCGATCTTCTTGTGCTCGGGCTTCAGGTCCGAGCCCATCTGGCGCAGGATGATACCGACCAGCTCGTTCAGCGAGGTCGAGACGCCGGTGGCGACATTGTAGGACTCGCCCGCGGCGTCGGACTCCATCGCCATCACGTTGGCGCGGGCGATGTCGTGGATATGGATGTAGTCGTGCACCTCGCTGCCGTCGTCCGGGATCACCGGCCGCTCGCCGCGTCGAATGCTGGCGATCGTATCGACGATATAGGCCGAGTTCAGGGCCCGACGGTGCTGGCGTTCGCCGTAGACCGAGGAGTAGCGCAGCGAGACAAAGGGCACCCCATACCGGCTGTGATAGAGCCGGCCCAGATTCTCGCCGATGATCTTCGAACCGCCGTAGAGGGCCGCGCCGGGCTGCTGACCACTCCACACCCACGGCGCCTTCTCCGTGGTGATGTCCTCCTCGGTCTCGCCGTAGACGGCGACCGACGAGGCGAAGATCACCTTGACGCCGCCGCGGTAGCGGCTCGCCTCGCAGATGTTCAGCATCCCCTGGACGTTCACCGCGATCCCGAGCGAGGGATTGAGCGACAGCGGCAAGGTCAGGAACCCCGCCACGGCGAAGACGCCAGACGCATTCTCGAAGGCATCGAACAGCTCGTTGGTGCGCAGGATGTCGCCGCGCACGAGCTTCACGCGCGGATCCGCCACGACGCCGCTCACCGTATCCATCGTTCCGAGCGCGAAATTGTCGAACAGCACGACCTCTCGCGCGCCACCGCGCAGAAGATGCTGCGCGATCTCCGATCCGATCTGGCTGAGCCCGCCCGCGATCACGAACTTGTTGCCTTCGATCCTGGCCATTTCCCCCGTCACCTTGATTGCAATGCCGATTACGGCGCGGAGTATGGGCGGCGCGCCAATGAGCGCCAAGGCTCGGACCAAGCCCTTTTGGCTATCCTAGTATGCTGGCCGATCGCCACGACCGGCGGTCCCTCCAGGCTCGTTTGCGCCAGGTCAAATCAGCAACCGTAGCGACGCGCGATACTCATCAACCATGACTGCCGTTCCGCGATTGAAACCCTACGACGGCCCAGCCCTGTTGTCGTATGGCTTTCGCCCCTTCTTCCTGCTCGGATCGATCTGGGCTGGCATCGAGATCGTTACCTGGCTGGCGATCTTCCAGGGTGATCTGCCGCTCGCAACGGCGTTCTCGCCGCGCGACTGGCATGTCCACGAACTGCTGTTCGGCTACCTGCCGGCCATCATCGCGGGCTTCCTGCTGACGGCCATCCCGAACTGGACGGGGCGGCTGCCTTTGCAGGGAGTACCGCTGGCCGTCCTAGGGTTGACCTGGCTCGCCGGGCGCTACGTCGTCACCTTCTCGGGCGCGCTCGGCTGGCTGGGTGCGACCATCGTGGACGCCGCGTTCCTCACCCTGATGACGCTGGCCGTGATGCGCGAGATCATCGCCGGCAAGAACCTGCGCAATCTCAAGATCGCGGCACTTCTCGGCCTGCTCGCCCTCGGCAACATCGCGTTCCACCTCGAAGCCCATTTTGAAGGGGTCGCGGCCTACGCGACGAGGCTCGGAATCGCGGTCGTCCTCATGTTGATCATGGTGATCGGCGGTCGCATCATTCCAAGCTTCACGCGCAATTGGCTGATGCGACAAAAGCCCGGCCGTCTGCCGGCCGCCTTCGGCCGTTTCGACGTCGCCTGCCTGGTGCTGAGTGGGGTTGGCCTGGCATCGTGGATTGTCATTCCCAACGATTCCTTGGCCGGGGCCGCCCTGCTCGCAGCCGCAGTCGCCAATGCCGCCCGACTTGGCCGCTGGGCCGGTGAGCGGACGATGTCCGACCGGCTCGTCCTGATCCTGCACGTAGGCTATGCCTTCGTGCCGCTCGGTTTTCTGCTGAGCGCGCTCGCCGCGTTCGACGTCGTCGCGCCGAGTGCCGGCATCCATGCCTGGACGGTCGGTGCCATGGGCCTCCTGACTCTCGCCGTCATGAGTCGCGCCAGCCTGGGTCACACCGGCCGCGCCCTCGTCGCGTCACCGGCGTTGCAAGCGGTCTACGCCGCCGCGCTGGCAGCCGCCCTGACACGCATCGCTGCCGCCCTGCTTCCCGAGCTCGATGGCGCGCTGCTGGCCGCCGCGACGGTCGCCTGGGTGGCTGCTTTCCTGGGCTTTGCGGCCCTTTACGCGCCTATCCTTTGCAAGGCGCGGCCCGCTTGAGTCGACTTTTGGCGTCGACGCACTCTCCGTGACTGGCGCCGTGTCCTCATCTCGGCTCCCGGCTTCTGGATACTCGACTGATGGTTGCGGCCTATTCCGCGCCGAGCAGGCGTGGGATCCGCGTCTTCTCTCCGGTCATTGAACCCTGGCCGCTCTGATCGCCCACGGCCCCGGATCGAGCACGACGCCGGAGACCTTGCCACGTTCGTCTCGCACGAAGGCAAGACGCGTGTGATCGCCGCCCTCGTAGAAAAACTCCGTATCGGAGGTGGCCGTCAGCGGCACCGGCTTGTCCTTCTCGAAATCGAGCACCGCCCACCGGCCCGTTGCCGCGACCAGGAGCTTGCCGTCCTTGACGCGGACCACGATACGTGCCCCGGGAACCCGGATCGGCTCGCGCACGATGGTGACGTCGACCGGCCTGTCCTCGCCGTAGCGCGAGAGGCTCAGCCGAACCGGCGTGCCCGTCTGGCCGCGCAGCCTGTCCAAGACCTCGCCGAGGCTGAGGCCGCGCGTGGGGGCTTCGTCGATGTCCGTGATGACGTCGAGCGCCTTCACGCCGGCCCGTTCCGCGGGCCCGCCTTCGATGGTCTCGCGGACCACGACCTTGTCCTCGACGATCGTGACGACGAGGCCGGTACCGGTGAAAGCAACAGCCGCATTCTTGTCGCGCGAGCTGAGCGACGGGCCGAAATCGTAGGTGCCGACATAGCTCTCGAGAATGCCGGGACTCACCGTCACGGATGCCGGTGTCTTGTCCGGCCGCGGGACGTTCAGCGCGGCATAGGTTAAATGCCGTAGCGCATCCCAAGCAGGCCGGGCCATCTCGGGCGGAACCTGGATCATCAGGATCCCGATCAGTCTCTCGACCGGATCGATCCAGAAGTAGGTTCCCCAGATGCCGCTCCAGTTGAAGCTGCCGACGGCACCGGGCAACAAGCTGAACTCCGGATTGGTGCGCACGGCAAAGCCCAGGCCCCATCCGGTGCCGACCCGCGGCCCGACGAACAAGCCGACGATTCCGGCGAAGGGCATATCGGGCGGCGTGGCATTCGTCGTCATCAACCGCACCGTGTCGGGCGACAGGAGGCGCACGCCGTCGAGCTCGCCGCCGTTCAGCAGCATCTGGCAGAAGCGCAGGTAGTCCGGCGCCGTCGAAGCGAGACCGCCGCCGCCCATGAACAGCGTGGTCGGGCTCGTGATGTCCCAAAGCGGCGGCCGGCCGCTGGCGAGCGGGTCGACCAGCCGCGCGAGCTTGTCCGGCGGCACGAAAAAGGCGGTATCGACCATGCCGAGCGGCTCGAAGATGCGTCTCCCGAAGAACGTGTCGAGCGGCTGGCCCGAGGCGATTTCGACGACACGGCCCAGCACGTCGACGCCGTGGCTGTACTCCCAGGCCTCGCCAGGTTGGTGGACGAGCGGCATGTGCACCAGATCGCCGACCAGATCGGCAAGCGTCTTGTCGCGCCCGAACGATCTTATGCGGCCATACGCCCGATGCAGCGAGTCGTCGCCTTCGTCCCTGTAGCTGAAGCCCGAGGTATGGCGCAGGAGATCGATCACCTGCATCGGCCGCTTCTGCGGCGCGCTCTCGGGGCCGACGCGCATGTCGGCCACCTCGGGAATGTACTTGCTGACCGGATCGGTGAGCGCGAGCTTGCCCTCCTCGACCAGCATCATCGCCGCCACGCTGGTGACCGGCTTGGTCATCGAGGCGATCCAGAAGATCGCGTCAGGCGTCAGCGGGACCTTGCCCGCGCGATCATACGTCCCGATGGCTTGCAGGTAGGCCAGCTTGCCGTCGCGCGCGATGGCAACCACGGCCCCCGGAAACGCACCGCTCTTGATCGCCGCCTCATACCACGGCGCGATGCGCGCCAGCCGGCCAGGCGAAAAGCCCGCCCCGATCGGATCGGGCGTCACGAGACTTTGCGCCCAACTGTTCGCCGACAGCACGAGCGTCAGCAGGGCCACGCTCACCAAGTGTGCAAATCTCGCCATCAAAACGGTTCAACCCCAGGAAGAGCACGATGGCGATCATGGGCGAAGTCGGCACCTCGTTCCACCGGCGATCCCTTCATCCTCCTCCCCAGCTTCGCTGGGGAGGAGGATGAAGAGCGGGAAGGAGCATGAGCGGTGCGACTTGACAGGCGCGCGGCCGGCGCGCGAACGTCGTCTCAGTAATGGAACCAAGTTCATGTATGTGAACGACAA
>JAXMCP010000029.1:0-102328 GCA_046349295.1 Reyranellaceae bacterium
GCTAACTCGCCAATTACCGGGCTCATCTCTCTCACGCGCGACCCTCAACGAAAAGGCGGCCTACACCGGACGCGTACATCCCATGCGCGCAGCCTGTCGAGGGCCGTGTCCTCCCACGGCCCTCCGCTCGATTCCGTCTTCGCCATCTCCAGCGCTACAGGATGCTGACGGGGGTCGACTTGGTGCCCGCCGCCTTGGGCAGGCGACCGTCGGTGTCGTAGCTCAGGAAGCCCTTGTAGCCTTCCGGCCGGTTCGGCGGCAGGCCGAGCTTGAACAGGGTCTCCTCGGCCGTCTCGTACCACACGCCGATCTTCATCATCTCGCGCGCTTCCTCGGCGGTCGCGACCTTGCGGCCGAAGCCCTCGGCCATCCTCACCGCCCACTCGACCTGCTTGACCGATTCCCAGCGCCTCTTGTGCATGTCCCAGAGGTTGTCCTCGTTGCCGACGCGAACGTGGGCGCCGAGAATCAGAGCAAGATTCTGAATCGCGATGTTGCCGCGCATGCTGCTCCAGAAGCTGACGGTGCTGGTGCCGTGCGGCGTCCGCCGCAGCATCTCCATCCAGTCGAACGGGTTGCGGCCCATCGAGCCGCCACCGTAGCCGCACAGCGCCATGTTCAGCGGCCCCTTGTAGATGCCGGCGCGGAGCAGCCGCTCGATGATCTCGAGCTGATGCACGTGGCCCGGCACGAAGTATGGCTGGATCTTGTGGGCGGTGAGCCGCTTCAGGTGCTCGACGTAGAACTTGGAGGTCGAGTCGACCACCATGTCGGCCCACGCGGCCTGGACCTCGGGATTGTCGAGGTGGGTGCCCTTGACGTCGTCGGGCACGAACGCCTGGGTGACGTCCCACAGCGTGGTGCCGGTGGTTATGGTGACGCAGTCCGGCTTGGGATCGAGCTCGGTCAGCATGTGACGGGTGTCGTAGTCGAGCCACTTCGCCTTGGCCTCGGAGGTGTGCGGCGCGAACGAGATCGACCCGCCGACCTGCAGGATCATCTTGGGCACGGCCTCGCGCAGTCGGCCGATGAAGTAGTTGTACTGGTCGAAATTGGTCGAACCCTGGCCGGTCTGGGGATCGCGCACGTGAACGTGAAGCAACGTGGCGCCGGCGTTGTAGCAGTCGACCGCCTTCTGCACCTGCTCGTCCCAGCTCACGGGGATGTCGGCGTCGCCGGGCATCCACTCGGGTCCGAACGGCGCGGCCGTGATGATCAGCGGCTGCATATTCTCGGGGAAAAGTGAATCGTCTGTGAAATACATCGGGTCTCTCCTCGTTTGGCAGGGCGACCCTAGGGCGGAAGCAATCGGCTCGTTTGACAAGTCATCCCGAAAGTTTGGACATTTGGGGACAGTCGGAGACAACTGGATACGCGACCTTCATGACGGAGCTGATACGCAGTGCGGCCATGAACGGAGTGCCTGAGCTGGCACGTTCGCTCGGATTGCAGGTCGACTCCCTGATCGCCGCCGTGGGGATCGATCGCCGCGCGCTGGTCGATCCCGAGCTTCGAGTTCCCGCCCATGCCGTTGCCGAGATGCTCGAACTCGCCGCAGAGCAGTCCGGCGTGGACACCTTTGCCGTGCGGCTGGCCGAGACCCGCCAGCTCTCGATCATCGGACCCGTCGGCCTGCTGATGCGCGAGGAGGCGACGATCGGCAACGCGGTTCGGTCGCTGCAGAAGTACCTGAAGGTCCACAATGAAGCCGTGGTGTTCCACCTCGACCGGGTCGACGACCAGGCCGTGATCTCGGGAGGTCCTGAGCTCGGCCGCAAGCGTGCCTACCGGCAGGCCACGGAAATGGTCTTCGGGGTGCTCTTGCGGACGCTGCAGTCCCTGATCGGCCGGCACTGGTTCCCGATCGTGTGCTTTACGCACGATCCCCCCGCGCGCCGCGACGACCATCATCGCCTGTTCGGACCGCGCGTCGACTTCCGATGCAACTACAACGGGTTCATTTTCCCTTGGAGTGACCTCGAGCGGCCGATTCCTGGCGCCGACCCGGCCTTCGCCGCGCAGGCCCGGCGCTACCTCGACACCCTGGTCGGGCAGTCCGGCGACACCTTCGAGGACAAGGTGAGCAAGCTCCTCCACATGCAGCTGCAATCGGGCCGCTGCACCAGCGATCGCATCGCCCATCAGCTCGGGTGCGACCGGCGCACGCTGCATCGCCGGCTGGCCAGCGAGGGCACGACCTTCGATGCCGTCCTGAACGACGTGCGCACCGAGCTGGCCGTGCGCCTCCTGCAGAATCGCAAGGCCAGCCTCGCCGAGGCCGCCGCCCTCCTGGGCTTCTCCAGCGGCAGCGCCTTCTCGCGCTGGTTCCTCGGCGCGTTCGGCCGTCGCCCCTCGGACTGGCGGAAGGATTTCGGGGCCGGTGCAACTGGGGGCGACGTCTGACACGAAGCTGGCCGAGAGATAGGGCTGTCCCCAAATGGTCAAGACCGCGGGACAGCCGGACACCTCCGTCCGATTTCGTCTGCGTAGTGTCTCCCGGATAGCGGGCACTGTCGCGAACGGCCGAGTTCATGGCCGGCTCCGGCCGTAGGGTTGGCGGGGTGGCACTCGAATGGAAGACGGGACATGAACTCGGAACGAATCCTCGGGCGGCTGCGGCTCAGCACGATCATGGCCAGCCTGTTCCTGTGCCTGACGATCCCGGTGCTGATCGTCATCTTGGCCTACAGCTACTACCGAAACTCGCAGGCGATGATCGCGACGCTGGACGAGCAGGTCGCGATGACCCGGCGGGCCACTGTCGAGAACGTGCAAGACATGGTCGAGGGCGTCGCCGGCACGCTGCGCGTGCTCGCCGCGACCAGCGCGGCTGCGCCCTCGCTGTTCCGCGGCAACGGCGGCCGCGAGGTCCTGTTCCAGGCATTGACTACGCGCGAGGAGATCGACGCCGCCTTCGTGAGCTACGAGGACGGCTACCACCGCGCGGTGACGCGGATCGACGACAATCGCCGGCGCGCCGACCCCAGGATCCCGGCCAACGCAAGGTGGCATTCGAATTACATCGATCCTTACTCCGCCGGCGCGACCCGCAGCCGTCACCGCGAGTTCTTCTCGACCTGGGGCATCGAGGTGGGGCAGTACGCGGTGACTACCACGACCGACTACCGCACGACCTCCGGCTATCCGCAGGCCAAGGCGACGCTCGCGCTGGCGATCACCCAGCCCGAGGTCAACGTCGACACCGGCTTCCCCATCATCAACATCCGCTATCCCATCATGCGCGACGGGACCTTCGACGGCACGTCCGGCGTGAGCGTCACGCCGATCGTGCTATCGCGCTTCCTCGCCGCTCACCGCGCCAGTCCGAACAGCAAGACCCTGATCGCCGACCCGACGACGCTCACCATCATCGCCACATCCGAGCCCGATAAGAGCGTGAGGATGGAGGGCGGCAAGCTGGTCGTGCCCAGCCTCGACACCATCGACGATGCCGAGGTGCGCAAGGCCAACGAGCTGTTCCGCGCCAACGGCAAAGATCGCTTCCTGTTTCGCTCGCCGTCGAGCGGCGAGGACATCGTCGCCTCCTTCGTCTCGTTCGAGACCGGCGGTGGCTCGTCTTGGGAGACCGTAATCCTGACGCCGGTCGACGACTTCATCGGCCACCTCGAGCAGACCAACCGGCAGGTCCTGCTGATCATCGTCGTGCTGTCGCTTGTCGAGCTGGTCGCGATCTTCCTGCTGGCGCGCCGGTTGGCCCAGCCGATCGTCACGATCTCCGAGCAGCTGCGCAATGTCGAGAGCCTGTCGTTCGAGCCTTTCGCCGAGGCCAAACAGGCGTCGCGCGTCAAGGAGATTGCCCAACTGCAGTCGGCGACGTCCCTGCTCGGCAACTCGCTGCGCTCGTTCGCGTCGTTCGCGCCGGTTGATGTGGTCAAGGGATTGGTGCGCTCGGGCGTGCCTCTGGCGCTGGGTGTCGAGGCCCGCTTCCTGAGCGTCGTATTCGTCGACCTCGAGAACTTCTCGACCCAAGCCGAGCATTCGACGCCCGATGCGCTGCTGCAGCAGATGTCGGTCTACTTCGAGAAGGTGTCCGACGCGTTTGCCTCGGAAGGCGGCACGATCGACAAGTTCATCGGCGACGGAGTCATGGCCTTCTGGGGCGCGCCGCAGGAACAGCCCGACCATGCGTTCCGCGCCTGCGTTGGCGCGCTGCGGGCGGTGCGCCGCATGGAGGCGGTCAACGAGGCTTGGCGGCGCGAGGGCAAGCCGACCTACCGCGTGCGCATCGGCATCCATTGTGGCGAGGTGCTGGTTGGCAACGTCGGCTCGCCGAGCCGCTTCAGCTACACCGTCATGGGCGACACGGTGAACGTCGCGGCGCGGCTCGAAGGCGTGAACAAGCAGTACAGGACTTCGATCTGCGTCAGCGAGGCGGTGCTCGCCGCGGCCGGCAAGGCGCTGGCGACGCGGCCGCTGCAAGAGGTGGCGGTCAAGGGCCGCCGCGCGGAGATCATGGTCTACGAACTGCTGGGCATCGCCGGCAGCGACGACCCGGAACTGGCGGCCGCTGTCTGATATCCGAGCGCTGCTGCCGGCACCCCGCCTCTCACGCTGTCACCCCAAGGGGTGCCCATCACTCGTCTTTGGCCTATGCCTAGCGACTGGTGTAATGTCTCGTGACCAGCCGGCCTTTCGCAAGCCGCGGCTCTTGTACCGTGCGCGATGTTTTGTCCTTGCACCGGCAGGCAGGCGGGCGGCGGGCGGCTATGATGACATCGTGACCTGTTGACGCCGAAGACCGTAGCGACTCATCCTGACGCCAGCGGGGGACCGATACATGGCAAACGATCTCGTCGTCGACCTGTCGCGCGTGCAATTCGCGGCGACGGCTCTGTACCACTTCTTGTTCGTGCCGCTGACGCTCGGCCTCTCCGTCCTGCTCGCCGTGATGGAGACCGTCTATGTCACTACCGGCCGCGAGATCTACAAGCGGATGGCCCAATTCTGGACGCGGCTGCTGCTGATCAACTTCGCCCTCGGCGTGGCCACCGGCCTTACCATGGAGTTCCAGTTCGGCACCAACTGGTCATTCTACTCGAGCTTCGTCGGCGACACGTTCGGTGCGCCGCTCGCCATCGAGGGCTTGATGGCGTTCTTCCTCGAATCGACCTTCATCGGCCTGATGGTGTTCGGCTGGGACCGCATGACCAAGACCCAGCATCTCATCGTGACCTATGGCGTTGCGCTGGGTTCGAACTTCTCGGCGCTGTGGATCCTGGTCGCCAACAGCTTCATGCAGCATCCGCAGGGGGCGGAGTTCAACCCCGTCACCATGCGCCTGGAGCTCACCAGCTTCGGGACGCTGTTCTTCAATCCGGACGCCCAGTCCAAGTTCGTGCACACCGTTCTCGCGGGCTACGTCACGGCGGCGATCTTCGTCTGCGGAGTCAGCGCCTGGTACATGCTGAAGGGCCGGCATCTCGACCTCGCTCGCCGGTCGTTCCGCGTCGCCGCGGTGTTCGGCATGCTGGGCGGCGCAGGCGTGATCACACTGGGCGATGCCTTGGGCTATGTCGGCGCCCACGTCCAGCCGACCAAGCTCGCGGCCATGGAGGCGCTGTGGACGCCGGAGAAGGCGCCGATGGCCTTCAACGCCATCGCTTTCCCCGACCAGGCCGAGCAGAAGAACACGTTCGCGATTCGCGTCCCTGCGCTGCTGTCGATTCTTGTCACTCATTCGCTCGATGGCGTCGTGCCCGCGATCGACCAGCTCCAGGCCGAGGCGCGCGACCGAATAAGGAACGGCATTCCGGCGGTGCAGGCGATGGAGCGGCTGAGCGCCAATCCGCGCGACGAGAACGCGCTCGCCCAGTTCAAGGCGCACGCCAAGGACGTCGGCTACGGCTTCCTGGTCCTGCGCTACGCCCCGCTGGGCGATCTCACCAGGGTCGGCGACGCCGAGATCGCCCGCGCCGCAAGGGACACCATCCCGGAAGTGTGGATCGTCTTCTGGTCGTTCCGCATCATGGTCGGGTTTGGACTCCTGATGCTGGCCTACTTGGTGCTGGCGACGTTGATGACGCTCGCCAACGAGGTCGAGCAGCATCGCTGGTTCCAGTGGGTGGCGGTTCTCATGGTGCCGGTGCCGTTCCTCGCCTGCGAGTTCGGCTGGCTGGTAGCCGAGGTCGGCCGTCAGCCGTGGACGGTCAACGAGATGCTGCCGACTTGGCTCTCGGTCTCGACCCATAGCGTGCCCTACATGGTGTTCTCGCTGGCGGGCTTCATCCTGCTCTATACCGCCTTTGCCGTGGTCGAGGTCTTCCTGATGCTCCGCGCCGTCCGCAGGGGGCCGGAGGAGCGCCGGCCCGAGCCGGAACCCGGCCCCGCTCGCCGCCCATCGGTCGGCCACACGTCGGCGGCACGCTGAGAGGGAGCAGATCATGGAAACATACATGCTCCTCAAGGTCGTTTGGTGGGTCCTGCTGGGCGTGCTGCTGACCGGCATCGGCGCCATGGTTGGCATGGACATGGGTGTCGGCACCGTCCTGCGCTATGTCGGCCGCACCGATTCCGAGCGGCGCGTCGCACTGAACGTCATCGGCCCGCACTGGGACGGCAACCAAGTTTGGTTCATCCTGGGCGGCGGCGCGATCTTCGCCGCGTGGCCGCTGGTCTATGCCACCGCCTTCTCCGGCTTTTACATCGTCATGCTGGTGCTGCTGTGGAGCATGATCGTGCGGCCGCTGGGCTTCGAGTACCGCAGCAAGCTGCCGTCGCTCGCCTGGCGCGGCATCTGGGACTTCATGCTGTTGATCAGCGGCTTGGTGCCGATGCTGGTGTTCGGCGCGGCCATCGGCAACGTGCTGCAGGGGGTGCCTTTCCACTTCGACTGGCGGCTGACCTCCTTCTACACCGGCAGCTTCGTCGCCCTGTTCAATCCCTTCGCCATTCTGTGCGGGCTGATGTCGGTGGCGCTCGCCGTCTACATGGGCGGCACCTGCCTGGCCAGCGGTGCCGCCGACCCGATCGAGGGGCGCGCGCGCCGCGCTGCGATCACGGGAGGCATCGCGGCGTTGGTGATTTTCGCCGTCGCGGGCTTCTGGGTCTCCACCCTGGAAGGCTTCAAGCTCGTGGCGGGCCCGGATCCCGGCGTCGCACAGACGCCGCTGCATCAGCAGGTAACGCGCGCGCCTGGAGCCCTGCTCGGCAACTACGCGGCCCGTCCGCTGCTGTGGGCGCTGCCGGCGCTGGTCTATGCCGGCATCCTGCTCGGCGTGCTCGCCCATGCGATCCGGCGTCCGTTCGTCGCCTGGTGGATGGGCCTGCTGGCCTGGATCGGCGTGATCGGCACGGTGGGAGCCGCGATGTTCCCCTTCATCATGCCCTCGATCAGCAATCCGGCGCACAGCCTCACGGTCTGGAACTCCGGCTCGAGCCGCGTGACGCTCACCTGGATGTTGGGCTTCACGCTCGTCTTCATCCCCATCGTGGTCTGGTACACGAGCTGGGCCTTCTGGGTGATGCGCGGCAAGATCGACGTGGAGCATGTCGAATCATCGGACCACGCATACTGAGGAGGCGCCCTTGTTGTTGCGTTACATCATCGCTATGGCCCTCGCGGCGCTGGCCATCCTTTTTGCCATCATACTCGGCGATTACGGGCCGTGGTACCTGTCGTGGCTGCTCGGCACCGGCTTCATGGTGCTGGTCGCCGTCTCTGCCGGCGTGCTGTTCGAGGCGCAGGAGGATGCGCGCAAGGCCGGCCTGGCGGCCGACATCACCAGTGTCGTGGCCGGCACACCGCCGCCGGGGCGCGGGACCTCCCGCTGACGCCGCTGCGCCGGCGTTTGCAATAAGTAAACCATGAAAGACTCGGAGGTGGGGGCGCCCGGCCCACCCGACCGCATCGTCGAGCGCTGGTTGCGCGCCGAGGTCGCAGGCGCGGCTGGCCAGGACGTCCGGCGCGCCATGGCGCTGGGTGCACTTGCGGCGGCCTTGGCCGTGCCGCAGGCTTGGCTCGTTGCCGGCGCCGTAGCGCCAGTGGTCATGGAGAAGGCGCCGTTCGCCTCGGCGCTTCCGTGGCTCCTGCCGGCGCTGCCCCTGCTCGCGTTGCGCTTCGGTCTCGCCACCTGGTCCGGGCGCATGGCGCTTGCCGCGGCCAGCCGCGTCAAGGTGCGGATCCGGTCGACCCTGCTGCGCCAAATCGCGGCACTCGCGCCGGACCCCCGCCGTGCGTCGGGCGAGGTCGCGACCGTCGTGCTGGAGGGCGTCGACGCGCTCGACGCCTACGTTTCGCGCTTCCTCGCCCATCTCGGCATCCTCGCGATCCTGCCGCCGCTGATCCTGGTCGTCGTGCTGCCGCGCGACTGGATCTCGGCCCTGGTCCTCCTGGCGACGGCGCCGGTCATCCCTCTGTTCATGGTGGTGCTGGGCCATGGTGCGGCGCAACTGCACCGCCGACAATGGCGGCGACTGGCGCAGCTGTCGGGTCGGCTGCTCGACGGATTGCAGCGGCTCACGACCCTGCGCATGCTGAATGCCGGACAGCGCGAGGCCGAGCGGCTGGCGGAGGCGGCGGAGGACTACCGCAGGAGCACCATGGCGGTGCTGCGCGTGGCCTTCCTGTCGGCGCTGGCGCTCGAGTTCTTCGCGACGGTCGGCATCGCGTTGGTGGCGGTGCTGATCGGCTTCCGCCTGCTCGACGGCGCGCTGGGTTTCGAGGCCGCCTTTTTCGTGCTTTTGCTGGCGCCCGAGTTCTATGCGCCGCTGCGCCAGCTCGGTCTCGATTATCACGCCCGCATGGAGGCGCTTGCCGCGGCCGAGCGCATCCTTGCCCTGCAGGGCGCCGCGTCCGTGCCCGCAGGCGACGCGCGGCCGACGCTCGGCCGTTCCGTCACGATCGACTGCGTGGATGTCGGCTTTGCCTGGGAGTCCGGCCATCCGACCCTCGAGGGCGTCTCGCTGCGCCTCCAGCCAGGCGAGGTCGTCGCCCTGGTTGGCCCCAGTGGCGCGGGCAAGAGCACGCTGCTGTCGTTGCTGCTTGGCTTCGTGCGTCCGCGCTCGGGGCGCATCTTCGTGAACGGCCACGACCTCGCCGCCATCGATCCCGCCCACTGGCTCGCCCACGTCGCCGTAGTGCCGCAGCGCCCGCACATGTTCGCCGGCAGCGTGCTCGACAACATCCGGCTGGGCGATGCCTCCATCGATCTCGGCCGCGTGCGCGCCGCCGCCGTGTCGGCCGCCGCCGACGGCTTCATCGAGGCGCTGCCGATGGGTTACGACACGCCGCTCGGCGAGCACGGCCAGACGCTGTCGGGAGGGCAGGTCCAGCGGCTCGCGCTGGCGCGTGCACTCCTGAAGTCGGACGCGGGTGTCCTCCTGCTGGACGAGGGCACCGCCGGGCTCGACCGCGGGACGGAGGCCGCCGTGGCCGAAGCGATCCGCCGCCTCGCCAATGACCGCACGACACTGATCGTCGCCCATCGGCTGGCGACCGTTCGGCTCGCCCACCGCGTCGTCTTCGTGGAGGACGGCCGCATCGTCGAGCAGGGGGAGCGCGCTGCCCTGGAGGCCCACGACAGTCGCTTCGCACGTCTGCTGCGCGAAGCGGGCGTGACATGAGTGACTTCATTGTCCTTCGTCGGTTGCTCGGCTTCGCCAAGCCATGGCGTGGCTGGATGTTGATCGCGGCTGCGACTGCTTGCGCCACAGTGCTGGCGAGCGTTGCATTGATGGGGATAGCCGGCTGGTTCATCGCGGCGATGGCGATCGCTGGTGCGAGCACGGGAATGACGAATTATTTCTTGCCGGCCGCAGCCATCCGCCTCCTCGCCATCGTGCGCACGGGCGGCCGCTACGCCGAGCGGTTGCTGAGCCATGAGGCGACCCTCCGTTTGCTCGCTGGCTTGCGTCTCTGGCTGTTCCGCCGCCTCGAGCCGCTGGCGCCGGGGCAGTTGCAAGGGCGGCGCGGTGCCGACCTCGCCGCCACCCTGCAGGGCGATGTCGACACGCTGCAGCATGCCTGGCTGCGGCTCGCCTCGCCGATCCTCGTGGCGCTGGTGTGCACCGTCGCGGTCGTCACGGTCGTGGCTGTGCTGCACCTGCCGACGGCTCTGATGCTCGCCGCACTGTTGCTCGCGGCCGGTGGCGCCGTGCCGGCGCTGGCCCGCCGCGCCGCTGATGTCCCGGGCGCCGAGGCCGTTGCGTCGCGCGCGGCGCTGCGGGTGGCGACGGTCGATCTCCTTCAGGGCTTGGCCGATCTCAGGGTCGCGGGCGCGGTCGAGCGGCAGATCGCGGAGCTCGACGCCCTGGGCGACCGCCTGGTCGCCTCGCAGCGCCGCGCCGCGACGGCCGGCGTCGTCGCGGAGGCCGCAGTCGGCCTGTCGGCCGGTCTCGCACTGTGGACCACGGTGTTGCTGGCGACCGCGAGTGTCGCGGCCAGCGGTCTTGCCCCGGCCGTAGCGCCCGCGCTGGTGCCTGCCCTGGCGCTCACCGCCTTGGCTGCCTTCGAGGCGGTGGCCCCCTTACCGGCGACCATGGAGCGTTGGGGGGAGGTGACCGCGGCGGCGCGCCGGCTGTTCGAGCTCGCCGACCGCACACCCTCCATCGTCGCCGCGCCGGGCCCCTCGCCGGCACCACGAGACGGCAGCCTGGTCTTCTCGAACGTGCGCCTGCGCTATGCGTCCGACGCGCCACCAGCGCTCGACGGCCTCGACTTCTCGGTGAAGGCGGGCCGGCACGTCGCCGTTCTGGGGCCGAGCGGCGCCGGCAAGAGTTCGATCGCCCATCTGCTGCTGCGGTTTTGGGAGTTCGAGGGCGAGATCCGGCTGGGCGGCCAAGATCTCCGGGCCTACCGGTCCGACGACCTGCGCCGCCTGGTCGGTGTCGTCACGCAGGACGCACACCTCCTCAACGGCACCCTGCGCGACAATCTTGCCACGGCAGTCCCCGAAGCCGACGAGGCTGAGATGCTGGGTGCCCTCGCCATCGCGCAGCTCGGCCCGGTCGTGGGGGAATTTCCCGACGGCCTCGACACATGGGTAGGAGAGGGTGGTGCTCGCCTGTCGTCCGGCCAAGCCCGCAGGCTCGTCATCGCACGTACGCTCCTTCGTCAGCCATTGCTCATGGTTCTCGATGAGCCGACCGAGAACCTCGACTCCGCCACGGCGCGGCGCCTGCTGGCTGCCATCGCGGCGGAGCGGGCGGGTCGCACGACGATCCTGTTCACTCACGACCATGCCGCGGCCGCAGAGTTCGCAGAAGAGCTCGTGTTCATCGAGGCCGGACGATTAGCCGGGTAGCTCCCGAGCACCTGCCTCTCGTGCTATGGCACCTGCGGTTCGGGGCCTTATCACGGGCACCGTTCTCGAGCGGCTCCCCGTGGCGAGCTCCTGGTCAATGTCCCCGGTCGGATTCGTAAGGGGCGGCGATGAAGGTGGAGCGGCTTCTGGCTCGGCTCTTCATGCGATGTGCGGCTTTCTCTCGAGCTGGATTACGCTGCCTCCCTAAGTGGGGAATGGTTCCATGGCACGCGATGCAACCTCAATCGTTTTCAAGGCCAGCTCGCGTAGCCGGTTGATGGCATTTGCTCTCGGGCTCTTTTTGAGCGTCGCCGGAATTTCGATGATCACGGACGAGAGCGGAAGTTTGCTCGGATACGGCTTGGCTCCCCGCGTGCGCCCTGCTATGGCCGGCTGGTTGGTCCTGGGCCTCGGGTTGATTGTCTCCTCGGCGGGTTTATTCGGATTTCTTCGCGGCTGCCCGGTGTTGGAGCTCCGCGAGGACGGCATCTTCTACAGTCGATGCTTGCAAGGTGTCACGCACGTCGCCTGGAGGGACTTCGACCGCCTCGAAATCAAGAGGACTTCCGTGCCAAGCATGTCGGGGAGTGACATCAAGCTCGAAGGCGTGGTGTTGATTACAACTGACGGTCGCCGTATCGGGATCGCGCCGATCGCGCCAGCGCTCGACCTGAAAGGCGCGATTTCCCGAGCCGCTGCAATGTTCAGATAGAACGCACGGCGGCTAGATCGAGTGTGTTCCGTCACGCCACCATGGACCCTCCCGCCCTTGACCCGATGGTGAGGTGTCGTGCTCGGGAAACCGATCTGATCGGTGCAGGCTTTGACGTCGAGCTTTCCCTCTGTCCGCGCCGACAACGACGGTGATCTTCCCTTGGGCGCGATAGGTCGTCTCAGTTTCCCCCGGGATCCGGCGCGGGCGTCTGGCCTTCGTCGAGCTGCACGCCCGGCCAATGACCCTCCGCGGCTGCCCTTTCGAACCGGAATCCCTTGTAGCCGTCGGCCGCGATCTGGCTGCAGGTATGCCGGTAGCCGGCCCCGACATAGGGCATGAAGACCTTGGGCTTGCCCGGGATGTTCACGCCGAGATACCAGGAGTTGGCTTCCGGATAGAGCGTGCGCGACGCCACGTCCGCCACGTGGTCCATCCACTGGTCCTGCGCCGTCGCTTCGGGCTCGACTGTCTGCAGGTTGCCGCGGCGCATGTGCTCGAGGCACGCGATCAGCCAGTCGACATGATGCTCGCAATTGGTGATCACGTTGCCGATGACCGAGGGGCTACCGGGGCCGGTGATGGTGAACAGGTTGGGGAAGCCCGCCACGCCGAGGCCGAGATAGGTCCGCGGCCCGTCTGCCCACGCCTCCTTCAGCGTCCTGCCGTCGCGGCCGCTTATGTCCATCGCCAGCAACGCGCCGGTGATGGCGTCGAAGCCGGTGGCGAAAACGAGCACGTCGAGCTCGACCGCACGCTCGGATGTCTGCGCGCCGGTCGGCGTGAAGCGCTCGAGCGGCTCGCGGCGCAGGTTGACCAGCGTGACGTTGGGCCGGTTGAAGGTCTCGAAGTAGCCGCTGTCGACGCAGATGCGCTTCACGCCGAGCGGGTGGTTGGTCGGGCAGAGATCGTCGGCGGTGTGCGGATCGTGCACGGCCTCGCGGATCTTGCCGCGTACGAAGTCGCAGGCGACGTCGTTGACGCCGTGATGCGTCAGGATGTTGGGGAAGGCATAGAGGATGGCGCCGCCGCCCTCCTGCCAGAGCGCCTCGTAGCGCTTCCACTGGACGTCGCGCGCGGGGACGGGAGCCGTCGCGGCGTTGGGCGGCACGCGGCCGAAGTCGGAGTGCTGCAGGCTTTCCAGATAGGCGTCGAAGCCGGCCTCGAACTGCTCGTGATCCTGCTCGGTGAGCGGGCGATTGCGCGACGGAAGGGAAAAGTTCGGCGTGCGCTGGAACACGGTGAGGTGCCGGGCCGTCTCCGCTATTACCGGAATGGCCTGGATGCCGGAGGAGCCGGTCCCCACCACGCCGACCCGCTTGCCTGTGAAATCCACCGGTTCGTGCGGCCACTGGGCGGTGTGAAGGGTGGTGCCGGTGAACTCGCCGAGGCCCGGAATGTCGGGCGTGTTGGGCACCGACAGGCAGCCGGTCGCCATGATGCAGAAGCGGGCTCGGAAAGACTCGCCGCGGTTCGTGCGCACCGTCCAGACGCCGGCGTCGTCGTCGTAGGTGGCGCTGACGACCCGCGTCTCGAAGCGGATGAGTGGCCGCAAGCCGAAGCGATCGGCGGCGTGGCCCATGTAGCGCAGGATCTCGGCCTGGGCGGCATAGCGCTCCGACCAGCGCCACTCGGCGCGCAATTCGGGCGACCAGCTGTACGAGTAGAGCAGGCTCGGGACGTCGCACCGCACGCCCGGATAGCGGTTCCAGTACCAGGTCCCGCCGACATCGGGCGCCGCCTCGATGCCGACCACCGACAGGCCGAGCGTGCGCAACCGGTGCAGGGCATAGAGCCCGCCGAATCCGGCGCCGACCACGACGGCCCCCAGGATCTCGTCTTGCGCGGGCTGGGCCGCGCGGCTGGTCCTGGCTGAAGGCATGTGCGTCCTCACGCTATGCGTCGATGTCATGAGTTACTCTCGTCGAGGTTTTCGGGGTGAGGAGCATGCATGACGTCCTTCATGCTCCTCCCCAGCCTCGCTGGGGAGGAAAATGAAGTTCACCCGCCATCTATCGCTAACCGTCGAAACCGACGAAGACCGTGGCTTCGGCGACAGACTTTCGCTGCGAGACGACCGCATTCGCCGGAAAGCTTTCATCTGGCCAGCCCAGCGCAATGCTTTTCATGATGACCTGATCGTCGGCTATTCCGGCGTGCTCACGCACCACGGGTGACTGCATGATGCCCTGGCTGTTGATCACGGCGCCCAGCCCGCGCGACCAGGCAGCATTGACCAGGGCCGTGGTCACGGCGCCGCAATCGAACGGCGTATCGTCGCTGCCGTCCAGCACGCGGTCGTACGTCACGATCACGCACACAGGCGCGTCGAACTGACGAAAGCCGCGCAAGACCCAGTCCTGGCGCATCTCCTTGTCATCGCGCGCAATCCCCATGGCGGAGAACAATTGCTTGGCGACACCGACTTGCCGGTCCCGGTGCCGGCCTGCAAAGGGCTGACCCGTGCGGAACTCGCGCGACTGCGGAATGCCTGCCACCATCCTCTCCGTGTTGCCGGCTCGGATCCGATCCAGCGGTTCGCCGGTGATGACATAGAAATTCCAGGGTTGGGTGTTCATGGACGACGGAGCGCGCATCGCCAAACCGATGATTTCCTCGATCAGCGCCCTGGGGACTGGATCCGGCTTGTAGCCGCGGATGCTCCTGCGACCGAGGATAACGTCATCGAACTGCATTTGCCTCTTATGCCTCATGCATGACCGAGGGAGTAGCGGGGGCGCTACGCGCGGCCTGTTCCAGTCCCACGACCGGAAGGCCCGCCGGGCCCGGCCGCCTGCTCGCGAGCAGGCGCCGGGCCTCCGCATCGCGTCCGGAGCTGAGATAGGCCCGCAACAACGTCGCTTCCACCAGGTCGACCTGCGCCCGGCTGCCGCCCATGCGTTCCCGTTCGGTCAGCATGGGCTCGATCAGGTCGATCGCCGATGCATGATCACCGCGTTGGAAGGCCGCGAAGGCGCGCGCCACTGCGGGGATGATTGAACCAGAAGGATAGCGGCCGGCTTTGACCAGCTCCTCGATGGCCTGGATCCAGGCCTCCAGCGCCGCGTGATCACTGTCGACGGCAAAGGCGAGCGCGACATGCCAATCGGCGAGGGAAAAGCCCGGGCGCGGAATTTTTTCTCGCGCGTAATCCTGGAGCTTGGCCCAGCGCGCATGGTCGCGAGGATGACCTGAAAGCTCTGCGCGCCACAAGAACGAGGAGGAATCCGAGAGCTTCTGATGCACGGCGCCGCGATGATCGTCCGCCGAGAAGGCGTCGTTGTAGAGCCGGAAGCCGGCTTCCGGATTGCCGGCATGCAACTCGAACAGGCCGAGATGCCAGTTCAGATGACCGAACAGTCCGCCGTTGCGATCGTAGGACGGCAGCCAGTCCCGCATGAAAGCGATGCCGCTGTCGCGCTCGCCGGTTTCATAGCAGAGATGGGCGAAGGCGTGGGCGCCGTACGCGTTGCGCCGGGTCTGGGCCAGGGACCGTTCTATCTTGGGACGCGCTGCGTCGTGCCGACCGATTTCCGACAGTGCCATGCCGTGGTGGGCCTCGAACCACCAATCCTCGCCGTAGTGCGGGGCGAGCTGGTCGAGAAAATCGGCAAGATCCTGCTCCCGGCCAGCCAGGCCGGACATGCCGATCAACCCACCCTGATTGGCGGCGAGGCTCAGCACGAATGCATCGCGCGGCCACGCGTCGACATGGACGCGGATCGCGGCAAGCGCTGCAACGGCCTGGCCAGAAAACAGATGGCGAAAGACATCGATGTGGCTGCGCTCGCGCGCCGACATTCCGTCAGCGAGGGACACTGCGGTGGCGAGCGACTCGCGCATGGCGGCAAGATTGCCAGCCAGCTGAAAGGCGCGGGCCTTGCCGATATGGGGCAGGGCGAATCCCGGATCGGCGGCGATGGCGCGGTCGAAAGACGAGGCGGCACCGGGGTAGACGGTCAGCAGAAGGTCGACGCCTTCGATGTAGGCATCGCGCGCGGCGGCGATGGTGGTGGATACGGCCAAGCCATAGCGATCCGTCAGCATGTCACTATCCACCACCCCCGTATCCTTGCTCGGAGCCTCGGCGCCGAGCGTGCTGCTCGCGGTGCCTCTCGCAATATCCTTCGGCCGCGAGAGTGAGCCTGGGAACCAAGGCTTTCAAGATGCTTCCTCGGACGCCGCGCCAGGTCTTGGCTCGGTGGCTCTTTTCTGGCGCGATGTCGACACGCGGTGCTCGGCCTGGAGCTGGTATCGATGGACGAAACAACGTGAGCTGGAGACGCTCGAAACGCACGTTTCGTCCCTTATGATCGGGGCATCAACTTGGGAGAGAATCGCATGGGCTACGATGTCGTGATCCGCGGTGGGCGCATCGTCGACGGCACCGGCGTCGCCGCATATTCCGGCGATCTTGCGATCAAGGATGGCGCGATTGCCGCTATCGGCAAGGTTGCCGAGCGTGGCGAGCGCGAGATCGACGCCGACGGTCTGACCGTGACCCCGGGCTTCGTCGATATCCATACGCATCTCGATGCTCAGATCGGTTGGGATCCCGATTGCACGCCGGTGAGCTGGCATGGTGTCACCACCGCTCTGCTGGGCAATTGCGGCGTGACCTTTGCGCCTTGCCGTCCACAGGACAAGGAACTGCTGGCCGGCATGATGGAGACGGTCGAGGACATTCCGCGTCAGGCCATCCTGAGCGGCCTGCCGTGGTCATGGGAGGATTACGGCGGCTACCTCGACGCCCTCGAGCGGCTGAAGCCCGGCATCAATATCGCCGGGCTCGTCGGCCACAGCGCCGTTCGTTTCTACGTCATGGGCGAGCGCGCGGTGGAGGAGCAGGCGACCGACGAGGAGCGCCGGCAGATGGCCGACGTCGTCGCCCGTTCGATCGAGCGCGGCGCCGCCGGTTTCTCGACCAACCGTTTCGCACCGCATAAGCTGCCCGACGGCCGCTCGATCCCCGGCACCTTTGCCGATCCCGTCGAGCTCACGGACATTGCCAAGGTGGTGGCGTCGCGCGGCGCGCTGATGCAGGCGGTCGGCGCCGACAACGAGGTCTTGCGCGCCATTGCCGACGCCGCCAACGGACGTGTCCTGTTCAGCTATGGCTCGGGCGGCGGCGATCTCGCCCTGGCGCAGCAACGTCGCTCGGCGCTAGAGCAACTGTGCGCCGGCCGCGACATGACCGCGATCACCCAGGTGAGGGCGTCGGGCATGATCTACGGCCTGCAGGCCGGCCTGCCGGTGCGCGGCGCGGCCTGGTCGCGGTTGCGTCGCCTGCCCACCTTGGCCGAGCGGGTCGCAGCCTTGGCGGACGCCGAATTTCATGGCCAGCTGATCGCCGAGGCGAAGGCCAACGGGTTCAAGCAGAATCTCGGTACGCCGGTCGAGAAGGTCTTCTATCTCGGCGATGGTCCGACGCCGGCCTATACCGCCGGCGAGGAGATGAACCTGGTGGCCATCGCGCAGAGCCGCGGCGAGCACTGGGCCGAGACATTCCTGCGGCTCGGCCGCGAGACCAAGGGCAAGGCGCTGTTCACGCTGCGCATGTTCAACGCCGACCTCGACGCACTCGCCCATATGTTCCGCAGCGATCGTTGCTATCCGAGCCTGGGCGATGCCGGCGCGCACGTCACGCAGGTCATGGACGCGGGTTGGGCGACCTTCGTGCTGTCTCATTGGGTGCGCCAGACCGGCTTCTTCACCCTCGAGGAGGCCGTGCGCCGCATCGCCGCCGTTCCGGCGCGCATCATGGGGCTGGAGGATCGCGGCACGCTCGCCGTCGGCAAGCGCGCCGACGTCAACGTGCTCGACGTCGAGCGGGTGGCCGAGCTGCACCCTGAGCTGGTCAACGACTTCCCCGGCGGCGCGGCGCGCTTCATCCAGCGCTCGCGGGGCTACAAGGCGACGTTGGTGAACGGTGTGGTGAACGTCCTCGATGGCGAGCTGACCGGCGCCCGTGCGGGCGCAGTGCTTCGCCACGCCGCCTGAGGCGGGTCCGCGAGAAGAACGTCACGTTGGCCGACGACGAGCAGCGCACATGATCGACGCCGGAATCGTCGGCCTGGGATGGTGGGGCAATCGCCTGATCGAGTCGGTGCAGGGCAAGAGCGACCGCATCCGTTTCGTCCACGGGGTTGCACGGGATCCTGCCACGAAGCAGGAAGTCGCCCGCCGCCATGGGCTTGCCTTGTCGCCGACGATTGCCGCGATGATGGCCGATCCGGCGGTGCAGGCGGTCGTCCTGGCGACACCCCACTCGATGCACCGGACCGACATCGAGGCCGTCGTGGCCGCAGGCAAGCCGGTCTTCTGCGAAAAGCCGCTGACCTTGACGGCGGCCGATGCGGTCAGGGCCGTCGGCGCTGCTCGCACAGCGGGTACCCTGCTGGCGGTCGGCCACAACCGGCGGTTCCTTCCGGCCCTAGCCGAGATGAAGCGGCAAGTGGAGGAGGGGGCGCTCGGCGAAATCCTGCACGTCGAGGGTCATTTCAGTAACGAGAACTCCTCCTCCGCTTTCGCGCCCTGGCGGCACGATCAGGAAGAATCACCGGCCGGCGGCATGACCGGCACGGGCATTCACGTGCTCGACGTCTTCGTCTCGCTGTTGGGGCCGGTGCGATCCGTCCATGCCCAGCTCGTCTCGCGCAAGGCCGCGCCAGGGCCGATCGACACGCTGTCCGTGCTGCTGCGCTTCGAGAACGACGTGACCGGGACGCTAGGCGCCGTACGGGCCACGCCGCGCTACTGGCGTACGCATCTGTTCGGCACGGAGCGTTCCGTCGAGCTGCTGCAGGAGGATACACTGATGATCCGCGCAGCCGGGCAGCCGGACCCGATCCATCGTGCGTTCCCGGCGGTCGACACGCTCCGGCTCGAGTTGGAGGCATTCGCCGATGCCATCCTGGGTCGAAAGCCCTATCCAATTTGCGACAACGACATGATTGCGACCGTGGCCGCCTTCGAGGCTATCTGCCGATCGGTCAGGAGTGGCCGTACTGAAACCGTAGGAGCCTGAGCAGTCAGCGGGCGGTAGCGCGCGGGCGATCATGATATTGCCTGTGGTGAGGCCCATCCCTTCCCCTTCTTCCCAGAGCGCCGACCCGATGACCGGACAGAAGTTGCTCGTTGCCAATCGCGGCGAGATTGCCATTCGCATCTTTCGCTCCGCCGCGGATCTCGGCATGGGCAGCATCGCGATTTATCCGGCAGACGATAGCGCCAGCCTGCATGTCGAGAAGGCCGACGCGGCGATCGCCCTGCCGGGACGCGGCGTCGCCGCGTATCTGGATGGAGCAGCGATCTTGCGAGCGGCAAGAGAAGCGGGCGCCACGGCAATCCACCCCGGCTATGGCTTCCTGTCGGAGAATGCGAGCTTCGCGCGTGCCTGTGCCGATGCCGGTATCATGTTTGTCGGCCCGACACCCGAGATCCTGGAGCTGTTCGGGGACAAGCACCAGGCCAGGCAGCTTGCACGCAAAGTCGGCGTCCCGACCCTGCCGGGCACGGCGGTGCCAACGACTCTCGAGGACGCCCAAGCGTTCATGGCTGGGCTCGGCGACGACGCGGCCGTGATGGTCAAGGCGGTGGCGGGCGGTGGCGGCCGCGGCATGCGCCCGGTCCTGGCGGTCGGGGAGCTGGAAGAGGCTTTCACGCGTTGCCGATCCGAGGCGACCGCCGCCTTCGGTTCGGGCGATCTTTACGTCGAGCGACTCGTTCGCCACGCGCGCCACATCGAGGTGCAGGTGATCGGCGATGGGACGAAGGTCGCCCATTTGTGGGAGCGCGACTGCTCGCTCCAGCGCCAGCGGCAGAAGCTCGTCGAGTTCGCCCCCGCGCCGAACCTGGAGGCGGGTATGCGTCAGCGGTTGCTGGATGCCGCGTTGACGCTCGCGCGTGCCGCGAACTACCGCAGCCTCGGCACGTTCGAGTTCCTCGTGGACGTCTCCAGCGGCGCCTTCTCTTTCATCGAGGCGAACCCGCGCCTGCAGGTCGAGCATACGGTGACCGAAGCGGTCACGGGCCTGGATCTGGTCGAGCTGCAGCTCCGGCTGGCGGCCGGCGCAACCCTCGATGAGCTGGGCCTTGCGAGCGGCGCGGGGCCGGCTCCGCGTGGCATGGCGATGCAGGTCCGGATCAACGTCGAGACGATGCAGGCCGACGGGACCGCCAAGCCCGGCGGTGGCATCCTGAGCACGTTCGAGCCGCCCTCCGGCCCCGATATCCGCGTCGACGGCTACGGCTACGCCGGCTATCCGACAAACCCGGCCTACGATTCACTGCTCGCCAAGCTGATCGTTTTCGCTCGCACCGGCCGTGCCGAGGACGCGACGGGCAAGGGCTATCGCGCACTCTGCGAATTCAACATCGCGGGCGTGCCGACGAACATCGCATTTCTCCAGGCCGTGCTGTTGGACAAGGATGTGCGGGCCGGCAACCTCTCGACCGGCTTCGTGGAGGCGAATGCTTCCGCGCTGATCGCCAAGGGAGCGGCAGCTCATCCGCGTCGCTACGCGGCGGCTAAGGAGGACAAGAAGCGTGGCGCCCGGGCCGGCGCCAAGGTCGACACTCTCGACCCGCTCGCCGTGCTCGCCTACGGCCAGGCGTCGCGCGAGCGGCAGGGACCGAATACCGGTCCCTTGGGTGCAGAGGATCTGCCGGACGGGACGATCGCGGTCCGGACGCCGATGCAAGGCACGGTCATCTCGATTGCCATTGCGATCGGAGACGCCGTTCCAGCCGGGGCCGAGGTTGCTGTCATGGAAGCCATGAAAATGGAGCACGTCATCAGGGCCGGTGCCGGCGGCGTCGTCCGCGCCATTCATGTCGAGCCTGGTGAAACGCTCTGGGAAGACCAGTTGCTGCTGACGCTCGAACCGTCCGAGGTCGCCGCGCAGATCCTGGGCGGCGCGGACGAGCTCGACCTGGATGCCATTCGCCCGGATCTGGCCGAGGTGCTGGCGCGTCGAGCGCTGACGCGCGACGAGAAGCGGCCGGATGCCGTAAGACGACGGCACGCGACCAATCATCGGACCGCGCGCGAGAACGTCGATGACCTGATCGATCCGGGCACGTTCGTCGAGTACGGCCCCCTGATCCTGGCGGCACAGCGACACCGGCGGACAAAGGACGATCTGCTGACCCGCAGCCCGGCCGATGGCCTGATCGCCGGGGTCGGCCGCGTGAACGGGCGCATGTTCGAGGCTCCCGCAACCGGCGTCGCCGTGCTGGCCTATGACTACACGGTCTTCGCCGGGACACAGGGCGTCCACAACCACTGGAAGACCGACAAGATCCTCGACATCGCCGAGGACGGGCGCATGCCGCTGGTGCTGTTCGCGGAAGGCGGCGGCGGTCGGCCCGGCGACGACGACTATGGCGGCTTCATCCAGTTCGACACCTTCCATCATTTCGGGCAGCTCTCGGCTCTCGTGCCGCTGATCGGCATCGTCTCCGGCCGCTGCTTCGCGGGCAATGCCTCCCTGCTCGGCTGCTGCGACGTGATCATCGCGACGGCGGACACCACCTTGGGCATGGGCGGTCCGGCCATGGTCGAGGGCGGCGGGCTCGGTGTGTTCGCGCCGGAGGAGATCGGTCCGATGCCGGTGCAGACGCGCAATGGCGTCGTCGACATCCTGGTCGCCGACGAAGCGGAAGCGGTCGCCGTCGCCAAGAGGTATCTCACCTATTTCCAGGGACCGCTGAAAGACTGGACCGCGCCCGACCAGCGGCGGATGCGCCATATCGTGCCGGAGAACCGGTTGCGCAGCTACGAGGTGCGCGACGTCATCCGGACGCTGGCCGACGAGGGCTCGATCCTCGAGCTCCGCCGCGACTTCGGGCGAACGCTGGTGACGGCGTTGATCCGGCTGGAAGGGCGGACGGTCGGCGTGATGGCCAACGATCCGAAGCACCTGAGCGGCGCGGTCGATTCCGACGGCTCCGACAAGGGCGCCCGGTTCATGCAGCTCTGCGATTCCTATGATTTCCCGGTCGTCAACCTGTGCGATACGCCCGGCATCATGGTCGGGCCCGAGGCCGAGAAGACGGCGCTGGTGAGACATGCCGCGCGCATGTTCCTGACCAGCTGCAACATGACCGTTCCGTACTTCACGATCGTGCTGCGCAAGGCTTACGGTCTGGGTCAGAGCGCCATGGCCGGCGGCAACTACCGCGCGCCTTACTTCTACGTGTCCTGGCCGACCGGCGAATTTGCGCCGATGGGCATCGAGGGCCAGGTCAAGCTGGGCTATCGCGCCGAGCTCGCGGCGATCGAGGACCCGGCAGAGCGCCTCAAGTTCTTCGAAGCCATGGTTGCGAAGGCCTATGAGGCCGGCAAGGCGTTGAACCGATCGACCAATTTCATGATCGACGACGTGATCGACCCGGCCGAGACGCGGGCCTGGGTGGTCAACATGCTGGCTGCCATCCGGCCTGCGCCGCCGCGCACAGGCAAGAAGCGCCCCATGATCGACGCCTGGTGAGAGCTTGGCAGAAACGCTCGTCCCCCAAACGGCAGCGGGGCTTCCTGGCCAGAGTCTTGCTTGCCATAACAGAGCATGACCAAACCGTTTCATCTCGCCTGGTTTCTCGGCCAGAGCTTCGCTTCCAAGAACTGGCGCTCGACGTGGGCCGGCAGCGCCTCCGATGTCAGCCGCTGGATGATGCCCGACCTCTTCATCGACCTTGCCAAGGGGATGGAGCGGGCATGCATGGACTACATGATCATCGAGGACTCCTCGAACGTGCCCTACACCTACAAGGGCACGCACGACACCTATCTGCAATACGCCCAGGGCACTCCCAAGCTCGACCCCGTGGTGCTCGTGCCATGGCTTGCGCAGGCCACGCAGAACCTCGGTCTTGTGCCGACGCTCTCGGTGTCGGAGTACCCGCCGTACCTGCTCGCGCGTCTCGTCAATTCCCTGGACCACGTCACCGAGGGCCGTATCGGCTGGAACTGCGTCACCGGCAGCAACGACGGCACCGCGCAGAACTACGGCCACGACAAGCACCTGCCGCATGACGAGCGCTACGAGGTGGCCGACGAGTTCGCCGACATCGTCACCAGGCTCTGGGAGGCCTGGGACGAGGATGCTGTGGTGCTCGACCGGTCGATCCCGATGTTCGCCGACGGCAAGAAGGTCCGCCCGATCAATCACGTGGGCAAGTACTTCAAGGTGCGCGGGCCGATCAACGCGCCGCGCTCGCCCCAGGGGCGAGTCCCGATCGTGCAGGCCGGCGGCTCGCCGGCGGGCAAGAAGTTCGCGTCGAAGTGGGCCGACACCATCATCACGGAAGGGAGCAATATCGAGCATATGAAGAGGTATCGTCAGGAAGTGCGCGCCAACGCCGTTGCGATCGGCCGTAATCCGGACGACATCAAGCTCCTGTTCCTGTGCTCTCCGATCGTCGATACGACAATGGAAGCGGCACTCGAGCGGCGCCGGTTGCAGCAGGAAGACTCGCTGAAGCACGTCGAGATGCAGCTCTCCGGGATGTCGCGGCTGACCGGCATCGACTTCTCGAAATTCGATCTCGACGAGCCGCTGCCGCTCACGCTGACGACCAACGGCCACCAATCCTCGCTCGCCAGGTGGCTCGGCAAGCCTCTGCGCGAGATCGTGCGCACCTACGCCAGCAAGGGCAGTCTCGACTATACCGGCACGCCGGACCATGTGGCGGGGGTGATGCGGGACGTCATGGAGGAGGTGGGCGGCGACGGCTTCCTGATATCCAATACGGCCATCGACCGCCGCTCCGTGATGGAGGTTTGTGATGGGCTGGTGCCCGAGCTGCAGCGCCGTGGCCTGGCCCGCAAGGCCTACGCCCACAAGCACCTCGCCGACAATCTGAAGGAGTTTTGAGAGAGCTCCCGGCGGCAACCCGCGCGCGCCTGACATCCAAGCGTCGTGGATCGGGCCGAGACGCTGGCCCGAATCCACGCTGCCGCCCCGATCAGGGTTGGCTTCCTCGCCGTTGTTTCGTATCGGTGGATCTGCACGCGACTTCTCCGAGGAACAGCCACATGCCAGTGACCCGCCGCGACCTGATTGCGACTGCAATTCTCGCTGCTGCCAGTCCAGCCACCGCCCAAGCACAAGGAAAAACCATGACGACCGAGACCGGCTTGAAGATCATCGACACGACCATCGGCACTGGTGCCAGCCCCAAGAGCGGCCAGACCTGCGTCATGCACTACACCGGCTGGCTCTCGGAAGGGGGCGTGAAGGGTCGGAAGTTCGACTCTTCGGTCGACCGCGGGTCGCCCTTCGAGTTTCCCATCGGCATGAAGCGTGTCATCGCCGGCTGGGACGAGGGCGTCGCGACCATGAAGGTCGGCGGCAAGCGAACCCTGATCATTCCGCCGCAGCTCGGCTACGGCGAGCGCGGCGCCGGCGGTGTCATTCCACCCAACGCCACGCTGATCTTCGACGTCGAGCTGCTGGCGATCAAGTGAGCGCCGAACCGATGCCGTCGACTTTCATCCCATCCTGAGAGCGAGCAACTGCCGAGCGCCACGCAATGAAGATTCATGCCCCGGCGGCGGCACGCAATCGCCAGCCGATCCTCGAGGTCCTGCGGCCGCGCCTGCCGGCCGAGGGGCTGATGCTCGAGGTCGCGAGTGGCTCGGGCGAGCATGTCGTGCACTTCGCCGCCGCCTTGCCTCACCTCGTCTTCCAGCCCAGCGACCCCAGCCCCGGCGCGCGCGACAGCATCGACGCCTGGGTCGGAGCGAGCGGGCTTGCCAACGTTCGGCCGGCCGTGGCGCTCGATGCGACGGTGCCCGAGTGGCCGGTTAGACGGGCCGCCGCCGTGCTCTGCAGCAACATGATCCACATCGCGCCCTGGGCCGCTGCCGTCGGGCTGGTTGCCGGCGCGGGCCGCGTGCTGCCCGCCGGCGGGCTGCTCTATCTCTACGGTCCCTTCCGCCTGGGCGGGAGGCATACCGCGCCGTCCAACGAAGCCTTCGACCGCGACCTCGAGGAGCGCAATGCCGAGTGGGGCGTACGCGATCTCGAGGCGGTGACGGCGCTGGCCACGACCCACGGGTTCACGGAACCGGAGGTCATCGATATGCCCGCCAACAACTTGTCGCTGGCCTTCCGCCGCACCTGAGATTCATCGTCGGCGCGCCAGGAAGTAGACCGCGACGAGGGCCGCGGCGAAGCCGGCAGCCGCGCCGATGCCGAGGGCCCAGCGCGGGCCGTATTGAGTGGCCACCCATCCGACGATCGGTGCGCCGATCGGCGTGCCGCCGAGCGCAATCGCGACGCGCAGCGCCATGACCCGCCCGCGCATGGCCGGCTCGGTCGTAAGCTGCATCAGGCTGTTCGACGTATTGTTGAAGGTGATCGCCGCCACACCCGTGACGACGAGGGTGGCGGCGAAAAACCAGTAGCCCGGCGCGATGGCGGCCACCGCGCAGCCGAGCCCGAAGACCGCGGAGCCGCTCATCAGCAACTGGAACCGCGGCTTCTCGCGAGAGGCGTTGAGAAGGGAGCCGGCCACCGTGCCGATCGCCATGCTCGACGACAGGAGGCCATATCCCTGGGCGTCGGTGTGGAAGACGCCGACGGCCATGGTCGAGATGAAGATCGGGAAATTGAGGCCGAACGTCCCGATCAGGAACAGCATGACCAGCATCGCCTTGAGGTCCGAGCGCGCCCACACGTAGCGGAAGCCTTCCGTGAAGCTGCCTCTCGCCCGCTGCGCCCGGACATTCGGGCGAAGCTCGGCCGCGCGCAGGCAGGCCAGCGCGATCAGCACCGCGACGAAGGAGGCGCCGTTCATCAGGAACGCCCAGCCGGTGCCGAGCGTGGCGATGAGCAGGCCCGCGACAGCCGGGCCGATCATCCGCGCGGCGTTGAACGAGGTGGAATTGAGGGCGACGGCATTGTGCAGGTCCTTCTCGCCGACAAGCTCGGCGACGAAGGTCTGGCGTACCGGCGCATCGAATGCCGCGGTGCTGCCGAAGAGGAAAGCGAAGACGCACACGTGCCAGAGCTCGACGATCCCGGCGACCGTCAGCGCGCCCAGGGCCAGGGCGAGAGCACCCATCGTCGCCTGGGTGGCGATCAGGAGCTTGCGCTGATTCAAATGGTCAGCGGCGAACCCCGTCCAGGGCAGGAAAAGAAGCTGCGGCCCGAACTGCAGCGCCATCACCAGGCCGACGGCCGTGGCGTCGTGGTCGGTCAATTGTGTGAGGACCAGCCAGTCCTGTGCCGTCCGCTGCACCCAGGTGCCTACGTTGGAGACGAAGGCGCCGACGACCCAGACCCGATAGTTGAACCCTCGCAGGGACCGGAAGATACCCGCAAAGGGAGATTTCATTGCTCCTCCGGAAGGATCGCGTTTGCCAGATGACCATTACTCTTGCGCTATCCTCCTTGCCTCAGCAAGGCCGATGCGAGATGGCCGTGCAAGCCATGCTGGCACTGGAGCGGCGGCGCGCAGCGGCCTCATCGTCATCGAGCGGCACGGTGCGTGTGGAAGCCATCCCCTCCTGGAGCGCGTCGGCGCGCGGAGCTCGACGCCACCTACTCGATGATCGTTCATCGCGATCTGCGCCGGGTGCCTTGCGTGCGCGCGGTGATCGACTGGACGGGACAGGCATTCGCCGAGCGGCGCGACCTGATCGCCGGAGCCAACCAGATCGCGCCCCGCAAGCTCGGTGAAGCTTCGTTGCTCCGTGCTATGGCGCGAAGCTTCTTCCGCTGACCAGAAAAAGCGCGAATTCGCAATGGCGCGGCCTCGCCGCGGCGCGCCATCATCGGCCGCAGGGAGGCGTGGCCATGGAAGAGGTATTGCTGGTCGAGACGCGCGGTGCCGTGCGGCTGCTGACGTTGAATCGTCCAAAGAAGCTCAACGCGCTGGACGGCGCACTCATAAGGGCGCTGACCGACGCGCTGCTCGCTGCACAGCACGACGATGCGGTCGCGGCGGTGATCCTCGCAGGTTCGGGGCGGGCATTCTGCCCGGGGATGGACACGTCCTCGCCCCGCGTGCTGACGACGGAGAACCGCAGGAACCTGGTGCGCCATGGTGACGACAGCATCGCCTTGTTCAAGCTCATGACTCACATCGACAAGCCGATCATCGCGGCCGTGCACGGCTACGCTCTTGGGGCGGGGTGCAGCCTGGCGTTCGGCAGCGATCTCGTGGTTGCCGCCGAGAGCGCGCGCTTTGGTTATCCGGAGCTGCGGGCGGGGCTGACCGCCTCCACGGTCACGGCGCACGCGGTGCACGTGATGGGCCGCAAGATCGCCTTCGAGCTGCTCATGCTGTGCGAGAACATCACGCCGCAGCGCGCCTACGAACTCGGGCTCGTCAACCGCGTGGTGCCGGACGACCAGTTGCTGCCGACCGCCCTCGGCATGGCCGAGATCATCGCCAAATGGAACACCGAGTTCGTCGGGCAGACCAAGCGAACGTTCCATCGGGCGGCGTCGATGGATATCGACCAGGCCTTGGAGATGGCGCGTGACATATCGGTAATGATGGCGCGGCTGCCGCAATCCTGACGAACGGGACGTCAGACCGGTCTGGCCAGCCAGGGGAAGCTTCGCCAGTGGCGTTGCTGGAACGCGCGGATCGCGTAAGCCGATCCGGCGACCTCAGCTCACGCAGGCGCCGTCCTTCTCCAGCGCGGAGCGCAGCCCGACGTCTTCGCGATCCGCAACACCGGCATGCCGTCATCGCTGCTCGCGAAGGCCTTTGTGCAGCAGGCCACCGCCCGCTTCCGGCTGACGGGACGACAGCAGTTTCAGCCAAGGGCCGGCATGGAAGACGCTCATCAGCAGGTACATCGGAACCATGCCGCCAAGCGGCGATGACGAGCAAAGCATATCGAGCGGACCGCCACCTACAGCCGTGACCAGCGCCATCACGGCGAAGGTCGGTGCGGCCGCCAGAGACAGGCCGTGAGCCGCGCCCAGAGGGCGCGGCGCTTTCGCGGCATTCATCGGCTGCAGCACGAACCGGCCGGCTTGGTGGCCGGCGCCATCTCGTAGCGATCGTGATGGCGCACCCACGCCATGGCGAAGTCCAGCGCGTCCTCGTCGCGGCCCTTGGGTGTGAGGTCGAGCAGGCGGTAGGTGTGCATCATCACCTCGACGCCGCGGCCGTAGGTCGAGTAGGTGTGGAAGACCTCGCCCGTCTCGTCCTTGCAGAAGGCGCTGACGCCGGGCATCTCGCCGCCTGGAGGGGTGCTGCCGAAATTATAGTCGGCCTCGCCCCGCGCCCGCTCCTCGTCGGTGAAGCTGACGTGGAAATCCCGGTTGAAGTCGGTGCCGTGCGAGGACACCCACCGGAACCGCCAGCCCATGCGCTTGCGGAAGCACTCGATCTCGTCCAGCGGGGCGCGCGAGACGGCGACGAAGGCGACGTCGCGCTGCGCCAGGTGAAGAAGCGTCGGGTCGGTGTGATCGGCCATGTAGGAGCAGCTCTTGCAGCCCTGCTCCCAGCCCGGCGCAAGCATGAAGTGCTGCATCAGGAGCTGGCGATGGCCGTCGAACAGGTCGGCCAGGGGCCGCCGGCCCTCCGAGGTGTCGAACAGGTAGTTCTTCTCCATCCGGACCCACGGCAGAGCGCGGCGCTCCCGCGCGATCTGGTCGCCGAGCCGGCTCAGCTCCTTTTCGCGTGCCAGGAGCCGCTTGCGCGCGGCAAGCCACTGGTCGCGGGTCACGACCGGCTGGCTCGTGGGGCGGGTGGTGGGGTTGGCAGTGATGGCGTTCATGGCGTGCTCCTCGATACAGTCAGGGGTGATCGGTCACGCGATACAGTTGGGCCGAAAGTCGGAATGGCGGGAGTTACAAGTGTGGCGGGATTTGCATGGACTCGCTGATCACGGCGGCGGCGCGGGCGCTCGCCGCGGGTGACCCGCTCGGTGCCCTGAACCGCGTCGCCCTGCGTGACGATGCCCCGGCGCTGGCGTTACGCGGCATCGCCATGGCGCAGCTGGGCGACTTCGCGCGGGCCCGGGTGCTGGTGCGGCGGGCGGCGCGCGCCTTCGGGCCGCGGGAGGGCGTGGCCCGGGCGCGCTGCGTCGTCGCCGAGGCCGAGATCGCGCTCGCCGCGCGCGAGCTCAACTGGCCGGTCAAGGCGCTCGAAGCGGCGCGTGCGGTGCTCGATCAGCGCGGCGATGGGGTGAATGCCGCCTACGCGCGCACCCTTCAGGTCAGGCGCCTGCTGTTGCTCGGCCAGCTCGACGAGGCCGAACATGCACTCGGGCAATTCGACCCGGCCCAGCTTCCGCCGGCATCCCGGGCCGTGCACGACCTGATGGTGGCGGGCATCGCCATGCGGCGGCTGCGGACACGGGCTGCCCGTGCCGCTCTCGAGCGAGCCGGGCGCGCCGCGGTGCAGGCCGGCATTCCGGCGTTGATCGCCGAGGTCGACGGCGCGGTGCGCCTGCTCGACACCCCGGCGGCCCGGCTGGTGACGCGGGGCGAGGAGCGCGCGCTGCTGCTCGACGAGGTCGAGGCGTTGCAGGCGTCGCCGGCGTTGATCGTCGACGCCTGTCGCAATCTCGTGCGCCAGGGCGGCACGACGGTTTCCCTCGCCGGCCGGCCGGTGTTGTTCGCGCTCGCCCGGACGCTTGCCGAAGCGTGGCCCGGCGACGCGGCCCGCGAAACGCTGCTCGCCCGGGCGTTCGGCGCCCGGCATGCCGACGAATCGCACCGCGTGCGGCTCAGGGTCGAGATCGGGCGGCTGCGCGCCAAGCTCGGGCCGCTCGCCGGCGTCGGCGCCACGGCGCGTGGCTTTGCGCTGGCCGCGGGCGGCGACCGCGAGGTCGTGGTGCTGGCGCGACCGGTGGAGGAGCCGCAAGGCGACGTGCTCGCCTTCCTCACCGACGGTGAAGCGTGGTCGAGCTCGGCGCTCGCGCTGGCGCTCGGCGCCAGCCAGCGCACGGTGCAACGCGCGCTCGATGCGCTGGCGGCCGCCGGCAAGGTGCAATCGTTCGGCCGCGGGCGGGCGCGCCGCTGGGTGACCCCGCCGGTGCCGGGATTCACGACGACCTTGTTACTCCCTGCGCCCTTCCCGGGAAGCTAGCGTCAAGGCCACGGCAGCAACAAGGATGGACGCATGATCACGTCACAAGCCGAGATCCTCCGCGAATACGGACCCTTTCCGGGCGTCAACCAGGTGGCCGGTCTCACCTTCGACGGCCAGTACGTCTGGTTTGCCTCCGGTGACAAGATCAACGCTTTCGACCCCGAGAGCGGCATGATCCTGCGCTCGATCGACGCCAACGCGACGGCGGGAACGGCATTCGACGGCCGGCACCTGTTCCAGATCGCCGAGAAGCGCATCCACAAGATCGATCCGAAGACCGGCCGCGTGCTCGCCACCATCCCGGCGCCCGGCGACGGCGGCGATTCCGGCATGGCGTGGGCCGAAGGCACGCTGTGGGTCGGCCAGTATCGCGCCCGCAAGATCCATCAGGTCGATCCCGAGACCGGCCGGATCCTGCGCACCATCGATTCCAACCGCTTCGTCACCGGCGTCACCTGGGTCGACGGCGAGCTGTGGCACGGCACGTGGGAGGGCGAGGAAAGCGAGCTGCGGCGAATCGATCCGGTGACGGGTGCAGCCCAGGAAAGTCTCGAGATGCCGGCCGGAACAGCCCTGTCGGGGCTCGAGTCCGACGGCCGCGACCGCTTCTTCTGCGGCGGCGGAAGCAGCGGCAAGATGCGCGCCGTGCGCCGGCCGCGGCGTCAGGCTGGAGCATGATGGGTTAAGATCGAGAAAATGCCGCTCCAAGCTTCAAGACCCAAGGCGATCCAATCTGAAGACGTTGGAGCGCCACGCTCCCAGGTCGAGATAGAGACCGGGCGAGGCCATCTCGCTGCCGTCGCGGATGTAGATTTCGTCGCCCATCACGTCGACCAGGCGCCGCCGCCCGTCGTCGAATGGCAGGGGAAGACGGCATTGTCCCTGATGATCGGCATCGTTGACCGCGACGACGTAGCGGATGCCGTTGCTGCCGGCCCAGGTGCAGGCAATGAAATTGCGCCACGTCGGATTGTCCGACCATGCTGGCTGCGGTGCGATGGGTGTCCATGCGCCAGCGCGAAACGCATCGTCTGTCCCGATGACGGACAGCAGCCTGTCGTAGAATGCGGCAACGGCCTCGTCCTGCTGCTCGGTTGGTGCCCGGCACAGATGGGTCGGGAGTTGGCTGCGGAAGCCCTCGAGCTGACCCTGATGGAAGAAGCGCAGGCCGGGTGAGAGGTAGGTGACGACCGCCGCGGCACGATGTCGTTCCAGCGGAAAGATCGTGGCCGCTCTCGGCTCGTCATGATTCTCCAGGAAGCGCGCCAGATGATTCTGATAGTCGAGGCCGGCGGCGAGATGGTCGCGAATGGTGGAGCCATCGCCGCCGCGCAACCGATCGTACAGGCGCTTGTCGTAGCAGTAGTCGAAGCCCTGCTGCAGCATCTCCCCTTCGAGATCCCAGTAGACCTCGGCCAGGAAGGTGAAATCGCGATGAGCGAGGCGTACGGCCTCGATGGCGCCCGGCCAGAAGGGCGCCGGCGTCCTGCCCCAGGTGCGCTGGAAGACCTGCGGCAGCAGAAGCATCGCCATGTCGCAGCGCACGCCATCGCATTGGTCGGCGATCGCCAGGAGCTCGGCCTTCATGGCGGCCTGCAGAGCCGGGTTGGCGTAATCGAGCTGCAGCGTGTCCGGCCAGCCGGGAAAGTTGGGATCGCGTCCGTGCGCCAGGGCGCCCCCGTCACCCTCGATGTAGAAGTCGCGATGCGTCTGCACCCAGGGATGATCGAGCGCCGTATGATTGGCCACGAAATCGAGCATCAGCCTGATGCCGCGCTTGGCGAGTCCCGCCCTGAACTCGGCGAGCGCGGCCCGGCCGCCCAGGGACGGATCGACGTCGTAGGCGCTGATGGCGAAGCCCGATCCTGAAATGTCGTCGTCGACGAGGTCGGGAAGGACGGCCCGGAACGCGTCGCGCCATTCAGGACGGCTGCGGGACACGGCGCGGCTCGCCGCGCCGGTCCGCCAGACGCTCAGCAGCCAGACCCAGTCGAAGCCCCGCTCCGCCAGCCGATCCAGTGTGGCGTCGTCGATGTCGGCCAGCGTCATGGCCTTGCCGGCGCGCCGCGACAACGTGTTCAGCCAGACTCGCGTATTGATCTCGTAGAGCGACGGATAGAGCGGGGCGCTCGACATGCCGCGACCGCCTATTCGTGCAGCTCGGCGATCATGTTGGCGACCAGCGCGCTCCATCCGGTCTGGTGCGATGCCCCCAGGCCGCGGCCGGTGTCGCCGTCGAAATATTCATGGAAGAGGATGCAGTCCCGGAAATGGGGGTCGGTCTGCATCTTCGCATAGGAGCCGAAGACGGGGCGTCGGCCTGCGCTGTCGCGCTTGAAGATGGCGATCAGCCGTCCGCGCAGGTCGTCGGCGATCTCCTTCAGACACAGCTTGCGGCCGGATCCGGCGGGACAGTCGAAGCGAAAATCGTCGCCGTAGAATTTGTGGAATCTGTGCAGGCTCTCGACGATCAGGTAGTTGATCGGCATCCAGATCGGCCCGCGCCAATTGGAGTTTCCGCCGAACAGATCGATGTCGGATTCGGCCGGCGCATACCTGACCTCGCCGTGAAAGCCGTCGACGTCGAGGACATAGGGCTGCTCGCGATGGCAGCGCGACAGTGAACGCACGCCGAAGTCCGACAGGAACTCGCCGGGATCCAGGATCCGATCGAGCAGCCGGCCGCCGCGGAAGGCACGGACAATGGCCAGCAAGCGCGTGTCGTCGGCGCCCGGCGTGTTCCAGCGCGAGACCAGGGCCGCGAGCTTGGGACGATACAACAGGTACCAGTCGCGCCACTTGGTGAAGGCCGGCAACTTCTGCAGCAGGTCCTGCTCGATCACTTCGACGGCGAACAGCGGGATCAGGCCGACCAGGGAGCGCACGCGCAGGGGCGTCGCCTCGCCGCCGGCCTTGATCAGCCAGTCGTAGAAGAAATTGTCCTGGTCGTCCCATAGACTGAGCCCGGCACCGCCCAGGTTGGTCATCGCGCCGCCGATCATCAGGAAGTGCTCGAAGAACTTGCTGGCGATGTCCTGGTAGGCGTCGTCCTCCTGGGCGAGCTCGATGGCGATGCGCAGCATGTTCAGGCAGTACATCGCCATCCACGACGTGCCGTCCGACTGCACCAGCGCGCCACTGACCGGCAATGACCCGGATCGGTCGAACACGCCGATATTGTCCATCCCGAGGAAGCCGCCCTGGAACACGTTCAGGCCGCGCGGGTCCTTGCGATTCACCCACCAGGTGAAGTTGAGCAGAAGCTTGGTGAAGATCCTCTCGAGGAATTTGCGATCGGCCTTGCCGGTCCGCCGCCGCCCGGCTTCATAGAGCCGCAGCGCCGCCCAGGCATGCACCGGTGGATTGACGTCGCTGAAATTCCATTCATAGGCCGGCAACTGGCCGTTGGGATGCATGTACCAGCACTGGCAGAGCAGGATGAGCTGGCGCTTGGCGTCCTCGAGGTCGAGATGGGCGAGCGTCGTGAGATGGAAGGCCCAGTCCCACGCGGCGAACCACGGGAACTCCCATTTATCGGGCATCGAGACGATGTCGCTCATGTTGGCATGGAGCCATTCGGCGTTGCGCCCGGCGAGGCGAGCCTTGGGCGGGGCGGGCTGAATGGGATCGCCTTCGAGCCACTGCGTGACGTCGTAGTGGAAGAACTGCTTGGACCACAGCACGCCGGCGAAGGCCTGGCGCTGGATGCGGCGCAGATCCTCGTCGGCGATCTTGGCTTGCAGCCCGGCATAGAAGCCGTCCGCCTCCGACCGGCGCAGGGCCATGATCTCGTCGAAGTCGGCGAAGGGCCCGGACCTGGCAGGCCCCGCGCTCAGCCTGACCCGAACCACCGCCTGGCCGCCCGCGACGACGGTTCGCCGGAAGATGCCGGCCGCCTTGGTGCCTCCGAGGGAATCGACGGCCTTGTCGTCCCGCTCGACCACGTAGGCTTGAAAGCCGTCCTTGTAGCGATTCCCCGTCTTGGCGCAGCCGAACAGCGCCGGCGCGTTGGTTTCGTTCTCGCAGAACCTGATCGCGTCCGGACCGTCGAACTGGACCGTGTAGACGCCGAGCTTCTCGTGCGTCAGCGCGATATGGTCATCGACGCGCTTCAGCGATGGCCGTGCGGCGTCGCTTGTCCAGCTCCAGGTGTTGCGGAACCAGACCTGCGGCAGCACGTGGATCTCCGCGGGGTCCGGGCCGCGATTGGCGATGGTGATTTGCAGCAGGATGTCGTCGACGTCGCCCTTGGCATACGCGATGTCGACGTCGAAATAGCGATCCTCATCGAAGATGCCGGTGTCGATGATCTCGAATTCGGGCTGCCGGCGATCGCGCCGGGCATTCTCCTGTCGCAGCAGGTCGTAGGGAAACGCCGTCTGCGGATATTTATAGAGCATGCGGGCGTAGCTGTAGGTCGGCACCGCATCGAGGTAGTAGTAGAGTTCCTTGACGTCCTCGCCGTGATTGCCCTGGCGGTTGCTGAGCCCGAACATGCGCTCCTTGAGGAGCGGATCCTTGCCGTTCCACAAGGCGATCGCCATGCAGACGCGCTGGTTGGAATCGCAGAAACCGCCGATTCCGTCCTCACCCCAGCGATAGGCGCGGCTGGCGGCGTGCTCGAAGGGCAGGTAGTTCCAGGCATCGCCGTCGGCGCTGTAGTCCTCGCGCACCGTGCCCCACTGGCGCTCGCTGAGATAGGGACCCCATTTGCGCCAGGGCCGCCGCCGTGCATCGGCCTCGGCGAGGCGCAGTGCTTCGGCGTTGGCGCTGCCCGGCATCGGCCCGCTCCCTACGGCATGGCGACTGGCGACGGGGCCGCCAGCAGGCGGATGATGTCCTGCGCCAGCTCCTCGGGCGCCGGGCCGACATCGATGGTCAGCGGATCCTCCTCGGCAGAAGGCTCTTCGAGCGTGTCGATCTGACTTTGCAGCAGGGAGGCCGGCATGAAGTGGCCTTGCCGTCCGGCCAGCCGACCGGCCACGAGATCATGGCCGCCGCGCAGGTAGACCAGCCTCACCTCGGGGCGAGCGCCGATGATGATCCGGCGGTAGGATTTCTTCAGCGCCGAGCACGTGATGATGCCGGGTTGGCGGGTGGCCCGCTGGTGGTCGATCCAGGCCGCGATGCGCTCCAGCCAAGGCTCGCGATCTTCGTCGGTCAGCGCCAGTCCGGCATGCATCTTGGCGACATTGGCCTCGGGATGAAGCATGTCGCCCTCCTCGAACGCCCAGCCCAAGCGCGCCGCCAGCAGCTCGGCAACGGTCGATTTGCCGGCGCCGGAGATGCCCATGACGACCAGCACCGGCGGACTTCCGCGATGCACGTGAGGGCTGTCCAGGCGTTGCACGCCGTGCGGGTCGGCGACAAAGACCATGTGTGCGCGGCTGATGAAGAGGCCGCACTCGACGACCCCGACGATCTCTCTGATTCGCTGCTCCAGCCGCGACGGGTCGGCGATGGGAGCGAACCGGCAATCGAGGATGTAGTGGCCGCCGTCGGTCACGAAGGGCTTGTCCGGCGCGGCGAGCCGCAGCGCCGCACTCGCCCCCAGCGCCTCGAGGGAATCCTGGGTGGCCTCGCGACCGAACGGCACGATCTCGACCGGCACCGGCGCCCGGCTGCCAAGCCGGTCCACCAGCTTGCTGTTGTCGACGATGATGGCCAGGCGATGGCTGGCGGCGGCAACGATCTTCTCGCGCAGCAAGGCGCCGCCCAGGCCCTTGATCAGGTTGAGCGTGCCGTGCTCGACCTCGTCGGCGCCGTCGATGGTGAGATCGATCTGCCGGCGCTCGGCGAGGGAGGAGAGCGGAAGGCCTGCCGCCTTGGCCTGGGCGGCCGTGCGCTCCGACGTGGGAATGCCGACGAAGCGCAGACCCTGCGCGTGACGTCGCGCCAGTGCCTCGACGGCGAAGGCCGCCGTCGAGCCCGTGCCGAGGCCGACGATCATGCCGTCCCGGACCAGCTCGACCGCGGCGGTCGCCGCGGCACGCTTCAGGTCATCGGTGGTCATGATCGGGCAGCTCCGAGGGCCGCGCTGGCACGGATCGCCGCAATCGCCCCCGCGTAATCCCTCGTCCCGAAGATCGCCGAGCCGGCGACGATGGCGGTGGCGCCGGCGGCAGCCGCCTGTCCGGCCGTATCGGCATTCTCGCCGCCATCGACCTCGATCACCGGCGCCAGCCCGCGCTCGGCGCACAGCGCGCGCACGCGCCGGATCTTGGGCAGCATCTCCGGCAGGAACCTTTGTCCGCCGAAACCCGGATTGACGGTCATGACCAGGATGATGTCGCAAAGCGGCAGCACGTACTCGATCAGCTCCGGCGGGCTTGCCGGATCGAGCACCACGCCGGCTTTCTTGCCGAGCTCGCGGATCTGGCTCAGCACGCGGTGCAGATGGATGGTCGAGCCGGGTTCGGCCTGGACCAGCAGATGGTCGGCGCCCGCCTTGGCGAAGGCAGCCAGATAGCGCTCGGGCTCGACGATCATGAGATGGACGTTCAGCGGTTTCGCTGTCGAGCGACGAACGGCCTCCACGACAACCGGCCCGATGGTGATGTTGGGCACGAAGCGGCCATCCATCACGTCGACATGGATCCAGTCGGCGCCCGCCGCATCGACGGCGCGCACCTCCTCGCCGAGACGGGCGAAGTCCGCCGACAGGATGGAGGGCGCGACAAGGACGCCGGGCATGTCTGCTACGCTTCGCCGGCCGCGGCCCGATCGACGAACCAGGTGACATCGCCGACCGGCTTCACCCTGGCTGCGGGAACGTCGCTGCCGCCGGCGCGGATCGACTTCAAGATCGCGGCCTTCTCCTTGCCGGCGACCAGGAAGGCCACATGCCGGCTGCTCTCGATCGCCGGGTAGGTCATGGTGATGCGGACCTCGGGACGGCCGTGAGAGACGGCCGCGACCCAGCGCGTGCGCTCCGTCAGCACCGGCTCGCCGGGCAGCAGGGAAGCGGTATGGCCGTCGGCTCCCAGCCCCAGCAGAGTGATATCGAACAGGGGTCGGGCCGGATCGAAAGACGTGGCGCCATAGGCGGCCTGCAGCACGCGCTCGTAGCGCGTCGCGGCCTCGTCGGGTGTCCCGTCTGCCGGTACGGGATGGATGTTGGGAAGCGGCACCGGCGCCTTCGCCAGCATGGCCTCGCGGGTCATGCGGTAGTTGCTCTCGGGATGATCGTGCGGGACGAAGCGCTCGTCGCCCCAGTACCAGAAGACGCGCTGCCACGGAAAGCGGTCGCGGAACGGCGGCGAGGCGAGCAGCGCATAGAGAGCCTTGGGGGTGGAGCCGCCGGACAGGGAGACGCGAAACGGCGTCGCGGCGGCGAGCGCTGCCTCGGTCATCCATTCGGCGACGCGATGGGCCAAGGCCTGGCCGTCATTCAGGGTTTCGATGCGCATGGCCGCCTCACACTTCCAGGCCGAGCACGAAGCGCTCCATCGCCTTGGCGAAGCCTTCATCGTTGTACGAATCGGTGACCGCGCTGGCCTGGGCCTTCACCTGGTCCGACGCGTTGCCCATGGCGATGCTGAAGCCAGAGCGCTTGAACATCAGCACGTCGTTGGGCTGGTCGCCGATCGTGACGATCTCCGACGTGGGGATGCCGAAATGGGCCGACAGGAACTCGACGACAGCGCCCTTGTTCGCCTCCTTGTTGGTGACGTCGAGGTAGTAGGGTTGCGAGCGGTTGGCCGACGCGCGATCGCCGAGGGCCGACTGGACATCGGCCTCGCAGCGCTGGACGAGGGGATGGTCGTCGCTCACCCCTACGACCTTGGATACCTGGTCGAGCTTCGCGGCGACGTCGGGCACGACCGTGGGTGCGAACTTCACCGTCCAGGCCTCGTGCTCGACATGCGGCCCGTTGCTCTTCTGCACCAGCCAGTCGTTGCCGCGATACACCCAGGCATCGAGCCCGTGGTTGCGGATCGAGGCGATGGCCTGCTCGGCGACGTCGGTCGGCAAGGTCTGCTGCTTCATGATGGTTAGGTCGGGCTTGACGAAGAGGCCGCCGTTGAAACCGGCGACCGGCGTATCGAGCTGCAGCGCCTTCAGCAGCATGGCCATGCCCATGGGCGGCCGGCCGCTGGTGATGGCGAAGCGGATGCCGGCTGCGCGCACGCGCTGCACCGCGGCCTGGGCGCGCTCGGTCAGCACCTTCTGTTCGGTGACCAGCGTGCCGTCGACGTCCGACAGCACCAGGGAGATCTTTCGTTTGGCGGGCATTGGGGAGCTCCGGTGGATCGACTCAGGCGAGAGGGCGCCACGCCCGTCCGCTGCGCGTCAAGAGCTGGTCGGCCGCGGTCGGGCCATCGCTGCCAGCGCGGTAATTCGGGAAGTCCTGGGGACGATGGCTTCCCCAGTGATCGAGGATGGGTTGCACGGCGCGCCAGCCTGCTTCGATGTTGTCGGCGCGCTGGAACAGCGTCGCATCGCCGATCATGCAATCGTAGAGCAGCGTCTCGTAGCCGATGTTGGACGTCTTGTCGAAATAGGTCTTGTAGGAGAAATCCATGCTGACATTGTCCAGCGTCATGGTGAGGCCGGGCCGCTTGGCCGCGAACTCGAGCGCGATCCCTTCGTCGGGCTGGATGCGCAGGATCATCCAGTTGGGATTCATCCGCTCGACATGGGTGCCGCGGAACAAGGAGTGCGGCGCCTGGTGAAAGCGGATGGCGATCTCCGTCCGCCGGGTCTTCAGGTACTTGCCGGTTCGCAGGTAGAACGGCACCCCGGCCCAGCGCCAGTTGTCGAGCTGGAGCTTCCAGGCGACGTAGGTCTCGACCGGCGAGTCGGGCGCGACATTTGGCTCCTGGCGATAAGCCTGCACCGGCTTCCCCAGCACGCTGCCGGCATCGTACTGCCCGCGCACTGCGTCCCGGATCACCCGGCTCGGCTTCAACGGACGGATCGCCTCGATGGCTTCGGCCTTCTTGCTGCGCACGGCCTCGGCGTCGAACGAGCTCGGTGGTTCCATCGCCGTCAGCGACAGGAGCTGGAAGACATGGTTGGGAACCATGTCGCGCAACGCGCCCGTCCCCTCGTAGAAGCGCCCGCGCCCCTCGACGCCCACGGTTTCGGCCGCCGTGATTTGCACATGGTCGATGTGCTCGCGGTTCCAGAGCGGCTCGAACAGGCCGTTGCCGAAGCGCAAGGCCATGATGTTCTGGACCGTCTCCTTGCCCAGGAAATGATCCATGCGGAAGATCTGCCGTTCCTGGAGGACCTTGAGGATCGCGGCATTGAGGGCCTGAGCGGATGGCAGGTCGTGCCCGAACGGCTTCTCGATGACGACACGCCGCCACTTGCCGTCGGCCTCCGTCACCATGCCGGCGGCGCCCAGCCGCTCGACCACGGTCTCGAAGAAGCGATCGGCGACGGCCAGATAGTAGAGATGATTGCCGCCGGTGCCCGTCGTCTTGTCCAGGTCAGCCAGATGCTCGCTCACGCGCTTGTAGGTGTCCGGGTCCTCGAACTCGCCCTGGACGTAGCTCATGCGCTCGGTGAGCCATTGCCAGGCTTTCTGATCGAGCTTGTCGGCCTGGAACTCGCCGCCACCGCCGGAGGTGAACGTGACCATCATGTCGGTGAGCTGCTTGCGCCAGTCCTCGGTCGTCCGCTTGCCATGGTCGACGCCGACCAGCCGGAAACCCTCCGGCAGGCGATGCCCGGTCACGAGATTGTAGAGCGCCGGCACGACCAGTCGCTTGGTGAGATCGCCGCCCGCGCCGAAGATCACCATGGCGCAGGGCGGCGCCGTCGCGATGGTCTCGCCCTTCGCCGGAGCTTTCGACATGCCTTCCTCCTGCCGCTCGATCGTCATGAACGCCCCAGCATTTCGAGGGCCGTGGCCACGACCCGCTCGGGCTCGAAGCCGAACTTGCGCTGCAGCTCCTTGAGCGGCGCGGACTGGCCGAATGCCTTCATGCCGATGACGCGGCCGCGCTCGCCGACGTAGCGCTCCCAGCCCAATGCCGAGGCCTGCTCGACGGCGAGGCGCAGCTTGACGGCCGAGGGCAGGACCTCCTCGCGATAGGCGGCGGGCTGGTGCTCGAATATGTCCCAGGACGGCATCGACACGACGCGCGAGCGTACGCCGCGCGCCGTCAGTGTCTCGTGGGCCGCGACGATCAGCGACACCTCGCTTCCCGTCGCGATCAGGATGATCTCGGGCGGCCCGCCGGCCGCATCGGCCATGACATAGGCGCCGCGCGCGAGGCCAGACGCCGGGGCGTACTTGGTTCGATCGAATGTCGGCAAGGGCTGGCGCGACAGCGTGATCGCCGCCGGCTGATGGCGAAGCTGCATGACGTAGCGATAGGCCTCGACGACCTCGTTGGCGTCGCCCGGCCGCAGCATGACCAGGCCGGGGATGGCGCGCAGCGAGACGAGCTGCTCCACCGGCTGGTGCGTCGGGCCATCCTCGCCGTCGCCCATGGCATCGTGAGTGAAGACGAAGAGGGTCGGCAGCTCCATCAGGGCGCTGAGCCGAATGGCCGGCCGGGCATAGTCGCTGAAGATGAAGAAGGTCGCGCCGAACGCCTTGAGCTTGGACAGCGACATCCCGTTGACGATTGCCGCCATGGCGTGCTCGCGGATGCCGTAATGGAGGTTGCGTCCGCCCGGCGTGCTGGCCTCGAAACTGCCGGCACCGGCAAACTTCAGGGTCGTCTTGTTGGACGGCCCGAGATCGGCCGAGCCGCCGAGCAGCCAGGGGATGTTCTGGGCGAGCCGGTTCAGCACCTCGCCCGAGGCATCGCGCCCGGCAATGCCCTTGGCGTCGGCCGGGAAGGAGGGCAGGTCGCGATCCCAGCCCTGCGGCAGCTCGCGGCGCTGCATCTGCTCGATCTCGTTGGCGAGCCCGGGGAAGGCCATGCGGTAAGCCGCGAACAGGGTCTCCCACTCCGCGCGAGCGGCGGCGCCACGCGCACCGATGCCGGCCTCGAACGTCGCCATGACGCCGTCCGGCACCAGGAACTTGGCATCCTCGGGCCAGCCATAGGCCCGCTTGGTGAGCCGCACCTCGTCGTCGCCCAGCGGCTCGCCATGCGCGGCCGCGGTGTCGATCTTGTGCGGCGAGCCGTAGCCGATGTGGCTGTCGAGGATGATCAGCGTCGGCCGGCCTTTGGTTGCACGGAAGATCGCCAGTGCGTCCTCGATGCGCGCCAGGTCGTTGGCATCGCCCACCCTGAGCACGTTCCAGCGGTAGGCCAGGAAGCGCGCCGCGACATCCTCGGTGAAGGCGAGGTCGGTCTTGCCTTCGATGGTGATGTGGTTGTTGTCGTAGATCCAGCACAGGTCGTCGAGACCGAGATGGCCGGCCAGAGAGGCCGCTTCCGAGCCCACGCCTTCCATCAGGCAGCCGTCGCCGCAGACCGCGTAGATGTCGTAGTCGAACAGTGCGAAGTCCGGCTTGTTGTAGCGTTCGGCCAGCCATTTGCGCGCGATGGCCATGCCGACGCTGGTGGCGATGCCCTGGCCGAGCGGCCCGGTGGTCGTCTCCACGCCGGAGACCCAGTGATACTCGGGATGGCCCGGCGCCTTGCTCTCGAGCTGGCGGAAGCGCTTGATGTCGTCCAGCGTGACGGAGGGCTTGCCCAGCCGCTCGTAGTCGGCATTGACCGCGCGTGTGCCGGTCAGGAAGAGCATCGACCAAAGCAGCATCGAGGCGTGGCCGTTGGACAGGATGAAGCGATCGCGGTTGGGCCAGATCGGATCCTTGGGGTCGAAGCGCATCACCCGGTTCCACAGCGTGTAGACCAGAGGCGCCAGCGCCATCGGCGTGCCGGGATGACCCGACTTCGCCTGCTGGACCGCGTCGATGGACAGCGTGCGGATGGTGTTGATCGCCAGTTGATCGAGCTCTTCCTTGGTCATTCCATTGGACTCCCCTTGCGGCACCCGCGCTTCGGCCACCTGTGATCCGGCGGCTATGACCCTGCCGGCTTCTCGATATGCCCGCCGAACTGGTAGCGCATGGCCGAGAGCAGCTTATCGGAGAAGTCCGCTTCGCCGCGCGAGCTGAATCTCTCGTAGAGCGCCGAGGACAGCACGTGAGCCGGCACTCCCTCGTCGATGGCCGCCTTGATCGTCCAGCGGCCTTCACCCGAGTCCGATACCCGCCCGGCGAATTTCGACAGGGTTGGATCCTCGATCAGAGCCGCAGCCTGAAGATCGAGCAGCCATGAGGCGATCACGCTGCCTCGGCGCCACACCTCCGAGATGTCCGCCAGGTCGAGATCGTATTGATAATGCTCGGGATCGCGCAGCGGCGTGGTTTCCGCATCGACCTTGCCGGACTTCTTGCCGACGTTGGCGGCCTTGAGAACCGCCATGCCCTCGGCATAGGCCGCCATCACGCCGTATTCGATGCCGTTGTGCACCATCTTGGTGAAGTGACCGGCGCCATTGGGCCCGCAATGCAGATAACCGTGCTCGGACGTTCCGCCGCTCTTCTTCTCGCGTCCGGGGGTACGAGGGATGTCACCGATGCCCGGAGCGAGAGTGGCGAAGATCGGGTCGAGACGCTGCACCACATCGGGTTCGCCGCCGATCATCATGCAATAGCCGCGCTCGAGGCCCCATACGCCGCCGCTGGTGCCGACATCGACATAGTGGATGCCCTTGGGCTTCAGCTCCTTGGTCCGGCGGATGTCGTCGATGTAGTAGGAGTTTCCGCCATCGATCAAGATATCGCCGGGCTCGAGATGGGGCAGCAGATCAGCGATGGTCTTGTCGACCACCCCGGCCGGCACCATCAGCCAGACGGCGCGGGGCTTCGCGAGGCTCTGGGCGAGCTCGGCCAGCGACGCGCTGCCGACAGCCTTGTCCTTCACGGCCTCCGCCACCGCCTTCGGCGACATGTCGTACACCACGCACTGATGACCGCCCTTCAAGAGGCGGTGCACCATGTTCGCGCCCATCCGGCCAAGGCCGATCATTCCCAGTTGCATGTGCTGACCCTTCACTATGATGACTTCCGGCCGAGCAGCCCTGCCTGGAAGGAGCCGCGGTGATCGAAAGGCAGGATATGGAGCGAGCGATCAAATCGTCGAGCCATCAGGCGGATCCCTTGAGCCGACGATAGCGTCGGATCAGCGCGTTGGTCGAGCTGTCGTGCTCGAGCTTGGGCTCGGCAGCACTCTCGAGCTGGGGAACGATCTGCTGGGCGAGCGCCTTGCCGAGCTCCACGCCCCATTGGTCGAAAGAATCGATCTGCCAGATCGTGCCTTGCGTGAACACGCTGTGCTCGTAGAGCGCGACCAGCTTGCCGAGCGCGGCCGGTGTCAGGTCGTCGAGCAGGATCAGGTTCGACGGACGATTGCCCTCGAACAGGCGATGCGGCACCAGCCACTCGGGTGTGCCTTCCGCCGTCACCTGCTTGGCGGTCTTGCCGAAGGCCAGCGCTTCCGCCTGGGCCAGCACGCTGGCGATCAGAATATCCTGATGCCTGCCCAACGGATTGAGCGTGCGGGCGAAGGCGATGAAATCGCAGGGGATCAGCCGCGTCCCCTGGTGGATCAGCTGGTAGAACGAATGCTGGCCGTTGGTCCCCGGCTCGCCCCAGTAGATCGGTCCGGTGTTGTAATCGACGGCGACGCCATCCCAGGTCACGTGCTTGCCGTTGCTCTCCATGGTGAGCTGCTGAAGATAGGCGGGAAAGCGCTTCAAATACTGCTGGTAGGGCATCACGCCCACGGTCTGGGCGCCGAAGAAATCGTTGTACCAGACGGCGAGCAGAGCCATCAGCACCGGCATGTTGCGCTCGAACGGCGCGGTGCGGAAATGCTCGTCCATTTCACGGAAGCCTTCCAGCATCGCGCGGAAATTGTCCGGCCCGATGGCGATCATGGTCGAGAGCCCGATGGCCGAATCCATCGAGTAGCGCCCGCCGACCCAGTCCCAGAAGCCGAACATGTTGGCCGTGTCGATGCCGAACTTCGCGACCTCCTGGGCATTGGTCGAAACGGCGACGAAATGCTTGGCCGTCGCGGCCGCCTCGCCATTCAGCCCGGCCAGCAGCCAGTCGCGCGCGGTGTGCGCGTTGGTCATGGTTTCGAGCGTGGTGAAGGTCTTGGAGGAAATGATGAACAACGTCTCGGCGGGATCGAGATCCACCACCGCCTCGGCGAAGTCCGTGCCATCGACGTTGGAGACGAAGCGGAAGGTCATGTCGCGCCGGCTGTAATGCCGCAGCGCCTCGTAGGCCATCACCGGACCGAGATCGGAGCCGCCGATGCCGACATTGATCACGTTGCGGATGCGCTTGCCGGTATGGCCTTTCCAGTCGCCGTCGCGCACGCGCCGGGCGAAATCCGCCATCTTGTCCAGCACGGCATGGACCTCGGGCACCACGTTCTGGCCGTCGTGCAGGATGGTGGCGCCGCGCGGCGCGCGCAGGGCGACGTGCAGCACCGCGCGCTTCTCCGAAGTGTTGATCTTGTCGCCGCGGAACATGGCGTCGATGTGCTCGCGCAACCCCGACTCCTGGGCAAGCTGAAGCAGCAGGCCCAGGGTCTCGTCGGTGATCCGGTTCTTGGAATAGTCGAAGTAGATCCCGGCAGCCTCGACCGCCAGCTTGTCTCCCCGTTCGCGATCCTTGGCGAAGAGCTGCTTGAGATGGGTGCGCTTGATCTTCTGGTGATGCTTCTTCAGCGCCGCCCAGGCGGGACGCAGATGCAAAGCCGGCACGCTCATTGATTGCTTCCTTGCGGACAGGTGGACAGTGCTTGCGATCAGCTCGCCTTGCGAATCGCGACGCGCTTCGAATCGATGCGCGCCATCAGATCGTTCCAGGACTTGACGAAGGACGAAGCGCCCTCGTCCTGGAGCTGGGCCGCGAGGGCGGTGATATCGATCCCCGCCTTGGCGAAGCCGGCGAGAACCGTCTCGCAATCGCCGCCGTCCGGCGCCATCGCCTGGCCGACCTGGCCATGCTCCGCGAATGCCTTCAGCGTGCCCTCCGGCATGGTGTTGACCGTGAAGGGCGCGGCGAGCGCCGTCACGTAGAGGGTGTCGGAGGCCTTCGGATCCTTGGTGCCCGTGCTGGCCCACAGCAGGCGCTGCGCCCGCGCGCCGCTGTTGGCCGCGCGCTGAAAGCGCGGCGATGCGATCAGCTCGAGGTAGGCTCTGTAGGCGCGTTGTCCCACGGCGATGCCCAGCCGGTTGACGAGCTCGGCCGGGACCTTGCCGGCGACCGCGACATCCCAGCGACTGATGAAGAGCGAGGCCACCGAGGCGACGGCAGGGTTCAGCCCCGCCGCGATGCGCCGCTCGACACCACGCAGGTACGCTTCCGCCGCCGCCACGTACTGCTCACGGGAGAACAGCAGAGTGACATTGACCGGCACGCCGGCGAAGATCGCTTCTTCGATGGCAGGCAGTCCCTCCGGAGTGCCGGGAATCTTGATGAAGAGGTTCGGCTTGCCGGCACGCCTGTGAAGGTCGATCGCGGCCGCCAGGGTGCTCTTGGCGTCGTGCGCCAGCAGCGGCGAGACTTCGAGCGACACCCAGCCGTCCACGCCGTCCGTTCGAGCAAAGACCGGCTGAAAAATGTCGGCGGCACGAGTCAGATCCGCGAGCGCCAGCGGGAAGAACAGATCCTCGGCCGATTTGGCCGAGGACGCCGACCGGGAGACGTCGTCGTCGTACATCGCGCTGTTCTTGATCGCGTTGTCGAAGATCGTGGGATTCGACGTCAGCCCGGTCACCGACAGGTCGTCGATGTAGCGTTTCAGCGTACCGCCGTTCAGCAGCTCGCGTGTGATGTTGTCGAGCCACAGGCTCTGGCCGACGTCGTGGAGCTTCTGAGTTGCTTTCATCGCGTCACCTTCAGGCTGGAGGGAGGCCGGCCGACCGCAGCCGCGCCAAGTCGTAGTCGAGCAAATCGCCGATGCGCTCGATGATCACGTCCGGCGGCGGCAGCGCGGCGAGCACTTTCGCGTCATGCGCATACTGGCCCTGGCGCGGCAGCACGGTCGTCACGCGCTCGCGCCAGATCTTCTTGGCCGTGTCCAGAATCCTGAGCTTGTCATCGACCAGAATATAGTGCTCGGCGGGAAAGCGCCGCTCGACGTCGTCGAGAGCCTCTTCTTTATGGATATAGACCAGCACATCTCCGTCCGCGACGTTGCCCAGGCCGGCATGCTCGACCTTGCGCGGCTGGAAGACGACATCGCCGTCCGTCAGAATCACGGTCTTGCCCACGCTGCGCAGCCGTTTCAGCACCGCAAGCGCGTGCGGGTACAGCCGCTCTGCGAATGGGTAATCCATGAGGAAGGAGGACATCGACAGCAATTCGATCTCGCACGGGTGTTCAACGCGGAATTTCTGAAGGGCGCCGATATAGTCGCGGTAGCCCAGCTCCACCATGAGATCCTCGAGGATCCGCCAATAACGCTCGCGGGCAGCGAGGCCATATGTCCGCTCGAGATGGTCCTTCAGGTCCTGTTGGATCCCGTCATTGTCGACCAGCGTGTTGTCGACGTCGACGAGGAACACGATCGGATGACGCGCTGTCATGGGCACTCCTGCGCAGTCGCGGTGTCGGTGGCGAGCGGTTTCCTACAGCAGGCTCGGGCGCTCGAATTGGCGCTCCGAAGCCGGGCCGTCTGTTGCGCCCTTGCCGCCACTTTCGCACAGTTGTGCAAAGCTGGCGATTCAGCTTGCAGGCATTGCATTGCGGTCGTCGGATAGCCGTTCGGTGCGTACGGCAGAAAGGCGCCATGCGCGCCGGTCGGCATCCTATCAGCACTCGCTTGCCGCTGCCAACCGGGCGGCATTTCACCTCCTGTGAGCGGGCCGTTGCCAGCGGCACGGCCCTGACCTAAAAGCCTCGTGCATCAAGAGTTGGGGCGACGCCCAACGCCAACCGGCCTGTCCGGGCAAGGTGGCACTCCGCAGGAGGATGTGGCCTCAGTCGGCAACCAAGCGGACCAAGCCTTGTGCGTCGCCCGTGGGAAGGACAACGCAAAGTGCCGATCAAGATTCCTGACACATTGCCCGCCCGCCGGGTCCTGGAGGCGGAAGGTGTCGTCGTCATGCGGGAGAGGGATGCGATTCGCCAGGACATCCGGCCGCTCAGGATCGGGCTGCTCAATCTCATGCCGAACAAGATCAGCACCGAAACCCAGCTTGCCCGATTGCTCGGCGCGACACCCCTTCAGATCGAGCTGACGCTTGTCCGGATCACGGATCATGTCGCCCGCAACACGTCGGCCGACCACATGGAGGCTTTCTATCGCCCGTGGAGCGATGTCAGCGGCAACCGCTATGACGGTTTCATCATCACGGGCGCGCCTGTCGAGCGCCTGGCGTTCGAGCAGGTGAGCTATTGGCGCGAGCTTTGCTCGATCCTCGATTGGACGCAGACGCACGTCCATCGCTGCCTGACGCTCTGCTGGGCGGCCCAGGCGGCCCTCTATCACTTCCACGGAACGCCCAAGCGCGAGCTGCCGCGCAAGGCATTCGGCGTGTTCCCACATCGCAACCTGGTTCCCGAATCGCCCTATCTCCGGGGATTCGCGGATGTGTTCGACGTACCGGTATCGCGCTGGACCGAGAACTGCCGGGGCGATCTCGAGGCGACAGCCGGGCTGACCATCCTCGCGGAAAGCGACGAAAGCGGTCTCTGCCTGATCGATGATCCTCGCCGCCGCATGCTGCATATGTTCAACCATCTCGAGTACGACACCGAGACGCTTGCCGGGGAATATCGGCGGGACGGCGGCAGCCAGCTTCCGGTCAACTACTTCCCCGGTGACGATCCTGCTCTTCATCCGCAGAACCGTTGGCGCGGCCACGGCCATTTGCTCTTCGGCAATTGGATCAACGAGATGTACCAGACCACGCCTTTCGACGTCGACACGATCGGCGCCATGACGGCAGTCGACGCCGCCGCCGAGTAAAGCTTCCGAACAACGATCCGTATTGCTCAGCGCGATCCATTGCGCGAGCCGAGGCCGGCCCGCCGCAAGGCGTCGGCCATCGTCCCTCCGGGCGAAGCGGCTTTGCTGGGCTGCATGCCGGCCTGACCGTGTCTCGAAGTGCCGCCGCTCTCCACGCGAGCGGGGCGCGCCGGCGGACTGCCGGCCTGGTCGTCGAGCCGCAACGACAGGCTGATGCGCTTGCGCGGCTTGTCCACGTCGAGGACCTTCACGCGCACGATGTCGCCAGGCTTCACGACAGCGCGCGGGTCCTTCACGAAGCTCCGGGACATCGCCGACACGTGCACCAGCCCATCCTGGTGCACGCCGATATCGACGAACGCGCCGAACGCGGCGACATTGGTGACGACACCCTCGAGCACCATGCCCGGCTGGAGATCATTGAGCGTCTCGATGCCGGCCTTGAACTCCGCCGTCTTGAAGGCCGGACGCGGATCGCGTCCCGGCTTCTCCAGCTCGCGCAGGATGTCCGTGACGGTGGGCAGGCCGAACCTGTCGTCGACGAACGCATTCGGTGACAGCGTCCGCAGGACGGGAGCGTTGCCGATCAGCGCGTCGATCCTGCTCTTGGTCGCCGCCATGATCCGGCGCACCACGGGATAGGATTCGGGATGCACGCCCGAGGCGTCGAGCGGATCGTCGCCGGCCGCGATGCGCAGGAAGCCCGCGCACTGCTCGAACGCCTTCGGACCGAGCCGCGGCACGTCCTTCAGCGCCTTGCGGGACCGGAAAGCGCCGTGCGTGTCACGATGGACGACGATGCCCTGGGCCAGCGCGGGGCCGATGCCCGATACGCGCGCCAGCAGCGGCGCCGACGCCGTGTTCAGGTCGACACCCACGCCGTTGACGCAGTCCTCGACCACGGCGTCGAGTGATCGCGACAGCTTGAGCTCGCTGAGATCGTGCTGGTATTGGCCGACACCGATCGACTTGGGGTCGATCTTCACCAGCTCGGCGAGGGGATCCTGCAGTCGGCGCGCGATCGACACCGCGCCGCGCAGCGTCACATCGAGGCCGGGCAGCTCCTCCGACGCGTAGGCCGAAGCCGAGTAGACCGAGGCACCGGCTTCGGACACCACGACCTTGTTCAGCTTGAGCTCCGCCAGTCCCTTGAGCAGCTCGATCGCGAGCTTGTCGGTCTCGCGCGAGGCGGTGCCGTTGCCGATCGCGATCAGCTCCACCTTGTGCTCGCGCACGAGCCGCGCCAGGGTGGCAAGCGCCTCGTCCCAGCGCCGCTGCGGCTCGTGCGGATAGATCGTGCTGGTCGCCACCACCTTGCCGGTGGCGTCGACCACCGCGACCTTCACGCCGGTCCGAAAGCCGGGGTCGAGCCCGAGCGTCGGCCGCGCGCCCGCCGGGGCGGCGAGCAGCAGGTCGCGCAGATTGAAGGCGAACACGCGGACCGCTTCTTCCTCGGCCGCGGTCCACAGGCGCAGCCGGAGGTCGATCGTCAGCATGACGATGATCTTCGTGCGCCACGCCCAGCGCACGGTTTCGGCGAGCCATTTGTCGCCAGGCCGTCCCTGGTCGCTTATGCCGAAGGCCCGCATGATGCGCAGCTCGTAGACGCTGGCGACGGCCCGTGTCGTTGGGGCCAGTGTCGCTGGATTACCAGTCGCGGGATCGTCCGGCTCGATCGCCAGGCCGAGGATGTCCTCCCGTTCGCCACGGAACAGCGCCAGCACGCGGTGCGATGGCATCTTGGCGAGGGCTTCCGAGAAGTCGAAATAGTCGCTGAACTTGGCGCCCGCCTCGTTCTTGCCTTCCCGCACCTTGGAAACGAGGCGCCCGTTCGTCCAGAATTCCTCGCGCAGAGCGCCGATCAAGTCGGCATTCTCGGCGAAGCGCTCGGTCAGGATTGCGCGTGCTCCGTCGAGCGCCGCCGCCACATCGGCGACATTCCTGTCGGCCGAAACATAGGGTTCCGCGCTGACGGCGGGCGCCTTGTGCGGCTCCCGCAACAACAGGTCCGCGAGCGGCTCCAGTCCGGCTTCCTTGGCGATCTCGGCTTTGGTGCGACGCTTGGGCTTGTAGGGGAGGTAGATGTCCTCGAGGCGACCCTTGCTGTCGGCTGCCATGATCGCTGCTTCGAGCGTCGCGTCGAGCTTGCCCTGCTCGCGGACCGACTCGAGGATGACCTTGCGACGCGCTTCCAGCTCGCGCAGATACCGGAGCCGCTCCTCGAGTGTGCGCAGCTGCACATCGTCCAACGATCCCGTGGCTTCCTTGCGGTAACGCGCGATGAAGGGGACGGTTGATCCGCCGTCGAGCAGATCGACCGCAGCCTGGACCTGCTGTTCCTTGACCGCGAGCTCTTCGGCAATGCGCGCCTGGATGGAAGCCCCCAAGAAACACCTCCTCGGTCGGATGCGAGAGATCCCGTCGCCACGTCGGGCCGCGGATATGGACGACGCCCCTGTGATTCTTCAAGCTGTTTGTTGACACGTCGCAGATGGGTGGCGCGCAACTTGCAGAGCCAGTCTGCCGGAAGGCCCTCTTTTCGGCAGGTAGCGATATCGTCGAGGTCGACATGATTGCGGTGAGATCATGACCCGTGCGGAGATCGCCGAGGCCAACCGTCGGCGTTACGAGGAATTGCGCGCGGCCGGCCAGGGCGAAGGGATCAGGGCGCTTCCGTCGCCGACCGTCCCAGGTGGCGCGCCGATCGCTCGCGGTGCGGTCATCCGGACCGAGACCGTGCCGCCGGGCTGGTACGACACGGTACGGCTGCGGCGCGGCGAGGCGCTGCGCATCGTCGATGTCTCCGGCCGGGCGAGCGTGTCGGTCATCGGCTGGTGCCTGCACGACACCACCGAGCGCCTGAACTGCGCCGACACAGCCAAGGTGCAGTGGAGCGCCTCCCTCGCCAAGGGCCGGGTGATCCTGACCGACATGGGCCGGGTATTCCTGTCGCTGATCGAGGATACGAGCGGCGCGCACGACCTGCTGGTCGGCGGCTCGACGCCTGAATCCTCTTTCGCCGCCCACGGCGCGACGACACGGAACACCCAAGACAACTTCCTCGCCGCCGCGGCCAAGCTCGGGCTTGGCCTGCGCGACATCCCGCCCAGCGTCACCTTCTTCGCGCCGGTGTCGGTCGACGTCGACGGACGCTTCTCGTGGAACGGCGAACGCAAGCGGCCGGGCGACTTTGTCGACCTGCGGGCCGAGAGCGACCTCGTGCTGGTCGCCTCAAACTGCCCCCATCCGCTCGATCCGGCGCGACCGGCCCAGGTTGGGCCGGTCGAGCTGGTGCGCCATCGCGCGCCGCCGGCGGGCCTCGACGATGCCTGCCGCACGATGTCGCCCGAGATCGCGCGCGCGTTCGAGTTCACCGACCGGCTGCACGGATGACGGAGATCGCGATGTCCAGACGTTCGCCGCCCGATGCCGCCGATGCCGCCTACAGCCACGACGTGCCGGCCGAGCGACCATGGTCGCGGCTGCTGAAGGCGGGCCAGACGCTGCGCATCGTCGACCTCGAAGGCCAGCAGGCGGTCGATGCGCTGCTTTACTGCGCCGGGAACCCCGAGGAGCGTTACAGCGCGCAGGATACCGTGCGCGTGCAGGGCTCGCCCTATGTCGGCCTGGGGACGCGGCTGATCTCCAACATGGGCCGCACCATGGCGCACATCGTCGCCGACACCTGCGGCCAGCATGACACCTCGGCCGGGTGCTGCTCCTGCGAGAGCAACGCCGTGCGCTTCGGCGAGCAGACGCGCTATCAGCACGCCTGCCGGGAGAACTTCATCCTGGAGCTGTCCCGCCACGGCCTGGGCAAGCGCGACATCGTCGCCAATCTCAACTTCTTCATGAACGTCCCGATCGATCCGTCGGGAAACTTCACCGTGGTCGACGGCATCTCGGCCGGCGGCAACCATGTCGACATCCTGGCCGAGATGGACGTGATCTTCGTGATCTCCAACTGCCCGCAGGTGAACAACCCCTGCAACGGCTTCAACCCGACGCCGGTGCGCGTGCTGGTGTGGGACGGCTCCTGCTGAATCGAACGCGAAAGTCCGAAGGGTGGAAGCGCGGGAAGTGGCCGCCATGGAGAACCGTCGTGCCACCCGCGCCGTTGAAGTCGGCGATCTTGAGCGCCGAGGCGTCGTTGACCGGATAGTCGACGTCGCGCGCCCGTCGATTGGGGCTCAGATTGAAATCGCCCGACGCCCGCGCCTCCCCGTCCCGGCCGGCGCTGGGGTATTCGGGAGGCTTCATCCAATCGCCCTGCTCGAGGCAAAGGATGTGCATCTTCGTCTCGGCGAGGCTCCAGGCCACCGCCGCGCCGGAGGCACCGGCGCCGATGATCAGAACGTCGACCGGTGTGCTCATTGGAACCCCTCGGCTCCCGGTGGAGGCAACGCGGGCATGCCACGATCGCTACGTGCTCACGGCGACGAGTTGATCGGCCTCCTTGATGCCCATGAGGATGCTGTGCGGATCGTTCGTCACCCCGTGCAGGAGCATCGTGGCGGTCGCATTGTTCACCGCATCATTCCATGGCATCTGCTGCGCCTGCTGCTGGTTCACGAACTCCAGCCCGACTGCGACCTTGCCCATCAGGGCCTCCGCGTCATGACCGGCCTGCGCTCCGCTCACGATGTTGACCAGCACCGAGCCTACGAACTGACCCGCCGTCAGCGCCTGCTTGATCTGCGCGGTCCAGTAGGTGAGGCCTGCGGAGTCGGACGAGCGAGCGAACAGGTTGTTGTAGACGGCATCCAGGAAGTCACTTATCTGGCCGTCACTCGCCCCCTTGGGATTGGCCAGGAACGGGTACAAGGCCTTGGCTTCGCTGCTGGTGCCGAAGGCGTTCGCGATGTCGGCGAACAAGGTCGAGGGGGATTGCCCCGAACCGGCGTTGAACTGGTTGACCCAGAATTGGAACCCGGCCAAGTCGGCGCCGCGGCCGAAGAAGGCCGTGTAGGTCGCCGTCACCTGCTCCTGGGCATTGAGCGCCAGCAGATTCAAGGTTGGTGACGTGGTTCCTTGGGTAGGCACCACGTAGACAGAAACCTGTGCATTGGCGGACTGGCCGGCGCCGGTCGCCTGATAGGAGAAGCTGTCGACGCCGACGAACCCTGATACGGGCGTATAGCTCACGCTGCCGTCGCCGCCCAGCTGCAGGCTCCCATGAGCCGGACCAGTGACAAGAGTGGCTGTCGTGGCAGCGGCATCGTTGATCAGGAGGCCGTTCAGCGCGTCGATCTCGAGCGCCTGGTTCTGCAGAACCACATAGGCGTCGTTCCAGGCCGCGGTCGGGACGGTTGGACTGTTGTCCGGACCCGACACCAGGTAGCCCTGGCCGTAGGCGCTGGTGAAGTCGAGGTTGACGACCAGGTCGTTGAAGTCGTGGTCGCCATCGGTGTCCCAGCCCCAGGTGTTCAGGCCGTAGTTCCACAGCGCCGTCGGGTGTTGGCCGTCGACCAGATCGTTGGCGGCGGAGAAGGCCCAGTAGGTCTTGCCCAAGGTGCTGTCGGTGACCGCCATGGCGACGATGTCGCCGGCTCCGATTCCTGCCAGCTGCACCTGCGCGAACTGGCCGTTGCCGGGGCCCGCGATCGTCGTCGCTCCTGTGGTTGTCTTGTACGCATAGGGCTGCGCCAGGGCCGTGCTGGCGTAGTTGGGGTCGCCCGGATTGAGGGTGCCGACTGTGCCGGTGTAGCTGTCGACCTGGTAGAAGGCGACGCTGAGCTTGTGCGTCGTGTCCTGGCGCAGGTTCACCACGGCGATCTGGTTGTCGAGGCTGTCGACCGTTTGGGCCACTGCCACCGGGCGCGCGAGCCGCACCATGCCGTCGGCGGTCTGGAAGTCGACGAAGCCGAACGGGTTGGTCAGGGCTGCCGTGGTTGCCTGCGCACTCACGCCGTTGATGGAAACGGCGACGGGGGCGTACTGGTTGGTGGTGGTGTTGACCTGGTTGAAGTCGACCTCGCTCACGGTGCCCTGTGCCGCCTTGTCCAGCACCCGGACCAGGTTGGGATCGAAGGTCGACTGCTCCGACTGGCCAGCCAGCCGATCGGTCCAGGCGTAGGGCGCGGTACCCTTGCTCGCGAGGTTGAATGTGGTCGAGCCTTCAGTAACGCCGACTGTGACCGCTGATGGCGATACGATCTGGACCAGAAGGCTCTGCACCGTGCTGTTCGCCCAGCCGCCGGCGCCATAGGACGTGAACACCGGTGGCGCCAGGTCGTCCATCTGCGTGTGAGCGATCGTGGTCAGCGCCCGCGCCAGCAACAGCCCGTTCGGTGAGCCGAGACCGGAAACGAGGTCGTAACCCGGAGTTGCGTTGTAGCCGTACCCGGTCGGGCTGACGTCGACGGTGCTGGTGCCTACGGCCGTGGTGTAGGCACCCGGCGTGAAAAAAGACGACGTGTTGTTGCCGAGGCTGATGTCGTTGAAGGATGCCGGCGCGACCTTGGCGGCAATGTACAGGAGGTCGTTCATGTACCCAAGGTTCGGCAGATTCTGGTCCTGGAACACGGTGTCGATCTGGAGGATCAGTGACGCCCAGAGCGGCGATGCCGCGCTGGTGCCCTCCCAGTCGTCCATACCCACCATGGTGCCGGGGGGCGCCTTATAGACGAGATTGCCCCCGGCATCGGCGGATACATCGGGCACGCCGCGGCCAACCAGGTGCTGCGAATCCGACGTTGTGGGAGTCAGGCCGAAGTTGACTTGATAGGACGGGACAGGCTGTGTGACGTCGACTCCGCCGGCACCCGTCGAGTTCGTGATGTAGCCGCCCGAAAAACCCGAGAGCGGGATGCCCTCGATGACCAGCTCACCCGAAGAGTCGTCGACGTAGTAGGTGTTCCACACAGTCGAGACGAAGCCCTGGCTGGCTGCCGCGTCGGCGGGCAGGCTGGTCAACCCGCCTGAGACCAGCTGCCAGATGGTCGCCAGGTTCCCGGCCATCGCCGACTGAACGATCGTGCCGACCGTCGTGTCATTGATGGCCGCCTTGGTCGTCGACAGCGAGGTTCCGCCAACAAGGATGTTCCAGGGGGAGGTCTGATTCTGGACGTTGGTCAGGCCATTGCCGAGCAGGCCCCCCGAACCGCCGTCCCCGAGAGCGAGGACTGTGGTCTGGTTGGCGAGGGCAGCGTCGGTGAACAGTTCACGATAGGCACGATAGAACGGCGAGTCCGGTGACATGCTGTTGAAGTCGTCATACGAGCTCGACGTCACGACTGCCTGGCTGCTGGTATTGCCGATCGGTATCGTGACGGTATCCCAGATCGCACTCTGGCTTGCGGTATAGTCGGAGGCACGCGCGGCTCCAATGTAGCCGGAGCCGTTGTAAAGATAGATGTCGCTATTGGGGTTGACCGCCGCCACGACTCCGGTATCCAGAGCCCGTTCGCCTCCGAAGCCGCTATATTGCTGGCCGTTCGTGCCCTGAACGTAGACCAGGCCGGCGCCGGGATTAACAGTCGTGTCGTAGGCCGTTTCCAGATAGGTCGTGAGCAGGGCCTGAAACTGCTGGGTATCGGTGTTGGGATTGTTGTCCGGCAACGCCGAGCCTATGCCCGGTTCGATCAGCCCGATCGTCCCCGTGGCCGTAACCTGCTGGCCGTCCAGAGGGAAGTTGTACAGTTGTGCGATTTCCTGTGGAAATTTGCCTATCGGGCCGCCCGAGGTCGAGTTGCCAATACCCTGTGCGCCCAACGTCAAGGTGACCGGCCCGCCGGTCGCGAGATCGGTCGCAGGAGGTCGTGTGGCATAGTCGAACCACAACCCCGTCACGTTCCAGGTGGACGGCAACGACAGACTGCCGTTCCAGTAGATGAGGTTCTTCGTCGGCGAGTACATCAGCTCGGTGTTGAACAGCGTCTGGAAGTCGGCCGCGCTGGCAATATTCACCCATATCGTCCTCGACTCCCAGGACGACACGTAGTTGCTGTTGGAGGAATTCAGCACCTGCAGGCCGTTGCTTTGGAGCGCGCCGGTTATCGTGTTGTACTGGGCTATATTGGCTCCGTAGGTCTCCCACAGCGTGCCCGCGCTGTTCAGATCTTGAATGGTCTCCTGGCGTGTCGCCCAATCCTGCGCGAGCAGCCCAGTTGCATCGGTCTCACGCGGCAGTACCAAAGCCACATTGATGCCGGTGACAGTCGAGGGCAGGACTTCGCCATCGCCGATGTTGTAGGCGCTCTGAACCGTCGGTGCGCTGGTCACGCGATAGCCGGCAAAATCCAGATAAGTTGAATTCGCAATCGACTGATAGGTGATCGTCGTGGCCAAATCATCATCCCCCAAGAAACTTCGACTTCCCGGAAGAACAGTAGCCTCTGGAAACTCGCATCTGCGACAGAATTCTCGTTCGGTGTCCTGCCAAGGCGACGGCGACGAGTGGAAAAGTCATCGAGATCGCAAACGACGTGAGGAACGCTACCGCCCATCGCAATCGACGAGTGAATCTGTTTCAACGCCGCGCGCGGTCCAGCCTCAGCTCCCGGTGGAGGTGTAGCGCGTCATGCCGGCGCGCCAGGCGATGAACGACAACCCGAGGAAGGCGAAGCCGGCGAGCGGTGCAAACGGCAGGATCCAGTCCGGCGCACCGAGCGGGTCGGGCCGCTTCAGGATGACGAGCACCGGGTAGTAGGCAACGCAAGCCAGCGGTACGCCGAAGGTGAGCACGCGCCGGAACCAGGTCGCGTAGATGTTCATGGGATACTGCGCCGCCTGGACGCCGCCATAGGTCAGCACGTGCACGACCTCCAGGCTCTCGACGGTCCAGAAGGCGAGCGTGGCCTGAAGGACCAGGATTCCCGCGAACAGCGCCACGCCGCCGGCAATGGCCCATACAGCCATCGCGACAGTCGCGGCATTCCAGTCGATCGGGACGAGCCCGGTCGCGAGGATCAGCACCGCGAAGGCTTGCGCAAAGCGTCCCAGGCGGGACAGCCGCACCTCGTGGCCGGCGAGCTGGAGCGCGGCTGCACGCGGTCGCAGCAGCACCCGGTCGAACGCGCCGGTGCGCACGAAGTCGGTGCCGAACACCTCGAAGCCGCGAGTCAGCAGATCGGCCAGCGAGAAGGTCATGTTGACCAGGGCATAGAACAGCGCCGCTTCGCCGAATGACCAGCCGCCGACCGAGCCGAAGCGATCGAACAGGGCAGACACGCAGAGGATCTCGATCGCCGTCGCCGCGCAATGGCCGAAGGTGAGCATGATGGTCGCCGTCGGATACTGCGCCTGGGCGCGCAGCGAGGCCGACGCGTAGCGAGCATAGAGAGCGAGCGCATTCATGGTCAGCCGCCCTGCATCTCGAGCCGGCGCATCACGCGCTCCATGGCGAGGCGGCCGAGACCGATCAGCGCCAGCGTCCAGACCGCCTGCAGGGCCAGCCCCTGAACAGCCGCTCCGCCCGCCAGGTTCGCGAAATAGATGCGAAACGGGATGTCGACCAGGCCCGCGAAGGGCTGCACATGGAGGAGGGGCTGCACGGACTCGGGGTAGAAATTGAGCGGCAGCAGGCTGCCTGAGAAGACGATCACCAGCGGCGTCAGCACGGCATTCACCCCGCGCTCGTTGAGGCTGGCGGCCACGATGACGTTGGCCAGCATCACGATGGCGGCGGCCAGCGTCGCCATCAGCACGAAGGCGGGAATGAACAGCAGGGCGGCCGCGACTCCGGACGGCGGACGCCAGGACCAGGCCTCGAGGCCCACCAGGGGAAGGATGATGCCGGCGGTCAGCAGCATCAGGAGGGCGCGCGGGAGGGCGCGGGCCAGCATCCAGCCCAGGGTGCGCGCATACCAGTAACCGTAGGCGTCGAGCGGGCGCAGCCGGTCGTAGCCGACGCCGCCGGTGCGCACCGCCTGGCCGATCTCCGGATCGGCGAGCCAGGGCAGAATCGCCAGCAGCGCCTGGCCAAGCCAGACATAGGTGACGGCGTCGGCCAGGCTGATCGGCGCGGCGGCGGCATGAGCACCGTAGAAGGCCGCAAAGACCATGATCCTGAGCGCGCCCCACCAGCATTGTGTGGCAAAGCCCGCCAGAGCCGCGGCGCGATACTGCAGCATGAGCTGGAAGCGCGCGCGGAACGCCGCGAGATAGGGGCGTGCGGAGAAATCGGGCCGTGCCGACGCCATCGTCATGCCTCGTGCGCGTCGTGCAGGGCGTAGAAGCGCGTGATCACCTCCTCGATGGGCGGTTCGTCGACGCGAATGTCCTCGACGGCGTGCTCGGTGGCGATGGCGGCGATCAGCTTCGGCGCAGGGATGTCCGCCGGATCGAAGGCGAGCTCGAGCGAGCGTCTGGTGCGCGCCCGGACCGTGACGCCCGGCATGGCGGCGAGCTCGGGCGCAGGGCCGGCGAAATCGATGTAGAGGCGTCGTTCAGCCAGGACGTCGGCGCGCAGGCTCTCGAACGGGCCGTCGGTCAGCAGGCGCCCCTGTCCGATGACGATGACGCGCTCGGCCAGCGCCTCGACGTCGTGCATGTCGTGGGTCGTGAGCAGCACGGTGGCGCCCTGCTCGCGGTTGAGCCGCCGCACGAAGTCGCGCACGGCGAGCTTCGACGGCGCGTCGAGTCCGATGGTCGGCTCGTCGAGGAACAGGATCTCGGGATCGTGCAGCAGCGCGGCGGCGAACTCCGCGCGCATGCGCTGGCCGAGCGAGAGCTGGCGCACCGGCTGGGCGAGCAGTGGCTCGAGCCGCAGCATCGCCACCAGCTCGTCGCGCCTCGCCCGATAGCGTGCCGGCTCGACGCGATAGATGTCGGCCAGCAGATCGAAGCCGTCGAGCACAGGCAGGTCCCACCAAAGCTGGCTGCGCTGGCCGAACACCACGCCGATGCGCGCGACGTGGCGAATGCGATCTTCGTAGGGGATGAGTCCGCACACCTCGACCCGGCCGCTGGTCGGCCGCAGGATGCCGGACAGGATCTTCACGGTCGTGGACTTGCCCGCGCCGTTGGGACCGATGAACGCCAACAGCTCGCCTCGCTCGAGGCTGAACGAGACGTCGGCGAGCGCATGGACTTCCCGCCAGCGCCGGCGAACGAGGCCACGCAGTGCGCCGACCAGCCCGGGCGCCCGTTCGGCGACACGATAGGTCTTGGCCAGCGCCTCGACGAGGATCTGGGGCATGGGCGGCCGTCCGCCGGTTGGTCGAAAAGGGCGGGGAACCTATGCGCGGTCCATGCCTGAGTCAACCGTGCGTGGTGGAACGGATTGGAGCAACTCGGTGGCTTGCGGGTAGACTTCCTCGTTGGTGATCTTGCGGGAGGAACAGATGATCAGATCAGGCGGATGCCTGTGCGGGACAGTGCGCTTCGAATGCTCGGGCGCGCCGCAGTTTGCCTTGCAGTGCCATTGTCGCGACTGCCAGCGCCAGAGCGGCGCGCCTCATGTCGCCGCGGTGCGCCTGCCGTCGGCAGAATTCCGCATCACCAGCGGCTCGCCCCGGCGCTACGTCGCCAAGGCGGACTCGGGAAACGACATCACGCGGGTTTTCTGCGGCGACTGCGGCACGCCGCTCTACGTCCAGGTCTCGACCCGGCCGGATATCGTCGGTGTTCGGGTCTGCACGTTCGACGACCCGAGCTGGTTCCGGCCCGAAGCCAACATCTCCGTCAAGAGCGCCCAGCCGTGGGATCACCTCGACCCTGCCGTGCCGGCATTCGCGACCTACCCGACCGGCAAGGCCTATTGACAGTGGGCTGGAGCTTCACTCCCTCTTCCAAGTCAAGACGCCCCGTCCTGTCCGACCCGGAAACATGGGATGAGTCTGCTGGCCAGTGGTGATCGACAAGGTGTCTCCATCGATCTTGAAGCGTCCCGTGACAACCCGGCAGCGCGGGCATAGGCTGCCTGCAGGTATCGGCCGTTTTGGCCTGTCGTCCATCGACGGGGCACCCGCCATGACTACGACTCTTCGCACCGCAGTGATCACCGCCGCCTTGGCATCGGGCGTTTCGCTCATGCAGCCGGCGTCCGGACAAACGGCCCACGAAGAGCTCGGCACGGTCCGGTTCGAGACATCGTGCAGCCCGGAAGCTCAGAAGCTCTTCGACAAGGCGATGCTTTATCAGCATTCGTTCTGGTATCGGGCGTCGCAGAGGACGTTCGAGGAGGTGCTGAAGAAGGATCCCGAGTGCGGCATCGCCTATTGGGGCATCGCGCTCAGTCTTCTGTGGAATCCCCACTCGGCGCCTCCGGTGAAGAACCTGGCCGACGGCTCGGCTGCGCTGACCAAGGGAAAGAGCGTCGGGGCCAAGACCCAGCGCGAACGGGACTATCTGGACGCGCTCTGGGTCATGTATGCCGACTATGACAAGGTCGACCACCGTACTCGCCTCGTGGCGTATGCCAAGGCCATGGAGCAGCTTGCGCTGCGCTATCCCAACGACGACGAAGCGCAGATCCACTACGCGCTCGCGCTCAATACCTCGGCCTCGCCCTCCGACAAGACCTACGCCAACCAGCTCGAGGGTGGGGCCCTGCTGGAGCCGATCTTCCGGCGCCAGCCGAACCACCCCGGCGTGGCGCATTATCTGATCCATCTCTACGACTATCCGCCGATCGCCGAGAAGGGGCTCGATGCGGCGCGCCGCTACGCCAAGATCGCTCCGGCGGCCGCACACGCCCAGCACATGCCGTCGCATATCTTCACGCGCCTGGGTTACTGGGACGAGTCAATCGCGTCGAACGTCGAGTCGGCTCGCGTCGCCAAGGAAGACGGCGAGACCAGCGACCAGCTCCACGGCATGGATTATCTCGTCTACGCCAACCTGCAGCTCGGCCAGGATCGCAAAGCCAAGGCCGCCATCGACGAGATGCTGGCGGTCAAGGGCGTCCCCGAAGCCTATCTTGCGGGGCCCTATGCTCTGGCCGCCTCGCCGGCGCGCTACGCCATCGAGCGCGGCGATTGGAAGGCGGCTGCGGCGCTGCCCGTACGCCCCAGCTCACTTCCCCAGGTGCAGGCGATCACCTATTTCGCGCGCGCGCTCGGCGCGGCCCGCTCGGGCGATCCGGCAGCGGCCAAGGCCGATGTCGCGAAGCTCGTCGAGTTGCGGGACAAGTTGCGCGACGCCAAGGACGCCTACTGGTCCGAGCAGGTCGAAATCCAGCGCCAGATCGCGAGTGCCTGGGTGCTTTATGCCGAAGGAAGCTACGACGAGGCCCTGAAAGCAATGAGTGCGGCGGCCGACGCCGAGGACAGGACCGAGAAGCATCCGGTCACGCCCGGCGTTCCCAAGCCCGCGCGCGAGCTCTATGGCGTCATGCTGCTCGAGCGCGGGATGGCGGCGGAAGCGCTGGTCGCCTTCGAGGTGACGCTCAAGAAGGAGCCCAACCGGCTAGGCGCCTATGTGGGTGCGGCGAAGGCGGCAGAAAAATCCGGCGACCAGGCGAAGGCAAAGCAGTATTTCGCCAAGGTGGTCGCGATTGCCGACGGCGCCGATGAGACCCGGACGGAAATCGCCGAGGCGCGCGTCTACCTGGCGAAGAACCCATGAAGCTCGGGCGCGTTCCGGCGCGGCGGCGCAGCGTCCGCGCCCTGCTGCTCCCGGTTATCCTGGGAGGCCTCGCGACGGCGGCCAAGGCCGAGTCGCTGGAACTCACCGGATATGCCGGGGTGCTCGGCGAATGGGAGCTGACCGCTGAGCTCACGGCGAAGGGTTCCGACGCGGCGAAGGAGTTCGTCGGACCATTGAAGATGCGGCACGTCGGCTATTGCACGCAGGACGGGCCGGAAGAGAAGTCGGGCGAGATCCGTGTTCGTCTGTCGGGGGCGTCGGCGTCCCGGCTGACGGCGACGCTGGTGGTCGATGGCGTCGAGTGCTCCTACAGCGGCCGTCAATCGGATGCCTACAACGGCTCGCTGAAATGCCCCGATCGACGGGCTGTGCCCCTGACCGTTTGGCTCAAGCAGTAGTTGCGCCAACGCACGCCGCCTTGGCGCTGCCGTCAGGGTGCGGACACCCGGTAGAGCGCCAGCGGATTGGTCCAGAACACCTTGTGCGCGAGCTCTGCGCCGAGCGTCCTCTCCACGAGCTCGATGTCGGCCGGCTCGAAGGGTCGCTTGGCGCGCGTCGACGGCATGTCGGTGCCGAACACCAGGGCATCGGGATTGGTCGCAGCGATGCGCTCGAGCGCCTTGGCGACATCCATCTGCACGCGGCCGAAGCCGGTCGCCTTCACCTTGCAGCCGGCGGCGACCAGGTCGAGCAGCACCGGCAGGCCGGCCTCGGTCATGCCGAGATGGTCGATGCTGAGTTGCGGCAGCTTCGCGAGCGCGCCCACATGGGGCGCGAGGGCCGCGGCGTCGGCGTAGATCTCGGCATGCCAGCCCGCGACCGAATGGCAGCGCGTGGCCAGCGCCACGATGTCGTCGACGCTGTCGATGCGGCCGCGGAACATGTTGAAACGCACGGCACGCACGCCGATCGCGCCGAGTCTCGCGATCTCGGCATCGGGATGGTCGTGCGGGATCTGAGTAACACCCACCCAGCCCGCGCCGAGCTTCGGCAATACATCCATCAGGTAGGTCTGGTCGTTGGCCTGGAACGAGCCCGAGACGATCGCACCAGCCGCAACGCCGAGCGGCTTTGCTTGAGCGAGATAGGCTTCGAGCGGAAACGCCGGCGGCACGTAACCCTGGTTGGCGACGATCGGGAAGCGATGGTCGATGATGTGGCAGTGGCCGTCGAACAACCGGCGTTGGCCGTCAGGCATAATTTCTCCGTCGGTGTTCTATTCCGGCTTGGCGCCGGACTGTTCGATGATCGGCAGCCAGAAGGCCTGGTCGGACTCGATCAGCTTGCGGGCCTCCGCGGGCGAGCTTGGCGGCAGCATCTCGAAGCCCTGGACCAGGAGCTTCTCCTTGATCTGCGGCATCGCGCTGATGCGGTTGATCTCGGTATTGAAGCGCGAGACGATCTCCGCGGGCGTGTTTGTCGGCACGGCATAGCCCAGCCATGTCGCGACCACGAAATCAGCGACGCCCGCTTCGCCCATCGTCATTATCTCGGGCAACATGGCGATGCGGTCCTTGCTGGTGACCGCGAGCGCCTTCAGCTTGCCCGACTTGATCTGGCCCAGCACCGTCGGCGTGTTGAAGAACCCCATCGTCACCTCGCCGTTCACGACGGCAAGCACTGCCGGCGGAGCGCCGCGATAGGGAACGTGCTGCAGCTTCGTGCCGGTACGCTGCTCGAAGATGACGCCCGAAAGATGAAGGCTGCTGCCGATGCCGCTCGAGCCGTAGGTGAGCTCGCCCGGCTTGGCGCGCGCCTGGGCGATGAGCTCGGCCACGCTGTTGGCCGGATTGCTGGATGCGACGACGAGCACGTTGGGGAGCGTCCCGCAGATGGCGACGGGGGCGAAATCCTTGAGCGGATCGTAACCCGGCGCCTTGTAGAGGCCGATGTTGAACACCGTCGTGCCCTGCGAGATCAGCAGCAAGGTGTAGCCGTCGGCCGGCGCGCGCGCGCCCTCCGCGGTCGCCATCAGGCCGCCCGCACCGCCCTTGTTGTCGACCACGACCGGCTGGCCGAGCGCCTTGGCAAGCTCTTCGGCATAGGTGCGGCCCACGATGTCGGCACCGGCGCCCGCCACGAACGGGATGATCATGCGGATCGGACGTTCCGGCCAGGCGCCGGCGCGGGCCGCCGCGGGAATGACCAGAACGGTGCCCGCCAGGACGCTTCGTCTCGCCAGTGTCGGGCCTCGATATGCTTGATTCATTGTGGTGCTCCTCCCTCGAGCGCAGTGCTGAGTTCGCCGACATCGGCGAGCCGGTCGATGCCCAGGATCATGGCTCTGGTGCGCTCGATCGCGGGGCCATCGAGCACGACGCTGGCGCAGCTCCGGTATTTCAGGTCGGCATCGGCGTCCGACATCGGGTTGGCGGGGGCGCCTGGCGGGACGTCGCAGCGCACGCGGTCGCTCGCGCCGCGGGCCAGCCGTACCTCGACGGCGGCCGGGAACAGGCCGTTGTCGGGAAGCTCGCCGGCCTCCGTGATCTCGATCAGGGCCATGAATTTCTGCACCAGCGGGTCGCCGAGGGCTGCGTCGGTGAACTGGGGACTGCCCAGCGTGCCAAAGCGCAGCGCCGCTGCAACGCAGTAGCGCAGGCTGACGCGCGCCCGCAAGGTGTCTGCCGGTATGCCCTCGCGCAACGTCATGAAGTTCCACGGATGGACATGGCAGATGATGCCGGCGACCTCGTGCAGGCGATTGCCCAGCCTGTCATGCAGGGTGATCGCGGCCCGGACTGCGGCATGGGTCGGCGCGCCCGAGGGGTAGGGCTTGAAGATGATGCCGGACTGAAGGAGCTCGAACGGCCGGCCGAGCGGCAGGGACGCGGGCCCGCCGGGCAGCGGCCCGCCGGCGAACAGGTTGAAGAAGCCGTAGCGGCCGTCGAGCGCCTCGCCGTCCGCCTTGAAACCCTTCTCCGCCAGCAGGGTGGCCTGCACGGCGTCGCGCGCGGTCAGGCCGGCATGCAGCGCCATCGTCATGGTGCCGAAATTCTGTCGTAACCCGCCCGCCATCGATGCGGCGATCCCCAGCGCCGAGCGCACCGGCTGCGGTGCGAGCCCGAGCAGCCGACAGCAGGCCGCCGTGACGCCCAGCACCCCCAGGGCTCGGGTCACATGCCAGCCCGCTTCGTAAAGGCGCGGATTGAGCTGGCGCCCCAGCACGACATTGACCTCGAAGCCCGCGACGTAGGCCAGCAGCACCTGCGTCCCGCCGAGGCGGCGCGACTGGGCGAGCGGCAGCAGGGCCGACACCAGCGCGGCGCTGGGATGCGACATCATCGGCTCGTTGTTGTCGTCGAACAGCTCGGCGTGGGACGCCGTGCCGTTGGCCAGCGCCGCTGCCAGCAGGTCTGCCTTCCGGCCGTGGCCGATCAGCGAGCAGGGACCGCTGCCTTGGGCCAGCTCGGTCACGATCCGAGCCGAGTCGAGCCGCGATCCCGACAGCGACACCGCGAGCGTGTCGAGGAAGGCCTTCTTGGCGAGATCGAAGGCGGCCGGCGGGACCTGGTCGTCCTCGAGCGTCCCCGCCCATGCGGCGATCTGGTCGATGGTGTTATCGTGCTGCGTCAACAGAATCCCCACTGAACGTCGGACGCAGAATCTCCGAAAATGAGCAGGGCTTCACCACGCAACAAGGACGACGAGCTATGCGCCCTTTCGGTCCATCGGGCGCCGACCAATAGCGAGCGCGCCGCCGACGCCGTGATCCACGTGCTGGGGCTGGGGCTCGGCGTGCCGGCGGCGCTGACGATCGTGGCGCTGGCCGCGATCTTCGGCTCGGCCGCCGACACGGTGACGGCCGCGATCTACGCGTCGGGCCTGGTGGCGATGTTCGCCTGCTCGGCCGCCTACAACATGCTGCATCGCCATCGCTGGCGCGATTGGCTGCAGCGCTTCGACCATGCCGCGATCTTCGCCATGATCGCCGGCACCTACACGCCCTTCACGCGCCTCCTGGAGCCGGGCTGGGCGGTCGGCCTCACCGCCTCCGTGTGGAGCATCGCGGGAGCGGGCATTGCCGGCAAGCTGTGGTGGCCGCGCGGCGGCGGAACCCTCCGGCGTGTGCTCTCGGTCCTGCTCTACCTGGCGCTGGGCTGGATCGGCCTGGTCGCGATCGAGCCGTTCACGACGTCGCTCGACTGGCAGACCCTGCTGCTGATCGGCCTCGGCGGCGCGATCTATTCAATGGGTGTCGTTTTCCACCTCTGGCACCGCCTGCCCTATCAGAACGCGATCTGGCACGGCTTCGTGCTGACCGCGGCCGCGGTCCACTATGCCGCCGTGCTGACCGCGCTCATGGGCTAGAGGGCCATTGCTCTTAGTGGGGTGAAGCCCCAGAGGTATGAGGATCTCATCGCCGGAGCGTGTCACTCTGCGGCGCTAATACCCTCCTCCCCAAGCTTCGCTTGGGGAGGTGTCGCCGTCATACGGTGACGGCGGGGTCATGGGCCTCCGGTGTGCTTCCACGCCGCTCGCGAGATTGAGCCGGTAGCCGGGGAAGTGAAAGGGTCGATTACGCGCGGCGTAATCTGCCTCGCTTGGGGGAGGCGTAAAAAAGAGCCGCGTAAGTTGTGCGGCTCGAGGCCGGGAGGAAGCGGGAGAAGAGGCTCAGGCGGCGATCGGCACCTCGATCGGCGAGAACTTGGCGCCGAGGCTGTCGGCCACCGCCTTGTGCGTGAAGCGACCGCGATGAACGTTGAGGCCGGCGCGAAGATGGGGATTTTCCATCACCGCGGCGAAGCCGCGATTCGCCAGGGCGAGGCCGAACGGCAGGGTGGCATTGTTCAGCGCCTCGCTCGATGTCACCGGAACCGCACCCGGCATGTTGGCGACGCAGTAATGGATGATGCCGTCGACCTCGTAGGTCGGGTTGGCGTGGGTCGTGGCGTGCGAGGTCTCGAAGCAGCCGCCTTGATCGATGGCGACGTCGACGATCACCGCACCCGGTCGCATCGACTTCAGCATCTGCCGGGTGACCAGCTTGGGGGCGCTGGCGCCCGGCACCAGCACGGCGCCGATCACGACGTCGGCGGCGAACACCTCGCGCTCGATCGTCTCGATGGTCGAGAAGCGGGTGCGCGCGCGGCCCTCGAACAGCTCGTCGAGCTCGCGCAGGCGGGGCAGCGACCGGTCGAGGATCGTGACTTCCGCGCCCAGGCCTACGGCCATGCGGGCGGCGTGGGTGCCGACAACGCCGCCACCGATCACCACGACGCGGGACGCCTGCACGCCGGGCACGCCGCCCAGCAGCACGCCGCGGCCGCCGGTGTGCCGCTTCAAGGCGGCACCTGCCGCCTCGATGGAAAGCCGTCCCGCCACCTCGCTCATGGGGGCGAGCAACGGCAGGCCGCCCTTGGCGTCGGTCACCGTCTCGTAGGCGATCGCCGTGCAGCCCGAGGCGGCAAGACCCTCCGCCTGCTTCGGATCGGCCGCGAGGTGCAGGTAGGTGAAAAGGATCTGGCCCTCGCGGAGCTGCGTCCATTCGTTGGGCTGGGGTTCCTTGACCTTGACGACCATGTCGGCGGTCGAAAACACTTCCCGCGCCGAGTCGGCAATGCTGGCGCCCGCCTTGCGATAGACCTCGTCGCCGGCGCCGATTCCCGCGCCCGCGTTTGTCTCCACCACGACGTCATGTCCGGCGTGGACATACTCCCGTACCGCGCCTGGCGTCAGGCCGACGCGGTACTCATGGGTCTTGATCTCCTTCGGCACTCCGACGCGCATACGATGGCCCCTCGTTGTCGTCATGATTCCTAGCAAGGGATGCGCTTGAAAACCTTGCAATGTTGCCGGCTTTCCCGCGGTTCACGCAGCATTTAATAGAAATATGGGGAAGCAGCGCAGGATTTCAAACCTATGGACAAGATCGATGCGGCAATTCTGTTGGCGCTCACGACCAATGCACGCGCAAGCCAGGTCGAGCTGGCGGCCCGGGCGGGCCTGTCGAGCACGGCGATTGCGCGCCGCCAGCGCGCCCTGGAGGAGAGCGGGGTCATCCGCGGCTATCAGGCCGTCCTCGACCTGGGCCAGGTCGGTCTCGCCACGACCGTGCTGGTCAGGATCACCCTCGAAAGCCAGAGCGAGGAGGCGCTGGGCGCTTTCGAAGCCGGCGTCGCCAAGTGTCCCTCGGTGATCCGCTGCTTCCTGATGTCGGGTCGCGACGACTACGTCGTCACGGTGCTCGCCCGCGACATCGAGGACTATGAGCGCATCCACCGCACGGAGCTCTCGCGCCTGCCGCGCGTCGCCCGTATCGAATCGAGCTTCGCCATCCGCGAGGTCGTGAGCCGGCTGGTGCCGCCGGCGGTGTTCAATGAGTCGGATCGGCCGCGGAAGCGAAGCCGGCGCTAGGCACGCTGTCTGCTCTCCTCCCCCGTAATCGGGGGAGGGGTCCCGTCAAGACCTACGCCGCCTTGCGCACCGCGCGGGCCACTTCGCCCCAGCGCTCGAGGACCTTCGGGTCGACCTCGCGCCAGTGCGAGGCGAGGTAGATGACGAGGCGCGAGGCGACGCCCTTGTAGCGCGCGATCATCCGGTCGGCGACGTCGTCCCAGCGCGCCACGACGGCAAACTGGTCGAGGATCTCGTCGGTGATCAGCGCCTCGCTGCGCGCGCTGTCGCCCGAGCGCAGGCAGTCGCGCAGCTGGTCGCGCATGCCGGTGTATCCGAGATCGTCGAACTGGAAGGCGTAGTTCGGCGTGGCGCCGTAGAAGCCGATCGTCGTCTTCGCCTCCTTGATCGGGATCACCCGTTCTTCCGGCGTGTCCCCCGCCGCGACGATGACCGGGACGATGAGATCGATCTTCGAGGGATCGCGTCCGGCCCGTGCCGCCCCTTCGGCCACGCCGGGCAGAAGGCGGTTCTTGATGTAGTGCATCGAGTGCATGGGATGCACGTGGATGCCGTCGGCGACCTCACCGGCCACGCGGACCATGATCGGGCCGACGGCCGAGATGTCCACCTTCACGTCCTCGTGGTCGTGGCGCGACGGTGTCCACTGCTCGGTCAGCAGGGAGAGCTTGTAGTAGGGGCCGTCATGTTGCAGCGGACCCTCGCGGCGGAACGCCGACAGGCAGGCCTTCACGGCCTGCACGTAGTCCTTCATCTGCGGCGCCGGCTTGTCGAATGGGCTGGCGTATCGCTTGGTGATGTGCGCCTTGACCTGGCTGCCGAGTCCGAGGCGGAACTTGCCCTTGGTGTTCTGCGCCAGCTCCCAGGCAATCTCCGCCGTGATCATCGGGCTGCGTGCGAAAGCGATCGCGATGCCGGTCGAGAAGTGAAGCGAAGGCGCCGCCATCGCCGCGGCGGCTATGTTCATCCACGGCACCTGATGGCCTTCGGTGAAAAGCATGCCGGAGAAGCCGGCCGCCTCCGTGCGACGCGCAAGGTCGGCCACATGGTCCCAGGTGGTGGCACGCGTCATGACATCGAATTCCATGGCTCTCTCCTCGTGCCGCCATGCGGATGATGGCGATGCTCCCGCTGTCGCGGCCTTGCCACGGGCGCAACGGGTGGGTCAAGTTTGCCACCAGGGAGCACGCAATCATGCCGACTGCTGAAGGCCATTTTGATTACATCGTCGTCGGTGCCGGCTCGGCGGGTGCCACGCTCGCTGCCCGGCTGACCGAGAGCGGCGCCTACCGGGTGCTGCTGCTCGAGGCCGGGGTCGAAGAATCGAGCTACTTCTGGTCGCGCATACCGGTCGGCGTCTCCAAGATGATCGACCTTCCCGCCGTCAACTGGTGCTTCAGCGCCGAGCCGGACGAAGGCTCGGGCGGGCGACGCATCGAAGTGCCGCGCGGGAAGATGCTGGGCGGCTCGAGCTCGATCAACGGCATGGTCTATATCCGCGGCCAGGCGCAGGACTACGACCACTGGGCGCAGCTCGGCAACCGCGGCTGGAGCTGGCAGGACGTGCTGCCGGTCTACAAGCGCATGGAAAACTACGACGGCGGCTCGGACGAGCTGCGCGGCCGCAATGGCCCGCTTCGCATCACCGACACGCCACGCCACAAGATCCCACTGCTCGAGAAGATGATCGAGGCGGCGCAAAAGATCGGCCTGCCGTTCAACCCCGACCTCAACGGGGCGACGCAGGAAGGCATCGGCATGTCGCAGGTGACGATCGCCAAGGGGCGGCGCCAGAGCACCGCGTTCTGCTACCTCGATCCGGCACGCTCGCGCGCCAACCTGGTGATCGAGAAAGGCGCCATGGCGCAGACGCTGATCCTCGAGGGCAAGCGCTGCGTCGGCGTGCGCTACGCGGTGGGCGGCGACAAGCGCGAGGCGCGGGCCGCGCGCGAGGTCATCGTCAGCGGCGGGTCCATCAACTCGCCCAAGCTGCTGGAGCTCTCGGGCATCGGCCAGGGCGAGCTGTTGCGCCGCCTCGGCATCACGCCGGTGCACGAGCTCAAGGGCGTCGGCGAGAATCTGCGCGACCACTACTCGCCGCGCGTGAAGTTTGCGATCACCGAGCGCAATGCCACCTTCAACGACAATGCACGCGGTTGGCGGCTGGCCCGCGAGGCGATCAAGTACGCGCTGTGGGGCGAAGGGTTCCTGGCGACGACCTCCGTGCCGATCCGCATGTACTTCCGTACGCGGCCGGGCCTCGAGACGCCGGACGCCACCGTCTCGATCCTGCCCTTCCTCTACGAGCGGGTCGGTCACGAGCGGCGCATCGCGCGCCGGCGCGGCATCACGATGAACATCAACGTGCTGCGCTCGGAGAGCACCGGCTCGATCCACATCAAGTCGGCCAACCCCGCCGAGCCGCCGGCGATCCGATTCAACTTCCTGTCCGCGCGGGCCGATCGCGAAGGCCTGCTCGCCGCCATCCGCAAGGGACGGGAGCTGATGGCCACCTCGCCGCTCAAGGAAGTCACCGGCGAGGAGATCGCGCCGGGCGCCCAGCTGCAGAGCGACGACGAGCTGCTGGAGTGGGTGCGCAACAACGCCGAGACGACCTACCATCCGGTCGGCACCTGCAAGATGGGAGGCGATCCCATGGCCGTCGTCGACAACGAGCTCAGGGTCCACGGCATCCAGGGCCTGCGCATTGCCGACGCCTCCATCATGCCGACGCTGACCAGCGGCAACACCAACGCGCCGTGCATCATGATCGGCGAGAAATGCGCCGCGATGGTCCTGGGCGCCGCGACGACGGGCGAGCGCCGGGCAGCGGCTTAGCCTGGACTAACGAAACTCCAGGATGATCTCGTTCGTGCTTCGGGTACGGCAGTAGTGGCCGCGCATGGAGTCCACCGAAGCCTCGTGGTTCTCGCGCGTATAGGCCGCGCAGCAATCTTCGATCTGGGTGACCAGGAAGCCCCTGTCGGCAGCATCCCTGATTGCGGTTTCGACGCACTGGTCCGTCACGATGCCGTAGATGACCAGGTATTCGATTCCGAGGTTGCGCAGCACGTACTCGATGTTGGTCGAGTTGAAGATTCCCGAAGCGGTCTTGGGAATCACGATCTCGTCGCCATGCGGCTTGACCGCGTCGATGACCCGCGCGTCCCATGAACCCTTGGGGAAGTGCAATCGGGAGATCTTGTGATCGAGACTGCGGTCGCGCCCGTCCTGCGTGAGGCTCTCGATGACGGTAAATATCACCTCGATCCCGGCTTCACGCGCGGCATTCTGCAAGCGCGCCTGGTTGGGAATCACCGTGCTGGCCATCCGCTCCAGCAAGGCATTCTTTGCGGCGTCTTCAGTGCCTGCAATTCTCGAGCGATCGAGCATTTCCTGGCTGAATTCAGCATTCTGCATGTCGATGCTGAGCAGAGCCGTCTTGCGCGGCTCGATAGGACGTTCCCGGTAGGCGCCGTTCGGAGCGTCGATCGCAGTCATCTTCTCCTCGCTGTCCTCCCGACCCTCTAGCACGGCCTTCGCGCGATTGGCGATCGGCGCGCCGGCCGGCTATCTTGCTCGACGTGACAGCGACGGCGCACGACGAACTGCCTCATGACCTGCTCCTGGCCAAGCTGGAGGAGGCGGCCCACGCGGCCTTGCCGAGCTATGGACTCGATCCTCGGTCGGGCGTGGTCCTGCTCAATCATTCCGAGAACACCACCTATCGCATCGATGATCCGGTGCGCGGCACCAAGGTCATCCTGAGGATCCACCGTATCGGCTATCATTCGAAGAACGCCATCGCCTCCGAGCTGACCTGGATGGAGGCGTTGCGACGTCAAACGCCGGTCAGGACTCCGAAGCCGATCGCGGGGGGCGATGGCGAGCTGATCGGCATGATCGAGATACCGGGACTCACCCCGCGCCACTGCGTCCTGTTCGAGTTCCTCGAGGGGCGTGAGCCGCCGGAGAGCGAGCTTGTCGGCGCCTACAGGATGCTGGGAGAGATCTCGGCGCGCTTCCATCGTCAGGCGGAGGGTTGGACGCTTCCAGCCGGCTTCGAACGCCTTACCTGGGATTTCGACCATGCTCTCGGCGCGCGGCCCAACTGGGGCGACTGGCGGGAGGCGCCTTTCCTCGACGTCTCGGGCACGCGCCTGCTGGAGCGGCTGGTCGCCGTCGTGAAGCAGCGCCTGGACCGGTTCGGCACGAGCCGGGCGCGCTTCGGCCTGGTGCACGCCGACCTTCGCCTGGCCAACCTGCTGCTTCACCGGGACGGCATTCGCGTCATCGACTTCGACGATTCGGGCTTCTGCTGGTTTCTCTACGACCTGGCCGCCGCGCTGAGCTTCATGGAGGACCGGGCGGACGTAGCCGACCTCATCGACTCATGGCTCGGAGGCTACCGCACGGTCCGCCCGCTCTCGGACGAAGAGCAGGCCGAGATTCCGACCTTCCTGATGCTGCGACGACTGCTGGTCGCCGCCTGGATGGGCAGCCATTCGGAGACCGATCTCGCGAAGTCGCTGGGGCCTCGATATATCCAAGGCTCGTACCGGCTCGCCGAGAGATACCTGTCCGACCTCGGCTGACCCTCACATGAAGCCGGGCTCGCCCAGGTCCGACCCGTCGACCAGGCGGCTGTAGCGATAGGGGTGGGGATCGACGATCGGCGGATCACCGGCGACGATGTCGGCGGCGAGCCTGCCGGCGCCCGGGCCGATGCCGAAGCCGTGGCCGCTGAAGCCGGCAGAGACATGCAGGCCCGGCAGCTTGTCGATGGCGGAGATCACCGGGATCCAGTCCGGCGTGAAGTCGATCAGCCCGCCGTACTTGTGCAGGATCTTCACCTGGGCAAGCTCGGGATAAATCTCGCCGATGCGCTTCAGCGCGAAGCTGACCAGCTTCTCCTGCGCCGGCGGGTCGTAGGTGCGCATGCGCTCGAACGGCGAGACCGTGTCGTTGCGCCAGCTCAACAGCGCCTCGGGCCCGTCGAAGAAGGAGCGGCCGACGCGGATGGTGACGAGCTTGTAGCGTTTCTTGAAGGTGCGCCAGAACGGCTTGGCATACATCAGGCCCTGTGGGCTGAGCTCGAGCAGGCCGCGCCCGCTGATGCCGATCGTGTAGCCGCCGTCGAGCCGGCGACGGAAGGTGACGTCCGGCGTCGAGATGCCGCCCTCGGTGATCTGCGGTGCCGGCGCGGTGAAGAACGAGGTCGAGCGAACGCCCGCCAGCGGCATGGCGATGCCGTGATGCCGGCAGAACATCGAGGTCCAGACACCGCCGGCGAGCAGCACGGCGCTGGTGCGGATCGTGCCTTTCTCCGTGACGACGCCGGAGACGCGGCCGGCCGATGTCTCGAGCCCGCGCGCCGCGCACTCCTGATGGAGCGTGGCGCCGAGCCTGCGCGCACCCTCGGCGATTGCCGGCACCGCAAGCGCGGGCTCGGCGCGACCGTCGGTCGGCGAATGGACGCCGCCAATCCAGTTCCCGGTGCTGCCGGGCGTCTTCTCCTTGGCCTCGGCGGCCGACAGAACGTGGCTGCGCATCTGCATCTCGCGCGCCTTGTCGCCCCATTGCGACCAGGTATCGAGGTCGGACTTGCTGGTCGTCACGTAGACGAGTCCGGTGCGGCGAAAGCCTGTTTCCGCGCCAAGCTCCTCGTTCATCCCGCTCCACAGCTCGACGGCGCGCTGCGCCAGGGGCAGCTCGCGGAGATCGCGATTCTGCTGGCGGCACCAGCCCCAATTGCGGCTCGATTGCTCGCCCGCGATGTTGCCCTTCTCGACCACGGCCACCGAGTGCCCCTTCTTGGCGAGGTTGTAGGCGGCGGAGATTCCAGCCATGCCGCCGCCGATCACGACGACGTCGGCAGATTTCGGCAGGGCTGCGTCGCTCTGTACGCGGGTGACCGGGGGTGACATCAGATGATCTTCCTTGGCGCTAAGGATGCGTGTCCAGCATATCGAAAGTGTGCTCTCGATTTTGCGCCAATTCGACACTGCGGCAATCAATATAATGAATGCCGAGATAATGAATGCCGAGCGATCGTCTAGGCGGCCTTGCCGCGGCGTCCCTGCGACGCGCGAGCCCAGGACAGCAGGACTCGCTCGATGCTGCTCACCAGGTGATCGGCGTGGTGCGACAGCAGGTGTCCGCCAGGGCTGATCAGCGTGACCGGCAGCACGATTGCGGGTTCGAATGGCCGCCAGCCGACGCCGCTCAGGCCGGTGCTCGAGGTGAAGCTGTCGACCAGTGCCACGCCCAGTCCGCGCTGCACGTAGCAGGCGGCGACCAGGCTCATGGTGACCTGCAAGCCGATCTCGCGTCGAACGCCCGCGCGCTCGAAGGCCTGGTCGAGCAACTGGCCGAAATGGGTTTCCCGGCCGAACGAGATCAGGGGGTATCGGGCGAGATCGCGCGGCGTGATGGTCTCGCGCGCGAGCAGCGGATGATCGATGGGCGCGAGGCACACCATCCTGGCCGCTCCCAGTGTGCGCACCGTCAAGCCGGGCAGCTGCACCGGAGACAAGGTGAGCCCGAAATCGGCCTCGCCCGCAGTGACGGCTTCGGCAACGCCGCGCGCTGGCAGCAGATGCGAGGAGATGCGGACGGCCGGATTGGCTTTCTGGAACGATGCCGTGGCCGTCGGCAGGAGCGCGGCGGCGCAGGACGACGAGGCGACCACGCGGACCAGCCCGGCGCCGCCGGTCTTGACTTCGCCGGTCAGGCGTTCGAAGGCCGACAGCTCGCTCATGATCCGATCGGCATCCGGCAACAGACGTTGCGCCTCGGGCGTCGGATGCAGTCGGCCCTTCAGGGGGCGCAGCAGCTTGAAGCCCAGGTTGCGCTCGATCGCGCGCATGGCCTTGCTGACGGCGGGTTGGGAGATGCCGAGGAAGGCGGCGGCCCCGGTGATCGTGCCGCTCCGCATGACGGCATGGAAGATCTCGAGCTGGCGGGCGTTCATGTCCGACCATAACCAGGGGTTATGGGATTGCTCAATGTCTTCTGTCGACGGGCGGCAAAAGTCGGTCATAGTCGATCGACCAACAACACGGGCTTTTTATCCCTATGGGCGTACGGGTCGGCGTCGATATCGGTGGCACCTTCATCGATTTCTGTCTGTGGGACGACGTGCACGAGGAACTGCACAGCCTGAAGGTCCTGACGACGCCGCAGACGCCCGGAGCGGAGCTGCTGCGCGGCCTCGACCTCGTGCAGGAACGGCACGGCATAAGCCCGGCCGACATCACCAGCTTCGTCCACGGCACCACCGTCGGCATCAACACGGTGATCCAGCGCAAGGGCGCCTCTCTCGCCTTGCTGACGACCGAGAACTTCGAGGACGTGGTCGAGCTTGCGCGCCTGCGCATGCCGGAAGCCTACAGCCTGTTCTCGCGCCGTGGCGCGCCGCTGGTGCCGCGCGATCGCATCTTCGGCATTCGCGAGCGCATGCTGTCCGACGGCACCGTCGAGCAGGCGGTCGACGAGGCCTCCGTGGTGGCCGCCCTTCGAAAGGCCCTGGCCAAGGGAGTCGACGGCATCGTCGTTTCCCTGCTCAACGCCTATCGCAATCCGGCGCACGAGGCCGAGGTGGCAGCGATCGCCGCGCACATCGCGCCCAACCTGTTCGTGTTCCGCTCGAGCGAGGTGTGGCCGGTCATCCGCGAGTACGAGCGGACGACCACGGCGCTGATCAATGGCTATGTGCATCCCAAGGTCAGCGACTATCTCGACAGGCTGATCGACGGCCTGGGGAGCCGCGGCGTGAGGGCCGAGCCGCTGGTCACCAAGTCGAACGGCGGCATCATGCGCGCCGAGCTCGGCAAGCGCGCCTGCGTGAGCATGGTCCTGTCGGGCACCGCGTCGGGGGTGATGGGCGCGGCCTGGGTCGCCCGGGAAGCCGGGCATCCCAACGTGATCACCCTCGATATCGGCGGCACCAGCGCCGACGTGGCGCTGATCATCGACGGACAGCCACAGTTCGGCCTGGGCGAGAAGATCGGCGACCTGCCCCTCTACATTCCGAGCGTCGCCGTCTCCTCGATCGGCGATGGCGGCGGATCGATCGCCTGGGTCGATGGCTTCGGGGTGCTCAAGGTCGGCCCGGAGAGCGCGGGCTCCGCGCCGGGGCCGGCCTGCTACAGCCGCGGCGGCACCCTGCCGACCATCACCGACGCGTTCGCGGTCTGCGGTTTCCTCGGCCAGCACGACCTCGCCTACGGCGCCTTCCGCCCCGATGTCGCGCTGGCCCGCGCTGCCATCGGCACATTGGCCGGCCGCATCGGGCTCGGCCTCGAGCAGACCGCAGAGGCGATCATCCGTATCGCCATTTCCGGCATGTTCGTCGAGGTGAACAAGCTCGTCGCCCGTTATGGCGTCGACACCAGGGACTTCGCCCTGCTGCCGTTCGGCGGGGCCGGGCCGATGCTGGGATGCTTTTTGGCGCGCGAGCTCGGCATGCGCCGCGTGCTCATCCCGGCGCGTCCCGGCGTGGTCAGCGCACTCGGCGGGCTGGTGGCGAACATCAAGAACGACTTCATCCGCACGCTCTTCATCATGGCGACCGCCGGCGATGCACCGCGGCTGGTCGAGGAGGCGGAAGGGTTGCGCCTGGCCGGCACAGCCTGGCTGCGCGACGAGCAGAAGTTCGATGGCGAAGCCTCTTATGCCTGGTTTGCCGACATGCGCTACCGCGGGCAGTCCTTCGAGATCGAGGTGCCGCTGCAGGCGAGCCAGATCGAGAGCGCCGACATGGCGGGGATCGCCGAGGCGTTCCACCGCGCCCACGAAGGCATCTACGATTTCTGCGACCGCCACTCGGCCGTCCAGATCATGAACCTGCGCCTTGTCGTGTCCGGCACCTCGTCCAAGCCCTATCTGCGCCCCTTGCCGCCAGCGGAGACCGAGACGCCGGTGCCCGAGCAGGCGCTGAGAGTGTTCTTCGATGCCGGGTGGCATGCCGTCCCCTTCTATCGGCGTGCCCAGCTCAGGACCAACCATCGCTTTGCCGGTCCCTGCGTCATCGTGCAGGACGACTGCACGGCCTGCGTGCCGCCCGGCTTCGGCGCCGTCGTCGACGCCAGCGGCAACATCGTTCTCGAGCAGGCGGAGTGACGGCCATGAAAGTCGACAAGGTCACGCTCGAGATTCTGGCGAACCACATGCGGGCCGCGGCCGAGAGCATGGCCTATACGCTCTACCGCACCGCGCACTCGACCTTCGTCAAGGAGACCGAGGATTTCACCATCCAGATCCTCGACAGGGCGGGCCGCACGACCGCCGTGCCGATGGACCTCGGAGCCACCTGGTACCCCGGTCTCGACTATGGCCGGGCGATCCCGATGATCTCCCACTACGAGCCGGGCGACATCGCGCTGACCAACGATCCCTATTCGGGCTTTCTCGCCACGCACACCCCCGACCTGGTGCTTTGGAAGCCGATCTTCCATGGCGATGAGCTGCTCTGCTTCACGGCAGGCCACATCCACAACACCGACATGGGGGGCGCGGTGCCGGCAAGCCTGTCGCGGGCCTTGACGGAGATCCATCAGGAAGGGATCCGCTTCAAGCCCAGCAAGCTCTATCGCGCCGGCGTGCTCAACCAGGAGCTGGTGGACGTCATGATGACGAACGTCCGCAAGCCCGATCTGAACGTGGGCGATCTGAAAGCCTTCGTCGGCGCCATGAACACCGGCGAACGCAAGGTTCGCGAGCTGATCGCCAAGTTCGGCGCCGACACGTTGCGCCAGGGCATGAGCGACCTGCTCGACTATGCCGAGCACCAGGCGCGCGAGATCCTGCGGTCGATCCCGGACGGCGAGTACTATTTCTCCGACTACGCCGACGAGGACGGCCCCGACGGCTTCCCGGCGCGGCTGGTCGTGACGCTGCGCATCGAGGGCGATTCGGCCATCCTCGATTTCACCGGCAGCGATCCGCAGCTCACCTCGTCGCTCAACGTGCCGACCGGCGGCAATCCGCATCACACCCTGATGCTGGTCGGCGTGTACTACGTCCTCTACTCGCTCAATCCCAACCTGGTGCTGAATTTCGGCCTGACCCGGCCGTTCCATTGCATCCTGCCGGAGGGGACGGTGGTCAATCCGCACTTCCCCGCGGCCGTCGGCATGCGCAGCCTGACCTGCGGGCGCATTCGCAGCCTGCTGTTCGGCGCCTTCAGCCAGGCCATGCCCGAGCGGATGCCGGCGGCGCCGGCGGGCTCGAGCTCGATCGTCAACGTCATGACCCACGACGATCGGACCGGCGAGGCGGTGATCGCGGCGGTCAATCCGGTGGTCGGCGGCTCCGGCGGCATGCCGACGGGCGACGGGACCGACGGCAGCGGCGCCGATGCCGCCTATCTCAAGAACACGCCGGTGGAGATCACCGAAGCCGAGGTGCCGATCCGCTTCCGGCGCTATGGCCTCGCCTCCGGAACAGGCGGCGCCGGCCGCTGGCGCGGCGGCCTGGCGACGCACATGGAGTTCCAGGTCTTCACGCCCAACACGCGCATCACGGCGCGCAACCGCGACCGCTGCCGTTTCCAGGCGTGGGGCGTGCTCGGCGGCAAGGCGGGCCGCGGCTCGTCGATGTCGCTCAATCCGGGACGCGCCAGCATGCGGGTGCTGAACAACATCGACACCTTCACCGCCAATCCCGGTGACGTCGTCTGCATCGTCTCGCCGGGCGGCGGCGGCCGCGGCGATCCGCTCGATCGCGAGCCCGAGCGCGTGCTGCGCGACGTGGTGTGCGACTACGTCACCATCGAGGACGCCCGGACCGACTACGGCGTCGTGCTGAGCGGCAGCGGCATCGACCTGGCGGTGGACCTGGCCGCGACCGAGGCGCTGCGGGCATCCCGCCGCAGCAACGAGCCGCAGCCTCATTTCCATTTCGGCGCGGCGCGCGATGCCTACGAGCTGGTCTGGACCCGCGATGCCTACGACGCGATGACGGCGCTGCTCGCCAGCCTGCCCGTCCATTGGCGCTACTTCGTCAAGCGCAAGCTGATGGAGGGCCTGACGCGTGAGGGCAGTGGCCGCGCGGAGGTCGAGGCTGTCTGGCAGGCCTTGCTGGCCGAGCTGCCTTATGTGCGTCCGCGTCAGGCGGCAGCGGAATAGAGGGGGAAGGGTCATGCACATCATCTCGCCGAAGTCGTCAGCCATTAACCGTCGCTCGCTGCTCCTGTCGTCTGCGGCAAGCTTGGCGGCGCCCGCGGTGGTTCGGGCCGACGCGCCATGGCCCAACAAGCCGATCCGCTTCGTCGTGCCGCTGGGCCCCGGGGGCGCGACCGATATCGTGATGCGCATCCTGGCTCCCAAGATCGGCGAGATTCTGGGCCAGTCCTGTGTCGTGGAGAATCGTGTCGGGGCGGGCGGCGTGGTTGGCACCGACAACGTCGCGAAGTCGGCGCCCGACGGCTACAGCTTTGTCCACTGCGCCGTCTCCTCGGTCGTCATCGCGCCTTATCTGTTCGAGCGCCTGCCCTACGATCCGGTGCGTGACCTGACGCCGATCTCGCCGACGGTGTTCGTGCCGATGTGCCTGTCGGTCACGCGCAAGAACCTCGACGTCAATTCGCTGCAGGAGCTGATCGCGGAGATGCGTGCCCGCCCCGGCAAGCTCAGCTTCGCCAGCAATGGCACCGGGGCCACCAGCCATCTGGCCGGCGCCAACCTGCTGCGCCTTACCGGCTGCCAGGCCGAGCATATCCCCTATCGCAGCGGCGCCGAGGCGGTCATGGCGCTGGTCAATGGCGATGTGCAGTGGGCCTTCGACATTCCCGCCCTCCACGGCCCGCAGCATCGCGACGGCAAGATCCGCACGATCATGGCGACACCGGATCGGCAGCCGCTCATCCCGGATATTCCGAACAATACCGAAGCCGGTCTGCCCGAGCTCAAGGCCTACTCGTGGTTCGGCATCTTCGGGCCGGCCGGGCTGCCGGCTCCGGTCGTCGACAAGCTCTCCGTGGTCATGGCCGAAGCGATGGTCGACCCTGCGATCCGCAAGCGCCTGGATGAAAGCGGCATGCCGCCGATGCTCGACTATACGCCGGTGAAGTTCGAGACCTTCATCAAGCAGGAGCGGGATTTCTGGCCGCCCATCGTGCGCGCCTCGGGCGCGCGCGCTCAGTAGGCCGGCGCGAGTCCGGTCAACAAGGCTTCGACGCCGTCGGCGCGGTCGAAGGTCCGCAGCCGCTCGAGAGCGGCGTCGATCGTCGCCGGCGCCAGCACGCCGGCGGCGCATTGGCGCAGCTTCTCCTCGAGTTCGGCGTCGGTGAGCGGTGCATCGGGATGGCCACGCGGTGTCAGGACGGCGACGCGCTTGCGCTCGCCGCTCCTCAGGGTGACGTCGATCGTGCCTCGCTCGAAGCTCTCGGTGACCGGCCGATCGGCCGTGAGCTCGGGATCGACCGTCATGCTGACGCTGTTCATCAGCGGCACGAGGGCGGGGCGCGTCAGAGCCTCGGACGAGAAGCTCGATGTTGTGATCGTGCCGTCGACCAGCGCCGTCGCGAGGCAGTAGGGCAGGCTGAAGCGCGCCTCGTTGGCGTCGTTTGGGATGCGGTAGCGCAGATTGGCTGCCGCGACCTCCGACACTGCCGCGTCGATTGCGACGACCTGCTCCGGCTCGAGCGACAGGGAGCGCAGGGCGTCGACGGGACGATGGGTCGAGGCGCAGCATGGATAGAACTTGGCCCACACGCCGTACTGCTCCATGGCCGTCGGATCGCCGATCCGCTCCAGCGCGGCTGCCATGCCCGGGGCCGTCTCCCCGGCCATCAGGTCGATATAGCCCCAGCGCCCTTCGATGGGTTCGTCGACGCCGGTGACGCCGGCGGCAGCAAGCTGTGCCGCCATCAGGCCATTCTTCGCCGCGAGCCCGGCATGCAGCGGCTTGGCCATGCTGCCGAACTGCCGCTTCGAGCCGCCCGCCATGCTGGTGGCGAGCGAGATGGCCATCATGGTCTGCCGCGTATCCAGGCGCAGCAGGCGGGCGCAGGCCGCCGCGACCGACATGCTGCCGAGGGACAGCGTGGTGTGCCAACCACGCTTGTAATGCACGAGGTTCAAGGCCTCGCCGAGTCGGGCCTGCACCTCGAAGCCCACGAGGTAGGCATCGAGGCAGTCCGAGCCGCTGGCATGGCGTTCCTGGGCCAGGGCGAGGATCGCCGGAACGAGCGCGGCGCTGGGATGCGACATGGCAGGATCGAGCACATCGTCATAATCGAGTGCATGGGCGGCCGTGCCGTTGACCAGGGCCGCCCAGGGTGCGGCAAGGGGGGTGCCGCCCGCAGCGTAGCAGGGGCCGTTCCCCCAAGTCGCGACAGCGCGGCGTACACCGGCTGTGCATGCCTCACCCTGGCCTGCCAGGATGACGGCAATCGTGTCGACGAAGGCGCGGCGCGCGCCATCGAGGCTGGCCGAGGACCACTGTCTCGAGGTCTGGGCGCACCAATCGGCCAGGCGAGATGTTGCGTTTTCGGACTGCATAGGTACTCCCGACTGCATGGTACGACTTTCTCGACCGACGGCGTACTTCTCTTGTTTCAACCACTCACGGATTTAGGTTCAAAGTTCACTCATATCAAACGGCGATGAGGTCCTTCGCGAGCTCAGGACGACAAGGAGCACCGCCATCATCGAACACCGGCAGGAAGGTCCCGAGCTCAGAAAAGACTCATCACCTCAATCCACCAGCTCGCTGAGCGGATAGCCTGCGGCTCGCTTGACCTGCTTGATGGTGACGAAGCTGAAGAACTTGTCGATGCCGAGGTCGCGGTCGAGCAGATCCTCGACGGCGGTCTGGTAGTCCTGGATGTCGCGGGCGATGAACTGCGCCAGGTAGTCGTAGCCGCCGGTCACCAGGAAGCAGTTGAGGATCTGCGGGATCGCCTGGATGCCGCGCTCGAACTTGAGGAAATCCTCGCGGCCGTGATTGCGCAGCGTGATCTCGGTGAACACCACGACGTTGCGGCAGACGCGGTCGATGTCGAGCTCGGCGCCGTAGCCGCGGATGTAGCCCGCCGCCTCCATGCGCTTGACCCGCTGCATGCAGGGCGTGGCCGACAGCCCGATCGTGCCGGCGAGATCGAGGTTGCTGATCCGACCGGAGGCCTGCAACGTCGCCAGGATCTTGAGATCGAGCCTATCGAGCCGAATCGTGCCGCTGCCGCCGTGCTTCATGCCCGCTCCCGTTGGGTTGCGCGAGCCGCCGGCCGCGCCTCACCGAGATTCACCGCGAAGGCAGGCCTGATGCAAGACGACGAAATCGGTCATGCTGGCCACCTCGATATCCGGCGTGGTCAGCGCGCCCGCGGCCTGCGGCGCGGGCGTGGCGCCCCAGCCGCCGACCGGCTTGCGCCGGTTGATCCACATCGTGGCCAGTCCCTTGGTGCGCGCCGGCACGACGTCGTGGAAGATGCTCTGCGCGGTATGCAGGATGTCGGTCTTGGCCGTGCCGAAGGTGCGCTCCAGGTCGGCCAGGGCATGGTCGAAGTTCTTCAGGCTGGGCTTGTAGGAGCCGACATCCTGGGCGGTGATGATGCGGTCGAACGCGACGCCGAGCTTCTCGTTGCTGCGCGCGAACGAGGCGCGATCGACGTTGGAGAGGATCACCAGCTTGTAGTAGCGCTTGAGGTACTGCAGCGACGCCGCGCTGTCGGCGAAGGCCGGCCAGCGTCCGACCGACTGGCCGAAGCCGGTCGCCTCGTCGGCGTTGGCCTTGATATCCCACGTGGCCGCCAGCCGGCGATGCACCTCGGCCAGGATGTCGGGGTAGAGCTTGCCCGGCGTCTCCGCCTCGCAGTCCGCCTCGATATTGCCGAAGGTTTCGAGCAGGGCGTCGTCGTCGAGGCTCTGCCGGCCATTGCGGTTCACCCAGGGGCGAAGCTCGGCAAGGATCCCGCGCTCCCAGTCGATCAGCGTGCCGTAGCAATCGAAGGTGAGGGTATTGAACTTGGTGACGTCGATCATGAGTGCAAGTCTAGTCGCGAGAGCGTCGGATTGGGCACTGAATTGATGCGGCCGTATAGTGAGATTCACTGCAATGGCACGATCAGACAGCGATCTTGCCCTCGATCGGCGGAGCGACGCGTTCCATGTCGAGGCGCATCTGCCCGAGCACCCGGTCGCGGATCGCGACCACGACCTCGCGCACGTCCGTTGCCATCGCACGGAACAGGAGCTCTTGGCGCGGCAACCCCCCACCTCCGGCGCCGATGTCGTCGTGCCCTTGCCACGGCTGAACCATCGGGTCTAACCAGAAAGACCAGCCATGAGCCCTTCCATTTCAGACCTTCTCGACAAGCCGCCGGTGCGCCAGCGCGATCCCTTGCTGCAGCCCTTCCGCCTGAAGGGGCTCGTCCTGCGCAATCGCATCATGAGCACGAGCCACGCCGCGACCATCGACGAGGGCGGCATGCCCAAGGAGCGCTATCAACGCTATCACGAGGAGAAGGCCAAGGGGGGCATCGCCCTCACCATGTTCGGCGGCTCCTCGATGGTGGCACGCGATTCGAGCTGGGGCGGCGGTCAGATCGACATGTCGAGCGATGCGATCATTCCCGACCTGCAGGCCTTCTCGTCGCGCATCCATGGGCACGGGGCGGCGATCATGTGCCAGATCTCGCATCTCGGCCGGCGCGCGACGTCGGCGGCGATGAACTGGCTGCCGGCCCTGGGCCCGAGCCCGATCCGCGAGCGCCGCCATCGCGACTTCCCGCGCGAGATGGATCGGAGCGACATCGACCGCATCATCGCCGACTATGCCGCGGCCGCCGTGCGCTGCAAGGAAGGGGGCCTCGATGGCTGCGAGACCGTCACGGGTGGCCATCTGATCGGTCAGTTCCTGTCGCCGCGTACCAACCGGCGGACTGACTCCTTCGGTGGATCGCTGGAGAACCGCGCCCGCTTCGGCCTGATGGTGCACGAGGCCATCCGCAGCCAAGTCGGCGACGACTACATCGTGGGCATCCGCTTCGTGGTCAACGAGGATATCGAGGAGGGTATCGGCTTCGAGGAATGCGTGCGGCTCGCCCAGCTCTTCGAGCGCGAGGGTCATATCGATTTCTTCAACGCCATCTTCGGCCGCATGGATACCGACCTGGCGCTGGCCGAGCACAACATGCCCGGCATGTCGCAGCCGCTGGCGCCGTTCCTGGCGCAGGTCGGGGCGTTCAAGCGCGAGGTCGGGCTGCCGGTCTTCCATGCCGCACGCATTCCCGACATCGCCACCGCGCGCCACGCCATCGCCGAGGGCCTGCTCGACATGGTGGCGATGACCCGCGCCCACATGGCCGATCCGCAGATCGTCAACAAGCTGATGCGCGGCGAGGAGGATCGCATAAGGCCCTGCGTCGGCGCTTCCCACTGCATGTACAAGAAGCTCGCCTGCATCCATAACCCGGCGACCGGTCGCGAGCAGATCCTGCCGCAGATCGTGACGCCGTCGTCGCGTCCGGGACGCAAGGTCGTGGTCGTGGGCGGCGGGCCGGGTGGTCTGGAGGCGGCGCGGGTCGCCGCCGAGCGCGGGCACAAGGTCGTGCTTTTCGAGGCGGCGAGCCGGCTGGGTGGCCAGCTCCTGCTCGCGGTGCGCGCGACCTGGCGGCGCGATCTGATCGCCATCGTCGATTGGCGCACCGCCGAGCTGGCGCGGCTCGGCGTCGACGTCCGCCTGAACACCATTGCCGGGGCCGACGAGGTGCTGCACGAACGACCCGACGCGGTGATCATCGCCACCGGGGGCATGCCCGACGGCAGTTGGCTCGACGGCGCCGAGCATTGCACGACGGTGTGGGACGTTCTCTCCGGCGACGTCGCCGCCAAGGACGAGGTGATCGTCTATGACGGGACCGGCCGTCACCAGGCCGTGTCGTGCGCCCTGCACCTTGCCGAGCAGGGTCGTGCCGTGCAGTTCGTCACGCTCGACGACAATGTCGGCGTCGAGATGGAGTACAACGCCCGCGTGGTCTATCGGAAACGCTTCGCCGAGCACGGCGTGCGAACCACCCTCGACCATCAGCTCGAGCGCGTGCGGCCGGCGGGCAACGGCCTGATCGCGACGTTCCGTCACGAGCTCACGGGTGCGACAATGGAGCTGCGTGCGCCACAGGTCATCATCGAGGGCGGCACGATGCCCGTGACCGAGACCTTCGATGCGTTGCGCACGAGGTCGGACAACGACGGCATCACCGACATCGACACCCTGCTCGACGGCGCTCCGCAGCGTCCGACCCCACCGACCGATGGCGCCTTCGAGCTGCACCGTATCGGTGATGCCGTGAGCAGCCGCAACGTCCACGCCGCCATCTACGATGCCCTGCGGCTGTGCATGGTGCTGTAGAGCGTGATTGCTCCAAACAGAATCCTCACCCTGAGGAGCCACGCGAAGCGTGGCGTCTCGAATGCGAGCGGTAAACCGCGCGCATTCGAGACGCGGCCTGCGGCCGCTCCTCAGAGTGAGGTTACGCTTTATGCTTCGACCTAAGAAAACATCGCACTCGGAAGCGAACCCGCCCAATCCATGAGCAACGATCCTCGAGTCCGCCCGTCGCCGGCGGCCACGGTGGCGCTTCGCCCGATGCAGGCCGGCGATCTGCCGGCGATGCACCGCCTGGTGCAGGCGATGTCCTGGCCGCATCGGCTGGAAGATTGCGCCCAGCTCCTCCATCTCGGCGCCGGCACGGTTGCCGTAGATGCGTCAGGGGACGTGATCGGTGTCGGCATGCGGTGGGGCTTCGGTCGCGACGCCGGCACCATCGGCATGGTGCTGGTCGCGCCGGACCAACAGGGCAGGGGCATCGGTCGTGCCTTGATGACGGCGCTTATCGCGGATTCGCAGCCGCGTGCTCTGATGCTGAATGCGACGGCCGAAGGCCTGGGGCTCTACCAGAAGCTGGGATTTCATGCACTTGGGCAGGTCCGCCAGCACCAGGCCCGTCTGACCGAAGAGCGGGTCGTGTCGGCAGGGCCAGCCGTGCCGACGCGACGGGCCATCCCGACGGATCATGCCGTCCTCAGCGCGCTCGACGCTGCCGCCTTCGGCGCCGACCGGTCCGCGCTCGTCGGACGACTGTTGACGATCGGGCACGCGTGGATCACCGGTTCGGACAGGCCTACCGGCTTCGCAATCCTGCGCCCTTTTGGTCGCGGCATGATGATCGGCCCGATCCTCGCGCCGGACGAGGAGGCGGCGGTCGCGCTGGTCGCCGCCGCAGCCAAGGCCGCGCCGTCGGGTGTCTTGCGCGTCGATATCCCCGCCGAGGCCAGCCGGCTCGGCCACTGGCTGACGGGAGCAGGCCTGCCGGCCGTCGACACCGTCACGACGATGCTTCTGGGCGAGTGGCCGAGGACGGCGAGCGAACCGCGGCGATTCGGTCTCGTCCTGCAGGCGCTGGGGTGAGGCTCGCCCAAGCAAAAAGGGATGCTCGCCGCCGGACATCCCACTGACGCGCGCCAGCCTAGGCGAAAAGAAACAGTCTGGCAACGTCTCCTCCATTGCAATAGATGAGAACCCCTTCGCGCATGAAAAGGGGGTAGTCATGATCACCTGCGGATTGGATTTCGGCACCTCGAACTCGGCGATCGGCGTGCTGCGCGACGACGTCGCCACGCTGGCGCCGCTCGAGGACGACAGGACACTGATGCCGAGCGCGGTGTTCTTCGACTACGAGACGAAGAATCAGGTGTTGTTCGGCAGCGATGCCATCGCGGCCTATGTCGGACAGACGGAGGGCCGGCTGATGCGGGCGCTGAAGTCGATCCTGGGCTCGCCCCTGATCGATGAGGAAACCAGCCTGGGAAGCCGCAAGGTGCGGCTGACCGAGGTCGTCGAATTCCTCGTCCGCCATCTCAAGCACAAGGCGGAAGAATTTGCCGGGCAGGAGGTCACGTCAGTCGTGCATGGCCGGCCGGTGCGATTCGTCGACGGCGATGACAGTGCGGACGCGCGAGCCCAGGCCGTGCTCGAGGCCATCGCCAGGCGCGCGGGCTTTCGCGACATCAGGTTCGTCTACGAACCGATCGCCGCCGCCCATCACTACGAGCAGACCGTGCAGACCGAAGAGCTCGTCCTGATCGCCGACATCGGGGGTGGCACCAGCGACTTTTCCATTGTCCGCATCGGGCCGGAGCGCCGCGACCGTTCCGACCGTGACGACGACGTCCTCGCCAATGCCGGCGTGCGCGTCGGCGGCACCGACTTCGACACCGCGTTGAACCTCGCCGCGGTCATGCCGCTTCTGGGATTCGGCACCCAACTCGTCGCGAAGAACCTGCCGATGCCGAACGCGATCTATCATGAGCTCGCGACCTGGGCGACGATCAACTTCGTGTACTCTCACAAGAACGAGCGTGAATTCGCCGAGCTTGTCCTGGAGGCATGTGAGCCCGAGAAAGTGGACCGTCTCGTGAGGGTGCTGCGCCAGCGGCTGGGCCATCGCCTGGCCTTCGCCGTGGAAGACGCCAAGATCGAGCTCAGTGCGGCAGATCAGGCGGCGGTATCCCTGGCCTTCCTCGAGAGCGGCCTAGCGGCGCTCGCGACCCGCGCCGACTTCGACCATGCCATCGAGGCCAGGATCGACCGGCTGCACCGCGCGGCAGGCGATTGCCTCGCATTGGCGGGCCTGAGTGGCGCCGACATCGACACGATCTTCCTCACCGGCGGATCGAGCCGGGTGCCGGCCGTCCGCGAGACGATTGCCCGCGTGGCGCCAACGGCGCGTGCGGCCACGGGATCGGATCTCCTGTCCGTCGCGATGGGGTTGACCCAGTTGGCGGGGGCATGACTTGCTGGAACTAGGATGCGCAGCCTGCCACACTACCAACCATGTCGCTCTACGAAGTCCTCGCCGTCGTCGCGCTTCTTGGTGCAGGAGGCTTTGCCTACCACCTCTACCGATCGGATTCGCAGTCGCCGAACGCCCGAGAAAACGAGGCCGCCAGCAAGCCGATGTTCGGGCGAGCGCCCCCGCATCGCGAGCAAAAATAGAGAGGCCTGCCTTCTGCCGCCGCGAGCGCGGCACTTGGCGTCGCTCCTGATGTGGCACGGAGCGTCCCGGCGGAGAGCTGTTTTCGGCGCGTCGTCTAGTTGACGCGCGTCAACCTTCCCAATCCTTCCTCGTTGAGATCCTCGATCGTCACCTCGCTCGCCTTGCCGTCGGGCCCGATCTGGAACGTCACGCCTACCCGCCAGCTCGGGGCCTCTGCGAACGGCGTGTAGACGAACAGGTCGCGATTGAAATGCATGAGCGGAAAGCGCTTGCCTGCCGGCCCCAGTTCCAGGAAGGGCAGGCCGCCCGAGTCCGTGACCTTGGCATCCCCTGCATAGTCGTTGCGGTAGTCTCCGAGGTAGGCCGATATCGGCAGGGGCGGCGCGGGCGCGGCCGGGGGCGTCGCGTACGCCAGGCCGCCCTTCATCATCGCCTTGTAGCCTGTTTCGTAGAGTCCGTTGAAATAGGTCACCCAGTCCTGCGATGGCCTGCCGGCAAAGACCAGGTCGAGGAAGGTCGAGGCGACGGCTTCGGGAACGCCGGTCGGAAAGGCGTTCGACAGGACCACGATGCCCAACTGTTCGCCGGGTATCAGCCTGACGAACGTACGTGCGCCGGCGCTGAACGCGCCGGCGTGGCTCCATTCCACGCCGTGCTCGCGATAGTCGATGTTCCAGCCCAAGCCGTAGAACCTCGGCGTGTCGACGCCGCGAGCGATCGCAGGGACATGGGTCTGCTCGATCGCCTCCTTCGCGATCAGCTCTCGGCCGTCGTAGCGCCCGTTGGCAAGCAACAGGCGCAGCCAACGGGCAAGATCGCGCGCGCTGGAGCTGGCGCCGCCGGCGGGAGACTGTGCATCGGCATTGCGCCGGGTGAACGCAGCCCAGGCGCCGTCCACCTGCACATGCAAGGCGGCGCGATCGGCGCGACTGACGAAGTCGCGATGGCGCGAGCTGGTCGAGCTCATTCCGAGCGGCTGGTAGAGCTTCTCCTCGGCCGCCTCTTCCCAGCTCTTGCCCGAGAATCGCGCCGCTGCGACGGCAGCTTCGGTCAGGCCGAAATTGCTGTAGGCGTAGCCGTTGCGGAAGCTGTAGGCGGGCTTTGCCAAACGCAGGCGGTGCAGGATCTCGCCCTGGGTGAAGCCAAGCTCCTCGATGTCATTGCCGACGTTGCCGGGCAGTCCGCTGCGATGAGCGAACAGGTCACGCACCGTCACCGACGCCGTCGCAAGCTCGTCATGCAGGGCGAAGCCGGGATCGATGTCGCGGATACGGCTGTCCCACAAAACCTTGCCATCGCTCACCAGAGCGGCGACGACGGTCGAGGCCAGCGGCTTGGACACCGATGCAAGCTGGAACACGGTGTCGATCGTGACGGGCTCGAGCTTCCCCGTCTGGCGCACGCCGAACGCCTCGAGCAGGACGACGTCGTCGCGATGGACGATGGCGATCGCGAGGCCGGGCACGAGCTTGTTGTCGACGGTCTGTCGTGCGAGCTCCTTGAGGCGTGGCAGCGCCGCCGTGACCTTGGCCTGGATTGGGGCTTGCGCCGGCGCCGGCCTTGGAACGAGGAGCGCTGCGCCACCGGCGAGAAGCGTCCGACGAGGCATCGAATTGCGGCGAGTCATCGCTCGAGCCTAAGGTCTGTATTGGGCGACCCCAAGGCAGCGTCGAGACAGCAGGTGGCTCGCAAGGGCATCACCGACGCGTCGAGAGCGCGTACGACGATCGCGCTGTCCGGGCGACACGGCCAGATTTCGCTCGCGTGGCCAAGCGGCGTGAGTCGATCGTCTCCTCCCCACGCTTCGCGCGGGGAGGACAACAAGAGCGATCACTCCGGGAAATGACAGGCAACCGTTCCCTGTCCCAGCGGACGCGACGCCGGATCGTCACGCGCGCAGAGATCGGTCGCCTTGGGGCAGCGCGTGCGGAAGCGGCAGCCGGAGGGGAGGTTCGCCGGGTCGGGCGGCTCGCCCTGCAGCCAGAAATTCCGGGTGATGCGGGTGCCGCCGATCCTGGGGATCGCGGCGAGCAGGGAGCGTGTGTAGGGATGGCGTGGCCGCTCGAAGATCTCGTCGGTCGGACCGCTTTCGACGATCCGGCCGAGATACATGACGGCGACGCGGCTGCACATGGTTCGCACGACGGCGAGGTCGTGGCTGATCAGCATGTAGGTGAGCGCGAAACGGGCGCGCAGGTCGCGGAACAGGGTGAGCACCGTCGCCTGCACCGATACGTCGAGGCCCGATGTCGGCTCGTCCAGGATGACGACCTTGGGATGCAGGGTGAGGATGCGCGCCAGCCCGACCCGGCGCTGCTGCCCGCCCGAGATCTCGTGGGGATAGAGATCGAGATGGGTGCCGGGCAGGCCGACGGCTTCGAGGATGCTGCGGATACGGGCATCGCGTGCCTCGGCGTCCAGATCGGTGTGAATCACGAGCGGCTCTCGCAACGAGCTGCCGATCTTCCAGCGTGGGTCGAGCGACGCGCCTGGATCCTGGTAGGCGTATTGCAGGCTGCGGCGCACGGCGCGGCGGGCACCGGCGGACAGCCGGTCGATCTGCTGGCCCTCGAAGTGGATCTCGCCGGCCGTGGGCTGGTTGATGCCCATGATGGTCTTGCCCAGGGTGGACTTGCCGCAACCCGATTCGCCGACCAGTCCGAAGACTTCGCCGGGCAGCAGGTCGAACGAAACGCCGTCGACCGCCTTGATCGATCCGACGCGCCGGCCGAACGCGCCGCGCACCGCGAAGTGGACCTGCAGGCCGCGCAGGCTCAGGATCGCATCGGTCATGGCGCCGGCCGATGCGGATGGTAGCAGCGCACCCAGTGGCCCGCGTCGAGTTGCTCGACTTGCGGACGTGCCGTGCGGCACGGTCCGTCCGCCCGCTCGCACCGCGGATGAAAACGACAACCGCCGGGCGGGGCGAGCAGCACAGGCACTTCGCCGGGAATGCCCTGGGCGTTGCCGCTCGCGTCGGGCAGGCTGGCCAGCAGCTTCGTCGTATAGGGATGTGCCGGCGCGGCGAAGAAACGGTCGACCGGTGCCGATTCGACGTCCTGGCCGGCATACATGACGTTGACCGCGTCGCAGATCTCGTAGGCCGCGCCCAGGTCGTGGGTGGTCAGCAGGACGGCGACATTCCGCTCGCTCGCGAGCCTGCGGATCAGGCCGAGGATCTGGGCCTGGATGGTGACATCGAGCGCCGTGGTCGGTTCATCGGCGATCACCAGGTCGGGGCCGGGGAGCAGCGCCATCGCGATCATCAGCCGCTGGCGCTGACCACCGGAGAGCTCGTGCGGGTACTTGCGCAGGAGCTGGGCGGGGCGGGGGAGCTGCACGGCGTCGAGCAGCTCGAGCACGGCGTCGAGGTCGGCCCGCCTGCGGTAGGCGGGGTAGTGCGACAGCACGGCCGGCAGCCAGTCGCGGCCCGGTGGTTGGCCGGCGCGCGGCGACTTCCATTTGAGGATCTCCATGATCTGGTCGCCGACCGTGAAGACCGGATTGAAGCTGGTGAATGGATCCTGCGGCACGAAAGTGATCGCCCGCCCGCGCACTGTGCGGTTGACGACGGCCGGATCGGCGGTCAGCAGGTCCTTGCCATCGAACAGGACGCGGCCGGCCGTGATCCGGGCCGTCTCGGGCGGCAGGACTCCCAGGATCGCGCGCGCCAGCGTGGTCTTGCCGCAACCGCTCTCGCCCACCAGGCCGAGGACCTGGCCACGGTCGATCGACAGGCTCGCGCCATCGAGGATCGACGCGAAGCCGCCCTCGGTGGCAAACCCCAGTGACAGGTCCTCGACCGCGAGCAGCGCCGTCACTTGCCGCGTGCTCCTCGCCGGATGCGTGGATCGAGAAAGTCGCGCAGCCCGTCGCCCACCAGGTTGAAGCCCATCACGACCATGAAGATCGCGATCCCGGGGGCGGTCGCGTACCACCACGCCTCGGGCAGGAACTCGCGCGATTCGGCGATCATGCGGCCCCATTCGGGCGTCGGCGGCGGCGCGCCGAGACCAAGGAAGCCGAGTGCCGCTGCCGTGAGAATGGTGGCGCCCATGCCGATCGACGTGCGCACGATGATCGACGAGGCGATGTTGGGCAGCACGTGCAAAGTCATGACTCGCAACGGCGAGGCGCCGAGCGCGATCGCCGATTCGATGAAGATCTCGTTCTTGACCGAGCGCGTCTCGGCGAACACCAGGCGGGCCCAGAACGGCCAATAGGTGATGCTGAGCGCCAGGATGACGTTCTCGATCGATGGACCCAGCGTCTGGGCGATGGCGATCGCCAGCACGATCTGCGGCACCGCCAGGAAGATGTCGGACACGCGCATCAGGAGATTGCTCGGCCAGCCACCGTAGTAGCCGGCGACCAGCCCGATCGGAACGCCGATCACCACGGCCGATCCCACGGCGACGAAAGCGATGGTGATGGTGATGCGGGCGCCGAACAGTATGCGGCTCAAGAGATCGCTGCCCATGCGATCGGTGCCGAGCCAGTTGACACCATCGGGTGCCCGCAGGCGGTTGGCGGTATGGAAGGTCGCCACATCGTCCGGGAAGGGCGACAGGATGGGCGCGAAGACCGCCGCCACGACCAGCAGGAGGAGCAGAACCAGACCGAGGGTCGCGGCGCGGTCCCTGGTGAAGCGATCGAGCTCGCGCCGCCAGCCCGCCATCAGTGTGCTCCCCTCGGGTCGATGAAGGAATGGACGATATCGACCAGCAGGTTGACCACGACGATCAGGGCGCCGATCCAGATGGTGAAAGCGATGATCGCCTTATGGTCGGATTGCAGGATCGACTGTACCGCGTAGGTGCCGATCCCCGGCCAGTCGAACACCGTCTCGACGACGACGGCGTTGGTCACCAGCACACCGAAGATCAGGCCGACCTGGGTGACCGTCGAGATCAGGGCGTTGCGCAGCACGTACTTCCATACGATCAGTCCCGGCGGCATGCCCATGGCGCGCTGGTAGAGCACGAAGTTGCTGTTGATGACGTCGAGCACGCCGGCGCGCGTGAAGCGCACGATGGTCGCTGCCGCCGGCAGGGCCAGGGTGAGCGCCGGCAGGGCAATATGGGAGAAGGCGCTGCGCAGGGATTCCATGTCCCAGTCGAGAAGCGAATCGACGATCATGAAGCCTGTCACCGCAGGGGGACCGAATCCGTCGACGCGGCCGTTGAGCGGCGCGGTCCCGAGCTTCATTGCGAACAGGAACTGCAGGAGCATGGCCAGCCAGAACGCGGCCATGGCGAGGCCGGCGACACTCAGCACCCGCACCGCCTGGTCCCACAGCGAGTTTCGCTTGAGCGCCGACATGACTCCGAGCGGGATGCCGAGCGCGATCGCGAGCGTGATCGCCACCAGGGTGAGCTCCAGGGTGGCGGGCAGGCGCTGCGACAGATCCTCCCAGATCGGGCGCTGACTATAGATGCTGACGCCGAGATTGCCCGACAGCACATCCTGGAAGTGGCGCATCAGCTGGGTCGAGAGCGGCTTGTCGTAGCCCAGCTTGACGCGCATCGCCTCGACCTGCTGGGGAGTCGCGTTCTCGCCCAGCAGGACGCGCACCGGATCGGTCGGGATGACGTTGGAGATCAGGAATACGATGACGACCAGTCCGGCCAGCGTCGGCACGAACCAGACCAGTCGCGAAACGATCATTTCAAGGCGGCGCATCGAGCACACCCGTCATATCCCTCCCCCGTAATCGGGTGTGCGTTTTGGCCGCTCTGCGGCCAATATCGCTTAGGTGGCCCGAAGGACCGGAGGGGGAAAGCTGCAGTCGAGGTTTCGCCGCTTCTGACGTCGGAACTTGAAGCATTTCGATTGTGGCCTTCCCCCTCCGCCCCCTATCGGGGACACCTCCCCCGATGACGGGGGAGGCGAGTGATTTCTCAGCTCTACTTGTACGACGCCCAGCGCATGTCCTGGCCGCTGCCGATCGGGCTGAAGCGGATGCCGGCGATGTTGGCGGCATAGGGTCCGTACCAGCGCGTGTTGTAGACGTAGATGCCGAACGACTGCTCGGTCGCCCTGGTCGCCGCTTTCTCGTAGAGCACGCGGCGCTTTTCCTGGTCGCTGATCGCCAAGGCCTCGTCGAGCCACTTGTCCATTTCCGGATCGTTGATGTACGAGGTGTTGCGCGTGCCGATGTAGCGCGAAGCGTACATCTCGCCGACCCAGTTGTTGGGGTCGACGTAGTAGGTGCTCTTCCACAGCGGGACCATGTCGTAGTTCTTCTCGCGGTCCTGCATGCGGCTCTGAATGACCGGCCACGGCGCCGATTCGATCTTGATCTCGATGCCGATCTTCTTGGCGCCGTTCTGCAGCAGCGTAGCCGCCTGCTCGGTCTCGCTGAAGCCGGCCAGCGTGCCGATGGTGATCGGACGCAGCGGCTCCTTCACCAGGGCGAGCTCGGCCTTGGCCTTCTCCAGATCGTAGGTATAGCCTTTGAGATCCTTCGGCGAGCCCCAGAGATTGTTCGGATTGGGGCTCGGGTTGCGGGCGACCGCGTCCTTCAGGATGTCCTTGATGAATCCGTCATAGTCGAAGGCATAGGCCAGCGCGCGGCGGAAATGCACGTCGTTCAACGGCGCACGGCCGTTGTGGATGTTGAAGTAGAAGACGCGCATCGACTCCTGCTCGAGGATCTGCACGTTTTTCGCCTGCCTGAGCCGCAGGATCTGGTCGAAGGGCAGATAGCCGTCGGTGCCCTGGATGTCGCCCTTGATCAGTCCCTGAACGCGCGTGTTGGTTTCCAGCACAGTGCGGAACTCGATCTCGTCGAAGGCCTTCTGGGGCCAGCCGGCAAAATGGTCCTTGAAGCGCTCCCCGACGAAGCCGATGGCCGGATCGTAGCGCTTCAGCTTGTACGAGCCGGTGCTGGCCACGTTCTTGGCGAGCCAGGCTTGCCCCCAATCGCCATCCTTCTCGTTCTGCTTCACCAGCTTGGAGTTGACGATCAGGATTTCCGGCACGGTCGCCAGGAAGATCGCCGATGGCTCCTTCAGGGTGATCACGACCGTGTACTTGTCGGGCGCCTTGGTGCTGCCCGGCATGATGATCGGCAGGAAGAGGGACGACGCACCCTTCTTCGTCGCCAGCATGCGTTCGATGCTGTAGAGCACGTCGTCGGCGGTGAACTCGCTGCCGTCGTGGAACTTGACGCCATGTCGCAGCTTGAAGGTCCAGGTCTTGCCGTCGTCCGAGGGCGTATAGCTTTCCGCCAGCCAGGGAATCATCTTCGGCGGATTGTCGACCCAGCGAAGCAGCCCGTCGTAGAAGTTGATGCGCGACGCGGCCCGGCCGACGTCGAACACGACATGCGGATCGAGATTGTCGTAGCCGCTGTTGTTGGCGTGGACGTACTTGCCCTGCGCCCAGGCCGTTCCCGAGAACGCCAATGATGCTGCCGCGGCGATCGCGGTCAGCACTGCGAGACCCCTGCGGGTCATACCTGTTCGTCTCATGCCCCTGCCTCCTCCATCGTTCAACCCTTCCCCGATCGATCAACCCTTCAGCTTGACATAGCGCACGACGTCGGCGTGCGTTGCGAACCAGACATCGGCGTGCGCGCGGATGTGCCGGATCAGCTCCTCCAGCATCATCATGCGCGAACGATGGCCGATGATGTGCGGATGCATGGTGAGCTGGTAAAGCCCGCCCTCGGCATAGGCCGCGTCGAACTCGCGCCGGAAGATCTCCAGCACCGACGAGGGCGGCGTGTAGGGCCTGAGCGAGGCGAAGCGGTTCATGTTGAAATAGACCGCGTCGTCGCGGATCCATTCGACCGGCAGCTCGATGACGCCGGTTGGCGTGCCGTCGAGCAGCAGCTCGTAGCAATCGTCGTCGGCCATCAGCGAGGAATCGTACAGCAGGCCCATGTCGCGCGTGATGGTGAGCGTGTTGGGCGAGAAATCCCACGACGGCGTGCGGATGCCGACCGGCCGCTGGCCCGTGATCTTCTCCAGCATCTCGGCCGAGCGCATCTGCAGGTCGCGCTCCGAGGCCTCCGGCAGGATCGAGTTGCGCTCGTGGATCCAGCCATGGATGCCGATCTCGTGACCCCCGGCGGCGACCCGGCGCTGCTCGTCGGGATGCAGCATCGCCGACACCGCCGGGACATAGAAGGTCGCCGGGACCGAGTATCTCGCGAGCAGCTTCAGGATGCGCGGGATGCCGGCGCGGTTGCCGTACTGGCCCTGCGACAGCCGGCCGATCGATTCGCCGCCCTCGCGCAGCTCGCCGGTCTCGTGGTCCGAGTCGAAGGATAGTGCCACCGCGCAGCGCGCGCCGTTCGGCCAGATCTCGGGCCGCAGAGCCTTGCCGGCACGCACCCGTTCGACGATGCCGCGCCAGCGCGGCTCGGCCCACTGCCAGGGCTGCTCCTGCTCGTCAGGCTTGGGAACGATGGTCGGGCGTGCGGACATAGATTCCTCCTCAGACTTTCAAGCCCTCCCCCGTCATCGGGGGAGGTGCCTCCGCCAGGGGGTGGAGGGGGAAGGCCGCAGTCGAGATCTCTCGGATTCCGACGTCAGAATCGGAAAAATCTCGACTGCGGCTTTCCCCCTCCGGCCCTGCGGGCCACCTCCCCCGATGACGGGGGAGGAAAGAAAGATGCGTAGCCGCCCTGGGGTAGCGAGGGAGGAAAGCATGACGTTCATGCCTGCGGACCACCCGTCACCGGCAGGACCTGGCCAGTAATCCACGATGCGTAGGGCGACGCCAGGAACATCACGGCGTGGGCGATATCCTTGGGCTCGCCGAGGCGGCGCATGGCGACGCGCTCTATCATGGCCTTCTGGCCTTCCGGACCATAAGAGCTCCATTGCCGCTCGTAGTCCGGGCTGGTGCGCAGGAAGCCCGGCGCCACGGCGTTGACAGTGATGCCGTTTGGGCCCAGCTCGTGCGCGAGCTGTCGCACCAGGCCGAGCTGCGCCGCCTTGGCGGTCGCGTAGGACTGGATCCCGGTCAGGCTGACGCCCAGGCCCGCGCGGCTCGCGATCACGACGATGCGGCCCGCACCCTTCTTCTTCATGCCCGGCGTCACCGCTCGGCTGGCGAAGAAGGCGCCTTCGACATTGACGGCGTAGATCGCCCGCCAATCCTCGTCGCTCACCTGCTCGAGCGGGCGCTTGGACTGGCCGCGCACGCCGCCCGCGACATGCACCAGCACGTCGACCGCGCCGCCATTCGCCTGCTCGACCTCGCGCACGAAGCCCTCGACCTCGGCCGATCGGGTCACGTCGACGCGGCGCGTCTCCAGCGTGCCGCCGCGCTGCGGCTTCACCCGCGCCTTCAGCGCCGACAGCTCGGCCTCCAGCACGTCGCAGGCCCACACCTTGGCGCCGCGCTCGACGAAGCCCTCGACGATGCCGCCGCCGATGCCGCGCGCCGCGCCGGTGACGATGACGGCCTGGTTGTCGAATTGGATGTCCATCAGCCGCTCACTCCGCTGCCTGGGCGAGGCCGAGCTGCGGAAACTCGGCAACCGCCAGGTCGAAGGCGCGGCGCACCTCGCTGCCGTCGCCGCGGCGCTGGTGCGCCGGCAACGCTTCCAGGGCGGCAAAGATCCGCTTCTTGATGAAATGGCGCCAGTGCACGGGGAGCGTGGCCAGCACCTTCGTCAGCGCGTCGTAGTTGGCGTCGGTCCATTCCCGCTCATAGAGCTCGCGCTGCTCGTTGAAGGCGAAGACGCTGGGCTTGGCCTCTGCCGCCAGGCGGGCGCGCCGTGCCGCCGTTCCCGTCTCGTCGATCGCGCCGTCGCGGATCACCACGCCATAGTCGTTGGCGGCGGCCTCGACCGAGACCTTGCCTTGCTGCACGTCGAACAGCACCGCTTGCGCGTCGCGCTCCCAGGCCGGTCCCCAGCCGCCGCCGCCGGACGAGGTCACCAGGATCACGTCGCCGGGATCGAGGGTGACGACGTCGGTGTTGCCGAGATCGACCGCGCTGTTGGTCCCTGGATTGCGCCAGAAGCAGGAGGTGGCGCCGGGTCGTCCGCCGTTGCTGCCCCACGACGAAAAGCGCGTGCGGTCGCGGTTGCGCGCCGTCACCACGCTGTTGGGCGAGAACAGCTTGAATTCGAGGAAGCTCGCGAGACCGCCGCGATGGCGGCCGGCGCCGCCCGAATCGGGCACCAGCCCGTAGCGCAGCACCTTCATCGGCACCTCGGTCTCGTTGATCTCGACCGGCGTGTTCTTGAGGAAGCTCGAGTTGGCGCCCGACCCGTCGGTTCCATCGCCGCCCGACCAGCCGCCGGCGCCGCCGGTGATCGGGTCGATCGACGCCATGATCGTCCGGCCGCTGCGATGGTCGGTGGTCTTGACGTTCATGATCGCGCCGCCGCCCGCCGGTCCGGCCGGCAGCAGATCGGGCACCGCCGCCTGGAAGGCGCCGATGGTGACGCCCTGCAGGCGGCTGCAGGTCATGCTGCGCATGCCGACGGCGGCCGGGAATTTCGGATTGAGGATGGTGCCTTCGGGGATGACGCAGCGAGCCGGCCGGGTGATGCCGCCATTCAGCAGGATGGTCGGATCGATGCTGTAGAGGCAGTAGGTGTAGCCCACCATCAGCAGGATATGGCGTTCGGCGCCGCCGGTCGGCACGTTGAGCGAAGACTGGAGCTGGGCGTCCGAGCCGGTGAAATCGAGCACAGCCTCGTCGCCGCGGACCTTCAGCGTCAGCGCGAGCCGCACCGGCACGCCGCCCGGCGCATCCTCGTCGAGATAGTCGGAGAAGAAATAATCGCCGTCGGGAATGCGGCTGAGCAATGCGCGGGCCTGGCGCTCGCCGAGATCGAGCAGGTCCTTGACGCCCTGGCGGAACACCTCGACACCGAACTTGCGCACCATGTCGTGGACCTTGCGCTCGCCGGTGTTCATGGCGGCGATCTGCGCCTGCAGGTCGCCATGGTTCTGCTCGGGCATGCGCACGTTGGTCAGCATGACGTTGAGCAGCGCCTGGTTGAGCTTGCCCTGGTCGTAGAGCTTGTTGGGCGGGATGCGGATGCCTTCCTGGTGGACCTCGGTCAATTGCCGGGACAGCGATGCCGGCACTGCGCCGCCGACATCGGTGTTGTGGATGTGGCTCACCGAGAAGGCGATCAGCTCGTCCTCCCAGAAGATCGGCTTCCACATGTGCAGGTCCGGCGTGTGGGTGCACACGAAGCCGCTGTAGGGATCGTTGGTGATGCAGATGTCGCCCGGACGATAGTCGGCGACCATCCGGATCGCGTTGGCGTAGTCGAGGCCGATGAACCAGGTGGCGCCGAGGTCGCGCGGGCTGGCAAAGGTCATGCCGTCCGGGGTGGCGAGGCCGGTGGTGAAGTCCTCGGTCTCCTTGACGAAGGTCGAATGGGCCGTGCGGAACAGCGTGAAGGCCATGCTGTCGGCTGCCGCCTGCGCGTGGTTGGCGAAGATCTGCAGCGTGACCGGATCGATACGCATCGCGTGTCCTTTACTGTTGGCCGAGCGACAGGAGAATGTTGCCGTACGCGTCGACCGCGCCGGAGTAGCCTTCCGGAATGCAGATGGTGGTGTCTTCCTGGGCCACCACGCAAGGGCTGATGAGCCTATGCCCATGCCCGAGGTCGGCGCGCCGGTAGAGCGGCACGCTGCGCCAGGCGCCGTCCAGGTAGACCTCGATCTGCTTGGCCGGTACGGGCGTGTCGGTGCGGCGAGGCTGCGCCGGGAACGTCGGCTGTGGCGAGGCGCCGACCACCACCAGGCGCAGGCTGACGACGTGGATTGGCGTCTCGGGCGCGGCATGGCCGTAGAGCCGTTCGTGCTCGGCATGGAAGGAAGCGGCGATCCGCTCGCGATCGCCCGAGACGATCCATTCGAGCTGCAAGGGCACCTCGATCTCGAACGACTGGCCGAGATAGCGCATGTCGGCCGCGGGCTGCAGCACGGTGCGGCCGGTGAACTTCTGCTCCTCGGTGATCCACGACTTGGCGCGCGCGGCGAGTCGGTCGAAATCGGCCTTCAGGCGCGGCAGCTCGGCGGCCGACAGCGGGTAGTAGGCCGTGCTGATGAAGTCGTTCTTCACGTCGGCGACCAGCCCGCCCAGCGCCGACAGCACGCCCGGCGCGGTCGGGATCAGGACCTGGCGCATGCCGAGCTCGCGCGCCAGGAAGCAGCCCATCATCGGCCCGGCCCCGCCGAACGCCAGCAGGGTGAAATCGCGCGGGTCGATGCCCTGGCGCGAGGCGAGCTTGCCGACCTCGCGGTACATGCCCGACACCGCCACCTGGATGATCGCCTCGGCCGATTGCTCGAGCCCGCGGTCGAGCTTGCCGGCGACCGTGCCGACGGCGGCGCGCGCTTTCTCCACGTCGACCGACACCGCGTCGTAGCCGATATTGCCGTGGCCGATGATGCCGCAGACCGCGAAGGCGTCGGTCATGGTGGGTCGCGTGCCGCCGCGGCCGTAGCAGGCGGGGCCCGGCGTCGATCCCGCGCTCTCCGGACCGACCGTCAGGATGCCGAACTCGCTCACCGCGGCGATCGAGCCGCCGCCGTCGCCGATCGAGGTCACCGACACGGTCGGGATGTAGATCGGGAAGTCGCCCACCATCTCGCCGGTGCCGTAGGTCGGCGTGCCGTCGATGATGATCGCCACGTCGGCCGAGGTGCCGCCGATGTCGAGGCTCAGGACCTTGTCGACGCCGGCCTGGCGGGAGACGAAGCCGGCGCCGATCACGCCCGCCGCCGTGCCCGACAGCAGCATCTGCAGGCAGGCCGACTTGCCGAGCTCGGCCGTCATCACTCCGCCGTTCGACTTGGTCACCATGGGTTCGGCGGCGACGCCGGCCTGCTTCAGGGCCGCCTGCAGGGCCGCCAGGTAGCGGGCCACCTTGGGTTGGACGTAGCCGTGGATGGTGGCCGTCGCGGTGCGCTCGTACTCGCGGATGATCGGCCACACGTCGCTCGAGCAGAACACCGGCATCGCCGGCGCCCACTGGTTGATCAGCCGCTGCGCCTCGTGCTCGTGCGCCGGATTGCGATAGGAGTGGAGCAGCCCCAGCACGATCCCCTCGGCACCGAGTCCGATCGCCTGGTCGAGCGCCTGGCGCACGCTGGCGGGATCGAGCGGCTGGTCCACGGTGCCATCGGCCAGGATGCGCTCGCGCACCGCCAGCACGCGCTCGCGCGTGACCAGCGGCTCGGCGCGCGACGACATCAGGTGATAGGGGTCCGGCATCTTGAGCCGCGCCAGCTCCAGCACGTCGATGAAGTTCTCGGTCGTGAACAGGCAGAGCCGGATGCCCTTGCGCTGGATCACCGAGTTGATGCCGACCGTGGTGCCGTGGGTGAAGTAGCCGATGTCGGCGGGCTGGATGCCGAAGCGGCTGCCGAGCTCGGCCAGCCCGGTGATGACCTCGCGCCCGGGCTCCTGCGGCGTCGACAAGACCTTCAATGTCGCCAGGCGACCCGTCGCTTCGTCCAGGGCGCAGAAATCCGCGAAGGTGCCTCCGATATCGACGCCGATCCGATAACTCACCGCTGGAACTCCTTCCGATCTACGCTGCCCGATCTACGCTGCACGCCGATGGCCGAGGCGCTGGCTGATGGTGGCCGCCGCGCGCACGACGCCGCGGATGATCTTGGCCTTGGCGGCGGGATAGCGCGCCGAGACCGTTCCGACATTCAACGCAGCAACGACCGTGCCGTCGCCGCTGAACACCGGCGCCGCCGTCGCCGATCCGCCCAGCACGTATTCCTCCTCGAGGACGGCGTAGCCGTCGGCCGCCACCTTGGTGAGCAGCGCGCGCAGCTTGCCGGCGTCGGTTATCGTGTTCGGCGTGTAGGCGCGCAGCCGTGTGCGCATCAAGTAGGCAGCCGTCGACTTCTTGTCCCAGAACGCCAGCAGCACCCTGCCCATGCCGGTGCAGTAGGCCGGCCGCAGGCCTGCATCGCCGGAATCGTAGCGGATCTGGGCGCGGCTCACCGACTTGGCGATGACCTTGACGTCGCCGCGCGCGGCCCGGACGCCCAGGAACACCGACTCCTCCAGCGCATCGCGCAGCTCGTCCATCACCGGCCGCGCCACCCCCGCCAGATGTGCCTCCGGGCCACCGATCCAGCCCGACGACTGGCGCAGCGATTCGTTCAGCGCATAGCGGTCGGCCGCGTCGCGTTCGACATAGCCGCGCGACTGCAGCGTCCGCAGCAGCGCGTGCGCGCTGCTCTTGGGCAACGCCAGCACGGACACGAGATCCTTCAGCGCCATCGGCGTATCGCTGCGCGACAACAGCTCGAGGATGTCGAGCACCCTGGCCGCGGACTTCACGTTGTCATTCACATACATGAACTTGGTTCCATTACTGAGACGACGTTCGCGCGCCGGCCGCGCGCCTGTCAAGTCGCACCGCTCATGCTCCTTCCCGCTCTTCATCCTCCTTCCCAGCGAAGCTGGGGAGGAGGATGAAGGGATCGCCGATGGAACGAGGTGCCGACTTCGCCCATGATCGCCATCGTGC
>JAXMCP010000030.1:0-99910 GCA_046349295.1 Reyranellaceae bacterium
CTCGAAAGCCTCGAGGAGCGGCCGAGCCTCCTCGGCAGAGGGGTCGATCGGCATCCCATCCGCGATCGCCTTCAGGGAAGTGGCATCGAGCCCGGCGTGCCGCGCCTTCTCGAGCGCGCGCCTCGCCTCCCGGATGCGCCTGCACGAGACGAGGGTGCCGATGTAGCCCTTCCAGATTGCCGGATGCCGGGGCGCGGCCTGCAAGGCGGCCTCGAAGTGCGGCAACGCCTCGACCGGCTTGCCGACCCCCACGGCCAGAACAGCCAGGTTGTTGTGCGCGGCCGCGTTCGACGGCTGGACCTGCAATATCGCCCGGTAGAGCCGCTCCGCTTCCTGGAAGTTCCCGGAACTGTGGGCGTCCCGCGCGCGCTCCAGGGCCTTGGCGATGGTGAGGGTTTCCTGGGCCATGACCATCCTGCTTCGTCAGATCTCGGCGAGCTTGCGCGCCCAGCTGTTCTGGGCATCGATGACCGGCCGCATGTCCATGGTCACGATCTCGCCGTCCCGGACCACCGCCTTGCCGTCGACGATCGTGTGCCGCGCCTGCTGCGGCGCGCAGAACAGCACCGCCGCCACCGGGTCGGTCAGCGCGCCGGCATAGCCGATGGTGTCGAGAGCGAGCGAGAAGAAGTCGGCGCACTTGCCGGGTTCGAGCGAGCCGATGTCGGAGCGGCCGAGCACCCGGGCGCCGCCGATCGTGGCCAGCTCGAGCGCCTCGCGGGCGGTCATCCACTCGTCGGTCCGCACCCTGTGCGACTGCGACAGGAACATGTGCTTGCGCGGGCCCTCCGGCGGAAGCAGCCCGAGCCGCAACCGCGCCAGCAGCATGGCCTGGCGGGCTTCGAGCAGGATGTTGGAGGAGTCGTTGCTCGCCGAGCCGTCGACCCCCAGGCCGACCTTCACGCCGGCGGCCATGTACTTCTTGATCGGCGCGATGCCGGAGGCGAGGCGCATGTTGGAGCACGGGCAATGCGCGGTGCCGCAACCGGCGGCGGCGAGCTTCCGGATCTCGTCGTCGTCGACATGGATGGCATGGGCGAACCAGACGTCGTCGCCCAGCCAGCCCAGCGTCTCCATCCAGTCGACCGGGCGGAGCTCGAAGCGTTCGAGCGTGTAGCGCTCCTCGTCCAGGGTCTCGCAGAGATGCGTGTGCAGCTTCACCTTGTAGTGCCGGGCGAGCGCGGCCGACTCCTTCAGAAGCGTCGTCGTGACGGAGAACGGCGAGCAGGGCGCCAGCACGATCTGCGTCATCGAGCCTACCGAGGCGTCATGGTACTTCTCGATCACCCTCTGGCTGTCCTCGAGGATGAACGGCTCCTCCTCGACGCAATCGTCCGGCGGAAGGCCGCCCTTGGACTCGCCGAGCGACATCGACCCGCGGCTGGCATGGAAGCGCACGCCGAGCTCGCGGGCGGCCTCGATCTGGCAGTCCACGTTGTTGCCGTTCTTGAAGACGTAGGTGTGGTCGAACACCGTGGTGCAGCCCGACAAGGCAAGCTCGCCCAGGCCGATCAGGGTGCTGGCCCGCGACGCTTCCACGTTGGTGCGCGCCCACACCCGATAGAGCGTCTTCAGCCAGGCGAACAGGTTGTTGTTCTGGGCACCCGGCAGGTTGCGGGTCAGTGTCTGGTTGAGATGATGGTGGGTGTTGACGAAGCCCGGCAGCACGATCTGTCCCTCGAGATCGATCACCGTATCGGCGGTGGCGGGCAACTCGGCATCCGGTCCGACCTGCTTGATGATGCCATCCTCGGCGTAGAGGCCGGCACCCTTCAGCTCCCGGCGCTCCCCGTCCATGGTGACGAGGACATCCGCGTGCTTGGCCAACAACGTCGTCATGCCCAACGCTCCCCACTTCGCCTCTTGCATGCAAGTTGCAAACGCGACGGTAACAAGGCGAGGAAGACAATCGCAATGGGCGCGCGAGCGACGTGGCGGTGTCGAACCTCGAATCGGAAGGCGCGGCGGCGGTGATCGATCGCGTCCCGGGCGTTTGTGCCTCCGGGCCTCGGCGGGCAGGGCGCGACGACATCGCGATGAGGGCGATGCGCCGGAGCCCGATGTTGCTCGGGATGTGCGGGGACCGTATTACAGCCCATGTCGAACTACATTGGGTCTGCAATCCGAAGCGGCGTCGTTGAGCTTTCGCGGCGTCGAAACTAAGCTGCTGTCCGGGGGGTACATTGGGACCGGCGATGCCTGATCATGACGGGAGCTGACGCCAGCGACGGCGATTTCCTAGGAGCCCTCGCCGCCGGAACACGGCTGCAACGCTACGAGCTGATCTCGGTCCTGGGGCATGGTCAGTTCGGGATCACCTACCTCGCCCGCGATACTGAATTGGGTCGCGAGGTCGCGATCAAGGAGTATCTGCCGATTGCCCTGGCCTTGCGCCGGGGCGGTACGACCGTCTCGCCACGCTCGTCGGCCATGAAGGCGGACTTCGTCTGGGGGCGCGAGCGCTTCCTCGAAGAGGCCCGCATTCTCGCGACGTTCGGCCATGTCCCGGCCGTTGTCGATGTCTATGATTTCATGGAGGCCAATGGCACGGCCTACATGGTCATGTCGCTGGTCGGCGGCGAGACGCTCGAGGAGCGCCTGAAGCGCGACGGAACGCTACCTGCTTCAATCATCGAACCGATGTTTGCGCGATTGCTCGATGGACTGGAGGGGGTTCACAAGGCCGGTTTCCTCCACCGCGACATCAAGCCGGCCAACATCGTGCTGGATTCGCGCGACAATCCAACCTTGATCGACTTCGGCGCCGCGCGGATCTCCCTGGTCGGTCGAACCGCGGCCATGACGGCGATCTACACACCCCGCTATGCCGCCGTGGAGCAGGAGGACACCGACGGCAAGCTGGGACCGTGGACCGACATCTACTGCCTGTCGGCGACCCTCTACCACGCGATCACCGGCCAATCGCCGCCCCGTGCGATCACCAGAGCGCTGTACGATGTCTACAAGCCGCTGGTCGATCTCGCGCCGGCAGGCTTCACGCGGCGTGTCCTGGTGGACATCGACTGGGGACTGGCCTTCCGGCCGGCCGACCGGCCGCAATCGATCGTCAGCTGGCGGCAGGGGCCGACGGAAGCCGAGGCTTCCCGTGACCCTGCCCCCGCAGAGGACGACGGCAACGAAACGATCGTCGGCCCGCGCCGGCAGCTGCAGGCCGCGTCGAGACCGCCGACCGCTGCCGCCGCGTCCGACCCGCCTGTCGTTCCCCCGACCCCACCATCGGGCGACGCCGGATCTGCGGCGCCATCGCCCTTTGGCGCGGCATCGCTGCCGGCCAGGCTGCGCCGCGATGTCTCGCTTGCCGTGATCGTGCTGGCGCTCGTTGTCCTGGCTGCCGGCGCATACTGGGCCTTCGGACCCAAGCTCACGCTGGAAGCGGTCCTCAATCCGAAGCCCAGGGCGGCAACCGCCGTCCCGCAGTCGGCAGGAACTGGGCCGCCGGTGGCGGCGGAAACCAAGCAGACGGCGGAATCAGAGGCGAATCAGGATCCCGAAGTGGACACCGAGGCGATCGCCGACAAGCAGAAGGTGGATGATGACGCGCGGCAGAAGGCAGAGCAGGCGGCCCATGACGCGTCCACCAGCGCTCCCGCGATCGGCACCGTGGGGCCGGCCCCGGCGATCCAGGATCTCGATGCGATCAAGGCGCGTGGCACGCTGCTCTGCGGCGTTTCGTTCGGCATCCCGGGCTTTTCATCGCGCAATGCCCAAGGCAAGTGGGCCGGCCTCGACGTCGACACCTGTCGTGCCGTCGCTGCCGCGATCTTCGGCGATGCCGAGAAGGCGAAGTTCGTGCCCACGCCGGCGCATCTGCGCTTCATGGCCCTCCTGTCGGGCCAGGTCGATCTGCTCGCCCGGGCGACCATCTGGACGCTGACGCGCGACACCGCCCTCGGCTTCGACTTCGCCGGCATCAACTACTATGACGGACAGGGCTTCATGGTGCCCAAGCGGCTCGGCGTGAAGAGCGCGAAGGAGTTGAACGGCGCCGCCATCTGCGTCCAGCCCGGCACCACCCCTGAGCAGAATCTCGATGACTACTTCCAGGCCAACGGGATGACCTACGATCCGGTCGTCATCGAGAAGGTCGAGGAGGTGGGCGCGGCGTTCTTCGCCGGCCAGTGCGATGTCATCACCTACGATGCCTCGAGTCTCTACTCGACCCGCGCCCGTGCCGCCAAGCCGGACGACTACATCGTCCTGCCCGAGATCATCTCCAAGGAGCCGCAAGGCGTGGCGGTGCGCCATGGCTACAATCAGTTTGCCGATGTCGTGCGCTGGACGCTCCGCGCCATGATCACGGCCGAGGAGTACGGCATCACCTCCGAGAATGTCGACGAGATGCTGAAAAGCGAGGACCCGACGATTCAGCGCCTCCTCGGCGTGACCCCCGGCATGGGCAAGGCGCTCAGGGTCGACGAGAAGTGGCTCTACAACATCGTCAAGCAGGTCGGTAACTACGGCGAGAGCTTCGAGCGCAATCTCGGCCAGGGTTCGCCGCTCAAGATCGATCGCGGCCTCAACAATTTGTGGAACAAGGGCGGCCTGCAGTACGCGCCGCCGATTCGTTGAGCCGTCCCTGGTCCGGGCGGCGTCGAGGCCAATTGAAAAGCCACTCCCTCAGCCGGTCTTTATCTCTGTCGTCCTGAGCAGGGGCGCGGTTTACCGCGCGCCTGCTCAGGACGACAGAATGGATGCCGGGTTGCTCTCGAAGAGAGCGACCATCGACAGTGCGGCAGCGAGGCCGACTTCGGCCCCTGTCAAGGACCCGCGTTGCACATCTGGCTGGCGATGGAGGTGTTGCCGGACACGTGGAATGATCGGCGCTGCGCTGCACGCACAAGCGGGGACCCTCATGAGCAAATGGTATGCCTGCGTCGACTGGAACGACTGCCGGTCTTTCCAATACACGCCCTCTGGCGGTGGCAGCGGGACCGTGTCGATTCAATCCCCGGTGGGGTTGAACGGGATCAACCATCCGGCTGACGTGCTCGAGATCCAGAAAGCGCTCAACGGGGTGCCGGCGGTGCAGGGCGGAGCGGACCCGCAGCTGACGCCCGATGGCCTCTGCGGCCCGCTGACCCGCGGGGCCATCCGCACGTTTCAAGTGAAGCAGTTCCCCGGGATCCCGCCCGATTCGCGCATCGATCCGAAGCAGCGGACGATCGGACGGATCAACGAGATCCTGGCGGCGCAGCCGGCGGCGTCGCCACCGCCATCGACGCAATCCGCCGGGGCGAACCGGTCGAGCCTCATCGGCTTCCCATCGGCGCCTCCGCCCGACGCGGAGAAGCCGGAGATCAAGAAGGCCTTCGCCACCATCCCGGAGTGCCTGACGCTGGTTCGCAGCTCGATCCATCGCCTCGAAGCGATCAGGTTCCTGGGCACGAGCTCGCCGGTGGCGAACTGGAACTTCAAGGTCGACAAGGCGGCCGATCCCGACGCGCACCTCGATCGCATCATCGCGATCTATCGCAAGATGGAGCAGGTCCTGTTCTTCGCCGGCCGGCCGGGCACGCCGTTCCGGCTCTTCCAGTGGTCGCCGCACCATCCGGATCCGAAGGAGAAGGGCGTGCCGGCCTATACCTCCCTGGGTGGCATGGAGAGAGGGTTGCAGGAGAAGGACGAGTTCAACGAGTACAAGAATGCCGTCTACATCACGCCGGAGTTCGCGAACAAGGTGTTCGCGGCCAGCATCATCATCCATGAGCTGGCCCACTATTGCGGCGGATCGGAGCGCAAGGCCGACAGCATCGAGCATCGCGCCAGCCCGTTTCCGCATCCGAACGGAAGGCACCTGGAGGACGGATTCCACGACTACGCGCACATGACGCCCGACATGGCGTTCCGCAACGCCCAGAGCTACCAGGCGTTCGCCGAGCCGAACCGGGTCGGCATGCCGCCGAAGTAGTGGCCTGATGCCACCATCCGGTCGGTATGGCGGCAGTCTGCGCGCGCGGCTGGCCGTCGCGGAACGTGGCAACTTTCAGGCGAGAGCATCGTTGACGCGGCATGATCGAGAGCAAGCCGAGGCCCGACGACGACCGGCGCCAGTCTGCCGAGGCTCGATCGACAAGGCAGATGCGTTGATGGTGCAGGGTGACGCAGATGGAAGCGACACGACTGGCTTCGAGTAATGGTCGCCCCTGGTGGATGCAATCGAGTTGGCGGTGGGGCGTGGTCAAGGTGATTGTGCTCGCCGCACTGGCAGCGCTCCACACCCATCCCGCCGCCGCCCTCGATCCGCCGCCGGGCCGCGAGATCGAGGCGCGCATGGACGATCTGATGCGCCAGCTTGCGATCTGCGAGTCGGGCGGTTCCGGCAATTCCGACCGGCCAATCCACGGTGCCGGCGGCATCCATGCGGGCCGCTTCCAGTTCACGATCCGCACGGTCGTCAGCTACGTGCGCGACAGGGATGGTCACGTCCTCTCCGCCAATGACGCGCTGTCGCTGGCGCAGGACTACGACCGGGCGGCGGCGCTGGCGAAGTACATGATCTTCGAGCGAGGTCACTTCTGGAACTGGCCAGCCTGCAGCCGCAAGCTCGGCCTTGCCCGACATGTCACCGAGATCAAGGCCGTTACGGCCAAGCGTGCGGACGTTCTCGCACGGAAGGGAGAGCCCGCCGGCGACTGACCGGGCCTCCGGGCTCGACGAGCTCGACGCCGCGGCCGCCGCCAGCCGCTTCGCGGGAAAGGGGCGGACCCTGCAGTCGGATCTGGCCGACCCCCCGTCGTTCGGCCGGATCGTCGCCGCGGTGATCGGCGCGCTGGCGGCATCGACATCCTGGTCGACAATGCCGGCATCGGGCAGGGCTCGATCCGCGCCGATCAGCGACACGATCCGTTGCGCTTCTGGGAGATCACGCCGGCGCAATGGGACCGCTTCGTCGCGGTGAACGCCACCGCGCCGCTCATGCTGGTGCGCGCCGTGGTGCCGCACATGCGGCGCGCCGGACGGGGGCGCATCGTCACCGTCACCACCAGCCTCGGCACCATGCTGCGCGGAGGCTACATGCTGTATCGCGCCCGCAAGGCAGCGGCCGAAGCCGCCATGCGCGGCTCATCGGATGAGGTTGTGCATGTTCCAAGATTCGTAGGCACCCGATCCCGATCCCTATAGTCTGCGAAGCAGGGGGGAGACATGAAGCTTCGACAGATCGCGTGGCGTGCGCTGGCATTGTGCCTGTTTGCGGCCAGTGCGCCGGCGCAAGGCTGGCCGGACAGGCCCGTGCATATCGTGGTGCCGCTCACCGCCGGCAGCGCCACCGATGTGATGGCCCGTACCGTGGGCCAGCAGCTTGCCGAGCAGCTCGGCCAGGCTTTCGTCGTCGACAACAAGCCGGGCGCCGCCGGCACGATCGGGGTCGGCGCCGTGGCCCGGTCCAAGCCCGACGGCTACACCATCCTGGTCCAGTCGTCGTCCTACACGATCACGCCGATCACTTATCCGAGCACGCCCTACAACACGCTGCGCGACCTCGTAGGCGTGACGCCGCTTGCCGTGCTGCCGCAGGCGTTGGTCGTGTCGCGCGACAGCGGCATCAAGTCGGTGAAGGACCTGATTGCGCGCGCCAAGGCGCGGCCCGGCACCTTGAACTACGGCTCGGCAGGCGTCGGCACGGCCAATCAGCTCAATGCCGAGCGCTTTCGGATCGGCGCCGGGATCGACGCCGTGCACGTGCCGTTCAAGGGCACGCCCGAGGTCGTGACCGAGCTGCTGGCGGGCCGCCTCGATTACTTCTTCTGCCCGGTCAACATCTGCCTGCCCTTGATCAACGACGGACGCCTGGTGGCGCTCGCCATGGGCAGCAGCAGGCGCTCGGCGGTGCTGCCGGATTTGCCGACCACCGTCGAACTGGGTGTGCCCGACTCCAACTACGATTTCTGGGTCGGCATGTTCGTGCCGGCGGCCACGCCGCGCGACATCGTCGACAAGCTCCATCGCGAGACGGTGAAGGCGCTGGCAAATCCCGCGGTGAAGGAGAGCCTGGGCAAGCTCGGCGCCGAGCAGAACGTGATGGAGCCGCGCGCCTTCGATTCCGAGATCAGCAAGGAGATCGCGGCGAATGCCGCTTTGGTGAAGGCCGCCGGCATTCCGATAAGTTCCCCGTAGACCGCGGACCAGGGGGAACGGATCAGGCCCAACCCTGAGGTTGCTGTATTCGCAGCATTCATGCCGCGGGCGCCGCAGCCGAACAGGATGCGCCAAGTTGTCCTGGCATGGGTGCCGCATCACCGCCCTTCCGCATCGGCCTGCTCTTGTCGATCGCGGCAATCGTCGCGAGCCTGCTCGCTGCGCCGCTGCTGGCAGGCACCGGTCCCGACATTTCAGGTACCTGGCTGCGCAGCGGCGGCGCGGCGCGAGTCAACATCGCCGCGTGCGGTGCGCAGGTTTGCGCCATCGATACCTGGGTCCAGGACACGATCCGCGACGAGAAAGTCGGTGATCGATTCGTCATGACGCTCGAAGCAAGATTCCCTTCATGAGGCCAGATGAGCGGCATGTTCAGCCTCGTTCGCGCAACCCACACCAAAGCAGTGTCCCCTGGATTGGCGGACCTTCGAGTTCTCAGCGGGGCGGGGGATGGTCCATCGTTCGCGTGCAATCAATTGCACTGACCTTTTGCCCGATGCGCGAGGCGAGGCTGGTAGGCCGTTGCGACGATTCAACGCCCGAAAGTAAACGGCGAAACAAATAATCTAATCGTGACAATAGGTTTGAAGATCCTGCCCGAGGGCTAACATCCCCGCGTTCTCATAATTCAACCTCATCTCTGCTGGGCCCGATTGACACGACCTAAATCTGTCCTACTCAGATGCATCGCCACTCATTTGCGGGCGAGGTACCATGGGGGACATAAATTCAACCGTCGCGAGCGTCGACGGGCGGCCGGCCAGCGGTGCCGGGAAGGCGACCGGTCATCCCATGGACGGGTACCTTCAACAGGTCTTCAACGATCCCACCGTGACCCTGCACGGCGAGCGGCAATTGATCAGGAGAGAGCTGGAGAAGCACCGGGCGGAAGCCGGCGGCCAGCTTGCCTCTGCCCCCAAGCAGGCCGATGGCGCTGCGGGCGACGAGAGCAAGAACGGGAACGAGGATGTTGCTGCCGCTGTCGCGGGCGATCCCGCCGCCATCGCTGGCGCCGAGGCTGCGGAAGGCCACGCTTCCAACGGCACCGCCAGCGCGCCCGCTGTCGGGCGCGGCCGGCAGGCCGACCAGCTGGTCGTGCTGGCCGAGCCCGCCGAGCTCTTCCGTACCCCGGAGGGCGACGTGTTCGGCGATCTCGCGGTCGACGGCCATCGCGAGACCTGGGCGCTCCGCAGCAGGGGCTTTCGCCGCTGGCTGACCCGGCGCTTCTTCGAGACGCATCGCAGCGTGCCGTCGATCGCGGCGCTGCGCGAGGCGGTGGGCGTGATCGAGGTGAAGGCGCTCGCCGGCTCGCCCGAGAGCCGCGTGCCCGAGCGGGCCGTGCAGGCGCGCGTCGCCGGCCTGGACGGAAAGCTCTATCTCGACCTCGGCGACGCGGCGTGGCGCGCGGTCGAGATCGACGAGGCAGGCTGGCGCGTCGTCGCCGCGCCGCCGGTGCGGTTTCGCCGGCCGTCGTTGCAACGCGCGCTGCCCGTCCCCGAGGCCGGCGGATCGATCGACCGGCTGGCGGCCTTGCTCAACCTCCGCGCCGAGGAGGATCTCGTGCTGGTCGTCGCCTGGGCGCTCGCCGCGCTGCGCGACCGTGGCCCCTGTCCGGTCCTGGTGCTGACCGGCGAGCAGGGCTCGGGCAAGTCGACCTGCACGGCCATGTTGCAGGCCCTGATCGACCCGACCGCGCTGCCGCCGCGCGGCCTGCCTCTGGAGGACCGGGAGCTGACCGCAGCCGGCCGCGAGGGACATCTGCTGGCCTTCGACAATCTCTCGGACATGCCGCCCTGGTGCGCCGACGCGCTGTGCCGCCGGGTCGGTGGCGCCGGCATCGCGCGGCCGGTGATCCTGAACGGCATCGCCGATCTCATGGGGCGGGCTGACCTCGCCGATCGCGCCCTGGTGATCAACCTGCGCGCCATCGCCACGCGCGAGCGGCGCTCGGAGGTGGATCTGTGGTCGGCTTTCGAGGCCGAACGGCCGCGCCTGCTCGGCGTCTTGCTTACGGCCGTCGCCGTGGGCCTGCAGCGCGTCGGCACGATCCGATCGCCGGCCTTGCCGCGGCTGGCGGACTTCGTGCTGTGGGCGAGCGCCTGCCAGACCGCGCTGTGGCCGGCCGGGACGTTCCGCGCGGCGTATGATGCCAACCGCCACGGCACCGTCGTCGACGCAATCGAATCCGACCCCCTGGCCAACATCCTGATTTCCCTGACGGAGGAACACGAGACCTGGCAGGGAACGGCCAGTGACCTGATGGACGAGCTGAAACCGTCCTTTGTCGGCAAGCGCCTGAAACGGGCCTGGCCGGCGAACGCGCGCGTGCTGGCCGGCCGCGTACGGCAGCTCGCCTCCCTGCTGCGTCCGTTCGGCGTCGAGGTCTCCTTCGGCCGCCACCCTGCCACTCGGGCGCGACTGATCCGGTTGTCGGTCGACCCTCCGGCGCGGCCCGCCGCCATGCCGCAGGAAGTAAGGATATGATCGTCCGTGCGGCAAGCCCGACCGCAAGACGAGCGTTCCGACCGCACCGGGCGCCGGCACAAGGCTCCTTGCGGTCGGCTAACCCTTTGATTCGATTGGGACCGACCGCACCGACCGCACCGAACGCAAGAAAAGGGGGGCGTTGCATTCGTGCGGACGGCGGGCGTCCCGCCCGCTCGAGATCATGACCATGAGCGGGCGGGACGCCCGCGGTCCGGACGGCTCAATACTTCGCGATCACCTTCTCGGCGAAGTCGGCGAGGTTGCGGCGGGCGGTGTCCATCGCCGGCAGCAGCGTGATCTCGTCGAGGCCCATCGCTTCGCGCTCGCGCAGCATGGCGATGATCTCGTCGGGCGTGCCGATCAGGCCGCCGGTCGAGCGGATCAGGTCCTCGGTGATGAAGCGGCGTTCCTCCGGCGGCAGGAAGGCGCAGTGGCCGAGATGGACCTGCTGGTAGCGCTTGGGCGCCGGCGTCTCCATCTTCTCGGTGAAGGCGAGATACTCGTCCCACAGGTTGCGGCAGCGGCCGGCCACCGTGCTGGTGTCGCCGTTCATCTGGTAGAGCTCCCACCAGTAGTGCAAGGTCGCCGCCGCCATCGGGCCGACCTCGTCGATCACGCGGTCGGAGGTGATGCTCTCGCCGGGCTGCAGCACGCACGCATAGGACAGCGCGGCGGTGTGGAACGTGTCGGGCAGCGTGCGGCCGACCGCGCTGGCGCCGGCCTGCATGGTCTCCATGCTCTTCTGCAGCCGGCCCTTGGTCTGGTTGTGCGAGCACACCCGGCCGTCGCCGTAGGCGCCGGCCGTCTTCAGCGCCAGCGGGCCGTCAGCGGCGACGTAGATCGGCACCGGGTCGGCGACGTCGATGAAGCCCCGGTCGGGATGCAGGAAGCGGATGTCGGTCTTGCCGGTGCCGAGATCGTAGTCGACCTCCTCGCCGTGCAGCAGGGCGCGCAACACGCGGAGATATTCGCGGAACGCCGCCGCCTTGACCGGGTCCTTGCCCATGACGCGCATCGCGGTGTGGCCGGTGCCGATGCCGAGGAAGACGCGGCCGGGCGCCATCTGGTTGATGGTGGCGATCGAATGGGCGGTGACCGGCGCCAGCCGCACGCCGGCGACCGAGACGCCGGTGCCCAGCCGGATGCGCGAGGTGTTGGCCGCCGCCAGCGCCAGCACGGCGTAGGCGTCGGAGTAGAGCATCTGCGAATCGGCCGCCCAGGCGCAGTCGTAGCCCATCTTCTCGAGATCGACGAAAAGCTGCCAGTCCGAGACGCGCGGGACGACGGTGACTCCGAATTTCATGGTGCGGCTTTCCTCCGAGGGGCTTGGGCTTCTCATTACTCCTCCCCAGCTTCGCTGGGGAGGTGTCCGCGTCCAAGGCCTTTGGCCGCTGCGCGGCCAAAATGCCGACGCGGACGGAGGGGTCATGGGATCAAAGACCGAGGGGTCCATGAATCGAGACTCATGGCTCCTGACCCTCCGTCGCGGATCACCGCGACACCTCCCCAGCGGAGCTGGGGAGGAGTATGAGCGCGGTCCAGAAGACTCTGAACGCGAGGCAAGTTCGATGGCCAACAAGATCCACATCCGCGGAGCCCAGATCGTCACCATGGATGCGGCGCTGGGCGATTTCGCCTCGGCCGACATCCTGATCGAGGAGGGTGCGATCCGGTCGGTCGGTCCTTCGCTCGACGGCAGCGGGGCTGAATCGATCGACGGCGCGGGGATGGTCGCGCTGCCCGGCATCATCGACGCCCACACCTGCTTGTGGCAGACCGTGCTGCGCGGCTACGTGCCCGACCTGTGGCCGGGCGCCTACTACTCGGCCTTCCTGCCGCTGCGCCGGAACTTCACCGTCGAGGACAATTTCAATGCCGCCTACATCGGCGGCCACGAGATGCTGTCCTATGGCACCACCACCGTCGTCGACTACTGTCACGATATCAGCTCGCCGGGCTACGCCGACGCCTCGATCGAGGCGTTGCGCGCGGTCGGCATCCGCCACCTGTTCACCTATTCCTTCATGGGCGGCTTCGGCGATCGCTTCGCGGGGCTGGAGGATCGCTTCACCGACGCTCGGCACGTGCATGGCACGTTCCATGATCCCAACGGCCTGACGACGATCGGCTTCGGCATCGACTCGATCGGGGCGCCCGATCTCGCCCGCCAGCTCGCCTTCGCGCGCGAGCACAAGGCGCCGAGCTGCATCCACGTCAACGAGACCGGCACGATCGCCGGGCTCGCGGCGGAGAGGCTGCTGGGGCCCGATCTTCTGGTGATCCACGGCAACATGATCACCAACCCCGAGCTGGACCAGATGGCCAAGGCGACGATGCCGCTCTGCTTCACGCCGACCGCCGATACGCAGGGCACGCCGGCCGACGTCGTGCGGCGCGCCATGGAGCGCGGCGTCGATGTCGTGTTCGGCTGCGACATTCCCTGCTCGATCGCCTCCGATACGCTGGGCCAGCTGCGCGTGATGTTCAACGTGCAGGGCTATCTCGACGGCGCCATGGAGCGCAGCTTCTCGAGCGTGATCGGCCGCCGCCCGCCGGTGCGCGAGGGGCTGCCATTGCTGACGCCCAAGGTGCTGATGCGCTGTGCCACCATCGATGCGGCGCGGGTGCTCGGGCTCGACGACCGCATCGGCTCGCTGACGCCCGGCAAGCGCGCCGACGTGCTGCTGGTGCGCAAGGGGCCGTTCGGCGATTCGGTGGTCGACGATGCGTGCGCGCATGTGCTGCTGCAAACCAGCCCGCGCGAGATCGACACCGTCATCGTCGATGGCGAGATCCGCGTACGCGCCGGCGTGATGCCGGGCTTCGATGCAAGCCGCGCCGACGCCATGGTGCGGGCCTCGCGCAAGCGGATCCTCGGCTGAGGAGGACGAGGCGTGCGGCGCTTTCATCCTTTTGTCGTGGGCAGCGTGCTCGCCGGTCTGGCGGTCGGTGGCGTCGCGGGGTCCGAGGTGCTGAACAGATGGGCTGTTGTCACGTTCGGGGCGACCTCGGGAGCGTGTGCCGCGCTGGCGGCCCTGGTGTGCTGGCGCTGGCCCGGCCTCTCGGCGCCGGCCTGGAAGCTGTGGCCGATGGCGACGATCACCAATCCGCTGTTCCTGATCGGGGTCTACTGGTCGATCGACGAGTACGAATGCCTGCTCCGCCTCAAGCGCGGCTGGGATTGCATGCTGACCGACCTCGCCCCGGCGCTGGCAGGCATCGCCCTCGTGCCGCCGACTGCCGGCCTCCTTCTCAGATTCCTCTCCCCCTTATGTGCGGCTCGGCGAAGCCGAACGCGCTCATGAGAGCGGGGGACAGGAGAAGGAAAGAGGAAGAACGGCTACGTCGGCCACGTCCTTCGGATGGGATCTCTACCGTCCCAGTTGACGGCGGCCTCGCGCACGCCGTCGAAGATGCGGCGCCGTGCATCGGTCATGTCGGCCATCTCGATCACGGTGCCGGGATGACCTTCCTGCAGGAGATAGACGAAACGGCCGCGCACGCTGTCGCCCTGCTGGCCGATCACGTAGCCGTTCGACAGGGCCCGCTGCAGCCTGTCGTCGTAATCGGTCGGCCAGCTCGACCAGTGCTGCATGCCCTCGTGTCCCGCGTCCAGGAACCTGCGATACATGCTCGGCGTCTGGCAGCGCTGCTGGATGAGCTCGAGCTGGATGTCGCCCGAGTTGGCGAGCGCGATCGACACGTGAAGGTCGTCGTGCTTCACCCCGCGATAGCTGAACTCCGTGACGGCGAGCTTGTCGGTGTAGAACCACGGCCCGACGCCGTTCACGCGGCTCCAATGGTCCATGGCGGCTTCGATGTCGCGGACGACGATTCCGATCTGGCGCATTTCGCCGAACAGACGACTCATTCTCGCTTCCTCTCGTTGAGGGTGTAAGGTCGCGTGACGAAGCAGGGGGAGATCATGACTGAGCTGGAGGGGAAAGTCGCGCTGGTCACCGGCGCCAGCCGCGGCCTGGGGGAAGGCGTGGCGCGGGCGCTGGCCAAAGCCGGCGTCGGGGTCATGCTGGTGTCGCGCAGCGGCGAGGCGTCGGCCGCGGTGGCGCACGAGATCGCCTCGGCCGGCGGGCGCGCCGAGGCGATGGGTTGCGACGTCGGCGACTATGCCGCGGTCGAGCGCGCGGTGGCGGCGACCCGCCAGCGCTTCGGGCGGCTCGACATCCTGGTCAACAATGCCGGCATCATCGAGCCGATCGCCGAGCTCGCGGCGTCCGATCCGGCGGCATGGGCCGATCTGATCCGCATCAACCTGGTCGGCGCCTACAACGGGGTGCGCGCCGTGCTGGCCGACATGGTCGAGGCCGGCGGCGGCACCATCGTCAATGTTTCTTCCGGCGCGGCCTATCGGCCGCTCGAGGGCTGGAGTGCCTACTGCGCCAGCAAGGCGGGTCTGGCGATGATGACGCGGTCGATCGTGCTCGAAGCGCCGGACCGCGGCATCCGCGTGTTCGGCTTCTCGCCTGGCACCATCGATACCGACATGCAGGTCAAGATCCGCGCCTCGGGCATCAACATGATCAGCCAGATCCCGCGCGAGAATCTGACGCCGGTCGAGCACGCCGTGCGCGGCCTGGTCTATCTCTGCGACAGCGCCGCCGACGACCTGATCGGCCAGGACGTGTCGCTGCGCGAGGAGGCTTTCAGGAAGCGGATTGGACTGGGATAACAGGAGGGACATCGCCATGGCGCTCTATGAGCTGCGCACCTACACGCTGCATGTCGGCAAGATGGCCGAGGCGGTGAAGCTCTACCAGGAGCTGGGCTTTCCGGCGCTGCACAAGGGCGGCCACGACGCCAACCTGGTCGGCTACTTCCAGGCGGACACCGGCATGATCAACCAGCTCGTCCATCTGTGGAAGTTCGCCGACGACGCCGGCCGCCGCGCGCACTGGGCGGCGGTCTATGCCAACAAGGATTTCATCGAGGGTTTCGCCCCGAAGTTCCGGCTCCTGCTGGCGAGCCAGGAGGTCAAGCTGCTGACGGCGGCGCCCTGGGGACCGCATCCGTAGGCGTCATGTCTTCGGGGACCGCGGGCGTTCCGCCCGCTCAGGATCATGACCATGATGAGGGCGCGTTCGGCTTCGCCGAGCCGCGCCATGAGCGGGCAGGATGCCCGCGGTCCCATGAGTCCGAACCTACGCCGCCTGCGCCACCTTCGCCGCGCCCCAGCTCTTCACCACCGGCAGCACCTCCTTGGCGAACAGCTTCAGGCCGCGCTCGGAGACCTCGTAGGGCGTGCCGCCGAAGCGGAAGGCGACATTGAGCTCGAAGTCGCCGACCACCTTCCGGCGGGCTTCGAGGCCGCGCAGGATCTTGTCGGGCGTGCCCCAGCTCGCCGCCTGCATGAAGCCGGTGACGGCGCCTTCGAGGCCGCCCGCCTTGCGGGCGAGGTCGGCCTTCTGCTGGTAGGAGTCGTAGCCCTTCACGCTCTTGAAGTGCTCGCCCAGGAATTCGTAGTGATGGAAATTGCTCTCGACGAACTTGCCCTGGTAGCGCCGCGCTTCCTCTTCGGTCGCGGCGAGGTCGGTGCCGCAGACGCAGAACTCGGTGAGCATGATCGTGGGCGGCTCGCCGCCGTGATACTTGGCGTGCAGCTCGCGACCGCGCTCGATCATCGGCGCGCGCATCTCCCACGGCCGGTCGGCGAACATCACGATGTGGGCGCCGAGCTTGGCCGCCGAGTCGATCGAGTCCTCGCTGGAGGCCACGGCGTAGATGCGGCCGTCGAAGGAATGCATCGGCCGCGGCCGGATCTCGATGCGCGGCTGCTTGTAGTACTTGCCGTCGCCTTCCATGACGCCGGTGCGCAGCGCCTCGACGATCATGGGCGCGGCCTCGTCGAAGCGGCCGCGCGATTCGTCCATGCTCATGCGGAAGGCGGCGAACTCGCGGCGGGCGAGGCCGCGCCCGAGGCCGAGACGGAGCCGGCCCCTGCTCAGCATGTCGAGCACGGCGGCGTTCTCGGCGACGCGCAGCGGATCGTGCCACGGGATGATGACCGCCGCGGTGCCGACATCGATGTCCGGGCACAGCGCCGTCAGGTGTGTCATCAGCGCGAGGTTGTCGGGCACGAAGGAGTAGTCGTTGAAATGATGCTCGGCCGACCACAGGCAGTCGAAGCCGAGATCGGCGGCGAGCCGCGCCAGGCGGATCTCCTCGTCCCACACGCGCTGGTCGGAGCAGTTCTCCCAGCCGTAGCTGGCGAACACCATCATCATGCCGACATCCATGGCGCTTCCTCCCCGTCGGTGCTGATTGCCGGGAAATGCTTTCACGCTGGCGTGCCGGCCGCAAGACGGTCAGCCCAGCTCGCGAAATTTCGCCCATGCGGCGCCAGCCGCGAGCGATCAGCCCAGCTCGCGGAATTTCGCTCGAAGCTCCTCGCTGGGCTTCACGTCCTTGGACTGGGCGTAGATGGAGAGCGCCACGATCAGCACCACGACCTCGAAGCCGAACAGGGTGCGATAGGCGATCTCCGTGCGTGCGCCGTCGGCGAGCGGGGGGAACAGGCCGAGGATGAAGCCCGACAGGCTCTGCATGCAGGCCACGCCCAGCATGACGCTGGTGTTCATGATCCCGATGCCGCGGCCGATCAGGCGGTCGGGGAAGATGCCGCGGCCATGGGTCATGATCATGGTGCTGGAGGCACTGAGGAAGCCGATGGCGATGATGACGCCGGCCGCCGCCCAGAGCGGCGGGCCACCCCAGAGGGCGAGCACGGCGAGGAGCGAGGCGATCGCCGAGGTGCCGGTGAAGGCGATCCATTTGCGCGTGTCGAGCTTGCGGTCGAGCGGGCCGAACACCAGCATGCCGCACTGGTAGGCGACCACGGCGGCCAGCAGCACGTTGCCCGATTCGATGCGGCTGAGGCCGTGGACCTCGCGCAGGAACGGCCCGCCCCACAGGCCTTGCACGGTGAAGGTGCAGGCGTAGTTGCAGAAATTCAGCGCGAGGATGAAGACGAGCTGCGGGTTGCGCAGCACCTCGCCGAGGCCGCGCAGCAGCTCTCCGGCCGATTCGGTCTTGCGGGTCAGGAAGGGATGGCCAGGCGGCGCGTCGCGCACGATCAGCCAGACCATCAGCGTGGCGACGGCAGTGAACAGCAGCACCATGATGAACGGCGGCCGCCAACCGACGTGTTCCGTCGCCCAGGCCAGCGGCGTGGTCGCCAGCAGGTTGCCGATCAGGCCGACCGACAGCACAAGGGAGGCCAGGGTCGAGAAGCGGTCAGGCAGGAACCAGCGCGAGATCAGCACCATGGCGCCGATCAGCATGACGCCGAAGCCCGCTCCCATGAGCACGCGACCAGCCAGCAGCAGCGGCCAGTCGGGCGCCAGGACGAACATCGTCGTGCCGACCAGCCCGACCACCAGCATCATCGTCACCGTGAGGCGTGGCCCGTAGCGATCGAACAGGAAGCCGACGGGGATCTGCATGGCAGAAAAGCCGAAGAAGAACGCGCCCGAGAGCGCACCCAGCGCGCCCGACCCGATGTGCAGGTCGCGCATCAGGTCGAGCCCGATCGTGACATTGGACGCCCGGAAGAAATGGCTGGCGACATAGGTGATCGCCATCACGGCGACGATCACGAGCCCCTGGCGCGGAAACGCAGACGACATCGCTGGCGCTTTAGCCGATCGCGGGCAGGAGGGCGATGGCGCCGTTTCGGACCGCGGGCATCTTGCCTGCTCATGCTCACAATCAGAGGACCGCGGGCGTCGCGCCCGCTCGAGAGCCTCTTCGATCAGGCGAAGTGCCTGTGGTTCGGAAGAGTTCATGAGCGGGCGCGACGCCCGCGGTCCAGTGAAGATTCAGGCCGCGGCCAGCGCCTTCAGTCCCGCTCTCACCTCGGCCGCGGTAGCCGGCTCGCCGCCGTGCTGGCGGACGAGGCGGACGGCGTCCTCGACCCAGGCGACGTTGCTCATGTCGCTGCCGAGCGGCGCATCCTCGAGGCCGACCCGCAGGTGGCCGCCGCGCGCCACCGTCTCGCCGATCAGCGGCCGCACGTCGACCGTCAGGCCGGCCACCATCCACGGCGCGCCGGGCGCCTCCTCGTCGAGCAGGGCGAGATGAGCGGCGAGCGCATAGGGCCTGGGCGGGAAGCCGAAGGCGAATCGCTCGGCAAACATGAAGCGGTAGAGCGGCGGCTTGACGCCGGCGGCGCGGGCCAGCGCCGCGCCAGCCCGGGTGAAGCCCGGCTCGTAGATCGCGAAGGCGGGATGGAAGCCATGGCTCGCGGCGAAGGCCAGCGCGTGGCGGATATGGGCTTCCGGATTGACGTAGGTCACGGCGGGCTTGGCCGACGCCGTCGTCGTCCGCATCGAGAGGTTGACGCTGCCGGGATCGATCACCGCGAGGTCGAGCAGGCCGCGCTCCGCCAGCGCGGCGACGTGGGCGAAGCGTGGCGCCGTCTCGGCCTCGACGTCGTGCGCCGGTGTGAACGGATAGGATGGATAGACCAGCGCGTCGGTGGCGCTGCGGATGCCCTCGATGATGCGGGCATAGACCTGCCAGTCGAAGGTCTGCGTGCCGTCGTCGCGATAGGCATGGGTGTGGATGATGGCGGCGCCGGCGCGGGCGCAGGCGATGCCCTCGGCAATCGTCGCCTCGACGCTGTCGGGCACCAGCGGCTGGTGCTTGCGGCTCCAGCCGCCGTTCAGCGCCACCTCGATCCAGGTCTTGTGAGTCATGGGTGGACCGCCTGCGCCAGCGTCCTGGCATAGACCTCGTGCCAGGCGCTCTGGTCCTGGCTCAGGAAGTAGCCGCTGCGCGCGGCGCGATAGACGTCCGGCTGGTCGACGCCGGGCGGCAGCGTGCCGTGGTCGCGCAGGGCGCGTGCGGCCAGCAGCAGGCGGCGGCGCGTGCGCGCAATCATCTGGTCGGACCGCGCCAGGTGCTCCCAGGCGAAGTCGGTGACCGGTCCCATGCTCTCGGTGATCGCCTGGTCCTGCAGATGGATGCCGTCGATGCCGCTGTAGATCCGGTTGCTGCGCTGGGCCTCGCGATCGAGGCCCCAGTCGTTGTCCTCGTTCATCGCCATGCGCCAGCGGCCCAGCCAGTCGGTGGTGTTGGGCAACATCTTGATGCCGCCGCGGCCGGTGCCGCCGATCGGCGTGCCGTCCTTGAACCTGGGTTGCGGCAGGGCCTGCGCCGACCGGGCCTTCTTCCAGAAGATGAAGACGAACATGGTGTGGCCGTCGTCGATCGGCACCCAGCCGCGGGCGTGCATGTGGCTGTCGAACTCGCCGTTGGGCGCCTGCGACCAGCAGGGGAACAGGAAGTTGGCGAAGCGCCAGTACGTCTGGCCCGGTCCGGCGCCGCGATAGCCGGCATACTGCGTGCCCCACGGCGCGTCGGCGACGTGGTACTTCGGCGCGCGGTTGGTGATGGTGAAGTAGAACGGATCGGTTTCCGGCACGTCGTTGGGGTCGACGTGGCCGCCGTGCAGGAAGCCGAAATGGGCGGTGTCGATCTCGCCCTCGAGCGCCTGCAGCCAGTTGCAGCGGCGCATCATCATGTGGACCTGGATCTCGTCGGCCGGCAGGTCGAGCACCTCGAAGCCGGGCATCGGCGGAGGCTCGGCGCGCTCACCCCCGAGGGCGCTCATGTAGACCCAGACGAGGCCGGCGCGCTCGATCGTGGGATAGGCCTTGGCCTTGACCCTGTGCTTGAAATCCTCTTCCTCGGGCACGTTCGGCATGTCGAGGCAGTTGCCTTCGACGTCGAACTTCCAGCCGTGATAGATGCAGCGCAGGCCGCCATGCTCGTTGCGGCCGAGGAACAGCGAGGCGCAGCGGTGCGGGCAGCGCTGGTCGAGCACGCCGACCCGGCCGGCGCTGTCGCGGAAGGCGACCAGCTTCTCGCCGAGCAGCATGAGGCGGACCTGCGGCCCGTCGCGCTCGAGCTCCGACGACAGCATCGCCGGCAGCCAGTACTGCCGCATCAATTGGCCCATCGGGGTGCCGGGGCCGACTTGCGTGAGTTCCGCGCCTTCGATCGCCGTCGTCATGTGCTGCCTCATGCTGGATGGCAGGCGGAGGATAGCGGGGAGGCCGGAGCGCGGCCACTCCGTGAATCGATCCCTTCGGGTCGACAACCTACGTTGAACCGATGCCCGACGAGCCGGACCATCTGGTGCTGTCGCTGCTGCGCGAAATGCAGGTCAGCATGCAGCGCATGGAAGCTACCCTCGACGATTTGCTCCGGCGGGTCAGCCCGTTTGAAACCATTCGTGCGGCCGCTTCGACCGCGTCGAGAAGCGGCTCAATCTCGTCGGCGCCTGACGGCGCCGAAGTCAGGCCACCTTCTCCTTGACGCCCGCACCGATCGAGAGCTTGGCCTTGGTCTTGGCCTTGACCTCGTCGACGGTCACGCCGTCGGCCAGCTCGATCAGGGTGACGCCGCCGTCGCCCTTCTTGTCGACGGCGAAGACGCCGAGCTCGGAGATCACCATGTCGACCACGCGCCGGCCGGTCAGCGGCAGGCTGCAGGCCGGCAGGAGCTTGGAGGCGCCGTCCTTGGAGACGTGCTCCATGGTGACGATGACGCGGCGCACGCCGGCCACCAGGTCCATCGCGCCGCCCATGCCCTTCACCATCTTGCCCGGGATCATCCAGTTGGCGAGGTCGCCGTTCTCGGCCACTTCCATGGCGCCCAGGATGGAGAGGTCGATATGACCGCCGCGCACCATGGCGAAGCTGTCGGCCGAGGAGAAGTACGACGTGCCCTTGAGCTCGGTCACGGTCTGCTTGCCGGCGTTGATGATGTCGGCGTCGACCTCGTTGTCGAGCGGGAAGGGGCCGACGCCCAGCATGCCGTTCTCGCTCTGCAGCGTGATGTCGACATCGTCCGGCACGTAGTTCGACACCAGGGTCGGGATGCCGATGCCGAGATTGACGTAGAAGCCGTCCTTCAATTCCTTGGCGGCGCGCGCCGCCATCTGCTCGCGGGTCCAGGCCATGTGAAGTCTCCTCGCTCAGGCTTTGCGAATGGTGCGCTGCTCGATCTGCTTGTCGTACGGCGCGCCGCACAGGATGCGCTTCACGAAGATGCCGGGCGTGTGGATGTGGTCGGGATCGAGGGCGCCGACCGGCACCAGCTCCTCGACCTCGGCGATGCACATCCTGGCCGCCGTCGCCATCATCGGATTGAAGTTCCGCGCCGCCTTGCGATAGACGAGGTTTCCGGAGGTGTCGCCCTTCCACGCCTTGACCAGAGCCACGTCGCCGAACAGGCCGCGCTCCATCAGGTATTCCTCGCCGTCGAAGATCTTGGTCTCCTTGCCCTCGGCCACCAAGGTGCCGACGCCGGTCTTGGTGTAGAAGGCGGGGATGCCGGCGCCGCCGGCGCGGCAGCGCTCGGCCAGGGTGCCCTGCGGGTTGAACTCGAGCTCGAGCTTGCCCTCGAGGTAGAGCTTGGCGAAGGTCTTGTTCTCGCCGACATAGGACGAGATCATCTTCTTCACCTGCCCGGTCTCGAGCAGCAGGCCGAGCCCGGCCCCGTCGATGCCGGCATTGTTCGACACGCAGGTGAGGTTCTTGACGCCGAGATCGCGCACCGCGTGGATCAGCTTGTCGGGAATGCCGACCAGGCCGAAGCCGCCGCACATCAGCATCATGCCGTCCTGCAGCACGCCCTCGAGCGCCGACCTGGCATCCTTGTAGACCTTGTTCGCCATCGCCTGTTCCGTGCAATTCCTGTACCGCGAGCATATGCGGGAGGGCTTCCGGCACTGTCAACGTGGCGTCCGGACCTGGAGCACATTCCGACAGGCTGGAACAGCCGGACGGAATGTGCCTGCTGCAACAATCAACCCCAGTGCGCGCATTTCCGATTTGAGGGAACCGCGCGCGGTCCCATCAAATCGGAAATCGCTCTAGCCCAGCAGCAGGATCTGGCGGGTCAATTCGCTGTCGGCCTCGGTCATCTGCTTCACGATGGTGAAATGATCGGCGCCGGCGATCGGGATCAGCGCGCCCGGAAGGTGCTCGGCGGCGCGCCTGGCATGCAGGGCGCGGCTGTCGCCGACCAGGGGCGGCAGCTCGTTGGTGCCGTAGGTGATGGCGAGCGGCTTCTCGATCATCGGCTGGCGCAGCGGCGAGAGCGCCTCGATCTCGTTGTCGGTCAGCTGCAGCTTTTCATTGAGGTAGGTGTCGCGGATCGGGCCGAGCTCGAACACGCCGGAAATGGCGATGCCGGCGCCGATCCGGCGATGGCCGAGACAGGCCGCCGTCAGATGGCCGCCGGCCGACCAGCCGGACAGGATCAACTTGCCGGTGATGCCATGCGCGCCTCCGTTGCCGGCCAGCCAGTCGAGCGACGCATGGATCTCGGCCACGATCTCGGTCAGCGAGGCGTCGGGCGCCAGGGTGTAGCCGGGCAGCGCGGCGGACCAGCCGTGGGCATGAACCCCGGCCATCAGGTTGGCGAACAGGTCCTTGCTGTTGCGCTGCCAGTAGCCGCCATGGATGAAGACCAGGCAGGGCGCGTTGGGATCGGCGGCCGGGAACAGGTCCCAGGTGTTGCGCTCGCGCGGCCCGTAGCGCAGGTCGAGATGGCCGGGATGGGCGCGGCGGAACGCGGCCGAGGCCGCCTCGCGCTCGGCGTTCAGCTCGGGGCTGTTCTTCACCGCCAGCGAGTTGTTGTAGGCCGCGTCGCGCTCGGCCTTGGTCATCATTCCCCAGTTCATCATCTCGGCATGTCCTCAGCGGTTCCGGTCGAGCAGCACGATAGCAATTCCCGCGATCACGAGCGCGGTGCCGATGGCGAGCGGCCAGGTCACGCTCTCGCCGACCAGCACGACCGACGAGGCGATGCCGAGCAACGGCACGCCCAGCATGCCGAGCGAGCCGGTGAGCGGCGGCAGGGAACGGGCGACCGAGACGGAGGCCCAGGTCGCCGTCGGCCCGGCCAGCACGCCGATATAGAGCAGCGCGATCCAGAGATCGGCCTTGCCGAGATCGAGCCGGCCATCAGGCTCGACGACGAGCGCCAGGATCCACAGCAGGATGGTCGCCACCGACATCTGCCAGGGCAGCACGTCGAGCGGAGTCAGGCGCCAGCGATGGCGCCGGGCATGCAGGATGGCGAACGCCCACACGAGGCCGGCCAGGAGAAGCCAGGCATGCCCTGTCACGATGGCGCGATCGGACCAGTCGAAGCGCAGGGGATCGATCAGCACGACGATGCCGGCGAGGCCCAGCACGGCGCCGGCGACGCCGCGCTTGCCGACGCGCTCGCCGACCAGGAAGGACAGCGGCACCATCCACAACATGGTGCTGTAGGCCAGCACGACGGACCGTCCCGGCGGCACGGTGCGCACGCCGAGATTGGCCAGCGCGAAGAAGGCGGCGAGCTGCAGCGCACCGATCGACAGCACGATAGGCCAGTCGGCGCGGCTCGGCCAGGCGAGGCGGCCGAGAGCGGCGAGCAGCACGAAGGCGGTGATCGCCGACAGGGTGGCGCGGCCGGCCGCCAGCCAGACCGGCGTGCTGGCCGCCAGCCCGATCTTGATGACCGGCCAGGTCAGCCCGAACAGGATCACCGAGATCGCGAGCTGCAGCCAGGCGATGCGTGGGATGGTTGAAGGAGTCATGATCTTTTGGGCCGCGCGCTGCAGAGACGCGGTAATCCGCGTCGTGCGCGCTCAGGCTCATGAGCGCGCAAGATGCGCGCGGTCCGGACGAGGCACGAGGTCACGCCCGCTTGGCTTGGGCCGTCGTGAGCGGCTGCGGCAGGCGGGCCAGCATCTCCTTCGGCACCACCTGCCAGAAGTGATCCAGGCAGCGGTCCCAGTCGTTCAGCAGGCGGGCGCCGAGCGGCGACCTGGTCTCGGCGACATGCTCCTCGACCAGGGCGCGCGCCATCGCCTCCCAGTGCGGATGGTCGACGCGCTGCCAGACCACCGTCTCGGGGTTGGCCTTCAGCGCGAAGAGATTCTCCGGGTCGTAGACGAAGGCCATGCCGCCGGTCATGCCGGCGGCAAAGTTGATGCCGACCGGTCCCAGGATCACCGCGGTGCCGCCGGTCATGTACTCGCAGCCGTTGCTGCCGACGCCCTCGACCACCGTGTCGGCGCCCGAGTTGCGCACGGCGAAGCGCTCGCCGGCGCGGCCCGAGGCGAACAGCTTGCCCGCGGTGGCGCCGTAGAGGACCGTGTTGCCGATGATGGCGTTGGCCTCGGGGACCAGCGGGCTCGATACCGGCGGCCGCACGACGATGGTGCCGCCGCTCAGGCCCTTGCCGACATAGTCGTTGGCATCGCCATAGACCTCGAGCTTCATGCCTTGAACGGCGAAGGCGCCGAGCGACTGGCCAGCCGTGCCGCGCAGGCGCACCGTCACGGTGTCGGGCTGAAGGCCGCTCATGCCGTAACTGCGCGTGATCATGGCGGCGAGCCGCGTGCCGACCGCGCGATGGGTGTTCCGTACGCTGTACTGCAGCTGCATCTTCTCGCGGTGCGTGAACAGCGGCTTGGCGTCGCGAATCATCTGCGCGTCCAGGGTGTCGGGCACCTCGTTGCGGCCCTCGACGGTGTTGTGCACCGTCTGGTGTCCGCCGTCGGCGCGGGCCAGCAGCGGGTTGAGGTCGAGGTCGTCGAGATAGCGCGCGCCGCGGCTCACCTGCTTCAGGAGATCGGAGCGGCCGACCAGCTCGATCAGCGAGCGATAGCCGAGCTGGGCCAGGATCTCGCGCACCTCCTCGGCGACGAAGCTGAACAGGTTCACGACCTTGTCGGGCGTGCCCTCGAACTTGGCGCGCAGCTTGGGATCCTGCGTGCACACTCCGACCGGGCAGGTGTTGGAGTGGCACTGTCGCACCATGATGCAGCCCATGGCGATCAGCGAGGCCGTGCCGATGCCGTACTCCTCGGCGCCCAGCATGGCGGCGATCACCACGTCGCGGCCGGTCTTGATGCCGCCATCGGTGCGCAGCAGCACCTTGTCGCGCAGCCGGTTCAAGGTCAGCACCTGGTGCGTCTCCGACAGGCCCATCTCCCACGGGATGCCGGCATACTTGATGCTGGTCTGCGGCGAGGCGCCGGTACCGCCGCTGTGGCCCGACACCAGGATCGTGTCCGCCTTCGCCTTGGCGACGCCGGCGGCGATCGTGCCGATGCCCGAGCGCGCCACCAGCTTCACCGTCACCCGCGCTTCGGGATTGATCTGCTTCAGGTCGTAGATCAGCTGTGCCAGATCCTCGATCGAGTAGATGTCGTGATGCGGCGGCGGGCTGATCAGGCTGACGCCGGGCGTGGAGTGGCGCAGGCGGGCGATCATCTCGCTCACCTTGGGTCCGGGGAGCTGCCCGCCTTCGCCCGGCTTGGCGCCCTGCGCCACCTTGATCTCGAGCTCGCGGCAATTGTTCAGGTACTCGGCCGTGACGCCGAAGCGGCCCGACGCGACCTGCTTGATGGCCGACGAGGCGTTGTCGCCATTGGCCCGCGCCTTGTAGCGCGCCGGGTCCTCGCCGCCCTCGCCCGAGTCCGACTTGGCGCCGATGCGGTTCATGGCGATCGACAGCGTCTCGTGCGCCTCGGGCCCGAGCGCGCCCAGCGAGATGCCCGGTGCCACCAGCCGCTTGCGCAGCTCGGTGATCGATTCGACCTCGTCGATCGGGATCGGCTTGCGGTCGGTCTTGAAGTCCAGCAGGTCGCGCAGGTTGATCGGCGGCAGGCGGCGCACCTGCTCGCTGTACTTGCGGAACTTGGCATAGGACTCGGTGTTGACCGCGTCCTGCAGCATGTGGATCAGGTTGCCTTCGAAATTGTGCCGGTCGCCGCCCATGCGCGCCTTGTAGAAGCCGCCGATCGGCAGCGCGATCACGTCCTCGTCGAAGGCGCGCGCGTGCTGCTCGGCGATCTTCTCCTGCACGCCGCGCAGGCCGATGCCGGAGATGCGCGACGGCATGCCGGGGAAGAACTCCGCGACCAGCGAGCGCGACAGGCCGACCGCCTCGAAGTTGCACCCGCCGCGGTACGACGACAGCACCGAGATGCCCATCTTGGACATCACCTTCAGGAGGCCGTCGTCGATCGCCTTCTTGTAGTTGGCGAGGCACTGGGCGAGCGTGAGCTTGCCGAACAGGCCGCGCTTGTGGCGGGCCGCGATCGTCTCCTCGGCGAGATAGGGGTTCACCGTGGTGGCGCCGACGCCGATGACGACGGCGGCGTAGTGCACGTCCAGGCACTCGGCCGAGCGCACGTTCAGCGACGTGAAGGTGCGCAGCGACTGGCGCACGAGATAGGAGTGCACGCCGCCCGCCGCCAGGATCATCGGCAACGCGGCGCGGTCGCTGTCGACATTGGCGTCGGTCAGCACGATATGCAGGCAGCCGCGCCGCACCGCTTCCTCGGCCTCGTGGCAGATGCGCTCGAAGGCCTGGCGCATGGCGTCGAGGCCGCCAGTCGGGTCGAACGTGCAGTCGATGCGCGCCGCGGACTCGCCCATGTACCGGCGCATCGCCTCGAACTCGGCGTTGAGCACGATCGGCGACTGCAGCGACAGCATCTCGCTCTGGTCGGGGCTCTCGTCGAGCACGTTGCCGAGATTGCCCAGCCGCGTGCGCAACGTCATGACGTTGCGCTCGCGCAAGGAATCGATCGGCGGGTTGGTGACCTGGCTGAAGTTCTGCCGGAAGTAATGGTGCATGCCGCGATAGGTGTCGCTCAACACCGCGAGCGGGCCGTCGTCGCCCATCGAGCCGACGGCTTCCTTGCCGTCCTCGACCATGGGATGGAGGATCATCTCGAGATCCTCCACCGACCAGCCGACCGCGAACTGGCGGCGGCGCAGCTCGTCGGCCGGAAAATGCTCGGCCGCCGGCGCGTCCTGCTTGATCAGCGAATCGAGCTCGACCGTGCGCGTCGTCCACTGCGCGTAGTCGTGCGTGTCGGCCAGCATGTCCTTCAGCGCGTGGTCCTTGTAGAGCGCCGGCTGGTCCATATCGACGGCCAGCATCTCGCCCGGGCCGAGCCGGCCCTTCTCGACGATCGTCGCTTCGTCCTGCGGCACCATGCCGGCCTCGGAGCCGGCGATCAGCAGGTCGGTCGAGGTGCGCACGTAGCGCATCGGCCGCAAGCCGTTGCGGTCGAGACCGACCAGCGCCCACTTGCCGGCGACGGCGGCGATCGCAGCCGGGCCGTCCCACGGCTCCATCACGCCGTTCACGTAGTTGTACATGGCGCGGTGCTTGGCCGGGACAGTCGGGTTGAACGACGAGGCCTCGGGAATCATCATCGTCTTGACCATCGGCAGATTGCGATGGCCGCGCACGAGCAGCTCGAAGACGTTGTCGAGCGCCGACGAATCGGAAGCGCCGGGCTGGATGATCGGCTTCAGGTCCTCGATCGTGCGGCCGAAATGCTCGTCGCTGAGCCGTGCCTCGTGGCTCTTCATCCAGTTGACGTTGCCCAGGATGGTGTTGATCTCGCCGTTGTGCGCCAGCACGCGGAACGGCTGCGCCAGGCGCCATTGCGGGAAGGTGTTGGTCGAGTAGCGCTGGTGGAAGATCGCGAAGCGCGACGTGAAGCGCTCGTCGAGCAGGTCGGGATAGAAGGCCGACAGATGCTCGGCGAGGAACATGCCCTTGTAGACGACCGACCGGCAGCTGAGCGAGCAGACGTAGAACTCGCCGATATTCTCGCCCAGCGCCGCCTTCTCGATGCGCCGGCGCAGGATGTAGAGCTGCTTCTCGAACTCGCGATTGTCGAGCCTGGGGTCGCCGCGGCCGATCAGGATCTGCTCGATGTCCGGCCGCGTGGCATTGGCCTTCTCGCCGATCACCGAGATGTCGACCGGCACCTGGCGCCAGCCCAGGATGGTATGGCCGAAGCGCAGGATCTCGGTCTCGACGATGGTGCGGCAGCGCTCCTGCGCGCCCAGGTCGGTGCGCGGCAGGAACACCATGCCGACGGCGATGCGCCCGACCTCGGGCATCTCGCCGCTCGAATCGCGCACGTGGTCGCGGAAGAAATCCTGCGGGATCTCGACATGAATGCCGGCGCCGTCGCCCGTCTTGCCGTCGGCGTCGACGGCGCCGCGATGCCATACCGCCTTCAACGCATCGATGCCGGCCGCGACCACGTCTCGTCGACGCTTGCCGTCGAGCGCCACCACCATGCCGACGCCGCACGAATCAGACTCTTTGGTCGGATCGTAGCCGTAGGCATGGGTGAGCGTGACGGCGCCGTCCCGGTAGCGGCGAACGAACTGCTCGGCGTTGAAGGTGTCGGACATGGTGAGACCCTATTCGGAATCATGGTCTCCTGAACCGCGGGCAGGCGCCCGCGGTCCGGAAGACATGAACGCTACGTGTCGGAGAACAGCTTGCCGGCCTCGGCCCAGTTCTCTTTCTTGATGTCGGTCAGGATGATCTGCACGGCGTCAGGCGTGCAGCCGAGCGCGCGGCAGGTGCCCTCGGTGAGCTCCTTGGCGAGCTTGCGGCGCTGCTCGAGCGTGCGGCCTTCGAACATCTGGACGTTGATCATCGGCATGGTCTGTCTCCTCTGGTTTCACTTTGGCGGCTGGACGCCGTGCTTCTCGAGCTCCGGCGCCAGCACGCGAAAAGTTTCACGGATGGCCTCGGCCGTCATCTGCTGGCTGAGCTCGGAACTTTCCCGCATGAGCACCGGCATTGCGGCGATGACCTTCCGTCCGAGCGTCGAGTCGTAGAAGGCGTTGAGCTCGCGCAATTCGTCGACGGTGAAGGTGCAAGCATAAAGGGCGGTGACCTGCTCCAGGTATCGCGGCAGGCGCTGCTCGAGCTCCCTGGTCGCGAGATCGGCGTAGCGGGCGATCCATTCGTCCTTGTCCGGCCCGAGATCGATCGTCGCGAAAATCGACTTCACGTGCGCCGGCATCCTCGACAGTTGCTGCTGCATCAGGCCTTCGACGCCGGTCCGGCTCATCAGGCTCTTGGCTGCGACGAGCGCGGCGGGATCGGGCGCCGGTTGCGCCGCGACAGGCCCCGTCGTCGCGACGAACAGCAGGGTCAGCAGAAGAGCAGGGAAGCGCATGGCGGCCTCTTCAGTTCTTGTGACCGATCGTGACGTGGCCGGGCTGGCTGGCGACGCGCGCCAGCCACGCCTTGATGTGCGGATAGCCGCCGAGGTCGAACTCGCCCTCGTGCGCGACATGGGTGTAGCCGTAGAGCGAGATGTCGGCCAGGCCGTAGCGGCCGCCGACGAACCAGTCGTTCGCGGCCAGGTGCCGCTCCATCACGTCGAGCGCGGCGTAACCCTTCTTCATGCGCTCCGGCAGGTCCATCTCCTGCAGCGGCGTCAGGCTCGTCAGGATGTGCTTCCAGAAGCGCGCCACGGCGATGTAGGGCTCGTGGCTGTACTGCTCGAAGAACATCCATTGCAGCGTCTGCGCGCGCGTGAGCCTGTCGGCCGGTGCGAACGGCGTGCCTTCGGCCAGGTACCACATGATGGCGTTGGACTCGGCGAGATGCGTGCCGTCGGCGAGCTGCAGGGTCGGAATGCGGCCGTTGGCATTCTTCGCCAGGAACTCCGGCGTGCGAGTCTCGCCCTTCAGGATGTCGCGCTCGACCAGCGTATAGGGCGTGCCGGTCTGCGCCAGCAGCAGGCGCACCTTGTAGCCGTTGCCCGAGTCCATGTAGTCGTACAGCGTCAGCATCGCTTTAGTCCCCCGCCAGTCGCAGCGCCGCCTGTGCGCGCGCCGCCAGATGAGAATGGATGCGCTCGGCGGCATCGCGGCCGTCGCGCACCGCCCACACCACCAGCGAGGCACCGCGCACGATGTCGCCGGCGGCGAACACGCCGTCGAGGCTGGTCATCATGCTGCGCCAGTCGATCCTGAGCGTGCCGCCGCCATTCAGCGCGAGATCGGGCGCGGCCATCGCGGCGGGCAGGTCCTCGGCGTCGAAGCCCAGCGCCGTCAACACCAGGTCGGCCTCGATGTTGGCGTGCGAGTTGGGGATCTCCTGCGGCGTCTGCCGTCCGCTGGCGTCGGGCATGCCGAGATGGATGCGCACCGAGCGGACGTGGCTCACGCCGTCCTTGCCGAGGAAGCTCTGCGGCGCGGTCAGCCAGACGAACTCGACGCCTTCCTCCTCGGCATGCTTCACCTCGCGCCGCGAGCCCGGCATGTTGGCGCGGTCACGCCGGTACAGGCACTTCACCGTGCGCGCGCCCTGGCGCACCGCGGTGCGCACGCAGTCCATGGCCGTGTCGCCGCCGCCGAGCACGACGACGTTCTTGCCCCTGGCGTCGAGCGCGCCCGAGTCGAAGGCTGGCACCCGATCACCGAGACCGATGCGGTTGGACGCGGTGAGATAGTCCAAGGCGGCGGCGATGCCGGGCAGGCCGATGCCCGGGGCGGCGATCTCGCGCGCCTTGTAGACGCCCGTCGCCAGCAGCACGGCATCATGGCGCTCGCGCAGCTCGGCCAGCGGGATGTCGCGGCCGACATCGCATTCGAGCTCGAACGTGACCTTCGAATCGCGCAGCAGGGCCTCGCGACGCTGCACGATCTCCTTCTCCAGCTTGAAGTTGGGGATGCCGTAGATCAGCAGACCGCCGACCCGGTCGTAGCGGTCGTAGATCGTGACCTGGTAGCCCTTGCGGCGCAGCTGCTCGGCGGCTGCGAGGCCCGCCGGACCGGCGCCCACGATGCCGACGCTCTCGCGCCGCTCGCGCCGCGGCCTGATCGGCCTCACCCAGCCCTGGCTCCAGGCAGTGTCGGTGATGAACTTCTCGACCGAGCCGATGGTCACCGAGTCGAAGCCCTTCTCGATGACGCAGTTGCCCTCGCACAACCGATCCTGCGGGCAGATACGCCCGCAGATCTCGGGGAAATTGTTGGTTGCCGAGGACAGCTCATATGCCTCCTCGAGGCGGCCTTCGGCGGTGAGCTTCAGCCAGTCAGGGATGTTGTTGTTGAGCGGGCAATGGATCTGGCAGAACGGCACGCCGCACTGCGAACAGCGCGCCGCCTGCTCGGCCGCCTTGTCCCGCGCGTAGCCGGCATAGATCTCGGCGAAATCGCGCCGCCGCTCTGCCGCTGCCCGCTTGTCCGGCATGGCCTGCGACGTTCCGACGAACTTCAACATCCTTTCGGCCATGGGGACTCCGCGAACTACTCTGGAAATTTTGCGGCGTGGCCCGTGCACTACCCGCGCCAAAGCTGCGTTTGCCAGGTTGGTTTGTCATGGTTCGGAATTATAGTCAATATTATTGACCTAATTAGTCGATCGGATGTCGGCTTAATCGACTTACGCTACAGTCAGATGCGATAATGGTCTCCATTAGGGACTAATATTTTGGAGCACACGACTGCAGCGGGCACAATCATTGGCCAAAACGGCCGTCAGGCCGGGGCGTGCTGGTTGTAGCGGCCGCCGATGCGGAAGCGATCGAGGTAGGTCGGCAGGATGACCTCGGCAGCCGTCGGCGAGATGCCCAGGGTCGCCAGGCTGTTGGCGCCCGGCCGCACGATATTGTCGTGGGTCAGCAGATCGACTTGGTCATGGGTCAGGGGCGGAACGGGCAGGAACTCGGCGAACCAGCCGGCGATCTTCATCAGGCCGGCCTGAACGCCGATGATCGGCTTGCGGCGGTCGATCTCGCGCAGGGTCAACTCGGCGATCTCGCGGTAGGTATAGATGGTCGGCCCGCCCAGCTCATATACGTTCCGGGCTGTCTCGGGCCGTTCGAGCGCCGCCAGGGTCGCCTCGGCGACGTCGCCGACGAAGACCGGCTGCACCTTGGCGCGCCCGTTGCCGACGATCGGCACGATTGGCGCCTGGGCGGCGATCTTCGCGAGGCGGGTGAACATCACATCGCCGGGCCCGAACACGACGCTCGGGCGCAGCAGGGTGGCGGTCGGGAAGCCGGCGATGATGGCGTCCTCGGCATCGACCTTGGAGCGGACGTAGGGATTTGTGCTGCTGCGCCGGTCGGCGCCGATGCCGGAGATATGGATCAGCCGTTCGACGCCGGCGGCGCGGGCCGCCTCGGCGATCGCCCGCGCGCCCCCGACATGGACCTCCTGGTAGCGCTGCCTGCCGCGCTGGAAGGGGATGCCCGAGGCATTGATCACGGCCTGGCTCCCGGCAACGGCGTTGGCCACCGATTGCGGCATGCGCAGGTTGGTCCGCATCACCGTGACCTGGCCGACGTCGCCTGCCGTCTTGACCCGCTCGGCGAGCTCGATGCGACGGCACGCCACGCGCACCAGCACGCCGTTTTGCGCAAACGCCCGCACCATGGCCCGGCCGACAAAGCCGCTGCCGCCGAAAATCGTGACCTGCCTGATCTTCATGGAAGCTGCCTATAAACCATCGACGTTACGGCGCAAGCGCGCTGCGGTTGACATCGGCGCGGCGGAGCCCTAACTCACCGCCCGCACTAGCCCGCATGCCGTGCCCAGGTGGCGGAATTGGTAGACGCACTAGTTTCAGGTACTAGCGCCGCGAGGCGTGGAAGTTCGAGTCTTCTCCTGGGCACCATGCCGGGCGTGCAGGACACCCGGTAAATGGCCATCACTCTGCATCGCGGCGATCTCCCCGCCGAACTTTCGTTCGGCTCGAGTGTCGCCATCGACACCGAGACCATGGGTCTCAATCCGCATCGCGACCGGCTCTGCCTGGTCCAGCTTTCGGCGGGCGACGGCAATGCGCACCTGGTGCAGATGCCGCGGGGTCCCTGCCGCGCCCCTCGGCTCGCCGCTCTTCTGGCGGATCGAGACGTCCTGAAGCTGTTTCATTTCGGCCGCTTCGACATCGCCGTGCTCGAGCACGCGCTCGGCGTGCGCTGCGAGCCGGTCTACTGCACCAAGATCGCCGCCAAGCTCACCCGTACCTTCACCGACCGCTACGGCCTCAAGGACCTCTGCAAGGAGCTGGTCGGCGTCGATCTGTCCAAGCAGCAGCAGACCTCGGACTGGGGCGCCGACTCGCTCAGCGACGAGCAACTCACCTACGCGGCCTCGGACGTGCTCCATCTCCATGCCCTGAAGGCCAAGCTCGACGCGCTGCTCGAGCGCGAGGGGCGTACCGAGCTGGCCCACGCCGCCTTCCGTTTCCTGCCGACGCGCGCCCGCCTCGATCTCGCCGGCTGGCCCGAGGTCGATATCTTCGAGCATTGATGATCGAGACCCACCGCTTGCGGCTGCGGCCCTGGCGGGAGGACGACCGCGACGCCTTTGCCGCCTTGCATGCCGATCCCGAGGTGATGGCCGATCTGGGCGGCACGTTCGATCGCGCCGCGAGCGATACCAAGCTCGATCGCTACGTCGCGACATTCGCCCGCCACGGTTTTTCGCGCTGGGCCGTCGTTTCCGCCCGTGACGGCGAGTTCCTGGGCTACACAGGTGTGACGCCCGAGCCCGACGAACATGTGATCGGCAAGCATTGCCAGATCGGCTGGCGCTTCATCCGGCGGGCCTGGGGCCATGGCTACGCTACCGAGGCCGCCTCGGCGACCCTCGCCGACGCCTTCGGGCGCGCCGGTTTGCGCGAGATCCTCTCCTATACGGCGCCCGGCAATCTAAGATCGCAGGCCGTCATGACCCGGCTCGGCCTCCAACGCGATCCCGCGCGCGACTTCACGGTGGTCCGAGACGGCGTAACCCCCTGGCATGGCCTGGTCTGGGTCGCCCGTCCGAATCACTTCTGATGGACTTTGGCACAATTTTTGCTATACATCCCATAGGGGAGGTCTAACCGGCCTTTCGGGGGTGTTCGAAAATGCGTATTGGTCCGAGTCTCATCCTGACGTCACGCCAGACTTTGGCGATGACGCCGCAACTTCAGCAAGCCATCAAGCTGCTGCAGTTTTCGCACCTTGAGCTCGCGGCCTTCATTCAGCAGGAACTCGAGAAGAATCCACTTCTGACCGAAGGGGCAGCCGACGACGGCCAGGCGGCCGAGACCGACCTGCCTGTGCTCGATACGCCGGCCGATACGGCGGAGGCACTCGCCGCCGCCGCGCCGGCGCTGGCCGACGCCGACGAACGCTGGACGCGCGAGCATGCCGACCGCGGAGGCGATGGCGCGGCGAGCCGTACCGGCCAGCGTGAAGACACACCCGACGCGTTGGATTTCGTCGCCGACCGGCCGCGCTCGCTCGCGGCCTACATCCTGGAGCAGCTCGACATGCTGTTTTCCGATCCAGCCGAGCGGCGTATCGCGCTCAAGCTCGCCGAGGGTCTCGACGAATCGGGCTACTGTCGTCTCGAGGCGGCTGTTGTTGCCGAGGCGGTCGGTGCGGAGCTGGCGCAGGTCGAGGCGGTGTGGGCGCGGCTGCGCGGCATCGAACCGGCTGGCCTGTTCTCCCGGACCGTGGCGGAATGCCTGGGCGCTCAGCTCGCCGAGCGCAACCGGCTCGATCCGGCGATGAAGGCGTTGCTCGATAATCTCGACCTCGTCGCCGCCGGCGAGCTCAGCCAGCTCCGCCGTCGCTGCGGTGTCGACGACGAGGATCTGCGCGACATGCTGGCGGAGCTGCGCACCCTGGATCCGCGACCCGGCCAGGCTTTCGACTTCGAGCCGATCCAGCCGGTGGCACCGGATCTTGTCTTGCAAACCGCCAAGGATCCCGACACCGGGGAGGATGGCTGGCACATCGAGCTCAACACCGAGGCGCTGCCCAAGGTGCTGGTCGACCGCAATTATCACGCCACCCTCATGAAGGGGGCCCGCGCCAAGCCGGATCGCGATTTCGTCGCCGAGCGCTTCCAGTCCGCAAACTGGCTGGTGAAGACCCTGGAGCAGCGCGCCACCACCATCTTGAAGGTGGCGCGCGAGATCGTGCGCCAGCAGGACGCCTTTTTCCGCCACGGCGTGAGCGCGCTGCGGCCGCTGGTGCTCCGAGACATCGCCGTCGCCACCGAACTGCACGAGAGCACGGTGAGCCGCGTCACCTCCAACAAGTACATCGCCACGCCGCGCGGCATCTTCGAGCTGAAGTACTTCTTCACCTCGGCGCTGCCGGCGCGCACCCCCGGGGTGACCGTATCGTCCGAGTCGGTGCGCTCGCGCATCCGCCATCTGGTCGGCGGCGAGAACGCGCAACACCCGTTGTCGGACGATCGTATCGTCGACCTGCTGAAGGACGAGGGCATCGAAATCGCGCGTCGCACCGTGGCGAAATACCGTGAGGCGATGCGCATTCCATCATCGGCCGAGCGTCGCCGTCTCGGCCGTCTCGGCATGGCGCGCAGCCTGCCGCCCGCCCTGTCGGGGCCTGTCCTGGCGCCGCCGATGCTGGCGGGTCCGGCCGACTGACCGGGCAAGCCGATGGTCATGCGGCGCGGCTTGACCCGCCCGGTCGAGGCGACTATAGGGGCGCACCTCGCGCCGGGTGCGCGCGGTCCCTGCTTAGCTAACCCATTGGTGACATTGTGGAAATCGCCGATTTGCTGACCGGCCCCGACGCGGTCCTGGCGAATGTCAAGGCGTCCAGCAAGAAGGCATTGCTGGCCGAATTGTCCGGTCGGGTCGCCACCTTGCTCAAGGTCGATGAACGCCGCCTGTTCGATCGGCTGCTCGAGCGCGAGCGGCTGGGCTCGACGGGAATCGGGGGCGGCATCGCCATTCCGCACGGCCGCCTGCCGGCCATCGCCAAGCCGTCGGGCCTGTTCGCCAGGCTCGTCCACCCGATCGACTTCAACGCCATCGACGAGCGGCCGGTCGATATCGTGTTCCTCCTGGTGGCGCCCGAAGGCGCGGGCGCCGACCATCTCAAGGCCCTGGCCCGCGTGTCGCGCCTTCTGCGCGACCGCACGCTCGTCGACAAGTTGCGAGCGACCGATAGCGCCGACGCGCTCTACGCTCTCCTGATCGAGCCGATCCCGACCCAGAGCGCTGCGTAGGCGCAGCGCCTTTCAGTGCACCAGAGCCGGCTCGAGGTCGTGCTGGCGGATCAACGCCTGGGCGATCTCGATCGAGGGCGCGGCGGCGATCGCCTTGCCGTCGGCTGAGAAGATGCCGATCGCGTTCGCGCCGTCAGGCAGGTTGATCGCTTTGACGTAGGCGATCTGCTGCGCGCCGAGGCTGAGAAAGGCATCGTCAGCAAGACGGGTGAAAGTGGTCTGCTCGTTTTCCATGGCTACCTCCTTGGCAGCGTCGTCCTATCGCGCCCGCCGGGCGGCGATGACGATGGTGTTGCCGGCGGCTCCCAGGCCCTTCGCGCCGGCATCGATCGGAATGGTGCGGATACGCGGCTCGACGACTGGCCGAACCAGGTCGATCGACAGCAGGCCGTTGTCGAGACGGGCGCCGGTGACCTCGATGCCGTCGGCGAGCATGAAGGCCCGCTGGAATTGCCGCGCGGCGATGCCGCGATGGAGAAAGACCCGTGACGCGTCGTCGGTCTGCTTGCCCCGTACCGAGAGTTGATTCTCGATCAGCTCGATCACCAGATCGTCGATCGTGAATCCGGCGACCGCCAGGGTGATGCGCAGCCCGTTCTCCCCGATCCGCTCGATATTGTAGGGTGGATATCCCTCTGCGCTCTTGGCGAGGCGGTCCAGCGTGCGTTCGAACTGGTCGAAACCCAGCAGCAGCGGCGAGTTGAAGATCGGCATACGACTCACGAAACCCCCCTCCGTAGAGCGAGTGGTCGGGAACCCAAGCAGGCGTTCCCTGGACAAGTCCATTTGGGGAGCCGGTGAGCCGGTTCAAGGCCTGGGCCCCAGGCCGGCGTATCACCGCTTGGATCTTTTCAAGGCATCGCCATGGCTTGCGCGGTCGGGTAAACTGGTTGGACCCTCACTCGCCCGGTGGCAGCCCTGCCAGGCCAAACAATAGAATCTGATGACGCTGGTTGCTTCAGACGTGCGACGGCCAGGTGATCCTTTGGTAGCAGGCGATCGGCCGCTGCGCTCCACCCCCGACAGGCGGGTAAAAGCCTCCATCGAGGCTCCGGCCGACGAGAACCGGGCGGTCCCGCGCTGGCTGTTCGGCTCCCGCCTCTATTCGATGACCCTGGGCTACGGCAGCCCGAGCACCTTCTTTGCCGTGGCGCCCGACAATTGGCCCGGCGATCCGCCGATCGGGCACCGTCTGCTGGCCGGCGAGCTGCAAGCGCGCGGCCATGTCGGCGCGGTAGCGCCCGAAGCGCCCGACCCGCCGTGGCAACGCGCCGGCGAGCCGCCGCTCTGGCTCGAAGCGCTGAACGGCTTTGGCTGGCTGCGCGATTTGCGCGATTCGGGCGACATCGCGGCGGCGTCGCTGGCGGTCCGCCTGGTCGACGACTGGACCAACCAGGAATGGCGGTGGTCGCCGGTCACCTGGCGGCGCGACGTGCTGGCCGAGCGCATGGTGTCGTGGATCCGCCACTACGACTGGATGGCGGCCGCGGCCGACCCGGGTTTTGCCGCCCGCTTCGTCTTCTCGCTGGCCCGCCAGCGCACCCATCTCAAGCGCGCCCTGCGCGCCGGCCTGGTCGGGCACGACGCGGTCGCGGCGTTGAAGGCGCTGATCTTCGCCGACCTCGCCTTCCTGCGCGACGGGCGGTCGTTCGAGCGCAGCCTCGAGCAGTCGCTGACGCGGCTGGCGAAGTTCGTGAAGCGCTACGTGCTGCACGACGGCATCGTCGCCGAGCGCGCGCCGCATCTTCAGCTCACCGTGCTGCGTCATCTGGTCGACGTGCGGACGGCACTCGCCTCGGCGGAGCGCCGCGCGCCGGCCGAGCTCGTCGCCGCGATCGATCGCCTGGCGCCCATGCTGCGCTTCTTCCGCCACGGCGACGGCGGCCTCGCCCTGTTCAACGGCGCCTGGGAAGGCGATCGCACGCTGATCGATCTGGTGCTGGCGCGCTCCGGCTCGAGCGAGCCGGCGCCGAAATCGGCCGTGGTCAGCGGCTTCCAGCGCCTCGCCGCCGGCACTTCGCTGGTGATCGCCGATTCGGGCAGCCCGCCGGGCCGCGGCATGGACGGCATCGCCCATGCCGGAACGCTGTCGTTCGAGATGAGCGCGGCGCACGAGCGATTGGTCGTAAATTGCGGCACCTATCCCGGCGCCGCGCGCGAATGGCGCCACTTCATGCGCTACACGGCGGCGCACAGCACCGCGGTGGTCGACGACACCAACTCGAGCGAGATCACCAATCACGGGTCGCTCGAGTATCGCGCCGGCAATGTGCTGGTCGATCGCGCCGATTCCGACGGCGCGCAGTGGCTCGACATGTGCCACGACGGCTATCGCTCGCTCTATGGCATCGTCCATCGCCGCCGGCTGTGGCTGTCGGCCGATGGCGGCGACCTGCGTGGCGAGGACAGCTTCGCCGGCCCCGAAGGCCGTCCGGTCACGCTGCCCGACCGCCGCTTCATCATCCGTTTCCACCTCCATCCGGCGGTGAAGGCGACCTTGGCGCAGAGCGGCCAGGCGGTGCTGATGCGCCTGCCCAGCGGCCGCGGCTGGCGGTTGCGCGCCTCCGGCGCCGGCATGGGCCTGGCCGAGAGCATCTATCTCGGCGAAATAGGCCGCGTGCGCCGCACCGAGCAGATCGTGCTGGTCGGCCAGGTGCCGATGGAAGGCATCACAGTGAAGTGGGCGCTGACCCGGATGGAAGGGTGAGCTTCTCCTCCCCAACTGCGTCGGGGAGGAGACCGAAAGACGCCGAATGCACTACGGCTTCAGGAAGCCCACCGTCCGGTAGACCTCGGCGAGGATCGGTTCGGCCAGCGCGGCCGCCCGCGCGGCCCCGTCGCGCAGCACGGCGTCGACGTGGCCAGGATCCTTCATCAGGCGCTGCATCTCCGCACCGACCGGACCCAGCTTGACGACCGCGAGCTCGGTCAGCGCCGCCTTGAATTCCGAGAACTGCTTGCCGGCGAACTCGGCGACGACAGTCGGCTTGTCGTGGTCGGCCAGCGCCGCGTAGATGCCCAGCAGGTTGTCGGCATCAGGCCGCTTCTCGGCATCGGCGACGGTTTCCGGCATCGGCATCGGGTCGGTCTTGGCGCGACGGATCTTCTGGGCGATCGCGTCGGCGTCGTCGGTCAGGTTGATGCGCGAATAGTCCGACGGATCGGACTTGCTCATCTTCTTGGTGCCGTCGCGCAGGCTCATCACGCGCGTCGCCTCGCCGAAGATCAAGGGCTCGGTGATCGGGAAGAAGTCGGGCGCGTTGAAGTCGTTGTTGAACTTGATGGCGATGTCGCGCGTCAGTTCGAGGTGCTGCTTCTGGTCCTCGCCGACCGGCACGTGCGTCGCCTTGTAGATCAGGATGTCGGCGGCCATCAGCGCCGGATAGGCGTAGAGGCCGAGCGAGGCGTTCTCGCGATCCTTGCCCGCCTTCTCCTTGAACTGGGTCATGCGGTTCATCCAGCCGACACGGGCCACGCAATTGAACACCCAGGCGAGCTGGGCGTGCGCCGGCACCATCGACTGGTTGAAGATGATCTGCTTCTTGCCGTCGACGCCGGCGGCCAGGAAGGCCGAGGCGATCTCGCGCGTCTGAGCGGCGAGCAGCTTGGGATCCTGCGGCTGGGTGATGGCGTGCAGGTCGACGACGCAATAGAGGCACTCGTAGTCGTGCTGCAGGCGCGCGAAGTTGCGGATCGCGCCGAGATAATTGCCGAGATGGAGATTGCCGGTCGGCTGCACGCCGCTCAGGATGCGCCCCTTGAGGCCACGCGCAGTGTAGGGCGCCAGATGCGTGTTGGGCGCCGGAGACAGGGCGTCAGGCATGGATGTGGACTCCGCTCACTGTGGAAGGGCACGGGGTTTGGACCTCCGCGCACCCCGCCGGTGGAAGGCAAGGGCGGGGTCGTATGGCGCAGGATGGGGCCGGAATCAAGGCGGGCCCTGGCCGCACGAATGACAAGAAATCGTGTGACTCTGTACGTGAATTGGCCGTCGTTGACGGGCCCGACCGGGCCTGTTTCCATCGCGGCTTGCACGCATCTTGCAGGATAGCGGGAGCGTGATACGGGACAGAGTCGAGCTCAGGGCGACTCTTGCAGGGAGGATATTTGATGAATGAAGCTCGTTTGCATCATCTGATCGGGCAGGTGAAGGCGGGCAAGGTGTCCAGGCGGGCATTCCTGCGCCGAATGGCGGCGGTCGGGCTCGCGGCGCCGCTGGCCAACCAGTTGCTGGCGTTCTCCGGTGTGGCGATGGCGCAGTCGCGCCCGGTCTACAAGCCGACAAAGCGCGGCGGCGGTGGGATGCTGAAGGTGCTGTGGTGGCAGGCGCCGACGCTGCTGAATCCGCACTTCGCGACCGGCACCAAGGACCAGGATGGCTCGCGCCTGTTCTACGAGCCGCTGGCCGGTTGGGACCAGGACGGCAACCTTCGGCCCCTGCTGGCGGAGTCGATCCCCGGGCGCGAGGACGGCACGCTGGCGGCCGACGGAAGGTCGGTGACCTGGAAGCTGAAGAAGGGCGTGAAATGGCACGACGGCCAGCCCTTCACGGCAGACGACGTCGTCTTCAATTGGGAATACGCGCGCAATCCGGCGACAGCGGCCGTCACCAGCGGCGTCTACACCGACATCACGGTCGAGAAGGTCGACACGCATACCGTGACCGTCAAGTTCAAGGAGCCCACGCCGTTCTGGGCCGATGCCTTCATCGGTCCGACCGGCATGATCATTCCCAAGCACCTGTTTGCCGACTATGTCGGCGACAAGTCGCGCGAGGCGCCGAACAATCTCAAGCCGGTCGGCACCGGCCCCTACAAGTTCAAGGACTTCAAGCCGGGCGACATGGTGACCGGTGTCATCAACACCGACTATCACCAGGACAACAAGCCCTACTTCGACGCCATCGAGATGAAGGGTGGTGGCGATGCGGTGTCGGCGGCGCGCGCGGTGCTGCAGACCGGCGAGTTCGACTTCGGCTGGAACATGCAAGTCGAGGACGAGATCCTCCAGCGGCTCGAGAAGGGCGGCAAAGGTCGTGTCGTGATCAACGATGCGGGCTTCATCGAGCACATCCAGCTCAACACCACCGACCCGTGGACCGAGGTCGACGGCGAGCGCTCGAGCGTCAAGACCAAGCACCCGACCCTGTCCGATCCGGCGGTACGCCAGGCGCTGGCTCTGCTGGTCGACAAGGACTCGGTCGAGAAATACATCTACGGCCGTACCGGCCGCGCGACCCCGAACTTCATCTACAATCCGGAGAAGTTCCGCTCGAAGACCACCAAGTACGAATTCAGCGTCGACAAGGCCAACGAGGTCCTCGAGAAGGCTGGTTGGAAGAGGGGCGCCGACAGCATCCGCGAAAAGGGCGGCAAGAAGCTCAAGTTCGTCTACCAGACCTCGATCAACCAGCCGCGCCAGAAGACCCAGGCGATCGTCAAGCAGGCCTGCCAGAAAGCCGGCATCGACATCGAGATCAAATCGGTGACGGCGTCGGTGTTCTTCTCGTCGGACGTCGCGAACCCCGACACCTACCCGCATTTCTACGCCGACCTGCAGATGTACAACAATGGGCCGCAGCAGCCGGATCCCGCCGTGTTCCTGCGCCAGTTCCTGTCGGCGGAGGTCGCGACCAAGGCCAACAAGTGGCAGGGCCGCAACGTCACGCGCTGGGTGAACAAGGAATACGACGACATCTTCAAGGCGGCGCAGATCGAGCTCGATCCGATCAAGCGGGCGGCCTTGCTGATCAAGCTGAACGAGATGGTCGTGAACGACCATGTCGTCATCCCCGTGGTCGCCCGTCCCGTCGTCAGCGCCGTCAGCAACAAGCTCACCGCCGAGCTGAGCGGCTGGGACACCAACACCTGGGACCTGGCGAGCTGGTTTCGGGAGGCCTGAGAGCGTTCCGCCGAAGGGGGCTGGCGTCGGGTGTTGACGCCGCCCGCCGGGCCTGTTCCCATCGCGTTTGCACGCATCTTGCAGGATGGCAGGAGCGTCCAGGGACGGTTTCGACAGTTGGATGGGAGGGCATCCGATGCACGAACGTGACTTGCGTGGTCTGTTGGATCAGGTGAAGGCGGGCACGACATCGCGCCGCGCTTTCGTGAAACGCATGGCGGCAGTGGGACTTGCCGCGCCTTTCGCCAACCAGCTTCTCGCTCTGTCGGGCGTGGCCATGGCGCAGTCGCGACCCGCCTACACACCGACCAAGCGCGGTGGTGGCGGCCTCTTGAAGGTGCTGTGGTGGCAGGGCCCGACCCTGCTCAATCCGCACTTCGCGACCGGCACCAAGGATCAGGACGGCTCGCGTGTGTTCTACGAGCCGCTGGCGGCCTGGGACGCCGAAGGCAACCTGCGGCCCATCCTGGCGGAGACCATACCGGGGCGCGAGGACGGCACGCTGGCCGCCGACGGCAAGTCGGTGACCTGGAAGCTGAAGAAAGGCGTGAAGTGGCACGACGGCAAGCCGTTCACGGCCGACGACGTCGTCTTCACCTGGGAGTATTCGCGCAATCCAGCGACCGCCACGCTGACCAGCGGCTCCTACAAGGACGTCATGGTCGAGAAGGTCGACGACCACACGGTCGTGGTGAAGTTCACCGCGCCGACGCCGTTCTGGGCCGACACCTTCGTCGCCGCGGCCGGTTGCATCATTCCCAAGCACCTGTTCGCCGACTTCACCGGCGAGAAATCGCGCGATGCGCCGACCAACCTCAAGCCGGTCGGCACCGGCCCCTACAAGTTCAAGGACTTCAAGCCCGGCGACCTGGTGACCGGCGTCATCAACACCGACTATCACCAGGACAACAAGCCTTATTTCGACGCCATCGAGATGAAGGGCGGCGGCGATGCGGTGTCAGCGGCGCGCGCGGTGCTGCAGACCGGCGAGTTCGACTTCGGCTGGAACATGCAGGTCGAGGACGAGATTCTCCAGCGGCTCGAGAAGGGCGGCAAGGGCCGGGTCATTCTGACCAAGGGCGGCGGCATCGAGCATATCCAGCTCAATACGCGCGATCCGTGGACCGAAGTCGACGGCGAGCGCTCGAGTCTCAAGACCACGCATCCGACGCTGAGCGATCCGGCGGTGCGCCGAGCGCTGGCCTTGCTGGTCGACAAGGATTCGGTCGAAAAGCACATCTATGGCCGCACCGGCGTGGCGACGCCGAACTTCTTCAACAATCCCGAGCGCTTCCGCTCGAAGACCACCAAGTACGAGTTCAACATCGACAAGGCCAATGACGTCCTGGAGAAGGCGGGCTGGAAGAAAGGCGCCGACGGCATTCGCGAGAAGGACGGCAAGAAGCTCAAGTTCGTCTACCAGACCTCGATCAACCAGCCGCGGCAGAAGAACCAGGCGATCGTCAAGCAGGCCTGTCAGAAGGCCGGCATCGACATCGAGGTCAAGGCGGTGGTGGCGTCGGTGTTCTTCTCGTCGGACGTCGCGAACCCCGACACCTACCCGCATTTCTACGCCGACCTGCAGATGTACAACAATGGGCCGCAGCAGCCGGACCCTGAAGTCTTCATGCGCCAGTTCTGCTCGTGGGAGGCGGCCAGCAAGGCCAACAAGTGGCAGGGCCGCAACATCACGCGCTGGCAGAACCAGGAATACGACGACATCCACAAGGCGGCGCAGGTCGAGCTCGATCCGATCAAGCGCGCTGCCATGTTCATCAAGCTGAACGAGCTGGTCATCAACAACAACGTCGTGATCCCGGTGGTGGCCCGGCTCGGCGTCGCCGCCGTGAAGGACAAGCTCGTCGTCGAGCTGAGCGGCTGGGACAACAACACCTTCAACCTCGCGAGCTGGTACCGGGAGGCCTGAGGCGCGCCTGCCTTGCCAAATTTTGCCATGGCCCCACCATTGGGGTCGTGGGCCCGATGAACCTCTCCCTCCCGGATAAGCTCGGGGAATTCGTCGACGAGCAGGTCGCTCGACGGGGCTACGGCACCAGCTGCGAGTATGTCCGTGCCTCGATCCGTGGTGATCAGGATCGCCAAGGCTTGCGCAAGATGTTGCTCGACGGGGCCACGTCAGCGACGACGGCGGTGGCCGATGACGCCTACTTCGCGAGTCTCAGGAAGCGAATCCGGCGAGCCAAATCGGGGTGAGCGGGAAGCCGGTTCCGACCTGGCTGCAGGAACCCGACCCCTGAGCCGTCACCGCCAAATGGTAGGCAGGCTCGCCTGGTCATAGTAGCGTAGTCGCCCTTCACTCAGTTCGCTGTGGTCTCATCCATGTCCGCCGACAATCCGCCAATCGAATTCGACTTTCCCGACCTCCGCCGCTGGGAGGCGGGGGCGGCGCCCTACATCCATGTGAAGGAAAGCGGCAAGCCCGGGCCGACGGTGATGGTGACGGCGCTGACCCATGGCAACGAGGTGTCGGGCGCGGTGGTGGTCGATGCGCTGCTGACGGCCGGCCTGGCGCCGCGCCAGGGTACGCTGATCTTCGCGTTCAACAATATCGGCGCCTACCAGAGCTTCGACGCCAGGACGCCGTTCAAGTCGCGCCTGATCGACGAGGATTTCAATCGCGTATGGGGCCGCCTCGACCAGCCGGCGACGACGGCGGAGATGAAGCGCGCCCTGGTCGTGAAGCCGTTCGTCGAGCGCGCCGACCTGCTGCTCGACCTGCATTCGATGCACGACGACTGCGTGCCGCTGATGCTGTCCGGCCCGCTCGACAAGGGCGTGGCCTTCGCGCGCCGGGTCGGCACGCCGGTCGATATCATATGCGACGCGGGCCACGCCGCCGGCATGCGCATGCGCGACTATGGCGGCTTCGGCGATCCGAAGAGCCCCAAGAACGCGCTGCTGATCGAGACCGGTCAGCATTGGCGCGCCTCGTCGGTGGTGGTCGCCAAGGACGTGACGGCGCGCTTCCTGGCCGAGACCGGCGTGGTCGATGCCGCCGCTCTGCCGGCCGGCTGGCGCCAGCCCACGCCGGCCAGGCAGCGGGTGGTCGAGGTCACGCATGCGGTGGCGACCAAGCGCGGCAACTACCAATCGGTGCGCGCGTTCGAGGGCCAGGAAGTGATCGAGAAGGCCGGCACTGTGCTGGGCCACGACGATGGCGAGCCGGTGACGACGCCCTACGACAATTGCGTGCTGGTCATGCCGTCGTCCAACCGGCCGCTGCGCGCCGGCGTCACGGTTGTCCGTCTGGGTCGGCTGGTCTGACGCCGCCGGCCAAACTGGCGCCAGCGGGCCTGCGCACGAGGAAGCGCAGCTCGGACAGCCTGACGACGCCGATCAGCGCCCCCAGCGCGCCGTAGACGACGGCGCCTACGACGCAGAGGCCGACCAGCGCGGCACCGCCGGCGAGGTCGTTGTGCGCAAGCTCGGCGGCGAGCAGCCTCACGCCGAACCACAGTGCGGCCCCCATCGCGGCGGTCGCGATGGCGATGCGCAGCGTGCGCGATGCCAGCCGATTGTCGGGCACCCATTGCTCGCGTCGCCGCAGCACGACGGCGAGCAGCGCGGCGTTCAGCCAGCCCGACAGCGAGGAGGCGAGCGCGATGCCGACATGAGCCAGGCTCGTGCCGTAGAGAAAGACGATGTTGAGCACGATGTTGACGACGATCGCCGTGGTCGCGATGTAGAGTGGCGTCTTGGTGTCCTCGCGGGCGAAGAAGCCCGGTGTCAGGACCTTGACCAGCACGAAGGCGGGCAGGCCGATGGCGAAGGCCGCGAGTGCCCCCGCGGTGCGCCAGGTATCCTCTGGTCCGAACTGGCCTCGCTGGAACAGCACGCGGATCAACGGATCGGCCAGCAGCCACAGCGCGGCCGCCGCGGGAAGGCTGAGCAGCAGGCCGACTTCGAGCGCGCGGTTCTGATTGGCCATTGCCGAGCGCACCTCGCCGGCGCGCAGCTGGCGCGCCAGCAATGGCAGCAGAGCGGTGCCGATGGCGATGCCGACCACGCCGAGCGGCAATTGTGCGAGGCGGTCGGCGTAGAACAGCGCGGAGATCGTGCCGACGGGCAGCAACGAGGCCCAGACGACGTCGAGCATCGTGCTGACCTGCTGCACGCCGCCGCCGATCGCCACCGGCGTGGCGAGCTTCACGAGCCTCGCCACACGCTCGGTCCAGCGGGGCCGCACCAGGGTGAGGGCGACGCCGTCGCGGGCGCAGGCGATCAGCAGCCACAGCCATTGCAGCAGGCCGGCGACGGCAACCCCGATCGAGGCGGCGTAACCGCTGTTGGGCAGGAACGGGGTGAGGCCCAGCACCGCGCCGATCAGCGCCAGGTTGAGCAGGATCGGCGTCGCCGCGACGTGGGCGAAGCGCTCGATGCTGTTCAGCACGCCGCCATAGAGCGAGGTGAGCGAGATGAACAGGAGGTAGGGAAAGGTGATACGGCCGAACTCGACGGCAAGCGCGAACGTCGCCGGTTCGTCGCGCATGCCGGGCGCCAGCACCGTCACCACGCCGGGCATGAACAGGATCAGCAGCAGCGTGAACGGCAGCAGCACCAGCAGCAGCGCCGCATGCGCCTGGCGGGCGAAGGTGATGGCCTGCTCGCGGCCATGGGCCTCCAGCTCGCGCGCGAACAGCGGCACGAAGGCGGCCGAGAAGGCGCCCTCGGCGAACAGGCGGCGAAAGAAGTTCGGCAGCTTGAAGGCGACGATGAAGGCGTCGGCGAGGGCGCCGGAGCCGAGCATCGCCGACAGCACGACGTCGCGCGCGAAGCCCGCGACGCGGCTCAGCAGCGTGAACCCGCCGACGGTGGCAATCGCCCGTCCCAGAGTCATGTTCTGCCGGACCGCGTGAGCGCGTCACACGCGCAGCAGCGTCTCGCGCGCTCATGATGCGCGCGCGACGCGCGCGGTCCGGAAGAATATGAGCTCACGCCGACTGCGTTGCCGCCAGCTTGAGCAGCGTCTCGCGGTCCTGGCTGGCGAGGCGCTTGTAGTCGGCGACGATCTTCTCGAGCTCTTCGGGCGGCAGCACGGCGTCGAGCGAAGCGAAGCCCTGCGGCGCGCGCTGCTCGACGATGTCGAGCATGATATCGATGCCCTTGCGCCGGTTGCTGTCGACGATGCGCGCGGTCGGCGGCAGGCGGCGCTGCTCGTAGCGCTCGAGCGCGGCTTCCGGGTCGCTGCCGGCGCTGAGCTCCTGCGCGATCGCCTCGCCGTCGAAGATCGCCTGCGAGGCGCCGTTCGAGCCGATCGGATACATCGGATGAGCGGCATCGCCCAGCAGGGTGACGCGGCCGTGCGACCAGGCCGGCAGCGGATCGCGATCGACCATGGGGAATTCGAAGATCGCGTGCGCGTTGCGGATCACGTCAGGCACGTCGAGCCAGTCGAACTTCCAGCCCTCGAAGCGCGGCAGGAAGTCGGCGAGCTTGCCGGGTCGGTTCCAGTCCTCGCGCGGCAGCATGGCGCCGTCGCCCATATGGAGATCGCAGATCCAGTTGATCAGCGCCTCGCCGCGCTCGGCGTGTCCGCGGCTGATCGGGTAGCAGACGAATTTCTGGGTGTGATGGCCGGCCTGCACCATGGTGTTGCCGCCGAGGAACGGCTTGCCGACGGTGACGCCGCGCCACATCAGGATGCCCTGCCATCTGGGCGGCCCTTCGTTGGGATGGAATTGCGCCCGCACCGCCGAATGGATGCCGTCGGCGCCGATCAGCAGGTCGGCCTCGACCGTCTCGGCTGCCGCGGCGTCGCGATCGACGAAGCGGGCGGCGACTTTGCTGCCCTTCTGCTCGAAGCCGGCGATGCGTCGGCTGAAACGGATCGCCCCGTCGCCCAGCATGCGTTGGGCTGCGCGCAGCAGGATCATCTGCAACTCGCCGCGATGGATCGAGAATTGCGGCCATGGCAGGCCGGCATGGCGGCCGCGCGGGTCGGCCCAGATGGTCTGGCCATGGCGATTGGCGTAGCGCAGCTCGCGCGTCTCGATCGCGGTGGCGGCCAACTCGGGCTCGAGGCCGAGGCTGCTCAGGATGCGCACCGCGCCGGCCTGGATGTTGATGCCGACGCCGAGCGGCCGCAGCTCGCTTACCGCCTCGTAGACGGCGACGTCGAAACCGGCGCGCTTCAGGCACATGGCGGCGGTGAGCCCGCCGATGCCGGCGCCCGCGATGACGATCTTCATGGCGTCAGGGCCTCATGTCCTCAAGGGTCTCGGCTCAGCCCGCGCGTTTGCAGGTTGGTCTGATAGGCGGCCCAGCGCTCGGCCTGCTCCTCGCCGAGCTCGCGCAGGTACGACCAGCTGAAGATGCCGCTGTCGTGGCCGTCGTCGAACACGATGCGCACGGCGTAGTGGCCGACCGGCTCGACGGCGGTGATCTTCACCCGGCGGCGGCCCGCGACGATCTGCTTCTGGCTGGGTCCGTGGCCCTGCACCTCGGCCGACGGGCTCTCGACGCGCAGATACTCGGCGGGCAGCGCGAAGCTGCGGCCGTCGGAGAACTCGATCTCGAGCTTCGCTTCTTCCCTCATGAGGCGCAGCTCGGTCGGCCACGGCGCCGTCTCGGCATCGTAGCCGCCCTCGTCGGGCGCCGATTTGGGGAACCTGGCGTCCGCGCTCACGGCACGTCCCTGATCACCCGCGCCTCGCTCACCAGCATGATCGGGATGCCATCGCGGATGGGATAGGCGAGGCCGGCCTTGCGGCTGATCAGCTCGCCGGCGGCGGCGTCGTATTCCAGCGGTCCGTGCGATGCCGGGCACACCAGGATTTCCAGGAGCTTGGGGTCCACCCCGGCGCGCCGCGGCGGGGCAGGTTCGTCCGGCTGATCTGTCATGGTGCCCCGATCATACCATGCGTGGTTCGGGACCGTCAGTTGGTCCGCCGCGGCGGCGTCTCCGACGATCCGAACGCGCTCATCTCGAGCAGGGCGACCAGGAGCTTGGCGCGCGCAGAGCTGTCGGCCGCCTCGATCAGCGCCTGCTTCTCGGCCGGGCCGAACGGCAGGACCATCGACAGCGAGGTCACCAGGTTGGAATCCGCCGCCTTCTTCACGGCGTCCCAGTCGGTCGACAGGTTGCGGCCGCGGAAGAAGGCGGCGAGTGCCGCCATCATGCGCTCGCGGTCGAGCTCGACCGCCTCCTCGGCATGGTCGAGGTCGGCGCGAAAGCGCGAGAACAGAGCCGAGACGCGGCGGTAGCCGCCCTGTGCCGGGTCGAGCTCCCGGCCGACCTCGAAGCGGCAGACGCCGGCCAGCGCCAGCAGCAGGCGGCCGTCCTCGGTCTCGCTGAAGCTCACGATGCGGCCGGCACAGCCGACCTTGTGCACCGGCGGGCGGCCGCCGTCACCAGTCGGCAGCCCGTCGCCGGCATAGCCGCCGGGCTGCATGGGTTGCACCATGCCGATCATGCGATGGCCGGCCAGAGCTTCGAACACCATGGCGAGGTAGCGCGGCTCGAAGATGTTGAGCGGCAACCGGCCGCCGGGCAGCAGCAGCACGCCCGACAACGGGAAGATCGGCAGCGTCTCGGGCAGCTGCTCGAAGCTCGGCTCGAAGGGGCTGCGGCGCGACAACTCAGGAAAAGAGGATGGTCGAGAGCCGCTTGCGGCCGTCGACGGCGAGGGGATCGGTGAAGCCCAGCGCCTCGAAGAACTTGAGGAGCTGCTGGCGCGCCGCCTCCTCGTTCCACTTGCGATCGGCCTTGATCATGGCGAGCAGCTCGTCGATCGCCTCCTTGCGCTTGTCGCCCGCCCAGTAGGCGAGGGCGAGATCGAGCCGGGCCTGGAAATCCTTGGGATCGGCCGCGGCCTTGGCCTGCAGATCACCGATCGGGCCGGCCTCCTTGGCCTTCTCGGCGAGGTCGATCTCGGCCAGCAGGGCGACCACTTCGGCGTTGGTCTTGTCCTTGGCCTCGACCTGGCCCAGGAGCTCGCGGGCCTGCTCGAGGTCGCCGGCCTGCACGTGGTAGCGCGCCATGCCGGCAAGCGCCGCGACATTGGTCGGCTCGGCGCCCAGGATCTCGCTGTAGATGCGTGCCGCCAGGTCGAAATCGTTCTGCGCCACCGCCGCCTTGGCGTGCTCGATCAGCTCGGCGATCTCGTCGCCGCCGCCTTCGCCCGCCGGGCCGCCGGTCGCCTGCACCAGGCGATCGACGAACTGCTTGACCTGGCTCTCCGGCACCGCGCCCATGAAGCCGTCGACCGGCCGTCCGCCGAAGAAGGCATAGACCGCCGGGATCGACTGGATGCGCAACTGCTGGGCCAGCATCTGATTCTGGTCGATGTTGATCTTGACCAGCTTGACCGCGCCTTTGGCCGCCTTGACGACCTTCTCGATGGCCGGCTGGAGCTGCTTGCAGGGGCCGCACCAGGGCGCCCAGAAATCGACGATCACCGGCACGGTGCGTGAGGCTTCCAGCACGTCCTTGGCGAACTTGGTCTGATCGCTGTCCTTTATGAGATCGGCGGGGGCAGCCTGGGGCGCGGCGCCCTTCAGCATCGGTTCCATGGGTCCTCGAACGGGGGGAATAGACGTTGCCTGCAATGTGGCCTCCGGCCCCCAATGGCGCAAGGGGTGGCGCAAGGGGGCGCCAAGGGGCGACGCGACGTCCCCCGGGGTGGCATGCTGCTTGCTGCACCCCCGCGAGCGACCCCGCCCCCGGCGTACAGGAGCGTTAGATGGATATTGGCGTGTTCATTCCGATCGGAAACAACGGCTGGCTGATCTCGACGACGTCGCCGCAATACATGCCGACGTTCGAGCTCAACAAGCAGATCGTGCTGAAGGCCGAGCAATACGGGCTCGATTTTGCCCTGTCGATGATCAAGCTGCGCGGCTTCGGCGGACAGAGCGAGTTCTGGGACCACAACCTGGAATCGTTCACCCTGATGGCCGGCCTGGCGGCTGTGACCAAGAGCATCCAGCTCTACGCCTCGGTCGCCGTGCTGACCATCCCGCCGGCAATCGTGGCGCGCATGGCCTCGACCATCGATTCGATCTCGGGCGGCCGGTTCGGCGTCAACATCGTCTCGGGCTGGGCCAAGGACGAGTACGAGCAGATGGGCCTGTGGCCGGGCGAGGCGCACTTCGCCAAGCGCTACGACTACAGCACCGAGTACGTCACCATCTTGCGCGAGCTGTGGGAGAAAGGCTCTTCCGACTTCAAGGGCGACTACTTCCAGATGACCGACTGCAAGCTCAGCCCGCGTCCGCAGGCCGACATGAAGATCGTCTGCGCCGGCCAGAGCCCGCGCGGCATGGAATTCGGCGCCACCTACGGCAACTACAATTTCACCCTGGGCAAGGGCGTCAACACGCCGACCGCGCACACGCCGACCAACCTCGCCATGCAGGCGGCGGCCGCCAAGACCGGCCGCGACGTCGGCAACTACGTGCTGATGATGGTGATCGCCGACGAGACCGACGAGGCGGCGATGGCCAAGTGGCGCAAGTACAACGAGGGCGCGGACATGGGCGCGCTGTCGTGGATGTCGGGCCAGGCCAACGCCGATCCCAACGCCGCCGAGGGCGGCACCGCCAAGGCCATCTCCACTCCCGAAGGCGCCATCAACTTCAACATGGGCACCCTGGTCGGTTCCTACGCCTCGATCGCCCGCATGCTCGACGAGGTGGCGACCGTGCCCGCGACCAAGGGCATCATGCTCACCTTCGACGATTTCCTGATCGGCATGGAGCAGTTCGGTCAGCACATCCAGCCGCTGATGAAGAGCCGGCAGGGGAGGCTGAAGGCGGTGGCGTGACGATCCTCCTCCCCGACTCTGTTGGGGAGGTGTCGCCGTCTATGCGCTTTCGAGCGAAGCTCGAAAGTCGCACTGGTGACGGAGGGGTCAAAGGCCCCCAGTATGGCGACTCACGACCTCCGTCCGCGATTGCGCGGACACCCCCCAGCAAAGCTGGGGAGGGAGATTAACCAGCTGCCGCCGCGCCGCGGGCCGGCGCGTGGTCGGGTTGCGGCAGGCCGTCGTCGAGCAGGTTGACGTCGGAGGCCGACCAGCGAGCAATGACCTTGTCGCCGATGTCGAGTGGGCTGGCGAAGAAGGTCTCGTCCGCCATGTTGGCGACGAACTCCTCGTTGTCGGCAATATCGAGGGTCACCTTCACGTACGAGCCCTGGTTTTCCAGCGTGTGGACCTCGCCCGTCACGCTGTTGAGCGCGGCCGCCGGCTTGGCGCCCGGTGCGACCTTCTCGACGACGATACGATCGCGGCGGATCGAGCCGTAAAGCTTGGCGCCGCGCGGCGGCCGCAGATCGCCCACGGGGAAGGCGAAACGGGCGCCGGTCGGGCTGGCGACGGCGGCCGTGCCGTTCATCACGTTCTCGACGCTGCCCACGAGCACGTTCTGGCCGCCGACGAAGCGCGCCACGTAGGCGCTCCTGGGGGCGACGAAGATGTCGCGCGCGCTGGCCGCCTGCTCGATGCGGCCCTGCGCCATCACCACCACCGTGTCGGCCACCGCGATCGCCTCGAGCTGGGTGTGGGTGACATGGATGAAGGTGATGCCGAGCTCCTTCTGGACGCGGCGCAGCTCGCCGCGCATGCGCAGGCGGAGATACTCGTCGAGCGCCGACAGCGGCTCGTCGAGCAGCAGCACGCGCGGGTTGGTGATCAGCGCGCGGGCCAGCGCCACGCGCTGCTGCTGGCCGCCGGAGAGCTGGGCGGGCAGCCGGTCGGCGAAGCTCTCGAGCTGCACCTTGGTTATCAGCTCGCGCGCCTTGGCGTGGCGTTCGCTCAAGCCCGCGCCGCGCATCTTGAGTGCAAAGGCCACGTTGTCGAGCACGCTGCGATGGGGAAACAGGGCGTAGCTCTGGAACATCATCGCCGTGCCGCGCTCCATCTGCGGCAGGCCGATCACCGAGCGGCCGCCGATCCGGATATCGCCGGTGGTCGGCCGTTCGTGGCCGGCGATCATGCGCAGGATCGTCGTCTTGCCGCAGCCGCTCGGCCCCAGCAGGCAGCAATAGGCGCCGTGCGGGATTGTGAGGCTGAGGTCGCGCACCGCGACCGTCTCGGCGAAGCGCTTGGTGACGCTGGCGACCACGACCTCGCCGCTGCCGGTTGCCTCGACCCCCTTCTTGTCGGACATTGGGCTACTCCACCTGCTTGCCGCGCGCCCGACGACGCTGGATGGCCGCGATCGAGGTCAGGGCGGTGATGATGACGATGAACGACACTACCGTCGTGACGGCGCCTACGGCATAGAGCGTCGGCGAGGTGATGGTGGTGGTCATCGCCCAGATCTCGAGCGGCAGGGTGTTCTGGCTGCCGGCGGTGAGGGCGGTGCGCGCCAGCTCGTCATACGACAGGGTGAAGCCGAACAGCGCCACGCCGATGATGCCGGGCAGCAGCAGCGGCAGGGTGACCTCACTGAAGCGCTGCCAGTTGGTGGCGCCGAGATCGGTCGCCGCCTCCTCGTAGGCGCGATTGAAGCGTCCCAGCACGGCGAACATGATCAGGAGCCCGAACGGCAGGGTCCAGGTGAGCTGGGCGCCGAGCCCGGTCGTGTACCAGCTGGTCTGCACGCCGAGCAGGCGGAAGCTCAGCGCGATGCCCAGTCCGACGAACAGGCCGGGCATGATCAGGCTGGCGATGGCGAGGTAGAAGACAAATGCCGAGCCACGGAAGCGCCGGCGGAAACCGAGCCCGGCCAGGACCGACAGCACCACGGTGATGATCGCGACCAGAGCGGCCAGCCCGATCGAGCGCACGAACGAGCCGGAGATGTCGCCCACGCGGGTCTGCGAGATCAGGGCGCTGAACCAGTGCAGCGACACGCCGTTCAGCGGGAAGGTCATGCCGCCGTTCGGCCCCTGGAACGACAAGATGTAGATCACGATCATTGGCCCGTAGAGGAACGCCACGAACAGGCCGAAGAACGCCGCGAAGGCGTAGAACGTCCAGGGCCGGCCTTCTTCAGTGCCGTGCATGCTTGCCGCTCCTCATCGGGCCAGCTCTTTTCGCACGTCGACCAGGCGCAAGATGCCGGCGACCATCAAGGTCACGATGATCACCATGATCACGGCGCTGGCCGCCGCCGGCGGGTACTGCAGGGCGGCCACCTCGTTCTGCAATGCCGACACGACCGAGGCGCTCTGCCCGCCGCTCATGGTGCGCACGACGAACGAATCGCCCATCACCAGGGTGACGACGAAGATCGAGCCCAGCGCGATACCGGTCTTGCTGAGCGGCAGGACGATCTCGGCGACGACGCGGAAGCGGCCGGCGCCGGCGTCGCGCGCCGCCTCGAGCAGGCTCTTGTCGATGCGCGCCATCGAATTGAAGATCGGCACCACCATGAACAGCGTGAACAGGTGGACATAGGCCACGACCACCGCGAAGTCGGAGAACAACAGGAATTCGAGAGGCTGGCTGGTGATGCCGGCCCCCTCGAGCGCCTGGTTGAAGATGCCGTTGCGGCCGAGGAACGGGACCCACGAGATCATGCGGATGATGTTCGACGTCAGGAACGGCACCGTGCAGACCAGGAACAGGCCGATCTGCCAGAGCAGGCTTCGGACATGGAACACCAGGAAGTAGGCGATGTTGAAGCCCAGCACGAGCGTCACGGCCCACACGATCGCGGCGAACTTCAGCGAGCTGAGATAGAGCCTGAGCGTCACTTCCGAGCGGAACAGGTCGATGTAGTTGTCGAAGATGAAGGCCGGGATGATATCCGTGCGACTGAAATCGAAGAAGCTGACCGCCAGCACCACCAGCATGGGCAGGCCGAAGAACAGCAGCAGCACGACGACCATCGGCCCGGTCTGCCACCACGACGCCCGCTCGCCGCTGCGTTCGTCGGCGAGCTGCTCGGCGGTCGGCGGAGCGGCATCCACCTCGCCGTCCGCCGTCTGATTGAAGAGCGCCATGGGTGACGCCTGCACTATCAGGACGAGATGAACTCGTTCCAGCGCCGCGTCAGGTAGCGGTCCTCGTCCATGACCGTGTTCCAGCAGGCGATGTTGCCCATGCGGTCCCAGATCGCGCCGCCGTCTCGCGCGGTGCCCTTCTTCTCCATCAGGGTGCCGTAGGGGTCCTTGATGTCGACCGCGGCCGGCTTGCCGTCATACCAGTAGTCCCATTCCTCCTGGCTCAGGAACTTCTTCGCGGTCGACGGCACGGCCGAGTAATAGCCCTGCTTGGCGATGAAGCCGCCCTGCCAGCCCGAATTGTACCAGTTGATATACTCGAGGGCGCAGTCGAGCTTGAGCCCGCTGAGATGGGCCATCGGCGCCAGGCCGACGAACCAGCCGCGATAGCCCTCCTTCAGCGGCACGTAGTAGCAATCGATGCCGCGCGAGCGCACCGCGGTGACGGCCGGCGACCACATCGACTGGATCACCACCTCGCCCGAGGCCATCAGGTTCACCGACTGGTCGAAGGTGCCCCAGAACGAGCGGAAATGGCCGCCCTTCTTGAGATCGATCATGATCTTGATCGTCTTGTCGATCTCGTCCTTCGTCATGTTGCCCTTGTCGCCGTACTTGAAGTCGCCGCGCGCCTCGAGCGCCATGGCGACGTCGATCACGCCGACGGGGGCGTAGTCGACCAGCGCCGTCTTGCCCTTGTACTTGGGATCGAGCAGGTCCTTCCACGTCGTGACCTTGTCGCGGCCACCCACCAGGTCGGGCCGGATGCCGAGCGTATCGGCATTGTAGATGGTGGGAACGAAGGCCAGGAAATCGGTCGCCTTGGTCGCCAGCTTCTTGCCGTCGGCCGCCTCGTAGAACATGGACTTGAAGGGCGAGAGGCCCTGGTTCGAGGCCTGGCGACCGTCGGGATAGGCGTTCTTGGTGAACAGCGGAACGGTATCGGCCCAGTATTTGTATTTCGATACCGGGACGGACGCCAACACGCCCTTGCCCACCAGATAGGGGACCTTTGTGCTGTCGATGTTGTTGATGTCGATCGTCTGGGGCTGGGTGAGCGAGCGGTTGAGCTGCACGTCGTCGGTGATCGCCTGCATGGTCAGCTTGAAGCCGAGATCCTTGGTCGCCTGCTCGCCGATCTCCTTGATGACGGCGTACGAGCCTCCGGCCTGGACCAGGGTGATGTCCTTGATGTTCTGCGCCCACACGGTGGGGAATCCCGAGATCGCCTCGGTGGCGACGACGGCGCCGCCGGCGGCAGCGGTCTTGAGCAGGCGACGACGATTGAACTTGCTGGCAGTCTCAGAAGATTTGCGCGCCATGCGATACCCCCGTTCTGATCGACGGAAACATTGGGCCTTGGAAAATCCCCGTGCCGGAACCTTCGCAAGAAACGTGCCGCGTGATCGGAGAGGCGGCCTGCGGGCTTTTCGATGCCATCCGGAGCGGCAAATGCAACGCTCGTGGTCCAATCGTAGGCGATCGATGGCGGCAAGTGAACCGGCTTTGCGCAGCTCCGACGGTCCAGGTCTTGCACGCGAACCCTTATGGAAATCGATGTCTTCATCCCGATCGGCAACAACGGCTGGCTGATCGAATTCTGGGACTACAACCCCGATCCGTTCACACTGCCGGTCTCGCCGCCGTCACATCGCGCATCAGACTCTATGCAACCGTGCCGACCTTGGCCGTTCCGCCGGCCATGGCCGCTCAGATGGCCGCAACATCGACTCGATCTTGAACGGCCGGCTCGGGTTGAACGTCATCGCCGATCACTGACCTTCGACGAGTTCGTGACCGGCACCGAGACCTTCGGCGAGCGCATCCAGCTGCTGACGCGATGCCGGAGCGCGGCGTGACAATGTTCTTGCCCTCCCTGCGCGAAGCGCGGGGAGGTGCCCCCGAAGGGGGCGGAGGGGTCGAGAGCCTCAGTCGAAGCCTCCGTTCAATTCTTCTCCGAGGCTGTTCGCCGGGCTGCCTGTACGATGTCCAATTCAACGACCTGCATGTGGCTCATGACCCCTCCGCCCCCTTGCGGGGGCACCTCCCCAACGCAAGCGTTGGGGAGGGCAAGAGAACGCGGACGCGTCCTACGGGGGAGGGACATGGGCGGCGCTGTCTGGCATCCTGCCGCCCTCATCGGCAATCAGTCGCCCCAGGAGACCCCGGCGCATGGAAATCGGCGTTTTCATTCCCATCGGCAGCAACGGCTGGCTGGTCTCGACGACCTCGCCGCAATACAAGCCGAGCTTCGAGCTCAACAAGCAGACGACGCTCAACGCCGAGCGCTATGGCTTCGACTTCGCCCTGTCGATGATCAAGCTGCGCGGCTTCGGCGGCAAGAGCGAGTTCTGGGACCACAATCTCGAATCGTTCACCCTGATGGCGGGACTGGCGGCCATCACCTCGCGCATCAAGCTCTACGCCACGGTGCCGACGCTCGCCATCCCACCGGCGATCGCCGCCCGCATGTGCGCGACCATCGATTCGATTTCCAACGGCCGCTTCGGGCTGAACGTCATCACCGGCTGGCAGCGCCCGGAATATTCTCAGATGGGCCTGTGGCCGGGCGACGAGTACTTCGCCCATCGTTACGCGTATGCCGCCGAGTACGTGCAGATCATGCGCGAGCTGTGGGCGACCGGCGTGTCCGACTTCAAGGGCCGCTTCTTCAGCATGAACGACTGCCGGCTGAGCCCGCGCCCGCGGGCCGACATGAAGCTGATCTGCGCCGGGCAGAGCGATGCCGGAATGGAATTCACCGCCAAGTATGCCGACTACAATTTCTGCTTCGGCATGGGCTTCAACACGCCGACCGCGTGCGCGCCGACGGTGCAGCGCATGCAGGCGATGGCCGCAAAGACCGGCCGCACGATCGGCAACTACGGCCTGTTCATGGTGATCACCGGTGAGACCGACGCCGAGGCCGAGGCCAAGTGGAAGCTCTACAAGGACGGCGCCGACCTCGAGGCGCTGCGCTGGCTCACCCAGCAGGGCGCCGCCGACACCAAGTCGGGCAAGGACACCAACGTCCGCCACATGGCCGACGCCAAGTCGGCGGTGAACCTCAATATCGGCCTGATCGTCGGCTCGCACGCGACCTGCGCGCGCCTGCTCGACGAGGTGGCGACCATCCCCGGTCTGGCCGGAGTCTTGCTCACCTTCGACGAGTTCGTGAGCGGCACGGAGATCTTCGGCGAGCACATCCAGCCGCTGATGCAAAGCCGCCGTCACGTCACATCGGCTGCGAGGGTTGCCGCATGACCACGCCTGTAAGCTATTTCCCGCCCGAGGATCCGGCGGCGCGCTACCTGCCGGCCCGCCCCGAGCCGATCATGATCCGGCCGGCCGAGACGGCGCTGATCATTGTCGACATGCAGAACGCCTACGCCTCGCCCGGCGGCTATCTCGACCTGGCGGGCTTCGACATTTCCGGCGCCGCGCCCGCGATCGAGAAGATCAGCGAAGCTGCGGCGGCGGCGCGCGCCGCCGGCATGCCGGTGATCTTCTTCCAGAACGGTTGGGACGAGGACTATGTCGAGGCCGGCGGCCCGGGCTCGCCGAACTGGCACAAGTCGAATGCGCTCAAGACCATGCGCCAGCGGCCCGAGCTCCAGGGCAAGCTGCTGGCCAAGGGCGGCTGGGATTACGAGCTGGTCGCCGACTTGGCCCCGCAGCCCGGCGACATCGTCGTCGCCAAGCCGCGCTACAGCGCCTTCTACAACACCAACCTCGACAGCCTGTTGCGTGCCCGCGGCATTCGCTCGCTGGTCTTCACCGGCATCGCCACCAATGTCTGCGTCGAATCGACCCTGCGCGACAGCTTCTTCCTGGAATATTTCAGTGTCGTGCTGCACGACGCCACGCATCATGCCGGCCCGGATTTCATCCAGCAGGCCTCGCTCTACAACATCGAGAAGTTCTTCGGCTGGGTGTCGTCGACCGACGAATTCCGGGCCGCACTGCAGGCCAACATCAATCCCATGCTGACAAAGGGAGACTCGTGATGCCGATGAAAGCCATCTTCCCCCCAGGCTCGGGCAAGACTCTGGCACCCTATTCTCCCGGTGCGATGGCCGACGGCGTGGTCTATGTCGCCGGCACCCTGGCGCTCGATGCCAATGCCAACCCGGTCCATGTCGGCGACGCCGCGGCGCAGGCCGAGCACGTGCTCAACACCATCAAGTCGGTGATCGAGGCCGCGGGCGGCACGATGGCCGACGTCACCTTCAACCAGATCTTCATCACCGACTGGGCGAACTACGCCGCGGTCAACGGCGTCTATGCCAAGTTCTTCCCCGGCGACAAGCCGGCGCGCTACTGCATCCAGTGCGGCCTGGTGAAGAAGGAGTGCCTGGTCGAGATCGCCACCATCGCGCATGTGGGTAGCAAGGGCTGATCGCCGCCAGCCGACAATGCGCATTGAATCGGATCGAGCAACACTTCCTCATCCTGAGGAGCCGCGGTGCCCGCTGCTCGGCAAGAGGTTAGTGGGTTGCTCGGTCGTGTAGGTCGGCTAGACGCCGAGAGATCCATGTACTTCGACATTCGAGAGGCCAGCCGGCCGAACGCTTCCACCGTGCTGCTGTCGGCCGGCCTCGGCGGTGCTGCCGGCTATTGGTCGCCGCAGCTTGCGGCGTTGCAGGAGCGCTATCGGGTCGTCACCTACGATCAGGGTGGGACCGGCCGCAACAACAACGCACCCGCCGAGGGCCACAGCATCGCCGCCATGGCCGAGGAGGCAGTGGCGGTGCTCGATGCCAGCGGGACCGGGGCCTGCCATTTCGTCGGTCATGCGTTGGGCGGCCTGATCGGGCTGGAGCTCGCACTGAGCCGGCCAGACCGCGTCAGCTCGTTGACGATCGTCAATGGCTGGGCGGCGGCGCATGCCCACACGAAGCGCTGCTTCGACATGCGCCTCGCACTCCTGAAGCACGAGGGACCGGCCGCCTATGTGCGGGCCCAGCCGATCTTCCTCTTTCCGGCCGACTGGCTGGCGCGGAACGCGGAGCGCGCGGCGCGTGAGGAAGCACACGGCCTCGCCGGCTTCCAGGGCGCCGACACGCTGAAGCGGCGCATCTCGGCCTTGCTTGCCTTCGACGCCACGCCGCGTCTCGCGAGCCTGAGGGTCCCGACCTTCGTTGTCGCGGCGCGCGACGACGTGCTGGTGCCGAGCCTGGCGTCCGAGCGGCTCGCCGCCGCCATATCGGGATCGCGCTTGCACATCGCGCCTTGGGGAGCGCACGCTCTCAACGTCACCGAGCCGGACGACTTCAACACCCTCTTGCTGGATTTCCTCGATCGTCATGCTGCCCATCATTGATTTCACGGACGCCAGAGAGGAGGCGCTTGCCCGCTCGCTCGACCAGGCCTTCTCCGAGACCGGCTTCTGCTACTTCAAGGGCATCGGTGTCGACGCGGCCCTGGTCGACGGCGTGTTCGACGCCTCGCGTCGCTTCCATGCGCAGCCGCGCGCCGCCAAGGAGGCGATCGCCATGAACCGCTTTCATCGCGGCTACATGGCGCCCAAGACCTCGCTGATCGAGACTTCGAGCGTGGCCCGCGTGACGCGGCCCAACAACAGCGAGTCCTTCATGCTGATGCACGAGGTGGCCGAGGCAGATCCGCGCCACGGTCGGCCTCTCGACGGTCCCAACCTGTGGCCCGATCTCGCCGACTTCCGTGAGCCGGTCGAAGCCTACGAGCGGGCGATGCACGCTTTCTGCCTGCGCCTGCTGCCCGCGATGGCGCTGGCGCTCGGTCTGCCGCGCGACTGGTTCGGCGCGCATTTCCGCCAGCCCACCACCTTCCTGCGCCTGCTGCACTACCCGCCGCAACCGCCCGACTCGCCGGACGACGCGTTCGGCTCCGCGCCTCATACCGACTACGGCTTCATCACCATCCTGGCGCAGGACCGGCAAGGCGGCCTCGAGGTGCGCCGACGCGACGGCACCTGGCTCGCCGCGACACCAATCCCGGGCACCTGGGTGGTGAACGTGGCCGACATGCTGTCGCGCTGGACCAACGGCCGCTGGCAGTCGACGCCGCATCGCGTGAAGAACCTGTCGGGTGGCGACCGCTACTCGTGTCCCTACTTCTTCGACATGTCGATGGACAGCATCGTCGAGGTGCTGCCGACCTGCCACGACGCCGCCACGCCGGCGCGCTTCCCGGCGGTGCGCTACGGCGACTACCTGATCGAGCGCCTGGATCGCAACTACGCCTATCGCAAGCAGCCGGTCCGGGCATGAGCGACGACGGGCTGGAGGTCGCGGGGCTCGCCTTCGCCTATGACGGTGCGGTTGCCGTGCGCGACGTATCGCTCACCGTGAAGCCCGGCGAGATCGTGGCCCTGCTCGGCGCGAACGGCGCCGGCAAGTCGACCACGGTGCGCATGATCGCGGGCGTCCTGCGCCCGCAGAAAGGCGCCATCAACTTCGCCGGCGAGGCGCTGGCCGGTGCGCCGAGCCACCACGTCGTGCGCCGGGGCATCACCCTGGTGCCCGAGGGCCGGCTGGTGTTCCCGCAGATGACGGTGATGGAGAACCTGCAGCTCGGCGCGCACATCAAGCAGCGCGCCGCGATTGCCGGCCTGGTCGACTACGCCTTCAAGCTGTTCCCGCGGCTCGCCGAACGCCGTGGCCAGCTGGCCGGCTCGATGAGCGGCGGCGAGCAGCAGATGCTGGCGATCGCGCGTGGCCTGATGGCCGAACCGCGCCTCGTCATCCTCGACGAGCCGTCGCTCGGCCTGATGCCGATCGTGACACAGGAGGTCTTTCATCTTATCGAAGCGGTGAACAGGACCGGCATCAGCGTGCTGCTGGTCGAGCAGAACCTCCACCAGGCCCTGCGCATCGCCCATCGAGGCTACGTCATCGAGAAGGGCGCGGTGGTGCTCGCCGGCACCGGCAAGGAGCTGCTCGCCGACAGTTACGTGCAGCGGGCGTTTTTGGGACGCTGACCTTGATCGCCGGGAGCGCGGCACTCCATGCCGCTCATGCTCTCTCGGCCTCTCCTTTGTCGACGCCTTGGCTGGTGCAAGCGAAGAGCGGCACGGAGTGGCGCGCTCCTGGCAGATTCTAGCTCTTTCCGTCCGAAAACCGCGCGTCGCGCCAGGCGAGCGCGGCCTTCAGGCCCTGCTCCTTGCGCAGCCGCTGGAACTCGGCCTTCTCCGCGCTCGGCGTCGCGTTCAGGATCACGTCGATGTCGAGCGAGGCCTTGAGCGCATCGCGCATGCCCATGATCTCGTAGGTGCGGTTCATCGCCCGCTTGGTGAACAGCACCGAGGGCCCAGCGGCCGCTGCGATGTCGAGCGCCATGCGGCGGCCGAACGCCACCAGCTCCTCGCCCGGCACGACGTGATTGACGATGCCGATGGCGTGCGCGCGAGCGGCGTCCATCTTGTCGTTGCCGGTCAGCAGCATCTCCTTGGCGTGCTTGGGCAGCACGGCCCACGGCAGCAGCATGGCGACGATGCCGGTGCCGAAGCGCACCTCCGGCTCGCCGAACCGCGTGCCTTCGGCCGCCACGGTGATGTCGCAGGCGAGCGCCACCTCGAAGGCGCCGGCCATGCAGAAGCCGTGGACCAGCGCGATGGTGGGCTTCGGGCAATCCCAGAACGCCATGATGAAGTCGAACTGCCGCTCCATCTGGCGGCGCACGAGATCGACGGTCGACATGTCGCGCTCGGCCGATGCCTTCATGTCGAAGCCGGCGGAGAAGGCGCGTCCCTCGCCGCGGATCAGCACGACGCGGACACGCTCGTCCTCGGCCAGCTCGCGGAGCGCGGCCCGGCATTCGTCCATCGCCTCGTTGTGGAAGGCGTTCAGCACCTGCGGACGATTGAAGATCAGCGAGGCGACGGGCCCCTCGATCTCGACCTTGATGTAATCGCGGCTCATGGTGCGACTCACGCCAGCAGACGGCGAAGATGCGCCAGCGTGCGCTGGCGCGCTTCGGCCGCCGCCCCCTCGTTGTAGGGCGGGTAGCCCTGGCGATTGAAGCCGTGCTCGGTGCCCGGGTAGATGTGGATGTCGACCCCCTTTGCGCCGCCCATGCGCGCCTGGATTGCCGCCACGGTCGATGCCGGCACATGCGGATCGTTCTCGGCAAAGTTCATCAGGATCGGGCATGTCCGGCGATCGGCCTCGTCGAGGTACCGGTCGATCTCCACGCCGTAGTAGCTGACGGCGGCGTCGATCGGCAGGCGCGTGCTCGCGAGGTAGGCGAACTTGCCGCCGATCACGCCGACCTTGCCGGTGCAGTCCGCTCGTGCCCGCAACGCGGCGACCATGTCGCCCAGGTCGCGGGCGAACTGGTCGGTGCCGAGCCGGGCGCGCAGCGCCTGAGCCTTGGCGCGGCCCTCGTCGGTGTAGGGCAGGTAGTTCGCGGCCTCCTCCCGCCAGAAGACATCGGGCGCGAGTGCAACGAACCCGGCCGCCGCGTAGCCGTCGGCGACGGTGCGAATATGCGTGTTGGTGTTGAACACCTCGGGCAGCACGATCAGGCCGGGCGCCGGCAGGTGTGCCGGAAGAGCCAGGTAGGCGGCGAAGCGCCCCCCGTCCGATGCTGTCAGCGTGATTTCCGCGCCCATGATTCTCTGCTCCTCCTGTCAGGCGTTCCCGCGCCAGCCTTGCCGAGGGATCGTCAGCGCCATCGCCATGCCGAGAAGGTTGGCGCCCGCGGCGATCAGCATCGCCGTACTGTAGTTGCGTGTCATGTCGAACAGGTAACCCGCCAGCACCGGCAAGCTGATGGCGGCCAGGCACCAGGCAATGTAGGTGCGCCCGGCCACGCGGCCGTAGTCGGCGGGCGGCCAGTAGATGCCGATCCCGCCAGCGGTCGAACCGGAGACCAGGCCATAGCCCAGTCCGATCATCCCCAGCCCGAGAACGGCGCTGACGGGCGCGGGGAAGAATGTCAACAGCACGCCGCCACTCAGCGCCAGCCCGTGCGCCGCGCACATGACGTGCGGCACGGCGAACCGATCGACCAGCCAGCCGCCGCCGACGCGCGCCGCCGCGATCGCCGCCGTAATGCCGGTCGTCGCTCCGACCGCCAGCACGACGGCTCCGCCATAGGCGGCCACGATCTCGCGCGCCTGGCTCAGCACCATCAGCCCGGCCGAGGCGGCGAGGAAGAACGTCGCCGAGAGCTTGAAGAAGGTCGGGCCCAGCTTCGCCGGTCGGGTTGTCGCGCTGCCCGCCGGTGCGATCAGCCGCGCCCCGCCATAGCGGGCCAGAAGCGCCGCCGCGATCCCACAGACCACCAGCACGGTCGCAAGGCCCGCCAAAGTCGTCCGCCAGCCGAAGGTCTCGTTGGAGGCATGAAAGCTTGGCGTCGCGATCATCGCGCCCAAGGGATAGAGGCTGACGATGTAGCCGTTCACCAGCCCGCGGTGGCGGCGGACCAGCATGTTCACGCTTTGTTGCAGCAGGATATAGGCGGCGCCGCCGCCGGTGCCGAAGACGACCCCGTAGCCCAGCAACAACTGCGCGAGTCCGGTTGCAGCCGACGCGACCGCGATGCCGGCGGCCGAGGCGATCGCGCACGCGAGCACGAGGATCGGCGTGGGGGCGAGGCGGTACACGAAGGCGGCCAGGATCGAGCCCACCGTGAACCCTATGGTCGCCAAGCCGAAGACGAGCGACAGGGCTGAGCGGGTTATCGCCAGCTCCTGCTCGATCGGACGCAGAAGCACGCTGAAGGAGTAGACGGAGCCTAACGGCAGGGCCAGGAGCGTCGCCGCCAGCAGCGCCGCCCAAAGGCGCTCGGCTCGGACGGCTGGCGCAACGACAGACATGGGCCAACCCTCGGCTGCCACTCCAACCCGGTCAAGGTTGCTCGACGGCATCGGCGCCAGCGCGCCCACAGGGCAAAATTCCAGCGGAACGACGCGATGAACGCCCCTGACCGCGCTGTTCGTGCGTCATTCATTCGATCAGCTCGTCTGCCCGGGTGAGCAGCATGAGCGGCACGCCCAAGAGCAAAGTGAACTTGCGGCGTTGCATCGGGCGCCGGTCCTCCCATGCGGCATTGTATTGGCTTGCCGCAGCCTCGATAGGAGAAGATGCACCCTTCGCACGCCGGGCGAACGACTTTGTCTCCATGTCGGGCGGCAAGGCGACGGCAGGCACGCGCAATCTGTCGCGGTTGAACCTTGATCTGCATCAAATCCGACCATTGTGCCTGCGACCAGTCTTGATATGCGAATGCGCGGAGAAGAAGAATGGCGCATGGAGGAAGATACAGATGAGCGCAGTCGTGCAGGCCGAGAGCCAGCCCGCAGCTGAAACCGGATTGGACTACGATGCCATCGTCATCGGCGCCGGCATGTCCGGACTGTACCAGCTGATCAAGCTTCGCGAGCTGGGCTTGCGGGCGCGCGTGTTCGAGGCCGGGACGGGCGTCGGCGGCACTTGGTACTGGAACCGCTATCCTGGCTGCCGCTTCGACTCGGAGAGCTATTCCTACGGCTTCTCCTTCGACAAGGAATTGTTGAAGGAATGGAGCTGGACGGAGCATTTCGCATCCCAGCCCGAGACCGAACGGTATCTCAACCGGATTGCCGACAAGTACGACCTCCGCCGCGACATCCAGTTCCGCGCACGGGTCAAGGCGGCGCGCTGGGACGAGCAGGGCCGCCGCTGGACGGTCGACCTGGAGGGCGGCAGCACCCATACGGCGCGCTTCCTGATCACGGCGATCGGCGCCTTGTCGGCGCCAACCATGCCCAACTTCCCCGGCATGGCCGACTTCGAGGGGCAGTCCTTCCATACCGGGATGTGGCCCAAGGAACCGGTCGACTTCACCGGCAAGCGCGTGGCCGTTATCGGCACTGGTGCGTCGGGCGTGCAGACCATCCAGGAAGTCGCCAAGACGGCGGCGCAGCTGGTCGTGTTCCAGCGCACGCCCAACTGGTGCGCGCCGCTGCATAACGCGAAGATTCCGCCGCAGGAGATGGACGAGATCCGCGCACGCTACGACGAGATCTTCAAGCGCTGCGAGGAGACCTTCTCCTGCTTCCTGCACACGCCCGATCCGCGCAACGCCTTCGACGTCTCGGCCGAGGAACGCGAGGCGTTCCTGGAGAAGCTCTATGGCGAGCGCGGCTTCGGCATCTGGGTCGGCAACTTCAAGGACCTGCTGACCAGCCGAGCCGCCAACGAGGAGGTTTCGCGCTTCGTCGCCGACAAGATTCGCCATCGGGTGAAGGATCCGAAGGTGGCTGAGATGCTGATCCCGAAGAATCACGGCTTCGGCACCCGTCGGGTGCCGCTGGAGACCCGGTACTACGAGTGCTACAATCAACCGAACGTCACGCTGGTCGACAGCAAGGCGACGCCGATCGAGCGCATCACGCCGACCGGCATCAGGACCAGCGATGCCGACTACGCGTTCGACATCATCGTTTACGCCACCGGTTTCGACGCCCTGCGTGGCGCCTTCGACCGCATCGATTTCCGCGGCAAGGACGGGGTGACCCTGAAGGAGATGTGGAAGGACGGCGCGACCTCGCTGGTCGGCATGCTGCAGGACGACTTCCCCAACATGTTCATGCTGCTGGGGCCGCACACGGCCCTGGGCAACATTCCGCGCTCGATCGAGTTCAACGTCGACTGGGTGACGGGCCTGCTACGCCACGCGCTGCATGCAAACGCGACTCGCATCGAGGCGACACGGGATGCGCGCGAGGAGTGGATGCAGCACGTCATGGAGGTGGCCAGGGGGCTGCTCTCCATGGAGGTCGATTCGTGGATGACCGGCGTCAACATCAATGTCGCCGGCAAGCAGACGCGTATCGTCGCCCGCTACACCGGCAGCGCGCCGACCTACCGCGCCTGGGCGAACGACATCGCCGCGCGCGGCTACGACGGCGTGACGATGAATTGAGGAGAGGTCGATAGATGGACGCCTCGGCGACCATGACCAGCCCGTGAAGCAGATTGGCGAGCATGCAGTTGCGGGGCGCGAAAGCGGCTCGCGCCCACCTTAGCTTACGGTCGACTCGTATTGCCGGCCGCAAGAGGTGAGGATCCGTCAAAGATCGATGCCGAGGAGGATTTCGCGCTCTTGCATCACGGATCCTTCCTCCTTGGTCTGGGCTGTGATTTTCTGCAATTCAGGATCTGCAAAGGCAGATGCCCTCGCCCTCGCATATGTGGCGATATCGGAAAACACCATTGCGGTGAGATACTGTCCACTGTTTGGACCCGTGAATATCTGGCTCAGTCGAAAGCCTTGGGCGCCATGACGCTTCCAAAGCGCCTGCGCGCGTTTGCAGTTTTCCGTTGCCGATTCGATGTTCGAGACTGTCCAGCGCTGGACGATCGTGACCGTCATTGTTCTAATCTCCCTTACCCTGGCATCTTGAACGCGGGAGCCATCACCGCATTGGCGTTCGTCGTCAGGCTCATCCGGACTTGCTTGATCGCCTGATAGTCCGGGTCGTTCAGCCACTTCCGGATCGTCTGTTCGGATGGGAAGCGCAGAACGACGATGCCTCTGGCCGGCTCGCCCTGCAGCGGCGTTGCCTCGAGCTCACCGACGATGATCTCGGCCATGTACTTCGCCAGAAATGGCAGGACCTTCGCGACGTACTCTTGGCCGTACTTCTGCGGATCGGTGACGGTCTGCGTGAGAATATAGTAGGCGCTCATCATCGTTCTCCGAGGCCCGCGCATCGTCGGCGCCGGGCTGGGTGCTGCGATGTCCCCTTGTCTCGATGAAATCCTGACAAGATGTTCCGGGCGCAACCAGTTGCGTCGGCGTGCGAGGGGTTGCGAGGCAGCCCGCCTCCGGCGATCCTGCCCCGAGGGTTGGGGAGGGAATGAGGGGGCATGACCGCGATTGCAGATTTCGCGCACAAGTTCGGTCTCGTCCTGAAGGCCTGCAATCTCAGCCGCGGACGCTTGGCTCGGGTCGTGGGTGTCGACAAGTCCGTCGTCAGCCGCTGGGCGTCGGGTGTGCAGACGCCGACCGACCATAACCTGACGTTGCTCACCGAGGCGGTCGGCCGTCACAGGCCGGGCTTTGCCCGGACCGACTGGGAGCTCGACTGTCGGGACTTTGCCGACCGCGTCGGCCTTGGTGATGACGCCTCCGAAGGCGAGCCAGGGCCCGGCCTGCCCGATCGTCCATCGATTGCCGTGCTGCCGTTCACGAACCTGAGCGGCGACCCGGAACAGGATTACTTCGTCGACGGCATGGTCGAGGAAATCACGACTGCGCTCAGCCAGGTGCGCTGGCTGTTCGTGATCGCCCGCAATTCCAGCTTCACCTACAAGGGCAAAGCCGTGAACGTGAAGCAGGTCGGACGCGACCTCGGCGTGCGCTACGTGCTCGAGGGGTCGGTGCGTGTGGCGGCGAACCGGGTACGAGTCGCGGTGCAGCTGATCGATGCCAGGTTGGGAACGCATCTTTGGGCGGACAAGTTCGACGCCACGCTCGAGGATATCTTCGACCTGCATGACCAGGTGGCGCGCGAGGTCGCCGGGGCGGTCGAGCCGAACCTGCGCGACGCCGAGATCGACCGTTGCCTGCGCAAACCGACGAAGAGTCTCGGGGCATACGATCTTTACATGCGCGGTTTCGCGGCCTTCAGGGACCTTTCGCCCGACAAGCTGCACCTCACCATGGAGCTGACGCGACAAGCGATCGATCTCGACCCGTGCTTCGCTCGTGCCCTCGCGCTGCGCGGCCTCTGCATCCAGCACCTGCAGTCGGGCAAGGAGGACGATCCCGATGCAAGGGCCGAGGCGTTGAGGCTGGCTCATGCCGCCCTCGCTGCGTCGAACGACGACTGGGAGGCCGCGAGCATCGCGGCCACTGTGATCTCCTCGATGGGAGGCAGCATCGAGACCGCATTGGCGGCATCACAACGCGCCCTCGAGCTCAATCCCAACGGCTTTCTGGCGCTCCAGCACAACGGCTGGGTCCAGTGCATCGCCGGCAACCCCGCCGCCGCGATCGATCCCTTCACACGTGCCGTGCGCCTGAGCCCGCGCGATCCGTACCTGGGATATTGTGAAGCCGGGCTCGGCGTCGCCTATCGCGATGTCGGCCGACCGCTGGAAGCCCTGGTCTGGGCGCAGCGCGCCGCCATGTCCCTGCCACTGTTGCCGGCCGGATATCGCACGGCAGCGGTGGCCTTGGTCGATCTTGGCCGTATCGACGATGCGAAGGAAAGAATTGCCCAATTGTTGAAGATGCGCCCCCACGAACGCATCCGCCCCAATTTCGTCCGCCGCCACAATCGAAACCAGGCGACGGCAGAAGCGTGGATCGCAGCGCTGAGGACGGCCGGGTTGCCGGACTGAGGCGGCTTCGCTGCCCCTCGTGGAGCGATGATCTCACGCTCGAGATCGTAGGCGATCCGGTCCGAGGCCGCGCAAAGGGGATCGAGCTGCCCGCTCTGCCGAGCCCTTTGATCTGCCTCAAGGAAAGGCAGCATGTTGACGGCGAAGCTCGGCAGCTGATCCGATTCAGTCAGAGAAGACCCATGAATGGATAAGATCGCCGAAGGCGGACTCGTCTCGCAGGACGCGAGGAGCTCAGCACTGAATCTGGAGAGGGCGCCCCTCGAAGCGGTCCTGGCGACCTTGAGGACTTCCGGAGCGCAGGGTCTTGCTGCTGCCGAGGCAGAGCAGCGCCTGCGGGCCTACGGGCCGAATGCCATCGTCGAAAAGGAGAAGGGTCTCGCGCAAAAGCTGCTGGGGTATTTCACGGGGCCGATCGCCTACCTGATCGAGGCGGCAGCCGCCATCTCGGCCTTCCTCGGCCATTGGGAAGACTTCGCCATCATCGCCGGCCTGCTGCTGTTCAACGCCGCGCTCGATCTGTGGCAGGACATGAAGGCGTCGAACGCGCTGGCCGCGCTCAAGAAGGGGCTTGCCCCTGTCGCCACCGCGCGGCGCGACGGTACGTGGGGGCAGGTCGAAGCCGCGACCCTGGTGCCGGGCGACATCGTGAAGATTCGCCTGGGCGAGATCGTGCCGGCCGACCTGCGCCTGATCGCCGGCGGTTATGCGGCGATCGACCAGTCGGCGCTGACGGGCGAGTCGCTGCCGGTCGCCAAGAAGGCGGGCGACGAGGCCTATTCGGGCAGCGTGGTGAAGCAGGGCGAGATGGAAGGCGTCGTCATCGCCACCGGATCGCAGACCTTCTTCGGGCGCACCGCAAAGCTGGTGGCTGGTGCAGGCGCGGTCAGTCACGCCCAGAAGGCGATGTTCCAGATCGGCAATTTCCTGATCGCCTTGGCGCTGGTGCTGGCCGCGATCATGGTCGGGTTCCGCGTCTACAACGACATCGTCGTGGCCGATACCTGGGGCACCGGCGACGCCTTGCGCATCCTGCAGTTCGTCCTCGTCCTGCTGGTCGCCTCCATCCCGGTCGCCATGCCGGCGGTATTTTCCGTCACCATGGCGCTGGGCGCGCTCGCGCTGTCGCGCCAGAAGGCGATCGTCTCGCGGCTCGAAGCCATCGAGGAGATGGCCGGCGTCGACATCCTGTGCTCCGACAAGACGGGCACGCTGACCAAGAACCAGCTCAAGCTCGGCGAGCCGATCCTGTTTGGGGCCAAAGCCGCCCAGGATGTCGTCCTGGCCGGCGCGCTCGCGTCCAAGATCGAGGATCGCGACGCGATCGACACCGCGGTCATCGAAGCCCTCGCGGATCCCAAGGTTCTCGCGGGTTGGAAGCTGATCGCCTTCACGCCGTTCGACCCGGTCACCAAGCGCACGTCGGCCAAGGTCGAGGGACCGGACGGTCATGTGCTGATCGTCTCGAAGGGGGCGCCTCAGGTGATCGCCGATCTCGTCGAGGCCGACCCCAAGACCGCCGCCGACGTGCACAAGACGGTCGAGGATCTCGGCACGCGAGGCTACCGCGCGCTGGGCGTGGCGCGCTCGGAGGACGACGGCAAGAGCTGGGCGCTGCTCGGCATCCTGCCGATGTTCGATCCTCCCCGCGACGATTCCAAGGCGACCATCGATCTCGCCCGCATCAAGGGCGTGACCATCAAGATGATCACCGGCGACGACACCGCGATCGCGCGCGAGACCGCGCGCCAGCTCGGCCTCGGCGCCAACATCGTCGCGGCGGCCGACGCCTTCCCCAAGGACATGGATCCCGACCACGTACCGGCGCGGATCGTGGACGCGATCCAGCGCGCAGACGGCTTCGCGCGGGTCTTTCCGGAGCACAAGTACGCCATCGTCAAGGCCCTGCAGGGGCGGGGTCACCTGGTGGCGATGACTGGCGACGGCGTCAACGACGCACCGGCGCTGAAGCAGGCCGACTGCGGCACCGCGGTGTCCGGCGCCACCGACGCGGCACGGGGAGCGGCCGCGCTGATCTTGACCTCGCCGGGCCTGTCGGTGATCAACAACGCCATCGACGAGGCGCGCCGCATCTTCGGCCGCATCACCAGCTACACGATCTATCGCGTGGCGCTCACCATGACGATAATGCTTCTGGTGGTGCTGTCGTCGATCACGCTGGGCTTCCAGCCGCTGACGGCCGTCATGATCGTGATCATGTCGCTGCTCGACGACATCCCGATCATGACCATCGCCTACGACAATACGCCGGTGTCCGAGCGGCCGATCCGCTGGCGCATGCCGCGCCTGCTGTCGGTGTCGACCGTGCTCGGCTCGTTCTCGGTCATGCAAGCTTTCGGCCTCCTGCTGATCGGGCTGGAGATCCTGTCCAATCCGGCCTGGCAGGCGTGGTTCGCGCTCGCCGACCGAGCCCATCTTCAGACGGCGGTGTTCCTCCAGCTCGTGGTCGGCGGCCACCTGCTGCTGTTCGTGACCCGCACCGAGCGCTGGTTCTTCCGGCCGCCTTATCCGGCACTTCCGTTGCTCGGGGCCATCGTGGCGACGCAGATCGTGGCGGCGCTGATGTGCGGCTTCGGCTGGCTGGTGCCCTCGATCTCCTGGCGTATTGTCGCGCTAGTCTGGGCCTACAATGTCCTCTGGATGTTCGTGCTGGGCGCGGTGCGGCTGGCAACGGAACGAACGATCGACAATCGAACGCGCGCGCGGCGGCAGAGCGGCGTGCTCGTGACACAGCCGTTGCAGACCCATCTGCCTGCGCCCGCTCGCAATGCCATCGTCTGAGAGGGCATGACCATGGATTATCCCAAGCAATTCGCCGTCGAGCCGGGCAGCAGAGTGAAGCTCGAGGACATCGATCCGGGGTTTCACGGCAAGCACGAATCGTCGGACCGGGCGGCATCCGAGATTGCCGACAATCTCGAGAAGCTGCGCAGGCTGCAGTACACGCTTTATGCCGAACGGGCACACTCGCTGCTGGTCGTGTTGCAGGGCATCGACGCGGCCGGCAAGGATGGCGTCTGCCGCCACGTCATCACTGCCATGAGTCCTCAAGGTTGCGAGGTGACCGGGTTCAAGCAGCCGACGGCGGAGGAGCACGGGCACGACTTCCTGTGGCGCGTCCATCGCCATGCCCCGGAGGCGGGCAAGGTCGCGATCTTCAATCGCTCGCACTACGAGGACGTCCTGGTTGTCCGCGTGCACAAGCTCTCTCCCAAGGAGATCTGGTCGCGGCGTTACGACCACATCAACGCGTTCGAGAGGCTGCTGACGGACAGCGGCACGACGATCCTGAAATTTTTTCTGTGGATCTCCAAGGAAGAGCAGCTCGAGCGTTTCAAGCAGCGACTGGACGATCCGGCGCGCCGATGGAAGATCAGCGACAGCGACTACATGGAGCGGGAGCGCTGGGACGACTATGTCGGAGCCTACGAGGACATGCTCGAGCGCTGCTCGACCAGGCATGCGCCGTGGTACGTGATCCCCTCGAACCACAAGTGGTTCCGCAACCTGGCGGTCTCCCAGATCATTGCCGAAGCGATGGAAGGACTCGGCATGAAGATGCCCGACCCCACTGTCGATCTCGACCAGATCCGGAAGGCCTATCACAAGGCCGCCGGGCAATGAGCGAGGGCCTGAGGCCGGGCCGGCTGCCGTGGTCCTGACGCTCGGCATCTTCGCGGCCACCTATCTCGCGATGGCGTTGGGGCGCCTGCCCGGTTTCCGCGTCGACCGCACGGGCGCCGCCCTCCTGGGCGCTATCGGCATGCTGGTCTTCGAGAAGATCGGCTCCGATGCGGCGTGGGCGTCGATCAGCTTTCCGACCATGTCGCTGCTCTTCGGGCTGATGATCGTATCGGCCTCGTTCTCGGTCTCGGGCTTCTATGACAGGGTGGCGACGCGCGCCGCGGCGCTGCAGCTTGCGCCGGCGACACTGCTGGCGGTGATGATCGCCATGTCGGGCATCTTCTCGGCCATTCTGACCAACGACGTGGTCGTCGTCGCGATGGTGCCGTTGCTGGTGCAGCTCTGCCAGGCGCGCGGGCTCAATCCGGTCCCCTTCCTGCTCAGCTTCGCCTTCGCCGCCAATGCCGGGTCGGCCGGCACCATCATCGGCAGCCCGCAGAATATGATCGTGGCCGAGGCGCTCAATCTCTCCTTCCTCGGCTTCATCAAGGGCGCCATGCTGCCGGCGCTGCTGTCGCTGCCGGTCATCTGGGGGGTGATGGTGGTCCTCTACCGCGGGCGCTGGACGGTGCCTCCGACCTCACCCCGGGTAGCGGCATCGCCGCCCGTGCCGTTCGACAAGGTCGAGACGATCAAGGGCGCGATCGTGACAGCGCTGGTCGTCGCGGCCTTTTGCCTGTCGTCCTGGTCGCGTCCTCTCGTGGCGCTCGGAGCCGCAGCCATCCTGCTGCTGAATCGCCGGGTCGCGTCCTCCAACGTGCTGAAGCATGTCGACGGCGATCTGTTCATCTTGCTGGGCGGCCTGTTCGTGGTGAATGCCGCCTTTGCGACCACCGGACTGCCGCAGCAGGCAATGGCCGAGCTGCAGCGTTGGGGGGTCGATCCGAAGGATCCGCTGACGCTGCTCCTGACAATCGGTGTGTTGAGCGACATCGTGGGCAACAATCCGGCCGTATTGCTGGTCGTGCCCTACTTGAAGTCGGCCGATCCCGAGCTCGCCGGCGCGGCCATGGCGTTGGGCACGGGGCTCGCCAGCAACATCGTGGTGTTCGGCAGCTTGGCCGGCATCATCGTCGTCGAGGAGGCGGGCAGATGCGGCGTGGCGATCTCGGCGGCCGAGTTCTCGCGGGCAGGGGTGCCCGTCGTGTTGATCGGCCTTGTGATCGCAGCGGCGTGGTTGGTGCTTCTTGCATGAAGGACGGCAGGCCATGGACTACGGCATCCATCTCGTCATCTTGGGGATCGCCTTCATCGGCATCGTGATCTGGACGTTCGGCCGCAGGCGCAAGGCGCGCTTCGACAAGGATGCGGCGATTCCTTTCGATGACAGAAAGAAGTGACGCGCTGCCGGCTCTGCCCTCGGCGAGGGGTCAGTGGTCCGGCGTCCCCAGATACGCCGCAATAACCTTGGGATCCTCCGACACGGTCTGCGGCGAGCCGTCGGCGATCAGGCGGCCGGCATCGAGCACCAGGATGCGGTCGGAAACTTCCATCACCGACGGCATGTCGTGCTCCACCAGCACCACTGTCACGCCACTTGCGCGGATCTGGCGCAGCACGTCGATCATCGCCGCGGTCTCGGTCGGATTGAGGCCGGCGCAGGGTTCGTCGGCCAGCAGCAGGTCGGCGCGGGTGGCGATGGCACGGGCGATCTCGAGATGGCGCAGCTGGCCGACCGTCAGGCTGTTGGCAGGCTGATCGGCGAGATGGGCGAGCGAGGCCAAGGTCATGCCGCGCATCGTCGTCGCCGCGACGTCGCGCGGGCCTGCCTTGCCGAACAGGGCACCGATGCGAACGTTCTCGTAGACGGTGAGCTCGCGGAACGGGCGGGCGATCTGGAAGGCGCGAGCGATGCCGAGCTCGGCGATCCGGTTGGTGGCGAGCCGCGTGATCCTGCGGCCACGGAACATCACCTCGCCGGCGCTCGGCACGAGGTAGCCCGTCACCAGGTTGAACAGGGTCGATTTGCCGGCGCCGTTGGGGCCGATGATGCTGGTGATCGAGCCCGGCGCGATGCCGAACGAGACGTCCGAGATTGCCGCCAGCCCGCGGAAGCTCTTGGACAGGCGCTCGACCTTCAGGATCGGCGACTCGCCGGACTGTACGCTCATTCGGCCGGCGCCGTGCTGGTGCGCCGCCGGCGCAGGCGCCAGTTGCGCACCAGCCCGATGATGCCACCCGGAGCGGCGAGCACGAGGAAGGCGAGCAGCAAGCCGGTGGCGAACAGGTGGAAGTCGAGCAGGCGGCCCAGGACCACCTGGGTGACGAACACCAGCAGGAAGGCGCCGATCACCGGACCGAACAGCGTGCCCATGCCGCCCAGCAGCGAATAGACGATCAGGTTCAGGTTGGTGTCGTCGCGATAGACCGAGTCGGTCGTGATGTAGCCCAGCGAATGGCCGTACAGCACGCCCAGGACGCCGGTCAGGATGGCGCTCGCCACGAAGGCAGTGCGCTTGTAGCGCTCCGTCGGCACGCCCAGCATCCGTGCCGTATCCTCGTCCTCGCGGATGCTGAGCAGGCCGGCACCGAACCGGCTGTCGCGGATCTTCCAGGCGATCAGCAGCACGGCGAGGCCGGTCACGAGATACAGCTCGTAGAAGAAGGTCACCGGGTCGACGCTGGCCGGCACCACGGTCGGATAGGTGAGGCCGAGCGAGCCTTCGAAGAAATCGACGTTGTTGGTGAGCTCGGCGCAGACATGGCTGACGCCCAGCATGGCGATGGCGAAGAAGGTGCCGCGCAGGCGCAGGATCGGATAGGCGATGACGGCCGACAGCACGCCGCAGCAGGCGCCGCCGACCAGCACGCCGATCGGCAGCAGCAGGGCAGGCGGGACGCCGCTCAGCCGAGTCTCGACCAGGCCGGCGGCGAAGGCGCCGACGCCGATGAAGGCCGATTGGCCGAAGCTCGCATAGCCGGCGAAGCCGCCCAGGATGGCCCAGGCGACGCCCAGGCCCGCCGAGTAGATCATGAGCTGGCCCACGCGCACGTAGAACGGCGGCAACACGTACGGGGCGACCGCCAGCACCAGCGCCGCGGCAATGACCAGCAGGACCTGGGTGGAGGTGCGCATCATCGTGAGGCGCTGAAGGCGTTGCCCAGGAGCCCGTGTGGCCGGACCAGCAGAAGCAGCACCAGCAGCAGGAACGTGGTCACGTTGGGAAAGGATGGTCCTATATATTGCGCCGTGAGCGTGTTCACGATGCCGAGCAGCAGGCCGCCGATCAGCGCACCGGCCGGGCTGCCGACGCCGCCCAGCACAACGACCACGAAGGCGTTCAGGGTCCAGGTCGCTTCGTCGGCCGGAGAGAAGGGCAGGATGATGCCGATCACGATGCCGGCGGCACCGGCGAAGGCCGCCGATACGGCGAAGGTCAGCGCATAGACGTGGCGAACGTTGACGCCGCATAGCCGCGCTGCCAGCGTCTGCTGCGCGGTGGCGCGGATGACTCGCCCCAATGACGAGAACTTCAGCAGCGCGGCAAGGCAGGACAGCAGCACCAGGCTCGCCAGCAGGGCGCTGACGCGCACTGCATCGAAGGTGACGCTGCCGATCTTGAACGAGGCGAACGCCCAGCCCGGCGTGATGTTCTTCATGTCGGGCGAGAACACCCAGATCATGATGTTCTGCAGCATCAGGGCGACGCCGAATGTCAGCAGCATCGAGCCGATGGCCGAGCTGTCGACGGCGCGCTGGATCAGCAGCCGTTGATAGACGTAGCCGACGCCGAACAGCGCCACCATCACCAGCGGCATGGTGAGCAGCGGATCGATATGCAGCTTCTCGGAGAGGATCAGCGCCAGGTAGGCACCCATCAGGACCAGGATGCCGTGGCTGAGGTTGATGACGTGCAGCACGCCGAAGATCAGCGAGAAGCCCACGGCGGCCAGGGCAAAGATGCCGCCCAGCACCATGCCGTCGGCCAACGTCTGCGCGATCAGATTCATGAACGAAGAGGCAAGGTCATTGGACGAGGTCGGCCCGACGCTACGCCTTCTTGTCCCAAGGCGGCGCCGGGTAGATCGCCGTCGCCGTGCTCGCGTCCTTGGGATAGACGATCTCGAGCTTGCCCTTCTGGACCTGGCCGATCATGCCACCCATCAGGAGCTCGTCGCCGTCTCCTTCGGGCGTGAACTTGATGCGGCTGTAGAAGGTCTCGTAGTTCGCCGCCGACAGCGCATCGCGCACCGCATCGGGCTTGGTGCTCTTGGCCGCCTGCATGGCGAGGATGTAGGTCTCGATGCAGGCCGCCGCGCCGGCGGTGTGATAGGCGATGGGCCGGGTGAACTTGGTGCGATAGTACTCGGCGAACTTCTTCGAATCGCCGAAGAACTTGTCCTTGAACGGCACGTTCTCGTCCCAGTAGGTCGAGCACAGCAGCGCCTCGGAATGCTTGCCCAGGGCCTCGCGGAACGAGGCGAGCTGCGGGCCGAGCCCCTGGAACAGCAGCTTCACGTTGGTGCCGCTGGCGATCATCTGGCGCGCCACCAGGAGCGAGTTCTGGTCGTGCATGACGCAGATCAGCAGGTCGGGCGTGTTGGCGCGCACCGAGCCCAGCACACTCGACACGTCGGTCGGCTTGGCCGGCAGCTCGTAGCTGTCGATGCGCTTGAAGCCGGCCGCATCGCACGACAGGCGCACGCCTTCGCCGGCGGTCTTGGAGAAAGCATCGTTGGTGTAGATCACCGAGTAGGTCTGCGGCGTCGGCTGCAGCGTCTTGAACAGCGCCGCCGTCGCCGCGAACTGGCGCGTGGCGCGCGGATACATGCCGAACACGTATTTGAGCCCGCGCGTGAAGATGGCGTCCGAGCCGCCGCCGGTCTGCACCATGGGCTTCTTCGCCCGCTCGGTGATGGCGGCGGTGGGCAGCACGATGTTGCTGCCGAACGAGCCCAGGAAGAAGTCGGTGCCTTCGTCGATCTGGCGCTGGATCAGCGTCGTGGCGCGCGCCGGGTCGCTGGCGTCGTCGAACAGCTTGAGCTCGATCTTGTACTTCTCGCCGGCGATCTCGACGCCGCCCAGCACCTCGTTGAAATAGCTCGCGGCGGTGATGTAGCCGTTGTTGACGTTGAGCCCGGTCTCCGCCGCCGCGCCGGTGAGCGGAACCGATCCGCCGATCACCAGTGTCTTGCCGGCCTGAGCCTCGGCCGATCGAATGGCCGGCGCGGCGAGAGCGGCTGCCGCCAATCCTCCCGTCCGCAAAACGTCGCGACGTCGCATGGGTCCCTTCCTCAGTGCCAATAACTCTCCCGCCAGCGCACTCTATTGCAAAACACGTGCCCTGGGCAGCGCGGGTCCCACTGATCTCGCATGCCAGTTTCGCGTCGAGGGAGGCGCGCGAACAGCGAGAGGTCACTGCCGGGAGCGCGGCACTCCGTGCCGCCTCATGGTTTCCTCGCCAACGCAGTTGGGGAGGTGTCGGCGTAATCGACGACGGAGGGGGAAAGGCCCCACCGTGACGCGTGACCCCTCATCGTTGTGATCAGACGCGGACCTGATGCTTCATCAGCTCGTCGCTGAGCCGACCGATGAGGAACAGGCCGCACATGCGGTAGTCGCTGATCAGCGACCAGAACGGCGCCTGGAAGGTCGCGGGCTTGTTCTTCTCGACGAAGTAGTGGCTGAACCAGGCCGGGCCGTAGCCGAAGAACGGCACCGCGATCAGCCACCACCAGCTCTGGCTCACGACCGCCGCCACCAGCACCGCCGTCGAGGCCAGCGTGCCGACATAATGGATCGTGCGGGTCGCCGGCTTGGCGTGTTCGTGCAGGTAGAACGGCCAGAACTCGGCATAGGTCTGGAAGCGGTTGGCCATGGCGGGAGGATAGCGGATGGCGTCCAAGTCTTCAGCCTCTAGTCATTCCTCCCCCGTAATCGGGGGAGGTGCGGCGGAGGGGGAGAATCATAGTCGAGACTCATGAAGTTCCGACGTCGGAATCTCAGAAACCTGGCCTGAAGCCTTCCCCCTCCGGCGCTTCGCGCCACCTCCCCCGATTACGGTCGATTACGGGGGAGGGTTACGAGCCCAATGCTCCGGACGCCCTCAACTCTGCGATCTCCGCTTCGCCATAACCTGCCTCACGCAGGATCTCCTCGCTGTGCTGGCCGACGGTCGGGGGCGGGCCGGCCTGGCGCGGCTGGGCGAAGCCGAGGCGGATCGGATTATTCACCGTGCGCGGGACCTCGGGATTGGTCGTGTCGGCGAAGATGCCGGCGTGGCGGGCCTGCTCGTCCTCGACCACGTCGGCCAGCCGGCCGATCACGCCGAACGGGATGCCGGTGCCGGCGAACGCCGCTTCCCATTCGGCGTATGTCCTGGCGGCGAAGATCGGCGCCAGCTCCTGCTGCAATTCGAGCGAACGCTCGCGCCGGTCGGCACGACTGCCGAAGCGCGGATCGTCGAGCAGGTCGAGCCGGCCGATCACCTTGCAGAGCGGCGCCCACAGCCGGTCGTCGCGCACCATCAGGAGCTGCAGCCAGCGATCGTCCTTGGTGCGGTAGAGGTTGGTCAACGCATTGCGTGGCCGATCGGGCGATTGCCGCGGCGGCAGCTTGGCGCCGATCAGCGCGCCCGCCGCCGAGGTGCCGTTGGCCCATACGCCGTTGGCATAGAGCGAGGTGCCGACCCAGTTGCCCTTGCCGGTTCGGTCGCGCTGGCGCAGGCCCATCAGGATGGCCGCGACCAAGGTCATCGCGGTGGCCCGATCGCCCTGCGCCGGCAGCGACAGGCCGGGCGGCCCGCCCTCGTAGCGCGCGGCATCGAGGATGCCCGAGCGGCCGAAATAGGCCGACACGTCGAAGCCCGGCCGGTCGCGGTCGGGACCGCTCTCACCGTAGCCGGTGAGCGAGCAGTAGACCAGGCGCGGGTTCAGCGGTTCGACATCCTCCCAGCGCAGGCGCAGCCGCTCGCGCGTCGGCGGCGGGAAGTTCACGATCATGACGTCGGCCCGGCCGATCAGCCGCTCGATCACGCCGCGCGCCTGCGCGTTCTTGAGGTCGAGGGCCAGCGAGCGCTTCAGCCGGCCGTCGAGCTGCCAGGGGAAGTTGCGGTCGCTGACCGGATAGCTGGCGTTGCGGTAGTTGTTGCGATGCGGATCGCCGTCACCCGGCGGCTCGATCTTGATCACGTCGGCCCCGAAATCGGCCAGCGCCACGGCGGCGGCAGGTGCTGCGATGAACGAGCTGATGTCGAGCACGACTAGCCCGCTGAGCGGCAGGTCGTCGCTCATCGCAGGGCGCCGCTGCTGCGCAGCCTGGCGATCTCTCCGGCCGACAGGCCGATCTCGCCCAGGATCTCGTCGCTGTGCTGGCCCAGCGCCGGCGCCGGCTTGGCGATGCGCTGCTCGGCAAAGCTGAGGCGGATCGGGTTGGAGAGCGTGCGCGGCATATCGGCGATTGCCGTGTCGACCACGGCGCCGCAGGCCACCGCCTGCTCGTCGTCAGGCACATCCTGCGGCCGGCTGATCACGCCGAAGGTGATGCCGTTGTCGACCAGCGCCTTGCGCCAGTGATCGTAGTCGTGGCGGGCGAAGGCATGCTTGAGGATGGCCGCGAGATCGGCCGAATGGTGCCGCCGGTCGGCCTGGGTGACGAAGCGCGGGTCCTCGGGCAGCTCGGGCTGGCCGATCGCCTGGCACAGCGGCACCCACATCTTGTCCTCGCGTACGATGGTGAGCTGCAGCCAGCGATCATCCGACGTGGTGTAGATGTTGCCGAGTGCGGAGCGCGGCCGCTCGGGCGGCGGGCGATGCGGCAGGTAGGCGCCGACCAGGGCTGCCTGGGCGACGACGCCGCACGACCACAGGCCGTTGCCGAGCAGTGACGTGCCGACCCACGAGCCTTTGCCTGTCTTCATGCGATGGATCAGCGCCATCAGGATGGCCGAGACCAGGCCCATGGCCGTTGCGCGATCGCCTTGCGCCGGCCCGGGCACACCGGGCGGCCCACCCTCGTAACGCTGCGCGTCGAGCAGGCCGGAACGGGCGAAGTAGGCGGTGGCGTCGAAGCCCGGACGGTCGCGGTCGGGGCCGGTCTCGCCATAACCGGTCAGCGAGGCGTAGATCAGCCGCGGATTGACCGGCTTCACGTCCTCGTAGGCGAGCTTGAGCTTGTCGCGCACCGGCGGCGGAAAGTTGCAGATCAGCACGTCGGATACGGCGATCAGCTTGTCGAGCGCAGCGCGCGCCTCGGGCTGCTTGAGATCGAGCACCAGGGAGCGCTTGTTGCGCGAATCCATCTGCCAGGGATAGTTGACCTCGGCTTTCGGGTAGTTCGACGAATCGTGCATGATCCGCCGGTTGGGATCGCCGTCCGGCCCCTCGATCTTGATCACGTCGGCGCCCCAGTCGCCCAGCACGACGGCCGCCGCCGGAGCGGCGATGAACGAACTGATATCCAGCACGCGCAGGCCCGCCATCGGCAGGTCGGACTCGGTCATTTGTTGGTCCCCGAATGATTGGTCGATCACTATCGTCGCGTGCCCCGCCGATCCGTCAAGAGTGCCCGCGAAAGCGTATTTCGTTTGGAGAGACCGCGAGGATAGTGTCATCTGTTCCGGACCGCGCGGTCCGTAAGATGAGAGACGCCATGCTCCTGACGAAACGAACCCTCCTCGCCGCGGCTCTCGCGACTGCCGCCTCCGGCGCTTCCCGCGCTCAGGCTTGGCCGGCCAAGGCGATCCGCATGATCGTGCCGCTGGCGCCCGGCGCGACCGCCGACATCGTCGCGCGCGTGTTTGCCGACGAGCTCGGCAAGTCGCTTGGCCAGACGATCGTGGTCGACAACAAGACCGGCGCCGGCGGCACCATCGCCACCGCCGAGGCGGCGCGCGCGCCGGCCGACGGCTACACGCTGGCGCTGGTGTCGCAGGGAACGATGGTCTTCAACATCGGCCTCTACAAGGTGCCGGGCTACGATCCGATGAAGGACCTCACGGCCGTGGCGGCGACCGGTGGTGTCTCCAACGTCCTGATCGTCCATCCCGACAATCCGGCGAAGACCGTCGCCGACTTGCTGGCGCAGGCGCGCGCCAAGCCGGGCGAGCTCACCTATTCATCGGGCGGCGTCGGCACCAGCCATCACATGTCCGGGGTGCTGCTCGAGCTGCGCACCGGCATCAAGCTGCAGCACGTGCCCTATCGCGCCACCCCTGCCGGCATCCTGGCCGTCGCCAACGGCGAGGTGACGATGGGCCTGTTCAACACCCCGACGGTGATCGGCCAGATCAAGGGCGGCAAGCTCAGGGCGCTCGCCGTGACCAGCGAAAAGCGCTCCGACCTGCTGCCCGAAGTCCCGACCATGATCGAGGCGGGGGTCAAGGATTACGTGGTCAACACCTGGATGGGCTTCGCCGTGCCGGCCGGCGTGCCCGAGCCGGTGGTCGGCCGGCTCAATGCCGAGATCAACCGGATCGGCCAATTGCCGCAGGTCCGGGAGAAAATGCTGGGCCAGGGCATCGACATGCTGCCACCCGAGCCTCCAGCGGCGGCTCAAAAGCTGGTGCGCGACGATCTGGCGCTGTGGCTGCCCATCATCAAGGCCTCGGGGGCGTCGGCGGAGTGATCTTTTCCTCCCCCGATTACGGGGAGGACTCTCAAAAGTGCCCCCTTCCTTGCAAAAGCCCCCTTCGGCGCGTATCTCCCTGCGGCCTTCAACCAGCGGAGAGCGCACCCCAGCGCACAGCAGTCATGGGCTACAGAGTCGCCGTCGTCGGTGCGACCGGGAATGTCGGTCGCGAAATGTTGCAGATCCTGGCCGAGCGGAATTTCCCGGCCGATGATGTGGTCGCCCTGGCGTCCGCCAGGTCGGCCGGCAAAGAGACCTCGTTCGGCGAGAAATCGGTCCTGAAAGTCCACGACCTGGCAAAATTCGACTTCAAGGGCATCGACATCGTCCTGAGCTCACCCGGCGCCAAGGTGTCGGCCGAGCACAGCCCGCGTGCCGCCAAGGCGGGCGCCGTGGTGATCGACAACACCTCGTACTGGCGCATGGATCCCGACGTGCCGCTGGTCGTGCCCGAGGTCAACGCCAAGGCGATCGCCGGCTACAAGGGACGCGGCATCATCGCCAACCCGAACTGCTCGACCATCCAGATGGTGACTGCGCTGAAACCGATCCACGAGGCGGCCGTGATCCGCCGCGTCGTCGTCTCGACCTATCAGTCGACGTCGGGCGCCGGCAAGGATGCAATGGACGAGCTCCTGAACCAGACCAAGAGCTTCTTCGTCAACCAGACGCTGGAGCCCAAGAAGTTCAGCAAGAACATCGCCTTCAACGTCATTCCCCACATCGACGTCTTCATGGAGGACGGCTCGACCAAGGAAGAGTGGAAGATGGTGGTCGAGACCAAGAAGATCCTCGACCCCAAGATCAAGGTGCACGCCACCTGCGTGCGCGTGCCGACCTTCATCGGCCACGCCGAGGCGGTCAACCTCGAGCTCGAGCAGCCGCTCGACGAGGAGCAGGCGCGCGCGCTGCTGGCCGCCCAGCCGGGCATCCTCGTGGTCGATCGGCGAGAGCCGGGCGGCTACATCACGCCGCAGGAAGTGACCGGCCAGGACGGAGTGTTCGTAAGCCGCGTGCGCGTCGATCCGACGATCGACAACGGCCTGTCGATGTGGGTGGTGAGCGACAATCTGCGCAAGGGCGCCGCCTTGAACGCCATCCAGATCGCCGAGGAGCTGATCAAGAGCTATATCTAGGGCAGCGGCGATCCCACCCTGGTCTCAATGCGACAATAGCTTTCTAGAACAGATGATTGGAGGCGTTTCTTCCTGTACAGTGGCAGGATGTACGGGACGCCTCCGATCGATGCGCCGGGGCACGATTCGCCGACCGGCGACCACGCGCCGACTCCCTTGTTCGGCGATGACACGCAAAGCTTCGTGCAGCAGATGCGGCTCGCCGCGCAGGCCCATCGCGCCGGCCGTCTCGACGAGGCGATCGGCGCGTATCTCCGCCTGCTGGCCGCGCGGCCGCATCACGCCGAGCTGCACAACAATCTCGGCGTGGCGCTTCGGCTCGCCGGCAAGCTCGACGCGTCGGTCTGCCATCATCGCCTGTCGCTCGCCGTCGAGCCCGACAATCCGGCGCTGCATTCCAACCTCGGCAATGCGTTGCGCGCCGCCAACCGGCTCGACGAGGCGGCGACGCATCACTTCCGATCGATCACGCTGAACCGTACCTACGCCGAGGGTTTCTTCAATCTGGCGCTCTGCCTGCGCGATCTCGGCCGCGTCGAGGAATCGATCGGCTGCTTCACCCGCGCGCTCGTGCTCGATCCCGACAATCCACGCGTCAAGGCCGAGCATGCGATCGCGCTCCTGATGCGCGGCGAGCTGGAGGCGGGCTTCGCTGCCTACGAAGTTCGCAAGCAGCTTCCGGAGTGGCCTCGGCCGGATTTCAGCAAGCCCGCCTGGAACGGCGGGCCGATCGCCGGCCGTCGCATCCTGCTCTATCCCGAGCAGGGGCTGAGCGACGTGCTGCTGTTCCTGCGCTTTGCCCGCGAGCTGAAGCGCCGCGGCGCCGTCGTCATCGTGCTCTGCCAGGCGCTGGTCAAGGACCTGCTCGCCGCCACCGACTACATCGACGAGGTCGTGGCCGAAGGTGAATTGCTGCCCGCTTTCGACGTGCACGCTTCGCTGGTGTCGCTGCCGCATCTCTGCCAGATCGATTTCGACTCTGTGCCGACCGAGCCCGCCTACCTGCAACCGCCGGCGACGAGCCGCATCAGGCTCGGCCACATCGAGCGGGCGAAGCTGCGCGTCGGCGTCTACTGGGCGGCGATGCCGGGCCAGGCGCAGGATCGTCGCCGCTCCGCGCCGTTCAGCGAGATCATGGCGCTCGCCGGCGATCCCGAGCTTCTGGTCTTCAGCCTGCAGGGCGGGGCGGCCCAGAAGGCGATCGAGCAGCTCGGCGCCGGCGGCCTGGTGCACGATGTCGGCCGCGGCATCTTCGATTTCGCCGAGGCTGCTACGGCGCTGTCGCAGCTCGACATGCTGATCTCGATCGACGCGCCGATCGCCCATCTGGCGGCGGCGATGGGCATCCGGACCTGGGTCCTGCTGCCACAAGCCGCCGACTGGCGTTGGCGCCTTCGCAGCCGCACCGGTTCGTGGCATCCCGCGGCCCGCCTGTTCGTCCAGTCTCGTGCCGGTGATTGGTCTCCGGTATTCGCCTCGGTACGCCGCGAGCTCGCGACACTGAAGCAGCAGAGTGGCGCCTAAATTTGAGTCATGCTCTTCCGGACCGCGTGAGCGCGTCTGACGCGCTCACGCGGTCCGGAAGAGCATGAAGACCGTTGCTTCCAGCACGAACATGACTGATCTGCCGGATTGAATTGCTGGCCTGCCGGGTTTTCGGTCGACCCGTTGCGCAGGTCGCGGTGCCGGAATAGTCGAGGCGCTCGTCAACGACGAGCCCCGAAATGCATACTTGGCCATCACCCCAGATTGCGACGCCAGCCCGCCTCCTGGCCTGCGCGGGACAGGTCGGCGCCGATGCGGCGGACAGCAGCGAGATGGCCTTGCACAAGCGCCTCGCCGTGGTCCTGTGCGTGGGGACCTTGCCGCTCACCATGTCGTGGAGCGCGATCTATCTTTTGGCCGGTGTCCCGTCGGCGGCGGCGATTCCGGCCTTCTACTCGCTGTTCACCCCGATCAACACGCTGTTCTTCGCCTGGTCTCGCAATCTCGAGCTCTATCGCTTCAGCCAGCTTCTCATGATCCTGATCCTGCCGTGCCTGGTGACCCTCAGCCTGGGCGGTTTCGGCCCATCCAGCATGGTGATCATCTGGGCGGCGCTCTGCCCGCTCGCGGCGCTCCTGCTCGAGGATGTCTCGCGGACACTGTTCTGGATTCTGGGCTTCCTCGCCTTGCTGCTGGTCACGGCGACGCTGCAGCCTTATCTCGTGCCGGCGCGCCTGCCCGAGGCGTTCGTCACCTGGTTCTTCGTGCTCAATGTCGGCTGCGTGATCGCGATCGTGTTCGGGCTTCTGCACTACTTCGTCGGACAGCTCACCTTCTTCCAGGATCGCTCGGAGCGGCTCCTGCTCAACATCCTGCCGCGGGAGATCTCCGAGGCGCTCAAGGCGGAGCGGCGCACCATCGCGGCACACTATGACGCGGCCAGCATCCTGTTCGCCGACATCGTCGAATTCACTCCGATGGCAGCGGCGATGACGCCGCTGCGGCTGGTCGATCTTCTCAACGAGGTGTTCCAGTGCTTCGATGCGCTGGTGGAGAAATACGACCTGGAGAAGATCAAGACGATCGGTGACTGCTACATGGTGGCGGCGGGCGTGCCGCGCCCGCGGGCCGATCACGCCCGCGTCCTTGTCGATCTCGCCCTCGACATGCGGGACGAGGTCGAGCGACGACTGTTCGCCGGCCGGAAGCTGGTCTTCCGCATCGGCATCAACTCGGGTCCCGTGGTTGCGGGCGTCATTGGCCGCAAGAAGTTCTCCTACGATCTCTGGGGCGAGACGGTAAATCTGGCGAGCCGCATGGAATCGCACGGCCTGAGCGGAACCATCCAGATCACCCGCGGCACCTACGCGCTGGTCGAGGATGCTTTCGACTGCGAGCCCAGGGGATGGATCGACGTCAAAGGGGCGGGCTGCGTCGAGGCGTGGCAGGTGTATCGCAGGAGGTCGTGAAAGTCGGGTTCAGTGCTGCAGGCGACGCCAGGCGGCCGGCGCCGCGCCGAACGTCTTCTTGAAGGCGCGCGAGAACGCGGCTTCCGATTCGTAGCCCACGCCGTCGGCAATCTGGGCCAAAGGCGCCTGTGAGCTGCGCAGCCGGTGGGCCGCGAGCTGCATGCGGCAGCGCGCCAGGTAGTGCATCGGCGGCAGGCCGACCAGGCGGCTGAACCGGTCGACGAGGGCGGACCGCGACAGCCCGACCGCGCGACCGATCTCGTCGAGCGACCAGTCGCGCGCGCATTCGCGGTGGAGCAGGGCCAGCGTGCGCGCGACGAACGGATCGCGCAGGCCGGCCAGCCATCCGGTCTCGTCGGCCGGCAGGCTTTCGACATGGCGTCTGATGGCCTCGACGAACAGCAGTTCGGAGAGCTTCGTCAGGATGGCTTCGGAACCCGGCCTTCCCGCGCCCACCTTGTCGGCGGCATAGGCGAAGGTCGAACGGATCCAATCGGCGCCCTCGCCCTTCTCGATGTCGAGCGTCATGGCTCTCGGCAAGGTCGAGAGGATGGGGCTGCAATCGAGTCCGCCGCTGGCCAGGAAGCCGCAGATGATGCGGGTCTTGCTGCCGTCGCCGCCATGCCGAACGGCGGTCAGGTCACCCGACGGAGATGGGCGGATGATCTCGCTGGCGGGGACCGGCGGCAGGGTGATGTCGCTGGCCAGGACATGCAGGTCGTTGCCCGGCAACAGCAAGACCTCGCCGGCGCGCAGGGTCACCGGCTCCTGCCCGTCGACGCGGACGTTCATCACGCCCTCGACGACGTAGTGATAGGGGATCAGATGCGCCGCCGGTCCGAGCACCGGGCTGCAATGCTCGGGACTGAGTCGCGCCGCGATGCACCAAGGCTCGAACAAGTCGGCGTAAAAGAACACACCGCCGGTCAGATGCGCCTCGCGCAGGACCTCGGAGAGAGCGTCCATCCGGTCTCCAATCTCGATTTGGCATTTCGATCATAACTGACGGCAGCCCGGTCATATACCGCCGAGCGCAGCCGGGGATACACGATGCGCGATGCTGATCACGCATCGGCCGGCAACCGGCCACGACACACATGAAGGAGCACGTGACATGACTGCCATGACGACCATCATCGACCATGATCGCTACACGCGCTGCATCAGCGCGTCCAAGCGCGTCCGCTGGGACATCGACCGCGACGTCATCAGGGGGCGCAGGTTCGACCCGAAGGACAAGTATCTACCCGACGGGCTGTCGCTCGTCGGCGATTTCACGACCTTGTCGGCCGACGAACGGCGCTTCGCGAGCCAGGTCCAGGGGCGGACCTATGCCAACATCTTCGGGCTTTCCGAGCGCTTCATCAACGCCAAGGTCCTGGAGCTGAGCCGCGACCACTGGTTCGGCGACCAGGTCGCTCTCGAGGCGATGGTGCGCTTCAGCGACGAGGAGCTGAAGCACCAGGCCCTGTTCCGCGCCATCGAGACGCTGATCGGTGAGTCGATGGCCGGTGGCTACCGCTTCGACCTCGACCCCGACGCCGTCGCTGCGACCGTGCTGGGCAAGAGCACGTGGGCGGTGCTGGGATTGACCTTGAACATCGAGCTGTTCACGCAGACCCACTACGTGGAAAGCATCGGCGACAGTGCGGAGATCTCGCCGCTCTTCAAGGACGTCTTCCAGTACCACTGGAAGGAGGAGTGCCAGCATGCGGTCCTCGACGAGCTGGAATGGCGGCGCTGCGATGCCGGCCTGAGCCCGGCCGAGCGCGACCAGGGCGTCGACGATCTCATCGCCCTGGTCGGCGCGGTCGACGGCATCCTGCAGGCGCAGTCCGTTGCCGACGCGACCTACTTCGCTGCCAGCTGCGGCCGCCGCGTCGAGGCCGATGAGGCCGACAAGGTGCGGGCGGGATTCCTCAAGGCGTATCGCTGGCAGTTCATCCTGTCCGGCGCGCGTCATCCGCACTTCGGCAAGGTCCTCTCGGAGTTGACCACCGAGCAGCAGCAGGCCCGAATCCAGCAGGCTTTGGCCACGATGGCCTAGTGTCGCGCCGCGGCTTGAAAGCGATGTAGATCCGCGGCGTCATCGATGTCGTCGAGCGTATCGACGAGACCCACCGAGTAGCGTTCGGGGATCGTTGCCAGCGTGTCGGCAAGGGCGTGCGGTGTCGACCACCGCACGCCGGCGAACAGGGAGTCGGGCAGCGGCCGGAGGCGGCGGGCGCCGATCAACCAGTAGCCGCCGTCAGTCGCCGGGCCGAAGACGAGGTCGTTGCTGCCGAGCAGCGCGAAGGCGCGGGCGATGTGGCGCGGGCGCAGCGCCGGGATGTCGCTGCCGACCAGCACGACCGGACCTGACGGCAAGGTGTCGAAGGGCCGCCGCATGCGCTGGCCGAGATCACCGTGTCCTTGTCGTCGGCGTTTGAGGCCACGCCAGGACGGATGGCCGAGCGAATTGTCGGGCGTCACGAACAGCCAGACCGTCCAGCGCCGATCGCCCGAGAGCAACCGTAACGTTTGATCGAGCGTCGTGCGGTAGAAGCGTGCCGCGGCGAACATGCCGATCTCCCGCGCCAGCCGGCGCTTGACCTGGCCGGCTTGCGGCGCGCGCGCGAAGATCACGAGGTGGCGTGGCATCAACCGTACAGGCGCTGGATCGCGTGCGGTGGCACGCCGGCAAAGTACAAAGCAAGGCACGAGAGGTTGCGCAGAGGACGCAACAGCCAGCCGTCGCGCACGTAGCGTCGCGCCGAGGTGATCATGTCGGACGCGAGCGGCACGAGGCGGTGACGGCCGATGCGGCGCACGAGGTCGACATCCTCCATCAGCGGGATGCCGGCGAAACCTCCGAGACGGCGATAAAAGGTGCGCGTCATGACCAGGCCCTGATCGCCATAGGGAAGGCCGAGGGTTCGGCTGCGCCACCTGACCAGGCGCTCGATGCGGCGCGCGCGCGGGTCGGGCGAGTCGAAGCGCAGGCGGAAGTACGCGGCGCGATCTTCATTCGACGGATCTGAGACGAAGCGGCGGACGGCATCGCTCCATCCATCGGCAGGTCGTGAATCGGCGTGCAGAAAGAAAAGCCATGGTGCCTTGCCAGCCTCCGCGCCGGCGGAGAGCTGCTGGCCGCGGCCGGCCGGCGCCGTCACGACGCGCGCACCGGCCTCGCGTGCAATCGATGGCGTGTCGTCGCGCGAGCCGCCGTCGCACACCGTGATCGTTAGTGAGAGGTTGTCCGGCGTGCCGAGCGCCGCGAGGGTACGGGCGAGGCTCGAGCCGGCGTTCAAGGTCGGAATGACGACATCGAGCGAGGGGATCACGCGCTGCAGGCGGCGCCGCCCAGGACGCAGAATTTGGCGCAGTGCGGATGGTTGAGCTGCACCGCTCGCGTGGCGTCGCTCAGAGTCTCGCCCAGCTCGAATTGCGGATCGTAGGGCAACAGGGTGCAGGCGACGACGGCGGGCCGCGCCGCGCCCTTGCGCTTGATCACCATGCGCGAGGAGGCGCACATCACGCTGTCGGGTGCCTTGCGGAGGATGCCCCAGCACGCCGTGGTGATCTCGGGCACGTCGATCGCCGCGTCCATCTCGGGAAACAGCACCAGCGCAATCGGGCTCTGGCATCGATCGGCACGCCGAGCTCGGCGAACAGGCGGGCATAGCCGTCGCGCACCTGGTCCTCGGTCTCGTCGGAGAAGCGACGGCCGGCGACATGGACATCGAAGCCCGCCTGGGCGAGCCACACCAGCCCGTCGATGGTCGGTTTCCAGCTCCGCGCGCCGCGCTCGCCCTCGTGCAGGGCTCGGCCGTAGTGGTCTATCGAGACGCGCAGCGTCAGGTTCTGGCCGTGGCGCTCGAGCAGGCGCAACAGGGCAGGCTTCATCTTGTGCATCGGCTTCATGGCGTTGGTCAGCACCATGGCCTTCAACCCGCGCGACAGCACGTCGTCGAGCATTGCCGGCAGCTCGCGATTCATGAACGGCTCGCCACCGGTGAAGCCGATAAGCTTCGTGTCGTGACCGTTGCGCTCGATCTCGTCGAGATAGTGCGCCACCTCGGCGGCGGCGAGATAGACCAGCCGGTCATTGCGCGGCGAGGATTCGATGTAGCAGTTGTGGCAGGTGAGGTTGCACAGCGTGCCCGTATTGAACCACAGCGTCTCGAGCGATCGCAGCGCTACATGGGCCCGTATCCCGCCCTTGGCGGTCACGAGCGGGTTCTTGAACTTCGCCGGATCGATCGGAACGGAAAGCATCGATGGGGTCCTGCGTGACGGGGCCGGCCGAGCCTGGAATGCTCGACCTGTAGCACGGGCTTGGTTACGGTCCGTCATCAACTTGGGGAGACCGATGCTCGACAACCAGTCGCTCGACAAGATCTTGAGGAATGCCCGCACGCACAATGTCTGGCTGCCCAAGCGGGTTACCGACCAGCAACTGCGCGAGATCTACGACATCCTTAAATGGGGTCCGACCTCGGTCAATTCCCAGCCAGGCCGGATCATCTTTGTCCGTACGCCGGAGGGCAAGGAGAAGCTGAAGCCGGCGCTCAGCCCCGGCAATCTGGACAAGACGATGGCGGCGCCGGTCACCGCGATCATCGCCTACGACACGCAGTTCTACGAGCATCTGCCGAACAATTTCCCGCACAACCCGGCGGCCATCGACCTGTTCAAGGGCGCGGGCAAGGAAGAGCTGGCCCGGACGACGGCGATCCGCAATGGCACCTTGCAGGGCGCCTATCTCATCATCGCTGCCCGTGCACTGGGCCTCGATTGCGGGGCGATGAGCGGCTTCAACAATGCGGTGGTCGACCAGGCGTTCTTCCCCGACGGCCGCTTCAAGTCGAACTTCCTTTGCAACATCGGCTACGGCGACCACAGCAAGCTGTTCAATCGCAGCCCGCGGCTGTCGTTCGAGCAGGCCTGCACGCTGATGTAACGACTCAAGTTCCTCTCCCCCTCATGTGCGGCTCGGCGAAGCCGAACGCGCTCACGAGGCGGGGGAGAGGAGCATGAGGCGGAGTCGTGCCCGGTCACAGGCCGAAATTGCGGCCGATCGATCGCCAGGGGAGCGGCAGGAGCGAGATCAGGGCGACGATGCCGAAGCCCAGGATGACGGCGCCGGAGATGCGGTTCAGCCAGAGCAGGCCGGTGCCGGTGAAGCGGGCGCGCAGCGCCACCGCGGCGGTGCAGATCAGGATCCACCAGCCCAGCGCACCGCAGAACACGGCGGCGACCAGCAGGCCGGCATCGGGCAGGCTGGCGCCGACGCCGGCCAGGTTGCGGCCGGCGAAGGCGGCGCCGAAGGCCATCACCGTCAGCGGATTGAACACGGTGATGAAGAAGCTCGAGCTGGCGTACTGGAAATGCGTCGACACGCGATGCTCGCGGTCGTCGGCCACCGGATCCCCGACCGTGCGTGGCCGGTGGCGCATGGTGGTCCAGCCCATGATGACCAGGCCGAGGCCGCCGATACCGAGCAGCCACGCCTCGTGATCGGTGACGAACTGCTCGACGAACGAGAGGCCGAACGCGGCCACCGCACCGAACACCGAATCGCCCAGCGCCGCGCCGATCCCTGTCATGTAGCCTGCCACCGCACCGACCGTGATCGAGCGGCGAATGCACAGCACGGCGGCCGGCCCGACCGGCACGGCAATCAAGAAACCGATGACCGCGCCTTCGATGGCCAGCGCGAGGGGATCGAAGACGAAGCCCGGGACATTCATGATCGGGCTAGAGCGCCTCGGCGACGAAGCGGCGCGTCGGCGCGACCAGGCGATCCTGCGCCGCCACGAGCTGCAGCTCGCGCTCGCCCGCGGCGTGCGTCGCCTCGAGCACGGCGAAGATCGACGAGGCCGCTTTGCCGAGTGCATCGGCAACGTCGCCGGTCGCGATCCAATGGGCCGAGAACAGGGCGGCCACCGCATCGCCGGTGCCGTTGGGCGCGATCTGGAAGCCGATCAGCGGCGTCGTGATGCGCCACGCGGCATCGCGGCTCACCGCCAGCATCTCGATCTGGTCGGCCGGCGCATCGGCGCGCCGCAGGCTGGTAACGAGCGCAAGCCGTGGCCCATCAAGATTGGGGCCGTGCAGCAGCGTGCGCACGGCGGCCAGGGCGTCGTCCAGGGTCGCCACGCTGCGGCCGGTCAGCAGCTCGAGCTCGAAATGGTTGGGCGTGACCAGGTCGCAGGCCGGAATGGCGCGCTCGCGGAAGAAGGTGTCGATGCCGGGCCGGACGTAGAGGCCGGTATCGACGTCGCCCAGCACTGGATCGCAGCACCACACGGCATGCGGGTTGGCGGCGCGCACGCGGCGTGCAGTGTCCAGCACGACGTCGGCCAGCGCCGCGTCGCCGACATAGCCGGTCAACAGGGCGTCGCAGCGCTCGAGCAGGCCCAGCGCCTCGATGCCTTGGACGATCTCGCCCACCTGCTCGGCCGGCGCGACCCTGCCGCGCCAGGCGCCGTAGCCGGTGTGATTGGAGAATTCGACCGTGTTGACCGCCCAGACCTCGTGGCCCAATCGTTGCAACGGGAAGGTGGCTGCCCGGTTGCCGACATAGCCGTAGGCAACATGGCTCTGTAGCGAGAGAAAATGCATGCAGTGCAAGACCTTGCCACAAGGAAGACCGCCGTTATAGTCCGCCGCCCTTCGCAGGAATCCACAGCCATGGCCCAGACCGTCCGTCCTCGTCGCAGCGTCCTTTATATGCCGGGCGCCAACACGCGCGCGCTGGATAAGGCACGCACCCTGCCGGCCGACGCCCTGATCTTCGACCTCGAGGACGCGGTCGCGCCTGACGCCAAGGAGGCGGCGCGGGCCAACGTCGTGGCGGCGGCGCAGAGCCGCAGCTACGGCAAGCGCGAGATCGCCATCCGCTGCAACGGGCTCGCCACGCAATGGGGCAAGGCCGACATCGCGGCCATCGCCGGGTCGGGCGCCGACGCGGTCCTGGTGCCCAAGGTCGAGAGCGCCGCAGAGGTGCACAATGTCGTGGCCCTGCTCGATGCGGCCGGCGCACCGGCCTCGATGATGGTGTGGGCGATGATGGAGACGCCCAAGGGCATCCTGCGCGCCGAGGAGATCGCCGGCGCGCATCGCAGGCTCGCGCTGTTCATCATGGGCACCAACGACCTGGTGAAGGACATGCGGGCGCGCCACACGCCGATGCGCCTGCCGATGGTGACGGCGCTCGGCCTCGGTATGCTGGCCGCGCGCGCCTACGGACTCACCATCCTCGACGGCGTCTACAACGACATCAAGGACGAGGCCGGTTTCCGCGAAGCCTGCCAGCAGGGCCTCGAGATGGGCTTCGATGGCAAGACGCTGATCCATCCCAGCCAGGTCGAGCCGTGCAACGAGGTGTTTGCGCCGTCTTCGTCCGAGCTCGAGATGGCGGGCAAGATCGTCACCGCCTTCAAGCAGGCGCAGGCCGCGGGCAAGGGCGTCGTCACGGTCGACGGCCGCATGATCGAGAACCTGCATGTCGAGCAGGCCGAACGCGCGCTGGCGCTCGCCGCCGCGATCCGCGAGCTGCAGGCAGCGGCGTGAGCGAGACACCCATGCTCTTCCGGGCCGCGCGCATCTTGCGCACTCAGGCCCATGAGCGCGCAAGATGCGTGCGGTCCGGAAGAGCATGAATCGTGAACGAACGAGCGCGATCCACATGACCACCAAAAGCAAGACCAGCGCCGGCAATTTCTTCGAGGATTTCCGCGTCGGCCAGGCGATCCAGCACGCCACGCCGCGCACGCTCACCGAGGCCGATGCGGCGCTCAATGTCGGTCTCTACGGCTCGCGCTTCGCCATCAACTCGTCCGACGTCTTCGCGCGCGCGCTCGGCCTGTCGCGCGCGCCGCTCGACGACCTGCTGGTCTTCCATGTCGTGATCGGCAAGACGGTGCCCGACATCTCGCTCAATGCCGTGGCGAATCTCGGTTACGCGGAGTTCCGCTGGGGCGTGCCGGTCTATCCCGGCGATACGCTGTCGGCGCACTCGACCGTGCTGGGCCTGCGCGAGAATTCCAACCGGGCGAGCGGCGTCGTCTGGGTGCGCTCGACCGGCACCAACCAGAACGGCGAGATGGTGCTCGACTACGTGCGCTGGGTCATGGTGCACAAGCGCGATTCCCAGGCGGAGGTCGGCCCGGCAGTGACGCCGAAAACGGCGCCGGCGGTCGCGCCGGCCGACCTGATCGTGCCGGCCGGCCTCGATCTTGCCGGCTACGACGACGTCGCGGCAGGCTCGGCCGATCGCTGGGAGGACTACCGGCCCGGCGAGCGCATCGATCATGTGAGCGGCATCACGCTCGAAGATTCCGACCACATGTTCTCGACCCGGCTCTACCAGAACACCGCGCGGGTCCACTTCGACGCCTTTGCCGGAAAGAGCACGCGCTTCGGCCGGCGGCTGGCTTATGGCGGACACGTGATCTCGCTCGCCCGCGCGCTGTCGTTCAATGGCCTGGCCAACGGTTTTCGCATGGCCGCGATCAACGGCGGCAGCCATGTCGGGCCGACCTTCGGCGGCGACACGATCTACGCCTGGTCGGAAGTGCTCGAGACGGCGCCGCTGCCCGGCCGCGCCGATGTCGGCGGCCTGCGCGTGCGCACCATTGCCAGCAAGGATTGTCCGGCGGGTTCCTGGCCCGGCAAGCAGCCCGACGGCAAATACCACCCGGCGGTCGTGCTCGACCTCGACTATTGGCTGCTGATCCCTCGCCGACGATCATAGTCGTTCGCAAATTTCGCTTAGAAATCCGGGGCTTAACGCCCGAGGTGCGGCGACATTCGTTGAACTCACGGCGGCCGCGCGCTAAACAGGGTAAAGCCGTCTCGCCATTCGAGGTCTATCGCGATGAGCGTCGCCAATCGGCCGGTCCACCGGCCGCTGTCTCCCCATCTGCAGGTCTATCGGCCGCAGCTCACGTCCGTGTTGTCGATCCTGCATCGCGCGACCGGCATCGCGCTTTTTGTCGGGTTGCTCTATCTCGCGACCTGGGTGGTCTACGCCTCGTCAAGCCCCAAGGCCTATGCCCTGTTCCAGGCCTTCAACACCTCGATCCTGGGCCGCTTCGTTCTGGGCGGCTGGCTGTTCTGCATGTTCTATCACCTGTGCAATGGCATCCGGCACCTGTTCTGGGATGCGGGCTACGGCTTCGAGCTCAAGGACGCCTACCGCAGCGGCTGGATCGTGGTCGGCGTGTCGGCAGTCGCGACCCTGGTGTCGTGGATCGTCGGCCTCAGGCTGGGTTGAGGAGAGCCGCCATGGAAGATCGTAGGACTCCCCTGGCCCGTGCCCGCGGCCTCGGCTCGGCGCGCGATGGCCTGCATCACTGGTGGGCCCAGCGCCTCACCGCCGTTGCCCTGATCCCGCTGATCGCCTGGTTCGCGGTGTCGCTTGTCATGCTGAGCGGCGCTGACCATATGGCGGTAAGAGCCTGGATCGGCTCGCCGGTCGTCACGGTGCTGCTGATCCTGGTCATCGCCATCGGCCTGCATCACGGCCAGCTCGGAATGCAGGTCGTGGTCGAGGATTACGTGCACAGCGACGGGTGGAAGCTCGCCATGATCGTCGCCATCCGCTTCATCGCGTTCTTCTTCGGGCTGGCGGCGGTGGTCGCCATCCTGCGTATCGGATTCGGAGGCTGACATGGCCGAGGGCAAGAGCAACGGCACCACTGCCGGCACGGTCACCATCGGCGGCAACGCCTACAAGATCGTCGATCACGAGTACGACGTCGTCGTGGTGGGCGCCGGCGGCGCCGGCTTGCGCGCGACCCTGGGCCTGGCGACCAAGGGTCTGAAGACGGCGTGCATCACCAAGGTGTTCCCGACCCGCAGCCATACGGTCGCGGCGCAGGGCGGCATCTCGGCCTCGCTCGGCAACATGGGGCCGGACGACTGGCGCTGGCACATGTACGACACCGTCAAGGGCTCGGACTGGCTGGGCGACCAGGACGCCATCGAGTACATGGTGCGCGAGGCGGTGCCGGCGATCATCGAGCTCGAGCATTACGGCGTGCCGTTCAGCCGCACGCCGGACGGCAAGATCTACCAGCGGCCGTTCGGTGGCATGACGACGGAGTTCGGCAAGGGCATCGCCCAGCGCACCTGCGCCGCGGCCGACCGCACCGGCCATGCCATCCTGCACACGCTCTACCAGCAGTCGCTGAAGAACCACGCCGAGTTCTTCATCGAATATTTCGCCCTCGACCTGATCATGGACGAAGGCGTGTGCCGCGGCGTCATGGCGTGGAACCTCGACGACGGCACCATCCATCGCTTCCGCGCCCACAAGACGGTGCTCGCGACCGGCGGCTATGGCCGCATCTACTTCACCGCCACCTCGGCTCACACCTGCACCGGCGACGGCGGCGCCATGGTGCTGCGCGCCGGCCTGCCGATGGAGGACATGGAGTTCATCCAGTTCCATCCGACCGGCGTTTACGGCGCCGGCTGCCTGATCACCGAGGGCGTGCGCGGCGAAGGCGGCTATGTGACCAACGCCAGCGGCGAGCGCTTCATGGAGCGCTACGCGCCGTCGGCCAAGGACCTGGCGTCGCGCGACGTCGTCAGCCGATCGATGACCATCGAGATCCGCGAAGGTCGCGGTTGCGGACCCAACAAGGATTTCATCGAGCTGCATGTCGAGCATCTCGACCCGAAGGTGATCCACGAGCGCCTGCCCGGCATCGCCGAGACGGCGCGCATCTTCGCCGGCGTCGACGTGACGCGTCAGCCGATCCCCATCCTGCCGACCTGCCACTACAACATGGGCGGCATCCCGACCAACCATAAGTGCGAAGTGGTGACGGTGAAGGACGGCGATCCCAACACCGTCGTGCCGGGCCTGCTGGCGGTCGGCGAGGCGGCCTGTGTCTCGGTTCACGGCGCCAACCGGCTGGGCTCCAACTCGCTGCTCGACCTCGTGGTGTTCGGCCGAGCCGCGGCCAATCGCTGCGCCGAGCTGCTGACGCCGGGTGAAACACACAAGCAGCTGCCGCGTGCCGGCGAGGAGGCGATCGCCCGCTTTGATCGGCTGCGCCATGCCAAGGGCGGCACCGGCACCGCCCAGCTCCGCCTCAACATGCAGCGCACCATGCAGAACGATTGCGCGGTGTTCCGAACCCAGCAGAGCCTCGACGAGGGCTGCGACAAGCTCGACAAGGTGATCAGCGGCCGGCCGGACCTGCGGGTCAAGGACCGCTCGCTGATCTGGAACTCCGATCTGATGGAGACGCTGGAGTTCGAGAACCTGATCCTGCAGGCCCAGGCCACCATCCGCTCGGCCGCGAACCGCAAGGAGAGCCGCGGCGCGCACGCCCGCGAGGACTACCCCGAGCGCGACGACAAGGAATGGATGAAGCACACGGTGATCTGGGTCGACGACAGCGGCAAGACCCGCATCGACTATCGCCCCGTCATCATGCAGCCGATGAGCAACGACGTGCAGTCGTTCCCGCCCAAGGCGCGCGTGTACTGAGAACGCCCGAGAGGAAACGATGGCCGAGTTCACACTGCCCGCCAATTCGAAGATCGGCGTTGGCGAAACCTACAAGGCGCCGGCAGGGGCCAAGAACACCCGGACTTTCAAGATCTATCGATGGACGCCGGACGACGGCAAGAACCCGTCGATCGACACCTACGAGGTCGATCTCGACACCTGCGGGCCGATGGTTCTCGACGCGCTGATCAAGATCAAGAACGAGATGGACAGCTCGCTCACCTTCCGGCGTTCCTGCCGCGAGGGCGTGTGCGGGTCGTGCGCGATGAACATCGACGGCACCAACACGCTGGCCTGCACCAAGTTCATGTCCGAGGTGAAGGGCGACATCAAGATCTACCCGCTGCCGCACATGCCGGTGGTGCGCGACCTGGTGCCCGACCTCACGGTGCCCTACGCCCAGCTCGCCTCGATCGAGCCGTGGCTGAAATCGACCAGCCAGCCGCCGACCCGCGAGCGCCTGCAGTCGCACGACGAGCGCGCCAAGCTCGACGGGCTGTGGGAGTGCATCCTGTGCTTCTGCTGCACGACCTCGTGCCCGAGCTACTGGTGGAACGGCGAGCGCTACCTCGGCCCGGCCATCCTGCTGCAGGCCTATCGCTGGCTGTCCGACAGCCGCGACGAGGCCAAGGGCGAACGCCTCGACCAGCTCGAGGACCCGTTCCGCCTCTATCGCTGCCACACCATCATGAACTGCACCAAGACATGCCCCAAGGGCTTGAACCCGGCAAAGGCCATCGCCGAGATCAAGAAGATGATGGTCGAGCGGACGATTTGACCGTCCGGATGGCAGAGATGTAGAATTTGGCCAAGCTGGCCAAATTCTCATGACCAAGGTTTTCAATCTCTACGAAGCCAAGAACCAGCTTTCATCGCTGGTCGACCGCGCTGCGTCTGGCGAGGAGATCGTGATCGCCAAGCATGGCAAGCCCATGGCCAAGCTGGTGCCGGTTCCGGCTGCCCCCAAGGGGCGGCGCACTCCCTCGGGGTTGATGAAGATCAAGTGGATCGCGCCGGACTTCGACGATCCGCTGCCGCCCGAATTGCTGAAGCAATTCGGCTACGACCCCTGACCTGTGGACCTTCTCGTCGACACTCACATTCTCCTCTGGTGGGAATGGAGATCGCCCGAGCTCACGCCGGCGATGCGCGACACGATCGACGACCTCGGGAATCGAGCATTCGTGAGCTCGGCGTCGATCTGGGAGATCTCGATCAAGAGAAACAGCGGTCGCCTCGACTTCGACGGCGACACGATCGCGTCTTGCGCAGCGAGCGGATTCCAAATTCTTCCGATTGTCGCTGAGCATGCGGAGCTGGCCGGCCGCCTTCCCCTTCATCATACCGATCCCTTCGATCGAATGTTGGTTGCGCAAGCGAGAATCGAAGGATTGGTGCTGCTG
>JAXMCP010000031.1:0-96308 GCA_046349295.1 Reyranellaceae bacterium
TGCCGCGGGCCAGGTCAATGGTCCTCTGAGCGGCCAGGTGACGCTCGATGCCAATGGCAGTGCCACGGTGTCCGTCTCGACTCTGGCGTCGGTGCTGAACAGCGGCGTGTCGCCGCAGGATCTCGTCTTCACGCTGAAGAGCGGCTCGACGACAACGGGGACGGCAACGGTCAACGTGACGGAAGGCACGCAGGCCACGACCAACACGGGCCCCGTAAACGAAGGCTCGGCCTTCAACTTCAGTGTAGCGACCACCAATGTCGCGCCGGGTTCGGTGCAGGGGCGCGTCGAGTCCTACACCATCACTGGTCCTGGCCTGTCGCATATCCCTGCCGCCGAGCGCAGCGGTACAGTAACGCTCGACGCGAACGGGAATGCGACCGTGACGGTGCATACCCTGGCCGACCTGACCAACACTGGCACGACGACGGTGCAGGTCGTCGTCGGCAACAACGCCCCCACGACGGTTACGATCAACGAGACCGCACAGCAATCCGTGTCGCCGAGTTCCGGTACGATCCTCGAAGGCGCTCCGGTGGTGTTTACAATCAACACCACGGGCGTGGCCGGCAGCGCGGTCGCGGGCCAAGTTGAGACTTGGACGCTGAGTGGCGGTGCCGCGGGCCAGGTCAATGGTCCTCTGAGCGGCCAGGTGACGCTTGATTCCAATGGCAGTGCCACAGTGTCCATCTCGACGCTGGCGACAGTGCTGAACGGCGCGTCGCCGCAGGATCTCGTCTTCACGCTGAAGAGCGGCTCGACCACGACTGCGACGGCAACCGTCCAGGTGAACGAGGGGACGCAGACCACGACAGCACCTGCGCTGGTAACCGAAGGCAACGCCTTCAGCTTCGACGTCAGCACGTTTGGCGTCGCCCCCGGCTCCGTTGCGGGTCGCGTGGAAACCTATACCATCACTGGCCCGGGTCTCGCGCACATCCCGGCAGCTGAGCGCACAGGCCAAGTGGTCCTTGATGCCAATGGCCATGCGACGGTGACGGTGCACACGTTGGCCGATCTCGGCAACAGTGGCACGACCAGCATCTCGATTGCCGTCGATAACAACGCGGCAGCCACAGTGACGATCAATGAGAGCGCACAACAGTCAGTCACGCCGAGCGCCGGCGTAATCCTGGAAGGCGCGTCCGTCGTGTTCACCATCAACACGACTGGTGTGGCAGGCTCGTCGGTGGCCGGCCAGGTTGAGACATGGACCTTGAGTGGCGCGGCAACGAGCCAAGTCAATGGGCCGTTGAGCGGCACTGTGATCCTGGACAACAACGGCAGCGCTACGGTGTCCATCGCTACGTTGGCGAATGTCCTGAATGACGTCGCTACGAAGGACTTGGTGTTCACCCTAAAGAGTGGGTCAACGACGACGGCGAACTCGACCGTCCTGGTAAGCGAAGGCACCCAGTCGATTTCCGCCGCTCCCTCGACTGTGAACGAGGGCAGCTCCTTCAACGTCAATGTAATTACGGCGGGTGTTGCGCCCGGGTCGGTCACTGGCCGCACCGAGATCTATACCATCACCGGTCCGGGTATCGGCCAGATTCCCGAGGGCGAGCGTAGTGGTACGGTGACGCTGGACGCCAATGGCCAGGCCGTCATTACCGTTCACACACTTGCAACCGTCTTCAACAGCACTTCTCCCGATCCGACCGTAACCGTGACGGTGGGTAACGACGCGCCCATCAACGTCACGATCCACGAGGTCGCGACGCAGGCCGTGTCGCCGAGTTCGTCGTCTATCCTTGAAGGTGCCTCGGTCACCTTTACCGTCACCACGGCAGGCGTGTTGGGTAGCGCGGTTGCTGGTACCGTCGAAACTTGGACGCTGACAGGCACGGCCACGAACCAGGTGACAGGCGGCGTCTTGAGCGGCACCGTGACACTGGACGCAAACGGCCAGGCTGTCGTTACGGTCAGCACCGATGCGATCATCCTAAACGGCCCGGCGACCCAGACCCTGACCTTTAATCTGTTCAACGGCGGCACCCCGGTGACCACGGCGAACGTAACGGTCAATGAGGGGACCCAGGTTGTCACGGTGGCGCCAAACCCCGTGAATGAGGGCAGCACCTTCAACATCGACGTCGCCACTAGCGGCGTCGCACCTGGATCGGTGACGGGTCGGGTGGAAACCTACACCATCACGGGCCCCGGGATTAACCAGATCCCGATCGCAGAGCGCAGTGGTACGGTGACACTCGATGCCAACGGCCATGCCGTTGTCACGGTCCACACGCTGGCTACGGTCTTCAACAGCGTTAACCCAGATCCAATCGTGACGGTGACTGTCGGCAACGACGCCCCGGTCAATGTCACCATCCATGAAGCGGCCCAGCAGGCCGTAACGCCGAGCTCGACCTCGATCAACCAGGGCAGCCCGGTCACCTTCAGCGTCTCCACGAGCGGCGTCCCGGGCAGTGCCGTTGCCGGCACCGTTGAGACCTGGACGCTCACGGGTACGGGTGCTGGCCAGGTCACCGGCCATGTCCTGAGCGGGACGGTCACCCTCGACGCCAACGGTAACGCTGCCGTCACGGTTGGTACGGACCTGTCGGTCTTCAACTCCGACCCGACCCGGCCTCTCACCTTCACCCTGTTCAACGGGGCGACACCGGTTACCAGTTCCACTGTCACGATCAACGAATCGACCATGACGGTAACCGGTACGCCGAACCCGATCCACGAAGGTGATGCGGTTACGTTTACCATCGACACCACCAATGTGCCGAACGGCACGTTTGAAACCTGGACCCTGACTGGGACGGCCATTGGCAACGTCCTCGGCGCGCATTCGGGATCGTTCACGATCAACGGCAACACCGCCTCCGTCACGATCCAGACCACCTCGAACGACATCTCCAATATCGACAAGCTCCTGACGCTGTCGGTCGATGGAATCCCGGGTGCGGTTGGATCGGTGACGGTCAAGGAAGACCGGTCGCCGGACTTCATCCTGACCACCGGGACGGATAATTTCACTGGCAACGCGGCAGGCGATAACAGGTTCTTCGCGACGGCGAACTCGAGCCTGATCATCCCGTCGACGCTGGGTCAGAACGACAACCTGAATGGTAACAGCACCGATCCTCTGCACAAGAACACACTGTTTTTGACTTCGCAGGGCGTGCTGCCGTTCCTGGTGAATAGCTTCACGACGCACAAGATCCAGGTTTTCGAAATCAACGCGGGGAATCTCAGTGCGAACGGCACTGCGATCGACATGTCGTCGGCGTTCGACGTCGACACGATTACCGACCGTAACAGCAGCGGTAGCTTGCAGCTGCGCAACGTTCAGGCCCCGGTGGTCCTGAACATCTTCAACCCGACCGATATCGGGCTGCCGGTGGACGTCGGCCTTCAGTACGTCGCGGGTCAGCTCGCGGCTGTGAATGCGCAGAACGGTGGCAAGGGCCAGGTTATCAACCTCGACCCGACCGTGAGCGATATCACCGGGTACGCGAACACCTCCGTGAACGCGCCGGGTGTCACGAACTTCACGATCAACTCGAACCATGCCGTGGCGCCGAGCAACAGCACCAGCTTCAACGGGCTTGTGTCGCTCAATCAGCCACTGCAGGGGAACTTCATTGGGCCGGTCTTCCCGCCGTTCAGCGTCCCTCAGCGGCTGACGAGCGTATTCATGCAGGGCGACACGGGCTTCGTGCTCGGCCGGCCTGGCGAATTCACTCCGGTCCCGGGAATGTGGTTCGAGCAGCAGCTCCCGCTCGCCACATTCACCGACGGTGTGTTGGACCTACAGGGCTTCCACAACACGTTCTTTACGGTTGGGGATCCAGAAAACAACATGGAAGCGATCCGCTACAGCGGCGGCGCCACCATGAGGATCCAGGGTGGCGACGGCGGTGGCAATCCTGCCATGCAGGCCTTCTATCCCGGCGTGACGGTGTTCCCCTTCTCGGCCAATGGCGGAGTGGGCCCGGGCAACGTTACCATCCTGTCGACCTTCGGCAGCGTCGCAGCAACGATCCGTGCGGGTGACTTCCGCGGCCAGGGCATCTACACGCAAGGCTTCTTCGACTCGGTAACCGTCACGGCGGGCATCGTGGGCTCCGGTGGCTACGTCAATGACGTGGTGAATGCCGCCACGATCCGCACGACCATTGGCAATGTGACCGTGACCGACCTGGACGGCGGATTGGGTAGCGTTCGCTTCCCGTTCGGCAATCCCGACTCGTTCATCGTTACAAATATCGATCAAGTCAACGGTGGCAGCATCCTCGTCCAGAATGTGGACGGCGGCATGAACATGCAGTTCAGCAGCGGTTTTGCTCGGACCCAGATCCAGGAGACCGGTAACACCGGCGACATGATTGCCGACTTCTCGCAGAACTATGCCTTCAACGGCGGGTTTGCGAGCAACACCGGCTTCCATGACAACCTTGGTCAGGGCCCGGACATCTTCAACGGTGGGACTGGGGTCAACACCCTGATCTTCAATCCCACGGTGAATAACGTTGGCGGCCCCAGCTTCGGGGAAGGCTTGGCGACAAACCTGCAGAACCTCATCCTGCAGGCCCCGTCTGGAGCGGGAGACACTTGGAATCCGGATCCAGGGGCAAACGGTGGTGGCTTCACCCCATTTGGGGCCGTTGGTCTCGAGACCCTCGGCAACAACGTCAACAAGCCGATTGATGTCTACATCGGTGGCATCGGCAACACGGCGGGACTCGCCTACGGGTTCCACCAGAATGGCCAGCTGATCGAAGACGCCACCTTTACCGGCGTGGTCGACAACGAGCGCTTCTTCGTCGACACGTTCTCGACGGGACTGCTCAACAACGACATCTTCTCGTTCGCTTACGCCAACGACGCGCTTGGCCAGACGCTGAACCTGAAGCTACAGAACTTTAATCAGTTCGCTGCGCCGAATGCCCACGCCATCACCATCCGAGACTTCTCGGTGAACGGGAATGGCGACATCAATCAGGACATCAACAATCCGATCCGCCGGCTGAACTTCACGTCCACGGCTGGCAACAACACGGTGGCCAACACAACGACGCTCACCATCGATACCCTGCAGAGCCTGCAGCAGCTGTTCCTGATCGGCACGGCGGCGATGACTTTGCTGGATACGAGCACCCAGGCGGCGTCGATCAACCTGATCGATGGCACGGCCAACAATAGCAACATCGACCTGCTCGGTCTGATGAAGGACAACAGCACCCAGAACAAGGCTGGGCTTCCGCCGTTCCAGAACACCCAATATCTGAATGCCGGCAACGGCCAGGCAGATGCGCTGGATCCGAACGGTGGCATCATCAGGCTCGGGACGGGTGCCAACAAGATCGCCGTGGCGGGCGGAAGCTGGAACATCACCAGCGACGGCAAGAACACGACGATCGTTGTCAACCCGAAGTCGGGCGACATCGATACGATCCACGCGACCGGCGGCAACGTTACCGTCACGATCGGTGCGAATAACGGCTCCGGCGGCATTGCTGGTGGCGGTCAGGTCAACATCACAACTGACAAGGGCGGCAACAAGTTCGTCTTTGATCAGCAGGGTCTGCCGCAGCTCCAGTCGGCCGACGTCATCCATGCCGGCAACGGCAGCGGTGGCAAGAATGCCACCGCCGAATTCGACAAGATTCAGATCATCAACGGACCGCTGTTCTTCTTCGATGCCGGCTTCGCGCAGGTGACGGGTGTTGAACAGCTGCAGCTGGCGGCGGGTTTCAGCAACCAGCTTCAGCTCGACTTCAGCGCCGACAATAATGTTGCGACCAACCAGTCGGGCCAGCTGGAAATCATCACCGGTGGTGGCGGTTTCCTGGCCAGCAGCACGGAAGTCAACGTCGGCGCCGGGTACAATCACCCGCTGCTGTTCACGGTGACCGCTGGCGGTGATGGTGGTGGAAACAACGTCACGACCCATAAGTCGTCAACGCCGGGCTCGAACCCGCTGACAGTGAGCGGCAAGGCGACTGACATTGTCATCTCGTTCGAGGGCGCCCTCAAGACGATCCAGGGCAACAACGAGGGTATCTTTGCTTCGACCACTGCCCAGAACGAGTTGAAGCTTATCGCCGACAACTCAGGGGTTGTTCTGTTCGGTACCGGTACCAACGGCATCAACGGGGTGCAGACCATCACCGGCGTTGGTGTGGGCTCGAATGACCTCGGCGTCATTCTGCTCAACGATGGACTTCTTGCGGCCAACCCAGAGAAGGTGAATCTGACGAGTGTCATTGGTGACACCTTCGTCGTCGGTACCGGCCGTAACGGTGCTCTGTCGATCGATGGTGGCAGTGGAACGAAGGCCAGCGGCGTTATCAACACGCTCTTGGGCGGCAACGCCAATGACACGATCCGTGGACATGGGACTGCTACCAACATCTTCTACGGTGACCAGGGCGGTGACACGATCATTCTCAGCACAGACGTGACTGGGAATGGCGGCAAGGAATACGTCGTCTACAACAACCACACCGAGTCGAACTCGCTGATCGGAAAGACTGACACTGTTCAGAATTTCCATTCGACCGGTGCCGATGCAGACGTCCTGTCGTTCAATCCGGCGGAGTTTGTCGGATTGCCGACCATCGTCCTCGTCGGACCAAACGGCGGTGCGGCAAGCTACGCTGACGCGCTAACCTTCCTGGATCCGCTCAATCCCTTTACCCAGGCGGTGTTGATCAACACCGGGGCTAGCTCGGGTCAGTTGTGGGTCGACGTTGACCACGATCAGAACCTCAACGCAGGGGACTACGTGATCAACATGACCTTCGCGAGCCCGCCCTTCCTGACCAGCGGCAACCTCTCGAACGTGGCGCCGCCCGCCGGCACCATTGCCTTCCAGCCTGCTGGCTCGGCCCTGTTCGTGGCCCCCTCGCCGATTACCCTGACGATCCCGGCGTGGAACATCAGCCCACCTGCGGTGGCGCTGCCCTTCACCGGCGTGCTGAAGTTCGTTGGCCAGGGGGGCGCCCTGACCGCCGATACGAACTTCCGCAACTACGACTTCTCTACGCTCTTGAGCGGAGTGACGTTTACGACGCCGCGCTTCCTCAGTGCCCTCAACCCGCTGATGTTGGGTGGTAAGGCAACCGGCACCGCGTTCGATGACATCTTCCAGACGGCCACTGGCGATCTGATCCCTTCGGGGCTTTGGGTTGACGGCGGTACTGGTGGAAATGACCAGCTGACTCTGAACAACAAGTCAGGTGCTACACCCACCCTGAAGCTCGTGTCGACGGTTCCGGTGTTTGGTGAGGGTCGAGCCACCAACATTCAGACGCTTAACCTCGCCGAGCCGACCGGTCTGAATATTTCCTTTGGCGCCGGTACTGCGTTCATGAACATCAATGGGAGAGCGACGAACCTCTCTCCCAACACCATCGACACGACCAACCTGAATCGTGGGGGGGTCATCGACCTCAGCAAGGACAAGGGCGCCGACGTTGTTAACCTGAACCAGGGCTACGGCGGCCTCGCCCTCGCGCCCGTCGGCGTGATCCTGCTCGACGGCCTTGCCACCGTGAATATGAACTTCTCGGGCAACGCAGCCGCTAACCAGTTGACGGCGACGATCATCGGATTGCACAACCTTGACCAGGTCGTGCTCAACAATGGGTCCAACAACGGGAACTACGACCTTCATCTGGCGACCATCCAGGATGTGACAACCCTGGACATGACGGCGTCCTTTGCTTTCCCGTTCCTTGCGAACTCCGACACGATCCTGAGCACCGCTCAGGTCGGCGGACTGAAGGGCTTCACGAACATCATCATGACGCCCGGCGTGCTGGGCGTCGATACAGACCTGCGGCTGAAGGCGCCTCCGGGGCCAGGGCCTGCTCCCGACGCCGACTTCACGAACGTCACGCTGAACACGACGTTCTTCGAACTGCACGTTGACGATCCCAATCTGACCGTCATCATGAACACGGGCCAGCTGCCGCTGAATGGTATCGAGGGAAACCAGACCGAAAAGCTGATCTTTGCGGATAACGGAAACGTCGATCTGCGGAATAGCCTGGGCGTAAACTATACTAACCTCGGGTCGGTGACGTGGCAGACCGGTGTCCTGTCGATCGATAACGCGTCGATTACGTCTACGAGGCCGCATGGCATTACCGAGCTGCACGGCAATGGCCTTAGCACTCTCCAGGTGTTTGGACCTGTTGCTCCAGCCGGAATTGGTATGGATCTCTCAGCGCTTACGGATTGGGATGGCATTTTGGCTATCGACGCCAGGTTGCCCAATGCGTCGGCTCTCAGGATCAACAGCGCCGAAGCTGTTGATATGAACAGTCAGTCTTTTGGTGGCTTCCTCAACCCAACAATCATCGCGGATGGTACCAACCTTGGCCAAGGCGTTGGACTTGGATTGATCATCGATGGGAACGTCGACTATGACCTTTCCACTCCTCTTGGGGCCTTGCTTACGCAGCAATTGGCACTGGTCAATTTTAACGGCGGCACTTGGACGTCGATCGACTTCAATGGCGATAACGTCAACGGCCTGACCTACAAGATCACCGGCAACATGTTGCCGTCGACTGTTACAACGATAACGGGCGATACGGGTGTAATTACGGACAGCCTGATCGTTTACAACCATACGGATCTGGGAGCGGGGACGACCAGTCTCGCGAACATCACGTCGTTCAGCGGCATCCAGAATGTGTCGGTGATCGAGCAGTATGCGGTGTCTGCGGGCGTCCATACGTTCTCAGTCAACGACATTGTCTCCGACGCAGTCGTCGGCCTGCCGCTAAATGGCGTGGCGACGATTGACCTGAACAACAATGTCGGTGATATCGCGTTGCTTAATACGACTGCTTTGAGCGCGCGGGCTCCGGGTGTGTTGACTGGTTTCGACACACATTGGGATATCAACAACTTCAACGCCGGCAACGTTAACGCTACGAAGTTGAGTATCTTCGATACAGTAGTCGCGACGGCAACATCGGGTGTGAATTTCATCAACGTCAGCGGCCAGGCCTTGGTCGCCTCAGCAATCAACGTTGTCAGCGGTGCCCTCGCACCGGTGAGTAATCTGTTTGCTCTGGCGGATGGGAGCAACGTGGAGCAAGCGCTGGCGCTGATCGCCCAGGTCAAGACCAATGCCACGGCTACGGGCCTGGGCGGCGGATCGACGGCGGCCGATCATGTCTACTTTGGTATCTATGGTGGCGGTCCGGCGACCGGCGACATGGGTATCTACGAGGTGGTGATCAACGATGCGGCATTGGGAGCAAACACCACGCTCACTTTCGGCAACATGTCGGTAAATCTGATTGGCGTGTTGCACAACGTCACCGCGAACACGATGGACACTGGTAACTTCGTGTAAGCTCTCGCCAAACAGACCGAGGGCAGGCTAAGGTCTGCCCTCGGCGTCTTAGAGATTGAGGAGCGGCGGAAGACTCTCGAGTCCTCCGCCGTTTTCTATCGAGTTCATTTCAGAAGTAATTGACTCAAACCGGCAATGCGTACCCCGCTACGCGTCTTCAGGGCGCCAGAAGGGGTGGTGGCGCGACTGTTAACCAAAGTAATTTGAAGGCTGAGAGGCTTGATGATGGCGACGTATGTCCCGCTGAATTATGAGACATTTGGCGCCAAGGCTATCAAGAGCGGGGAAACGTACTCTTTCGCGGCGGGTCGCGGGATAGTTCCCATAGTAGGCCTTGAGTTTGCTAATGTGGCGTCTTGTATGCCGATCGCATTCTTTCGGGAATCAGGTCAGTACGCGCCTGTTGCCCTTATGTCGTTCGTTCCGGGCCGGAATTTGTTCGTGGGACCAGATGGCCGTTGGTTGGGGCCGTATGTGCCGGCGACTTTCCGTACAGACCCACTTCGCCTACTGCGGCTGGAGGGTTCAATTGACCAATGGGCTCTATGCATTGATAGTGAATCGCCTGCAGTAGTGGAAGCCGGAGATGTTGGAATCCGGTTGTATGACCCGAGCGGCGAATTCAGCGTGGCAGTGAAGGCAATGGTTGAATTGCTTACTGCTCTTGAGAAGAGTCGAGTGGCGACAATGAAGGCTGTCGCGGCTTTAGCCCAGGCTGGACTGATGTGCCCTTGGGACATTAAACTCAACACTGAGCACGGTGAGTCTGCTGTTGCCGGCTTGTACCGGGTGGATGAAGGCGCTCTGAATTCGATATCAGCGCAAGCGTTCCTTGAGTTGCGCTCGGTGTCAGCGCTGTCGCTGGCCTATACTCAGCTTACATCAATGGTTCAACTCCGAGCCCTTCAGCAGCTTTGTAGTGTTCAAGACCGGCTTCGAGCGTCGAAGGCGTTGCAGCATGAACCCTCGGCGCCAACATTCAGCATTACGGATCAGGACAGCCTGCATTTTGGGTAACAGCGCGTGGGTTCGAGTTGAACTCATGTCAGGCAAAGAGCCTATGGTCACTTCGGAGCCGATTCGTCGGCTGGCGATTTTCCAGTGCTCGTCAGTGGCGGTTGTGGGACCCCGGAGCCAGGCGCAGGTCGTGTTGATTGTGCTTGATCGGGTTGACGGTGGAATAATCCTCTCCCGGATATCTCAAAGGGAAGAAGGTTCGTCGTAGCCGAGGCAGCTGGACCGGATGACCGTACGACGGAGTCGACGACTTCTTCGCAGCCAATTTCAGTTGACGGCCTCCACCAATTGAAACAAGAAACCGCCGCCTCAGTTTCTTCTGGTTGTTTGGAAAGGAAAGAAGACATGTCAGTGATCATGGTCGACGGCATCAAGGATATCGTGTTCCACAACGGCATCGTCCGCATCGATTGCCTGTCCGCTGGACCCAACGGAGAGCATCGGCCATCCGGTACGATGATTGTGCCCGCGAATATCCTCGGAACAATTTTGCAGTCACTTGGGAATGCCATGCAGGAGCTCGATAAGAAGATGCGTGAGTACACAGCGCATGAGGCGGCGAAAGCCAAACCTCTAAACTGAATTTGAGAGGCTCACCTTGCCAAGGCGAATACTAAATTCGACGGTGCTGCCACCGTGTCGCCAGGCGTGATGACCCGCCCCCACCGCCTTCACCGCGCTTCATCCTCGGGGGTCCACAGGGACCTCCCAAGCGCCGCATCGCCAGCCGCGTGGAGGGCGCTTGGCAGCGCGTGGGCCACTCCTATGGACTCCCGAGGATGAACCGCTAGCACCCCCTCTAGGGGTCAATGTTGGATGTCGCCAGGGGGGCAGTTCCGGGTGTCGCTTGACACTTCAATCGGAACCAGGTGGCCGACATCAAGCGGAATGCCCGGCCGAATTCCATCGGAATCCGCAAGCAGTGCTTGCCACCTGATAGTTTATGTCACGGCGCCATCACAAATCCACCACTTTGTCAGTAGATTAGTTGCCCTGTTGAGACTTGGCCGAATGCCAGGGAATCATGCAACCTTTTTCCCATTTCCGCGGAAGGGTACGACTTCCTAAGCATGGCTCAGGTCATAAGTCCGAGATGGAGGTACCATGGGGGGGGGAGGTCATGCCGTCCAGTGTAATTTTCATCGACTGGCGTGTGGAAGACGCACAGTCGATCGTGTCTGCTCTTCGGCCTGATCAGACGTGGTACATGCTTGCGCCAGACGAGGATGGCATTGGTCAGATCCAGCGTGTTTTGGCGGACTACTCCAACCTCAGTTCGATCGAAATCATCTCACATGGCAGGGACGGCGCCCTTCTGATTGGCAGCACTGCAGTTGACGCGGACAACTTGCCGTCACACGCCGCAGCACTTGCCGATATCGGGGCATCCCTGTCCGAAACGGGCGACATACTGCTCTATGGTTGCAATGTCGGCCAGAGTCAGGCAGGCGTGGTCTTCGTAGACGCGTTGGCAGCACTGACAGGCGCCGATGTTGCAGCATCGTCAGATGCCACCGGGGCGGCAGCGCTGGGTGGGAACTGGACGCTGGAGGTTGCCAGCGGTCCGATCGAGGCACCCGGAACGATGGCCAGCACCTACGGTTTCATACTGCCGGCCGAACCCAGCAATGCAGTTTCGATCACTGCTCAGTCGGCGGACAACCCTGAAGGTAACAGCGAATTTGCATCCTTCGCCTTCATCGTCAGCCTCAGTCAGGCCGCGACATCACCTCTAACAGTCGATTGGACGGTGGGAGGCACCGGAGATGATCCTGCCGACCCGGCCGATTTCGGCGGTACGCTTCCGACTGGAATTGTGAGCTTTGCGCCAGGCGACACAAGCGCAACTGTAACGGTTTGGGTGTCCGGCGACACGACCGTCGAGGCTTACGAAGACTTCGTAGTAACCTTGTCGAACCCTTCGCTGGGTTTGGCGCTCGGTACGGCGGCGACGGCAATCGGCACGATTCAGAACGACGACTATCCAACCGTTTCGATCGTATCGCTGTCCGCGAGCAAGGCTGAAGGTAATGACGGAACGACTGCCTTTACATTCACGGTAAGCCTGCACGACGCGCAATACGCCTACTATATGGTCAACTGGGCTGTCAGTGGTACCGGAACGCATGCCGCCGATGAAGCGGACTTCGGGGAATCGTTGCCCACTGGTGGACTTTCTTTTAGTCCCGGCCAAACCAACCAGACCGTGGTCGTATTGGTCTCGGGAGATACGAAAGCCGAGTTCAGCGAGGAATTTCAAGTCAAGCTGTTCTGTCCGTCGCAAGGTCTCACGCTCGGCACGGCGACTGCGATCGGCACGATTCAGAATGATGACTTTTCGGTCGTGTCAATCTCACCTTTGTCGATAACGAAGTCTGAAGGCGAAAGCGCACTGACTCCTTTTACTTTCAAGGTCGAATTGGACCGAGCCAACGTTGGCGACCAGACTGTGAAATGGTCAGTGTCAGGTGGCTCCAGCGCACACGCCGCTGAAGGCGATGACTTCGGCGGCGCGCTGCCCACCGGGACGGTGACTTTCGCGGAGGGCCAGACAAGCGCAACGGTGACGGTCCTGGTGTCGGATGACACTGCGGTCGAGTTCGACGAGGACTTCACCGTCAAGCTGTCGAACGCGTCTTCGGGGCTGATCTTGGGTACGGCGACCGCGGGCGGAACGATCAAGAACGACGACAGGTCGGTGGTCTCGATCGTGCCGCTGACGGCGTCCAAGTCGGAAGGTGACAGTGGCGGCACGGCATACACGTTTGCCATCAGCCTCGATCAGGCCGGTGTAGTGGGACAGACAGTCGACTGGGCGGTCGCCGGCACGGGTGCTCATGCGGCAGATGCGGCTGATTTTGGTGGCTCGTTCCCGGGTGGAACCGTGACCTTCGCAGCAGGCGAAATGAGGAAGACCGTAACCGTCCTCGTGTCAGGCGATACCGTGCCCGAGGCGGATGAAGACTTCTTGGTTGCGCTGTCCAATTCGTCGGGTGGACTGGTTCTTGGCACAGCATCGGGCAGCGGCACCATCCTGAACGATGATCGTTCGATCGTGTCGATTGCTGCGGTGGGAACGAACGTGGTCGAAGGGAACGGCGGCACAACGCCCTTCGCCTTTAAGATCATGCTTGACCAGGCCGCCACAACGAGCCAATCGATTGAATGGTCGGTTGTCGGCTCCGGTCCTCACCCGGCCAACGCAGCTGATTTCGGTGGCGTATTGCCTTCGGGAGTTGTCGCCTTCGCCGCAGGTGACACGACGAAGACCGTGACCTTCGATGTTTCGGGTGACAGCGCGCTCGAGTTCGACGAAGGCCTTACAATCGCTCTTACTCACCCGTCGTCAGGGCTGACCCTCGGTACACACTCAACCACGGGAACAATAGTCAATGACGATGCTCTGATCGTATCGATAGCCGAGTTGTCGGCAGCGCAGAGAGAAGGCAACGTCGGTGTAACGCTTTTCAGTTTCACGGTGCAGCTAGACCATGCTCCGGAAATCGACGGCCTGACCGTTGGTTGGGACGTGATGGGATCAGGGGATCATCCGGCTGACTCCACCGATTTTGGCGGTGCTCTGCCATCGGGAACGGTGATCCTGGGCCTCAATCGGCAGGCCGCGATCGTATTTGTGTCGGTTGCGGGGGACTTCCAGGTCGAACACGATGAGACATTCATCATTACCCTGTCCAACCCGGCCCAGGGGCTGACACTCGGCCCGCGCGTAGCGAACGCAATAATCAAGAACGACGATGCTTCGGTGGTATCGATTGTGGCCGCGTCGGCTGTGAAGGGGGAAGGCAATGGCGGTGGCTCGACGACCTTCACGTTCACGATGTCGCTGGATCAGGCGAGCGTGTCTACTCAAACCGTTGACTGGTCGGTTGGCGGGACGGGAAGCCACACCGCAAGTGCGGCGGATTTCGGCGGATCGCTGCCGGCTGGAACGGTGACGTTCGCGGCCGGCGAAATCAGTAAGACCGTGACGGTGCTGGTGTCCGCTGACAACGCTGTCGAATTCGACGAAGGCTTCGTGGTTACGCTGGCCAACGCCTCCTCGGGATTGGTACTCAGCACGACTTCGGCGGCAGGATTGATCCTGAACGACGACAAGCCGACCGTTTCCATCGCGGCGGCGACAAGCAGGCCGGAAGGGGACAGCGGCACCACATCGTTCGTCTTCACGGTGAGCTTCGACCAGGCCGGTCTCAGCGGCCAGACTGTCGACTGGTCTGTCGCCAGCTCCGGCGCCCACGGCGCCAATGCCGCCGATTTCGGAGGAAGCCTGCCGTCGGGCACGCTGAGCTTTGCCGCCGGCGAGATCAGCAAGGTCGTATTGGTGGCAGTGGCCGGCGATACCACCGCCGAATTCGACGAGAGCTTCACGCTCACGCTGGCCAACGCATCATCAGGCCTCGCTCTCGGTACCGCGTCAGCAGAGGCAACGATCGTCGACGACGACAGATCAAACGTGTCGATTGCCCCGACGTTGGCCATCCAACCTGAAGGCAACAGCGGCACCCAGCCCTTCACATTCACCGTGAACCTCGACCAGGCCGGCGTGACTGGCCAGTCGGTCGATTGGTCGGTGATCGGCGCGGGCGCACATGCTGCCGATGCGGCTGATTTCGGCGGACAGCTCCCGTCAGGAACGGTCTCCTTTGCCGCGGGGGAGACCAGCAAGACGATAACCATCGGTGCGTCCGGTGATGCTGCTGTCGAGTTTGACGAGGACTTCACCGTCGTCCTGTCCAATGCCTCCACAGGCCTGACGCTCGTGACAGCGACGGTGAACGGCCGAATACAGAATGATGATTCTTCGCTGGTTTCGATCGCAGCGCTGTCGTCAATCAAACCCGAAGGCAACAGTGCGACCACGTCCTTCACTTTCACGGTAAGCCTTGACCAGCCGACGACGGCCAACCAGTCGGTGGCATGGGCCGTCACCGGTTCTAGTTCGCACTCTGCGAACGCAGTGGATTTCGGCGGTGTCCTCCCGTCCGGCACCGTGACCTTCGCCGCGGGAGAGACGTCCAAAACGGTAGCTTTGTCGGTCACGGGTGACAGTGCGGTCGAGTTCGATGAAGGCTTCATGGTCACCTTGTCGAACGCCTCGCCGGGCCTTGCCCTGGCGACGGCGACGGCGAGCGGGACGATCGTGAACGACGACGTCTCGCTGGTGTCGATTGCCGCCGCCTCTGCCAGCAAGGCGGAGGGAAGTGGAGGCGTTACGACGGGCTTCACCTTCGCGGTGTCGCTCGACCAGGCCGGCGTGACCGCTCAGAGTGTCGACTGGTCGGTGGCCGGGACCGGCAGCCATGCCGCGAACGCGGCGGATTTCGGCGGCGCCCTGCCCTCCGGCAGCGTGACCTTCGCGGCGGGCGAGACCAGTAAGACCGTCACGGTGCGGGTCTCCGCGGACTCTGCCGTCGAATTCGACGAAGGCTTCGTCGTCACGATTGCCAACGCCTCGTCGGGACTGGTGATCGGCACGCTCTCGGCGTCAGGATCAATCCTGAACGACGACAAGCCGACGGCCTCCATCGCGGCGGCGGCGAGCAGGCCGGAAGGCGACAGCGGCACCACGTCTTTCGCGTTCACGGTGAGCCTCGACCAGGCCAGCCTTAGCGGCCAGACCGTCGACTGGTCCGTTGCCGGTTCAGGCGCCCATTCTGCGAATGCCGCCGATTTCGGCGGCAGTTTGCCGTCGGGCACGCTGAGCTTTGCCGCGGGCGAGACCACCAAGGTCTTGTCGGTGGTGGTGACCGGCGATACCGCCGTCGAATTCGATGAGGGCTTCGCGGTCACGTTGGCTAACGCATCGTCGGGTCTTGCTCTCGGCACGGCCTCGGCCGACTCAACGATCGTCAATGACGACGGGTCGGTCGTATCGATTGCCCCACTGTCGGCCAACCGGCTCGAAGGCAACTTCGGTACCACGTCCTTCACCTTCACCGTGAGCCTCAGCCAGGCCGGCGTGACTGGCCAGTCGGTCGATTGGTCGGTGGCGGGCGCCGGCGCGCATGCGGCCGATGCGGCCGATTTCGGCGGACAGCTCCCCTCGGGAACGGTTTCCTTCGCCGCGGGTGAGACCAGCAAGACGGTGACGATCGGTGTGTCGGGCGACACGGCTGTCGAGTTCGACGAGGACTTCGCGGTCGTCCTGTCCAATACATCGCCCGGCCTGACCATTGGCACGTCGACAGCGAACGGCCACATCCAGAACGACGACATCGCGCTGGTGTCGATCGTCGCCTTGTCAGCCGTCAAGCCGGAAGGCAACAACGGCACCACGTCCTTCACCTTCACCGTGAGCCTCACTCAGGCCGGCGTGACCGGCCAGCTCGTCGATTGGTCGGTGGTGGGCGCCGGTGCGCATGCCGCCGATGCGGCCGATTTCGGCGGCCAGCCCCCCTCGGGAACGGTCTCTTTCGCCGCCGGCGAAACCAGCAAGACGGTGACGATCGGCGTGTCGGGCGACACGGCTGTCGAGTTCGACGAGGATTTCGCGGTCATTCTGAGCAATGCATCGCCCGGCCTGACCCTCGGCACGTCGACAGCGAACGGCCACATCCAGAACGACGACACCGCGCTGGTCTCGATCGCGGCCCTGTCGGCCGTCAAAGCGGAAGGCAACAGCGGCACCACGTCCTTCACCTTCACGGTAAGCCTCGACAAGGCGGATACGGCCAACCAATCGGTGGTGTGGTCCACGACAGGTTCCGGGCCGCAAGCGGCGAACGCGGCGGACTTCGGCGGCGCCCTGCCCTCCGGAGTCGTGACCTTCGCCGCCGGAGAGACATCCACGACGGTGACCGTGTCGGTCGCGGGCGACGGCACGGTCGAGTCTCGACGAGGGCTTTACGGTCACCTTGTCGAACGCCTCGGCAGGCCTTGCCCTGGGAACGGCGTCGGCGAGCGGGACGATCGTGAACGACGATGCGTCCGTCGTGTCGATCGCGGCCCTGTCGGCCGACAAGCTCGAAGGCAACAGCGGCACCACATCCTTCACCTTCACGGTAAGCCTCGATCAGGCCGGCGTGGCCAGCCAGGCGATCAGCTGGGCCATTTCCGGATCGGGAGCGCATCCGGCTGATGCGGCGGATTTCGGCGGATCGCTGCCGTCCGGCACGGTCACCTTCGCGGCCGGCGAAACCAGCAAGGTCGTGACGGTCGCGGTGTCGGGCGACACCGGTTTCGAGTCCGACGAAGGCTTCGTCGCGACATTGTCGACCCCTTCGGCCGGCCCGGTGCTCGGCACGGCGACGGCCGCTGGGACGATCCGCAACGACGACGGCGTGGTCGTGTCGGTCGCGGCACTGTCGGCCAGCAAGCCGGAAGGCGATGAGGCCGGCACGACCCTGTTCACCTTCACCGTGAGCCTCGCGCAGGCGAGCCCCACCAGCCAGACCGTCGCCTGGTCCGTGACGGGATCGGGACCGCATCCCGCCGACGGCACCGATTTCGGCGGCGCCTTGCCGGCCGGAACCGTGACCTTCGCTGCGGGCGAGACGAGCAAGGTCGTGACCGTAGCGGTGTCCGGCGACTCGGCGGCCGAGTTCGACGAAGGGTTCTCGCTGGCCTTGTCGAACGCGTCGGCCGGGCTGACGCTCGGCACCGCGACGGCGAGCGGCACCATTCTGAACGACGACGGCGCCTCGGTGTCGATTGCGCCACTCGCGGCGACGCGTGCCGAAGGCAACAGCGGACCTGCCCCCTTCACGTTCGTCGTGACCCTGGACGATCCCAGCGCCTTCTCGACGACGGTCAACTGGGTCGTCTCCGGGACCGGCGCTCATCCGGCGGATGCTGCCGATTTCGGCGGCACCTTGCCTGCGGGAAGCGTGACCTTGGCGCCCGGCGAGACGAGCAAGACCGTGACCGTGATGGTGTCCGGTGACACGGCGGTCGAGTCCGACGAGACCTTCGAGGTCACGCTGTCCGATCCGTCCGGCACGCTCGTTCTCGCCACCGCGACGGCCACTGGCTCGATCCTGAACGACGATCGCTCGAAAGTGTCGATCGTCGCCCAGGGGGCGACACAGGCGGAAGGCAACGGCGGCACGACCGCCTTCACTTTCACGGTGTCGCTCGACCAGGCCGGGGTGACGAGCCAGACGGTCGATTGGGCGGTCAAGGGCTCCGGCGCGCATGCCGCCGACGCCACGGATTTCGGCGGCGCCCTGCCTGCCGGCACGGTGACCTTTGGCGCCGGCGAGACCACGAAGACGGTGACGATCCTGGCGTCGGGCGACACCACGGCCGAGTTCAACGAAGGCTTCGACGTGACGCTGGCCAACGCCTCGGCCGGCTTGATGCTCGGTACGGTGTCGGCCTCGGGAACGATCCTGAACGACGACGCATCGGTCTCGATCGCCGCCCTGTCGGCGAACAAGGCCGAGGGGAACGCCGGCACGACACCCTTCACGTTCGTCGTCACCTTGAGCGGCGAGACCTCGGTCGCCCATAGCGTCGACTACGCTGTCGCCGTTTTCGGCGGGGATCCGGCGATATCGTCGGATTTCTCGGGCAACGTGCTGCCCACCGGCAGCGTCACGTTCGCGCCGGGCGAGACTTCGAAGACCGTGGCGATCGAAATCCTGGGCGACGTCGCGAAGGAGGCCACCGAGACCTTCGCCGTGACGCTCGTCAACCCATCGGCCGGCGTGGCGATCGGCTCGGCGAGTGCAATCGGGACCATCGTCAACGACGACAGTCTTCCGGCACCGCCGCCGGTGGCACACGACGACGCCTACGTGGATTTCCCGGGCCAGACGCTGCATATCGGAGCCGCCAGCGGCGTGCTGTTCAACGACGCCAGCACCGTGCCCCTGACGGCCAGCCTGTTGAACGGGACGAGCCATGGCACGCTCGCCCTCGCCGCCGACGGCGGGTTCGACTACACGCCCGATCCCGGCTTCTTCGGCATCGACAGCTTCACCTATCGCGCGACCGGCGTCGGCAGCACCAACGACGAGCACGCGCTGATCTACGTCACGCCAGTGTTGGTGGGATCGACCACGACACTCGATCTCGCCAGGCTCACAGCCGAGGAGCAGGTAGCCGCCACCTATACGGCCTTCTTCGGACGCGGCCCGGACGCGTTCGGCTTCGAGTTCTGGGTCCACGAGTTCACAGCCGGCGCGGCCACACAGAGTCCGGCCGCGGTGTTCGCCAACATTGCGAACCATTCGGCGCCAGCAACGAGGCGAAGGGCCTCTACCCCTTCCTCGCCCAGCCGCAGGGTGCGAGCGATGCGCAGATCGGTGCCTTCCTCGACGGCGTGTACAACAATCTGTTCAATCGTTCTGCCGACGCGGCGGGACTCGCCTATTGGACGGACCAGGTCAAGGCGACCCTGGCCGCGGGGCAGTTCGTGGGCACCGTGCTGACCAGCATCATCAGCGGCGCCCAGAACACGGCGCAATTCCAGGACATCACGACCTTGATGAGCAAGGTGACGGTGAGCCTGAGTTACGTCCACGACCAGGAGCAGTTCCACGTCCCGTGGACGGCCGCCGACGACGGCGCCGACGCGACGGCGCTGCTGCATGCCGTCACGGCCGATCCGCAGAGCGTCCTCGTCGGCATCAGCCAGGCCTACAACCTGGCGCTCTCCGCCCTTTCCCGCGTCGACGGCAGCTGAGGCCTACGCCCGGGTCATGCCGCCATCACCGGCTCGCGGCCGAAGATGGTGGGCGAGTGCATCCCGCCGCGTTCATTGGGATCATGCGGAATGGCGGCATGGGCTCTCGACAGCCGTCGTCTTCCATCCCGTTGCAGGGGCTGGTAGTTCTACAGGAGTTCGCCAGGACGTGCTGGAGCGCATTCCAGTCGGCGGGCACATGCCAAGGCGGATTGTCTGCGGGGGCGAATCTTGAAGATGGTGCCGGTGAGCAGGGGAACTCATGCTGGACAACTCTGGCGGCGGCTCGCCAGTTACGCCTTTTCCGCGAGGGAATCCTACGTGCCAATCTGTGGCGGCGAGTTTGGCCGTATCGCAGCCACTATGCCTTTCGCCTTCATCGACTTCGCCGGTGAGCTGGTGCCGGTCGCATTGCTATCCCTGACACCGGGCGTTAACCTGTTCGTCGGGCCGGATGGCCGGTGGGTTGGAAGCTACATTCCCCTGCTACTGAGGTGCTATCCGTTTCGACTCTTTCGCGCTTCCGACACTAATCAATATTCTCTGTGCGTCGACGCTGAGGCTGATAGCTGCTCGGATTCGGCTGCAGCGACGGAGCTGTTCTACGACGCGGAGGGTAATCTGGCGCCCGCCACCAAAGCAGTCTTCGATGCTCTGGTGCAATTCGAGCAGAATCGCCTGGCCACGTTAAGGGCGGTGGCGGCGCTGGTCGAAGCCGGCGTCGTTTGTCCGTGGGCTGTCAAGATCGAGGATGGTGACAGGGAAAAGACGCTTGCTCGCTTGCACCGTGTCGACGAAAAGGCGCTGGGCGATGTTGGAGACGACGTTTTCTTGCGCTTGCGCAAAGCCGGTGCAATAGCGATAGCCTATGCCCAGTTGCTATCGATGGCCCAGCTCACCGTCCTTTCACAACTCTCTGACCTTCGCCGACGAATCAATCAAGTCACCTCAGCTGCTGCCCCGCAACCGGCTCCGGGTGGATCGTTCGAAATGGTGGATAGCGACATGCTTCGGTTCGATTGAAGCTGGGACTACTCTTCACTGAATGTGAAGGAGAATGTAGATTTGCGAGGCTTGCTCGCGCCTATGAGTGTACGGTTTGTGGCCAACGATGAGGCACTAGAATGGATTGGACCTTTGGTTACGTCACCGACCTGGATTATACGCATGGCTACTACCGCGAGCTCCAACCCGACATCCTGAAGCTGGCGTGCCTCAGCGCCGGCATTGCGCCTCCCATGGGTGACTCGCTTAGCTATCTTGAGTTGGGCTTTGGCCAGGGCCTCTCCGTCAACGTTCATGCCGCGGCCAATCCGGGTGCGTTCTGGGGAACCGATTTCAATCCGAGCCAAGCGGCACATGCCGAAGCCCTGGCCGCCGCCGCCGGGACCGGCGCCAAGCTGTTCGACCAGTCCTTCGCCGACTTCGCTCGCCGCTCCGACCTGCCTCAGTTCGACATTATCGCTTTGCACGGCATCTGGACCTGGATCTCGGCGGAGAACCGGCAGGTCATCGTCGATTTGATCCGCCATCGCTTGCGCGTCGGCGGCCTTGTCTACGTTAGCTACAATTGCTTCCCGGGCTGGGCGCCGGCCGAGCCGCTACGCCATCTGATGACGCTCCATTCCGACCTCGCGGGGTCCGACGCTGCCGGCACCGCGGGCAAGGTCGAAGGGGCGCTGAAATTCGCCAAGGACATTGCAGATTCTGGCGCCCTCTACTTCAAGCAGAACGCGCTCGTGGCTGAGCGGCTGAAGCGGATTACCGAGCAGAACCGCAACTACCTGGCGCACGAGTATTTCAACCGCGACTGGGATCTTATGGCCTTCTCTGAGGTCGCGCGCATCCTCGGCGAAGCCAAGCTCACCTTCGTTGCGTCGGCCCATCTGCTGGACCATATCGACGGGGTCAACCTGACACCCGATGGCGCCAAGCTGTTGAACGGCATCCAGCATCCGGTGCTGCGCCAGTCGGTTCGCGACTACCTGGTCAACCAGCAGTTCCGGCGCGACATCTTCGTCAAGGGCCTGCGCCGCCTGGCGCCACTGGAACGCCTGGAAGCTCTGCAGCTCCAGCCGTTCGTGCTGACGACGCAACCCGCGGATGTTCCCTTGAAGATCACGGGCGCGCTGGGCGAGGGCACACTTCAGGAGCCGATCTACCGCCCGCTGCTCGAGGTACTTGCCGAGAACGGACACGAGCCTAAAATTTTGCGGCGGATAACGGCTCACGACAAGGCCAAATCGGTTCCCGTCCCACACGTCATCGAGGCCATGCTAGCGCTCACCGGCGGCGGCCACGTCACGCCGGCGCGGACGCCGACTTCGGCCACCCGGGCCCAATCCAAGGCGCTCAATCAGGCGATCACCATGCGCTCGCGCAGCGCGGCGGACATCAACCACTTCGCCTCGCCCGTCTCCGGCGGCGGCGTCGCGATCAGCCGGCTCGAGCAGCTCCTCCTGATGGCGAACAACCAGGGCAAGACGACGCCGGCCGCGCAGGCTGAATGGACCTGGGGTATCCTCCAGTCGCAAGGTCAACGCCTCGTCAAGGAAGGCAAGACCCTTGAGCAGCCGCAGGACAATATTGCCCATCTCACCGGTATGGCCGAACTGTTCGCTTCCAAGCGCCTGCAGATCCTCAAGGCACTCGAGATCGCGTGAATTTTCCTCTCCCGCCACCTGGTCAGGGCCATTCGCATTTGAAAGAAAAATCCATCATCCCGGGCGGAGCCGAGCCCGTAGCGCCTACTCCGAGCCCAGTCGAAGGGAGCTGGTAAAAGGCGGTGCCGAGCGGAAAAATCTGCCGCTATGCATTACGGCCCCGCCCTCCACCATATCTGGGGGTCAAAAACTTACTTATCAACGGCCATTTGCGGATGACGTAGAGCACTGTTTCGACTACAAGACAGCCGCGTCCGAAGTCAGATGGGCGGCTGCGAAAGGAAAGAATCAAATGTCCATGATTATGGTCGACGGCATCAAGGATATCGTGTTCCACAACGGCATCGTACGCATCGATTGCCTGTCTGCGGGCCCGAATGGCGAGCAGCGGTCTTCCGGCACGATCGTCATTCCTGCCAACGTGACTGGCCCGATCCTTCAGTCCCTTGCCAATGCCATGCAGGAACTCGACAAGAAGATCCGCGAGCACGCCACCGAGATGGCTGCCAAGCAGGACGGCGGCGGCGCCTAAGAAAAACGGAGGTCGCCCATGCGCACGATCAACGCCATCGCCTTGGCTTACGATGCTGCGCAGGATCGTATTCTTGCTGTGGTTAATCCCGGCGGCCTCACTTCCTGGTCCTATTGGTTGACCCGACGCCTGGTCGTTCAGGTGTTGGGGCGACTGCCCGAAGCGCTCGAGAAGACCTCAAGGGTCGCTCAACAAGCCCCTGTCGAGTACCGTGGGGAATTGGCGGCATTCGAGCGTGAAGCGGCCATTGCCAGCACGGCCCCAGCTATGACCAAGACAGACAATGGCGTGCTGAAGATGAACGCCACGACTGCTGAACTTGCCGTCACGGTCTCGCTTGAGGACCATCGCGGCTCCTTCCGCTTCGTCTTGATCGGTGAGCGTGGCGGACAGGCGGTGGGAGCAATGAGCCGACCCGACCTTCAGCGCATTATCCACATGCTGGAGCGGGAGGTCGCAAAGGCGGACTGGATCGCCAATGCAACTCCTGCCGCCTCTCCCTCCGAGCCCGCGAGCAGCGACAAGCCGAGGCGACTAATCAACTGATCGAAGGTCGATCAAGTTCTGCTCGTGTCCTCCTCTAGGTTAATGTCGAAATGAGTCGAGTACCAAGGATCAGCAAGTTTCTCGCAATGCATGGGCATCGACCTGACGACGATCCAGTCCCCGAACATCCGAAAATCTGCAACGTCTCACAATCAATTCCCTGACTGGTCGCGGCTTTTGGCTTGGTCGGCCACAGATTTTCCGATGCTACCCCGAGGCATGGAAGCCCTAACGGTGGGGTTTTGACGGATGCGGATTGCGTTCTCCACGGGCTCTCGCCCGTCGTTATCCGTCTCACGAGGCCCAGAGACCGGCCCCGAATCGCCTCTTGCTTGCAGGAGGCCACTTCCGAGGCGCGCAATGATGCGCGCCGCATTGTAGTCGGCATCAGCACTGTACCCACACGCCGTGCAGATAAACTTCGTCGCGCCTCGGCGCGATCGCCCATCGATGTGACCGCAGACCTCGCAGGTCGAAGACGTCCAAGCCGGGTTGACGAAGACCATGCGGCCGCCTCGACGCTGCAGATGCTGCGAAAGGATCGCGCACATCTGCGCCGGTGCAACGGCCAGCAATTCCCTATTGCGAGCCGTAATGCTGCCTACGACGCTTGTCATACGGCGGACGTCAAGATCCTCCACTGCGACGATCGTGCAGCGAGAGGCAATTGCTGCTGATATCTCATGCTGTCGTGCACGCTTCAGGGCGGCCAAGTGCGCATTTCGGCACGTGATGTCGGCGCGCAGCTTCTTGCGTCGATTGCTGCCGAGCTGGGCACGGGAAGCCTTACGTTTCGCTTTCTTCAATCTATGTTCAAGAGAGTCCTTGCGTTCCGGCCTCAGGAACTCGTAGCGGGCACCATCGCTTACGGTTACGGGATGGACGATTCCCAAGTGGACGCCGAGCACCGTCTCCTCGCGTTCAGGCGAAGCCAACAGCGGAACTTCGCACGAGACCGTACAATACCATCGACCGGCCTGGAGGAGAATGCGCGCCTTTTTTGGCAGGCCGGCGATCTTCCTGTGGCGGATGTAGCGGATGCGACCGAGTGCCTCCGCGCCGCGGACATTCGGGAACTGGATGCTGTCGCGGCCGAACTTTACATTGCAGTGTCGCTTGCCGCCGGCGAGACTGGTCCAAACTGGAAATTCGATCGACGGTAGCGCATCGGCGAGACGCTTGCGCCTCGGCCAGCGTGGCAGCCGGCCAGCTTTCACGGCGGCCCACCCCTCCTGCATTGAGCGATCGAATGTGCGCGCCAGTGCCGAAACCGCTGCACTCGGCAGATTCGCAAGGTCAGACGCAGCGTCGAGCTGCTTGATTTCCCGCCACGTCTTCCAGATATGGCCCTGTTGTGGCATCGGCCAGCGTCTCGACCACCCCGCGATCCGCTCCCATCGCCTTGCGTGCTCAACCATCCCAGCGGCATCATTCCACAATTCGCGCAAGCAACGCATTTGCGTCGCAAGGCGCTCAGCTTGCGCCGATGTGGGCCACATCGCATAGCGGCGGGTAAGGAAGAAGGTACCGTCGCTCACTACAACTCCGCCGTTACCAATTTTAATGATACCAGGAATGGCTCTTCTCAGCTACGATCTGACCGTCGGCGGCGCTCCAAGAACCGAAGCTGGCGCCGCCAATATTTGCAGGTTTTGAGCGTCAGCCTGTATTGAAGAGCTGATGTCTCGTTGCCTTCGGCACTCGGTCGCTATTAGGGGTAATTATGCCCTCGCGGCGGGCCAGCTCGGCGACCTCCTGGAAGCGCTTGCGATAATCGTCGACCGTGGTCTCGAGCTTGCCGGTCGCCCGGGCGTAGCGCGCCCGCATGTCCTTGTTGTTGGACTCGATCACGGCGAATCCCAGGCTGCTGAACTGCTTCAGGCAGTTGCGGATGGTCGGCTCGGAAAAACGGCTGGATTGGTAGAGGTCCTTCAGCGGGCGCGGCTGGTGCTTGGATTTCAGCAGCCAGACCAGGACCTCATTGCCGACCGCCGTGTCGGCGCCGGGCAGGTTGTCCCGCTCCCAGCAACGCAATTGCTCGAGTGCCTGCCAGAACATCAGATCCCCAAGGTTGTGGTTGCGCGTCACCACTCTGCTCCGGTGCAGGCCGACCGCGCTAATTGTTTGAAAACATACAGCAAAATCGCGCTCGGCGAAAGACGTGCCCGGAACACCCGTGCTTGACCGGCCGCGACGAGATACTTAGCATGTTAAGCATTGCAATCGATTGCAAGAACTGACTAACCCCTTGACAGGTGAGGGGCATGAATTCGAGAGCGAGAGCTTACACCGAGGAGCGCGCGAAAATTCGCGTGGTGGCAAATCCGAGCCACCGCGGTCGGCAGGACTGCCCGGCCAAGCGGCGTTGGGATAGTCAGGACGGCGAAGCTCCGAGTGGACCCGATGACGCCCCTTGCCGATCAGCCCCGACGCAATCCACCGCCCGATGACGCAAACGGTCTCGGGTGCGTCAGGGCCAAGCCGCTGAAATCAAATGCAAATGACGCTGTGACGCAAGTGACGCAAGTGACGCAAAATTTCACCTCGCTTTCTTCTGGTCTGCCTCAGGGATGAAACCGCCATGAACGCTCCTGCCTCGCCCCGCGCTCTCGATGTCGGCACCGGCTACGGCCGCAAGCCGTCGACTCACCTGTCCCACCTGACCGATGTCGGACCGGGCACGCCGATGGGCGAGCTGCTGCGGCGCTACTGGCATCCGGTCGGTCTCGTCTCGCACGCGACGTCGACGCCGCGCGAGGTGCGGGTGCTGGGCGAGGACCTCGTGCTGTTCCGCGACGGCAGCGGGCGGCCCGGCCTGGTGGTGGCGCGCTGCGCGCATCGCGGCACGACGCTCTACTTCGGCAAGGTCGAGCAGCGCGGCATCCGCTGCTGCTATCACGGCTGGCTGTTCGACGTCGAAGGACACTGCCTCGAGCAGCCCTGCGAGGCCGAGGGCGGGCGGATGCGCGATCGCGTGCGCCAGCCCTGGTATCCGGTGGAGGAGCGCTACGGCCTGATCTTCGCCTACATGGGGCCGCCGGAGAAGAAGCCGGTGCTGCCGCGCTACGACTGCCTGGAAACGCTCGACTCGGATGAGTTCATCGATGCCGACGACACCAGCATCGGCAGCGGCGGCGGCGTCATCGCGCCCTGCAACTGGCTGCAGCATTACGAGAACGTGCTCGACACCTATCACGTGCCGATCCTGCACGGCACCTTCAGCGGCACCCAGTTCACCGAGGTGATGAACCAGATGCCCAGGGTGACATGGGACTACACGCCGCTCGGCGTGAAGGCGTTCTCGACCCGCACAATGCCCGACGGCCGGCTGATGAAGCGCACCACCGAGGTCGCGCTGCCGACCTTGCGCGTCGTGCCCAACCCCTATGTCGGCGGCTACGGCCGGGTCGAGAGCCTGGGCTGGACCCTGCCGATCGACGACACGCACTATCGCATCTACACGGCCGGCCGGGTGCGCGAGAAGGGCGTGATCCTGCCGCGCGGCGCCGGTGCTGCGACCAACCGCAAGCCGTGGCGCGACATGACGCCGGAGGAGCGGCGCGCGTTCCCGGGCGACTGGGAGGCGCAGGTCGGCCAGGGGGCCATCGCCTCCCATTCCGACGAGCATCTGGCGGGCAGCGACCAGGGCATCGTCCTGCTGCGCCGGCTGCTGCACCGCGTGGTCAATGCGGTCGCCCGCGGCGAGGATCCGCCGGGCATCTCCTTCGATCCGGCCGCGGCGCCGGTGGTGTTCGAGGCCGGCAATTTCCTCGTCGAGGCGTAAGCGCCCGCCGGCCCCGCCGGTCCCGCTGGTCCCGCGGGTCCGGCTGGCCCCGTCGGTCCCGCCGGTCGTGCCGGCGCGGCTGATGGACGATCGGCAGTCGCTGCCGATCGCGCTGCTGCGGGCACGCGAAGCGGTCATGGGATTGTACCGCCCGCACCATCGCCGCGGCGGCGTCAGCGAGCAGCAATGGCGCGTCATCCGCGTCCTCCATCTCGACGGCGAGATCGATGCCACGACGCTCGCCCGGCGGAGCTACCTGCTGCCGCCCAGCCTGTCGCGCATCCTCAAGGATCTCGAAGCGTCCGACCTCGTGCGGCGCCGGCCCGGCCGGGCCGATTCGCGGCAGAGCCTGCTGTCGCTGTCGCCCAAGGCGGCCGCCATGGTGGAGCGTGTCGCGCCCTTCCTCGACGGCATCCACCGCGACATCCAGCGGCGCTTCGGTCGCGACCGGCTGGAGGCGCTGCTCGCCCTGCTGGCCGAGCTGGAGACCACCCTGGCCGAGCCCGGGCAAGGCGAGCCGTGACGTCCCAGCGCCAATCTTCTCCTCCCGGCGCGAAGCGCGGGGAGGTGCCCCCGCAAGGGGGCGGAGGGGTCAAGAGCCTCAGTCGAAGCGGACGACGTAAATCAGATTGGAATGTAATCGCGGACCGTCAGCTTGAGTATGACGCATATTCAATGCGCGCGGTGTGTGGCTCATGACCCCTCCGCCCCTACGGGGCACCTCCCCGCGCTTCGCGCAGGGAGGAGAAGATTACGGCGAGCGGAGATTGCTCAACGCGGCTGCGGCGGCTCGGCCTGCCAGCGGTCGAACAGCGCCGCCCGCTCGCGCTCGGCCCGTTCGGTGGCCATCAGGATCAGCCCGAAGGTCACGATCAGCATGCACACGGTGGTGACGTAGACGGTGTAGTTCTGCGTGGTCTGGCCGACCGCCACGTCTATCAGGCCGGCTTTCAGCAGCAGGACGATGACGACCCGGATCACGCGGACCCCGGCGATGCCGGCCAGGGCGAAGGCCGCGATCGACCGGCTTTGCAGCCCGTCGCGACGGCCGCCACGCCAGGTTTCCCAGGCGGCCGCGCCCGACAGCAGGCAGATGAACAGCGAGCGCAGGCCCGACTGGATCAGCCGGCCGCCCCCCAGCTGCCAGGAGGCGAACGACAGCACCGTGAAGGCGGCGCACACCGCCGCCGCCTCTATGATCACGTGACGGGGGCCGATCCGACGATCGTTGAAGCGGCGCAGGCTCATCCACATCATGGCGAAGCCCGCCACGAACAGCAGGTCGGCGGTGAAGATGATCCAGCCCGGCGTGAACTCGGCGCGCTGCCCGTACAGCACCAGGGCCAAGGTGGTGAGCAGCAGGGCGATGGTCCACGGCCGCAGGCCCGGCGAGTCGCGATGGTAGTACCAGGTCAGCAGCGAGACTCCGGCGCTGGCGAGCATGACGACGGCGCTGACCAGGTTGACGACGACGGGATCGAGCGACATTGGACGCACAGTGTAGCGCGATTTCATCCTTGTCCCATGAAAATGGGCTCCCCTGAAAGTGGGACGGTGACTCGTCCCATTTGCCCGGCATCGCAGGGAGTGCCGGGCGTGCTGGATGTCTCCCCCGCACGGCGTGCTGCGGCGTGGGGAGGAGAATGATTGCTGGCGTGTGGCGCCGCTCTTAGAGTTCGACCGGGGAACCGAAGCAGGGGCTTGCAAGCAATGGATACCGGACGCATGCGCAGGCGCGATGTCATCACCATCCTGGGCGGGGCAGCCGCTCTCGGCGCTGCCGGGCCGGCGTTCGGTCAGGCCGAGCCACCAAAGCCGGCCCAGATCGTGGTCAACCATTCCGGCGGCTCGATGGGCACGGCGATGCGCAAGGCCTTCTTCAACGGCTTCGAGAAGAAGCACGGGATCCGCGTCGTCGAGACGAGCCCGGTCGACTTCGGCAAGCTGAGGGCCATGGTCGAGTCGGGCAACGTAGAATGGGACGTTACCGAGATCGGCGGCCAGGACGCCATCCGCGCGGTCAAGATGAACCTCGTCGAGAAGATCGACGACAAGATCGTCGACCGCTCGAAGTACCCCGAGAAGGTCCGGACTCCCTTCGTCTTCGCCTCGTCGGTCTACACCACGATCATCGGCTACCGTACCGACGTCTTCAAGAACGGCAGCCAGCCCAGGAGCTGGGCCGACTGGTGGGACGTCAAGAAATTCCCCGGTGCGCGCTCGATGCGCAACCATCCGACCGACAACCTCGAGTTCGCGCTGATCGCCGACGGCGTGCCGAAGGACAAGGTCTATCCGATCGACTTCGACCGTGCCTTCAAGAAGCTCGACCAGATCAAGCCGCACGTCACGGTGTGGTGGTCGACCGGCCAGCAGCCGGCCCAGCTCCTGCTCGACAAGGAGGTGGTCCTGGCGACCGGCTGGAACGGCCGCTTCTACGATATCATCAAGAAGGGCGCGCCGGTCGAGATCGAATGGAACGAGGGCGCCCTGAAGCAGGGCAGCTTCGTCATCCCGCGCGGCGCCAAGAATGCCTACTGGGGCCAGAAGATGCTGGCCGAGATGTCGGTGCCGCAGCAGCAGGCGATCTACGCCACCGAGCTGGGCTATCCCGGCCTGAACCTGGAAGCACTGAACTTCGTCGATCCCAAGGTGAAGCCCTACCTGCCCACCCAATACGTCGACAAGCAGTTCTGGATCAGCGACGAATGGTATGCCGAGCACGGCAACAAGGCGATCGAGCTGTGGAACGCCTGGATGCTGAAGAAGGCCTAGTCTGTGGGTCAATCGCGGGTGGCGCAATCGGCCGAGCTCAGCGTCGAGGGCGTGACGCGGCGCTTCGGCGAGGTGACGGCGCTCGACGACGTATCGCTCGCCGTGACGCGCGGCGAGCTCCTGACGATCCTGGGGCCGAGCGGCTCGGGCAAGACGACCCTCCTGAAGGTCGTGGCGGGCTTCGAGACGCCCGACCGCGGCGGCGTCCGCATCGACGGGCAGGAGATCACCAGCCTGCCGCCGGCGCGGCGCGACATCGGCATGGTGTTCCAGAATTACGCGCTGTTTCCCCATCTGACGGTCGCGGGCAACGTCGCGTTCCCGCTCGAGATGCGCGATGTCGGGCGGGCCGAGATCACGCGGCGGGTCGGCGAGGCGCTTTCCCTGGTCGAGCTCGGCGGCTACGAGGCGCGCCTGCCGCGCCAGCTTTCGGGCGGCCAGCAGCAGCGCGTGGCCCTGGCGCGGGCGATCGTGTTCAACCCGCGGCTCCTGCTGCTCGACGAACCCTTCGGCGCGCTCGACCGCAAGCTGCGCGAGACCATGCAGCTCGAGGTGCGGCGCCTGCAGCGCCGGCTGGGACTGACCACGATCTTCATCACCCACGACCAGGAGGAGGCGCTGGTCCTGTCCGACCGCATCGCCGTGATGGACAAGGGCACGATCCAGCAGGTCGCCGGCACGACCGAGATCTACGAGCGGCCGGCCAACGATTTCGTCGCCGACTTCGTGGGCGAGAGCAACATCTTCCACGGCACCGTGGGCGCCGACGGCGTGGTGACGCTGGAGGGCGGACGGACGCTGCAGGTGGCGGCAGCGATGCCGGCCGGCCGGCGCGTCGGCGTGCTGATGCGCCCCGAGCGCTTCGCCCCCATGGGCGCCAATTCGTTCACCGGCGAGGTGCTGGAGGCGGTCTATCTCGGCTCCTCCTTCAAGCTGCGCCTCGCCTGCGAGGGCGGCCTCGAGCTGCTGGTCCGCCAGCCCGCCCGCGGCGCCCTGCCCGCCCCCGGCCAGCGCCTGACCGTCGCCATCGACCCCGATGCCATCCATGTGTTCTGAGAAGCCCAGCTGCTCCCCCGTAGGCGGGGGAGGTGCCCCCGGCAGGGGGCGGAGGGGGAAGGCCCCCGTCGAGGCGTGTAACTTTCCGACGTCTTATCTTTCGAGATCTCCCGTGCGGCTCTCCCCCTCCACCCCTGCGGGGCGCCTCCCCCGATCACGGGGGAGGGAAGACGTCGTGCCATGACTCGCTCGTCCTGGCCCGCCATCCCGGCGCTCGTGCTGCTGCTCGCCTTCTTCCTGTTCCCGGTGGTGCGCATGCTGGGCTTCAGCGTCGAGGCCGGCACCTTCGAGTGGTACGCCAAGGCGCTGGGCGAGGGGCTCTATCTGCAGGTGTTCTGGAACACCTTCGAGATCGCCCTGCTGGTCACGCTGCTCTGCCTGCTGCTGGGCTATCCGCTGGGCTTCCTGATGGCCACCACCACGCCGGGCTGGGCGACGCTGGGCTTCGTGTTCGTGCTGCTGCCGCTGTGGACCTCGGTGCTGGTGCGCACCTATGCCTGGATGATCCTGCTGGGCCGCAACGGCGTGTTCAATCGCTGGCTGATCGAGGCCGGCATCATCGGCGATCCGCTGCCGCTCCTGCACAACTTCTCCGGCGTGCTGGTCGGCATGGTGCACGTTCTGCTGCCCTACATGGTGCTGCCGATCTACGGCGCGGTGCGACGGCTCGATCCGTCCGTTGTCGCCGCCGCCGAGGGCCTCGGCGCGTCGACCTGGCGCATCTTCTGGCGCATCTACCTGCCGCTCACGCTCAACGGCATCTTCGCCGGCGCGGTGCTGGTGTTCGTGCTCTCGCTCGGCTTCTTCATCACGCCGGCCCTGCTGGGCGGCGGTCGCGTCGTGATGATCGCCGTTCTGATCGAGCAGGAGGTGCGCCAGACGCTGAACTGGCCGTTCGCCGCGGCGCTGTCGGCGGTGCTGCTTGCCTTCACCCTGGCGGTCTATGCGGTCGCCCAGCGCTTCACCCGGCCGGAGGCGACATGAGAGGCCGACATTGGCTGATCGTGGCCTGCACGCTGATCTACGTCTTCCTGATGCTGCCGCTGGTCGTGGTGTTTCCGATCTCGCTCTCCTCGGCGCCCTACATGCAGTTCCCGCCGCCCGGCCTGTCCTGGCAATGGTACGAGCGCTATCTCGACGATCCGCAATGGATCGACGCCACCTGGCGCTCGATCCATGTCGGGTCGGCGACGGCGGTGTCGGCGCTGGTGCTGGGTGTGCCGCTCGCCTTCAGCCTGGTGCGCGGCCGATACCTCGGCCGGGTGCTGGTCGACCGCATCGCGCTGGCGCCGATCATCGTGCCGACCATCATCCTCTCGATCGGCCTCTACGGGCTGTTCGCCAAGCTGAAGCTGATCGGGGAATGGTACGGGCTGGTGATCGCCCACACCGTGCTGGCGCTGCCCTTCGTGGTGCTGGTGATGGCGGCCGGCCTGCGCGATTTCGACCGCGCGCTGGAGCAGGCGGCGGAAGGGCTGGGGGCCAGCCGCTGGCGGACCCTGACCCGCATCACCCTGCCGATCCTGCGGCCGAGCCTGGTATCGGCCGGGCTGCTGGCCTTCATCTCCTCGTTCGACGAGCTGGTGGTGGCGCTGTTCCTGGCCGGGCCCAACATGACCCTGCCCAAGAAGATGTTCGACAATATCCTGATGGAGATCGATCCCACCATCGCCGCGGTGTCGGTGATGCAGATCCTGCTGGTCTCGATCGTGATGGTGCTGATCGGCCGGTTCGGCCGCGGCCTGTCCGGCAGCGCGCGTTAGAGGAGCTTCCCATGGCCGACTCGGTGTTCCACAAGGATTTCAAGGCGATGCCCTGGTGGTGGGAATGGTGGCATCCGTCCAACGCCCTGTCGCAGGACCCGCCGGGCAAGACCGAGGTCCTGGTGGTCGGCGCGGGCTATGGCGGCCTGTCGACGGCGCTCGAGCTCGCCCGGTCCGGCGTCGAGGTGACGGTGCTGGAGCGCGGCGCCTTCGGCGTCGGCGCCAGCACGCGCAACGGCGGCGGCGTGAGCGGCGGCACGACCCTGGGCAAGGGATTCTCCGGCAAGGGCGTGGGCGGCGATCCCGAGAGCTGGAAGCGGATGATGGAACGCATGCTGGCCGATGCCGCCGACTCGCTCACCCAGGTCGAGACGGTGATCCGGCGCGAGGGCATCGAGTGCCACTGGCGCATGAACGGCCGCTTCAGCGGCGCCTTCACGCCGCGGCATTACGCCGAGCAGGCGGCCAAGGTCGGCACCTACAACGACGGCGCCAAGCTCGGCACCTACATGGTGCCGCGCGAGCAGCAGCGCCAGGAGATCGCGTCGGACTACTACTACGGCGGCATGGTGGTCGAGCGCACCGGCCAGCTCCATCCGGCGCTCTACTATGGCGGCCTGCTCGACGCGGCACACCGCGCCGGCGCCCGGCTGTGCGCCGAGTGCGATGCCGAGCAGATCGAGCGCAAGCCGGGCGGCTTTCGCGTGCTGACCAGCAAGGGCGCGATCGAGGCGCGCGAGGTGGTGATTGCCACCAACGGTTACACCACCGACCTGACGCCGACCCTGAAGCGCCGCCTGGTGCCGGTGGCGAGCCACATCATCGCGACCGAGGAACTGCCCGAGGACCTCGTGCAGAGCCTGATCCCGAAGAACCGCGTGGTCAGCGATACCAAGCGGGTGCTGTGCTACTATCGCCAGTCGCCCGACAACAAGCGGGTGATCTTCGGCGGCCGCGCGCGTTTCACCCAGGTCTCGCCCGAGGTCAGTGCCCCGGTCCTGCATCGCTACATGGTCGAGCGCTGGCCGCAGCTCGCCGGCACCAAGGTGACGCACGCCTGGACCGGCAACGTCGCCTTCGCCTTCGATTTCATGCCGCACATGGGCACCGAGCAGGGCATGCACTACCTGATGGCGTGCAACGGCTCGGGCGTCGCCATGATGAGCTATCTCGGCTACCAGACGGCGCGCAAGATCGCCGGCGGCTCGAACGCCCCGGCCAACGCCTTCGACGAGCGCGACTTTCCGACGGTGCCGCTCTACTCGGGCAATCCGTGGTTCCTGCCGCTGGTCGGCGCCTGGTACCGCACGCGCGACTGGTGGGACCGCATGACGGCGTGATCTTCGATTTCCTCCCCGCGCGCAGCGCGGGGAGGATTCGAGTGCGCGGCGTGAGGCCGCGCTTCTACCGCGGGCCTGCGGCATGCGGTAGGGTCGAGCTGGCGCAGCCTTGGATCGAGCTAATGAAGATTCGTCTTTTGGGGATTATCGTCGTGGCCGCCGTGCTGGCCGCCCTGGCGCCCGCCAGCGCCCAGATCCTGCCCGTGCCGCCGGGCTGGAAGATGGAGCGGGTGGTGCTGCTCAGCCGGCATGGCGTGCGGGCACCCTTCGAGACCAATGCCGAGCTCGATCGCTATGCGGCGAGCCCGTGGCCCACCTGGCCGGTGCCGCCCGGTTTCCTGACGCCCCGAGGCGAGGAGCTGCTGCGTCTGATGGGCCGCTACTACCGGGTCCTCTATGGCGGGCGTGGGCTGGTGCAGTCGGACGATTGCCCGCCGCGCGGCACGGTCTCCTCGTGGGCCGACATCGACCAGCGCACGCGGCTCAGCGCGGTGGCTCTGCTGACAGGCATGTATCCGCGCTGCCCGACCCTCAACCTGCGCAACCAGGACGATCCGACGGTGCCCGATCCCCTGTTCCATCCCCAGCCGACCGCGAGCTGCCCGATGGACGGGGCGAGCAACCGTGCCGCCGTCCTGGAGCGCGTCGGCGGCAACTTCAGCTCGATCCAACGCGAGTACGGCCCGCAACTGTCGCTGATGGAACAGACTCTCTGTCCGCCGTCCCTGACCGGTGGCCGCGCCTGCGGCCTGGGGCTGGAGAAGCCCAGCCTCGAGAGCCGGTCGGATGGCGGCGTCCGCCTCGCCGGCCCGGTCGGGTTTGCCTCGACTGCGGCGGAGACCTTCGTGATGGAGGATGCCGAAGGCTTGTCGGTGGCCTGGGGCCGGCTGTCCGAGGCACAGCTTCTGGACCTGCTCAAGCTCCATCGCCTGGAGATCGACCTCAGCCAGAAGACCCTGTCGATCGCCCGGCAGCACGGCTCCAACCTCCTGGCCCAGATCGTCGCCACCCTGCAGGACGGCCACAATTTTCCCGGCCAGCCGCAGATCGCCGAGCCCGTGCGCCTTGCCTTGCTGCTCGGCCACAGCAGCAACCTCGCCAACGTGGCGCGGCTGCTGAACCTCGGCTGGGAGATCCCGGGTTTCCAGCCCAACCAGACCTCGCCCGGCGGCGCGCTGGCCTTCGAGCTGTACCGCGACGTTCAGACCGGACAGCGCTACGTTCGGCTCGCCTACTATGCGCAGACCATGGCGCAGATGCGCGGCAGGGTGACGCTCACGCTCGATGAGCCGCCGGGCATGATCGCCGTGCCGCTGCCGGCCTGCGCGGGCTACGAACGCGAAAAGGCGTGTCCCGTCGATCGATTCATCGAGATCGCAAAGGCGGCGATCGATCCGGCCTGCGTGACGGTCAAGCCGTAGCGGCGGCGATGGCGCGGCGGGCCAGCTCGGTGTCGACGCAGGTCTCGTAGGCGACGTCGCGGCGCAGCGTTCCGGCGGCGCGCATCGCGGCATGCAGCCAGGCGTAGCCCTCGCGGCGGATCAGCGGATCTGGCCCCCACAGGCCGAGGCCGCGATAGCGGGCGATGGCGGCGGCGAAGATCGCCGGGTCGACGTCGGGGAAGTAGCTGGCGAGCAGGCGCGCGATCTCGGCCGGGGCCGTGCCCGCGAACCAGCCCTGCGTGCGATGGATGGCCTTGGTCATGGCCAGGAGCTCGTCCTGCCGCCGCTCGAGCGTGCCGCGGCGTGTCACCAGGGTGGTGTAGGCGGTGAGGCCGCGTGTCGCCGCGGCGTACCAGATGTGGCCTTTGCCCGACGCGACCAGCGCCTCGGCGTAGGGCTGGAAGAGCTGCGCGGCGTCGAGGGTGCCGGCGCGGATGGCCTCGGCGTTCTCTGCCATCGACGGGCCCGAGATCCGGTCGAGGCGGTCAGGGTCGATCCCGGCCAGGCGGATATCGTGGGCCAGGCAGATCCAGGGCGTCGGCACTTCCGAGACGCTGGCAAAGTTCATCCGGGCGAGATCGGTCAGCTTGAAATCCGGCCGAGGCCTGGCGCCGACGACGAAAAACGGGTCGCGCGCCACCATGTCGGCGAAGCAGACCAGGTCGGCCGCGGGCTCGCTGTCGTGCACGATCATGACGCGCAGCGGTCCGCCCCACATCACGTCGGCCTCGCCCTGGCGCAGCGCCTGGGCGGCCGCCTGCGGGCTGGGCGAGGGCCGCAGCACCACCTCGACGCCGGCGTCGCGGAACGCGCCGGTCGCGAGGGCGGCATAGAACGGCGCATAGAACAGGGCGCGGAAATTCTCGCTGAGGACGATCGGCACGGCGGACAGGCTCCTTCGAGGCGCGGCTGCGCCGCGACACTCTACACTGTCCGGGCCTCGAGACTCACCGATCCGAAATGAGCCGCTGCCGGCCGAGTGCCGTCACGATCGTGACGCCGTCGTCGTGCTCCTCGATCAAGGCCAGGTCGAGCAGACGCGGCCTGTAGACGTCGGGAATTGAAACGGTGCTGCCTTCGTGAAAGTTGCGGAGGGCGCCCAGCGCAGCCTGACTGAGCGGCGCAATGAGGCCCCGCGGCAAAGGTCTCGTATCTCGAGCCATTCGTCCTTTCTCCAAGTGTCACGATGCCGCCAACGCGGCTCCACACGAGGAGGTTGACTCTTCAAATCAGCAATCCACCGGGAACCATCGCAATCTCGGCCAGATTGCAGGCAGCCGGAATCAGGAACGCCCGGCGATGCGCTGCACGGGCCGGTTGTTCATCAAGGCCAGCAACCCTTTTTCGAGGGCAGTGGCGTCGATCGGCTTGGGCAGCACGGTGACGCTGGTGTAGCGGCGATCGATGCTCTCGCGCTGGAAGCCGGTGATGAAGACGAAGGGCACGCTGCGCGCCAGCAGCAGATCGGCGATCGGGTTGACGAGCTCGCCCGCGAGATTGACGTCGAGGATGGCGCCGTCGAAAGGTTCGGTCCCCGCCGCGGCAAGTCCGTCGGCGAGACGCGCGTAGGGCCCGACGACGACGGCGCCGAGTCCTTCCAGGATCTTCTTCAGCAGCATGCTGACCAGCAGCTCGTCCTCGACGACCAGCAGACGCATGCCGGCAAGACCGTGCTTGCCCATGCTCGCGGCGGGTGCCGTCTTGGCAGCCGCCGTTGCCGGTGGCGGCGATGCGAATATCTGTGCGACCGGGATGGTAAGAGTGCAGTGCAGGCCTTCGGGTCGCCAATCGTAGATGACGCGGCCGCGGAACTGGGCCTCGATTCCGGAACGAACGATCGTCAGTCCCAGACCGAGGCGCGCCGGCTCGGCGGCCGGCGGTCCACCGCTTTCCTGCCATTCGAGGACCATCGTTTCACCGTCGGTACGCCAGTTCACGCTGAGCGTGCCGGTATCGGTCGAGAAGGCGCCGTACTTCGCGGCATTGGTGGCAAGCTCGTGCAAGGCCAGCGCCACCGCCTGCGCCGACGCCGGCAGCAGCACGACGCGCGGTCCGCCGGTGATCACACGCCGTCGGTGGGAGGCATGATATGGTGCCATCTCCTCGTCGACGATCTTGCCCAGGTCCGCTCCTTCCCAGCGCGTCGCCGACAGCAGGTTATGGGTCGCGGCCAGCGCATGGACACGGCCTTCGACGGTCGAGATGAACGTCTCGATCGTCGGCGCCCGCGTGAGTCGCAGCATCGACAGCACGACCGCGAGCGTGTTCTTGGCGCGATGGTCGACCTCGCGCGCCAGCAATGCCTGGCGCTCCTCCGCCCGCTTGCGTTCGGTGATGTCGACGGTGACGCCGGTCATGCGCAAGGGCTTGCCGGAAGGATCGCGCAAGATGATGCCGGCGCCGTAGCACCAGCGCAGTTCGCCGCTCGGCCGCACGATCCGAAACTCGGTCTGGAAGCGCGCGTCCGACGACGCCAGCAGCGCGGCGAGAGCGCTCGTCGCGCGGTCGTCGGGATGCATCATCGCCTCGACGCGCTCGACGGTCGGGTCGAACGACGCCGGATCGACGCCGAAAATGCGGTAGGGGCCGTCGTCCCATTCGATATGCCCCGTGGAGAGGTCGACCTCCCACGAGCCCATGTCGCCGGCCGACATGGCGATCGACCGCCGCTCCTCGCTCTGGCGCAGGCGTTCGGTCTGGGCCTCGAGCTCGGCGGTGCGGTGTGCCACGCGCGCCTCGAGCTCGGCGTTGAGCGCCTCGAGCTCGCGGGTCTTGCGGTAGAGGTCGACGAACACCCGCACCTTGGCGCGCAGCACCTCGGGCACGACCGGCACCTGGACGTAGTCGACCGCCCCGATCTGGTAGCCGCGCAGGAAATCCGTCTCGGCGACCTGGATCGCCGAGACGAAGATGATGGCCAGCCGCTGGAAGCGCGGATGCTCGCGGATCATGGTAGCGAGCTGGAAGCCGTCGAGCTGCGGCATGACGACGTCGATCAGCACGACGGCGACGTCGTCGGTCTTGAGCAGGATGCCCAGCGCCTCGTGCGGCGAGTTGGCCTTGATCAGGTTCTCGCCCAGCTCGGCGAGGATGACCTCGTAGCTCAGCAGCTTGGCCGGCTGGTCGTCGATCAGGAGGATGTTGACCTTGTCCATGGTCATGACCGACCGGGCATGTCAGCGATGCAGCCAGAGACGAAGCGCCGAGAACAGCTGCTCGGTGTTGACCGGCTTGGCGAGGTAGTCGGACGCGCCGGCCTCGAGGCATTTCTCGCGATCGCCCTTCATCGCCTTGGCGGTCAGCGCGACGATCGGCAAGCGCCGCAGCACCGGGTTGCCGCGGATCAGGGCGATGGTCTCGTAGCCGTCCATCTCCGGCATCATGATGTCCATCAGCACGATGGCGACCTCGGTCGAGCGTTCGAGGATCGCGATCGCCTCCCTCCCGGTGGTCGCCGTCAGCACCCGCATGCCGCGCCGTTCGAGCGCGCTCGACAGGGCGAAGATGTTGCGCGTGTCGTCGTCGACGACCAGCACGGTGCGGCCGGCCAGCATCTCGTCCGAGCTGTGCAGGCGCTCCAGCATGCGCTTCTTGTCGTCGGGCAGGTCGGCCGCCACCTGGTGCAGGAACAGCGCGGTCTCGTCGAACAGCCGTTCCGGCGAGGCGGCGCCCTTGACGACGATGCTGCGCGCCATGCTGTGCAGTCGCGCATCCTCCTCGGGCGTCAGCTCGCGACCGGTGAACACCACCACCGGTAGATCGGCCAGCGCCTCGTCCGCCTGGATCTCCTCCAGCACCTCGAAGCCCGAGATGTCGGGCAGGCGCAGGTCGAGCACCATGCAGTCGAAGCGCTGCTCGCGCAGCTTGGCGAGCGCCGCCCGGCCGGTATCGGCGGTGGCGATCTCGACATCCGAATTGGACAGCAGCTCGGCGACGCCCAGCCGTTCGGCGGCGTCGTCCTCGGCGATCAGCAGCCGCTTGCGCCGCGGCCGGACATACTCGTTGATGCGCGACAGAGCGGCGTTCAGCCCCTCCGACGTGGTCGGCTTGTTGAGATAGGAGAAGGCGCCACGCGCCAGGCCCTGCTGGCGATCCTCGTCCATGCTGAGGATCTGCACCGGGATGTGACGCGTCTCGAGCGTGCGCTTGAACTGACTGAGCACGTTCCAGCCCAGCATGTCAGGCAGGAAGATGTCGAGCGACATGGCGACCGGCTTGTATTGCAGGGCCAGGTCGAGCGCCTCGGCGCCGCGCGAGGTCACGATCGCGCGCAGTCCCGCGGCATGGGCGGCATCGACCAGGATGCCGGCATAATTGGGATCGTCCTCGACGATCAGCAGGGAGCGCTCGCCGGCCTGGATGGTGTGACGGTCGTCGGGGAACTGGTCGACCAGATGGTCGGGCAGCGGCACCTGAGGTAGCGGCAGGTTGCCGGCCTGCGGCAGCCGGAGCGCCGTGCGCGGCCCGGTGTACATGGTCGGCAGGAACAGGGTGAAGGTGCTGCCGATGCCCGGCGTGCTGCGCAAGGTGAGCTCGCCGCCCAGCAGGCTGGCGAGCTCGCGGCTGATGGCGAGGCCCAGGCCGGTGCCGCCATATTTGCGGCTGGTGCTGGCGTCGGCCTGCTGGAAGGCCTCGAAGACGATCTTCTGCTTCTCTACCGGGATGCCGACGCCGGTGTCGGTAACCTCGAAGGCGACCACCGAGCTCGCCTGGTTGAGGGTCACGTTGTCGACCCGCCAGCCGGTCTGGGCCGGCACGACGCGCAGCCGGACGCTGCCCTGGGCGGTGAATTTCAGCGCGTTGGACAGCAGGTTCTTCAGGATCTGCTGCAGCCGCTTGGTATCGGTGATGATGCTGCGGCCGAGATTGGCGTCGATCTGGACGTCGAACGACAGGCCTTGCGATTCGGCCTGATGACGGAACGGCCGGGCGACGGTTTCCAGAACGTTGGAGAAGAAGATCTCCTCGGCGTCGACGGTCACCGTGCCCGATTCGATCTTGCTGAGGTCGAGGATGTCGCTGATCAGGTTCAGGAGATCGGTGCCGGCGCCGTGGATGGTGCGCGCGAACTCGATCTGCTTGGGCCGGAGGTTGCCTTCCGGATTTTCGGCGAGCTGCTGGCCCAGGATCAGGATCGAGTTGAGTGGCGTGCGCAGCTCGTGGCTCATGTTGGCCAGGAACTCCGACTTGTAGCGCGAGGTCAGCGCCAGCTCGGACGCCTTCTCCTCGACGGCGCGGCGGGCCTGCTCGATCTCCTGATTCTTGCGCTCGACCTCGAAGTTGCGCTCGGCGAGCTGGGCCGCTTTCTGCTCGAGCTGCTCGTTGGTCTGCTGCAGCTCGCCCTGCTGGGTCTGCAGCTCGCCGGCGAGCTTTTGCGACTGCTCGAGAAGCCTTTCGGTCTGCATTGTCGCCTCGATCGAGTTCAGCACGATGCCGATCGAGGCGGTGAGCTGCTCGAGGAAGGCGATCTGCAGCTCGGTGAAGTCGTTCAGCGAGGCGAGCTCGATCACCGCCTTGACCTGGCCTTCGAACAGGACGGGCAGGACGATGATGCTCTTGGGCGCCGCCTGGAACAGGCCCGAGGTGATCGGATGGATGGTCGGCGGCATGTCGGAGATCAGGATCTGCCGCCGGTCGGCGGCGCACTGGCCGATCAGGCCTTCGCCGATCCGGATCGTCTCGGGGTGGCCGACCCGGCTGTCGGCATAGACCGAGAGCAGGTTCAGCACGTCGTCGCCGCCTTCCGCATCGATCACGGTCTGGTAGATCACCGCCTGGTGCGCCTCGACCAGCGGCGCCAGCTCGCTCAGCATCAGCCGGCCGACCGTGCCGAGGTCGCGCTGGCCCTGCAGCATGTTGGTGAAGCGGGCGAGGTTGGTCTTCAGCCAGTCCTGCTCGGTGTTGCGCTCCGTCGTGAGACGGAGATTGTCGATCATGGTGTTGAGCTTGTCCTTGAGCTCGGCCAGCTCGCCCAGCGCATCGACCTGGATCGACCGCGTCAGGTCGCCCTTGGTCACCGCGGTGGCCACCTCGGCGATGGCGCGCACCTGGGCGGTGAGATTGGTGGCCATCGAGTTGACGTTGTCGGTGAGGTCCTTCCAGGTTCCGGCGACACCGGGCACCTGGGCCTGCCCGCCGAGCTTGCCCTCGGTGCCGACCTCGCGGGCGACGCGTGTGACCTCGCCGGCGAAGCCGTTGAGCTGATCGACCATCGTGTTGATGGTGTCCTTGAGCTGCAGGATCTCGCCGCGCACGTCGACGGTGATCTTCTTCGAGAGATCGCCACGCGCCACGGCCGTGGTCACGTCGGCGATGTTGCGCACCTGGTCGGTGAGGTTGCCGCACATGGCGTTCACCGAGTCGGTGAGATCCTTCCACGTGCCGGCGACGCCGGGGACGATCGCCTGTCCGCCGAGCTTGCCTTCGGTGCCGACCTCGCGCGCCACGCGCGTCACCTCCGAAGCGAACGAGCGCAGCTGGTCGACCATCGTGTTGATGGCTTCCTTGAGCTGCAGGATCTCGCCGCGCACGTCGACCGTGATCTTGCGCGACAGGTCGCCGTTGGCGACAGCGATGGTCACGTCGGAGATGTTGCGCATCTGGGCGGTCAGGTTGTTGGCCATCGAGTTGACGCTCTCGGTCAGCTCGCGCCACACGCCGGTCACCTCGCTCACCTTGGCCTGTCCGCCGAGCTTGCCTTCGGTGCCGACCTCGCGCGCCACGCGCGTCACCTCGGAGGTGAACACGCTCAGCTGCTTGATCATGGTGTTGACGATCGTGGCCGAGCGCAGGAACTCGCCCTTCAGCGGGCGGCCGTCGACGTCGAGACGAACGGTCTGCAAAAGGTCGCCCTGGGCCACGGCGCCGATGACGCGCGTGACCTCGGTGGTCGGCCACACGAGGTCGTCGATCAGGCCGTTGACCGAGCTTTCCATCTCGCCCCATTGGGCGCTCGAGATGCCGAACTTCACGCGCTGGCGTGTGCGGCCCTGCTCGCCCACCGACTTGCCGATGCGCTCGAGCTGCTGCGCCATGTTCTGGTTGGCGCCGACGATCTCGTTGAACAGCACGGCGATCCGGCCGAGCTCGCCGTCACGCCGGACCGGCAGTCGAACGGAAAAGTCGCCGGCGCGCATCGCCTCGAGCGCATGCTGCAGCTCGTAGAGATCGGGTGAAACGCCGTTGTTGGTGCCGCGCAGCATGGCAGGGGTGCTGGCCGGGCCGTTCGCGAGGCTCGTGCCGGTGTCGATCCGAGTGGCCATGTAAGTCCCCTGCCCCAAAGCATCCGCGTGCAGCCGGGACGCACGCCAGGGGCTGCTTCCCTCACACGCACCAATCCCCCGCAACGAATAGAAAACGCATTCGTTGCCAAGCGGTTGCGCTCCTCGGGAAACAAAGTTAGAGTGGTCAGACCACGGACTGGCCAAAGCGCATGAGTGACCCGTCAGCACCCAATATCCTTCGACCCGTCAGCGAGGAAGACCAGACGGGGGCGGCCCGCGTGTTCGCCTTCTTTCGTGACCGGCTGATGTCGGGCGAGCTGAAGGCCGGCGACAGGCTTCTCCCCGAGCGGGTCCTGGCGCTGGCGCTCGGCGTAAGCCGCCCGGTGCTGCGCGAGGCCCTGCGCTCGCTCGCCGTGCTTGGCCTGCTCGACATCCAGCATGGCCGCGGCGCCTTCGTGCGGGCGGCCGACGCCTCCGTGCTCGGGCAGGCGCTGACCCTCTGTCTGCTGCATGACCCGAGCATCCTGGATGACGTGGTGGAGGCTCGGATCGCCATCGAATGTCAGGCCGTCCGGCTGGCGTGCGAGCGGGCGAGCGAACGCGATCTGCAGACGATTGCCGGCCTGCTCGATGCGCTGGTGAACTCGATCGACGATCTGGAAGCCGGCGGCGCGGCCGATCATGCATTCCATGTCGCCATCGTGCAGGCGAGTCGCAGCGGATCGCTGATGAAGATCTACGAGGCGATCTCGCCGCTCCTGACGCAGGGGCATGTCGAACGGCGGCGCCAGATGCTCGCCCAGGACGGTGCTCCGGCCCGGGTCATCGCGGCCCATCGCGAGCTCTTCATGTCGCTCGCGCGACGCGACCCGGACGACGCGGAGCGTCTGTTGCGCGAGCACTTCCGGCTGGCCGACGATCTGCGCCGCCGGACCCTGATCTCCTCCTATCAGCCGCAAGAGCAGGAGACATGAAGATCGTCATCGGCTCCGATCATGCGGGCTTCGCCATGAAGCGCGAGCTCATCCCGTTCCTGCAAGGTCTCGGCCACGAAATCGACGATGTTGGCTCCTACGATCCTGCGCCGGTCGATTTTCCGGACATCGCGCGCAAGGTCGCTTCGGCGATCGTGTCCGGCCGGTCGGAGCGCGGCTTGATGGTGTGCGGCACGGGCGTCGGCGCCTCGATCGGCGCCAACAAGATGAAGGGCATTCGCGCCGCCGTCTGTCACGACGTGCACTCGGCGCATCAGTGCGTGGAGCACGACGATGTCAACGTGATGTGCATCGGTGCGCAGATCGTTGGCCCGTGGCTCGCGAAGGACCTGATCGCGGCGTACCTCGCCGCGACGTTCTCGACAGAGGAGGAATTCCGCCGTCGCGTCGCAAAGCTCGCCGACATGGATGCCGGTCGATAGGGCCCGCGCGCGGAGGATGGCGGAACGATGAGGAAAGTAGCGTCTGTTACCACGATCGCCTTGCTGATGACGATAATCGCAGAGCGTCAGCACACCAGATGGACGGCAAGCGCCTGCTCGAGGAGGTCAACAAGTGGATCGCTACCAATCTGAAGAACGGCAGGCTCGACGCCACATACCGCCAGTCCCGCGGCAACGGCTGCTCACCCGTCGTCATGCCGAGCCGGCAGGCGACGGACGCGGCGTCGCGGACACGCGGATGCTGGAAATCGTCGACGCCCACCATCACCTCTGGGATCCCGAGCGGAACTACCATCCGTGGCTCCGCGACGAGCCGGCGATTCCGTTTCGCTATGGCGACTACCAGGCCATTCGCCAGTGTTATCTGCACGACCAGTATCTGGCGGATACGCGGGACTACAAGGTCGCGGGGTCGGTCTATATCGAGACCGAATGGGATCCGCGCGATCCGGTCGGCGAGATGGCCTACGTGGCCGAGCTGCGCAAGAAGGGCCTGCCCTCGGTCGCCGTCGGCCAGGCTTGGCTCGACCGTGCCGACTGGGGCGAGGTGCTGGAGCGGATGACAGGCTTCGACTTCGTCCGCAGCGTTCGCCACAAGCCCAGGCCGGGCGACATGAAGACGGCGACGCGCTGGCGGCGCGGCTTCGCAAAGCTTGCGAGACGCCTCGGCCGCTTCGATCTGCAGACGCCCTGGATCTATCTCGGCGACGCGGCCGAGCTCGCGCGCGAGTTCCGCAGCGTGCGGATCTTCCTCAACCACGCCGGACTGCCGGTCGATCGCAGCCCGGAAGAGCTGGTCGGCTGGCGCCGCGCCATGGCAAGGCTCGCCGAGGAGCCCAATGTCGTGGTGAAGATCTCGGGCCTCGGCGTGCCGGGAACGGCCTGGTCGACGGCAGCCAATCGCGGGATCGTCCTCACCACGATCGACCTGTTCGGCGTCGATCGCTGCATGTTCGCCAGCAATTTCCCGGTGGACGGCCTGTGCGGCGGGTTCGGCGACATCTATCGCGGCTTCGAGAAGATCGTGCGCGACTTTACCGCCGAAGAACGCCGTGCCCTGTTCGCCGACAACGCGAGAAGGCTCTACGCGATTCCAGCGTGAGGCGTGAGCGAGGGATCTTCGATTGATCTCAGGTCAACGGCGCGACCGACAGTCCCTTGACCTTGTGCCGTTCGATCAGGCTCGCGACCAGGCCGGAGCGCTTCGCGTTCTCGACGAAGTTGGCGAGGTAGGCGGCGGCCGCGACGTTGGGCTTGGGCGTGCCGACGGCCTGCTGGACGGCGGAGAACTTCCCGTCGAGGATCTTCATGCCGGGCGCCTTCTCGATGTCCTTCAGCAGGCCCGGACGCAGGCCGGCCAGCACATCGAGCTTCTCCTCGACGAACTTGTTGTACGCCGCATCGAGGCCGCTGATCGGCATCAGGGTGGCGTGCTTGATGTTGTTCTCGAGCCACAGTCCATAAGCCGAGCGCGCCGAGACGGCGATGCGCACGCCGGGCTTGTCGACGTCGGCGATGGATTTGATCGGCGAGTTCGCCGGCACCATGTAGGTCGCCTCGATCTCGACATAGGCGGCGGTGAAGCTGATCTTGGCGGCGCGCTGCGGCTCGGCGCCGATCAAGCCGATGTCCCACACGTTGTTCTCCGCCTGATCGGCGAGCTCGCCCGGGCTCTTGAACGGCACCAGGGACACGGGCACCCCGAGGCTCGCGGCGATCTCGCGCGCCATGTCCGGTGCCACGCCCACCGGCTCGGCCTTCTCGCTGCGGCCGGTGACCAGCAGGAAATTGGAGAGGTTGATGCCGGCGCGCAGGACGCCGGTCGGGGTGAGTTCAGCTCGGGCTTTGTCGGACATGCCGGCAGTCTATACTGAACCCAATGGGGAGAGAAACGCGCTTCGTTCTGGATGCCGCGCCATCGCTGAGCGAACGGCTCTTTCGCGCGAAAATCTGCCCCTCGCTGCGCTCAGGATGACAGCCTTATTGTGGCCCGGACAACAAAGCTGTCGTCCCGCGCGCCGCGGGGGACCATCCATGTTCAGAACGATCAGGTCTCGAGGGGGAAGCCATGAAGATCACCGACGTCACGTTGACCCTGTTCGCCTGGGACGACATCCCGCCGACGCAATACGGCCTGCACAGCAAGTTCGCCGGCTCGAGCGCGCTGGGATTGCTGCGCCTCGTGACCGACGAGGGCATCGAAGGTCATGCCTTCCTGGGCTCGGCGTCGAACTCGGCGACCACCGACGGCCAGGGCCTGATCACTCATCTCAAGCCCGTGCTGATAGGGCGCGATCCGTTGCTGCGCGAGGCGATCGTCGTCGACCTGTGGCGCAAGCAGCGGGCAGCCGGGGTGCGCGCGATCGGCGCCGTCGACGTGGCGCTCTGGGATCTCCTGGGCAAGGCGATGGGCCAGCCGATCCATCGCCTGCTCGGCACCTATCGCGAAGCCGTGCCGGCCTATGCCAGCTCGGCCGTGCTGGCGTCGGCCGAGGCCTATGCCGAGGAGGCGGTGCAATTCAAGGAGTATGGCTGGGCAGCCTACAAGATCCATCCGCCGACGCGCTGGCGCGAGGACATCAAGGTCTGCGAGGCGGTGCGCCGCGCGGTCGGCGATTTCACCATCATGCTCGACTCGACCTGGTCGTACGATTTCCCGGCGGCCCTGCGCGTCGGCCGCGCCGCCGAGGAGCTGGGCTTCCATTGGTACGAGGATCCGCTGGCCGACCAGGACATCTACAATTACGTCAAGCTGAAGCAGCATCTCTCGATTCCGATTCTCGCCACCGAGTATCCGATCACCGGCCTCGATGGTTACCAGCCGTGGATCATGCTGCAGGCCACGGATTTCCTGCGCGGCGATGTCGCGGTGAAAGGCGGCATCACGACGCTGGTGAAAGGCGCTCATCTCGCCGAGTCGTTCCGCATGAACTACGAGGTTCATCATGGCGGAAACTCATTGAATAATGTCGCCAACCTGCATGTCATCGCCTCGCTCAGGAACACCGAGTTCTTCGAGGTCCTGTTGCCGGACGGCGCGCAGAAATACGGAATGGTTCAGGACATCGTCGTCGGCCGCGATGGTTTGGTGCACGTTCCGAACGGTCCGGGCCTCGGCGCAGCGATCGATTTTGCGCTGATCGAGCGCAAGAAGATTGCCGTTCTTTCCTGAGAGGCGAACCGCAACCAGCGTGGAAACGGGGCGTTTCGCAGGCATCGCAGATCTGCACAGGAGGATTCCATGCGACGCGCGTTGCTTGCTCTTGCTTTCATCGCCACTGCGGGCGCTGCGTATGCCCAGACGACGCCCGCTCCGGTTCCTGCCCAGCCGATGCCGAGTCCCGCCCAGACGATGGCACCCGCCGCCGGCGCTATCGACGCCGGTGGCCAACCCATCATTGGCCGCAACGATTGGGTTCGCCAGCCTGGTGATCAGGGCGGATCGGGCATGCAGGCACCGAATGCCAATCCGAACATGGCGGCTGCACCGATGCCGGCGCGGGCACGGGCGAGCGGGGCCGGCCAGCCCGGACCGGACGGCACCTTCCGCGACGAGTACGGCTTTCGCTACGACGCCCAGGGCAACCGGATCGACGGCCGCGGCCGGATTTTGCCGCCGCCGGTGAGCCGTCAGCCCTGATTTCTCCCCCGTAATCAGTCCGTAATCGGGGGGAGAGCCTGGCAGGGGCAGGCAGGGCGGAGGGGGAAAGCTCCAGTAATAGTGAAGCTCCGACGTCAGAACTCCTGAATCTCGACTGTGGTGTTCCCCTTCCGGCCCTTCGGGCCACCTCCCCCGTCAGACGCCGTCAGACGGGGGAGGAAGCGTCTCTACTTGTCGAGCCAGACGTCCTCGAAGCGGAAGCCGTTGTAGACGCTGTTGACGTTCGCCACGTAGCCCTTCACGAAGGGCTGCATGCAGATCGACGCGCGATTCCACATGATGATGGGCCGCGCGCCGTCCTCGAGCAGCTTGCGATCGATGTCCCAGACGATCCGCTTGCGTTTCTCCATGTCGGTCTCGGCCGATTGGGCGTCGAACAGCTTCTCGATTTCCGGATTGCAGTAGCCGGTGTAGTTGCGCTCCGACTTGCAGGAGAAGTTCTCGTAGTAGTTCTGGTCGGGGTCGTCGACGCCGTTGCCGGTGGTGTTGAGGCCGAGCGAGTATTTCTTCTGGGCGACCCGCGGAAACCACTGTGACGTCTCGATGATGTCGACGTCGGCGTCGATCCAGATCTCCTTCAGCTGGCTGGCCAGGATGACCGCCGGATCCTTGTAGAGCGAGATGCCGCGCGTCGCGATCTTGAGCGGCATGCGCTTGTCCGGGCCGTAGCCCAGCTTCTTCATGATGGCGCGGGCTTCCTCGCGGTTCTTCTGCACGTCCGGTCCGTAGCCCGACACCGAATCGTACATTTCCTGGGGCATGCCCCAGACGCCGTCCTTGAGCGGCTGCATGGTGCCGCCGAGCTGGGCGTCACCCTGGTTCAAGATGTCGACGAAGGATTTGCGATCCATGGCGAGCAGCACCGCCCGCCTCAGCTCCGCATTGTCGAACGGCGGCGCCTCGCGATTGACGATCAGGTTGGTGCTGTTGTTCATCGAGGTGGTCTGGCATTCGACGTTGGGCATCTGGGCCTTGATGTCCTTCAGCAGCGGCATCGTCACTTCCCAGGGGAAGGTGATGTCGAACTTGCCCGACATGAAGCTCAGCATCGCCGTCGCGCGATTGGGCACGATGGTGAACTCAATGGCGTCGAGGTAGGGCTTGCCCTTCTTCCAGTAGTCGGGGTTCTTGGCGATCTTGATGCCCTCGTTCTGCTTGAACTCGACGAACTTGAACGGCCCGGTGCCGACCGGCTTGGTGCGCATCTGACCGACCGGGACGTGGCAGGGATAGATCGGCGAGTAGCCCGAGGCGAGCAGCGCCAGGATCGAGGGCTGCGGGCGCTTGAGATGGATCGTCACCTCGAAGTCGCCGTTGGCCGTCGTGCTGTCGACGTTGCCGTACCAGGACTGGCGCGGGTTGCGGCGCAGCTTGTTCTCGGCCTTGCCGGTCAGCAGGTCCATCGTGCAGACGACGTCCTTGGCGGTGAACGGCTTGCCGTCGTGCCACTTCACGCCTTCCTGCAGCTTGAAGGTGATGTCCTTGTTGTCGGCGCTCCAGCTCCACGACTTGGCGAGATCGGGCACGATGGTTTGCGGGCTGTTCTGCGGCTTGCCCTGGTCGTAGAGCACCAGGTTGTTGAACAGCGACATGAACGGGATCACCGTCGAGTTGGTCGCTTCCTCGTGGATCGAGGCGCTCGGTGGATTATCGCGATGATACATCTTCAGCACGCCGCCGCTCTTCTGGGCGAACGCACTGCCAGCACAGCAGATCAGGGCGGCAACGAGGCCGCCCAGCCAAACAAACGCACGCATGATTTTCCTTCCCTGAAGCGCCGCGTGTCGAGCCGCGGTTGCCACGGCACTGTAGCGGGGAAGCAAGGGACGGCCTAGAGCTTACCGGGTGCCTTGATCCCGCCCGAATTGACGGCGGCGGCGGCCCCCGTTCGAAGGAGAGCGCGATTTCGATCTTTGTCGATGCCGATGCCTGCCCGGTGAAATCCGAGGTCTATCGCGTGGCGCAGCGCTACGCCCTCAAGGTCTTCGTGGTGAGCAATGCCCCCATCAGGGTGCCGATGGACCCGCGTATCGAGGTGGTGGTCGTAAGCGACAGGTTCGATGCGGCCGACGACTGGATCGCCGAACGGGCCGGCCCGGGCGATGTCGTGGTCACCGCCGACATCCCGCTCGCCGATCGCAGCCTGAAGGCCGGCGCGGAGGTGATCGGCAACACCGGCGTCCCCTTCACGACGGCGTCGATCGGCATGGCGATGGCCAATCGCGAGCTGCTGTCGCACCTGCGGGCAATGGGCCAGGACACCGGCGGCCCCAAGCCGATGTCCGCCCGCGACCGCTCGCGCTTCCTCTCGGCGCTCGACGAAGCGGTCCAGAGGATCCGGCGCAGGGGCAGGGGCTGACCACTCATTGGCCCCCCCGACGCGCTTGCGTTGGGGAGGTGCCCCCGCAGCCTGCGAGGTCCTCCATTGCAAAGACAATCAACGGACGCTTCGACTGAGGCTCATGACCCCTCCGCCCCCTCCGCGGGGGCACCTCCCCGCGCTTGGCGCAGGGAGGACAATGACTACGCCGCCTGCTTCGCCCGCATCGCCGTCGAATAGCGCGGGCATACCTCCTCGGCGAAGCGGGACATCATGCGTTGGCGAAGCTCGATCGGCGTGCCGGGCGTGGCCGAGGAAACCATGAAGTAATTGAAGCCCAGCGCCGCGAGCTGGTCGATGCGCCGGCAGATCGTCGACGGGCTGCCCACCAGGTTCGACTCCATGAAGTCGCCGAGCTCATTGGGGTCGGTCAGCTTGCGCAGGTTGGCGAACATGCGGCTGAAATCGTGATACTCGGGAATGTCGGCCCACGGGTTGGCGTCGGACTCGTAGTGCGCGCATTGCAGCTCGAAGTATGGCGGGTAGTAGCGCCGGCCGAGGGCGCGGGCCTCCTCGTCGGTATCGGCGATGAACATCTTGACCGAGATCGGCAGGATGGCATCGCGCGCCGCCGCACCGGCCCGTGTGCGCCAGCGTTCGAGGATGCGGGTCAGCATCTTGTCGGGGAAGGTCGCCAGACAGATCGGCGCGATGCCGAGATCGCCCATCACCTCGGCGCTGCCGGCGCTGCCGATGGCGCCGTAGAAACGAACCTTCTTGGCCACCGGCTCGGGCCTCAAGCGAATCGGCCGCTCGATCCGCCAGAACGGCCCGTCATGGGTGAACGGCTCGCCCGCCAGGCCCTTCTCGACGATGCGGTAGCATTCGGCGAAGCGTGCCCGCGCCTCGTTCATGTCGACGTTGTAGGCGTCGTACTCCATCTTGGCTGTGCCGCGGCCGATTCCGAGATGAAGGGTGCCGTTGGTCATGCTGTTCAGCATGGAAATCTCTTCGGCAAGGCGCAGCGGGTGATACCACGGCAGCACCAGCACCGAGGTGCCGAGCGAGAGGTTGGGGAAGGCCGCCGCGATGTGAGCCATGAACAGCAGGGGGCTCGGGGTCGGGTAGTAGTCGCTGAAATGGTGCTCGAGCAGCCAGGCGGCATCGAAGCCCAGCCGGTCGCACAGCGCGCAATCGTCCATGACCTCGCGGTAGAGCGCCTGGTCCGACTTGTGGACCGCGCTGGCCGGTGCTGCCTGAAAGCCGAAGGCGATGTCGCTCATACGCTCGTTTCCTCATCGGTTGTTGGCGTAAAAGCTAGCAGGCTTTTGGCCGGCATTCGGCCAGATTCGTCTGGCCAACTGGCATGCGCCCGGCATTCCGATGCACGGACAAGCGTTGTCGAGGTGTAAATCATGTCCGTGCTGAGACGAGTTGGCTGGGCCGCCGTCGCGGTCTTCGGGGTCCTGGCGGCGCTGGTCGTCGCAGCGCCCTACCTGGTCGATGCGGACGCCTACAAGCCCGCGCTGGTCCAGGCAGTGAAGGAGGCCACTGGCCGCGAGCTGGTGATCGAAGGGCCGCTCAAGCTGTCGATTTTCCCCGAGCCGCGGCTCAGTGCACGCCAGGTCCATTTCGCCAACGCGGTCGGTGCCCAGGGCGCCCAGATGGTCGAGGTGCGCTGGATCGGCGCATCGCCTTCGTGGGCAGCCTTGCTGCGGGGCCGGCTGGAGATCGGGCGGCTCGTTCTCTATCAGCCCAACATCATCCTGGAGACCGATGCCGACGGCGTCCCCAACTGGCAGTTCAAGCCCGGCGCCGGCGCGGTTCAGCCGGCGGGCGCGCCGGCCAGCGGCTTCCATCTCGCGGTGGGCTCGCTCAGGATCGTGCAGGGCACGCTGAGCTACACCAATCCGCGAACCCGCAACACGATCAAGGCAGAGGAGGTCGAAGCCATGGCCTCCGTCGGCTCGCTGGACGGACCGTTTTCCTTCTCCGGCACCGCCAGGCTGAACGGTGCGCCGCTGACCCTCGATTTCAAGCTGGGGGCGGCCGGCCCGCAAGGCCACGCCACGACGCTCGGCATCGCCTTGCCGAGCGGCAAGCTCGACTTCACCGGCACCGTGAGCAAGGTCGCTCCTGACGCCGACGTGAAGGGGCATCTTGTGATGTCGACCAGTGGGCTGACCGACTTCGTTGCCGCTCTGGTGGAGGCCACCGGCCAAGCCGTGCCCGCATTCGACGGCGTCGCGGCGGGCCGCTTCGCCTTCGATGGCGTCATCGACCTGTCGACGACACGGCTTGCCATCAGCGACTTCAAGATGTCGATGGACGACGAGACCGCGACCGGCACGCTGGTCGTCGAGCAGGGCAAGGGGCCTGCGATGCGCGGCCATCTCTCGCTGCCGAAGATCGATCTCGAGCGATGGCTGGCGCTGGCCGCCAAGCTCGGTGCCTTGACCGCCGCGCCGGCGGGAGCGCCAGCCCAGAAGGCGCCAGCCGGCTCCCTGTTGTCCGGACTTCCGTCGGGCACCGACGTCTCGCTGGTCGTCGTGGCGGCGGAGCTGGCCTATCGCAAAGGCATCGTGCGCGACCTCGCCGTCGCACTCGAGATCCACGACGGCGCCATCACGGTGCCGCAGCTCAAGGCGGTGCTGCCGGGCGAGATGGTGCTGCAGGCCACGGTGAAGGCCATGCCCGTTGCCGCGGCGACGGCCAAGCCGGGACCGGTGATCCAGGCCACCGGCGAGATCAGCCTGAGCGGTACCCGGCTGCGCGAGACCCTGGCCTGGCTTCAGATCGATGCGCCTCCAATGGCGGCAAACGCGCTGCAGGTTTTTGCGCTCCGGAGCAAGTTGGCCTCCTCCGTTGACGGCGTCCAATTGAGTGACCTCACGATCGAGCTCGACGGGCAGCGCGCATCGGGCAGCGGCAGCGTGACCTGGGCTGCGCCCTTGATGTCGACCGTGGCGTTGCAAGTCGATCGCTTCGACCTGGACCGGTACCTGACGCCCGAGAAGCAGGTGTCGCCGGGCGACACCCAAGGCACCACCCCGGCGACGGTCATGCCAGCGGCGCCGTCTGCGCCCGACAAGAACGCGCCCGTCTTCGGACTGAAGATCAAGGTGGCCAAGCTCATGCTGCGTCGGCGCAGCCTCGACGGGATCGAGGGTGAGCTTTCGCTGCAGGGCAACCTCGTGAAGATCGCCAACCTCAAGGTCGGCGATCTCCTGGGCGCCAGGCTCGACCTCCAGGGCAGCATTGCCGATGTCACCAGGCAGCCGCGCTACGACCTCACCTTCAGCCTCGCCGCACCGGACGCCGACAAGCTCCTGGAGAATGCAGGCGTGGCGAAAATCGCCAACGGTCGGATCGGAGCGATCTCGGCCGATGGCGGCATCGTCGGCACCCGCGACGTCCTGATGCTGCGCAACGCGACCCTCTCGCTGCTCGGCAGCACCGCACGGGCTACCGGCACCCTGGCCATCGGACCAAGCTTCGGCTTCGACTTTTCGAGCTTCGCCTTCGACACCCCGGACGCTGGCGGCGTCCTGTCGCTTGCCATGGGCAAGAACCAGGATGCCGTCGGCGCGCTCTCGGTCGCTGGGACCTTCAAGGGCGATGCGCAGCGCGTCGCCTTCGACGGCAACCTCACCGTGTTCGGCACGGCGATGAACGGACATGTCGACATCGCCGGCCTGAAGGCGAGGCCCAACATCACGGCCAATCTGCGGGTGCCGGGAACGCTCGATCTCGATCGCTGGCTCGGGGTGTCGAGCGCGCCGGCCCCGGCCGCGTCGACCGGGTCGTTGCCGCCGCCTCAGCAGCGCGCAGCGACCGGCAAGGCGATCGATCTCGCGGCCCTGCGCGCCTTCGACGCGACGCTCACGCTCGAGACCAGCGCGGTCGCCGTCGGGTCGGTGCAGGTGAACTACGCCGACTTCCAGGCCAACCTGAAGAACGGCCTGCTCAAGATCCTCAAGCTCACCGGCCAGTTCTACGGCGGGGCAGTCGATTTCAGCGGTGTGATCGATGCGACCAAGGCCACCCTCGATGTCGACCTGCAGGGCAGCCTGCAGGGCATCTACCTTGGCGAGATGCTGCGCGGCGCCGCCGGCACGAGCGTGTTCGGCAACGATAACCTGATGATCTCGGTCGATGGCAAGATCACCATCATGGACATAGGGCTCAGGGGCAGCGGCGCCTCGTTCGAGGAAATCCGCAATTCGCTCACGAGCCAGGGCCAGGTGAGCGGCTACATCTACCCGTCCGTCACCGGTGGCTCGCTGGGCCTGGCCTCTTTCGCCACCGGAATCGGCAGCATCTTCAGCACCGAGATGGGTTTCAGCTCGGCGGTCCTGGCCGGCTTCATCAACCAGAAGATCACGGTGACGGGCGAGCTTCAGCTCGCCGGCGCATCGCTCACCCTGCGCGACCACAAGGTCCAGGGCGGAAACGCGGTTGCCGAGGTCAACAGCCATACCAGCCTGACCACGGCGGCGACCGAGACCACGATCGCCCTCGATGTCGGGCGGTCGGGCAGAATCGACTACACCATGACCGTCAACGGCCCGGTGTCGGCACCGTCGATGACGGTGCGGAGCGGCCGTTAGAGCAATTTCCAATGTGCTGGAGCCGCATGCGGTTCCAGCACCTTGGAAATGCGCGCACGGGGGCGTTGCAACGGGCACATGCCGCTCGGCTGTCCCAGCCGAACGGAATGTGCTCTAAGCTGCGCGGTTCTTCAGGATGTCCCAGGCGCGGCGGAAGGCCTGCGCCATCTCCTCCGCCGGCATGGCGCCGGAGAACAGCACGTGGCCCTGCAGCGCGAAGCTCGGCACGCCCTGGATGCCGCAATTGCGCGCCATGCGATCGGCACTGACGACTTCCTTGAGGCCGTCGTCGCCGGCCAGCAGCTCGGTCACTTCCTCGGGCTTCAGGCCGCCCTCCGAGGCGAGCTGGGCCAACACCTTGGCGTCGCCGATATCGGCGCCGTTGCTGAAATAGCCTTCGAACAACGCCTCGACGACGCCGTCCTGGACACCGCGCTGGCCGGCCAGCCGGATGACCCGGTGGGCGTCCAGCGTGTTGGGCGTGCGGGTCAGGCGGTCGAGATGGAATTCCAGCCCGGCATTGGCGGCGGCTTCGGTGACCCGCTCATCGAGCTGGCGCGAGCGTTCGGCGCTGCCGAACTTGGCGAGGCGGTACTGGGCGCGGTCGACGCCCTCGCGCGGCATGTCGGGATTGAGCTGGAAGGGGTGCCAGGCGACGGTGAAGCGGAGATGGTGCTTTTCCAGCATGTCGAGCGCCCGTTCGAGCTGCCGCTTGCCGATATAGCACCAGGGGCAGATCACATCGGAGATGACGTCGATCCGACCAGCCGGTTGTGCCTTGTCCATGGCGTTTCCTTCCCGATTGCGCAGAAGCCTATACCCGCGGGAAAGTGCCGGCAACGAGGAGACATCAGACCATGGAAAAACCGACGTTTCGTTCTGCCCTGATTGTCGGCACCGGCCCGGGCCTCAGCGCCTCGCTCGCCCGACTGTTTGCCCGCAATGGCCTGCACGTCGCGGTAGCGGCGCGCCAGACCGGCAAGCTCGCCAACCTGGCCAAGGAGACCGGCGCCGCCGTCCATGCCTGCAACGCATCAGATCCGAAGGAAGTTGCCGGCCTGTTCGACGCCCTGGACGCCGCCGGCCGCACGCCCGACGTGGTGGTCTACAACGCCAGCAACCGGGTGCGCGGCCCACTGGTCGACCTGGCGCCCGACGACGTCAAGCGGGCGATCGAGATCAGCGCCTTCGGCGGCTTCCTGGTGTCGCAGCAGGCCGCGAGGCGCATGCTGCCGAAGTCGCACGGCGCCATCTTTCTCACCGGCGCGACCGCCGGCGTGAAGGGCTTCGCTCTGTCGGCAACCTTCGCCATGGGCAAGTTCGCGCTGCGCGGCCTGGCGCAATCGATGGCCCGCGAGCTTTCGCCCAAGGGCATCCACGTCGCTCATTTCGTGATCGACGGCGGCATCCGCAGCGCCGAGCGGCCGGTGCCGGCCAACGATCCCGACAGCCTGCTCGATCCCGACGCCATCGCCGACACCTACTGGGCGACGCTGCAGCAGCATCGCAGCGCCTGGAGCTGGGAAATCGAAGTGAGGCCGTGGGTCGAGAGGTTCTAGCCTCAGAGCTTGTCGACCCCGGCGCGGGCGCAATCCTCGTCCTCTTGCGCGGTCCCGCCACCGACGCCGCAGGCGCCGACCAGCACACCGTTGTGGAAGATCGGCACGGCGCCCTGGCCATAGAACATGTGATTGCCTTCGGCCGCGGCGATGCCGCGCAGGGTGGGATGGTCGGCGCGCGGCGTCAGGTCCCCGCTCGGGCGACCGAAGGCGGCCGACGCCATCGCCTTGCCCTGGCTGCCGAAGGAGCCGGCCCACATGGCGCCATCCATGCGCTGGAAGGCAAGCAGCCGCCCGCCGGCATCGCACACCGCGATGTTCATCTTCGCACCGATCTGGTTGGCCTTCTCGATGGCGCCGGCGATCACGCGATTGGCATCCGCGAGGGAGAGAGTCATGGGGTCAGTCCTTTCCGGTCAGCAAGCCACGCCACGATAAACGGCTCAGCACCGGACGTCGAACGCCAGCCGGGCGGCCAGGGCCACGAATACTGTTGTCAGAAACCTGGCTCAGGCTGCGCGAGGCGATCAGCAGCATGTCGGGACCAGGGGTGGCCGTCAGCGCCAGGCACGCGAGCGCGAACAGCGCCAGGGTTGGAAATGTCGGGCATCAGCGCAGCGCCGATTGCAGCAGGCCGAGCGCGGCATGGAGGTCGGGCAGCACCCTCACGCACTTGGCGCGGATCTCGGCCGACGGCTGCAGGATGTCGGGCACCATGATCGCCATCGTGCCCGCGGCATGCGCAGCGGTGAGGCCGATGCTCGAATCCTCGAAGGCGAGGCAGTGCTCGGGGGCGACGCCCAGCCGTCGCGCCGCCTCGAGATAGACGTCGGGGTGCGGCTTGGGGCGCGCGACGTCGTAGCGCGTCGCGATGGCCGCGAACCGCGGCAGGAGGCCGGCGCGGCCGAGATGGCGTTCCGCCGTGGTCGGCCGCGACGACGTGGCGACGGCGCAGGGCAGGCCGCGGCTGGCCAGGAAGTCGAGCAGCTCGGGGGCTCCGGCCTTCACCGGCACATGATCGGCCAGGATGCGCTCGGCGCAGGCGCGGAAGCTCGTCTGGAAATGGTCGACCCGGAAGTCGGGGCCGAAATGGTCCTGGATCAGGACCTCGCACTCGGCCGTCGGCACGCCGATCATGGCGTGGCACAGGGTCATCGGCATGTCGACGCCGATCGCGCCGGCCGCCTCCTTGTAGGCCTCGATGTAGACGGCTTCGGTGTCGATCAGCAGACCGTCCATGTCGAAAAGGGCGGCTTTCACGGGTTTCTCGAACATGGTTTCGTTCTAAGCTCGGATCAGGAAACGACAAGCGGGAGAAGATTCATGCGCATCCATAATCTTTATGTCGATGACAAGGGCGAAACCCATTTCCGCGACATCCAGGTCGAATGGAAGCAGGAGGGGCGCGGCGGCAAGACCTCGGCCACCTTCCCGGCCACCGGGATCATCTTCCGCGAGACGCCCGGCACCTACGACTACGAATGGCATCCCGCGCCGCGCCGGCAATACATCATCAATCTCGACGGCGCGGTCAGCATCCAGGCGAGCGACGGCGAGACGCGCATCATCGGCGCGGGCGAGGTGATCCTGGTCGAGGACACCAGCGGCAAGGGCCATTTCTCGAAGGCAGTCGAGGGCAAGATGCGCCATTCTATCTTCGTCCCCATCGAGTAAGAGGTTGCCATGAACGTCCAGACCGTCGTCGACCCGACCAACGATCTCGTCGAGCAGGCCAAGCGCGTCCTGCCGGGGGGCAGCTTCGGCAACATGCCGGCCGAGGTGATCCTGCGGGAAGGCAAGGCGGGGCGGATCTGGGACGAGGCCGGTCGCGAGTATGTCGACTTCCTGCTGGGCTCGGGGCCGATGTTCATCGGCCACGCCCATCCCGAGGTGACGGCGGCGGTGCAGGCCCAGGTGCCGCTCGGCACGACCTACTTCGGCAACAACCGCCACGGCATCGCGCTCGCCGAGGCGATCTGCGATGCCGTGCCGTGCGCCGACCAGGTGCGCTTCGTCTGCTCGGGCACCGAGGCCGATCTCTACGCCATGCGGGCGGTGCGCGCCTTCCGCAAGCGCGACAAGATCCTGAAGTTCGAGGGCGGCTATCACGGCATGAGCGACTATGCGCTGATGTCGATGGCGCCCAAGCGGCCGGGCAATTTCCCGCGACCCGCTCCCGACTCGGCCGGCATCCCGAAGTCGGTCCAGGACGAGATGCTGGTCGCGGCGTTCAACGACATCGACATGGTCGAGAGCCTGATCGAGGAGCAGAAGGACGAGCTGGCGGGCGTCATCGTCGAGCCGTTCCAGCGCCTGATCCCGCCCAAGCCCGGCTTCCTGCAGGCGCTGCGCGCGGTGACGGCCAAGCACGACATCCCGCTGATCTTCGACGAGGTCGTGACCGGCTTCCGCTTCGCCTATGGCGGCGCCCAGGAATATTACGGTGTCACCCCCGACCTGTGCAGCCTGGGCAAGATCGTGGGCGGTGGCTTTGCTCTCGCCGCAATCGCCGGCCGCGCCGACATCATGAAGCATTTCGACCGGCTGGCGATGACCGACGAGGATTACATCTTCCAGGTCGGCACGCTGTCGGGCAACCCGGTGGCGGCGGTCGCAGGCCTCGCGACACTCGAGATCCTGAAGCGGCCGGGCGCCTACGAGCAGGTGTTCGCGACCGGTCGCGAGCTCATGACGGCGCTGTCCGAGCTCCTGAAGAAGGCAGGCGTCAAGGCCCAGGTGATCGGCGAGCCGCCGCTGTTCGACGTCGTCTTCACCGACCAGCCGATCAAGGATTATCGCGACACTTTGAAGGGCGATGCCGCGATCGCCAGGCGCTTCAATCAGCTCCTGCGGGCACGCGGGATCATGAAGGGCGAAAGCAAGTACTATGTCAGCCTGGCCCACACCCGCGTCGACATCGATCACACGATCGGCGCCTGGAGCGATGCGCTGAAGGAGCTGACGTCTGGAACCACCTGACAAGCCGGCAAGCGGCCTGTTCGTCAGCAGCCGGGGTCATCTCGGTGACGGCAAGGGCGGCGTCCAGCTCTGCACCCACGAATTCATCGAGGTCATCGAGGCCGCCGGCGTCTCGCTGACCAGGCTGCCGTTCGACGGCGACCGCTCGTGGTCGGCACGCTTTCTGCGCCTGATCGATTCATCGCCCTTCGTTCGGCCCTACGGACGCAGCCTGGCCGACGACATCGTCCGCGCGGTGCAGCAGCGGCCGGTCGACTATGTCTTCCTCAACCAGGAATTCCTGGCACCGGTGGCGCCGCTCATCCGGCCGAAGCTGCCGGCCGGCTGCCGGATCGTCATCCTCTCGCACGGCGCGGAGATCACCGACCTCCTGCATTCGGTCCGGCTGCGTCATCGCCTGCCGCTCAGCCGGCGCCTCCTGCCGACGCCGAACCTGCTGCTGGGCCGCGTGCTGGCGAGCGAGCAGCGTCTGCGGGAGGAGATCGACGCCGTGTGCACGATTGCGCCGTTCGATGCCGACCTGGAGCGATGGTTCGGTGCCCGGCGCGTCGCCTGGATCCCGCGCCTCATCAAGCCCGGCCCGCTCGACTGGCGGCCGTCCGGCGATCGCCTGGGGTTCGTCGGCACGCTCGACCACGGCCCCAACCTCGAAGGCCTGGTGCAGACCCTCGACGCCATGGCGCGCACGCCGGGGATGCCGGCGCGGGTGCGCGTGGTCGGCGGCCCGCCGTCGCTCGGGCAGTGGCTCGCCGGCAAGTACGGCAACGTCGACTATCTCGGCACCTTGGACGATGCCGCGCTGGCCGCCGAGGCCGTGACCTGGAGCGTCTTCCTCCATCCGATCTTCTGCCTGCCGCGCGGCTGCAGCACCAAGCTCGCCATCGGCATCGCTTGGCAGATCCCCATCGTCACCACGGCCGAGGGGCGGCGGGGCTACCTGTGGGACGACGGCACGATGCCGGAGGCCAAGGACGCCGATGAGTTCGTGCGGATGTGCCGAGCCCTGCTGGAACCCGCGGCAGCGCAAAAGGTCCAGCGCGACATCGCGCGCGTCGCCGCGAGCTCGCCCTCGGTTGAGCGCGTGGCGGCCATGATGCGCGAGCTGTTGGCGTAATGAATCGCTCTCCTCCCCGGCTACGCTGGGGAGGTGTCGCCGTCATACGGGGACGGAGCGACACACGTCTGGATGAATATAAATCATACTCGAGCCTCGACTGAGGCTCATGACCCCTCCGCCCCCTGACGGGGGCACCTCCCCGCGCTTCGCGCAGGGAGGTCACAGACTAAGGCGGGAGTGAGAACAGGCCTACGGCCCCTCCATCCCCTTCTTCTTCAGAACCGGCAGGTTGCCCGGGTCGGCGAGCGCGCGCAGCAACTCCGCCGCGGCCGCCGGCTCGCGCGAGGCGCTGGAAATACCCCCCGAGTACATCGTGTAGTGCTGGACATCGAGCGGCAGCGGGCCGACGAGAACGGCGCCCGGCACGACCATGATCTCGCTGATCTGCTGCATGCCGATCGTGGCCTCGCCGTTCACCACCTTCTCGGCCACCAGGCCGCCGCGCACCAGGACGCTCTTGGGCTTGAGCTGCTCGGCGATGCCCATGGTCTCGAACAGCTTGGCGAGGTAGATGCCGCTCGAGCCACCCGAAGCGGGATCGATATAGGCGACGGCGCGCGCCGCGAGCAGGGCCTGCTTCCAGGCCTCGACGGTCGAGATGTCGGGCAGGGGCGCGCCCTGCTTGACGGCGACGCCGATGCCGGAGCGGACCAGCGGCTTGCCGCTGCTCTGCACGACCTTGTTGCCCAGGAACTGGGCCATGCCGGCCGGCGGCATGACGATCACGTCGAAATACTCGCCGGCCGCCAGGCGCTTGGCGAGGCCGCCTGCCGTGTCGTTCTCGATCGTCACCTTGTGGCCAGTCTTCTTCTCGAACTCGGGCACCAGCTCGAGCGCGACCGGCTTGTAGGCCCCGGCCGTCAGCAGCTTGAGGTCGGTGGCGGAAGCTGGGGCGAGGCCGATCAGGCACAGGCAGAGGGCAATCAGGATGCGCATTGCGGGTCGTTCCTAGGCGGGCTTGCCCATGATGTAGGGCTTGAGTGTCGCATACATGAAGGCGTGTGTCGGCGTCGGAACGCCATGCTTGCGGCCGAGCTCCAGAACCTTGCCGGAGAGCCAGGGCAGCTCGATCCGGTTGCCGCGCAGCAGGTCGACGGCCATCGAGGGCATGAGGCTGGCCGGCGCGGCGCGATTGAATCGCAGGGTCTGCTCGACCGCATCGGCGGGCAGCGGAACGCCGGCGGCGCGACCGACGGCGGCCACCTCCTCGTAGGCGATGGTGAACCACGGCGCGATGTCCGGGTCGTCGCGCAGCTTGCCGACCGGCTGGCGCGCCACCGCCATGATGCCGGCGTTGGAGGCGAGCAGGATGAACTTCATCCAGAGCTCACTCACGATCGACGGGCTCAGCACGACGTCGATGCCGGCGGCGCGGGCCATCGCCGCGAAGGCTTCGGCCCGCCGGCTCGCGGTCCCGTCGAGCTCGCCGAACACGATGCGCATCACCGTGCCGGTCTGGCGGATCACGCCCGGTGCGGCGATGGTCGCGCTGATGTTGGCGACGCCACCCATCACCGCGCGTTGGCCCAGGATCGGCGCCAGGCGCTCGGAGGCATCGACGCCGTTCTGCAAGGGGATCACCGCCGTGTCCGGTCCGACCATCGGCCTGATCGCCTCGCCCGCGCTCTCGACATCCCACAGCTTGACGCAGAACAGCACGACGTCGACCGGGCCCACCGTGCGCGGATCATCGGTCGCCTGGGTCGGCAGCAGATGGGTATCGCCGCGCGGGCTCTCGATCCTCAGACCCATTTCCTTCATCGCCGCCAGGTGGGCGCCGCGGGCGATGAAGGTGACATCGGCGCCGGCCTTGGCCAGCGCCGCGCCATAACCACCGCCGACGCCGCCCGTGCCGACTACCGCAATACGCATGTCACGCTCCCCACGATGATCCGCCCCGTCTCGCAGGCCAGCGCGGCACCCTCCACCTGCTCGAGCCGCAGCGCATGATCGGCCGCCAAAGCGCGCTTCTCTTCTCCCAGCCGCACGACGGCGCTGTCGCCGGGACAATAGGCAAGGTGCAGTCCGGGACCCAGCCGCCGGCTGGCGCCGGCATCGACAACGGCGAGATCGAGCCCGACCAGAGCGCGATCGCCCAGCAGGTTCATCACTTCGACCGGGCCGGCCTCGAGGCGGCTCACGATCGCCAGCTCGCCGGCAAAGCGCACCGGCTTGAACGGCGTGCGCACGTCGATCTCGCCGTCCGGCGTCTCGAGCACGAGGCCGCGCCCGCCCACCAGCACCTGCATCCGGTCGAAGCCGGCGTAGTCGGAGAACGGGCCTGGGGTCGTGATCGGTGTGCGGCTGAAACGCCAGGTCTCGCCATCGTGCGCGATGTCGGTCGTGACGCCGCCGCCGTTCTTCCATGGCGTGCGGCGATAGTGCTGCGGCGCGAGGGGCGTGATCATGCAGCGACCGCCACGGTGCCGTGCGTGAGAAGGCGATCAATCTCGCTGTCGGCATAGCCGTGCTCGGCCAGGACCTCCCGCGTGTGCTGGCCGGTCACCGGCGCGATGGCGCGCGGCGTGCCGTCGATCGCCGGCGACTGGCCCGGCAGCCTCGGCACCGGCACGGGCCGGTTCAAGCCGGCCTGGGCGAACCATTGGATCAGCCCGGTCTCCTGCACATGCGGCTGCTCGAGGAATTCGGCGTAGCTGTTCAGCCGCTCGTGCATCAGGCGCGCCGCGGTGAGGCGCTTGTTCCATTCCGCCCAGGGTCTCGCGGCAAGCGTCGGGCGGATGATGGCATACAGCGCGACGTCGTTGGCCAGCCGGTTGGCAGGCGTCGTGAAGCGCGGGTCGTCGGGCAGTTCGGCCAAGTCCATCGCCGCGCACAATGCCCGCCAGTCGCGGTCGTTGATGGCCACGATCGACATCCAGCCATCGGCGATCTTGAACACGCCGCCGGGTGCACCGCCCGGCTTCATGACGCCGCCCTCGAGATGGCAGGCCATCAGGCGGATCGATTGCAGGGCCGTCGCCGCCTGCATCAGGCTGGCGTCGAGATAGCGGCCGCGCGTCTCGTCGCGGCGCGCATAGAGCGCGGCCGACAGGCCCTGGAAGGCGTAGAGCGCCGTCGACATGTCGACGACGATCACCGGCACGCGATGGGGGATGCCGTCCTCGCCACGATTCTCGCTCATCAGGCCGGTATAGGCCTGCAGCACCGGGTCCATGGCCGGCCGCTCGGCCAGCGGCCCGCTTTGGCCGAAGCCCGAGATCGAGAGGTAAAGCAATCTCGGCTCGCGCGCCGAGACGGCGCCGTAGTCGAAACCCAGGCGATTTATGACGCCCGGCCGGAAGCCTTCGAGGAAGACGTCGGCGCCCTTCAGCAGCCGCCACAGCACCTGCTTGCCGGCCTCGGCCTTGAGATCGACGGCGATGCTGCGCTTGCCGAGATTGCCGATGATCGAATACGCCGAGTGGCTGCCGTAGCGCGTGCCCAGGGTGCGCGCCCAGTCGCCGTCGCCGATGCCTTCGACCTTGATCACGTCCGCGCCGTGCTGGGCAAGCAGCATGGCACAGTAGGGGCCGGCGATGCCCTGGCTGAGGTCGACCACCTTCAGCCCGGCGAACGGCGCGTCGTAGCTCATGCCAGCTTGACCAGCATCTTGCCGAAATTCTCGCCGCGCAGGAGGCCGATGAAGGCGCGCGGCGCCTTGTCGATGCCCTCGACGATGTCCTCGCGGTACTTGAGCTTGCCCGTCTTGATCCACTCGCCCATCTGGCGGCGCGCCGGCGCATAGCGCTCGGCGAAGTCGGTGACGATGAAGCCGCGCGCCGTCACCCGCTTGCCGACGAAGGTGCCCATCAGGCGCGGTCCCATGGGCGGCGTGGTGGCGTTGTATTGCGAGATCGAGCCGCACAGGGCGACGCGGCCGAAGGTATTGATGCCGCGCAGCACGGCGTCGGAGATCTCGCCGCCGACATTGTCGAAATAGACGTCGATGCCGTCCGGGCAGGCGACGCCAAGAGCGGCATCGAGATCCTTCTCCGCCTTGTAGTCGAGGCAGGCGTCGAAACCGAGCTCGCCGGTCACGAAGGCGCACTTCCTGGCGCCGCCCGCGATGCCGACGACGCGGCAGCCCATGATCTTGCCGATCTGGCCCACCACCTGGCCGACCGCGCCCGACGCGGCGGAGACGACGATGGTCTCGCCCGGCCTGGGCTGGCCGACATCGAGCAGGCCGAAATAGGCGGTCATGCCGGGCATGCCGAGCACGCCGTTGGCGGTCGAGATCGGCGCGATCGAGGGATCGACGAGGCGCAGGCTTGGCCCGCCGCCGATGGCATATTCCTGCCAGCCCAACCGATCCTCGACGATGTCGCCCACCTTGAAGCCCGGCTTGTGCGAGGCCACGACCTCGCCCACCGTGCCGCCGGTCATGACCTCGTTGAGCCCGACCGCTGCCGCGTAGGAGGCCGCGTCGCGCATGCGTCCGCGCTGGTAGGGATCGAGCGAGAGATAGAGCACCTTGACCAGCACCTCGCCGTGCTTGGGCTCTGGGACGGGCACCTGCTCGACCCGGAAATCCGACTCGGCCGGCTCGCCCGGCGGCCGGCGCACGAGGACGACGCGTCGGTGAGTCTTGGGTATTGCGGCCATGGCGTTCGCTCCAATATGGATTTGGCCAACACCATAGCGCACGACCTGGAGCCGGCAATGTGCCGGCCAGGCCGGTTCCTTGATGCGGTACCGGGCGAAGTCGAGCGCCGGCAGGAACAAGAGCGTCAGCCGGGTAGCGACAATGATGCCGCCGATGTCGCGAGCGCCATCGGCCCCCGGAACACCTCGCGGGCGATCGGGATCATGCCCACGCAACGAGATGGAGTGCCACGGCAGTCAACGAGAGGAGCGGCCGGCCAACCGACCCCGATCGGGCGCTGACCCATTGCCTCGGGCTTTCGATTTAGCCCATTTTCCCCTCGGGAATGGTATCAGGTTTGGCAATCGAAGCGGCCGTCTTCGTTTGCGGGAGAACGACAATGCCTCTGATCCGGCGCCTGAGCTTCATCGGTCTCGACTATGCATTCGCACCCGAGAAGGCCTACGGCATGTCGCGCGGCGGCGGCCATCGCCGGCAGGGTGGCCTGGTCGAGGTCGAGACCGATACCGGGGTGCGCGGCATCGGCGAAGCGTTCGGCAACCCGCTGGTGAGCCGCGAGTATTTCCGCATGGTCGAGCCGATGTTCACGGGCCAGAGCGTGTTCGACTTCGACCATGTCGAGGCCCGGGTGCGTAACGCGATGTACCATCTGGGCGTCGGCAACCAGCTGACGGCCTGCCTGGCCGCGATCAACGTCGCGCTGTTCGACGCCATCGCCCGTGGCTTCGGGGTGCGGGTCTGCGACCTGATCGGCGGTTGCGGCACGACCCGCATTCCGGCCTACGCCTCGACCGGGTTCTTCAGTGGTGATCCCGACCGGCAGCTCGAGCACATGCTGGCCGAGGCAGCGGGCCATCCCTATGCCGGCGCCAAGATCAAGATCGGCCGCGGCATCAAGAGCGACGTCGCCCGGGTGAAATTGGCACGCGAGACGCTGGGACCGGACAAGCTCCTCATGGTCGACATCAACGGCGCCTATACCGCCGACGTCGCCTTGGAGTGCGCGCGGGCGATCGAGCCCTATGGCATCCATTGGATCGAGGAGCCGCTGCCGCCCGGCGACCTGCGCGGCTACGCCGAGCTGCGCCAGCGATCACCGATCCCGCTTGCCGCCGGCGAGGCGCACCACACGGTGCGCGACTTCCGTGCCCTGATCGACGGCCGATGCGTCGACATCGTGCAACCGTCGATCCCCGGCACCGGCGGCCTCACCGAGGCCCGGCGCATCGCCACCCTGGCGCATGCCCAAAACCTGCGCGTCGCCCCGCACGCCTGGGGGGGTGCCGTCGGCCTCGCCACGGCCTGCCATTTCATCGCAGCCCTTCCGGCCACGCCGCACACTGACCATCCGCCGCATCCGTTGATGCTCGAGTACGACATGAGCGACAACGAATTGCGCACCAGGCTCCTGGCGACGCCGCTGCGGCTCGAGGCCGGCCACGTGCTGCTGCCGGATGGGCCGGGCCTCGGTGTCGATCTCGATCCGGACGCTGTCGAGCGCTACCGGGTCTGCTGAGCGCTTGCTCCGGCGTGGGCAGCATCGCGACCGAAGGATTGCGGCGCGAGTGCATTGGCACACCGGTGGGCATCATGAACGGGTGGCTGGACGGCGTGATCTACTTCCCGAACCAGATGGACTACTCCTGACGCGGGGCGCTCGAGCGCCTTTGGCGTGATATCGGGCGTCGGTCCCCGCGACCCGGGACGATCGCCGCTGGATCGCGCTTTTCAGCGGAATTGCTGCCGGCCGCCTGCCGTGCCAATCTTTTGGCTGGCAGTACGGCACAGTCTTGGGGGAATTCGAGCATGGAATCAGCAACGCGCCGGGCTTTTGCGGCCGCCACCGTCCTCGTCGCCCTCGGCCTCGCGGCGGGCGCGCAGGCCCAGCAGCCGGTCAAAATCGGCATCATCTATCCGCTGAGCGGCAATTCCGCGAGCGCGGGCAACTATTCCAAGATGGCGATCGAGGTCGGGGCCGACGTCGTCAACAACGGCAATGCCGAGCTCGCCAAGCTCCTGCCGCTGGCCAAGGGTGGCGGCCTGCCTGGAATGAAAGGTGCCAAGATTCAGCTCATCTTCGCCGATAACCAGGGAACGCCGGCGGCCGGGCAGAACCAGGCATTGCGCCTGATCTCGGAGGAGAAGGTGGCGGCGCTGATCGGCGCCTACCAGTCCGGCATCACCCTGACCGCGAGCGCCATCGCCGAACGCCACGGCGTGCCGTTCCTCACCGCCGAATCGGTCGCCGCCAATCTCACCGAGCGCGGGTTCAAGTGGTTCTTCCGCACCACGCCCGTCGCCATCGACTTCGCCCGCGCCTATTCGACGTTCCTCAAGGAACAGAAGGCGGCCGGCCAGAAGGTCGGTTCCATAGCACTCGTGCATGAGAACACGGAATACGGCAACTCGGTCGCCGGCGTCATCGCCGAGCAGTTCGCGAAGGATGGCCTGCCGATCACACAGAAGATCGCCTATTCGGCCAACTCGAGCGATGTCCAACCGCAGGTGCTGCAGCTCAAGGAAAAGAACCCCGATGTCACGATCTTCATATCCTACACGTCGGACGCGATCCTCTATGCCAAGACGATGAAGGAACTGAACTGGAAGCCTGCGATCATGATCGCGGACAATGCTGGCTTCAACGATCCGGCTTTCATCAAGGCGATGGGCTCGACGGTCGAGGGCCTGGTCAATCGCTCGGCCTACGCCGGCGGCAAGCCGGGGTCGGTGCCCGCCATCTTCAACGACCTGTACAAGGCGAAGTCGGGTGTGGATCTCGACGACGTTTCCGTGCGCGGCCTGCAGGGCTTCCTGGTGATGGCCGACGCCCTCAACCGGGCCGGTTCGACCGACCCCGCCAAGATCCGCGATGCGCTCAAGGCGACCGACCTGCCGGCCAGTCAGATGGCGGCGGGCTATGACGGCGTGAAGTTCGACGACAAGGGCCAGAACGTGCTCGCCTCGAGCCTGGTCACACAACTTCGTGGCGGCCAGTACCTGGCGATCTGGCCCAAGGCGCGCGCTACCACCGAGGTGATCCTGCCGTACAAGGGCTGGTGAGCGATCACGGCGTAGCGTAGCGGGATCGGGAGCGTGTCGATCACCCTCGTGCAGGTGATCGTGAGCGGGCTGCTGCTCGGCGCGGTCTATGCCCTGTTCTCGTCGGGTCTCACCCTGATCTGGGGCATGATGAACGTCGTCAATTTCGCGCACGGCGACTTCGTCATGCTCGGCATGTATACCGCCGTGGTGGTCTGGACGGCGCTGGGGGGTGGACCGTTCGCCGCCGTTCCGGCCGCCGCCATCGTGATCGCCACGCTGGGCGTGCTGAGCTACTTCCTGCTGGTCCGGCACATCATGCGCGGGCCGATGCTGGCGCAGATTCTGGGCACCTTCGGTCTTGCGCTGTTTCTGCGCTACGTCGCCTTCTGGACTTTCGGAGCCGATTTCCGGACCTTGCCCGACACGTTGGTCGGCGGCTCGTTCCAGATCGGCGGCATCCGCTTCGAGGGCTCGCGCGTGCTCGCTGGCGGGGTCGGGCTCGCGATCACGTTGATCCTGCATTTTGTGCTGACTCACACCGCCGTCGGCAGTCGCATGCTGGCGGTGTCTGAAGATGCGACCGCAGCGCAGCTCATGGGGATACGGCCGCAGCGCATGCAGGCGTTGGCATGGGGCATGGCCGGCGCCGCCACCGGCATCGCAGGCGCCCTGATCGCCAATTTCTTCTATACGTCGCCGACCGTAGGCGAGACGCTCGCCATTCTGGCCTTCGTCACCGTGTCGTTCGGTGGCTTCGGCAGCGTCCTCGGCGCGCTGGTCGCTGGCCTCATCATCGGCGTCGTGGAATCTTTGTCGGCCTACCTGGTCGGCCCTGTGTACAAGGACGTCGTCGTCTACATCCTGTTCGTGCTGGTCCTCTGGTTCCGGCCGCAGGGTCTGATGGGCAAGGCGTGAAGCCCTACCTGCTCCCCGGCGTGCTACTGGTCGCGGTGCTTGCCTATCCGCTGCTCGTGACCGGCTTCCCGGTCTACGAGCGCCTGGGCGCACTTGTGCTGCTGGCGGCGATCGGCGCCTCGGCGTGGAACATCGTCGGCGGGTATGCCGGCCAAGTCTCGGTCGGGCACGCCGTCTTTTTCGGCTTTGGCGCCTATTCGTCGGTCGTCGTCTATACTCATCTCGGCTGGCCACCGATCGCGGGTGCGCCGATCGGCATGGCGCTGAGCGTCCTGCTCGCCGCGGCGATCGGCGTGCCGACCCTGCGCCTCTCGGGACACTATTTCAGCATGGCGACCATCGCCGTGGCCGAGCTGGTGCGCGTGTTGAGCTCGACGTCGGATTTCCTGGGTGGCGCGCAAGGTCTCGGCGGGCCGGCCATGCCGCGCACCGTCTTCGATCTCTCCTTCATTTCGGCGATGCCGTTCTACTACATCTTTCTCGCCGTGCTGGCCTTCCTGCTCGGTCTCACGTGGTGGATCGAACGCAGTCGCATGGGCTTCTATTTGCGTGCAATCAAGGATTCGGAACGCGCTGCCCGCTCGCTCGGCGTCTCGTCGGGTCGCTACAAGCTCTACGCCTACATGCTGAGTGGCGCTTTCACGTCGCTCGCCGGTTCGCTCTATCTTTGCATGTTCGGGTTCGTCGATCCCGAATCCGGTTTCGGCATTCTGATCTCGGTCAAGATGGTCGTCATGGCCGCGCTGGGCGGCGCCGGCCAATTGTTCGGGCCGCTCGTGGGCGCGCTCATCCTGGTGCCGCTCGAGGAATTGTCGAACAGCTATCTCGGCGGCCGCGGCGCCGGCCTCACCTTCGTGGTCTACGGCGCCATCATCGTGATCATCGCTCGCTTCCTGCCGAGCGGCCTGCTGTCGCTGCTCGAGCGCCGGCCGGCCAAGCCGCGTCCCACGACCAAGTCCAAAGTCGCGAGCGGCCATGCTGATTGACGCGCGCAATGTCACCAAGGCGTTCGGCGCCTTCAAGGCGGTCGACGACGCCTCGGTCTCGGTCGAGGCGGGCGACATTCTCGGCCTGATCGGCCCCAACGGCGCCGGCAAGTCGACCTTCTTCAACTGCCTGACCGGTGATCTGCCGGTCACCGCCGGCACCGTGCTGTTCGACGGCACCGACGTGACGCGCCGGCCGCCCGAGGCGCGCGCCGCGCTCGGGCTTGCACGCACCTTCCAGGTGCCGCTCACCTTCGAATCGATGTCGGTGCTCGACAACGCCACGATCGGCGCGCTGTTGCGCCACGCCAACGCCCGCGAGGCCCGCGCCAAGGCGCGCGAGGTGCTGCAGCGCGTCGGGCTTGGCGCCGTCGTCGACGCGCCGGCGCGCAGCCTCGGCACGCCCGGCCGCAAGCGGCTCGAGATCGCCCGCGCGCTCGCCTCCGAGCCCAAGGCCCTGCTGCTCGACGAGGCGATGGCCGGGCTGACGCCGGCCGAGGTGCACGAGGCGATCGAGCTGGTGCGGCGCATCCACGGCGGCGGCATCACCATCGTGATCGTCGAGCACATCATGCAGGTGATCATCTCGCTCGCCCAACGGGTCGTCGTCTTCCACCAGGGCCGCGAGATCTCGCGCGGCACGCCGCGCGAGGTGACCAGCGATCCCAAGGTGATCGAGGCCTATCTCGGCCGCCGCCGCGTGCGCCACGACATGGGCCATGGGGCGGATCCGTGAGCGCCGCTGCGCCGCTGTTGCGCATAGAGCATCTGCAGGTGCGCTACGGCGACCTGATCGGCGTCGCCGACGTGTCGCTCGATGTGCCGACGGGCTCGGTGGTGGCGCTGCTGGGCTCCAATGGCGCCGGCAAGACGACGACCTTGAACGCCATCGCCGGCATCGTGCCGGCATCGGCCGGAAGCGTGGTGTTCGCCGGCGAGAACATCGCCGGCCAGCCGGCCTACGCCGTGGTGCGCAGGGGGCTGGCGCTGTCGCCCGAAGGCTGGCGCCTGTTCACGCAGCAGAGCGTCGAGAGCAACCTGATGCTGGGCGCCACGCCGCTCGCCGATCGCAGCCAGGTCCCGCGCCTGCTCGAGCGCGTCTACTCGGTCTTCCCTCGGCTCTCCGAACGGCGCAAGCAGCGCGCCGGGACGATGTCGGGCGGCGAGCGCCAGATGCTGGCGGTCGGCCGCGCCCTGATGAGCGATCCCAAGCTGCTTCTGCTCGACGAGCCCAGCCTCGGCCTGGCGCCGGCCATCGTCGATTCGATGTACGACGCGTTCGCCGCGCTTCACAAGGATGGCCAGACCATCCTGCTGGCCGAGCAGTCCGTCGACCTCGCCCTGGAGGCGGCCGACCACGCCTACGTCCTGCAGGTCGGCCGCACCGTCCTGCAGGGCCCGGCAAGCGAGCTGGCGACCAATCCCGACGTCCAGAGGATCTATCTCGGCGTCGAGTAGAAACCCAAGATCCCTTACTCGACCGGCGTGTAGACGACGACCCGCAAGGACGGGTCGTCATTCGCCTGGAAGCTCGCATGCTCGAACGACAGCGCGCCCTTCCTCGGATGATGCAGTCGCTTGATCCCGGCAGCCGTGCCGCGGATGTCGTGGGTTTTCCACCAGACCGAGAATTCCGGGCAGCCTTTCCGGAGCTCGAGCAGCAGATCATGAAAAGCGGGATCGTCGGCCCATAGATCGTACGTGGCCCGGAACTGCGCGACGACGCGCCTGGCTTCGTCGGCCCAGGCGGCGCCGAACAGCTTCCGCGCCGAGGGCCGCGTCGATCATGGGCTCGGGTACCTATACCGCGCTCGGTCAGATCGCGGCCGATGCGCTCGGCCTGCCTATGGACAACGTCACCGTCGAGCTCGGTGACACCGACCTGCCGGATGGCCCCTTCTCAGGCGGCTCGCAAGTCACCGCGAGTATCTATCCCGCCGTGGAAGCGGCGATGTCGAAGCTGCGCACGGTCTTGGCGGGCATCGCAACCACCGACATCACTTCGCCACTCGGCGGCAATCCATCGGAAGACCTTGAATTGGTGGTCTTATCGGCGGCATCGGCATGGCGCTTCATGAGCAGACCGTGACCGATGTCGCGACCGGCAGCATCATCGGCAAGTCGTTGGCCGACTACCTCATTCCGGTTCATGCCGACATGCCCGAGTTCGACATCGCCATGATCGAGGAGAACGATCCGCATCTCCCTGGCGGGGTCAAGGGCATCGGCATGCTGGGCACCGCCGGCATCCAGGCAGCGATCGCCAACGCCGTCCACGACGCCATCGGCAAGCGCGTCCGCAAGCTGCCGATCCGGATCGAGGACTGTCTTTGAGCCCTGCACTTCAGACGACGATGCGGAACGGCAGGTCGCCGTCGCGTTCGAGCTGGGCGACGAGCTGCTGCTCCCACTCGAGGTATTGCTTCATCTCGGCCTGGTCGCCCGTTCGGCGCCCGGCCACCCAGACCAGGTGATCGATGATCTCGTCGTTCGACGGTGTGCCAGGGCTTTCCTCGGTCGGAAGTCCGGCCTTCACCCACGCGTCCGTACCGCCCTCGAGCACGGCGATCTTGGCATCGGTCAGGTCGTGCAGATCGATCGACGCCAGCATGGCCCGGACCGCGTCGGGCGAGGCGAGGACGATGCATTTGGCCTTGCCGAGCGTCGCCACCGTCTTGGCGAGCTGCGGTCGGCATCCCCAGATCGCGCCGGGGATATGTGCCTTGCGGTAGGCGAGACCCGGCCCGGCATCGAGCACCACGGCGTCACCGGCATCGATAAGCGCCTTCAGCTCCTCGGGAGTGACCTGCGCCGTCGTGATTGAAACGAGCCCGAGAACCGGCTGCATCGCAGGACCGCGCTCGACCGGCCCGGACCCGATTCCGCCTTCGAGGACGTAGACGTCCCAGCCCATCTGGGTGAGCCAATGGGCGGTGGTGCTGGCCCGCACGCCGGTATCGTCGGTCAGCACGACTCGGGCGCCGCGCACACCCATCCATTCATCCGTGGTCTGCACGAGCTGGCCGCCGGCAATCGACAGCGCGCCGGGCACGTGGCCGTCGGAATGCTCGCGCTGGTCGCGCACGTCGAACAGGAACGTCGTCCGGTCCGCGTCCTGGCGCCACGACTCCAGGGTCTTGCGGTCGACCGACTGCACGCCGTAGCGGTTCTTCATTCCCACGGTCCATCGCTGGGCTTGCGTCTGCCCCTCGGCCGAGACCGGTCCGAAGCTCAGCGTGCTGCCGAGTTGGGGCGTGAATCCCGCGAGCGTCCAGCCCATCGTGCCGTTGCGGAAGGCGACGACCTTGTTGGGGATGCGGGCGTTGCGAAGGGTCTGTGCGCCGATGATGCTGCGCGTGCGGCCGGCGCAATTCACGACCACGGTGGTGTCGGCATCGGGAGCGAGATCGTGGACCCGATAGACGAGCTCGCCGTTGGGAACGCTGATGCCGCCCGGCAGGCATTGCCGGTGATGTTCTTCGGGCGTGCGGCCGTCCAGCACGACCAGTCTGTCGCCGCGATCCTGCATCGCCTTCAGCTCTTCGGCGGAGATCGAAGGCGTGTGGCAGGTGTGCTCGACCAACTCGCCGAACGACTTGCTGATCACGTTGTGGCCCATGAACAGCTCGTATCCCGCGGACCTCCAGGCCGCGACGCCGCCCTTCAGCACGGCGATGTCGGAATAGCCGAGGGCCGCCAGACGTTTGGCCGCCCGTTCCGAGACCCCATCGCCCCCGTCCATCAGCACGATGGGCGTCGACCGGCGCGGCACGAGCCGGCCGATCATCGCCTCCAGGGTGGAATAGTGCACGCCGACCGACAGCAAAGGATGGGCCATGCCGCGCTGACCGTCCTCGCGCACATCGAGGAAGGCGAGCTCGCCGCCATTGCCCTTGATGACGTCGCGCAGTCGCTGCTTCAGCTCCTGCGGAGCGATGGTCTTGGTGGTCATTCCCGCCTGTCCTTACTCAGACTCCTCCCCGTCATCGGGGGAGGTGCCCCGTTATACGGGGCGGAGGGGGAAAGCCGCAGTCGAGATTTCTGAGATTCCGACGTCGGAATCGGAGAGGTCCTGCCTGAGGCCTTCCCCCTCCGGCCCTGCGGGCCACCTCCCCCGATTACAGGGGAGGCGAGCAAGAGATCAATTGGTCGCGAAATTGCTGCCGCGGAACTCCATCGCGAACGACGGCGAGGCCTTCCACTTGATGTCCTTGCGCTTGGCGGTGAAGGTCGCGTTCTGGTGCAGCACGGTGTAGGCGGGATCCTCGCGCTCGCAGATTTCGAGCATGCGCTTGAAGATCGCCTTGCGCCTGGTCATGTCGATCTCGGTTTCCATGGCGACCGACAGCTTGTTCATCTCCTCGTTGGTCCATTCGCCGACCTGCTGCTGCTGGCCCTGCGGTCCGTGCTGCGCCACGATCGAGGAGATCGGATCGTTGTAGCCGGCGCTGTTCGACCAGTCGCGCACGGCGCGCTTGCCGTTGCCCTCGAAGATCTGCTGCCAGTTCTCCTTCATCTCGATCTGCACGTTGAGGCCGACCTGGCGCCACATCTCGACCAGCACCTGCGCCGTCGCCACCTGGTTGGTGTAGTAGTTGTTGAGCAGGCGGTAGGGGATCGGATCGCCCTTGTAGTTGGCCGCCTTCAGCAGCGCCTTGGCCTTGGTGGCGTCGTATTCCGGCACCGTCCAGTTCTCGACGAACATCGGGCCGTAGAATTCCCATTGCAGGCCGGCCGGAACGCGGGTCCGGCCCGACCACAGCGCGTCGACGATCGCCTGGCGGTCGATGGCGTGGGCGAACGCCAGGCGCACGCGCGGGTCTGCCAGGGTCGGATGATGGTTGTCGAACACGGTGAGGCGGTGGTTGACGATCGGGCTGCCCAGCACCTCGAACCTGGCATTGGCCTCGATGCCCGGGATCTGGTCCGGCGGCACGTCGCAGATGAAGTCGAACTGACCCGACAGCAGGCCGTTGATGCGGCTTGCCACTTCGGGCACGACCACCAGGCGCACGCTGCGCAGCGGTGGCCGGCCGCCCCAGTAGTCGTCATGGGCGTCGAGCACCAGCGACCGGTCGACCTGGAACTCGCGCACCTTGTAGGGACCCGTCGACACCGGCGCGCGCGCCCAGTCGAGCCAGGTCTTGGATTCCGCGAAGGCGCGGCGGCTGATGATGTCGCTGCCATAGCGGCCGATCCGTCCCTCGAGCGTGACGTCGGGGGTCCGGTTGGTGAACCGCACCGTGTACTTGTCGATCGCCTCGACCTTCTCGAGGGCCGGGAACATGCGCTTGGCGACGGCCGGCACCTCGGGCGGCAGGTTCTTGCCCTCGACCGAATCGCGCACCAGCACCGAGGTGAACAGCGTCTTGCTGCTGGTGATGTCGTAGTCCGGACCGAACATGCGCTCGCTGCTGAAGGTGAAGACCACATCGTCGGCCGTCATCTCGTCGCCATTGTGGAACTTCACGCCCTTGCGCAGGGCGAGCTCGACCGTGCGCTCGTCGATCCGCTTCCAACTTTCGGCAAGGCCTGGCACGGGCTCGAGCTGGCCCAGCAGGTTGGGCATGATCAGCGTCTCGAAGATGAACGAGAAGGTGCGGCCGCCGACATTGGACTGTTCGCGCAACGGCTCCAGCGACGCGCTGTTCGAGATCTGCTGCACGGCGATGGTGATGTTGGGACGACGGTCGGCCTGGCCGATGGCGATCCGGGGCAAGGCGGAGCCGGCCACGGCGAGACCGGTGGTGGCGAGCAAGCGGCGACGGCGCAGGAACATGGCGCAAACTCCATTCGAGAAGCGCGCAACCTATGAGGCCCGCATGAAGGACCGGTTTCATTTCGATGACCGCTTCGCTCCTCCCCCCGTAATCGGGTCGTCATCGGGGAAGAAACGCGAGATCTCGGAGGAGGCAAGCGCCCACTCATGACGGCGTCGCTCAAAAGTTGTAGAGTTACCATCAAACAGGGGAGATCGCTATGCCGATGACCAATCGTCTCTATGCCGAGTTCCTGGGGACTGCCTGGCTCGTATTGGGAGGATGCGGCAGCGCCGTGCTGGCCGCGGCGTTTCCCCAGCTCGGCATCGGCTTTGCCGGGGTGGCGCTTGCCTTTGGTCTGACCGTGCTCAGCATGGTCTATGCCCTGGGCCCGGTGTCGGGAGGGCATTTCAATCCCGCGGTCACTGTCGGCCTGGCGTTCGGCGGGCGGTTTCCCTGGAGCGATGTCGTCCAGTACATCGTCGCCCAGGTGCTGGGCGGGATCGCCGGCGCCGCCATCCTCTATGTCGTTGCGACCGGCAAGGCCGGCGCCGAGATCGGCGGCTTCGCAACCAATGGCTATGGCGACCTGTCGCCCGGCAAGTACGGGCTCGTGGCCGCGCTGGTGATCGAGGTCGTGATGACGTTCGGCTTCGTCACGGTGATCCTGGGCGCCACCGACGACAGGAAGTCCCATCCGGCCGCCGCCGGCCTGGCGATCGGATTCTGCCTCACCCTGATCCATCTCGTCAGCATTCCCGTGACCAACACGTCGGTGAACCCAGCCCGCAGCACGGCGCCGGCTCTGTTCGTCGGCGGGGCCGCCCTGTCGCAACTCTGGTTGTTCTGGGTGGCGCCCCTCGTCGGCGGCGCGATCGCCGGGCTGGCCTATGGGCTGACCGGACGCAGAGACTGATCGCTTGGAGGGATCGCCATGACCGTTGCACGGCTGATCGCCATCGCTGCCATCGCCCTGCTGCAGCCATCGCTCGGCTGGGCGCAGGACATGTCGGTCCAGTTCAGGCTGGCCGCTGCCCCGAACAACATCAGCGGATGCATTGCAGCCGATCCGCAATTCACCCGCGTGCATACCTTCACGCTGAAGGGCGGCCAGGCGGAGCTCACGTCGCCCGGCGGCATCAACACCAAGTTGAAGCTCGAGAAGCCGAACGTCTACGCGACGGACTACGAGCTGGGGCGGCTGAACCTGCATCTCGTCGCCGATCTGGCGGCGACCCCGCCGTCCCTGACGGTCAACGAGAGGAACCTCGGCTGCAAGTGGATGGGCACGAAGGAATAGGAACGGCGCTGGACGCTCGTCGACGACCCCTGGTGCCATGAAGCCGTTCCGCTGGTCCGTCCCGTTCAGCGTCACGATCCTGTTCCTGATGGCGCTGATCCTGGCGCCGCTGGCGGCAGCCCTGCTGTGGCTCGGCTGGCGTTCGGTGAGCTTCGTCGAACGGCTGAGCGGCGATCAGCGCGTGAGCGTCCTCGAGGAGGGGATCGAGCGCTTCGTGTCGAATGGCCTGCGCGGCGTTGTCGCCGTCGGACAGACGCTGGCCGAGACGCCGATCTTCAGGATCGATCGCGGCCCGGAAGTCGACGATGAGCGCCAACGCCAGCTCGCCGCGGCCTTGACCCACCATCCACTCGTCGGCGCGGCCTATGTCGGCTATCGAGACGGCCGTTTCCTCTTCATCGGACGACAGGATGGGTATTGGGACACGCTGCACCAGCCGTTCGGCGATCAGAAGCCGGACTCCGTGCAGGTGCTCACCATCCAGGGCACCGGGGCCCAGCGGAAGGAAACCTGGTGGTTTCAGAATCCCGACGGGTCGCGCAGCGAGGTGAAAGTTCGGCCGACCGACTTCGACCCGCTGTCCCGGCCCTGGTACATCGACACGATGAGCGCCGGCAAAGCCGTGCTGACACCGCCCTATCGTTTCATCCAGCTGAAGAAGTTCGGGGTCACCGTCGGCGTGCCGCTGGCCGACGGGGAAGGCGTCATCGGCTTCGACTTCACCCTGGACGCCCTCTCGCAACTCCTCACCGACTACAAGATCACCGAGAACGCCGTCATCATGGTCGGCCACAGCCTGAGCACCGTCGTGGTCGAATCGGCCCCCTGCGCTCCGGGGATGCAGGGCTGCCTGCGGGGCGATGACACGGCGCGCGAGATCCTGCGCCGTACCATTCGCGAGACGATCGTGGAGGATCGCCGCATCGACCGCGAGATTACCATCGACGGAAGTCAGTACCGTCTGATCGTGCACCTCATGGCGCCGGGCTTCGGGCAGCGCTTCGTCGTGGCGGCGGCCGTGCCGCAATCCGAGCTCGTCGCCGCCTCGCGCACGCTGCTCGAGCGGGCGGCGATCGCCGCGGCGATCGCCGTCGTCCTTGCCGTGATTGCCGCTCTCGTCGCGTCGTGGCTGGTGTCGCGCTCGATTGGACGGATCGCCGCCAAGACCGAGCAGATCCGCAGCCTGGATTTTTCCGATCGCCTGCCGGTGCGCAGCCATATCACCGAGGTCGCGCGCCTGTCGGCGTCCGTCGAACGCATGCGCGAGGGCCTGGAAGTGTTCGGGCGCTACGTGTCGAAGACCCTGGTGCAGCAGGTGATGCGCTCGCCGGAGAGCACGGGCGTCGGCGGCGTGCGTCGCGACGTCACGGTGATGTTCACCGACATCGAGAGCTTCTCCCTGCTCAGCGAGCGTATGGAACCGGAAGTCCTGACCGACCGTCTATCGCGATACTTCGACGCGCTGGGCACCGCGATATCGGCCAACAAGGGCACGATCGACAAGTACATCGGCGACAGCATCATGGCGTTCTGGAATGCGCCGGAGCTCGATCCCGACCATGTGGCCAACGCCTGTCGCGCCGCGCTCCAGGCTGCTGCCGCGAGCAACCGGCTGGGCGAGAAGTGGCGCAGCCGCGGCCGGCCCGTCTTCCGCACGCGCTTCGGCCTGCACACCGGCCTCGCCGTGGTCGGCAATGTCGGCGCGCGCGAGCGCATCAACTACACGCTGGTCGGCCCGGTCGCCAACCAGGCGTCGCGACTGGAAGGGCTCAACAAGGTCTATGGCACGGAGATCCTGGTGAGCGGCGAGATCGTGCAGCTCACCGCCGATCAGTTCGTGTGGCGGCATGTCGATCGCGTCGTGGCGGCGGGCACCACGGAAGCGCACGAGATCTACGAGCCGCTGAGCGAGGCCGCCGCCGGCGAGCACCATGCCGACTTCCTGGCATGCTGGCGCGCCAGTCACGCTGCCTACGATCACGGGCGCTTCAAGGAGGCGTTGGAAGGATTTCGCGCCACCGCGGCGATGCGACCGAACGACGGGCCGAGCCGCGTCTTCATCGCCCGTTGCACGGCCTTCCTGCGCGATGGCCCTCCCGAGGGCTGGGACGGCGCTTGGCACTACGACCGCAAGTAGGAATTCCTGTCAAAAGCTCATGCGCAACCGGCCGCTGAAGACATTCACCGGACCGCGGACCAGGTTGTAGGCGGGATTGCCCAGGAACTGGTAATCGGCGGTCGCCACGATCCCCTTGGCGAGCTGAAAGGCATAGTAGGCTTCGAACACGTTCTCCGAGGCGTAGCTCAAGGCGCCGTCGCCGGCGAGCGGGCCGAGGCCGCCGGCGGCGAGATAGCCGCTGTGATCGCCCGAGATGTTGTTCCAGGCGCCGGCGATGCCGATGCGATCCTCGGGTCGGCCCCAGGCCTTGCCCTTGATCGACAGGCCCAAGGACAAGCTGGTGTCGATGTCGGTGAACGACATGATCTCGTTGCGCCCGTCGTTCCAGCTGAAGCGCCCGAACAGGCCCACCGAGTCGGAAATCTCCTGATCGAAATTGAGATAGAAGCCGTACTTGGTGCGGCCCCGCCGGGTCCACGGAATGGTATCGTTGGCGTTGAGGCCGAGATCGGGGTTGGCGAGCGCCACTGCCTGCGAGTAGGAACCGGCAAAAGTGCTGTTGAGCCACGTTCCCACCCGGAACGAGCCCTCCTTGCCGTACGGCTTGTAGCGCGCCTCCAGTTCCGCGACATAGCCGCCGCGCACGAACAGGGCGGTGTCGAGCGTGTTCGCGTTCGTGACGTCGGGGACGAGGAAATAACCGGCGCGTACCGCCCAATCGGCCCGGTTCAGCTCGACGGTGAGACCCCAGGTGAGGCCGAGTCGGTCGGCAGGATAGTCGAACGCGCCCGACGCCCAGATCGACCAGTTGAGGAAATCCACGCGCGGGTCATTGGCATAGGCGTTGGTGTCGAAGATGTCCTTCACCGAATATTTGCCGAACTGCAGCGTGACGCGATTGATGTCGTGCTCGCCGGCGAGCTGGCCGTAGTCGCTGTCGACCTTTTCGCGCTCGCCGCCCAGGCCGATCACCTGGCGCAGGAACAGGCGCGAGAGGTTGAAGCGCGGATAGGGGAAGTTCGATTTCTGTGCCTCGCCGTTGGGATAGCCCGCCGCACCCGTCGTGTCGGCGACGCCGAAGCCTTGCAGGGATTCGGGATTGACGTAGAGCTCGCCACCTTGCCACAGGCGAACACCCAGGAAGGCGGAGACGGTCCAGGTCTCGCGGCTCTGGCCTTCGGGCGGCAGGCTGTTGGTTCCGCTGTAGAGCGCGTAGATCGGCGGATAGCCCTGGTAGATGAACGTGGTCTGGCCGTGCAGTTCCCAGCTGCCCGGTCCGCGGTCCGCCGTCTTCTCGTTCGGCTCGGCCCCGGCGCCGAACTTGTAGTTCAAGCCGACTCGGAACTGGTGAAGGTCGTACTGGGAATCGTAGCGCGACGGCGCCGAGGCGAAGAGGAAGCCGGTGAGGCCGAGATTGGTGTAGAGATACTCCAGCCGCGTCGACCAGCGCTGATCGAGCCGGTAGTCGACGCCGGCGCCCACGGTCCAGCCGACACGCACGTTGCTGGGATTGGCGTCCTCGTTGCCGGTCGTGAGGTCGGTGCGCGACAAGCGCGTGCTGGCCCAGGCGATGCCGCCGGTCACGAACGGTGTCCACGATCCCATGGCGTAGCCTGCTCGGGCGCGCAGGCTCGCGAGATACTCCAGTTGCTCGTTGGCCGTCGCGGTGCCGGTGGCACGATACGACAGGACCTGCGCGAGATCGCTGTAGTTGGCGAACGACATGTCGACCTCGAGGCCCAGCATCAGGCGCGAGGCGAAGTAGTGCTCGTAGCCCGCCTGCACGCCGCCATAGAAGGTGCCGTACGGCGTGCTGCCGCCGGCCGCTTCGATGCCGATCGGGTCGGCCAGCGTGGCGTTGCCGGTGCCGAACAGCCAGCCCATATGGCCGCCGACGTAGAAGCCGGACCGCGGCGTCCCGGGATCGGCGGCAACCGCCGGAGCAGGCACCAGCAGCGCCGCAACGATGGCCGCCAGGCGCACGTTGCGCGGCACGACCTGCATTCTCATCGCGGCGAGGCAGCAAACCAGCTTTCTCTTCATTGTCGCCCCTCTGCTGCGCCGGTGCCTGGCGAGCGTTGCCATGCGTCAGGCCGTCGTGATTGCAGTTCTGTCACTGCCCATCGACGCGGAAGGAGTGCGATCGAGGGAGGCTCGACAATCAGGCCCTCATCAGCGCCTGGACGTGCGCGGCGACCGACTCGGCCAGCGCGTCGAGATCGTAGCCGCCCTCGAGCATCGAGACGAGCCGTCCGCCGGCGCGGCGATCGGCGACTGCCAGCAGCTCCTCGGTCAGCCAGACGAAATCCTCGGTCTCGACCTCGAGCTGGGCCAGCGGATCGGCTGCATGGGCGTCGAAGCCCGCCGAGACGATGACCAGATCGGGCGCGAAGCGATCGAGCGCCGGCAGGATGCGATCGCGCCATGCCAGGCGAAACAGGCCGCCATCCGAGCCGGGCCGCAGCGGGACATTGACGACGTTGTTGGCGATGCCTGTCTCGCTCGCAAATCCGGTGCCGGGATAGAGCGGATGCTGATGCGTCGAGGCGTAGAACAGCGAGGGATCGGGTTCGACCACGGCCTGAGTTCCCTGGCCGTGGTGGACGTCGAAGTCGACGATGGCGACGCGTTCGGCGCCATGGCGGGCCTGGGCATGGCGCGCCCCGATGGCGGCGCTGTTGAACAGGCAGAAGCCGCCCGGGGTGTCGGGCGAGGCATGGTGGCCCGGCGGCCGGACGGCGGCGAAGGCCGTCCTCACCTGGCCTGTCATGACGGCATCGACGCCGATGATCGCGGCCCCCGCGGCACGCGCCACAGCCTCGGCGCTGCCGGCACTCATGACGGTGTCGCCGTCGACTTGGACCAGCTCGCCCGGGCTGGGCTGGATGCCGAGGATCGCCTCGACATAGTCCTCGGGATGAACGCGGACCACATCCGACAGGGAAGCGATCGGCGCCTCGAGACGAGGCTGCTCGGCGAATGCCGGGTCGTCCAGTGCCGCCAGGATCGCGCGCAGCCGGTCCGCCCGCTCGGGATGATAGGGGCCGGTGTCGTGCTGCAGGAACGATGGATGGCTGATCAGGAGTGTCGCCATGGCGCCTCGCTCAGAACTTGGCCATCAGGCGGCCGCTGAAGAAATGCGCCGGACCGCGCACGGCATTGTAGGCCGGGTTGCCGATGAACTGGTAGTCGGCGGTCACGTAGACCCCCTTGGTGAGCTGCAGGGAGTAGTAGGCCTCGGTCACGATTTCGGTCGCGTAGGTGAGCGCCCCGTCGCCGGCCGTGAGGCCGAGCCCGCCGTTCGCCAGGAAGCTGGCGTGGTTCGGTGAGACGCCGTTCAGCGCCCCTGCGATTCCGACCGTATCGTCGGGACGGCCCCAGTAGCTGCCCTTGATCGACACGCCGGCCGACAAGCTCGAATCGATGTCGGTGAAGGCCAGGATCTCGCTTTGGCCGCTGTTCCAGCTGACGCGGGCGAAGGCGCCGATATCGTCGGCCAGCTCCTGGTCGATGCTGACGTAGAAGCCGTACTTGGCGCGGGCCTGGCGGGTGAAGGGGATCGTCCCGTTGGCGTTCAGGCCGGGATTCTGCGCGAGGAGGGCCACGGAGTCGGCATAGGAGCCGGCCCAGCCGCGGGTCGTCCAGAGGCCGAGCCGCGTCGTGCCCTTGCGGTCGAAGGGCTGGTAGCGCATCTCCAGCTCGCCGACGATGCCGCTGCGATTGATGATGTCGATGTCGTAGACATTGGTGTCGGGCTGGTTGGCGACCAGGAAATAGCCGGCGCGCACAGCCCAGTTCGGCTGGTTCAACTCGGCGGTGATGCCCCAGCTGAAACCGACGCTGTCGGCTGGATAGTCGAATGCGCCGGCGCCCCAGATCGACCAGTTGAGGAAGTCGACCCGCGGATCGTTGGCGTAGGCGTTGTTGTCGAAGAAATCCTGCACGGCGTATTTGCCGGCGTGGATCGAGATGCGCGAGATGTCGCGCTCGCCGGAGAGCTGGCCGATATCGCCTTCGACCTTCTCGCGCTCGCCGCCCAGGCCGAAGGTCTGGCTGAGATAGAGACGCGAGGTGTTGTAGCGCGGATAGGGGAAGGCGCGCTGCGCTTCGCCATTGGGGAAGCCGCCGGCGCCGGCGCTCAAGGCGACACCGTAGCCCTGCAGCAATTCGGGATTGTAGTAGAGCTCGCCGCCCTTCCACAGCCGGATGCCCAGGAAGCCCGAGGTCGCCCAGGTCTCGCGGCTCTGGCCGACGGCGGGCAGGCTGTTGGGGCCGTCATAGAGCGCGCGAATCGGCGGATAGCCCTGGTAGACGAACACGGACTGGCCGTGGACCTCGAACGATCCGGGGCCGCGATCATCGGGCTTCTTGTCGTCGTCCTCGTCGGGCTGGCCGAAGCGATAGTTCAGGCCGAAGCGAATGCGCTGCAGATCGTACTGCGAGTTGTAGCGCGACGGGGCAGAGGCGAAGTTGAAGCCGGTCCAGCCGAGCTTGGTGTAGAGATATTCCGCGCGCGCCGACCAACGCGAGTCGATGCGGTAGTCGAAGCCGCCGCCCAGCGCATAGCCCAGCCTGATGTTGCTCGGATTGCCGTCCTCGTTGCCGGTATTGAGGTCGATGCGCGAGAACCGCGTGCTCGCCCACGCGATGCCGCCGGTCAGGTAAGGCGTCCAGCGCCCGATGTCGTAGCCGACCCGGCCGCGCAGCGTGGCCAGCCACTCGTATTCTTCGCTGACATAGCCCGAGCCGGTCGCCCGGTAGGACAGGACCTTGGAGGCGTCCTCGTAGTTGGGGAACGAGACATCGAGCTCGATGCCCAGCATCAGGCGCTGGGGCGTGACGTATTCCCAGCCGCCCTGCACGCCGCCGAACAGCGCGCCGTAGGGATTGGTGCCGCCCACCAGCGACGAGCCGATGGGATCGTTCAGGGTGGCGCCGGCGGTGCCGAACATGAGGCCGACATGGGCGCCGGCATAGAACGATCCGCCGGTCCGCTGACTGTCCTGCGCCATGGCCGGCAGGACGGCTTGAAACACCGCCAGAAGCGATGCGATTGCAACGCCAGCTCTCTTCGCGCAGCGCAGTCCCAATTCTGACGCTCCGTGCTTGCGGCCCGATGATCTCCCCCCGGGCCTTTTCCATTGACTCCCCTTTACCTTGAGAGGCCTCGCAAAGCGACGATAAGATGCCTATCTGCCGCTGGAAGAGGGATAATATGTTGCGTTCACTCGTCGTTGCCGCCCTGGCCATGGGAGCGACCGAGGGGTTTGCCCAGGAAACGAGCTTTCTGCTGATCAATGGCACCAGCTATGCCATCAGCCAGATGTCGATATCGCCGATCGATCTCGGCTTCTGGACGCCCAACGTGCTGCCGGCGCCGCCGATCCAGCCGGGCCAGCGACGTCAGGTGACGTTCAATGCGCCGACGGGCTATTGCACGGCGGATATGCGGATCGGCTTTGCGGATGGCGGGGCCCCGGCGATATGGCAGGGCCTGAACATCTGCACGCTGAGCAAGATCAAGCTGATGTACGACCGCATGAGCGGCATCACCACGGCGAGCTACGACGAATAGGGAAAGAGCCATGGCGAACGACACCGGACTGCCTTTCCTGCCCGAGGCACAGGCGACGGGCGCGATGCCGCCTGGCGGCGAAGCGCTTCGGTTGCCGTTCGACAACAGCTACGCCCGCCTGCCCGATCGGTTCTTCGCCCGCCTGGCGCCGACCCCGGTGGTCGAGCCTCATCTGGTGAAGCTCAACCTCGCGCTCGCCGAGGAGCTGGGGCTCGACGCCGATGTCCTGTCCTCGTCGGAAGGCGTCGCGGTTCTGGCCGGCAATCGGGTCGCCCTCGGATCGGAGCCGATCGCGCTCGCCTATGCCGGCCACCAGTTCGGCAACTTCGTGCCGCAACTCGGCGACGGCCGCGCCGTCCTGCTGGGCGAGGTCGTCGATCGAAACGGCCGGCGGCGCGACATTCAGCTCAAGGGTTCGGGCCCGACCCCGTTCTCGCGCCGCGGCGATGGTCGCGCCGCCCTGGGGCCGGTGCTGCGCGAATACATCGTCAGCGAGGCGATGGCGGCGCTCGGCGTTCCGACGACGCGCTCGCTCGCCGCGGTCGTGACCGGCGAGCCGGTGTTCCGCGAGACCGCGCTGCCCGGCGCGGTGCTGACGCGCGTGGCGTCGAGCCATGTCCGGGTCGGCACCTTCCAGTTCTTCGCCGCGCGCGAGGATGTCGAGGCGCTGCGCCTGCTGGCCGACCATGTCATCGCCCGCCACTATCCCGACGCACGCGACGACGCTCAGCCCTACCGCGCCCTGTTCGAGCGCGTGATCGCCCGCCAGGCCGAGCTGGTGGCGAAATGGATGCTGGTCGGCTTCATCCACGGCGTCATGAATACGGACAATTGCTCGATCGCCGGCGAGACGATCGACTATGGCCCGTGCGCCTTCATGGACCAGTACGACGCCAAGACCGTGTTCAGCTCGATCGATCATGGCGGCCGCTACGCCTACGGCAGCCAGCCGCGCATCGCCAACTGGAACCTGGCGCGTTTCGGCGAGACCTTGCTGCCCTTGATCGCGGACGATTCGGAAAAGGCCTTGGCGATCGCCAACGAATCGCTGGGCACCTACCAGGGTCTCTATGGCGAGGCGCTGATGGCGGGCTTCCGGCGCAAGCTCGGCCTGTTCACGGCGGAGGAGGGCGATGCCGCGCTCGCCCAGGAGTTGTTGACCGCCATGGCGGAAGGCCAGGCCGACTTCACCTTGACCTTCCGCCGTCTCGACCCCGAGCTCGACATCTCCGCCCGCGCCTTGTTCACGAAGCCCGAAGCGTATGATGCCTGGGCGGCGCGCTGGCGCGAACGTCTGGCGCGCGAGCCGCAGGATGCAGCGACGCGGCGCAAGGCAATGCGGTCGGTCAATCCGGCCTATATCCCGCGCAATCATCGCGTCGAGGCCGCTTTGACCGCCGCGGCCGAGAACGAGGATTTCGCGCCTTTCGAGGAGCTGCTCGAGGTCCTGGCGCGCCCGTTCGAGGATCGTCCCCAATACGCCGCCTACGCCGAGCCGCCCTCGGACGAGCAGCGGGTCTGCCAGACCTTTTGTGGGACCTGATGGGCCGCGGCACCTGAACGTCGCCACCCGGCGGCGTGGCCTCCTGCATGTTCGCCGTCCTTGCCCTCATCGCCGTCGCCACCGAAGCGATCGCAGGCTACCCGGATGCCGTCTACCGGCGGATCGGCCATCCGGTTACATGGATCGGCCGGCTGATAACGTGGTGCGACGAGACGTGGAACTCGCCCGCGTTGTCTGCCGAGCAGCGCCGGGGACGGGGCGTTCTGAGCCTCGTCCTGCTGATCGCGGTTTCCGTGCTCGCGGGTGTCTTGGTCACGCGGGTCGTCGGCCATCTCTTGCCGTCGGCGGCAGCCCTGCTGGTTTGCGGCGTGCTCGCCAGCAGCCTGATGGCCCAGCGCAGCCTCGACACGCATGTGCTCGCGGTCGCGACCGCCCTGGAGCAAGGCGGGATCGATGCCGGGCGGCAGGCGGTGTCGCACATCGTCGGCCGTGACACCAAGTCACTCGACGAGGCCGCCGTTTGCCGGGCCGCGATCGAGAGCCTGGCCGAGAATTTCTCCGATGGAGTCGTGGCCCCGCTGTTCTGGATGGTGGTGGGCGGGCTGCCGGGCGCGCTGGCCTACAAGGCGATCAACACTGCCGACAGCATGATCGGCCACAAGTCGGAGCGATACCTTGCCTTCGGCTGGGCGTCGGCGCGGGTCGACGATCTGGTCAATCTTCCAGCCTCGCGTCTGTCGGCCGTGTGGCTGGCGCTGGCGGCAGCCTTGCTCGGCCTGTCACCGCGCACAGCATTGGCGACGGTGTGGCGCGACGCCGGACACCATCGGTCGCCCAATGCGGGCTGGCCGGAAGCGGCGATGGCGGGCGCGCTCGCCATCCGCCTGTCGGGCCCCCGCATCTATCACGGGGTGCCGGTCCAGGAGCCGTGGGTGGGCGAGGGACACAGCGACCTGACGGCGCAGCATGTGCGGGCGGCCTTGAGACTCTACCGCGTCGCTTGCGGCGTGCAGATCGCGGTCGTCGTAGGCTTGGCGATATGTTCCTAGGTTGAAGCATCTAAAACGACCTCATCCTGAGGAGCGCCCATCGGGCGCGTCTCGAAGGATGGGCCTCGGACACGATGCCCGTTGCGCACCCACGCGCGGCAAGCCGCGCGCATTCGAGACGCCACGCTCTGCGTGGCTCCTCAGGGTGATTCCTCCAGAAGGAATCACGCTCCAGGCTCGCGCGCGAGCTCGAGCAGCGCGTTGCAATCGACATGCCGCTCGAGGAGATCTGCCAGCAGGTCGAGCGTGGAGTCGATCTCGGGTTCGTAGGCGAAGGCCGAGGCCGCCGCGCCGATGCGCTGCAGCCAATGTCGGCGCTGACGGTCATCGGTCATCAGCCCGTGCACGTAGCAGCCGGCGATCCTGCCGTCGGCGCTCGCCATCCCGTCGAAGCGTCCGTCGGCGAACTCGAGGAGAGGCGGTCCGCCCGCCGGGCCGCGAGTCGTGCGTCCGACATGCATCTCGTAACCCTTGAAGGGCACGCCGTTGGCAACACTCTCGCCCGAGGTCTCGACCAGGATCTTGTCGCCCTCCAGCGCCGTGTCGATGTCGAGCAGGCCGAGGCCCTCGACCGTCGCCGGCGGGCCCTCGATGCCATCGGGGTCGGAGACCGTGCGGCCGAGCATCTGGTAGCCGCCGCAGATGCCGAGCACGTGGCCGCCGCGGCGCAGGTGGGCCGCCAGGTCGATATCCCAGCCAGCGCTGCGCAGGGCCGCCAGGTCGGCGATGGTTGCTTTCGATCCGGGCAGGATGACCAGCGCGATGTCGCCGGGAATGGGCTCGCCGGGTCGCAGGAACACGAGATCGACGTTGGGCTCGAGCCGCAGCGGATCGAAATCATCGAAGTTGGCGATGCGCGGATAGGCGAGAACGGCGATCCGAGTCCGGCCCGCTGCATCGGTCGCGCCGCGTCCTGGTATTCCGAGCGCATCCTCGGCCGGCAGGCGATGGGCGTGGTCGAAGAACGGCACCAGGCCCAGGGCGCGCCATCCGGTGTGCCGGGCGATGGTCTTCATGCCCTCGTCGAACAGGCTGGGATCGCCGCGGAAGCGGTTGACGATGAAGCCCGCGATCATGGCGGCGTCGGCCGGGTCGATGACGGCCTTCGTTCCCACCAGGCTCGCGATCACGCCGCCGCGGTCGATGTCGCCCAGCAGCACGACGGGCACGTCGGCCACGCGCGCGAACCCCATGTTGGCGATGTCGGAGGCGCGCAGATTGACCTCGGACGCGGAGCCCGCGCCCTCGACCAGCACCAGGTCGGCCTCGGCGGCCAGTCGACCAAAACTGTCGAGCACCGCGCCCAGCAGCCTGGGCTTCATCGCCTGATACTCGCGCGCCTTGGCGTTGCCTACGACCTTGCCCTGCACGACGACCTGCGCGCCGATCTCGCTCTGGGGCTTCAGCAGGACGGGGTTCATGTGCACGCTTGGCGGCACCCGCGCAGCGCGCGCCTGCAAGGCCTGCGCGCGGCCGATCTCGCCACCGTCGGCTGTCACCGCGGCATTGTTCGACATGTTCTGCGGCTTGAACGGCCGGACCCTGAGGCCGCGCCGCGTGAACGCCCGCGCGAGACCGGCGACGATCAGCGACTTGCCGACATCGGAGCCTGTGCCCTGGATCATGAGGGCGCGGGCGGTCATCAGAACTCGATGCCTTCCTGCGCCTTCACGCCGGCGGCGAAATGATGCTTCACCAGGGTCATCTCGGTAACCAGGTCGGCCGCGTCGATCAGCTCGGGCTTCGCGTTGCGGCCGGTGACCACGATGTGCTGGTCGGGACGCCGCGCTTTCAGGGCCGCGACGACCTCGGCGATGTCGAGATGGTCGTAGCGCAGGGCGATGTTGAGCTCGTCGAGCACGATCAGCCGGGTGGCGGGATTGGCCATCAGCTCGCGCGCCTTGGCCCAGGCGCGCCTGGCCGCCTCGACATCGCGGTTGCGATCCTGGGTCTCCCAGGTGAAGCCTTCGCCCAGCGTGTGCCATTCGACCTGATCGCCGCCCAGCCGCTCGATCGCGGCTCGCTCGCCGGTCTGCCAGGCGCCCTTGCCGAACTGCACCACGCCGCAGCGCAGGCCACGCCCGACGGCGCGCACCAGCAGGCCCCAGGCCGCCGTCGATTTGCCCTTGCCTTTTCCGGTGTGGACGATCAGCAGACCCTTCTCGACGGTCTTGCCGGCCACCTCGGCATCCTGGACGGCCTTGCGGTTGGCCATCTTCGCCTTGTGGCGGGCGTCGTCGGTCGATTCGGTGGCCATTGTCGCCTGCCTTGGGTTCGGGGGCCGCACAATGGGCGGCCGAACCGCGACCAGCAAGCCAGTTGACGGGGCTTCCTCGCGGCCCGTATCAAGCAGCCGACGGTGCCCCTTACGGGGCTCAAAAGGGAACGCGGTGCGATCACAATCCGCGGCTGCCCCCGCAACTGTAGTCGGCAAGCCAAAGGCCAGAATACCACTGGGAAACCGGGAAGGTGGCCGGCGGCGAGGACCCGAGAGCCAGGAAACCTGCCGTCGCATCGCCGTTCCGAGCCTCTGCGCGGGGAGTCGCAGGGGTCAGGCAAACCCGAAGCCGTTTCGGCGCCGGGCTCCGTCGGACGGCATTGAGTCGGGTCCTGCCGGATCCGCGACGACGGAGGTAGCCATGATGTCTTCGATCACCAGGCTCGGCGCCTATGCCGGCATCGCCACCCTGGCCGTGCAGACGCCGGCCTTCGCCCATCATGTCATGGGCGGCAAGCTTCCCGAGACCTTTCCACAAGGCATGCTGTCGGGGCTGGGCCATCCCGTGATCGGTGTCGACCATCTCGCCGCCATTATCGGCGTCGGCATCCTGGCGGCTCTGGCGCGCCGTGGCGTCGGGCCGGTGCTGGCCTTCAGCGTCGCCATGATCGCGGGCGTCGGACTGCATCTCGCCAAGGTCGACCTTCCGGTCAGCGAGCTGCTGGTCGGGCTTTCGACCATCGCCATCGGCGGGCTGGTGATCCTGCGTCAATCGATGCGCCCGGCGGTTGCCGCCTCGCTGTTCGCCATCGCCGGCCTGTTCCATGGCTATGCCCTGGGCGAGTCGATCGTCGGCGCCGAGCCCGCGCCGCTCATCGCGTATCTCGCCGGCCTGCTCATCATCCAGACCGCGATTGCCTGCGCGGCCTACGCCCTGCTCATGCGTGTCCAAGCGCGCAGCATGGCGATGACCATCGCCGGCATCGTCGTGGTGCTGGCCGGCGGCATGACAGCAGCAGCAGCGACCGGCCTGGTGGGCTGAAGGTTCCGTGAACCCATCCACGCTCCATGTCTGCGTCACCTGCCGCGGCGAGGCCACGCCCATGGACGTCGAGCGTCCGGGCGCGCGCCTCCTGGCGGCCGTCGAGCGTCGCGATGAGCGCGAACGGGCAGGCCTGAACATCGTTGCCGTCGAATGCCTGTCGAACTGCCAGCGAAGCTGCAGCGCCGCCGTCACGGCGCCGGGCAAATGGACCTACGTGATCGGCGGTCTCGATCCCGACCTGCACGCTGGCGACATCCTCCAGTTCGCGCGCCTGCACCAGGCCCATGAGCAGGGCCTGCCGGTGTGGCGCGAGCGGCCCCCCCATATCCGCAAGAACACCATCGCGCGCGTGCCGCCGATCGAGGAGCAGTCATGAGTATCGCCAAGGTTCCCTGCACGATCGTCACCGGCTTCCTGGGCGCCGGCAAGACGACGCTCGTCCGCCACGTGCTGGAGAATGCCGACGGGCGCCGGCTCGCTGTCATCGTCAACGAGTTCGGCGACGTCGGCATCGACGGCGAGATCCTCAAGAGCTGCGGCATCGAGAGCTGCCCGGAGGACGCCATCGTCGAGCTGGCCAACGGCTGCATCTGCTGCACCGTCGCCGATGATTTCGTGCCAGCGCTGAAAGGCCTGCTCGATCGGCCGTCGCCGCCCGAGCACATCGTCATCGAGACATCGGGCCTCGCGCTGCCCAAGCCTTTGGTGAAAGCCTTCAACTGGCCCGAGATCGCCTCGCGCGTCACCGTCGACGGCGTGGTCGCGGTGGTCGATGGCGCGGCGGTCGCGGCCGGCCGCTTCGCCGACGATCCCGAGGCGATCGCCCGCCAGCGTGCCGAGGATTCCTCGCTCGATCACGACAATCCGCTCGAGGAGGTGTTCGAGGACCAGATCCTGTGCGCCGACCTGGTGATCCTGAACAAGGCCGACCTGATGTCGGCCGACGACGTCACCAGCGTCACCGGCCAGATCGGCAAGACGCTGCCGCGCGCCGTGAAGGTCGTCGAGGCCGAGAACGGCCAGGTGCCGATCGATGTCCTGCTCGGCCTCGGCGCCAGGGCGGAATCTGATCTCGCGAGCCGTCCGTCGCATCACGAGCTGGAGGGCGAGCACGATCACGACGATTTCGACACCTTCATCATCGACCTGCCGGCCTTCGCCTCGCCGCAGGCGCTGGTCGACCGCATGGTGACGGCGGCCGAGCAGCACGACGTGCTGCGCATGAAGGGCTTCGTCGACATCGCCGGCAAGCCGATGCGGCTGCTGGTCCAGGGTGTCGGCGCGCGCATCCAGCATCAGTTCGATCGCAGATGGCCGGCCGGCGAGGCGCGCCGCGGCCGGCTGGTGGTGATCGGCGAGAAGGGCTTCGACCGCGACGCCATCCGTACCCTGATCACGGGCTAGCGGCACAGGACGGCATGCACGTACTGGCAACCGAGCTGGCGACGCTGGAGGAGGCGGAGATCGCCGTCGATCTCGGCCAGTCGCCGGCCGAGATGGTGGTGCTGTCCTTCTCCGACAGCGACCTGTCGGCGCTCGCCGCCGCGTGGGAGCTCGATGCCGACCGTCTGCCGACCCTGCGGCTGGCCAGCCTCAAGCGGCTCAAGCATCCGATGTCGGTCGATCTCTACGTCGACAGCGTCGTCGCCGAGGCGAAGATCGTGATCGTGCGCTGCCTGGGCGGCCTCGACTATTGGCGCTACGGGCTGGAACGCATCGCCGATGCCGCGCGGGAAAGAGGCGTGCTGTTCGCCGCGCTGCCGGGCGATGATCGCGATGATCCTCGTCTCGCCGGCATCTCGACTTTGGCCGCCGACCATCTCGCGCGTCTCGATCGCTTCTTCCGCGAGGGCGGAGCCGAGAATTTGCGGCAGGCGTTGCGCTATGGCGCCGGCCTGCTGGGCTGCGATCTGCCGTGGTTGCCGCCCGATCCCGTGGGACCTGTGTCGCTGCTCGGCGAGCCCGTCGACGATCGGCCCGTCGCTCTTGTCGTGTTCTATCGCGCCAACCTGGTGGCGGCCGACATCGCGCCGGTCACCAGCCTGATGGAGGCGCTCGGCCGTCACGGTCTGGCGCCGCTCGGCGTGGCGGTGAGCAGCCTGAAGGATCCGGCCGTGGCGCCGGCCCTGGAAGGGCTGATTGCCCGGCACAAGCCGGCGATCGTGCTCAACACCACCGCCTTCTCGGCGCTGCGCGCCGACGATACGACACTGCTCGACGCGGCCGACGCACCGATCCTGCAGGTCGTGCTGTCGGGCAGCGAACGCGAGGCGTGGCAGGCCTCGCCGCGCGGCCTCTCGCCGTCCGACCTTGCCATGAATGTCGTGCTGCCGGAGCTCGATGGCCGGCTGCTGACCCGCGCGATTTCATTCAAGTCGGCCGCCTCAGCCGATCCACGGCTCGAGTTCGCCTGCATCCGGCACGAACCCGACGAGGAGCGCGTCGACTATGTCGCGCGGCTCGCCGCGTCGTGGGTGCGGCTTGGCCGGACGAAGCGGAGCGAGCGCCACCTCGCCCTCGTCCTCTCCGATTATCCGGCGCGCGGCGGACGGACCGGCTATGCGGTCGGCCTCGACACCGCGGCCAGCGCCGCCGAGATCCTCAATCATCTCGGTGCCGAGAGGTACGACGCCGGGGGACGCGAGTGGCAGGCGGATGACGTCGAGCGCTTGCTGCGGGGTGACGCGGAGTCGATCGAGATCGCGGCGACCGACTATCGCCGCTGGTTCGACGCGTTGCCGGCGTCGCTGAAGCGGTCCCTGGTGGAGATATGGGGTCCACCCGACTCGACGGCGTTCCGATTTCCCGTGCTCCGCTGCGGCAAGGTGATGGTGTTGCTGCAGCCCGATCGCGGCGCCGGCGGCGATCGCAAGGCGGGTTACCACGACGTCGATTGTCCGCCGAGCCACGCCTACCTGGCGCTCTATGCGTGGCTGCGCGAGACGGCGCGGATCGACGCAATGATCCATCTCGGCACGCATGGCACGCTGGAATGGCTGCCGGGCAAGGCGCTGGCTCTTTCCGCCGAATGCTGGCCCGAGGTCGTGCTGGGCGCGCTGCCGGTCATCTACCCGTTCATCGTCAACAATCCCGGTGAGGCGGTGCAGGCCAAGCGCCGGCTGGCCGCCGTCACCCTGGGCCATCTCACGCCGCCCTTGAGCGCGGCCGGCCTGCATGGGCCGCTCGCCGAGCTCGAGGGCATCATCGAGGAATATGCTGCGGCCGACGGCCTCGATCGCCGCCGGCTCAGCCATCTCGAGGACGAGATCGTCGAACGGGCGTGGGCGAGCGGGCTGGCCGGCGAGTGCGGCCTCGTCCAAGGCGAGCCCAACCGGCAGGCAATCGCCAAGCTCGATGCCCAGCTCTGCGACATCAAGGAGCTCAGCATCCGCGACGGCCTGCACGTCTTCGGCCGCACGCCCGACGACGCCGCGATCCGCGCACTCGCTTCGGCGACAGGCAGCGAGGCGGCCGTGCGCGCTTCGGCCGGCTGCGAGCGCGCCGCGCTGCTGGCCGCGCTCGATGGCCGCCGTGTCGACCCGGGACCGGCTGGGGCGCCGACGCGCGGCCGGGCCGACGTGCTGCCCACCGGGCGCAATCTCACCTCGATCGACCCACGCGCCATTCCGACGCGCACCGCCGCGGCGATCGGTGTGCGCGCCGCCGACGAGGTCGTGCGGCGCTACCTGCAGGATCACGGCGAGGCGCCGCGCGCGCTGGTGCTCGATCTGTGGGCCTCGGCGTCGCTGCGCACCGGCGGCGACGATCTTGCCCAGGCGCTGCACTATCTCGGCGTGCGTCCGACCTGGGACAAGGCGTCGAGCCGCCTCACCGGCATCGAGATTCTGCCCCTGGCGACGCTCGATCGGTCGCGCATCGACGTGACCTTGCGTATCTCCGGCCTGTTCCGCGACATCTTCGAAGCGCAGATCGCCTTGTTCGACATGGCCGTGCGGCGGGTGGCCGCGCTCGACGAGCCGGTCGACGACAATCCATTGGCCGAAGCGCGACGATGCGGCGGCGACCTGGCGCGCGTGTTCGGCGGCGCGCCCGGCAGCTACGGCGCGCGGGCGGCCGACGTCGCGCTCGACGGGGACTGGCGCACGCGCTCGGAGCTGGGCGAGGTCTATCTCGCCAACGTCACCCACGCCTATGGCGGCACCGACCCCATCCGCGCCGCTGGCGAGGGATTCCGCGAGCGCGTGTCCGAGGCTGACCTGCTGGTCCATCCACAGGACGACCGCGAGCGCGATCTGCTGGACGGGGACGGCGTCGCCGATTTCGCCGGCGGCTTCGCCGCGGCGGCAGCGCTGCTCGGCAACGCGCCCGAGCTCTATCATCTCGATACCAGCCGGACCGAGGTGCCCAAGGCGCGGCGGCTCGCCGAAGAAATCGCGCGCGTGGTGCGCGGCCGTCTCACCAATCCGCGCTGGATCGCCGGCATGCTGGAGCACGGTCATCGCGGCGTTGGAGAGATCGCGCAGGGCGTCGACGCGCTCTACGCCTTCTCCGCCACTGCCGAAATGGTGCCGGGAGCCCTGTTCGACGCAACCCACGCCGCGCTGATCGCCGACGATGCCGTGCGCCAGGCGATGATCGACAAGAACCCCGCGGCTGCCGCGGCGATCGCCGCGCGCCTGCGCGATGCCCTGGCACGCGGGCTGTGGCAGACGCGGCGCAATTCGGTCGAGCGCGAGCTCGACCTCGCGATTGCGTTGGCCCGGAAATGAGCGGCGTGGCCATTGCCGTGAAGGGCTGGTGCCCCGGTGCGCTGCGGCCGATGCCGAGCGGCGACGGGCTGATCGTCCGCATCAGGCCATTCTGCGGCGCGCTCACCCTCGATCAGGCGTGCGGCCTGGCGGATCTCGCCCAGCGCCTGGGCAACGGCCATATCGACCTCACGCGCCGCGCCAACCTGCAGATCCGCGGCCTCGACGAGGCGGACCTGACAGAGCTTCACGCCGGTCTCGACGCGCTTGGCCTGATCGACCCCGACGTCGAGACCGAGGCGACGCGCAACCTGATGGTCGGTCCGCTTGCCGGGCTGGACACTTCGACGATCGATGTTCGCACACTGGCGCGAGAAGTCGCCGAACGCCTCGTCGCCGACCCGCGCTTCCGGTTGTTGTCGCCCAAGTTCGGTGTGCTGGTCGATGGCGGTGGACCCTTGTCGATCGCCGGCGAACGCGCCGACATTGCCCTGCTCGCACTGGATTGGAGCACGGTGGCGCTGGGCGTCGACACGACCGATGGCACGCGCTGGCTCGGCGAGGCGCCGATGAAGCAGGCGGCGACGGTCGCCACGGCAGCAATCCACGCAGTCCTCGATGTTGCGGGGGAGCGGCGTCGCGTAAGAAACCTGCCCTTCGATGCCATCCAGCA